>NZ_JAOTIK010000001.1:1445000-2815000 GCF_030116705.1 Streptomyces sp. ML-6
GTAGACGTAGAGGTGTCCTGCGGGCCCGAACATGGTGGCGTTGCGGGCGGTCCGGCCCCGGTAGGCGTGGGAAGCCGGATCAGCCATGCCGGAGTACGCCTCGGTCTCCGTGATGGCGATGCTCACGGCCCCCTCGGGGGTCTTGCAGGTGAGGACGGTCCCGAGCAGCTTGGGGGCGACCTCTTCGGCGGGGTGGGCGAGGAAGTCGACGTTCATGCCGACCGCCTCGGCATGCCGTGGGTGAAGTGGACGTACGCGTGTCCCGGTGGTCCGAACACGACGCCGTTGCGCGCGGTGCGGCCCCTGAAGGCATGCGAGCCGGGGGCGGTCTCTCCGGCGTACGCCGCCACCTCGGTGAGCCGGGGTGCGGCCGGGTCTTCGGGGGTGGCGCGCACCAGGGTCCGGCCCAGGAGGCCGGGGGCCACGGCCGGGACGGGGCGGTCGAAGAAGTCGCGTGTCAGTGGCGTACGGTCCATGCCCTCGATCATGGCGGTCGAGGGTACCGGGAACCGACTACGGTCGTGACGCGTATGTAGTGGGGTCAGGACCAAGGAGGAGTAAACATGGGCTTCAAGCGGCTGCTCGCGAGTCTGGGTGCCGGTGGTGCTTCGGTGGAGACCGAGCTGACCGAACTCAATGTCGTACCGGGTGGGGTCGTCCAGGGCGAGGTGCGGGTCCAGGGCGGATCCGTGGTCCAGCAGATTGAGGGGCTCTCCGTCGGGCTCCAGGCCCGGGTCGAGGTCGAGGGCCAGGACACCGAGACCAAGCAGGACATCGAGTTCACCAGGCTTCAGCTCGGTGGGGCGTTCGAGGTGCAGGCCGGTGCCGTGCACGTCGTGCCGTTCGGGCTCGAGATCCCCTGGGAGACGCCGATCACGATGTTCTCCGGGCAGCACCTGCACGGCATGAACATCGGTGTGACCACGGAGCTGGAGATCGCGCGGGCGGTGGACTCGGGCGACCTGGACCCGATCAACGTGCACCCGCTGCCGGCCCAGCAGGCCATCCTCGACGCCTTCAGGCAGCTCGGTTTCGGTTTCCGCAGCGCGGACATGGAGCGCGGTCACATCCGCGGCACGCGCCAGCGGCTGCCGTTCTACCAGGAGATCGAGTTCTTCCCGCCGCAGCAGTACCGCGGGCTGAACCAGGTCGAGCTGTCCTTCGTCGCGGACGACCGCGAGATGGACGTCGTCCTGGAGATGGACAAGAAGCCGGGGCTCTTCAGCGAGGGCAGCGACTCGTACCGCTCGTTCAAGGTCGGGCTGAACGACTTCCAGGGGACCGACTGGGCGGCGTACCTCAACCAGTGGCTCGCCCAGGTCGGCGGGCAGCGCAACTGGCTCTAGGGTCGGTGGGGACCGGCTGACAGCTGACAGCAGTGACAGAGCGAAGCGATCAGGAGAGGTGCTGACGTGACCGAGCCGAAGAGGGCGCCGCTGCCGCACGACTTCCACCCCGAGGTGCCGTCGTTCACGGTGGTGAGCGATGATCTCGCCCCCGGTGCCGTGCTGGCGGACGCCCAGGTGTTCGCGGGCGGGAACACCTCGCCGCATCTGCGGTGGGAGGGTTTCCCGGCGGAGACCAAGAGCTTCGCCGTGACCTGTTTCGACCCCGACGCCCCGACGGGCAGCGGGTTCTGGCACTGGGTGGTCTTCGACATCCCGGCGTCGGTCACGGAGCTTCCGGCCGGTGCGGGCAGCGGAAAGTTCGAAGGGCTGCCCGCCGGTGCCGTGCAGGTCCGCAACGACTACGGCTCGAAGAATTTCGGTGGCGCCGCGCCGCCGGCCGGGGAGAACCACCGCTACGTCTTCACCGTGTACGCGGTGGACACCGAGAAGCTGGGGGTCGACAGCGACGCGTCGCCCGCGGTCGTCGGATTCAACCTGCGTTTCCACACGCTGGGCCGCGCCCAGCTGATCGGCGAGTACGCGTCCCCCGCCCAGGAGGCGTGAGCCGAGAGTTTCCCCGTTGTTCGCCCTGCCCTGGTCCCGAAGAGACCGGGGCAGGGCATTTTTTATTGCGTTGTCCATCCCGGCCCGCCCCGCCAGAGTTGACCCGGGCCTGCCAGGGGGCGGGCGGCACACGGGAGGTGGGCGAGATGCGGGACACGCTGGTACTGAACGCGAGCTTCGAGCCGCTGTCGACGGTGACGCTGAACCGTGCGGTGGTGCTGATCCTGCAGGACAAGGCCGTCGTCGAACAGTCGCACCCCGACCTCCGCATGCGTGGCGCCGCCGTGGACATTCCGGTGCCCCGGGTGATCAGGCTCTGCCGGTACGTACGGGTCCCGTTCCGAAGACACGCCCCGTGGTCCAGGAGGGGGGTGCTGGTACGGGACCAGCACCGGTGCGCGTACTGCGGACGGCGGGCGAGCACCGTGGACCACGTCGTCCCGCGGGCCCAGGGCGGTCAGGACACCTGGCTCAACACGGTGGCCTCCTGCGCCGAGGACAACCACCGCAAGGCGGCCCGGACGCCCGAGCAGGCGGGGATGCCGCTGCTGCGCCAGCCGTTCGTCCCCTCCCCCGCGCAGGCGATGCTGCTGGCGCTGGGGGCCGACGCGGGCTCGGAGCTGCCGGACTGGCTGGACGGTGCTGCGGCGTGAGCGGCGTACGCGGCGTACGCGTTCCGTCGTGACGGAGGCCCGTCCCTCCGGGGGCAGGCTTCCGTGCGTCGGTCAGCGGAGCAGCAGCTGGACGATGGCGACCGTGCCGACCGCGACGATGAGGACGCGCAGGACGGTGGGGCTGAGGCGGCGGCCTACCTTCGCGCCGATCTGGCCGCCGATCGCGGAGCCGACGGCGATCAGCACGACGGCCGTCCAGTCGAAGTCCGCGACGAAGAGGAAGAAGAGCGCGGCAATGCTGTTGACGATGGCGGCCAGTACGTTCTTGACCGCGTTGAGGCGCTGCATGGTGTCGTCGAGCAGCATGCCCATGAGGGAGAGGTAGATGATCCCCTGGGCGGCGGTGAAGTAGCCGCCGTAGACGCTGGCGAGCATCAGCCCGACGAAGAGGAGCGGGCCGCCGTCGGGGTGGGCGGGGGCGCCGTCGCGGTCGCGCCGGCGCTGGACGGCTTTGCTGATGCGTGGTTGCAGGATGACCAGGACGAGGGCCAGCGCCACCAGGATCGGCACGATCGTCTCGAAGGCCGTGGAGGGCAGGGCCAGCAGCAGGACGGCGCCGGTGAAGCCGCCGACGAGGGCGGCGACGGAGAGTCTGAGCACGCGGGGGCGCTGCCCGGTGAGTTCCGCGCGGTAGCCGATGGCGCCGCTGATGGAGCCGGGGATCAGGCCCAGGGCGTTGGAGACGGTGGCGGTGACCGGTGGCAGTCCGGTGGCGAGCAGCACGGGGAAGGTGATCAGCGTTCCCGAGCCGACGATCGTGTTGATCGTTCCGGCGCTGATGCCCGCGACGAAGACGGCGAGCATCTCCCAGATGTTCATTGCGTGTCCCCCCGGGCAGGATCGGTGCTTGATGCACTGATCATGCACGAGGGTGTGTACACGTCAGTCGGCTGGGGGGTGCCGTGCCGGCCCTCAGTCGACCGGGGGCTCTTCGCGGCGTTCCTTGCTGTTGCCGGTGTCGAACCCGGGGGCGCCGTTGCCGAGGTTGCCGAAGGCGCCGCTGAGGCCCTTGAGCGCGTCGCCGATCTCGCTGGGCACGATCCAGAGCTTGTTGGCGTCGCCCTCGGCGATCTTCGGGAGCATCTGGAGGTACTGGTACGAGAGGAGCTTCTGGTCCGGGTCCCCGGCGTGGATGGACTCGAAGACCGTGCGGATGGCCTGGGCCTCGCCCTCGGCGCGCAGGGCCGAGGCCTTGGCCTCACCCTCGGCGCGCAGGATCGCGGACTGCTTCTCGCCCTCCGCGGTGAGGATCGCGGACTGGCGCGTGCCTTCGGCCTGGAGGATCGCGGCGCGCTTGTCACGGTCGGCGCGCATCTGCTTCTCCATCGAGTCCTGGATGGAGGTGGGCGGCTCGATCGCCTTGAGCTCGACGCGGTTGACGCGGATGCCCCACTTGCCGGTGGCCTCGTCGAGGACGCCGCGGAGGGCCGCGTTGATCTCCTCGCGGGAGGTCAGGGTCCGCTCCAGGTCCATGCCACCGATGATGTTGCGGAGGGTGGTGACGGTGAGCTGTTCGATCGCCTGGATGTAGCTGGCGACCTCGTAGGTCGCGGCCCGTGCGTCGGTCACCTGGTAGTAGATGACGGTGTCGATGTTGACGACCAGGTTGTCCTGGGTGATCACCGGCTGCGGCGGGAACGGCACGACCTGTTCGCGGAGGTCGATGCGGTTGCGGATCGAGTCGATGAACGGGACGACGATGTTCAGGCCCGCGTTGAGCGTACGGGTGTAGCGGCCGAAGCGCTCCACGATGGCGGCGCTGGCCTGCGGGATGACCTGGATCGTCTTGATCAGGGCGATGAAGACGAGCACCACCAGAATGATCAGGACGATGATGATCGGTTGCATCGTTCCTCGTTGCCCTTCGGTTGCCGACGGATCGCGATGATCGAGGTCGAGATCGCGGGAGGGGCCGGCTGTCGTGACGGCCCCGGTCTCAATGATGATCCACATCGAGTCTGGCAGAACAAGCCCTACCTTGTGGGCGGTTCGGTCACATGACGACTGCCGTTGCTCCGTCGATGTCGACGACATCGACCTGTTGCCCCGGATCGAAGCTCTGGTCCCCGTCGAAGGAACGGGCGGACCAGATCTCCCCGGCCAGCTTGATCCGGCCGCCGCTGCCGTCGACCCGCTCCAGGACGACGGCCTGACGGCCCTTCAGCGCGTCGATGCCGGTGGAGAGTTGGGGCCGGTCGTTGCGGTGTCTGGCGGCGATCGGGCGGACCACGGCGATGAGCGCCACGGAGACCACCACGAACACCAGCACCTGGGCCACGACGCCGCCGCCGAGTGCCGCGACGACCGCCGCGGCGACCGCTCCGACGGCGAACATGCCGAACTCGGGCATCGCGGTCAGGACGAGTGGGATGCCCAGTCCCACCGCGCCGATCAGCCACCACACCCACGCATCGATGTCCACGTGGTCATGGTAGGACCGCGAAGGCCCTCACGGACAGGGCACAATCGGGCAGCCCTGGCCCGTCGCGCCGGCCGGGTCCGCGGCGCGCGCCGGGTTCGCCGTATTCGTTTACGCCCGTCCTCGTGTTCGTTCGTGCCCGGGGCCCGCTCCGGCCCCGTGGTCGGTGAAGGCCCCGCGGGAGCGGGGTCCTCAGGAGAGCGGCAGGCCGTGGGCGGTGTACCGGTCGCCGGTGTGTTCCACGACGAGCGGCAGGCCGAAGCAGAGGGAGAGGTTGCGGGAGGTGAGCTCGGTCTCCATGGGGCCGGCGGCGAGCACCTTGCCCTGACGGATCATCAGGACGTGCGTGAAGCCGGGGGCGATCTCCTCGACGTGGTGGGTGACCATGATCATGGAAGGGGCATACGGGTCGCGGGCCAGTCGGCCGAGGCGGCGGACCAGGTCCTCGCGGCCTCCGAGGTCGAGTCCCGCCGCCGGCTCGTCGAGGAGCAGCAGCTCGGGGTCGGTCATCATGGCGCGGGCGATCAGGGTGCGCTTGCGCTCGCCCTCGGACAGGGTGCCGAACTTGCGGTCGAGGTACTCGGTCATGCCGAGCCGGTCGAGGAAGGCGCGGGCGCGCTCCTCGTCGACGGCCTCGTAGTCCTCGTGCCAGGTGGCGGTCATGCCGTACGCGGCGGTGAGCACGGTCTGCAGGACGGTCTGGCGCCGGGGCAGCTTCTCGGCCATGGCGATGCCCGCGATGCCGATGCGGGGGCGGAGCTCGAAGACGTCGGTGCCGACGCCGCCGAGCTGCTCGCCGAGGACCGTGGCGGTGCCGGTGGTCGGGAAGAGGTAGCTGGACGCGATGTTGAGGAGGGTGGTCTTGCCGGCGCCGTTCGGGCCGAGGATGACCCAGCGCTCCCCCTCCTTGACCGACCATGAGACGTCGTCCACCAGAGCGCGTCCGTCGCGGACCACGGATACGTCCACCAGCTCCAGTACATCGCTCATGGCGCGTTGTCTCCCCATGCAGTGTCGAGATCGTCGCGTGCCTGTGGGCACAGCTCCCAGGGAAATCTACGCCACCGCGCGAGTGCTCCCGGCGCTGGGCCCGTGTGACCCCGGGGCCCCGGCCGGTTCCCTAGGCTGTCGCCATGCTTTCGGAACCACGCTCAGGGCTGTTGGCCGCTTGGGGAAACGCGCTTCTGGCGGGACTCGTCTCGCCGGACGACGCGGTGCACGCCATTGTCGGAAAGGACGCGGTGCACCGCGTCGAGGGACTGCCGGGCGAGGCGGGGCCGGTCGGGCTCACGCTGGCGCTCGGGCGGTTGCGGGGGCTGGGAGTGACGGGGTTCCGGGTGGCGCTTCCGGCCCCCGGCCATCCGCTGGGGCTGAGCGGGCCGCCGGACTTCAACGCGCGGGCACTGGAGGCCGGGGAGGCGGTGGTGGCCTTCGGCGCACCGTACGGGCTGGTCCCCGAGGTGCGCGAGGCGGGGCCGGCGGGGGATCTGCACGTCGAGGTGGTGTGGCGGTGTCTGCCGGTGCGGGAGGCGCCGCCGGCCGACGTGCCGTCGCTGGGCGAGGCGGAGCGGGAGCTGGCCGAGGCGCTGCGGGACGCGACGGCGGTGCTGGCGCGGCTGGACGTGGCGGGTTCGGGCCCGGTGGCCGAGGCAGCCGTGGACGCGTACCGGGCACGGGCGGAGCGGGGGCGCGAGGCGCTGGCCCCGGGGTATCCGCCGCGGGCGGTGCGGGTGCTGGAGCTGGCGCAGCGGGTGGGGCTGCTGATCTCGGTGGCGTACGAGAACGGGCACGGCGGAGCGGTGAGCGCTTCGGAGATCGCGGCCCGGGGCGAAGCGCTGCGGCCGGTGGAGCGGGTGGCCCGGCGGGCTCAGGTCGCCGCGTACAACGCGTACGTGGAGGAGCGGGAGAGGGAACGGGGGCGGTAGTCCCGCCCGGGGTCCGCGGGACGGTGCGTCCGGAGCGGCCCGCGCACTGTGCGGTGCCGTGGGGTGGGGTGGGACAGGTGTCTCGTGTCCGTGCCGCCCCACGGCGTACGACCACGGGGCGAGACGGTTCCCTCCGACTGATCGGTTATTCGGCCGGTCGGTTCATTCGGCCGGTCGGCCGGGGCGGAGGTTCGGAGCGGAACTGCCGAAGGCCGGGGTGAGAGGCCGGTCACATCGGCCGTGTTGCCGACTGCGGCGACCGGGACGTGCACCGGGGCCTGGACGGTGTTTTGCCGCTGACCGCCCGGGGAGTGGGTGGCGGTGCCATCGGGGCCCGCGCCGTGACCGGTCGCGGAGGCCGCGCCCGCGCCGGTGGCGATGACTCCACCGGCGCCCGGCTCCAGCGGTGGCCGGATTCACCGGTGGTCAGCTCGCCGCTCCATGCCGGACGGCCCACAGGGCCGCCTGGGTCCGGTCCGAGAGGTCCAGCTTCATCAGTATGTTCGAGACGTGCGTCTTGACGGTCTTCTCGGAGAGGACCAGCGCCCGCGCGATCTCGCGGTTGGAGCGGCCGTCGGCGATCAGGCCCAGCACCTCCCGCTCCCGCTCGGTGAGGGTGTTCCCCCGGCCCGTTCCCCCGCCCGGTTCCTCCTGGGCGAGCAGGGCCTCCGCGACCTCCGGCTGGAGCAGGACGTGTCCCGCGTACACGGAACGGATCGCGCCGGCCAGGGCGTCCGGATCGACGTCCTTGTACACGTAGCCGGAAGCCCCGGCGCGCAGGGCGGGGACCACGGTGCGCTGCTCGGTGAAGCTGGTGACGATGAGGATCCTGGCCGGGTTCTGGAGTTCGCGCAGCGTGCGCAGCGCCTCGATGCCGTCGGTGCCGGGCATCTTGATGTCCATCAGGACGACATCGGGGCGGAGCTCCTCCGTCCTGGCCACGCCCTCGGCGCCGTCGGCCGCCTCCCCGACCACCTCTATGTCGTCCTGGATCTCCAGGAACGTGCGCAGACCGCGGCGGACCACCTGGTGGTCGTCGACCAGCAGCACCCTGATGATCTTGTCAGCCACCGGGGACCTCCATCTCGATCGTGGTGCCCTCGCCGGGCGCCGATTGAACGGTGAGCCTGCCGCCGACGCCGCCGGCCCGGTCGCGCATCGACACCAGGCCCAGGTGCCGGCCCGCCTGCCGGGTCGCCGCGGGCTCGAAGCCGCTGCCGTCGTCGGTGATCCGCAGCAGCGTGCCGCCACCGCGCCGGGCCAGGGTGACCGCGACGTGTTCCGCGCCGGAGTGGCGCAGCGCGTTGTGCAGGGCTTCCTGGGCGACCCGGAGCAGTGCTTCCTCCTGGGCGGCCGGCAGGGCCCGTACGCCCAGGCTCTCGAAGGTCACCCGGGCCGTGTGGGCCCGGTCCAGGACCTGGACCTGGGTGCGGAGCGTGGCGACGAGACCGTCCTCGTCGAGCGCGGCGGGGCGCAGCTCGACGACGGCGGCCCGCAGCTCGTCCACGGCTTCGGCGGCGAGCACCGCGACCTGTTGCAGCTCGCCCTTGGCGCGGGCCGGGTCGCGGTCGACCAGGGCGGTGGCGGCCTGGGCCGTCAGCCGCAGGGAGAAGAGCTTCTGGCTGACCGCGTCGTGCAGCTCGTGGGCGAGCCGGGAGCGTTCCTCGGCGATGGTGAGCTCGCGGCTGCGTTCGTACAGCCGGGCGTTGGTGAGGGCGATCGCGGCGTGCTGGGCGAGGATGGCCAGCAGGTCCTCGTCCTCGGCGGTGAAGCCGCAGCTGCCCTCGGGCTTGGGGCAGCGCTTGTTGGCGAGGAAGAGCGCGCCCATGACCTCGTCGCCGTCCCTGATGGGCAGGCCGAGGAAGTCGGACATGTCGGGGTGGGCCTCGGGCCAGCCCTCGAAGCGGGGGTCCTTGCGGACGTCGGCGAGGCGCTCGCACTTCGCCTCGTGGAGCATCGCGGCGAGGATGCCGTGCTGTCTGGGCAGGGGGCCGATGGCCTTCCACTGTTCGTCGCTGACGCCGTCGACGACGAACTGGGCGAAGCCGCCGTGGTCGTCGGGGACGCCCAGCGCGGCGTACTCGGCGTCCAGCAGCTCGCGGGCCGAGGCGACGATCGTCTTCAGGACGTCACGCACTTCGAGGTGTCGGCTCATGGCGAGCAGCGCGGCGCTCACGGCCGCCAGGCCCGATGGCGTGCGATGGCTCATGGGCCTCACCGTACCGGCGGGGCGCGCACGCCGTATCGGCCTGTGGACGGCCCCGTATTAGGACCGTGGGACTAGGCCGCCCGGCCCGTGGGCGCACGGCGGGTCCTCCGCCCGTGCCCCCGCATGCCCGGCGGCCCCGGCCCCGTATGCCCGGCAGCCCCGGCTCCGCATGCCCCACTACTCGGTCCCCATATGCCCTGAGGCGCGCCGCGGGGTGTTCGGGAGCGGACGAGGCGCCCTCCACCGGGCCGGATCATGACACTCCGAATTGCGGAAGCAACGGTTGGTGAAACCGGCACTCCCCCGGTGTGAGGCCGCACATAGGACCCACATCACTTACGAAGTCGGCTAGTGGAGACATAAGCGCAGCATCAGTGGGCATGAGCGGGGTCCTGCACGACCGAGCGGGACGCCGATCCACTACCCGGGGTCGTACGTCACATCTTTGCCACCCGATTTTGCCGCCGCTAAGAATTGCTCCCGTCCCCGACGGAGATGCGAAACGCGCTTCCCGTCTTCGTCCTCCGTGAGGACTTCCGCGATTCGAAGAGGTACGTCTGCATGTCCGCGTCCAGCACCATCGGCCGTCGCCGTCGCCTGAACAAGGCCCAGAAGTTCTCCGTCGCGGGTGTTTCCGCCGCTGCGGTCGCCGCGCTCTCGTTCTCGCTCGTCCCCGCCAACGCCGAGACCAAGACCGAGGCCGAGGCTCCCGTCTCCGCCGCCCCCGTGGTCCTCTCGTCGGCCGTCGGTGCCCCGCAGGCCAGGACCGTGCAGGCCGGCATCATCGAGCAGCACTCCACCGCCGAGAAGCTGGTGAAGGCCGCCGACCTCGCCAGGGCCAAGAAGGCCGCCGCCGCCAAGAAGAAGGCGGCCGCCGAGGCCGAGGCCGTGGCGAAGAAGAAGGCCGCAGCCGAAGCCAGGGCGAAGGCCGCCGCCGAGGCCAAGGCGAAGGCTGCCGCCCGGGTGAAGGCGAAGGCCGTCGCCGAGCGCACCGAGACGCGTGCCGCCAGCCGTTCCCAGGCCCGCACCCCGGTGTACGCCAACAACCTGGACGGCTGGATCCGCCAGGCCCTGGACGTCATGCGCGCCCACGGCATCCCCGGCTCGTACGAGGGGCTGCACCGCAACATCATGCGCGAGTCGACCGGCAATCCGAACGCGGTCAACGGCTGGGACATCAACGCCCAGAACGGCACCCCGTCCTGTGGTCTGCTGCAGGTCATCCGGCCGACGTTCAACGCGTACCACGTGCCCGGCACCTCGTCGAACATCTACGACCCGGTCGCCAACATCACGGCCGCCGCCAACTACGCGGCCGACAAGTACGGCTCGATCGACAACGTCAACGGCGCCTACTGAGCCGGCGCCCGGACGCCGCACGCACACGCCGAAGGGCGGCACCCCGCGGGTGCCGCCCTTCGGCGTCCGGTACCGGCGCGCCCGCCCCGGTACCCGTGATCACTTGCGCATGACCTCCGGCTCGTGACGGCGCAGCAGTCGTGCGACCGCGAAGCCGCAGACGACGCCGAGGAACAGGAGCACCGTGATGTTGATGCCCCACTGACCGACCGTGTGCTCCCACAGCGGGTCCAGGTCGGTCGGGTTCTTCGGGTCCCACGGCGGCATCAGGTGCGCCAGGTCGAGGGTGGTGCCCGCTCCCGCGATGGCCCAGCGGGACGGCATCAGCCAGGCGAACTGCTCCAGGCCGGGCGAGCCGTACACCTGGAAGAGGATGCCGGTGAAAACGACCTGGACGATCGCGAACATGACCAGCAGTGGCATGGTCTTCTCGGCGGTCTTCACCAGCGAGGAGATGACCAGGCCGAACATCATCGAGGTGAAGCCGAGCGCGATGATCGTCACGCAGAGCTCGACGGCCGGCGGCATGATCAGGCCCTCTTCGGGCAGGTCGCGGGTGGCGAAGCCGATGCCGCAGATGATGACGCCCTGGAAGGCGGTGATCACGCCGAGGACGATCACCTTGGACATCAGATAGGCCGAGCGGGACAGACCGGTGGCCCGTTCCCGTTCGTAGATGACGCGTTCCTTGATCAGTTCTCGTACGGAGTTGGCCGCGGCGGAGAACGTCATCCCGATCACCAGGATCAGCATGATCGTTCCGGCGTCCCCGTTGAACCGGGCCGGCGGCTTCGGCGGGGCCAGGCCGAAGTCGGCCGGGATGACCACGCTGACGACGCCGAGCACGGCGGGCAGGATCACCATCAGGCCCATGAAGCCCTTGTCGGACGCGATCACCGAGACGTAGCGGCGCATCAGCGTCCACAGCTGGGCGGACCAGCTCTGCGGCTTCGGCGGGCGCATCTGCTGCGGGGGCGGCATGTGCACGGGCTGTGCGGCGACGGCGTCGATGTCCGCGGCGTACATCTGGTAGTGCTGCGAACCGCGCCAGCGGCCCGCCCAGTCGTAGTCACGGTAGTTCTCGAACGCGGAGAAGACGTCGGCCCAGGTGGTGTAGCCGAAGAAGTTGAGCGCTTCCTCCGGCGGACCGAAGTAGGCGACGGAACCGCCCGGTGCCATGACGAGCAGCTTGTCGCAGATGGCCAGCTCGGCGACGGAGTGCGTGACGACCAGGACCGTGCGGCCGTCGTCGGCCAGGCCGCGCAGCAGCTGCATGACGTCGCGGTCCATGCCCGGGTCGAGGCCGGAGGTCGGCTCGTCGAGGAAGATCAGCGACGGCTTGGTGAGCAGTTCGAGTGCGACGGAGACGCGCTTGCGCTGACCGCCGGAGAGCGAGGTGACCTTCTTGTCCTTGTGGATGTCGAGCTTGAGCTCGGCGAGGACTTCGAGGATCCGGGCCTGGCGCTCGGCCTCGGTGGTGTCCGCGGGGAAGCGGAGCTTGGCCGCGTACTTGAGCGCCTTGATGACGGTGAGTTCCTTGTGCAGGATGTCATCCTGCGGGACCAGACCGATGCGCTGGCGCAGCTCGGCGAACTGCTTGTAGAGGTTCCGGTTGTCGTAGAGGACGTCGCCCTGGTTGGCGGGCCGGTAGCCGGTGAGCGCCTTGAGCAGGGTGGACTTGCCGGAGCCGGACGGGCCGATGACCGCGATGAGCGACTTCTCCGGGACGCCGAAGGAGACGTCCTTGAGGATCTGCTTCCCGCCGTCGACCGTCACCGTGAGGTGACGGGCGGAGAAGGAGACCTCACCGGTGTCGACGAACTCCTCGAGCCGGTCGCCGACCAGGCGGAAGGTCGAGTGGCCGACGCCGACGATGTCGTTGGGGCCGATGAGCGCGGAGCCGGACTTGGAGAGCGGCTGACCGTTGAGGTACGTGCCGTTGTGGGATCCGAGGTCGCGGATCTCGAAGCGGCCGTCGGGGGTCGCGTGGAATTCGGCGTGGTGGCGCGAGACCTGGAGGTCGGAGACGACCAGCTCGTTCTCCAGCGCACGACCGATGCGCATGACGCGGCCGAGGGCCAGCTGGTGGAACGTGGTGGGGCTGCGGTCCCCGTACACCGGCGGGGCCCCCGCGGCACCGCCCGCGCCGGGTGTGTTCGGCTTGCCCTGCTGGTGCGGGACCTGGGGCTGCGGCTGCACGGGCTGCTGTGACTGCACGGGCTGCTGGGGCTGCCCCTGGGGGGCCTGCTGCCAGCCCTGCTGCTGCGCGGCGGGGTCCTGCGGGGCGGGCCAGCCTGCGCCGCCCTGCTGCTGCGGCTGCTGCACGGGGGCCTGCGGAGCACCCGCGCCCTGGCCGTTGTACGCGGCGCCCGCCGGGACGCCCAGGCTCAGCAGCGGTCCGTCGGTGGCGTTGCCGAGATGCACGGCGGAGCCGGCACCGATCTCCAGCTGCTGGATCCGGCGTCCCTGCACATAGGTGCCGTTGGTGCTGCCGTGGTCCTCGATGAACCAGCTACGGCCGTTCCAGCTGATCGTGGCATGCCGCCACGAGACCCTTGCGTCGTCGATCGTCAGGTCGCCCTGCGGATCGCGCCCGAGGGTGTACGACCTGGACGGATCGAGGGTCCAGGTCCTTCCATTCAATTCCAGTACGAGTTCCGGCACTCCGCGCCCCACTAGTTGTCCCCCGAGTTACCCCCATCACAGGGAGCCTAGGGATGCTGAACATCGTGGGGAACTATTCCAGGAGCGGTCCCGGATACGAAAGTCGGACGGGGTGAAGACCCTGCCGAGGCCTGCATCGTTACGGTGTCGGCACGAAAAACCGGGGACGGGAGCCGCAAGTCGCGAAGAACGGCATCAGATCGCTTGCAAGCGGGGCGAACTACGTCATTCACCCCTGAGCGGGGGACGATCCGTGGCATCCACGCTCCGTCACCGTCCGGGTACGCCCCCCGGTCACCGGGGGGCCACCCGGTCGTCACCCGGCGTTCCGGGGACGCCTCGTACCCGGCCGTCCGCGGCCCGCGACCGGCGCACGGCCCGGGCGGGAAGCGGGGGCGACGCACTGTCCGGCACTCGGGACGGAACTTCGGTGCCGCGGGAGGGACCGATACGGTGGAAGCACCATGAGCGCATCTCAGCCCCCTCAGTCCTCCCGGTCTCCTGAGCCCTCCGAGTCCCTCCGGGGCGCGGACACACCCACCCTTCTCGTGAAGATCTTCGGGAAGGACCGTCCCGGCATCACCGCCGGGCTCTTCGACACCCTCGCCGCCTACTCGGTCGACGTCATCGACATCGAGCAGGTCGTCACCCGTGGCCGCATCGTCCTGTGCGCGCTGGTCACCGCCCCGGCCGCGGGCGGCACCACCGAGGGCGACCTGCGGGCGACCGTGCACAGCTGGGCCGATTCCCTGAAGCTCCAGGCCGAGATCATCTCCGGCACGGGCGACAACCGGCCGCGCGGCTACGGGCGTTCCCACGTGACGGTGCTCGGGCACCCGCTGACCGCGGAGTCGACCGCCGCCATAGCGGCCACGATCACCTCCACCGGCGGCAACATCGACCGCATCTTCCGGCTGGCCAAGTACCCGGTCACGGCGGTCGAGTTCGCGGTGTCGGGCACCGGCACCGCGGAGCTGCGCACGGCCCTGGCCACGGAGGCGGCCGGGATCGGTGTCGACGTGGCGGTGGTGTCCGCCGGGCTGAGCCGACGGGCGCAGCGGCTGGTCGTCATGGACGTCGACTCGACGCTGATCCAGGACGAGGTCATCGAGCTCTTCGCCGCCCACGCGGGCTGCGAGGACAAGGTGGCCGAGGTCACCGAGCAGGCGATGCGCGGCGAACTCGACTTCGAGCAGTCGCTGCACGCGCGGGTGGCGCTGCTGGCGGGGCTCGACGCCTCGGTGGTGGACAAGGTGCGCGCCGAGGTGCGGCTGACGCCCGGCGCCCGCACCCTGATCCGTACGCTGAAGCGGCTCGGCTACCAAGTGGGCGTGGTCTCGGGCGGGTTCACCCAGGTCACCGACGACCTGAAGGAGCGGCTCGGGCTCGACTTCGCCTCCGCCAACACGCTGGAGATGGTCGACGGGAAGTTCACCGGCCGGGTCGTCGGCGACATCGTCGACCGGGCCGGCAAGGCGCGGCTGCTGCGCAGTTTCGCCAAGCAGGCCGGAGTGCCGCTGGCGCAGACCGTGGCGATCGGTGACGGTGCGAACGACCTGGACATGCTGAACACGGCCGGTCTCGGGGTGGCGTTCAACGCCAAGCCGGTGGTCCGCGAGGCCGCGCACACCGCGGTGAACGTGCCGTTCCTGGACACCGTGTTGTACCTGCTCGGCATCACCCGCGAGGAGGTCGAGGCCGCCGACGGTCTCGCCGACTGACGCGGTCCCGGTCCCGTACGGCGGCCCTGTAGGAACGTTCCTGCGGCAGCGGCCCCGGGACGAGGTCCGGTGGTGGGGGTTCCCGGGCGGACGCCCCCGTGACATGGGGAGGGCCCTGGTGCGATCGGATCGCACCAGGGCCCTCCCACGTGCCCGCTCTGTTCCCCCGCGTGCACACCGGCACCGCACCGCGGCGAGTGTGCGGGCGCGGCATGCCCAGCGGACGCGGAGGGCTCGGCGGGATCAGTCGTTGGGTGTCCAGTACTCGACCAGCTTGCCCACTCCGTGTTCCACGCCCTTCCAGGAGCCGTTGAACTCGACGACGGCGAACGCCGCGGTCGGGAAGCCGCCCCGGGACATCCGGGCCAGGGCGTCGCCCTCGGCCGAGTTGGAGAGGGCGTCGGCGACCGCGTGCATGCCGGGGTTGTGGCCGATGACGAGAAGGTCGCGCACGTCGTCGGGGGTCTCGTTGATCAGGGCGATGAGCTCACCGAGGGACGCCTCGTACAGGCGCTCCTCGTACACGGTCCTCGGACGGTGCGGCATCTCGTGCACCGCCAGCTTCCACG
Source organism: Streptomyces sp. ML-6 (assembly GCF_030116705.1). Lineage (NCBI taxonomy): Bacteria > Bacillati > Actinomycetota > Actinomycetes > Kitasatosporales > Streptomycetaceae > Streptomyces > Streptomyces sp. ML-6. The sequence continues at coordinate 1,460,493 of NZ_JAOTIK010000001.1, forward strand.
TTTCGCGGGTCCTGGCGGCGGTGGAGCAGAGGGCCAGATCGAGGACGATCCCGGAGTCGACGAGTTTGCGGCCTGCGACGGGGGCGTCCTTGCGGCCGCGCTCCGCGAGGGGCCGCTCGTGGTCGGAGTCCTGCGACCATTCCGCCTTTGCATGCCTGAGAAGGACGATCCTGCGAGGTGTATCGACGCTCATACACCTCAGCTTCGCACGAAATGGCGCGCCCGGCGCAGGGTGTTGACGTCCTCGTGCGACGAACGCGGAGGGCTCGGACCGGTTGCCGGGGGCGGGGCCGGAGGGCGTGGGCCGGCCGTCGGGGCCGCGGGCGGACGGGGTCAGGAGCTCACCAGGGCCATGACACGTGCGAGAAGTCGGTCGATCGCGGGATCGGCGGTCGCAGCCTGCGCGTCACCGGTGCCGATGATCAGCAGCATCAGCGCGGCGAACGCGAGCGCGGGCAGCGCCACGGCCCACCACGGCAGCCGGACCTCGACGCCGCCCGTGGCGGGGTGGGTGGTCCGGGGGTGGTGGTGCGTAGGGGCCGCCATGTCCGCCTCCGTGGGGCTTCGGTGCCGAATCCGGTGGTTGCCGGTTCCGATACCGGAGAACTTACGGATCCGGGGGCACCGTTCCCATCCGGGGACCCACCCACTTCACCCTGACCCCAGCCCCCTAGGGGATGGTGGGGGCAGCCCCACCCCCGGCCGCGGCGCCGGGCCGGATCAGGGGGAGGCGACCGAGGCGATCACTCCGACCACCACGGTGATCAGGAGCATCGCCCCGAGCACGAGGAGGAGCTTCTTCTGGCCGTTCTGGGGATTCGGGTCGAGCACAGGAGACATGGGCACAGTCTCCCACCTCAGCATTCGTCCTCGATCGTCCGGGCCCGCCCCGCCAGGACCCCGGCCACCATCTGGGGCACCATGAGGCCCGCCATCAGGGCGATCGGCACCTCCCAGCCGCCGGTGTGCTGGTAGAGCACGCCGATCAGCAGCGGTCCGGGGATCGAGATCAGGTAGCCGACGGACTGGGCGAAGGCGGACAGCCGCACGACTCCGGCACCGGTGCGCGAGCGCATGCCGATCATCGTCAGGGCCAGCGGGAAGGAGCAGTTCGAGATCCCCAGGAGCAGCGCCCAGGCCCAGGCCCCGCCGGCCGGTGCGAGGTAGAGGCCCGCGTATCCGACGAGGCCGCAGCCGCCGAGGAACAGGACGATCGGGCCCTGGTTCCGCATCCGGGAGGCGACCTTCGGGATGACGAACGCGAGGGGCACCCCCATCGCCATGGTCACGGCGAGCAGCACGCCCGAGGTGCCGGCCGAGACCCCCGCGTCGCGGAAGATCTGCGGCATCCATCCCATGGTGATGTACGCGGCGGTGGCCTGCAGGCCGAAGAAGCAGGCGAGGGCCCAGGCGGTGCGGCTGCGGGTGATCCGGAGGGCCGGGGCGTCCTGTCCGTGGCCGGCCGGCCGGGCCGAGGGGCCGCGCCGGTCCCGTACCACCGGGAGCCAGGGCAGGATCGCGACGGCGGCGAGCACGGCCCAGACGCCGAGGCCGAGCCGCCAGCTGCCGCCCAGCGCGCTGGTCATGGGCACGGTCACGGCGGCGGCGAGCGAGGTGCCGAGGGCCAGGGCCATCGAGTAGAGGCCGGTCATGGAGCCCACGCGGTCCGGGAACCAGTGCTTGACGATCACCGGCATCAGGACGTTGCTGACGGCGATGCCCATGAGGGCCAGTGCGCTCGCGGCGAGGAAGCCCGCGGTGCCGCCGACGAGGGGGCGGATGCCCAGGCCGGCGGTGATGGCGATCATTCCGGCGCAGACGACGGCGCCCGGCCCGAAACGGCGGGCGAGGCGGGGCGCCATGATCCCGAAGACCGCGAAGCAGAGCGGCGGCACGGAGGTGAGGACACCGGCCACGCTGCCGCTCATGTGCAGGCCGTCCCGCACCTCCTCGAGGAGGGAGCCGAGGCTGGTGATGGCGGGGCGGAGGTTGAGGGCGGTGAGGACCAGCCCGACGGCGACCAGCCGGAGCAGCCAGGGCGCGGGCCCGGAAGCGGGCCGGGCCGCCCCCGGGCCCTGCGGGGCGCGCGGGGCCGGGGAATCCATGGGGGCTTCCGCCGTGGCGGCGGGGCTGAGGGCCCGGGTCTGGGGCTGGTGCTCGTCGGACATGACTCCATCATAGAATCATGGGATGATTGATTGTCCAATCCTCTGAGAACATCCGAGGGCCCCGGGGAACCGCGAGGTGTGCGCGGGACGGCGCGGATCGTTCCCGCTACCCCGGACACCCGGAGCGACCCGCGCGCGTTGAACAAGTAGAGCAAGCAGCAAGTAGAGCAACCGGAGCACCTCGAACCACCCCGCCCCACCCCACGTATCTCCGCACCACGTGTCTCCGCACCCCGACCATCCGTACCCGACTCTCCGCAACCCGACCAAGGAGCACCATGACGCTGACGTCCCCGCGGCGTTCGGCACTCGCCGACCAGGTGATTGCCCAGCTGAGGAATCAGATCACCTCCGGCGAATGGCCCGTGGGTTCCCGGATTCCCACCGAGCCCGAGCTGGTGGAGCAGCTGGGGGTGGCCCGCAACACCGTCCGGGAGGCGGTGCGCGCCCTGGCGCACAACGGCCTGCTCGACATCCGGCAGGGCTCGGGCACCTATGTCGTCGCCACCAGCGAGCTGGCCGGGGTGATGCACCGCCGCTTCGCCTCCGCCGATCCCCGCCACGTCGCCGAGCTGCGCTCCACCCTGGAGTCGTCGGCGGCCCGGCTGGCCGCCGCGCGGCGCACCGAGCGGGATCTGAAGCAGTTGGACGCGCTCATGGCGCGGCGGGAGGGGGCCTGGGCCGCGGGCGACGCCGAGGCGTTCGTCGAGGCCGACTCGACGCTGCACCTGGCCGTGGTCGCCGCCTCGCACAACGACGTGCTGACCGGCCTCTACGCCGACCTGGGCGATCTGCTGCGCCACCACCTCAGGGACGACATCGGTCACGAGCTGCGGCCGGAGAACCACCTGGACCACGGTCGGCTGGTCGAGGCGATCCGGTCGGGGGACGCGGAGACGGCGGCCGCCGAGGCCGTGAGTCATGCGTTGAGCTGCCAGGGGGACCGGGTCTGACGGGTCGCCCCGCAGGACCGCTCGCACGGAACGGCGCCCGCGGCCCCGCGTCCGGGGCGGTACTCGGAGCACGTCCCGTACTCCCGGGGGCCGGCCGCGGCCCCGCGTTCCGGGGCGGCGCTCAGAGCGCGTCCTGCACCTGGTGCGTGACCCAGGCCGCGCCGACTTCCTTCCAGCAGCGGTCGTCCAGCCGTACGGTCCGCCCCGGAGCCACGTCGACCGGGGCCGCGTCGGCGTCGATGTCCCACCAGCGGCGGCACTCGGTGTGCAGCTGCACGCGGTCGGCGGAGGGGTACGGGTTGTAGCAGTAGGCCACGACCCGGGAGCCCAGCACGGAGGTACGGCATTCGGCTCCGGCGGGTTCCGGGCCGGTGGCGGCTGGGGCCGGGGCCGGAGCGCCGGCCCGGCCCGCCATGGATATCCCCATCGGGGCGGCCAGTGCGGCAACGGCTATGGAGGCCGTCAGCAGGGCCCAGGTCCGGCGACACGTGGAGCGCATGGCGTCCTCCCTCCCCCGCAGCCTGACCAGAAGTCCGGTTCACCACATTCTGCGGTGGATCGACCTTCTTTTCGACTTGAGCGGCCCGGGGGTGGATCCCGACCGGGCCGGGCTCGGACGCGCGACGGCCGCGCACCCCCCGGTCCGGGGCGGTGCGCGGCCGTGTCACAGCCTGTGGCGCGGGATCAGGAACCCATCATGTGCACGCCACCGTCGACGTGGATGATCTCGCCCGTGGTCTTCGGGAAGAAGTCCGAGAGCAGGGCGACGACACCGCGTCCGGCCGGCTCCGGGTCCGCCATGTCCCAGGCCAGCGGGGAGCGGGTGTTCCACACGTCCGCGAGCTCGATGAAGCCCGGGATGGACTTGGCGGCCATGGAGCCGATCGGCCCGGCGGAGATCAGGTTGCAGCGGATGTCGTCCTTGCCCAGGTCGCGGGCGAGGTAGCGGGAGGTGGCCTCCAGCGCGGCCTTGGCCGGGCCCATCCAGTCGTACTGCGGCCAGGCGTACTGCGCGTCGAAGGTGAGACCGACGATCGAGCCGCCGTTGGTCATCAGCGGCTTGCAGGCCATGGCGAGGGCCTTCAGCGAGAACGCCGAGACGTGCATCGCCGTGGCGACGGACTCGAAGGGGGTGTTCAGGAAGTTGCCGCCGAGCGCGTCCTGCGGCGCGAAGCCGATGGAGTGGACGACGCCGTCGAGCGAGCCGAGCTCCTCGCGGACCAGGCCGGCGAGGCGGTCCAGGTGCTCGGTGTTGGTCACGTCCAGCTCGATGACCTTGGCGGGCTTCGGCAGCTTCTTCGCGATGCGCTCGGTCAGGGTGGGCCGGGGGAACGCGGTCAGGATGATCTCGGCGCCCTGCTCCTGCGCCACCTTGGCGGTGTGGAAGGCGATGGACGACTCCATCAGCACACCGGTGACGAGGATGCGCTTGCCGTCGAGGATTCCGCTCATGGTGATCAGTGACCCATGCCCAATCCGCCGTCAACGGGGATGACGGCTCCAGTGATGTACGACGCGTCGTCGGAGGCGAGGAAGCGCACCGCGGCGGCGATCTCCTCGGGCTGCGCGTAGCGGCCGAGCGGCACCTGGGACACAATGCCCTTGCGCTGCTCCTCGGTGAGCACCTGCGTCATGTCGGTGTCGACGAAGCCGGGTGCGACGACGTTGAAGGTGATGTTCCGCGAGCCGAGTTCCCGGGCCAGGGAACGGGCGAAACCGACCAGACCCGCCTTCGAGGCGGCGTAGTTCGCCTGCCCTGCGGAGCCGAGGAGCCCGACGACGGAGGAGATGAGGACGACCCGGCCCTTCTTGGCGCGCAGCATGCCGCGGTTGGCGCGCTTGACGACCCGGAAGGTACCGGTGAGGTTGGTGTCGAGCACGGACGTGAAGTCGTCCTCCGACATCCGCATCAGCAACTGGTCCTTGGTGATACCGGCGTTGGCGACCAGTACCTCGACGGGGCCGTGCTTCTCCTCGATCTCCTTGTAGGCCTGCTCCACCTGTTCGGTGTCCGTGATGTCGCAACGGACCGCCAGGCAGCCCGCTTCGGTGAGGACTTGGGGCGGCTCGCCGGAGCGGTAGGTGATCGCGACCTTGTCGCCGTTGTCGGCGAAAGCGCGGGCGATGGCGAGGCCGATGCCCCGGTTTCCTCCGGTGACGAGAACCGAGCGGCTCAACGGATCACCCTTTCGATAGCGGTCTGGTACATCGAAAACCTATCGGTACCACCCGCCCGGCGAGGAATCGGCCCCTGACAGCGCCTTTGGCCGGGCACTGTGGGGTTCCTACAGACGATCACCCGGGGAGGCGCATCCCGGTGGGCCCCGGCAAGCCCCGAGGGGCGGCACCGGACATCCCCGGGTGCGGTCGCCGTGCGGCGTGATTCACTGCCGTGGTGTATCGAGAAGGGAATTCCCTGTGCCCCATGAGGTAGATCAGTCTTTTCTGGCCCTGCCCCTGCGCGCCCTCGCCGACGCGGCGCTCGCCCGCGCGCGGGCGCTGGGCGCCGTGCATGCCGACTTCCGGTTCGAACGGGTGCGCAGCGCGTCCTGGCGGCTGCGGGACGCCCGGCCCGCGGGCTCCTCGGACACCACCGATCTCGGGTACGCGGTACGGGTGGTGCACGGCGGGGCGTGGGGGTTCGCGTCCGGGGTGGACCTGACGATGGACGCGGCGGCGAAGGTCGCCTCGCAGGCCGTGGCCATGGCGAAGCTGTCGGCGAAGGTGATCGCGGCGGCCGGGTCGGACGAGCGGGTCGAGCTGGCGGACGAGCCGTCGCACGGCGAGCGGACCTGGGTCTCGGCGTACGAGGTCGATCCCTTCGCCGTGCCGGACGAGGAGAAGGCGGGGCTGCTCGCCGAGTGGAGTTCCCGGCTCCTGGGCGCCGAGGGCGTCGCACATGTCGACGCCTCGCTGACGGCCGTGCACGAGAACAAGTTCTACGCGGACACGGCGGGCACCGTGACCACCCAGCAGCGGGTCCGGCTGCACCCGGAGTTCACCGCGGTGGCCGTGGACGGGACGACCGGCGAGTTCGACTCGATGCGGACGATCGCCCCGCCGGTGGGCCGCGGCTGGGAGTACATGACCGGGACCGGCTGGGACTGGGACGACGAGCTGGCGCGGATTCCCGGCCTGCTGGCCGAGAAGATGCGGGCGCCGAGCGTCGAGGCGGGGACGTACGACCTGGTCGTCGACCCGTCCAACCTCTGGCTGACCATCCACGAGTCGATCGGCCACGCCACGGAGCTGGACCGGGCGCTGGGCTACGAGGCGGCGTACGCCGGGACCTCGTTCGCCACCTTCGACCAGCTGGGGAAGCTGGCGTACGGCTCCTCCGTGATGAACGTGACCGGTGACCGCACCGCCGAGCACGGGCTCGCGACCATCGGGTACGACGACGAGGGCGTCGAGGCGCAGTCCTGGGACCTGATCAGGAACGGGACGCTGGTCGGGTACCAGCTGGACCGGCGGATCGCGAAGCTCACGGGGCTGGGCCGGTCCAACGGCTGCGCCTACGCGGACTCGCCGGGGCACGTCCCCGTCCAGCGGATGGCGAACGTGTCGCTGCGGCCGGAGCCGGGCGGGCTGTCCACGGAGGACCTGATCGGCGGGGTGGAGCGCGGGATCTACGTGGTCGGCGACCGGTCCTGGTCGATCGACATGCAAAGGTACAACTTTCAATTTACCGGTCAGCGGTTCTTCCGGATCGAGAACGGGCGGCTGGCCGGTCAGCTGCGCGACGTGGCCTACCAGGCGACGACGACGGACTTCTGGGGCTCGATGGAGAAGGTCGGCGGCCCGCAGACGTACGTCCTGGGCGGCGCCTTCAACTGCGGCAAGGCCCAGCCCGGCCAGGTCGCGGCCGTCTCGCACGGCTGCCCCTCCGCCCTCTTCCGGGGCGTGAACATCCTCAACACGACGCAGGAGGCCGGACGATGAACGGTCACCACGGAACCGGCCGGGGGTCCGGGGGTCGACACCCGGGACAGCACAGTCTCAACACGACGCAGGAGGCCGGACGATGAGCCGCGTCAGCAAGCCGCACGAGATCGTCGAGCGGGCGCTCGAACTGTCCACCGCGGACGGGTGCGTGGTCATCGCCGACGAGGAGTCGTCGGCGAACCTGCGCTGGGCCGGCAACGCCCTCACGACGAACGGGGTGACGCGGGGGCGGACCCTGACCGTCATCGCGACCGTGGACGGTGCGCAGGGCACCGCGTCCGGGGTGGTGTCGCGGTCGGCCGTCACCGCGGACGACCTGGAGCCGCTGGTGCGGGCCGCCGAGGCCGCCGCGCGCGGGGCCGGTCCCGCCGAGGACGCCCAGCCGCTGGTCGCCGGGGTGCCCGTGTCGCCCGGCTTCACGGACGCGCCGGCCGAGACGGGCTCGGAAGTCTTCGCCGAGTTCGCCCCGGCGCTCGGGGACGCCTTCGCCCGGGCCCGTTCCGGCGGCCGTGAACTGTACGGCTTCGCCAACCACGAGATGACCTCCACCTACCTCGGCACGTCGACGGGGCTGCGGCTGCGCCACGACCAGCCGAACGGGACGCTGGAGCTCAACGCGAAGTCGCCCGACCGGACCCGCTCGACCTGGGCGGGCCGTTCCACGCGCGACTTCAAGGACGTCGACCCGGCCGGGCTCGACGCGGAGCTGGCACGGCGGCTGCGCTGGTCGGAGCGCCGGATCGAGCTGCCCGCCGGGCGGTACGAGACGCTGCTGCCGCCGACCGCGGTGGCCGATCTGCTGATCTACCAGCTGTGGTCGTCGACGGCGCGGGACGCCGTGGAGGGCCGGACGGTGTTCTCCCGGCCGGGCGGCGGGACCAGGCTCGGCGAGCGGCTGTCCGAGCTGCCGCTGACGCTGCGCAGCGACCCGCACGCGCCGGGGCTCGAGTCGGCGCCGTTCGTGATCGCCCACTCCTCCGGGGACAGCGCCTCCGTCTTCGACAACGGTCTGCCCCTGGCGCCGACCGACTGGGTCCGGGGCGGCGAGCTGGCGCACCTGACGACCACCCGGCACACGGCGGGGCTGACCGGGCTGCCGGTCGCGCCGGCGATCGACAACCTGGTGCTGGACGGCGGCGGCGAGCGGTCCCTGGAGGAGATGGTGGCCGCGACGACCGGCCGGGGGCTGCTGCTGACCTGCCTGTGGTACATCCGGGAGGTCGATCCGGCGACGCTGCTGCTGACCGGGCTGACCCGCGACGGGGTGTACCTCGTCGAGGGCGGCGAGGTCGTCGGCGAGGTGAACAACTTCCGGTTCAACGAGTCGCCGGTGGATCTGCTGTCCCGGGCCACCGAGGCGGGCCGTACCGGGAAGACGCTGCCGCGCGAGTGGGGCGACTGGTTCACCCGGGCCGCGATGCCCGCGCTGCGCATCCCCGACTTCAACATGAGCTCGGTCAGCCCGGGTGTATGACCGCCTAGACTGAGACGTTGCAACCCGATGTTGCGACCCCACACCGTGAACGAGGAGACACACCACCGTGACGGACATCGTCGACGAGCTGAAGTGGCGCGGGCTGTTCGCCCAGTCCACCGATGAGGACGCACTGCGCAAGGCTCTCGCGGACGGTCCCGTCACCTTCTATTGCGGTTACGACCCCACCGCGGCGAGCCTGCACGTCGGCCATCTGGTGCAGGTGCTCACCATGCGCCGGCTCCAGCAGGCCGGTCTGCGTCCGCTCGCCCTGGTGGGCGGGGCCACCGGCCAGATCGGTGACCCGCGCCCGACCGCGGAGCGCACGCTGAACGACCCGGAGACGGTCGCCGGCTGGGTGACGCGGCTGCGGGCCCAGATCGAGCCGTTCCTGTCCTTCGAGGGCGAGAACGCGGCGGTCATGGTGAACAACCTGGACTGGACCTCGGGCATGTCCGCGATCGAGTTCCTCCGGGACATCGGCAAGCACTTCCGGGTCAACAAGATGCTGACCAAGGACTCCATCGCCCGCCGGCTGGAGTCCGACGAGGGCATCAGCTACACCGAGTTCAGCTACCAGCTGCTCCAGAGCATGGACTTCCTGGAGCTGTACCGGCGCTACGGCTGCACCCTCCAGCAGGGCGGCAGCGACCAGTGGGGCAACCTGACCGCGGGTCTCGACCTGATCCACCGCCTGGAGCCGGGCGCCGAGGTGCACGCGCTGGCGACCCCGCTGATGACGAAGGCGGACGGGACGAAGTTCGGCAAGTCCGAGGGCGGGGCCGTCTGGCTCGACCCGACGATGACGACGCCGTACGCGTTCTACCAGTTCTGGCTGAACGTGGACGACCGGGACGTCTCCCGGTACATGCGCGTCCTCAGCTTCCGCAGCCCCGCCGAGCTGGAGGAGCTGGAGAAGATCACCGAGGAGCGCCCGCAGGCCCGGACGGCGCAGCGCGCGCTGGCCGAGGAGCTGACGACGCTGGTGCACGGCGCCGACCAGTGCGCCGCGGTCATCGCGGCGTCGAAGGCGCTCTTCGGTCAGGGCGAGCTCGGCGAGCTGGACGAGGCGACGCTGGCCGCCGCGCTGTCCGAGGTGCCGCACGCCCGGGTCACCGAGCTCGGCCCGCTGGTGGACCTGCTGGTGGAGGTCGGTCTGGCGCCGAGCAAGTCGGGCGCCCGGCGCACGGTGAAGGAGGGCGGCGCGTACGTGAACAACGTCAAGGTCACCGACGGCGAGAGCGCGCCGGCCCGTGAGGAGCTGCTGCAGGGGCGGTGGCTGGTGCTGCGCCGGGGCAAGAAGAACCTCGCCGCCATCGAGGTCACCGGCTGATCCGGATCCGATCGGCACCGCGGCCGGACACGCTCGTGCGAGCGTGTCCGGCCGCGGTGCGTCGTACGGGTGGTTCAGGCCTTCCGTCTGGTGCCGCGGATCGAGGTCCACAGCATGTCGCCGACCCCGACGACGACCACGGCGCCGATCAGCTGGAACAGGTGGCGCATCCAGTCGATGCCCTTGGTTTCGTTCACACCGAGCCAGGTGGCGACCGCGTTGCCGAGGACGCTGCCGATGATGCCGAAGATGGTTGTCAGCCAGAGGGGGATGTTCTGTTTGCCGGGCAGGATCGCCTTCGCGATCAGACCGAGCACCAGCCCCACGATGATTGCCCACAGCCAGCCCATGTCGCCTCCTCGTGCGACGCGATGTCGCGCATGTCCCGCCCAGTGTCGGCCTGCGGGGCGCCGCCCGCACCTCGGGGGAGCCCGGACGTGCGGCACGGGCACCGGTATGCACGAACGGGGCGTGCCCCGGTCTCGAAGCCGTCGCGGGCCGGGCGTACCGTGGATGTGGTCCGGTCCGGGAGCGGCCGGTGCGGGAAATGAGGTGCCCCGGTCCGCCGGTGTCGGGGGAAGGGTGGAGACGTGATGCGGAAGCGGAGCGGCGACGAGGTCTTCCGGATCACGGGGGCCCGGCAGGGACTCGCGGACGATGTGCGCGGCAGGCAGCGGCGCTATGTGATCTCGATGTCCGTGCGGACGGTTTCGGTGATCCTGGCCGCCGTGCTGTGGAACGTCGAACGGTACGTCGCGATCGTGGCCCTGGTGCTCGGTGTCCTGCTCCCCTACGTGGCGGTGGTCATCGCCAACGCGGGGCGGGAGAACACCCCTTCGCTCCCCTCGACCTTCGTACCGACGCCGATGCGGCCGGTCCTCGACGCGGCGCCGGTGTCCGGCGGCACGGCCCCCGGCCCGAAAAGTGATGAAACGCCCCGTGGTGCCGGATCGGCGTGAGCCCGGCCGGGGCGGGTCTCACCGAATCCTCAAGAGAACCTCAGATCAATCATGAAGTTCCGGTGCACCGCACCCCGGTGTGCGTGACATACTGCGTAGGCGCTCCGCATCCCCCGTCGGAGCGACAGACCGACGCCGGGCAGCTCCCCCCGTGGCTGCTCGGCGTCGCTTTTCTCCGGCACGGGGTGACATGGACGGCCGGGGAACGGCGGTCCGGCGGCACCGCCTAGGGTTGAGTCCGTGAACTCCCCTGACACCGCGGCCGATGATGCCGCGCCCATCTGTTCCGCCAAGGGCTGCCGGGCCGACGCCGTGTGGGTGCTCGCCTGGAACAACCCGAAGCTGCACACCCCGGAGCGTCGCAAGACCTGGCTGGCCTGCGAGGAGCACCGGGAGCACCTCTCCTCGTTCCTCGGCGTCCGCGGTTTCCTCAAGGATGTGGTGACGCTGGCGGAGTGGGAGTCCGGCGGACCGGAATCGGGTGGCGCCCGGGGCTAGTTTCCCGCCCGCCGCACGGTCCGGGCGGGTGGCGCCGCTCCCGGCGGAGGGGTTATCCGCCGATCGCCGACATGGGCCGGTCCGGCTGGAGGAAAGAGGGGTCGTCCAGTCCCGATCCGGCTTTCTTCCCCCACATCGCCTCCGTCCAGATCCGGGCGATCTCCTCGTCGGGCGCGCCCGAGCGCAGGGCGCCGCGCAGGTCCGTCTCCTCCCGGGCGAAGAGGCAGGTGCGGACCTGTCCGTCGGCGGTGAGTCTGGTCCGGTCGCAGGCCCGGCAGAAGGGGCGGGTGACGGAGGCGATGACCCCGACCCGGTGCGGTCCGCCGTCGACGATCCAGCGCTCCGCGGGGGCGGAGCCGCGCTCCGTGGCGCCCTCCTCGGTGAGGGTGAAGCGGGTGCGCAGCGACTGGAGGATGTCACCCGCCGTGATCATGCCGTCGCGTTTCCAGCCGTGCTGGGCGTCGAGCGGCATCTGCTCGATGAAGCGGAGCTCGTAGTCGTGCTCGACGGCCCAGGCGAGCAGCTCGGGGGCCTCGTCGTCGTTGAGTCCCGGCATGAGGACGGTGTTGACCTTGACCGGGGCGAGTCCGGCGTCGCGGGCGGCTTCGAGGCCGGCCAGTACGTCGTGGAGGCGGTCGCGGCGGGTGAGCGCCTTGAAGGTCTCGGGGCGCAGGGTGTCCAGCGAGACGTTGACCCGGTCGAGTCCCGCCGCCCTGAGCGCGGCGGCGGTGCGCTTCAGTCCGATGCCGTTGGTGGTGAGCGACATCCTGGGGCGCGGGTCCAGGGCCGCGCACCGCTCGACGACGGAGACCAGGCCGGGGCGCAGCAGCGGCTCGCCGCCGGTGAACCGGACCTCGGTGATGCCCAGCCGGGTGACGGCGATGCGGATCAGCCGGACGATCTCGTCGTCGCTGAGCAGGTCGGGCTTGGCCAGCCACTGCAGGCCCTCCTCGGGCATGCAGTACGTGCATCGGAGGTTGCACCGGTCGGTCAGTGAGACGCGCAGGTCGGTGGCGACCCTGCCGTAGGTGTCGATGAGCATGTGACCCCCTCCCCCGGTGGCTTTCCGGTGCCGTTCCCGGGTGTCCGGGCGGCGGTTCCGGCCGGCTCCTCCGAGCCTACGCGAGAGCGGTGACATCGAGGGGGCCCGTAAGCCACGAGGAGCGGCACGGCCGTGTCGTAGGGTCCTACGACACGGCCGTGCGCGGTGTTCGTTCAGTGTGCTCCGACGCCGGTGAGGGACTTGACCTCCAGCTCGGCGTACTTGCCCTTGTCCGGTTCCTCCTTCGAGAGGAGGGAGCCGATCCAGCCGAGCAGGAAGCCCAGCGGGATGGAGATCAGGCCGGGGTTCTCCAGCGGGAACCAGGCGAAGTCGACGCCCTTGAACATCGAGGTCTTCGGGTTGCCGGAGACGACCGGTGAGAACAGCACCAGGATCACCGAGCTCGCCAGACCGCCGTAGATCGACCACAGTGCGCCCTGGGTGGTGAACCGTTTCCAGAAGAGGCTGTAGAGGATGGTCGGCAGGTTGGCGGAGGCGGCGACGGCGAAGGCCAGTGCCACGAGCCCGGCGACGTTCATGTCGCGGGCGAAGGCGCCCAGGACGATCGCGACCGCGCCGATGAGGACGGTGGCCCAGCGGGCGGCCCGCATCTCCTCCTTCTCGGTGGCCTTCCCCCCGCGGATGACGTTGGCGTAGATGTCGTGGGCGAAGGAGGACGAGGAGGCGAGGGTGAGCCCGGCGACGACGGCGAGGATGGTGGCGAAGGCGACGGCGGAGATCACGGCGAGCAGCACGGCGCCGCCGGTGGAGCCGACCCCGCCGAGGTATTCGGCGAGTTGCGGGGCTGCGGCGTTGCCGGCCGGGTTCTTGGCCTTGATCTCGGCCGGGCCGATCAGGGCCGCGGCGCCGAAGCCGAGCGCGATCGTCATCAGGTAGAACGCGCCGATGATGCCGATGGCCCAGTTGACGGACTTCCGGGCGGCCTTGGCGGTCGGCACCGTGTAGAAGCGGATCAGGATGTGCGGCAGGCCGGCGGTGCCGAGGACGAGTGCGATGCCGAGGGAGAGGAAGTCCAGCTTCGAAGTGCCGGTGACGCCGTACTTGAGGCCGGGTTCCAGGAATGCCGCTCCGTGGCCGCTCTTCGCGGCGGCCGTGCCCAGCAGGTCGGAGATGTTGAAGTCGAACTTCAGCAGCACCAGGAAGGTCATCAGCAGGGCGCCCGCGATCAGCAGGACGGCCTTCACCATCTGCACCCAGGTGGTGCCCTTCATGCCGCCGATGGTGACGTACACGATCATCAGTACGCCGACCAGGGAGACGATGAGGATCTTGCCGGCGTCGCTGGTGATGCCGAGGAGGAGGGCGACCAGGACGCCCGCGCCCGCCATCTGCGCCAGCAGGTAGAAGATCGAGACGACGATGGTGGAGACCCCGGCGGCGGTGCGGACCGGGCGCTGGCGCATCCGGTAGGCGAGGACGTCGCCCATCGTGTAGCGGCCCGAGTTGCGCAGTGGTTCGGCGACCAGCAGCAGGGCCACCAGCCAGGCGACGAGGAAGCCGATGGAGTACAGGAAGCCGTCGTAGCCGAAGAGGGCGATGGCGCCGGCGATGCCGAGGAACGAGGCCGCCGACATGTAGTCGCCGGAGACCGCGAGTCCGTTCTGGAAGGCGGTGAACTGGCGGCCGCCCGCGTAGAAGTCGGCGGCGCTCCTGGTCTGGCGTCCGGCCCAGACGGTGATGCCCAGGGTCGCGGCGACGAACACGGCGAAGAGCGTGATGATCAGCGGCCGGTGCTCGGTGGTGGACGAGGCGGCCAGCTGGAGGACGTGGTGCGAGGGGTACGCGGTGCTCATGCGTCGGCCTCCATGCGGGACTTGATCGCCTCGGCCTTCGGGTCGAGCTTCGCCGCGGCGTGGCGCGCGTAGAACCAGGCGATGAGGAAGGTGGTGGCGAACTGGGCGAGACCGAACACGAAGGCCACGTTGATGTTGCCGTACACCTTGGTGCCCATGAAGCCGCCCGCGTAGTTGGACAGCAGCACGTACAGCAGGTACCAGAGGACGAAGGCGACGGTCAGCGGGAAGGCGAACGAGCGGTGGGTGCGGCGCAGTTCGCCGAACTCCGCGCTCTCCTGCGTCTCGAGGAACGCCTCGGTCGTGGGCCGGGTGGGGCGGGTGTCCGTACTGCCCTCGGGCGGCGGCGGTGCATCGGTAGCCACGGAATCTCCTCGCGACGCGGGTGCGGTGGGGTGGGTGACGGTCGGTCTCATCGGGAAGGCCGGGTGCCGGGGTGCGAAGTCCCTTCCCGGCAGGGGCGGGAGCGCTCTCCCGGTCATGGGCACGGAGGGTGCCGCGGGGCGGTTCACCGCGTACGCGTACTTCTCCTGCCGCTTCCTGCCGCCGTCCGGTCGAATCCGTTACCACGAACTCATTGATGAGCGGGGATGATCAGCGATAACTTCACACGTCATGTACGCGACCGGCCACATCCGTGCCGGTCGCCCGGCACGGATGATGTGGAGACCCCATGGCTCAGCTGGGATCCAGACGGACGCGCGCACTGACATTGCCCGTCGGGCTGGCCCTCACCGCCTCGCTCGGCTTCCTCCCCGCGGGTGCCGCCTCCGCCGCACCGGTGGACGCGCAGCCCTCGGCGACGGTGTCGACGGACGGCCCGAAGCTCTCCTACGTGGTCAACACGCGGGGCAACCACGGCACGGTCAAGCAGGTGAAGAAGGCGATAGTCCGGGCCGGTGGCACGGTGGTGGTCGCCTACGAGCAGATCGGCGTCATCGTCGCCCACTCGCAGAACCCGGACTTCGCGAAGACGATCCGCCGGGTCAAGGGCGTGGATTCGGCGGGGGCCACCCGCACCAACCCCATCGTCCCGCAGGCCACCACGGACACCGGGGACGAGCAGCCGCTCACCGCCGCCCAGGCGAAGGGCGCGGCGGCGCGGGCGACGGCGGGCCAGGACCCGATGGAGCCCCTGCAGTGGGACCTGCCCGCCATCAAGGCGGACCAGGCGCACAAGAAGACGCTGGGCAGCAGCAAGGTCACGGTCGCGGTCATCGACACGGGCGTCGACGACACCCACCCGGACCTGGCGCCGAACTTCGACCGCGGGGCCTCGGCGAGCTGTGTCTCCGGGGCACCGGACACCACGGACGGCGCCTGGCGCCCGAAGGCCGGCGAGAGCGACCACGGCACGCACGTGGCGGGCACCATCGCCGCCGCGAAGAACGGCGTCGGCGTGACGGGCGTGGCGCCGGGGGTGAAGGTCGCCGGCATCAAGGTGGCGAACCCGGACGGCTTCTTCTACACCGAGTCGATCGTCTGCAGCTTCGTCTGGGCCGCCGAGCACGGGGTCGACGTCACCAACAACAGCTATTACACCGACCCGTGGATGTTCAACTGCAAGGAGGACGAGGACCAGGGCGCCCTGGTCGAGGCCGTCGCCCGGGCCACGCGGTACGCGGAGCGCAAGGGCGCGGTCAACGTAGCCTCGGCCGGCAACAGCGCCTTCGACCTGGCCTCCGACGCGATCGAGGACACGACCAGCCCGAACGACACCGAGGCGGTCACCCGCACGATCGACCCGAGCGAGTGCCTCGACATCCCGGCGATGCTGCCGGGCGTGGTGACGGTCTCCGCGACCGGTGCCAAGGGCCTGAAGTCCTCGTACTCGAACTACGGGAACGGCGTCATCGACGTGGCGGCCCCGGGCGGTGACTCCACGGTCTACCAGACGCCCGCCCCGCCGGCCACGAGCGGTCTGATCCTGTCCACGCTGCCGGGCGGCAAGTACGGCTACAAGGCCGGTACGTCGATGGCCTCCCCGCACGTCGCGGGTGTCGCGGCCCTGATCAAGTCGAAGCACCCGTACGCGCCGGCGGCCGCGGTGAAGGCGCTGCTGCTCGCGCAGGCCGACGCCACCGCGTGCGGCGAGCCGTACGACATCGACGGCGACGGCACGATCGACGCCGTCTGCGAGGGCGGCAAGAACCGCAACGGCTTCTACGGCGCCGGTGTGGTGAACGCGCTGAACGCGGTCCGCTGGTAGCGGGAAGCGGCACGAGGGGGAGGGTCCGGGGTCTTCGACCGGGCCCTCCCGCCGTTCACCGGGGCCCGGAGCCCTTCCCCCGTGGTGGCACCCGGTGCCATAGTGCGGGGATGAACCAGGTACGTGCATCCGGCATCGAACAGGCGTGGGCGGCGCTGGGCGGCGATCCCGCGCTGCTCGCCCGCATCGGGACGGCCGGTCGCGGCGGGGCGCTCCCCGCGCGGCTGCCCGTCATGGAGCTGGCCCGGTCCACCGTGGCGGTCTGCTCGCTGGCCGCCGCCGAACTGGCCGCCCGCCGGACCGGTGGCCCGGTGCCCCGGGTCCGGATCGACGACGGCGCGGTGGCGACGGCGTTCACCGGTGAGCGTCATCTGCGGATCGACGGGCGGGCGGCGACCACCTTCGCCCCGTTGTCCAGGTTCTGGCGCTCGGCGGACGGCTGGGTCCGTACGCATGCCAACTACCCGCATCACCGGGTCCGGTTGCTGGCCACGCTGGGGCTGCCCGGGGACACCCCGGACGACGTCGCGGTGGCGGCGGTGGCCGCCTCGTTCGCCGGGCGCCGGAGCGAGGAGATCGAGCGGACGGTGTACGCGGCGGGCGGCCTGGCCGTGGCCGCCCGCACCCCGGCGCAGTGGGCGGCCGACCCGCAGGGCGCCGCCCTGGCGGGCACGCCGCTGGTGGCCGGGAAACGGCTCGACGACGCGCCGGTGCGCCGGACGGCGGCGCCCGGCGGCGAACCGGTGCTGCCCGCCGCCGGGTTGCGCGTACTGGACCTCACCCGGGTCATCGCCGGGCCCGTCGCCACCCGGACCCTGGCGCTGCTCGGCGCGGACGTGCTGCGGATCGACTCGCCGAGGCTGCCGGAGAGTCCGGACGCGCACGGCGACACCGGTTTCGGGAAGCGGTCGGCGGACCTGGACCTCGACCGCCCTTCCGGCCGGGCCGCTCTCGACGCGTTGCTGGACGAGGCGGACGTGGTCGTGGTCGGGTACCGGCCGGGGGCGCTGGACCGGTTCGGGCTGACGCCCCGGTCCCTGGCCGCGCGCAGGCCGGGGCTGGTCGTCGGACGGTTGTCGGCCTGGGGGTTTGCCGGCCCGTGGGCGGAGCGGCGCGGCTTCGACAGTCTGGTGCAGGTGGCCACGGGCATCGCCTCGGTCCAGGCCGGCCCGGAGGGCACGCCGGGTGCGCTGCCCGCGCAGGCGCTGGACCACGGCACCGGCTATCTGCTGGCCGCCGCCGTGCTGCGGGCCCTGACCGAGCAACACGACGAGGGCGGCTCCCGGCTGGTCACGCTCTCGCTGGCCCGTACCGCCGCCTGGCTGCTCGACGAACTGCCCGCCCCGGCCCCGGAAGGCCCCGACTCCGGCGCCGACGGGGCTCACGATTCGTACGACCCGGAGAAGTGGCTCACGGAGACGGACGGTCCGCTGGGCCGGCTGCGGCACGCGCTGCCGGCGGTCGCCTTCGACGGCTCCCCCGCGAACTGGTCGCGCCCGCCCGGCCCGCTGGGGGCGGACCGTCCGGACTGGCTCGCGGCCCGGTGAGCGCCCTAGCCCCGGGGCCCGTCCGCCGTGGTGCGGCCCGCCCGCTCCGGGGCGGGGGCGAGTGCCCCGGTGGTCAGCAGGTACTGCGCCGCGAGGTAGGTGAGCATGACCCAGAAGTCGGGGGCGGGCAGCTGCGGCCAGTCGGCGATCCCGGTGGCGATCAGCCCGTCGGAGAGCAGGAACAGCCCTCCGCCGACGGCCGCCCGCGTACCGAGGGCGCCGGCCCGGCACGCCATCGCCGTGAGCAGCATGCTGTAGCCGGCCATCGGCACCCGCAGGTCCGCGGGCAGCCCGTTCCAGAGCAGCGCGACGAAGACGGTCAGGGCCACCGCGTACCCGAGCGCGGCCACCGGTGAGCTGTGGGCCCGCCCGAAGAGCCACAGGTAGCAGACGTGGCCGACGGCGAAGGAGCCCATCCCGACCAGGAAGGCCGGGTCGGAGTCGAGCAGCAGGAAGGTGTCGCCGCCCCAGCCGAACAGCAGCGCCGCGACGAGCAGCCGGGGCCCGCGCCGGGCGAGGGCGTACCCCGCCAGCAGCGGCATCAGCAGGGGTTTCGCGATCTGGTGGGCGAGCTCGATCCCGGCGAGCACGCCGATGAGGTCGACGGCGCAGGCCCCGAGGAACGCGAGGAGCAGCGGGCGCACGAGGCGGTCCCGGCGGCCCGCGCCGGCCTCGGCGTCGGCGTTCGTCCGGTCCGTGCTGCGGGGGTCCCGGCCGGGGGCGGTGTTCGTCCGGCGGTCCCGGTCGGCTTCGGCGCTCATCCGGCGCGCTCCTCGGTGGGAAGGGTCATGGGCGTGGTCGCGGGGGCGGCAGGGGTGGCGGGGGCCGTGGGGGCCGCCGCCGACTGCCAGCCGGGCCCGCGGAAGATCCGCCCGGCGCGCTCGCTCCAACTGCTCGCCGCCCGTACGTCACGGGCGATGGCGACGTACTCGTGGGTGGCGACCCGCAGGGGGTTGAACGTGTCGATGTTCTTGGTGAGGCCGAAGACGGGGCGCTCCGTCTCGGCCGTGAAGGACCCGAAGAGCCGGTCCCAGACGATCAGGATGCCGCCGAAGTTCCGGTCCAGGTAGCCGCCCTGCGACGCGTGGTGCACCCGGTGGTGGGAGGGCGTGTTCAGCACGTACTCGAAGGGCCTGGGCAGCTTGTCGACGCGCTCGGTGTGCACCCAGAACTGGTAGACGAGGTTGGCCGACGAGCAGAAGGCGAGCGCGGCCGGGTGGACCCCGCAGGCGATCATCGGCAGGTAGAACGGCCAGACGGTCAGCGAGGTCCAGGGCTGGCGCAGCGCGGTGGAGAGGTTGAACTTCCGGCTGGAGTGGTGGACCACGTGGCAGGCCCAGAGGATCCGGATGACGTGGTGACCGCGGTGCGACCAGTAGTAGAAGAAGTCCTGCGCGAGCAGCATCAGCAGCACGGTCCACCACAGCACGGGGACGCGCAGCGGGGTCAGTTCGTAGACGGCGGTGTAGATCGCGACGACGGGCACTTTCCACAACAGGTCGAAGGCCAGGCTGCCCAGCCCCATGCTGATGCTGGTGACGGTGTCCTTCGTCTCGTACCCGGCGGCCTCCTCGTCGGGGTGGAAGTGGTGGAGGGCCATTTCCAGGACGGTGAGCAGGACGAAGGCCGGTATGGACCAGAGCACTACATCGGGCAGGTTCGTCGGCATGGCAGCACCGTAGGGCCGCGGGCGGGCCGGGACCAGACGTTGTTACCAACAAGTATGCAAGACACGTTGTCAGCAGTCTTTGGTGACTTCCACCAATGCGCTCGTCGTACGATCCCTGTGATCTGAGCCGTCCCGGGGAGGAAATGTCGTGCAGGGTCTGGAAGTTGCGCTGGTCCGGCTGGCGACGACGGTCATCGGCACGGTGGCCAGGTCACTGGTCGCGCCGCGGCCGGGAGCGGGCCTGGTCGGGGACCCGGTGCGCCCGCTCCCCCGCCCGGCGAAACCGGACCGGCTGGCGAAGGTGCTCGGCGGACGGCTGACGGAGTCGTACGCCGGGCTGCCCGAGCACGAGCGGCTGGCCGCCGTGGAGGCGGTGCGGGACACCTTCGCGGCGACGGGCGAGCTGACGGCGGACCGGCTGTTCGCCGTCGGCCTGGAGCCCGAGCGGCTGCGCGCCGCACTGTCGGCACCTGCGGCGGGCCTCTCGGAGCGTGCGGCCGAGCTGTACGAGGAGCTGCTCGGCCGGTGCTGCGCGCATGCCGTGGAGCAGCTGACCGCCCATCCGTCGTTCGCGGCCCGGGCCGCCGTGGAGCAGACCCGCGCGACGGAGCGGACCCGGGAGCTGGTGGCGGAGGTGCAGGCGCGGGTGGGCCCGCGCCCGGACGCGGCGGCGTCGGCCTTCGAGCAGCGGTACGCGGAGTTCGTGGCCGCGGCCCACGGCCGGATGGGGCTGTTCGGGCTGACGCTGGGCCGGTCGGCGGCCGAGTGGCCGCTGGAGACGGCCTACATCAGCCTGACGGTGAGCGGGAGCGGTGCCCGGCAGGGCGGGCCGGAGCATCCGGCCACGGTGACGGTCTCCGTCGAGCAGGCGCTGTCGGGGACGGACCGGCTGCTGCTGCGGGGCCCGGCCGGGTCGGGCAAGAGCACGCTGGTGCAGTGGCTCGCGGTGAACGCCGCCCGCCGTACGTTCGGCACCGGCCTGGCGGACTGGAACCGCTGTGTGCCGTTCGTCCTGCGGCTGCGCGCGTTCACCGCGCACGGGGCCCTGCCCACGCCCGAGGAGTTCCTGCGCGCGGCCGGGGTGCCGCTGCACGGCGCGGCGCCCGCCGGCTGGGCGGACCGGCTGCTGACCGAGGGCCGGGCGCTGGTCCTGGTCGACGGGGTGGACGAGGTCCCGACGCGGCTGCGCAACCGGACCGAGCGCTGGCTCAAGGACCTGATCACGGCCTACCCGCGGGCCCGTTACGTGGTGACGACCCGCCCGTCCGCGGTGCCGGAGAGCTGGCTGTCCGGCTCCGGCTTCGAGGCGCACTCGCTGCTGCCGATGAACCAGAGGGACATCCGCTCGTTCATCGACCACTGGCACGCGGCGGCCCGCTCCGAGTGCGACGGCCCCGAGGAGCGCGAGCAACTGGACGTGTACGAGGCCTCGCTGCGGCGCGCGGTGGGCATGCGCCGCGACCTGGCGCGGCTCGCGACGAATCCGCTGATGTGCGCCCTGCTGTGCGCGCTCAACCGGGACCGCAGGATGCAGCTCCCGCGCGCCCGGAAGGAGTTGTACGACGCGGCGCTGGACATGCTGCTGGTGCGCCGGGACACGGAGCGCGAGATCACCGGGGTCGAGGGCGTGGACCTGACCCGCGAGGAGCAGACGGCGCTGCTCCAGCGGCTGGCGTACTGGCTGATCCGCAACGGCCAGGTGGAGGCGGACCGCGACGAGGCAGGGGCGATGGTCGCCGAGTGGCTGACGGCGATGCCCCAGGTGCGGGGGACGCCGGAGCAGGTGTTCGCGCACCTGCTGATAAGGAGCGGTCTGCTGCGCGAACCCGCCCCGGGCGCGGTGGGGTTCGTGCACCGGACCTTCCAGGACTACCTGGGCGCGAAGGCCGCGGTGGAGGCCCGTGACTTCGGCGTCCTGGCCAAGCACGCGCACGACGACCAGTGGCACGACGTGGTCCAGATGGCGGTGGGCCACGCCCGACCCGACGAACGGGCCCGGCTGCTGCGGCGGTTGCTCAAGCGCGCGGACCAGACCCGCAAGCACCGGCACCGGCTCGTGCTGCTCGCGGCGGCGAGTCTGGAACACGCGCCGGAACTGGACCCGGCGGTGCGTGCCGAGGTCCAGGAGCGGACGGCGGAGCTGCTGCCGCCGCGCGGCAGGGCGGAGGCGGAGGCGCTGGCCGAGGTCGGCGAACTGGTGCTGGAACTGCTGCCGGGGCCAAAGGAGGTGGAGGACGAGTACGCGGCGGGGGACGTGGTGCTGACAGCCGCACTCATCGGCGGCGAGGCCGCGTACGAGGTGGTCAAGAGCTACCGGGACGACGAGCGGGAGTGGGTGGCGGCCCAGCTGACCAACGCGTGGGGGGCGTTCGACACCGATGACTACGCCCGGGAGGTGCTTGCGGCGCAGACCTGGGCCGAAGTCAGCGTCTCCGTGGCGAACTCCGATGAGCTGGCGGCCCTGCGGTATGTGCCCGAGGCCCGGGGGATTCGCTTGGAGGGTGACCACCCGGACCTGTCCCCGCTGGTCCGGCGCCATGGACTGGAGAGGCTCTTCGTCTTCGACAACAAAGCACTGACCGATGTCTCCCCGCTGGCCTCGATGCGATCGCTCACGGAAGTGGGGCTCAGTCTGTGTCCCGAAGTCCGCGATCTGAGCCCGCTGTCGGACCTTCCGCTCACCTGGTTGTCCCTGAACCAACTGCATCCCGATGTGCCGGTGGAGCAGCTGGAGCCCTTCACGGAGGTCCGCGACCTGCACCTGGGCCACCGCTTCGCCGTCGACAGCATCGGCGAACTGGCGCTGAGCAGCCGGCTCAGGTCACTCTCCCTGATCAGGGATGCCCGCGAACTGAGCCTGGACGGGGTCGAGCAGTGGACCGAGCTGGAAGACCTCCGCGTCGAAAGTCTCTCGCAGCTTCAGTACGTGTGCCGGACCCCGTTCTTCCGTCGCCTCCGTCGGCTCACCCTCGGGTTGCTGGATGACCTGGAACTGGCCCGGCTCGCCGGTCTGACCACCCTGCCCACCCTCGTGCTCATCTCCTGCCGCCTGCGGCACGGACTGGAACCGCTGCGGGAACTGCCCGCGCTGACTCGACTCCAGCTGCACGCCCGGCCCGGGAACGGCCCCTACGACCTGACCCCCCTGGCCGACCTCGACAACCTCACGATCCACATGGGCAGCCAGACGGTGGCCACCGGCACCGAGCTCTTCCCGCCCGAGCGGATCGTACGGCTCGGCTGAAGGGACCGGAGCGCTCACACCCCCGCCGCCCCCAGCAGCTGCCCCGCCCCGTAGGTGACCGCCATCGCCAGCGCTCCCCCGCCCATGTTCCGCAGCACCGCGGGCCCGGCCGCCGCCTCGCCCAGGCGGGCGCTCCACCAGCCCGTCAGGGCGAGGGCGGCGAGCACCGACAGCACGGTCACCGGCAGCCGCAGCGTCGTCGGGGGCAGCACGATCGCCAGCAGCGGCAGCAGTGCGCCGACCGTGAACGCCAGGAAGCTGGCGCCCGCCGCGTGCCACGGGTTCGTCAGTTCGTCCGGGTCGATGCCCAGCTCGACCGCCGCGTGGGCGCGCAGCGCGTCGCGTTCGGTGAGCTGGACGGCGGCCTCGCGGGCGACCTCGCGGCTCAGCCCCTTGCCCTCCAGCAGGCCGGTCAGCTCCTCGAGTTCCTCCTCCGGGGCCTCCATCAGCTCCTGCTTCTCCGTCGCCAGCGCGGCCATCTCCGAATCGCGCTGGGTGGAGACCGACACGTACTCGCCCGCCGCCATCGACATGGACCCGGCCAGCAGTCCCGCCAGGCCGGCCGTGAGCAGGGTGCCGCGGTCCGCGGTGGCACCGGCCACGCCGACGACCAGGCCCGCGGTGGAGACCACCCCGTCGTTGGCGCCGAGGACGGCGGCGCGCAGCCAGTTCAGCCGGGTGCCGAGCCCGTTGCCGTGCGGTTCGTGGTGCGTCCGGGAATCCGTCACCCGGGGATGGTCTCACCCCGCCCCCTCACAGACGTGCGGAAACACCAGGGTGTACGGGAAACCGGGGACGGCCGGAGGAGGGGGTCCGGGAACGGCCGGAACAGGAGACTCCGGAGCCGGCCGGAAGAGAGGAGTCCGGGGACGGCCGGAATAGGAGACTGTCAGTCGCGGCCCGTATTCTCTGTGACCATGCTCGACGACCGCCAGACCGCAGCACCATGGCCGACCTCCTACCCACCGGGGTACGCGGTCGTCGACGTGGAGACCACCGGGCTCGCCCGGGACGACCGGATAGTGTCCGCCGCCGTCTACCGTCTGGACGCCCGGGGCGACGTCGAGGACCACTGGTACACCCTCGTCAACCCGGAGCGTGATCCCGGTCCGGTCTGGATCCACGGCCTGACCAGCGACGTCCTCGAAGGCGCCCCGCTCTTCCCGGAGATCGCCGCCCAGCTGTCCGAGCGGCTCACGGGCCGCGTCCTGGTCGCGCACAACGCGGCCTTCGACTGGTCGATGCTGGCCCGGGAGTACGCGCGGGCCTCGGTCCTCGCCCCCGTCCAGCAGCGGCTGTGCACCATCGCGCTCTCCAAGGAGCTGCGGCTCCCGCTGCCCAACCACAAGCTGGAGTCGCTGGCCGCGCACTTCGGGGTCGTGCAACAGCGCGCCCACCACGCGCTGGACGACGCCCGGGTCCTGGCCGAGGCGTTCCGGCCGAGCCTGCACGCGGCGGCGCGGGGCGGGGTGCGGCTGCCGCTGCTGGAGTGCCGGCCCCTGACCGAGTGGTCGGACTCCCCGGTCACCCCGCGGTCCGGCCCCCGGTCCTCGTACGGCCAGAGCTCCTGGCGGGCCCCGCGCAAGCGCCCGGCGTGCCCGTATCCGAACCCGGGGCGGTACGAGAAGGACAAGCCGCTCAAGCAGGGGATGCGGGTGGCGTTCTCCGGCGACACCTCCATCGACCGCGAGCTGCTGGAGGACCGGGCCGTGGAGGCCGGGCTGCACGTGGCGACCAGTGTGTCCCGGCTCACCAGCCTGCTGGTGACCAACGACCCGGACTCGGCGACGTCGAAGACGGTGAAGGCCAAGTCGTTCGGCACCCCGATCCTGGACGAGAGCGCCTTCACCCATCTGCTGCGCGACGTGGCCCCCGCGACGGTGCGGCCGGCCGCGCCGTCATCGGAGTGAACCGGCGGCGACTCGCCCGCCCACCGCTCGCCCGCCGGTGCCCTCGCGTCCGACCCTGTGGCGCATGGCACGTTGCGAGGTTTGCGGAAACGACTACGGCATGTCCTTCGAGGTGCACGCGCAGGGCGCGGTGCACGTCTTCGACTGCTTTTCCTGCGCCATCCACCGCATGGCGCCCATCTGTGAGCACTGCCGGGTCCAGATCATCGGCCAGGGCGTCGAGGTCGAGGGGCACTGGTTCTGCGGCGGTCACTGCGCCCGCGCCGAGGGGAAGGTGGGCATCATCGACAAGGTCTGACCGCCGGCCGCCGCACTTCCTCCCCCTGCACCACCCGCCCCCGGCACGATGCACCCCACCCCTGCGCGATGCACCCCACGACCCCGGTTGTACCGTCGTGGGGTGTACCGCTTCCTGTTGACCCGGCAGTGGCTTCTCCTCGCCCTCCTCGCCCTCGTCCTGATTCCCACGATGGTCGAGCTGGGTTTCTGGCAGTTCCACCGGCATGAGCACAGGGTCGAACAGAACGCCCTGATCTCCCGCAACCTCAAGGCGAAGCCGGTCCCGGTCGCCTCGCTCACCTCCCCGGGTCACACGGTGCCGCGCTCCGACTACTGGCGGACGGTGACGGCCACCGGCACGTACGACCCCGAGCACCAGGTGGTCGTGCGCCGCAGGACCTCCTCCGACGACCGGGTCGGCTTCCACGTGCTGATCCCGCTCGACCTCAAGGGCGGCGGCACGGTCCTGGTCAACCGCGGCTGGGTGCCCGCCGCCGCGAGCCAGCGCGACTTCCCCGACGTGCCGCCCGTGCCCCGGGGCGAGGTGACCGTCACCGGACGGCTCAAGGCCGACGAGACGACGGACGCCAGCGGCATCAAGAACATCTCGGACCTGCCGGACCGCCAGGTGATGCTGATCAGCAGCGCCCAGGAGGCCGAGCGGCTCTCCCGTCCGGTGCTCGGCGGCTACATCGAGCAGACCGCACCCGAGCCGGTCGACGGCTCCCCGGAGCTGATCGGCTCCCCCGACTCCGGTTCGATCGGCCCGCACATGGCGTACGCCGTGCAGTGGTGGCTGTTCGCCGCCGCTGTCCCGGTCGGGTACGTGGTCCTCGCCCGCCGGGAGAAGCGCGACCGGGCCCAGGCGGCGGCCGAGGAGGCGTCCGGCTCCGACCCGGAGGAGCCCGGCAGGCCCGGGAAGCCGGAGCCCGCGACGGCCTGACGCCGGGTCCGCGGGCGGGGAGAGGGCGCCACCGGGCGGGGCGGTCCGCCACCGGGCGACCCGCGTGCCGGTGTTGCTTAACGGGGCCCCGGCCCGGGAACACGCCAGAACGTGACCCCACGCATCGAGGACTACGCCCTCATCGGCGATCTCCAGACGGCCGCCCTGGTCGGCAGGAACGGTTCCGTCGACTGGCTCTGTCTGCCCCGCTTCGACTCGGGTGCCTGCTTCGCCGCCCTGCTCGGCGACGAGGAGAACGGCCACTGGCGGATCGCCCCGAAGGGGGCGGAGAACTGCACCCGGCGCGGCTACATGGGCGACTCCCTCGTCCTGGAGACGGTCTGGGAGACCCGTACCGGCACGGTCAAGGTCGTCGACTTCATGCCGCAGCGCGACCGGGAACCCGATGTCATGCGGATCGTCGAGGGCGTCAGCGGCAGCGTCGACATGAGTTCGGTGCTCCGGCTGCGCTTCGACTTCGGCTCCGTCGTGCCGTGGGTGCGCCGCTCGCAGGGGCACCGGGTGGCGGTCGCGGGACCGGACTCGGTCTGGCTGCGCAGCGAACCGCCGGTCAAGACCTGGGGCCAGCAGTTCTCCACCTGCTCGTCGTTCACCGTCGCGGCGGGCGAGAAGGTGGCGTTCGTCCTGACCTGGCACCCCTCGCACTCGCCCCGCCCCGACCTCGTCGACCCGCACCTGGCCCTGGAGACCACCCTGTCCGACTGGGCCGAGTGGTCCTCGCGGTGCAGGTACCGGGGCCCGTACCGGGAGGCGGTGATCCGTTCGCTGATCACGCTGAAGGCGCTCACCTTCGCGCCGACCGGCGGCATCGTCGCGGCCCCCACCACCTCGCTGCCGGAGGAGATCGGCGGCGTACGGAACTGGGACTACCGCTTCTGCTGGCTGCGGGACTCCACGCTGACCCTCGACGCCCTGGTCTCGGCCGGGTACCTGGAGGAGGCCGCGGCCTGGCGGGACTGGCTGTTGCGGGCGGTCGCCGGCGACCCCGCCGACCTCCAGATCATGTACGGCCTCGCGGGCGAGCGGCGGCTGCCCGAGGCGGAGCTGCCATGGCTGCGCGGGTACGAGAACTCCACCCCGGTCCGGATCGGCAACGCGGCGGTCCGCCAGCGTCAGCTCGACGTCTACGGCGAGGTCATCGACTCCCTGCGGCTCGCGCGCGAGGCGGGCCTGGACGACAAGCCGCACGCCTGGAACCTCCAGCTGAGCCTGCTCGGCTTCCTGGAGTCCACCTGGCGCGAGCCGGACGAGGGACTCTGGGAGATCCGCGGCCGGCGCCGCCACTTCGTGCACTCCAAGGTCATGTCCTGGGTCGCCGCGGACCGTGCCGTGCGCACCCTGGAGGAGAACCCCTCGCTGGCCGGGGACGCCGACCGGTGGCGGGCCATGCGGGACGCCGTGCACCGGGAGGTGTGCGAGAAGGGGTTCGACCCGGTGCGGAACACCTTCACCCAGTCCTACGGCTCCCGGGAGCTGGACGCCGCGACGCTGCTGATCGCCCGCACCGGGTTCCTGCCGCCGGACGACCCCCGGGTGATCGGGACGGTCGACGCGGTCCGGGCCGAGCTGGGCAGCGGCTGCCTGGTCCGCCGCTACAGCACGGACGGCTTCTCGGTCGACGGGCTGCCCGGTACCGAAGGGGCCTTCCTGGCCTGCTCGTTCTGGCTGGCCGACGCCCTGCGCCTGACCGGGCGCGCCGAGGAGGCGGAGGAAATCTTCCGGCAGCTGCTGGCGCTCCGCAACGACGTGGGGCTGCTCGCCGAGGAGTACGACACCGGCAAGCGGCGGCAACTCGGCAACTTCCCGCAGGCGTTCAGCCACATCGGCCTGGTGGGCACCGCCATGGCGCTGGCCGGGCAGGGCACCCTGGAGACCGACACGGCAGGATAGGGCCATGGATCTTGGACTGAAGGACCGTGTGTACATCGTCACCGGGGCGACCCGCGGGCTGGGCAACGCCACCGCCGCGGCACTGGCCGCCGACGGCGCACGGGTGATCATCACCGGGCGGGACGAGAAGCGCGTCGAGAAGGCCGCCGCCGAGCTGGGGCCGGACGCGCTCGGCCTCGTCGCCGACAACGCCGACCCCGAGTCCGCCCGGCGTCTGGTGGACGCGGCGCACGAGCGGTTCGGGCGGCTCGACGGCATCCTCATCAGCGTCGGCGGGCCCGCGCCCGGTTTCGTCGCCGACAACACCGACGAGCAGTGGCGGTCGGCCTTCGAGTCGGTGTTCCTGGGCGCGGTGCGGCTGGCCAGGACCACGGCGGCCGCGCTCGGCGAGGGCGGGGTCATCGGCTTCGTGCTCTCCGGTTCCGTGCACGAGCCGATCGCCGGGCTGACCATCTCCAACGGGCTGCGCCCCGGTCTGGCGGGCTTCGCCAAGTCCCTGGCCGACGAGCTGGGGCCCCGGGGCATCCGGGTGGTGGGGGTGCTGCCGGCCCGGATCGACACGGACCGGGTCCGCGAACTGGACGCGCTCTCGGGCGACGCGGAGGCCTCCCGCGCCGCCAACGAGGCGCGCATCCCGCTGCGGCGCTACGGCACGCCGGAGGAGTTCGGGCGGACCGCGGCGTTCCTGCTGTCGCCGGCGGCCTCGTACCTGACGGGCATCATGGTGCCGGTCGACGGCGGTTACCGGCACGGTTTCTGAGCGGTTCCCGAACGGTTTCCGGGCCCGGTTCGGTTCCTGGTTCCGTTCCTGGTTCCGTTTTCCGTTCCCGGCGTCCGGGCCGCGACCGTCCGGCGTCCGGCGGCCGGGTGGCGTCCGGGCTCCCGCAGCACGCCCACGGGCATGCTGCGGGAGAGTGCCCGGGCCCGGCCCGGGGCCGTCAGCTCACCCGCTCCGCCCGGTGCCCGACCGCCCTCAGCCGTACCTCGGCCGGCAGTTCGGCCAGTCCCGCCGATTCCCGCGCGTGGGCCAGCGCCTCGTCGGTGAGGCGGCCGAGCGTCTCGTCGGGTGCCGCGTGCGGCTCCATCCGCAGCCGGATCCGGACGCGCGGCGCGGAGCGCCGGCCGGTCAGCGCGACCCGGGCACGGGCCACCCCGTCCAGGTTCCCCGCCTCGTCGGCGAGCACCCCTTCCAGGGCCCGGCCCCGCAGTCGGGCCCCCTCGCCGTCGCCGCTGTCCACCAGCACCTCGGCGAGCCGGGCGCGGCGCAGCTGGGCCAGGAACCACCACAGGGCCAGGACGACCATGACGGCCAGGGCCGCGATGACCGTCGGCCACCACCAGCCCTGGTCCCGCCAGCGTTCCCGGTCGGCCGCGCTGAGCAGCACGTCCGTCCTGCCGTACCAGGGCCACCAGGACGGCACGGAGAGGCCGAGCCCGGCGGCGAGCACCGCACCGCCGACGCAGAGCAGCACCAGTCCGGCCAGGCCGAGCAGTACCCGGTTGACGGTCCCGAGCAACGGGCTCACCCCTTCTTCGTGGGTCGGCGGACATGCACGGACAGACTCGGCGGCCGGGCCAGCCCCAGTTCCCCGACGGCGTCCTCGAGCACGGTGTCCAGGTCGGCCCGTACGTCGTCGAGTTCCCGGAAGTGCGACACGGCGCGCACCACCGCCCGGCTGCGGCCCGCCCGGACCCGTACCGACTGCACCCCGGCCACCTCGACGGCGCGGTCGCGCAGGACCAGGGCGGCCGCGGACCGGTCGAGGGCGGCCCGGACGCCGGGGCGGTCTCGGCGCATCGGCAGCAGGGCGCGCAGTCCGGGGGTGAGGGCCAGCACGAGCAGCCAGAGGCCGATCAGCACGGCGAGGGCGGCGAGGGCGAGGACCCAGGTGTTCTCCAGCGGGCGGGCGGCCAGTTCACCGGCCAGCTCCCGGCGCCACCGCATCGCCTGGCGGTCGGCCCGTACCGCCGCCACGTCGTAGAGCAGCAGGGCGGCGGCGCCGAGGACCAGCAGGGCGAGGACCGCCGCGGGGATGCGGCGCGCGGACCAGAAGCGGCCCGCCCGGGGGCCGCCGTGCCGCCGGGCGGGTGCCGGGCCCGGTGCGAGGGACGAGGAGGACCGGTCGGGTGCGAGCACGTCCCCGTGCCCGGTGGGGCCGGTGGCGGGCAGCGGCCGCGTCCCGTGCTCCGGTTCCAGGGGTTCGCTCATCGGGTCCTCACCCCTGTCCCGGCGCCCGCTCCGACCGGATGCAGTCGTTCGACCTGTACGGCCACCTCGGGCACGTCCATCCCCGCCAGCTCCCTCACCCGCTCGGCGACCCGGCGGCGCACCCCGCCGCACTGGCGGCCGATGTCGGAGGGGTAGCGGAGTTCCAGGCTCACCCGTACCCGGGCGACGTCCCGGTGCACCGTGACCGTGGCGCGCGGGGCGCCGCCCTCCTCCGGCGGTTCCTCGATCGCCTCCTTCGCCGCCTGGGCGGCGATCTTCGCGACCACCCGGTCGGCGATCCGGGTCTCCCCGCGTTCACCGGCGGCGATCTTGCGGCTCACCCCCGACACCGTCGTCACCGGCGTCGGTCGCCGCGCTCGCGACTCCGGAAGAAGTCGCCGGGTTCCAGGTCGCCCTCCACGAAGCGGCCGGCGACGAAGCCGACCGCCCCCAACGCGGCCACCAGCAGGAAGGCCCCGAATCCGCCGAAGTACCCGGCGAATCCGAGCGCCATGCCGGCCACCATGCCGATCACAGCCATGCTCATCGTGTGCTCCTCGCCTGCCTCGTGCCCAAGACCTACTGGAGCCGCGGTTCGGGCTGCTCGTCGTCGACCTCGTCGGGCAGCTTCACGTCGCTCACCGCGATGTTGACCTCGACGACCTCCAGACCGGTCATCCGCTCGACCGCCGCGACCACGTTCTCCCGCACGTCGCGGGCGACGTCGGCGATCGAGACGCCGTAGTCGACGACGATCTCCAGGTCGAGGGCGGTCTGGGACTCGCCGACCTCCGCCTTCACCCCGCGGGTGACGGCCTTGCCCCCGCCCCCGCCGGGCACCCGGTCGCGCACCGCGCCGAACGTGCGCGACAGGCCGCTGCCCATCGCGTGGACGCCGACCACGTCACGGGCCGCCATTCCCGCGATCTTCTCGACCACGCCATCGGCGATGGTGGTGCGGCCGCGGGTGGCGGGGGCTCCCCCGCCACGCTTGACGAGCGGACTCGATTCCCGGTCGGAGCTCTCGGGCCGGTTCCGCTGTGTGGTGTCGGTCATCGCCACTCTTCCCTTCGGGATGATTCGCCCCTCTTTGCCCACATTAGGCGGGGTTGCCGCGTCCTGCGCCGTGAATACGGCAGGCTGGGGGGATGACGACGGGTGAGGGCCCGCAGCGGGCGGGCGAATGGGCGGCGGCGGTCAGGCAGAGGCTCGGCCTCGGACGGCTGCTCCCGCTGGGCGGTCCGGCCGACGGGGCCTGGATCGCCGAGCGGGCGGCGGTCGCGGTGCTGCGCGGGGCGGTGGCGGGGCAGGAGCCGGGCGCGCTGCTCGGGCGGCTCAGGATCGCGGTGGCCGCTCCGGATTCGGCCCCGGAACCGGAGGTGGAACCGCCGCCGAGCGCCCTGCCGCCGGGGCCGTTGCGGATCGAGGCGGCCATGTCGGCCCTGTCCGGCCGGCCGCTGCCGACCGCCGCCGACGCACTGCGTTCGGCCCTGTTCACGGCGGCCGGGGACCGGCTGGGCCTGGTGGTGGCGGAGGTGGACGTACGGGTGACGGAGCTGCTGGACGCACCGCCCGAACGGACGCCTCCCGCACCGCCCGAGGTGCACGGGGCGCGGGCGACGGAGGACGCGGGGCGGGCCGCCGCCGGGGTTCCGGGCGTGGTGGCGCTGACCCGGGCGCTGGGACACCCGGTGCACACGGGCCCGGGGCGGGTGCGGATCGAGCTGGCGACGGACCCCGCGCACCGGGCGCTCGACGTGGCGCGCGCCGTGCGGGGCGCGGTGACGGACGCGGTGGAGGGGCGCCCCTCGGTCGCGGTGCTGATCACCGCAGTGGTGGAACGCGACCGGGTGACGGGACTCGACTGAACGGGGGCCGGGCGGGACCGGTGCGCCTCCCGCCGACGGCGGCCCGGGCGTTCGCGGGCGCCCGGAACCCGTGGGCGGGACCGGACCGGCCGGTTCCGCCCACGGGGCCGCGAGCGCCCGGGATCAGTCGGTGATGCCCGCCAGGTCGCGCAGCCGGCGGCCCTGCGCGGCGCGTTCGGCGGCGCGCTGTTCCTCGTAGCCGCGCGAGACCGCACCGCGCAGCAGCGCCTTGGTCTCCACGACCGCGTCGCGCGGGGCGGCCAGCAGCGCGCCGGCCAGGTCGCGGGCCGCGCCGTCCAGCTCGTCGGCGGGGACCACGAGGTTGGCCAGGCCGGTGCGTTCGGCCTCCTCGGCGTGGACGAAGCGGCCCGTGGCACAGATCTCGAGCGCGCGGGCGTACCCCACCAGGTGCACCAGGGGGTGCGTGCCGGTGAGGTCGGGGACCAGTCCGAGACTGGTCTCACGCATGGCGAACTGCACGTCCTCGGCGACGATCCGCAGATCGCAGGCGAGGGCCAGCTGGAAACCGGCACCGATCGCGTGCCCCTGGACGGCCGCGATCGACACGATGTCGTTGCGGCGCCACCAGGTGAACGCCTCCTGGTACTCGGCGATGATCGCGTCGAGCTCGTCCTGCGGGCCGCGCGCCATGTCGAGGAAGGACGGCTCGCCGTCGAATCCCTCGGGGGTGAACGCCTGCCGGTCGAGGCCGGCGGAGAACGACTTGCCCTCGCCGCGGAGCACGACGACCCGCACGCTGCCGGGCAGTGCCCGTCCGGCTTCCGTCAACGCCCGCCACAGAGCGGGAGACTGGGCGTTGCGCCTGGCCGGGTTGGTGAGGGTCACCATGGCGACCGCGTCGTCGACGGTGAGTCGTACGCCGTCCTTGTCGAGTACGGGGTCGAGCGAGGTCATGGGGCGCCTCCGGGTCCGTTCAGTCAGCACGTGGAGCTAAGTGACTGAACAGTAACCACCCGGTCGACCGGGTGGTCGACCGGGTGGCCACCGTCGGGAACGGTGAACCTCGGGACAGCCGCACGACCCGTCCCGACCGCCGGTGGCCGTCAGGCCGTGGCGGCCTTCTTGCCCCGTGTCGCTCCGCCGCGTCCCCGCAGCGTGACTCCGGACTCGCTGAGCATCCGGTGGACGAATCCGTAGGAGCGGCCGGTTTCCTCGGCCAGCGCCCGGATGCTCGCACCGGAGTCGTACTTCTTCTTCAGGTCTGCCGCGAGCTTGTCGCGCGCGGCGCCGGTCACCCGGCTGCCCTTCTTCAGAGTCTCGGCCACCCGTGCCTCCTCATGGGAAGTGCGCTCTGGACTCTCATGATCACCCCTCGGCAGCTTCCTGGCCACCCATTCGGCAAGGTCCGTGCAACCGGATTGCCGCCCGGGGAACGGGATCGGGCCTCCGGAATCCGTTGTTCCGTGGGGCTGCGGGGGCGGGTGGGGCGGGGTGCGGGGCGAATCAGCAGGTCAGGGCCGCACGGGTTTTCCGGGGGCCGAATGGGTGTGCCCGGCAGGCATCTGCCGGGCACCGTGCCGGGGTACGAGACGCCGTCACACAGATGACGGAGCGCGCATGGGCCGAATGATCCAGACGGAGTGGATCAAACATGCGCCGGGCCGGTTCAGGCCAGGGCGACCAGGTCCTGGTAGTCCGCGCCCCAGAGGTCCTCGACGCCGTCCGGCAGCAGGATGATGCGCTCCGGCTGGAGTGCCTCGACGGCTCCCTCGTCGTGCGTCACGAGGACGACGGCGCCCTTGTACGTGCGCAGCGCGCCGAGGATCTCCTCGCGGCTGGCCGGGTCGAGGTTGTTCGTCGGCTCGTCCAGGAGCAGCACATTGGCGGAGGAGACCACCAGGGTCGCCAGCGCGAGACGGGTCTTCTCGCCGCCGGAGAGGACCCCGGCGGGCTTGTCGACGTCGTCGCCGGAGAAGAGGAAGGAGCCCAGGGTCTTGCGGACGTCGACGAGGTCGAGGTCGGGCGCCGCGGAGCGCATGTTCTCCAGGACCGTGCGGTCCGGGTCCAGGGTCTCGTGCTCCTGGGCGTAGTAGCCGAGCTTGAGTCCGTGACCCTGGATGATCTGGCCGGTGTCGGGTTCCTCGGCGCCGCCGAGGAGCCGGAGCAGGGTGGTCTTGCCCGCGCCGTTGAGGCCGAGGATGACGACCCGGGAGCCCTTGTCGATGGCGAGGTCGACGTCGGTGAAGATCTCGAGCGAGCCGTAGGACTTGGAGAGACCCTCCGCCATCAGGGGGGTCTTCCCGCACGGCGCGGGCTCGGGGAAGCGCAGCTTGGCGACCTTGTCGGCGACGCGGGCCGCCTCCAGGCCGGAGAGCAGCCGCTCGGCACGCTTGGCCATGTTCTGGGCGGCGACGGTCTTGGTGGCCTTGGCGCGCATCTTGTCGGCCTGCGAGTTGAGGGCCGCGGCCTTCTTCTCGGCGTTCTGCCGCTCGCGCTTGCGGCGCTTCTCGTCGGCCTCGCGCTGCTGCTGGTAGAGCTTCCAGCCCATGTTGTAGACGTCGATCTGCGAGCGGTTGGCGTCGAGGTAGAAGACCTTGTTGACGACCGTCTCGACGAGTTCGACGTCGTGGGAGATCACGATGAAGCCGCCGCGGTAGGTCTTGAGGTACTCGCGCAGCCAGACGATCGAGTCGGCGTCCAGGTGGTTCGTCGGCTCGTCGAGCAGCAGGATGTCGGCGTCCGAGAACAGGATGCGGGCCAGCTCGACGCGGCGGCGCTGACCGCCGGAGAGCGTGTGGAGCGGCTGTCCGAGCACCCGGTCGGGCAGGCTGAGCGCGGCGGCGATGGTGGCGGCCTCGGCCTCGGCGGCGTATCCGCCCTTGGTGAGGAACTCCGTCTCCAGGCGCTCGTACTTCTTCATCGCCTTCTCGCGGGTGGCGCCCTTGCCGTTCGCCATCCGGTCCTCGTTCTCCCGCATCTTGCGCAGGATCTCGTCGAGGCCGCGGGCGGAGAGGATGCGGTCGCGGGCGAGCACGTCGAGGTCGCCGGTGCGGGGGTCCTGCGGGAGGTAGCCCACCTCGCCGGAGCGGGTGATGGTGCCACCGGCCGGATTGCCCTCGCCCGCGAGGCACTTGGTGAGGGTGGTCTTGCCCGCTCCGTTGCGGCCGACGAGGCCGATGCGGTCGCCCTTGGCGATACGGAAGGAGGCGGACTCGATGAGGATGCGGGCGCCGGCGCGCAGCTCGATGCCGGAAGCGGTGATCACGGTAAAACTCCGGGGCGGTAGGACGGCGGACGGGACGAGGGCGGAGGTGTCTCGACGCCGCTCAATGCACAGGGAGAATTGCCATACGGGCCATTCTACTGGGGGTGTGCAACTGCTTTTCCGCCCGCGCCCGTCCCCTCGCCGCCGTCTCGCGCGGCGTCACCGCCCCACTCCACCGCGCGACGTAAAAGGGCATTGCCGGACGAACCGCCCGATACTCGACGGAGGTGGTGAGGCCGCCGCGGCCGGAGCGGAGGGCGGTGCCCATGCAGTTCGACGACGACGCCGATCTGGACACGTCCGAGGTCCAGGACGTGCGCGGCAGTCGCATCCCGGGCGGCAGGGCCACCGTGGGCGGCGGCATCGTCGGCCTCATCGCGCCGGCCCTGGGGCTGTTCCTCGGCGTGGGTCCCGAACAGCTCGGCCTGTCGTCCGGCGACCCCGACGCGACGCCGGCCGCCTCGTCGGCGGCGCAGGTGGAGGAGGACTGCCGGACCGGGCAGGACGCGAACACCCGGGAGGACTGCCGGACGGTCGCCGTGGTCAACAGCGTGCAGGACTACTGGGAGCAGGAGTTCCGGCGGCGGCAGGGCACGTACACGCCCTCGCGGACGATCCTGTTCGCCGACCGGATCGGCACCGCCTGCGGCTCCGCGACCTCGGCGGTCGAGCCGTTCTGCTGCCCCGGTGACCGGAAGGTCTACCTGGACCTGGGGTTCTTCGACGAGCTGCGGACGGAGTTCGGCTCCAGTGGCGGCCCGTTCGCCCAGGCGTACGTCGTGGCCCACGAGTCCGGGCACCACGTGCAGGACCTGATGGGGACGCTGAAGCGGTCGCAGGACGGGCGGACCGGCGCGGACAGCAACGCGGTCCGGGTCGAGCTGCAGGCGGACTGCTACGCCGGGGTCTGGGCGCACCACGCGACGACCACCCCGGACGAGTCGACCGGGCGGCCGCCGATCACCTCGCTGACACAGGCGGACATCCGGGACGGGCTGGACGCGGCGGCCGCCGTCGGCGACGACC
This sequence comes from Streptomyces sp. ML-6, assembly GCF_030116705.1. NCBI lineage: Bacteria > Bacillati > Actinomycetota > Actinomycetes > Kitasatosporales > Streptomycetaceae > Streptomyces > Streptomyces sp. ML-6. The sequence goes on from NZ_JAOTIK010000001.1 coordinate 1,496,720, forward strand.
GGATCCAGGAGAAGTTCCAGGGCCGGGTCACGCCGGAGTCCTGGACGCACGGCTCGGCGGCGCAGCGGCAGCAGTGGTTCACCACCGGTTTCCGCAGCGGCGACATGGCCGACTGCAACACCTTCCGCTGAGCCCCGGGCGGGCCGTCGGGACGGGGCGCCACCGGTGGCCGGGCCGCTGCCGGTGGCCGGTGGAAGACTGAGACACGGATCACAGAAATCGGGGCAGAGGGCACGGAAAGGGGTGAACGTCATGGCTGGCGCACCGGCCGGAGTTCCGACGATCTATCCGGCGATTCTGTACGACGACGCGAGAGCGGCGATCAGAACCCTGACGGAGGGGCTCGGCTTCACCGAGGAGGCGGTGTACGAGGGCGCGGGCGGCCAGGTCCTGCACGCCGAACTGTCCTGCGGGAACGGCAGGGTGATGCTGGGCTCCAAGGGCCGTTCGGGCGTCTTCGCGGAGGCGCTGCGGGATGCGGGCCCGGTCGGGGTCTACGTCGTGGTGGACGAGGTCGACGCGCACCACGCGCGTGCCGTGGAGCACGGGGTGGAGATCCTGATGCCGCCCACCGACCAGGACTACGGCTCGCGCGACTACACGGCGCGGGACGCCGAGGGCAACGTGTGGACCTTCGGGACGTACGCGCCGGGGTCGGCGGACTGACCGCCGGGCGGGCCTCCGGGAGCGGGACGGGGCCGCTGCCGGGCCGGCCCGTGCCGCACCCGCTCCCGTGGAACACGGGCCGGGCGCGGCACGCGCCGGGTCACGCGCCCCCGGTGTGCACCTGGAACGCGGCCCGGCGCACCGCCTTGGCCAGTGCGGGGTCCGGGTGCGCGGCGGCCAGCGCCACCAGCACCTGCACGGTGCGCGGGTGGCCGACGGCCCGTACCTCGTCCAGCAGGGCCGGGACCGTGCCCTGGACGGCCGAGTCGAGGTGCCGGACCAGCAGTCCGGTCTCGCCGTGGTCGGCGACGGCCGCCGCGGTGTCGACCCAGAGCCAGGTGGCCTCCTCCCGGCTGAGGACGTCCTGGGCGTCCTCGGGGTCGGCCCCGTCGTACTCGGCCAGCCAGAGCAGCGCGTAGGGGCGCAGCGAGGGGTCGTCCGCGACGGCGCGCACCTCGGGCTCGGCGGGGGCGCCGACGACCCGGAGCGCCTCGAAGGCGAGTCCCCGCAGCAGCGCGTCCTCGCCGCGGGCGACGGCGAGGAGTTCGGCGACGGCGCTGCCTACGGGGCGGGCGGCCAGCCAGGCCCGGTACTCGTCGCGGGCCGGTCCGGGGGTGAGCCGGGCGCAGCCGAGCAGCATGTCGGCGGCGGACTGCTCGATGTTCCCGGCCGGGCTCTGGGCCGCGACGCAGATCTGCTCCAGCTTGACCCAGACCGCCCAGTTGCCGAGCGGGGTGAGGGTGGCGTGCCCGGTGCCGAGGGTGAGGGCGCCGACGGCGGCCAGTCCCTCCAGGGCCCAGTCCAGCAGGGCGGCGGGGTCGGCGGGCGGGGCGGGCTCGGCCGGTGCGGGCAGCGGCTGCGGCCCGTACGGCACCTCGCAGCGTTCCTCGCGGAGTTCCGCGACGCGCTGGCCGAGCAGGTCCAGCAGGGCGGGCACGGTGACCGGGCCCGCCGAGAGCTGGAGGAGGGAGAGCACCTGCGGCACGGCCTCGACGGCCTCGGCGACCGCGGTGGACTCGATGTCCTCGGGCGCCGGGTGGACGAGCGACCAGGCGTCGAACAGCGCCACCCAGCCGCGCAGGACGGCGGAGTCGTCGCGGTCCCAGGCGCGCAGCCGCCAGCCGGGGCGCGCGGTGTCGCCGTGCAGTTCGACCAGGCCGGCGAGTCTGGCCCGGTCCCAGCCGGAGCGGATCTGGGCCGGGGACAACTCCAGGGCCGTCGCGGCCCGTTCGAGAGCCTGGGCGGCGAGCGGTGGCGCGCCGGGAATCGCGCCGTCGGCCGCCCAGCGGGCGATCCGTACGGCATCGGCGAGAACCGTCCTGGCCTGGCGGGCCAGTTCGGACCGGGGCGGGGTGCCCTCCGGTGGTCGGGGGGCCGGCCTGGTGCGCCGGGTGGTCACGGCCTTGCGCGCAGTGGCAAGGGGTCGCGGGCGGACAAGTCGCAGCCTGGAGTCGCGCGGGGTACGGGACGTCACGGGGAGCAGTCTTGCTCCTGACCGCCCGAAAGCCCAAACGGAGTCCGGATTCCCGGTGGAGGAGGTGACGGGCCGGATCGGGAACCAAACGCCCGATCCCTCCCATCGGGTCACATCAGGGGCGTCAGGAAACGGCGCAGCGTCTCCTCGTAGCGGTCCGGGTCGGCGTTCCACATCGCCGCGTGCGGAGCCTGCTCCACGGTGTGCAGGGCGATCAGCTCGGGGCGGCGGGCGGCGAGGTCGCGGGACGGCTGCCAGGGGGCCAGCCGGTCGTCCGGTCCGTGGAAGATCACGGCCGGGGCGCGCAGGGCGGCGGCCAGGGAGCCGTCGAGGAGCCGGGCGCCGTGCAGTCCGGTCTGCCCCTGGGCGGCGCGGACGGCGAGCGGCAGCAGCGCGGCGGGGACCCCGCGGGCGACGGCGAGGGCGCGCAGCGTGGTGGCCCAGTCCAGGACCGGTGAGTCGAGGACGAGGCCGCAGATCCGGTCGCGGAGCGCGGAGTTGACGGCCGCGTGCAGGGCCATGGAGGCGCCGGTGGACCAGCCGTGCAGGACGACCTTCTCGGCTCCGTACCGCACGGCGAAGCGGATCGCGGCGTCCAGGTCGCGCCACTCGGATTCGCCGAGATGGGCGAGGCCGTCGGGGGGCCGCGGGGCTCCGGCGTCGCCGCGGTAGGCCAGGTCGAGGACGGGCAGGCGCAGGCCGTGCAGGAACCTCATGAGGTTCATGGGGTGTTCCCTGGTGGTGCCGAGGCCGTGCACGGTGATGACCCAGGTGTCGCGGTGGCCGGGCAGGAACCAGGCGGGCAGGGCGCCGAGTTCGCCGGGGATCTCGACCTCGTCGTGGCCGAGACCGAGGGCGGACCGGGGGTCGCCGCTGTGCAGCTGTGGGGTGATCCGGACCTTGATGCCGGGTTCCAGGCTGCCCCGGCTGACGCGTTCCAGCCGACGGACGACGGTGTCGGGGGCGTGGTGGGCGTTCTCGAGCACCGGGCCGACGACGGCATGGACGTCCTTGCCCACCAGGCCGTACGTGCCGGGGCGCAGCGCGGCGAAGGAACGGGTCAGGGTGACCTGTCCGGCCGCCGTGGCGTGCACGGTGAGTCTGCGGTCGGCGGGCAGGGGCCGTCCGGACGGCGCCCTGAGGGCGGCGTCGCTGGCGTACCGGCCGGCCGCGACCGCTGCCGCACCGATGCCGAGGATGGTGGTGACGGCTGCTGCCGTAACTGTTGCCGGGCGCACCGCTCCAGTGTCGTGGGGGGCGCGGCACCGTGCCAGCGGACGGGGCCGTCCGGGTCCGGGCGGGCCCGGTCCGGGCGGGCCCGGTTCGGGCGAGCGGGCAGGGCGCGGAGGGGGCCGGACGGGTCCGGACGAGTAGGCCGGGCGTGGCGGGTCGGGCGAGTGGGCAGGGGCGTGGCGGGTTGGGCGAGTGGGCAGGGGCGTGGCGGGTCGGGCGCGGCGGGTCAGCCCGGCTGTCCGTATCCCTTGAGCGCCTCCTGGACGTCGCTCAGCTGGGCCGGGGAGAGCAGGCTCGGGGTGCGGCCGGGCACGGAGCTCGCGGCGAGCCAGAGCCGGCAGAGCCATTCCAGCTGGGCGGTGCGGTCGTAGGCCTCGTCCAGGGTGGCGCCGTGGGTGACCGTGCCGTGGTTCTGGAGCAGGCAGCCCGTGCGGTCCCGCAGCGCGGTGAGCATGTTCGCGGCCAGTTCGTCGGTGCCGTAGCGCGCGTAGGCCGCGACCCGGACGGTCCCGCCGAGCATGGCGGCGGCGTAGTGGACCGGCGGGACCTCGGGGACCAGGGTGGAGACGGCCGTGGCGTGCACCGCGTGGGTGTGCACGACGGCGGACGCGTCGGTGTTCCGGTAGACCGCGAGGTGGAGCGGGAGTTCGCTGGTCGGGGCCAGTTCGCCCAGGACGCGGCGGCCCGCCAGGTCGACGCCGACGACGTCCTGCGGGCCGAGCCGGTCGTACGGCACTCCGCTCGGTGTGACCAGGACCGTGTCGCCGACCCGTGCCGACACGTTTCCCGAGGTCCCGACGACGAGGCCCTCGGCCGCCGTCCTGCGGGCGGTGGCGACGACACCGTCCCAGGCCCGCCCTATCGCGTCCCGCTGCTGATCGCTCATGCGCCGATCCTGTCAGGCCGGAGGGCGGACGGACATGCGATCGGCCGGGACGGACGCTCCGGGGCCCGGTCGATGGCCCATTCCTTTCCCCCGCGGGCGGGCGGCTCGCGGCCCGGGGGGCGGCCTCGGCGGAGCGAGAGGTTCCGGGTGGGGCCGGGGGCCGGTCCCGCCCGGAGGCCGCACGTACTGTCGAACGGATGACAGGGCCCCGCCGTCGCCCGCACAAGGAAACAAGCGGAATGACACCAATCGCTTGGCAACACCACAGCGCCCTGCCCAGTTCACCTTCCGTTCACCAAGGTTGCCTACGGTTTACGCACCAATAACGTCGAACGATTGCCTGGGTAAATGGAACACATCACGCTGCTCCTCGCGATTGTGATCGTGACAGCTCTAGTGTTCGATTTCACGAACGGTTTCCATGACACCGCGAACGCGATGGCGACGACCATCTCGACCGGTGCACTCAAACCGAAGACAGCGGTGGCCATGTCCGCCGTTCTCAATCTCGTCGGCGCGTTCCTGTCGGTGGAGGTCGCCAAGACGATCTCCGGCGGGATCATCAACGAGGACGGGCTGCGCACAGAAGTGATCTTCGCGGCTCTCGTCGGCGCCATCCTGTGGAATCTGCTGACCTGGCTGGTCGGACTGCCGTCCAGCTCCTCGCACGCCCTGTTCGGCGGCCTGATCGGCGCGGCCGTCATGTCGGCCGGCTGGTCCTCCGTCAACGGCGGCACCGTCGTCACCAAGGTGCTGCTCCCCGCGGTCGCCGCCCCGATCGTCGCCGGACTGGCCGCGCTGCTGGCCACCAGGCTGACGTACCGGATCGGCGGGAAGATCCGCAACGACGCCCAGGAAAAGGCCACCGCCAAGGGTTACCGCGCCGGTCAGATCGCCTCGGCCGGACTGGTCTCCCTCGCCCACGGCACCAACGACGCACAGAAGACCATGGGCATCATCACCCTGGCCCTGGTCACCGGCGGCGTCCTGAGCCCCGGTTCCAACCCCCCGGTCTGGGTGATCGTGTCCGCCGGTCTGGCCATCGCCCTCGGCACCTACCTGGGCGGCTGGCGCATCATCCGCACCATGGGCAGCGGCCTCACCGACCTCAGGCCGCCGCAGGGCTTCGCCGCCCAGACCAGTGCGGCCACGGTCATCCTGGCCTCCTCGCACCTCGGCTTCTCCCTCTCCACCACCCAGTCCTGCTCCGGCGCCGTGATGGGCGCGGGCCTCGGCCGGCAGGGCGGCGTGGTCCGCTGGTCCACCGCCACCCGGATGTTCGTCGCCTGGGGCCTGACCCTCCCGGCCGCCGGCCTGGTCGGCGCGGGCGCCGAACTCCTCACCAAGCAGGGCACCTGGGGTGTCGTCGTCGTGGCGGCGCTGCTGGTCGCGGGCTCCGGCTCGATCTGGCTGATCTCGCGCCGCAAGCCGGTCGGCCACGGCGACGTCGCCCCGTCGGACGGCGACGTCGAGCCCGCGGGCGTCGTCACCACGGCCATCGCCGCCGTCAGCCCGCCGCCCACCACGGCCCAGGCACCGGTCCAGAACCTCACGGCCACCATCGTGGCCCCGGCCGCAACCACCACCACCCAGGACCCGGCGCGACCCGCCACCGTCTGAGCGGGCCGTCCAGGCCGGCCGTCTAAGGAATCAGCATGAAAATCGACTGGGCAGCCCTCGGTTCCGTGTTCGGCGTCTCCCTCGTGGTCACCGTCGCCCTGGTGGGCCTCTTCACCCTCGGCATCGTCGGCCTCTCCAAGCAGGCCGAACCGGCGGCGCAGGGCGGCTCCGGCGGCTCGGTGCTGCTGGCCCGCGCCGGGGCGTACGTCTGCTTCGCGCTGTGCGTGGCGGCGGTCGCGTACGGGATCTTCCTCATCGTCGCCTGAGCACACGCGTCACGCCCGAGCACATGCGTGACGTTCAAGCGCCTACGTGACGCCCGAGCGCACGCATCACGTCCGAGCGCATACGTGACGTCCGAGCACGCGCGTCACGGAGGGCCGGACACCCGCGAGGTGTCCGGCCCTTCGCCGTGCGCCCGGGGCGATGTGGGTCTCAGCACACTGCGCCGCCGCAGGTCAACGGCAGGTTGACGGGCGTTCGCGGGGCGTGGTGGACTGCCGGAGCCAATCACGGCGACAGCAGAGGAAGCCGGTGCGAATCCGGCGCGGTCCCGCCACTGTCACCGGGGAGCGGTCCCCCAACACCGGAAGTCACGGCACGCGCGAGCGGGCTGGAAGGCCGGGGGAACCGCGGATCCGGGAGCCAGGAGACTCTCGTCGCCGGTCACGTCGAACCAGGGCGCGGACCCTGAGTGAGGACATATCGCCATGCCTGGCTGCCGTGCGTCCGTCGTCGGGGCGCTCTCGCCGAGAGCCGCCCGTACCGGGATCCTCCGAGGCACGACGGCCGGTTGAGCGTGCGAGCCGACCGCGTCTTCGCGTACGGCGCCGCCGCCGGTCTGCTCGGCGACCTGCTGCTCGGTGACCCCCGCAGGGGGCACCCGGTGGCCGGGTTCGGGCGGGCCGTGGCGAACGTCGAGCGCCGTCTGTGGCACGACCACCGCGGGTGGGGCGCGCTGCACGCCCTCGTCTGCGCCGGAGGCGTCGCGGGCGGTGCCGCGCTGGTCGCCCGCGCCCTGCGCGACCGCCCCGCCGCCTCCCTCGCGCTGACCGCCGCCACCACCTGGTCCGTCGTCGGCGGCACGTCCCTGGGCCGCGAGGCACGGGCCATCGGCGACGCCCTGGCGGCCGGCGACATCGAGCTGGCCCGCGAACGGCTGCCGCATCTGTGCGGGCGCGACCCGCAGTCCCTCGACGGGCCGCAGATCGCCCGCGCCGTGGTGGAGTCCGTGGCCGAGAACACCTCCGACGCCGTGGTCGGCGCCCTGGTGTGGGGCGCGCTGGGCGGGGTGCCGGGGCTGGCCGGTTTCCGGGCCGTCAACACCCTGGACGCCATGGTCGGCCACAAGTCGCCCCGGTACCGGCGCTACGGCTGGGCCTCGGCCCGCCTCGACGACCTCGCGGGCTGGCCCGGCGCCCGGCTCACCGCCCTGCTCGCCGTGGCCGCGGGCGGCCGTCCGGGTGCGGCGGCACGGGCCTGGCGGGCCGATGCCGGCCGGCACCCGAGCCCCAACGCGGGCCCGGTGGAGGCCGCGTTCGCGGGCGCGCTCGGCGTACGGCTCGGCGGGACCCTCGCGTACGGCGGCCGGGTCGAGCACCGTCCCGTGCTCAACGGGGAGGCCGGCCGGGCGGTGGAGGGCGCGGACATCGAGCGCGCGGTGCGGCTGTCGCGCCGGGTGGGCGTGCTGGCCCTGGGCGTGTGCGTGGCGGGCCGGTTCGGCGTGTCGCTCGCCGCCCGGCGGATCGCGGGCCGCCGGACGGCCGTGCCGGACGTGGCAGGACCTCGCGTCCTCGGCCCTCGCACCCCAGGATCTCGCACTCCAGGACGGAGAAACCCATGAGCGGCGGGCTGCTGATCGCCGGAACCACCTCCGACGCCGGCAAGAGCGTCGTCACCGCGGGCATCTGCCGCTGGCTGGTGCGCCGGGGCGTGAAGGTGGCGCCCTTCAAGGCGCAGAACATGTCGCTGAACTCGTTCGTCACCCAGGAGGGCGCCGAGATCGGACGGGCCCAGGCCATGCAGGCCCGGGCCGCCCGGGTGGAGCCGTCCGCGCTGATGAACCCGGTCCTGCTCAAGCCCGGCGGCGACCGCTCCAGCCAGGTCGTCCTGATGGGCAGGCCGGTCGGCGAGATGAGCGCGCGCGGCTACCACGGCGGCCGGCAGGAGGCGCTGTTCTCCACGGTCGTGGACTGCCTGGAGCAGCTGCGGGGCACGTATGACGCGGTGATCTGCGAAGGGGCGGGCAGTCCGGCCGAGATCAATCTGCGGCGCACGGACATCGTGAACATGGGCGTCGCGCGGGCGGCGGGCTTTCCCGTGGTGGTGGTCGGCGACATCGACCGCGGCGGGGTCTTCGCCTCGTTCTTCGGCACGACGGCGCTGCTGGCCCCCGAGGACCAGTCGCTGATCGCGGGCTACCTGGTGAACAAGTTCCGCGGCGACGTGTCGCTGCTGGAGCCGGGCCTGGAGATGCTGCGCGGGCTCACCGGGCGGGGGACGTACGGGGTGCTGCCCTTCGCCCACGGCCTCGGCATCGACGAGGAGGACGGCCTGCGGGTCTCGCTGCGCGGCGCCGTGCGCGAGTCGGTCGTCGCCCCGCCGCACGGCGAGGACGTGCTGCGGGTCGCGGTGTGCGCGGTGCCCCTGATGTCGAACTTCACCGACGTGGACGCGCTGGCCGCCGAACCCGGCGTCGTCGTCCGGTTCGTGGACCGGGCCGAGGAGCTGTCCGACGCCGACCTCGTGGTGGTGCCGGGGACCCGCGGCACCGTGAAGGCGCTGGCCTGGCTGCGCGAGCGCGGTCTCGCCGACGCGCTGGTGCGGCGCGCGGCCGAGGGCTTGCCGGTCCTCGGCATCTGCGGCGGCTTCCAGGTGCTCGGCGAGCACATCGAGGACGAGGTCGAGTCCCGTGCGGGCCGGGTCGAGGGCCTGGGCCTGCTGCCCGTGCGCATCCGCTTCGACCGCGAGAAGACCCTCGCCCGCCCCGTCGGCGAGGCGCTCGGCGCGCCCGTGGAGGGGTACGAGATCCACCACGGCGTCGCGGACGTGCGCGGCGGGGAGCCGTTCCTGGACGGGTGCCGGGTCGGCGCCGTGTGGGGCACCCACTGGCACGGCTCGTTGGAGAGCGACGCGTTCCGCCGCCGCTTCCTGGCCGAGGTGGCGCGGGCTGCGGGCCGGCGTTTCGTGCCCGCCCCCGACACCGTCTTCGGCGTGCTGCGGGAGGAGCAGCTGGACCGGCTCGGCGACCTGATCGAGGAACACGCCGACACCGACGCGCTGCTGCGGCTCATCGAGTCGGGCGCGCCGTCGGGCCTGCCCTTCCTCCCGCCGGGCGCGCCCGCGGCATCCGGGACGCGCGCATGAACCATCCCTTCGGGCACCGCACCGGGAACGCCCCGGGCGGTGCCGTCGGTCCGGGCCGCCGCCCCGGCCCCGGCCCCGGCTCCCCGGACACCGGCGGGACCGCCACCCCCTCGTTCCCCCAAGGAGGCACCGTGAGTACGCCGTACCCCTTCACCGCCATCGTCGGACAGGACGACCTCCGGCTCGGGCTGCTGCTGAACGCCGTGTCGCCCGCCGTCGGCGGGGTGCTGGTGCGGGGCGAGAAGGGCACCGCCAAGTCCACCGCCGTGCGGGCGCTCGCCGCGCTCATGCCGGACGTCCCGGTGGTCCCCGGGTGCCGTTTCTCGTGCGACCCGGCGTCGCCCGACCCGGCGTGTCCGGACGGCCCGCACGAGGCCGGGGACGGCGTGTCGCGGGGGGCCCGGATGGTGGAGCTGCCCGTCGGCGCGTCCGAGGACCGGCTGGTCGGGGCGCTCGACATCGAGCGGGCGCTCGCCGAGGGCGTCAAGGCGTTCGAGCCCGGCCTGCTGGCCGCCGCGAACCGGGGCATCCTGTACGTCGACGAGGTGAACCTGCTCCACGACCACCTGGTCGACGTCCTGCTCGACGCCGCCGCCATGGGCGCCTCGTACGTGGAGCGCGAGGGCGTCTCCGTGCGGCACGCGGCGCGGTTCCTGCTCGTCGGCACGATGAACCCCGAGGAGGGCGAGCTGCGTCCGCAGCTGCTCGACCGGTTCGGGCTGACCGTCGAGGTCGCCGCGTCCCGCGACACCGACCAGCGGGTCGAGGTCGTGCGGCGGCGCCTGGCGTACGACGCCGACCCGGGGGGTTTCGCCGCCGAGTGGGCCGCCGAGGAGGGCGCCCTGCGGGAGCGGATCGCCGCCGCGCGGGCGCTGCTGCCCGAAGTGCGGCTCGGGGACGGGGCGTTGCGGCAGATCGCGGCGACGTGCGCGGCCTTCGAGGTCGACGGGATGCGCGCGGACATCGTCATGGCGCGGACCGCCACCGCGCTGGCCGCGTGGGCGGGCCGCACGGACGTGCTGGCCGAGGACGTGCGGCAGGCCGCCCTGCTCGCGCTCCCCCACCGCCGCAGGCGCAACCCGTTCGACGCGCCGGGGCTGGACGAGGACAAGCTCGACGACACGCTGGAGCAGAACGGCGGCGGGGACGAGGACCCGGATCCGGACGGCCCCGGTGGCGGCGGCCGGCCCCCGCACGACGGCGGCCCCGACACGCCGCCGCAGCCCGAGGGGGAGGCCACCGACACGCCCGCCCCGTCCGTGCCCGAGCAGGACCGGGGGCAGGAGCAGGAGCAGGGGCGGGGTCGGCCGGCCGGGGGCGGGGAGCAACAACCGGTGGGCGCCACCGAGCCGTTCCGCACCCGGATGCTGAGCGTGCCCGGCCTGGGCGAGGGCGCGGCGGGGAGGCGGTCCCGGGCGCGTACCGAGCACGGGCGCACGACCGGTTCCCGGCAGCCGCGGGGCGCCCTGACCAAGCTTCATCTGGCGGCGACCGTGCAGGCCGCCGCCCCGCACCAGCGGGCGCGCGGCCGTTCGGGGCCGGGGCTGGTGGTGCGGCGGGACGATCTGCGGCAGGCGACGCGGGAGGGGCGCGAGGGCAATCTCGTGCTCTTCGTGGTGGACGCCTCCGGCTCGATGGCGGCCCGGCAGCGGATGGGCGCGGTGAAGGGTGCGGTGCTCTCGCTGCTGCTGGACGCGTACCAGCGGCGGGACAAGGTCGGGCTGGTCACCTTCCGGGGCCGGGAGGCCGAGGTGGCGCTGCCGCCGACGTCGTCGGTGGACGCGGCGGCGGCCCGGCTGGAGCTGCTGCCGACCGGGGGGCGCACCCCGGTCGCGGCCGGGCTGCTGAAGGCCCACGAGGTGCTGCGGGTGGAGCGGTTGCGCGATCCGTCGCGCCGGCCGCTGCTGGTGGTGGTGACCGACGGCCGGGCGACCGGGGGCCCCGACGCGGTGGCGCTGGCCGCGCGGGCGGCCCGGCTGCACGAGGCGCAGGGCATCGCGTCCGTCGTCGTGGACTGCGAGTCGGGGCCGGTGCGGCTCGGTCTCGCGGGGGTCCTCGCGCGTGAGCTGGGGGGCAGCGCCGTCACGCTCGACGAGCTGCGGGCCGACTCGATCGCCGGGCTCGTCAAGGATGTTCAGGAAACCAACAGGAGGGCTGCTTGATGCCGCAGGGACAACCGACCACCGTGCCCGACGACGGGCTGACCACCCGTCAGCGCCGCAACCGTCCGCTGCTGATGGTGCACACCGGCGTCGGCAAGGGGAAGTCGACGGCGGCCTTCGGGATGGCGTTGCGCGCCTGGAACCAGGGCTGGCCGATCGGGGTCTTCCAGTTCGTCAAGTCGGCCAAGTGGAAGGTCGGCGAGGAGAACGCCCTGAAGGTCCTCGGCGCGAGCGGCGAGGGCGGGTCCGTCGTCTGGAACAAGATGGGCGAGGGCTGGTCGTGGGTGCAGCGCGACGGCCAGATGGACAACGAAGAGGCGGCGCGCGAGGGCTGGGAGCAGGTCAAGCGCGACCTGGCCGCCGAGACGTACCGGTTGTACGTGCTCGACGAGTTCGCGTACCCGATGCACTGGGGCTGGGTCGACACCGCCGAGGTGATCGAGGTGCTGCGGTCCCGTCCCGGCACGCAGCACGTGGTGATCACCGGCCGCAACGCGCCGCAGGAGCTGCTGGACGCGGCGGACCTGGTGACCGAGATGGCGAAGGTCAAGCACCCGATGGACGCCGGTCAGAAGGGCCAGCGGGGCATCGAATGGTGAGGGAACCCCGGTGAACGTTCCTCGACTGGTGATCGCCGCGCCCTCGTCGGGCAGCGGCAAGACCACCGTGGCCACGGGGCTGATGGCAGCCTTCGCCGGGCGGGGCCTCGCCGTGTCCCCGCACAAGGTCGGGCCCGACTACATCGATCCCGGCTACCACACGCTGGCCACGGGGCGGCCGGGGCGCAACCTCGACGCGTACATGTGCGGCCCCGACCGGATCGCGCCGCTGTTCGCGCACGGGGCGCGGGGCTGCGACCTGGCGGTGGTCGAGGGGGTGATGGGGCTGTACGACGGTGCGTCGGGGCAGGGCGAGCTGGCGTCGACCGCCCAGGTCGCCAAGCTCCTGCGGGCGCCCGTGGTGCTGGTCGTGGACGCGTCGTCGCAGTCGCGTTCCGTGGCCGCGCTGGTGCACGGTTTCGCCTCGTGGGACCCGCGGGTGCGGCTGGGCGGGGTGATCCTGAACAAAGTCGGCTCCCAGCGCCACGAGATGCTGTTGCGGGAGGCGCTGGAGGAGTCCGGCGTGCCGGTGATGGGGGTGCTGCGGCGGGCCGGGCAACTGGCCGTGCCGTCACGTCATCTGGGCCTGGTCCCGGTGGCGGAGCGGCGGGGCGACGCGGTGGACGCGGTGGCGGCGATGCGGGCGCAGGTGGTGGCCGGGTGCGACCTGGACGCGCTGCTGGCGCTGGCCGCCTCCGCGCCTCCGGTGGGCGGCGGGGCGTGGGACGCGGCGGCGGAGGTGGCCGGCCATGGTGGAGCCGTCGTGCCGCCCGCCGGTGACCGGGCGGGACCGCGGCGGATCGCCGTCGCCTCCGGTGCGGCCTTCACCTTCTCCTACGCCGAGCACACCGAACTGCTCACCGCCGCCGGGGCCGAGGTCGTGCCGTTCGATCCGCTGCGGGACGAGGCGCTGCCCGAGGGGACGCGGGGGCTGGTCATCGGTGGCGGGTTCCCCGAGGTGTACGCCTCGGAGCTGTCCGCCAACGCGGCGCTGCGCCGGTCGGTCGTCGAACTGGTGGCGTCCGGGGCGCCGGTGGCCGCCGAGTGCGCGGGGCTGCTGTACCTGGCGCGCTCGCTGGACGGGCTGCCGATGTGCGGGGTCCTCGACGCCGAGGCGCGGATGTCCGAGCGGCTGACGCTCGGTTACCGGGAGGCGGTGGCGGTCTCCGACAGTGTGCTGGCCGCGTCCGGCACCCGGGTGCGCGGGCACGAGTTCCACCGGACCGTACTGGAGCCGGGGGCCGGGCCCGTTCCGGCGTGGGGCATGCACCAGCCCGAGCGGCGGGTCGAGGGCTTCGTGCACCGGGGCGTGCACGCGAGCTATCTGCACACGCACTGGGCCGCGGTGCCCGGCATGGCCCGCCGGTTCGTCGAGAGGTGCGGGGGATGAACCACGGCCGGGGCGGGGACCTGTGAGGCGGGCGGGGGCGGCGTGCCGTCCGGGCCTCGCCCTGTGCCCTGGTGCGGCGTGCCGTACGGGCCTCGCCCTGTGCCCTGGTGCGGTGTGCCGTCCCACGGCCGCAAGGTGCCCGGGGGCGGGGCGGCGGTCAGTCCGCGATGCCCACCACCAGCCAGATGAAGCCCACCCCGGCGACCGTGCACAGCAGCGTGGAGCGGGCCGGGTGTTCGTGGTGCGCCTCGGGCAGGATCTCGGCGGCGGCGAGATAGAGCAGGGCACCGCCGAAGAAACCGAGATAGCAGCCGAGCAGTTGCTCCGGAAGGGTGAACACCAGGGTCGTCGCGGCGCCCACGAGCGGCGCCGCGGCGTCGGCGAACAGCATGATCAGGGCCTTGCGGCGGGCGTTCCCGTACAGGCTGGTGATCGTGTAGGTGTTGAAGCCGTCGGCGAAGTCGTGCGTGATCACGGCGAGGGCGACGGCGGCGCCCATGCCCGCGCCGACCTGGAAGGCGGCGCCGAGCGCGATGCCGTCCATCAGGCTGTGGCCGACCATCGCCGCCGCCGCGGTGAGTCCGACCTGCGGCGCCCGTTCCTCGCCCGCGCCGTGTGCCGCCCGGCGCACGGCGAGCAGCCGTTCCACGAGGTGGGCGAGGAGGAAGCCGCCGACGAACAGCAGCAGCGCGGCCGGGACGCCGAAGACGGGTTCGCCCGCGGCCTCGATCGCCTCCGGCAACAGGTCCAGGCCGACCACGCCGAGCATCAGTCCGCCGGCGAAACCGAGCACCAGGTGGCGGCGGTCGGTGACGCGTTGGGCGACCCAGCCGCCCACCAGGGTCATCAGGAACGCGCCGAGCGCGACGAACACCGCCATGCGCTCTTGCTAGCCGATCGGCCCCCTCGCGCGCATCCCGGCCTCCCCTCCCCCGTCTCTCTCGTCTCCCTGGTCTCCCCCGTCTCCCGGCGGGGGACCGTACCGCCCGGAGGAGCCCGACCCGTGTACGGAACCGGAACGGACGACCGGACGACGGCCGCGCGGCTCGTCGTGGGCGTCGGCGCGTCCAGGGGCGTACCTGCCGAGGAGGTGCTGGGGCTGGTCCGGGACACCCTGCGCGGGGCCGGCCTGGCTCCGTCGGACGTCGTGGAGCTGGCGACCGTGGACGCGAAGGCCGACGAGCCGGGGATCGTCGAGGCGGCCGCGCGGCTCGGCGTGCCGCTGCGGACGTACCCGGCCGAGGCGTTGGCCCGGATCGAGGTGCCCGGCCCGTCCGGCGCGTCGCTGGCCGCCGTCGGGACGCCGTCCGTGGCGGAGGCCGCCGCGCTCGCCGCGGGGGGCGAGCTCCTCGTGCCGAAGCGGAAGTCGGCGCCCGCGGGGCGGGCGGCGAGGGCGACCTGCGCGGTGGCGCGCCGCGGCCCGGGCGGTACGCCCGATGCCGCCGGTACGGCCGACACGACCGGTACGTCCGGTACATCCGGTTCGACCGCCGAGGAGTTACCGGGCGACGCGACCGGCTCCTGAGGACCCCGGCCGCGCGGAGCCGGTCCGTTCGACAAAACCGGCCCCGTTCGCGGAGCCGGTCCGCCCGTGGAGCCGGTGTGACGTGCGCCCCGACCGTTGCGTGAAGCCGGGTGCCGGGCGCATAGTCGTTCTGCCGTACTCCCTTCCCACCGGAACCCCGTTCGAGGACGGCGTGGGGCCGCCATCGCGGCCGCGCTTCCGCCCCGACGACTCCGGCCGTCACCACCACCCCCCACGGCGGTCATGCACACTCCCATCGAAAGTCCCGACGCGGCAGGCGCGGGCGCGCACGATCTGCGGCACCACGGTGACGTGGAAGTACGGGGACAGGGCCGGGATCTGACCGATCTCGCCGTCAACGTACGAACCGGTACGCCCCCGGCCTGGCTGAAGGCCCGGATAGCCGACTCCTTGGGCGCGCTCGCCGCCTACCCGGACGGCCGTGCGGCGCGGGCGGCGGTGGCGGCCCGGCACGGGCTGCCCGTGGAGCGGGTGTTGCTGACGGCGGGTGCGGCGGAGGCGTTCGTCCTGATCGCACGGGCCCTGCCGGCCCGCCGTCCGGTCGTGGTCCATCCGCAGTTCACCGAGCCGGAGGCGGCGCTGCGCGCGGCCGGGCACGAGGTGCGGCGGGTGCTGCTGCGGGCCGAGGACGGTTTCCGGCTGGATCCGTCGGCCGTGCCCGAGGACGCGGATCTGGTGGTGGTCGGCAATCCGACCAACCCCACGTCGGTGCTGCATCCGGCGGCCGTCGTCGAGCGACTGGCCCGTCCCGGGCGGACGTTGGTGGTCGACGAGGCGTTCATGGACGCGGTGCCGGACGAGCGCGAGACGCTGTGCGGGCGCACGGACGTCCCCGGACTCGTCGTGCTGCGGAGCCTCACCAAGACCTGGGGGCTCGCGGGGCTGCGGATCGGGTACGTGCTGGCCGCCCCGGAGACCGTTCGCGCCCTGGAGGAGACCCAGCCGCTGTGGCCGGTGTCGTCCCCGGCACTGGCGGCGGCCGAGGCGTGCATGGAGCCGCGGTCCCTGGCGGAGGCGTCCGGCGCCGCGGCGCGGATCGCGGTGGACCGGGCCCATCTCGTCGCGGGGCTCAGGGAGTTCACCGAGGTCCGGGTCATGGAGCCGGCCGAGGGGCCGTTCGTCCTGATACGGCTGGACCGGGCCGCCGAGGTCCGGGAGCAGTTGCGGGTGCTGGGGTTCGCGGCGCGGCGCGGGGACACGTTTCCCGGGCTCGGCCCCGAGTGGCTGCGGCTGGCGGTGCGCGACCGGGTCACGACCAATCGTTTCCTCCAGGCGTTCGACCAGGCACTGCAGACACTGAGCACGCCCGTCCGCTGACGGCCGGCCCACCGGGGGCCCGCCCGGCCGGCCGGTGTCCGCCCGCGGGCAGCGGCGTCCCGTGCCCGGACCGGTAGCCGGTGCCCGGTGCACCCGGTACGCATCCGCGGGGAGCGGCGTCCGCACGACGGGACGCCGCTCCCCGCTCCCCCCTCCCGGTGCCGGTACGGGACCGGCACCGGGCGCCCTCGGGGCCTCGCCGGGATCAGCCCCGGGCGCGGCGCCTGGCCAGGACCGTCGCCCCCGCGCCCGCCGCGAGCAGCACGGCCGCGCCGCCCGCGAGGTACGGCGTCGTGGAGCTGCTGCCGGTCTCCGCGAGGTCCCCGCCGGTGCCGGTCTGGGGCTTCACGTCGCCGCCGGTGGTTCCGCTGGTGGAACCGGCCGTGCTCCCGCCGCTGCCGGAGGCGCCCCCGTCGCTCGTACCGCCGTTGTCCGAACCGCCGCCACTCGTGCCGCCGTTCGTGCCGCCGCTGTCCGAACCGCCGTTGCCGGAACCCCCGTTGTCGGAACCTCCGCCGCTCGTACCGCCGTTGGTCGTGCCGCCGTCGCTCGCACCTCCGTTGCTTGTACCTCCATTGCTCGCACCGCCGTTGCTCGTACCGCCGTTGCTGCCGCCCGGGTCGGTGGTCCGCGGGGTCCGGCAGGTCGCCTCGACGAGCGTGACCTCGCCCCGTACGTCGGCGACGTTCAGCTTGAGCGGATTGACGGAGACCTTCAGCCGCAGGGCGGTCGCCGCGGCGGTGTTCGAGGTGGTGCTGGTCCGCGACAGGTCCAGGGTCACGTCACCGACGCCCGGGACCTCGACCCGGGTGGTGCCGCTCGCGGTGAGCTCGACGCGCTTGCCGAGCACCGTCACGTGCCCCAGGACGTTCGACTCGGCGACCGGCTTGCGGCCCGTCACGCAGACCGCCCGGGACGTGACCTTCTCGACCTCGACGAGCGACAGCGCGGGCAGGCCCGGCACATGGACCCGGGCCTTCACCACGTTGCTGTGACCCTCGGCCCGGCGCTCGTCCACGGTCGCCCTCGAGGTGGCCACGTCGGCGCTGAGCACGTTGACCGGCCGGCCGCCCTCCACTCCGTCGAGCCGCACGCTGAGCGCGGTCTTCTTCGCGTCGGCGGGCGCCTGCACCTCGTTGAGCGCGGCCCTGAGCGGCACGTCGATCGTCTTGTTCAGGAGCGAGACGTCGAGTGCGGTGCGGAGCACGACCGCGCTCGCCTTCCCGTCGCCGGTGGTCCTGGTGGCCGCGCCGTCGGCGTGCGCCGGGGCGGCGACCAGCAGGGCCACGGGAGCGGCGGCCACCGCCAGGGCGGCCAGGCGGAAGGTGTTGCTGTTCAAGATGGTGGAACCCCCACAAGAGACATGGAGCCACCGGCGCCCTCCAATGGGGGACATCGAGCGCTCCGGTGGCCTCGACCCCGAAAGCTTTGCGCACGAAGGGTGAACTCGTGGACACCTGAAGCGAGTTCACCCCAAAGGGGGGTTTCCGTGCCTGTATTCGAATATCTCGGTACGTTCGTTCTCCTCTCGTCACCCGATCCGCCCAGTGCGGGCTTCACCGGGGCCGACTGGGCCGGAGTGCGCGCAGAAGTGCTCCAACGAGCCGACGGAGCCTCGGTAACTGCCCGTCAACACGGCCCGTCCCGGCCACCGCCGCCGTCCCCACCCCGGCCCCGGCCCCGGCCTCAACCTCAACCTCAACCTCAGCGTTGGACTCGGCCTCGGCCTCAGCCGATGATCCGCCCGTTCAGCACCACTCGGCGCGGCCCCGCCAGTACCCGTACGTCCGCCCGCGGGTCCTCGTCGTACACCACCAGGTCCGCCGGGGCGCCCTCCTCCAGGCCCGGCCGGCCCAGCCAGCGCCGCGCGCCCCAGGTCGTCGCGGACAGCGCGTCCAGGGCCGGGATGCCCGCCTTCACCAGCTCGGCGACCTCGTCGGCGACCAGGCCGTGCGCGAGCACCCCGCCCGCGTCGGTGCCGACGAAGACCGGGATGCCCGCGTCGTACGCGGCGCGCACCGTGTCGTGGCGCCGCTCGTGCAGCCGCCGCATGTGGTCCGCCCAGCGGGGGAACTTGGCCTCGCCGCCCGCCGCGAGCGAGGGGAACGTGGCGATGTTGATCAGGGTGGGGACGATCGCCACCCCGCGCTCGGCGAAGAGCGGAATGGTTTCCTCGGTGAGCCCGGTGGCGTGCTCGACGCAGTCGATCCCGGCCTCGACGAGATCGCGCAGCGAGTCCTCGGCGAAGCAGTGCGCGGTGACCCGGGCGCCGAGCCGGTGCGCCTCCGCGATGGCCGCCCCGACCGCCTCGCGCGGCCAGAGGGCGGTCAGGTCCCCCACCTCCCGGTCGATCCAGTCGCCGACGAGCTTCACCCAGCCGTCGCCGCGGCGCGCCTCCTGCGCGACATAGGCGACCAGTTCGTCCGGCTCGATCTCGTGGGCGTAGTTCCGGGTGTACCGGCGGGGCCTGGCGATGTGCCGCCCGGCCCTGATGATCTTCGGCAGGTCCTCGCGGTCGTCGATCCACCGGGTGTCGGCCGGCGAGCCCGCGTCCCGCAGCAGCAGCGCGCCCGCCTCCCGGTCGGCGAGGGCCTGCTGCTCACTGGTCGCCGCGTCGACGGCGCCGTGGTGGTCGAGCCCGACGTGGCAGTGGGCGTCCACCAGGCCCGGCAGCACCCAGCCGGTGACGGTCACCGCCCCGTCCGCACCGGCCGGCCGGCTGTAGGAGATCCGCCCGTCGACCGCCCAGAGCTCGTCCCGCACCTCCTCGGGCCCGACCAGCACCCGCCCCTTCACGTGCAGCACCTGCGATGCCTTGTGATCACTCATGGGCAGCACTGTACGAGGCCCCGCCCGGGGCCCTGGGTACGCTTCGACGGAAGCCCCGTCCGTACGCCGCGAGCGCGCACCGACCCGACCGATCCGAAGAGAGCACCACCGTGACGCACCCCTTCCTCGACCTCGCCCCGCTCACCGCCGCGCGCTTCGCGGCCATCGAGCAGCGGGTGGCCGGCCTCCTCGCCACCGAGCAGGACGTCGTCATCATGCAGGGCGAGGCACTGCTCCCCCTCGAAGGCTGCATCCGGGGCGCCGCCCGGCCCGGCTCGACCGCGCTGAACGTCGTCACGGGCCCGTACGGGCAGACCTTCGGGAACTGGCTGCGGGACTGCGGTGCCGAGGTGATCGACCTGGTGGTCCCCTTCCACACCGCGGTCACCGCCGACCAGGTGGCACGGGCGCTGGAGGAACACCCGGAGATCGACTTCGTCTCCCTGGTCCACGCGGAGGCGGCCACCGGCAACACCAACCCCGTCGCCGGGATCGGCGAGGTGGTCCGTTCGCACGGGGCGCTGTTCATGCTGGACGCCGTCGCGTCGGTGGGCGCCGAGCCGCTGCTGCCGGACGCGTGGGGCGTCGACCTGTGCGTGATCGGGGCGCAGAAGGCGATGGGCGGGCCGGCCGGGGTGTCCGCGGTGTCGGTGAGCGACCGGGCCTGGGAGCGGATCGCCGCCAACCCCCGGGCCCCGCGCCGCTCGTACCTCTCCCTGCTGGACTGGAAGGAGCGCTGGATCGACGGCGGCCGCAAGGCGCTGCTGCACGCCCCCGCCCAGCTGGAGATGCTGGCGCTGGAAGCATGTGTGGAGCGGATCGAGGCCGAGGGCCTGACCACGCTGATGGCCCGTCACTCCGCCGCCGCCACGGCGACCCGGGCGGGCGCGGAGGCGCTCGGCGGCGGGCTGTCGCCGTACGTGCACGAGGCCGCGGAGGCGGCGCCGGTCGCCACGACGCTGCGCGCCCCCGAGGGCGTCGACGCCGCGGAACTGGTCGCGCGGGCGCTCGCGGCCGACCCCGCGCTGCCGCTGATCGCGGGCGGGGGTGCGCTGTCCAAGGAGATGATCCGGGTCAATCACTACGGTGTGGATGCGACGCGGGGCGCGGTGCTGTCCTCGCTCGCGGCTCTGGGGGCGGCGCTGGCCGATGCGGGCCGGCAGGTCGACTTCGAAGCTGCCCGCAAGGCAGTTTCGGAAACCTGGCCGAGCGAATAAATCCGGACCGGCGGACGAATATTCCACAAATGCGGGGAGCTGCTTTATCCAGAGCAGCTCCCCGCATTCTTCTGCCCGCTTTCCCCGAGCCTAAACACCCGAGTTTCCGAAGCCCCGACGAGAGCCCGATCCACACAATTCCGTTGCGTCGCACGAGAGTTACAACCATGTGACCTACTCCACAGGGCGACCGTTATGCCTGATAAATAGCACCCAAACCAGAACAAAATGCAGCCGGGTCGCGCCAGGGCACGCGCCCGCGTGATAACACAAACAGGCATCCCACCCAACCCCTTGCGTCGATGCAATTTGGAAATTTGCTGGGTAAATTCAATTCACATGACCGCCGCACCAGCAGATTTTGCAAGTGCCCGAAGCGAATTCATCACCATCGACACCCCACGAGTGGAGGACGGGGCCGCGATCTGGCGCATCGCCCGCGACTCCGAGGTCCTGGACCTCAACTCCTCGTACAGCTACCTGCTGTGGTGCCGTGACTTCGCGGCGACCTCCGTGGTCGCCCGCGACGAGACCGGCGGACCGGTCGCCTTCGTGACGGGATACCTCCGGCCGGACCGTCCGGGCACCCTCGTCGTCTGGCAGGTGGCCGTCGACCACGGCCACCGCGGGACCGGGCTCGCGGGGGAGCTGCTCGACGCCCTGACCTCCCGGGTCGCCGCCGGTCACGGGCTGGCCTCGGTCGAGACGACCGTCACCCCGGACAACACCGCATCGGACCGGCTGTTCACCTCCTACGCACGGCGCCACGACGTGGCCCTGGAGCGCGAGGTGCTCTTCGACGGCGAGCTGTTCCCCGAGGGGACGCACCTGCCCGAAGTCCTGTACCGCATCGGTCCGTTCCACGCCTGAGCGGCCCGCGCCCCGCCGCCTCCGGGCACCCCGAGCCGCCCGGACCCCGGCCACCCGAACCCCGAGCCGCCCGGACCCGACCCGTCCGGACCCCGGCCACCCCAATTCCGAGCCGTCCGACCCCCGGCTGCCCGAACCCCCTCCCGAGCAGGAGATTCCCCGTGACCATCACCCCGCCCGCGCTGAGTGTCTTCGAGACCCTGGAGTCGGAGGTACGGAGCTACTGCCGCGGCTGGCCCGCCGTGTTCGACCGTGCCCAGGGCGCCCGGCTGACCGACGAGGACGGCCACACCTACCTCGACTTCTTCGCCGGAGCGGGATCGCTCAACTACGGCCACAACAACCCGGTGCTGAAACGCGCGCTGATCGACTACATCGAGCGCGACGGCATCACCCACGGCCTCGACATGGCCACCACCGCGAAACGCGCCTTCCTGGAGTCCTTCCAGAACAACGTGCTGCGCCCGCGCGACCTCCCGTACAAGGTGATGTTCCCCGGACCGACCGGCACCAACGCGGTCGAGGCCGCGCTGAAGCTGGCCCGCAAGGTGAAGGGGCGCGAGTCCATCGTGTCCTTCACCAACGCCTTCCACGGCATGTCGCTCGGCTCGCTCGCCGTCACCGGCAACGCCTTCAAGCGGGCCGGGGCCGGCATCCCGCTGGTGCACGGCACCCCGATGCCGTTCGACAACTACCTCGACGGCCGGGTGCCCGACTTCCTCTGGTTCGAACGGCTCCTGGAGGACCAGGGCTCCGGGCTCAACAAACCCGCCGCCGTGATCGTCGAGACGGTGCAGGGCGAGGGCGGCATCAACGTGGCGCGACCCGAGTGGCTGCGGGCGCTGGCCGACCTGTGCCGCCGCCGCGACATGCTCCTGATCGTGGACGACATCCAGATGGGCTGCGGACGCACGGGGTCGTTCTTCTCGTTCGAGGAGGCCGGCATCGCCCCCGACATCGTCACCCTGTCGAAGTCCATCAGCGGCTACGGACTGCCCATGTCCCTCTGCCTGTTCAACCCGGAGCTGGACATCTGGGGGCCGGGCGAGCACAACGGCACCTTCCGCGGCAACAACCCGGCGTTCGTCACCGCCGCCGCCGCGCTGGACGCCTACTGGGCGGACGGCCAGATGGAGCGGCAGACCCTGGTCCGGGGCGAACAGGTCGAACAGGCGCTGCTCTCGATCTGCGACGAGCACGCCGCTCTCGGCGCGCGCTACCGGGGCCGCGGCCTGGTCTGGGGCCTGGAGTTCACGGACGAGGCACGCGCCGCCGCGGTCTGCGCCCGCGCCTTCGAACTGGGCCTGCTGGTGGAGACGTCCGGCCCGCGCAGCGAGGTCGTGAAGCTGCTGCCGCCGCTGACCGTCACCCCCGACGAGCTGGACGAGGGCCTGCGCACGCTGGCCCGCGCGATCCGCGACACCGTCTGAGCCACCGGCCCGCACCGGGGGCGGACCCGACGAGTCGCACCCCGACGAGTCGTACCCCGACGAGAACACCAAGACGAGAAACACCACAGCGGGAAACACCGCGGAGAGAAAGGCACCGACCCACCGTGATCGTCCGATCGTTCAGCGACATCGAGAACACCGACCGGCACGTGAAGGCCGCTTCCGGCACCTGGGAGAGCAAGCGCATCGTGCTCGCCCGGGAGAACGTCGGCTTCTCTCTCCACGAGACCACGATGTACGCGGGCACCGAGACGTCGATGTGGTACGCGAACCACATCGAGGCCGTCCTGTGCGTCGAGGGCGAGGCCGAGCTCACCGACGACGAGACCGGACAGACGTACCTGATCACCCCGGGCACGATGTACCTGCTGGACGGCCACGAGCGCCACACCATGCGGCCGAAGACCGATTTCCGCTGCGTCTGCGTCTTCAACCCGCCGGTCACCGGGCGGGAGGAGCACGACGAGAACGGCGTCTACCCGCTGCTGACCGAGGAGGGCTGAACCATGACCCACGACGCACGCGTCGATCTCTACCCCACGCGCGGCACGGCCGAGCTGACCACGCCCCGCCAGGACCCGGTGATCTGGTCCGCGCCCGGCGCCCCCGGCCCGGTGGCCGCCCAGGACCTCCAGGGCTTCGAGCGCGACGGCTTCCTCACCGTCGACCAGCTCATCACCCCCGACGAGGTCGCCGTGTACCGCGCCGAACTGGACCGGCTGATCGCCGATCCGGCGGTGCGGGCCGACGAGCGCTCGATCATCGAACCGAAGTCGCAGCAGGTCCGGTCGGTCTTCGAGGTCCACCGGATCAGTGAGGTCTTCGCCCGGCTGGTGGCCGACGAGCGCGTGGTGGGCCGGGCCCGTCAGATCCTCGGCTCGGACGTGTACGTCCACCAGTCCCGGATCAACGTCAAGCCGGGCTTCGGCGCCTCGGGTTTCTACTGGCACTCGGACTTCGAGACCTGGCACGCCGAGGACGGGCTGCCGCGCATGCGGGCCGTGTCGGTGTCGATCGCGCTGACCGAGAACCACGACACCAACGGCGGGCTGATGATCATGCCCGGTTCGCACAAGTCGTTCCTCGGCTGCGCGGGCGAGACGCCCCGGGACAACTACAAGAAGTCCCTGCGGATGCAGGACGCCGGGACGCCGTCCGACGAGGCCCTGACGAAGATGGCCGGCCGGCACGGCATCAAGCTCTTCACGGGCCGGGCGGGTTCGGCGACCTGGTTCGACTGCAACTGCATGCACGGCTCGGGCGACAACATCACCCCGTACCCGCGCAGCAACGTCTTCATCGTCTTCAACAGCGTGGAGAACGCGGCCGAGGAGCCGTTCGCGGCACCGGCACGACGCCCGGAGTTCATCGGGGCACGGGACTTCACCCCCGTGCGGTGAGATGACACCACGCCGGTGACGGGCGGGGCGGGGGTGGCGTGTTCGCCGTCCCCGCCCCGCCCGCGTCCGCGCTCCCGCCCGCGGCCGGACCGAGGACCGGCCGGCCGGGCGGGACTCGGTTCAAGTCGTTGGACCCGCACGGCCGTCGGCGGCGACAGTGGGGACATGACCTCTCTCATCCGTCACATCACCGTCGACTGCGCCGACGCCTACGGGCTCGCCCGTTTCTGGTCGCAGGTGCTCGACGCCCCGGTCTCCGACGAGGACTCCCCCGGCGACCCCGAGGCGCTCGTCGAGGCCCCCGGGGCCGGAATGCTGTTCATCACGGTGCCGGAGCCGAAGAGCACCAAGAACCGCCTGCACCTGGATCTCCAGCCGCAGAACCGCAGCCGGGACGAGGAGGTCGAGCGGCTGCTCGGCCTGGGTGCCACCCTCGTCGCCGACCACCGCAAACCGAACGGGCGGGGCTGGGCGACGCTCGCCGACCCCGAGGGCAACGAGTTCTGCGTCGAGTGCGGTGCGGCCGAATGGGCCGCCCTGACCGGGGCCCGGCTGCCGGTCACGGCGGACGACGTGACCACCGCGGTCCGGCTCGCGACCGCCGCGCTCCGGGAATCCCCGGTGGACGACTGGCTGGTCCCGGCCGGGACGCTGGAGTGGAACTGCTGGGAGACCGCGGAGCACCTGAGCGACGACCTGTTCTCCTACGCGGCCCAGCTCGGCGCGCCCGACGCACCCGGCGCCCCGTCGGACACCTACCTCCCGTACCGCTGGGCCGCCGACCGCGAGAACGGTCCGAGGAACGCGGTCTTCGCGGACCCGGCGGCCGGCCCGGCCGGGCTGCTGCGGACGATGGAGGCGAACGGCGCCCTGCTCGCCGCGATGGTGCGGACCTCGTCGCCCGGGGTCCGTTCGTACCACTCCTACGGGGTCTCCGACCCGGAGGGCTTCGCCGCCATGGGCGTGGTGGAGACCCTGGTGCACATGCGGGACCTCGCCGCGGGGCTGGACGTGGCCTGGGCGCCGCCCGTCGATCTCTGCGACCGGGTGCTGGCCCGGCTGTTCCCGGACGCCCCCGGGGACGCCGACCGGTGGGCCGTCCTGCTCTGGGCCACCGGCCGCGCCGAACTGCCCGGCCGGCCGCGGGTCACGTCGTGGAAGTGGCACAGCGCGCCGCTGGACAGGACCGGCCGGGGGTAGCGGAACGGAGCGGCGGAGCCGGTGGGGCGGACCGCCCGGCGCCCCCACCGGGGTGCCCGGACCCGTCGGGGCCCGGCCCCGTCGGGATCCCCGCCCTTTCGAGATCCCCGGACCCGTCAAGATCCCCGGCCTTCCGAAGTCCCCGCTCTCAGGACCGCGCGGCGTCCAGCGCCGGGTAGTCGACGTACCCCTTCGCGTCACCGCCGAAGAAGGTGGAGGGGTCAGGGGTGTTGAACGGGCCGCCGGCCTTCAGCCGGGCCGGCAGGTCCGGGTTGGCGATGAACAGCGCGCCGTAGGAGACGAGGTCGGCGAGCCCTTCGTCGATCGCCCTGTGGTCGTCCGGCCCGGTCGGCCCGTCCGTCAGCAGGTTGACGATGAAGGTGCCGGAGAACTGCTTGCGCAGCGCGGGTCAGCTCGCGGATCTCCAGCGCCTCCAGGCCGTGCAGGTAGGCGAGACCGAGCGGTTCGATCTCCCGCACCAGCGCGGTGTACACGGCCTCCGGACCGGTCTCGGCGATGTCGTTGTACGGGTTTCCGGGCGAGATGCGCAGCCCGGTGCGCTCCGCGCCGATCTCGGCAGCGACGGCCCTGACGACCTCGACGGCGAACTTGATGCGGCCCTCGTCGGACCCGCCCCACTCGTCGTCGCGCAGGTTGGAGTTGGGGGCGAGGAACTGGTGGATGAGGTAGCCCTTGGCGCCGTGCAGCTCGACCCCGTCGAAGCCGGCGTCGATCGCGTTGCGGGCGGCGGTCGCGAAGTCGGCCACGGTCTGCCGGATCTCGTCGCCGGTCAGTTCGCGCGGCGTGGTGAAGTCCTTCATCCCGTCCCCGGTGAAGAGCTGCCCGGCGGGCTTCACCGCGGAGGGGGCGACCGGGGTGAGTCCGTCCGGCAGCAGGTCCGGATGGCCGATGCGGCCGGTGTGCATGAGCTGGGCGAAGATCCGGCCGCCCGCCGCGTGCACCCGGTCGGTCACCTCGCGCCAGGAGGCGACCTGCTCCGCGCTGTGCAGTCCGGGGGTGAAGGGGTAGCCCTGGCCCACCACCGACGGCTGGATGCCCTCCGTGATGATCAGGCCGGCGGAGGCGCGCTGGGTGTAGTACTCGGCGACGAGGTCCGTGGCGACACCGCCCTCGCCGGCCCGGCTGCGGGTCATCGGGGCCATCGCTATGCGGTTGGCGAGTCGGATGCCGGACAGATCGATCGGGTCGAACGCGGTGGTCATGGGAGCTCCCGAAGAAATATGTGGTCGGCCAAGTATTTGCGTGCGCCGCCACTGCAGCCCATCTATTTGGCCGACCAAGGTAAAGTGGGGGAAAGCGGTCCCCGCCCGCTTGCCGACCGGCCGGAATCCACCCGGGACCTGTCGGGAACGCTCGCCGGGGCCCGCCCCCCACCGTCCGAGGAGTCCCGATGACGTCAGGTCCCGCCGGCCCCGACCCCGCCTGTACCGAGCTGCCGAGCGCCGCCCGGGGCGGCCCCGTCAGCCACGCCTTCTCCCGGGTGGCCCGGCTGCACCGGATCGCCGCGGGCAAGCTGCTCAAGAGGGCCGGGATCTACCCCGGCCAGGAGTTCCTGATGATGTACCTGTGGGACACGGGCGCGGTGCGCCAGTCCGAGGTGATCAAGGCCGTCGACCTGGACCCCTCCACCGTCACCAAGATGCTCCAGCGCCTGGAGCAGGCCGGGCACGTCAGGCGCTGCCCCGACCCGGAGGACCGCCGGGCGGTCCTGGTCGACGCCACCGAGGACAGCTGCGCGCTGCACTCCGAGGTCGAACGGGCCTGGACGGACCTGGAGGAGCACACCCTGGCCGGCCTCGACCGGGGCGAGCGCGAGGAGCTGGCCCGGCTGCTCGCCAAGATCGAGAAGAACCTCCGCCGGGAGACCGAGGACTGCCCCGAGCGCCACCACTCCCCCGGCTGCTGATCCCCGACGCCCGGTGCCCGCCCGGTGTCACCCGCCCAATGCCACCCGAACGGCACCGGGCGGGTGACACCGGGCGGCATCGGGCGGTGACTCAGGCTGAGAGCACGTCCAGGACCCGGTCCACATCGGCCCGCGTGTTGTACAGGTGGAAGGCCGCGCGCAGGCTCCCCGCCCGGTTGGAGACCACCACCCCGGCCCGCGCCAGTTCGGCCTCCCGTACGCCGAGGCCGGGCACGGCCACGATCGCCGAATCTCCCGGCACCGCCTCGTGCCCCAGCTCGGCCAGCCCCGCCCGCAGGCGGGCGGCGAGCCCGGTGGCATGGGCGTGCACGGCCTCCACGCCGACCTCGCCCAGCAGCGCCAGCGACCGCTCGGCGCCGTGGTACGACAGGAAGGCGGGCGGCTCGTCGTAGCGGCGGGCGGACGGGGAGAGCCGTTCGACCGGGCCGTACGTGCTGTTCCCCGGGTCCTCGGCGGCGACCCAGCCGGCGAAGACCGGCAGCAGGGTGCGCTGCGCCTCCTCGGTGACGGTGAGGAAGGACGCGCCCCTCGGGCAGAGCAGGAACTTGAAGCCGCCGGCGACGGTGAAGTCGTACTCCCCGGCGTCCAGCGGCAGCCAGCCGGCCGCCTGCGTGATGTCGAGCAGGATCCGGGCGCCGTGGGCGGCCGCCGCCGCGCGCACCGCCTTCAGGTCGGCGACCCGGCCGTCGGACGACTGCACGGCGGACAGGGCGACGAGCGCGGTGTCCGGACGTACGGCGTCGGCCAGGCCGTCCAGCGGGACGTAGCGGGTCCGCAGGTCGCCGCGGACCGCGAACGGGCTGACGACGGAGCTGAACTCCCCCTCGGGCGCCAGCACCTCGGCCCCCGGCGGCAGCGCGGCCGCGATCAGTCCGACGTGCACGGAGACGGAGCTGCCGACGGCCACCCGGTCGGCGTCCGTCCCGACGAGACGGGCGAAGCCGGACCGGGCGGCCTCCACCGTCGCGAAGTCGCCGGAGCCGATGCTGCGGCCCGAGGCGACGCGCTCGGCGAGCGACCGCACCGCCGTCACGGTGCGACGGGGCAGCAGCCCGCAGGTGGATGTGTTGAGGTAGGTGGTCTCCGGCGCGAACTCGCCGTGCAGGGCCCGGCTGAGCGAAGTGGTCTCCATGCGCCCAGCCTGGTGTGCCCCGCATTCATGGTCAATCACAGGAATCGGGGGCGCGCCCGAAGGATCCTCACGGGCGCGCCGCCCGTGCGCCGGAGCGGGCTCGGGCGCACGGGCCGCCCACCGCGGGCTCAGGCGTTCGTGCCGCCCACCGCGGGGACCTCGCAGGCGCCGTCCGGGCCGCAGGCCCCGGCGTCCTCGCCGATCATGGTCATCGGACGGTCCTTCCACGCCTGTTCGAGCGCCTGGGTGAAGACCTCGGCGGGCTGGCCGCCGGAGATGCCGTACCGCCGGTCGAACACGAAGAACGGCACCGCGTTGGCGCCCAGCTCGGCCGCCTCCCGCTCGTCGGCCCGCACCTCGTCCGCGTACGCCTGCGGGTCGGCGAGCACGGCCCGCGCCTCGCCGGCGTCGAGTCCGGCCTCCACGGCCAGCTCCACCAGCACCTCGCCGTCGTAGACGGACCGCTCCTCGGCGAAGTTGGCCCGGTAGGCGAGGTTCAGCAGCTCGTCCTGGCGGCCCCGGGCGCGGGCCAGGTGGAGCAGGCGGTGGATGTCGAAGGTGTTGCCGTGGTCGCGTCCCTCGGTGAGGTAGCCGAGTCCCTCGGCCCGCGCGTTGGCCGCGACGTTCGCCTCCATGGCCTGCGCTTCCTCACGGGTGCGCCCGTACTTCCGCGCCAGCATGTCGACCACCTGGACGGGCTCGTCCCCGGCGTACGTGGGATCGAGCTCGAAGGACCGGTGCACGATCTCGACCTCGTCGCGGTGGGCGAACTCCGCCAGGCCCTTCTCGAAGCGGGCCTTCCCGATGTAGCACCAGGGGCAGGCGATGTCGCTCCAGATCTCGACGCGCATGTCCTTCTTCTCTCCAAGTTCGCGGACAGTGTGAGGTGACCCTCTGTACAAGAGATCGAACAGGGCGACGAACCCACTCATTCCCGCCGTTGGGGCACAGCATCGTCCCTGGATACGCATTGCCGCTGTGGGCAGCGGACAATTCGGCGCGACGGACACCGCCCCAGCGTTACACTATCGACTGTCACAAACATTCCAGTCAGAGTGGAAGTCGAATGAGTCGCACGATCCGGGTGGACGACGACGTGTTTGCCAGGCTGCAGAGCCTCGCGGAACCCTTCACCGACACGCCCAACAGCGTCATCCGCAGGCTGCTCGGCCTGGCGGCCCCGGCGGCACGGGCCGGATGCCCGGCGCCCCCTGCAAGTTCATCCGCTGACGACTTCCCCCTGGCAGCCCTGATCGCCGAGGGACGGCTGCACGTGGGGCAGCAGTTGGTATGGCGCCGCCGCAACCTCAAACAGGTGCACCATGCTGTCGTGATCGAGGGCGGAGGCCTGAGGCTCGACGACGGCAGCGTCCACGCGACACCGTCCGGTGCCGCCACCGCAATCGCAGGAAACCAGCAGAACGGCTGGAAGGTCTTCGCCACTGAGGACGGCACGCTGCTGAAGGACCTCCGGTGACCCCCATGAGCGCCGCCATGCGGCCACGGCCGGCCCACACCACACATGTCCCGGAAGGTGGAACATGGCAGGCGTGACCCAACCGAAGGTGAGCCGTGTCGATCCGCTCAGGCTGACCGAGTGGGCAAGGACCGGACGCATCCGCATCCCTCATTTTCAACGATCCTACGTATGGGACGCGTCGGACGCGGAGAGGCTTTTCGACAGCATCCTGCGCGGATACCCGATCGGCAATCTCCTCATGTGGCGCAAACCCGCACCTGCAGCCGATATCACCGTGGGCGAATTGCAGATCGAAGCACCGGAACACTCTGACGCCCTGTGGGTGGTGGACGGCCAGCAGCGGCTCACCACGCTCATCGGCGCCCTCACGGCGTCCGAGGAAACGGTGGACCGGCGGTTCCGTATCTTCTTCGACCTGCAGGCGGAAAAATTTGTCTCCGCCCCCCACTCCCAGCGGCCTCGCGAATACTGGCTTCCCGTCTGGGTCGCCCAGGACAATCGCCGGCTGATCGCTTGGCAACGGGACCGCCCTTGGCTGACCGAGACGCAATACGACCTGTGCGACACCGTCGGCACAGCAATCCGCACCTACGAGATCCCCATGTACGAGATCGAGGGCGATGACGAAAAGGCCCTTACCGAGATCTTCGACCGGATGAACACATTCGGGAAGTCGCTCAAGCGGTCCGAGATCTTCCGAGCCCTTCATTCCGGCCCGCTCGATGTCCAGCCCTCGGATCTCGACGCACTGCACGAAAGAATCACTGCGCTCGACTTCGGGGATTTCACAGAGCAGACATTGATGCAGAGCGTGATGGCGGTACGCGGAGGGAAAGTGGACCGCGACTTCCGACATGAATTCAGGAGCGACGAGGACCGACGCGCGTCTTTCGCCACGACGGAGAAAGCCCTGAGAGTCGTCGTTGAATACCTACGAGAATATGCCGGTATCCCTCACATCCGCCTCCTGCCCTATGCCCTGTTCATCCCCGTGCTCACCCGCTACGCCGCCCTGTTCGGCTCCCCCGAAGGCAGAGCCGCAGAGCTGTTGCGCCGCTGGATCTGGCGAGGTTCCGCAGTGGGAGCGGCCCCGCAGGGCAATACGGTCGCACTGCGCCGTAACGCCAGCGCAGTGTACGGCGACCCTGCGGCCAGTGCAGGCCGACTGCTGGAGATCCTGCCGCCGGGCGGCGAGCGCTGGTCGCCCGATCTGACGCAGACCGCCCTGAACCGCGCCCAGGCAAAGCTCAACGTACTCGGACTGCTCTCAGCCAAGCCGGTTCTCCTCACTCCGGCGCACGGGCAGGACGGAACCCACTACCCGGCAGGCACACGCCTCGACCGGACAAGGCTTCTCAACGAGATGCTCGACAGCGGAAGTTCACCGTTGCTGCCGATCCTGACCGGGGATCGGACGATTGCCAGCAAACTGGTCCATCCAGCCATGGACCTGCCCCCCTGGACGGCGATCCGCGAGACAACGGGCGAGGCGGAGCTGCGTTCGCACTGCCTCGACATAAAAAGCGTGCACGCACTGGAACGGGGTGAATGGGATGACGACGACTTCATCTCTCACCGTGCGGAGCTCGCCGGATCGACCATCGCCCGGCATGTACAGAGCATGGCGCTCTGGGGATTTCCGGATGGTCCGGAACTTGAATCATGGTTCGAAGCCTGAGGAGAAATCCATGCAACGCGATGTGACAGCCTCGGTTTTTCTCGAAAACCGACAGGTGGGGGTTCTCGGATATCACGACGGCAACACCTGGTTCGATTACACCGACCTGAGCACGGAACACCCGGTGCTGGGGCAAGGGTTCGAGCGGGATCCACGCAAACGCCGTTCGGGGAGCGGAAGCGTCCCGGAATGGTTTGCCAACCTGCTGCCCGAGCCCGGCAGTGGCCTGCGGCACATGATCGCCACGGAACTCGGAAAAAAGAAGCTTCACGACTTCGTGCTGCTCAGCCACCTGGGCGAGGACCTGCCGGGCGCGGTCCGGGTGGTTCCCGATGTCCCGCTCGACGGACTCCCGGACCATGAACCCACCAGTGTGTGTGAGCACGAACACGCTCTGCGTTTCTCGCTGGCCGGCGTCCAGCCGAAGTTCTCGATGCGATACGAGGGAAAGGCCCTCGTACTCCCTGCCACAGGCAGTGGGGGCGACTGGATCGTAAAACTACCCGATCAACGTTTTCCCGCCGTCCCGGAGAACGAGTTCGCCATGCTCCAGTGGGCCAAGAGGGCCGGAATCGACGTTCCCGATTCCCATCTCGTACCGGGAACCCTCATCCGGAATCTGCCCGAGGGCACGATCGGGCCGGATGAACACGCTCTCGCAATCCGGCGGTTCGACCGTACGGACCACGGGCGTGTGCATCAGGAAGACTTCGCCCAGGTGCGCGAGGTATCCGCTGAGGCCAAGTACGACAAGGCCAATTACGAAGGGATCGGACGTGTCGTCAGCACGGTATGCCCTGCTGACGATGCCGTCGAGTACCTTCGCCGTCTCGTTGCTTTCATCCTCATGGGCAATGCCGACGCACACCTCAAGAACTGGACTCTGCGCTACCCCACCGGCCGTCAAGCACGACTGTCTCCGGCGTACGACCTGGTGTGTGTCACCGCGTACCCGAAGGCCGACCACAAGCTCGCGTTCCCTCTCGGTGGCAACACGAACACCGAGCTGATCACCACGGAGAGTTTCCGCGGGCTCTCTGCGGCACTCGGACTGGCACCGGAGTTGATCACGCATACCGTGCGGGAGACGGTGGAAGCACTGACCGTCTCGTGGTCCGCCGTCAAGCACGACTTCGAAGTACCGGAGTTCGTGGCTGTGGCCATCGACCGCCGTCTCGCCTCGCTTCCACTGGTACGCGGTTGAGTGCGGGCAGCAGACGCGGGTGGTACCCCGATGCCAGTTCCTGCCCTCCGGCAGCAGAGCCATCGACACATCACCGAAAGGGACACCCTCTGTCGCACGATCGGTGAGGTCGTTCACGGGCCCGGCGGATACTTCGGGTGGAACGCCGGCGCTCCGAGCACCCGCCGTGCCCGTCGGCCCCGGTCGTCAGATGTAGCTGAGGATCAGCAACGCGGTCATGAGCTGCGCCGCGATGTGCAGGCCCAGCAGCCAGCCCCGCGCGGAGGGGAACGGCAGCAGCTTCCTCGGCCACGCCACCGCTGCGATGCCGAGAAGGAGTGCGGCCAGGAAGCACCCGGGGATCGAGCCCTCGGGCACGTCGGAGCACCGCATGCCATAGGTCACGCAGCCGGATGCCCGGGGCGAGCTCAGGGTGACGAGAAGAGAGCCGAAGCACACCGGCACCAGCATGATGAGACCGAACCAGGAGGCCGAACGGATGTTGCGGTCCGTGCGCTCGAGGTCGGCCCGGCGCCGGTCCGCGGTGTCGGGAGTGGTGTCCATGCGGTCCACCCAACCCTCCGGTGGGCACCGGAGGGTTGGGTGGTGGTACTCGGTTCCGCTGAGTATCCGCGCTCACTCGTTCGACCGTCCGGAGACCGGATCGCCCGTCCGGTCACCGCGCGAACCCGGCCCCACCGGAAGGGAGGTTCGGGGACGTCCCCGGTCAGGCGGGGCGGCCGTCCACCCGGCGGGGCAGGCCCAGGGGGTTGTCCTCGTGGAGCTCGGGCGGGAGCAGGGCCTCGGGGGTGGTCTGGTAGGTGATCGGGCGCAGCCAGCGTTCGATGGCGGTGGCGCCGACCGAGGTGGAGGTGGAGGTGGTGGCCGGGTAGGGGCCGCCGTGGTGCTGGGCGGGGGCGACGGCGACCCCGGTGGGCCAGCCGTTGACGAGGACCCGGCCGGCCAGTGGGGTGAGGGCGGCGAGGAGGCCGGGGGCGTCGGCGTCGGTCTCCTCGGTGGCGGTCTGGAGGGTGGCGGTGAGGTTGCCGGGGAGCCGGGAGAGGACGGCGGTGATCTCGTCGGTGCCGGTGTAACGGGCCACGACGGTGACGGGGCCGAAGCACTCCTCCAGGAGTTCGTCGTGCGGGCCCTCGGCGGTGAGCAGGGCGGCCGGTACGGTCAGGAAGCCGGCCGAGACGGTATGTTCGCCGCCCGCGCCGGGGGTGACGGGGGCCTCCACGTCGGGGAGTGCGGCCCGGGTGCGCACCCCGGCGACGAAGGCGTCGCGCATCCGGTGGTCGAGCAGGACGCCCGCCTCGGTGTCGCTGACCGCGTCGGTGAGGGCCTTCAGCAGCCGGTCGCCGTTCTCGCCGGCCGGGGCCAGGACGAAACCGGGCTTGGTGCAGAACTGGCCCGAGCCCAGGGTCATCGAGCCCGCGAGCCCGGCCCCGATCTGCTCGCCGCGCTCGGCGGCGGCGGCCTCGGTGACCACGACGGGGTTGAGGGAACCCAGCTCGCCGTGGAAGGGGATCGGGACGGGCCGGGCCGCCGCCGCGTCGAACAGGGCGCGTCCGCCGCGTACGGAGCCGGTGAAGCCGGCGGCGGCGACCAGCGAGTGCTTGATCAGTTCGACGCCCGCCCCGAAGCCGTGCACCAGGGTCAGCACGTCCTCGGGCAGGCCGACCCGGGCCGCCGCCCGGCGCAGCACGGAGGCGCACAGCTCGGAGGTGGCGGGGTGGTCGGGGTGGGCCTTGACGACGACCGGGCAGCCGGCCGCCAGCGCGCTCGCGGTGTCGCCGCCGGGGACGGAAAAGGCGAGCGGGAAGTTGCTGGCCGCGTACACGGCGACGACCCCGAGCGGGATCTTGTAGCGGCGCAGGTCGGGCCAGGGCGGGGTGCGGGTGTCGTCCGCGTGGTCGATGTGGACGTCCAGGAAGGCGCCCTCGTCGACGACCTCCGCGAAGGCCCTCAGCTGGGCTGCGGTGCGGGCGAGTTCGCCGGTGAGCCGGGCCGGGCCCAGCGCGGTCTCCGCGTCCGCCGCCTCGACCACGTGCTCCCCGGCCTCGGCGAGCAGATCGGCGGCCGTGCGCAGGAACGCGGCGCGCACCGTGCGGTCGGCGAGCGAGTCGCGTACCGCGTGGGCGGCCCGGACGGCGCGGTCGACCTCCTCCGCCGTGGCCTCCACCGCGACCTGCTCACGCGGGTTCCCGGTGCGGGGGTCGACGCTCCAGACTGGTGTTGCTGCCACCGTGCTTTTCCTTCCGCTCCACTGCCGCACATCAGAATTTGTTCGGTATTCTGAACAAAGTTCTCGATCGTGAATATGAAGCGACTCTATTTCCGGCTGTCCGACCTTGGCAAGGTGCCATCGGACCGGCCGGACACGGGAGTTCGAGGGGTCGCAGGGTCCGTGAACGGGCCGGAAGGAGCGTAGGTCGATGTCCGCTGCCGAGTCCGGGGGGGCACAGGTCAAGTCCGCCGTGCGTACGGTGGAGCTGCTCGAGTACTTCGCGGGGCGACCGGGCATGCACTCGCTCGCCGCGGTGCAGGAGGCCGTCGGCTATCCCAAGTCCAGCCTGTACATGCTGCTGCGCACGCTGGTGGAGCTGGGCTGGGTGGAGACCGACGCGACGGGCACCCGGTACGGGATCGGGGTGCGGGCCCTGCTGGTCGGCACCTCGTACATCGACGGGGACGAGGTCGTCGCGGCGGCCCGGCCCACCCTGGACCGGCTCTCCGACGACACGGCGGAGACCATCCACCTGGCCCGGCTCGACGGGACGAGTGTGGTGTACCTCGCCACCCGGCAGTCCCAGCACTATCTGCGCCCCTTCACCCGCGTCGGCCGCCGGCTGCCCGCCCACTCCACCTCCCTGGGCAAGGCGCTCCTGGCCACCCACAGCGACGAGCAGGTCCGCAAGATGCTGCCCGAGACGCTGCCCGCGCTGACCGAACACACCATCACCGACCGCGAGAAGCTCATCGAGGAGCTGCATCTGGTCCGCGAGCAGGGGTACGCGGTGGACCGCGAGGAGAACACCCTCGGGCTGCGCTGCTTCGGCATCGCCATCCCCTACCGCACCCCCGCCCGCGATGCGGTCAGCTGCTCCGTGCCGGTCGCCCGGCTCACGCCCGCGCACGAACAGATGGTCAAGGACGCGCTGTTCGACGCGCGCGACCGGCTGACCCTCGCCACCCGGAGGCTCTGACCTCTCGGAACTCTCCCCGCGTCGTGACGCGCGCCCGCGGCGGGGCGGCCCCCGGGCCGCCGCCCGACCCGCCGGGACGACCCGGTGACGATTCGTCTCCGCCGCGCGGCGGAGACGAATCGTCACCGGGCACGACGTGCCCGCCCGGGCCGCACGGAAGGGTGGGTGCCATGACACAGTCCTCGCCCGACCCGGCCGCCGCCGCGGGACGGTCCGGAGCCCGCGCCCTGCTCCGTACGCTCGCGATCGCCTCCACCCTGCCGTACATCGCGCTCAAGACCGCCTGGATCGCGGGCAGTCGGATCGGCATCCCGGACGGCAGCCCGTTGCTCGAACACCGCGCCACGATGATCGTCGCCAACGGCGTCACGATCCTGATGGACAGCGCCGTGGTGGTCCTCGCCCTGCTGCTCACCCGGCCCTGGGGCCGGCGGGTGCCCGCCTGGCTGCTCGTCCTGCCCGTGTGGGTGGCGTCCGGACTGCTGCTGCCGATCATGACCGGGTATCCGACGCAGCTGGTGGTGAGCCTGTTCCGGGGCGAGGGCGTCGGCGGCGGGGGCGGCGATCCCTTCCTCGACGAGTGGGTCTTCGGCGTCGTCTACGGCGGCTTCACCGTCCAGGGCCTCGCGCTGGGCACCCTGTTCGCGCTGTACGCCCGGGAGCGCTGGGGCCATCTCTGGCAGGGCACCCTGCGGGAGCTGCCGGAGAGCCCCACCGCGCCCGCCCTGCGGGTCACCGCGGTCCTCGTCTCGCTGCTCGCGACCGTACCGGCCGTCATGCACCTGGTGTGGGCCGGCGGCTCGACAGCGGGGCTCAACGCGGCCAGGATCGCGGACCGGGACGGCCCCTTCCACGTCATGGAGGCGTTCAACGTCCTCTTCGCCGTCGTCACCGCCGTCGGGGTGCTGCTGCTCGCCTTCCGCCGCTCGGCGCTCCCCCTCGCGGTTCCGCTCGCCCTGGCCTGGTGCGGTTCCGGGGCCTCGGGCTGCTGGGGCGGCTGGCTGAGCGTCGCCTCGCTGACCGGGACCCAGCAGGTCTCCGAACAGCCCACCCCCATCATGGTGGTGATCTACGGTGTCCAGATGCTGCTCGGAGCGCTGGTGGTCACCCTCGGCGGATACTTCTTCTCGGAACGCGCGGCGGCCCCCGGCTCCCGCGGCCCCGTGCCGTCCGCCCCGTCCTCCGGCGCCCGCGCGTGACCCCGCTGTTCGGGCGGCGGGCCCGGCTGCGCTGGCTGCACCTGATCCTCGGCGGCGCGCTGCTGATGCCGTACTTCCTGGCGGCCATGGTGGTCATCGCTTCGCTCCGCCCGAGCAGCACCCTCTTCGCGTCCCTCCCCCACCAGCTCGTCGGGTTCGTCTGCGCCCTGCCCATGGCCGCGGTCACCGCGCTCTTCGCACCGGCCCGGCCGCTCTCGGCGGGCGCGGCCCGCGCGCTGTGCGGCCTGCCCGCCGGCCGGCAGCTGGCCGAGGGGCCCGCCAGGACCCGGCAGGCCCGGGTGCGCACCGCGGCCTGGTACACGACGCACCTCGCGCTCGGCGGTGTCGTGAGTGCCCTGACGCTCGCCCTGTTCCCGTTCGCGCTGGCCCTCGTGGTGCTGCCGTTCTCGGAGACGGTGCGCGGCTCCCTGGTCGTCGTTCCGGCCCGGGAGCTGGACCGGCCCTGGGTCCTCGCCCTGGCCCCCTTCGCCGGGGTCGTGACCCTGCTGGCGGTGGCCGCCTGCGCGGCACTGGCCGGGGCGCTGCTCGCCGGCCGGGCCCCGGTGCTGCTGGGCCCGACCCCGGAGGACCGGCTGGCCGCCGCCGAACGCCGGGCGGCCGATCTGGCGGCGCGCAACCGGCTCGCCCGGGAGCTGCACGATTCGGTGGGCCACGCGCTGAGCGCCGTCACGCTCCAGGCGGGCGCGGCCCGCCGGGTCCTGGACAGCGACCCGGAGTTCGTCCGCGAGGCGCTGGCCGCGATCGAGGAGACCACCCGGCGCACGGTCGGCGAACTCGACTCCGTGCTCGGCCTGTTGCGCAGCGGCGAGGAACAGGGGGCGGCCGGGACGACCGGCCCGGCGCTCGACGCGCTGGAGGGGCTGCTGAAACGCTGCGGGGTGCCGGTCTCCCTCACCGTGGAGGGCGGGCCGGGCCCGGTCCCGGCCGCCGTGTCGCGGGAGGCGTACCGGATCGTGCAGGAGGGGCTGAGCAACGCGCTGCGGCACGGCGGGCCGGGAGTGGCGGTGGAGCTGCGGATCGCGGTGCGCGCGACGGACGTGGAGATCGTCATGGACAACCCGCTGCCGGAGCGGCCCGCAGCGGTGCGGCCCGGGGGCGGGCGCGGACTGCGCGGGGCCGCCGAGCGGGCGGTGCTGCTCGGCGGCCGCGCGGAGGCCGGGCCGCACGACGGCGCGTGGCGGCTGGCCGCGCGCCTCCCCCTGCGTACGGACGGACAGGAGAAGAAGTGAGCACGAGGGTCCGGGTGGTCCTGGCCGACGACGAGCGGATGGTGCGCACGGCGCTGCGCGTCATCCTGGACGCCGAACCCGATCTGGAGGTCGTCGGCGAGGCTGCGAACGGTGCGCAGGCCGTGTCCGTGGTGCGCGAGCTGCGGCCCGACGTGGTGCTGATGGACGTGCGGATGCCGGAGATCGACGG
The DNA here is from genome assembly GCF_030116705.1 of Streptomyces sp. ML-6. Lineage (NCBI taxonomy): Bacteria > Bacillati > Actinomycetota > Actinomycetes > Kitasatosporales > Streptomycetaceae > Streptomyces > Streptomyces sp. ML-6. The sequence goes on from NZ_JAOTIK010000001.1 coordinate 1,535,215, forward strand.
CATCCGCGCCACCGAACAGATCTTCGGCTCGCTCGACGTCCCACCGCGGATCGTGGTCGTGACCACCTTCGAGAACGACTCCTACGTGTACGACGCGCTCGTCGCCGGGGCGGCCGGTTTCCTGCTGAAGCGCTCGGCGGCCGAGGACCTCGTGCAGGCGGTGCGGCTGGTGGCCCGCAACGACACGTTGCTGTTCCCGTCGGCGGTCCGGACCCTGGCGGCCGAGCACCTGGCGCGGCGGCGGGCCGTCCCGCCGCCGTGGGTGGCCCGGCTCACCGAGCGGGAGGCGGAGGTGCTGCGGCTGATGGCGGCCGGGCTGACCAACGCGGAGATCGCCGAGCGGCTGGCCGTGGGGCCCGCGACGGCCAAGACGCACGTGGCGGCGGTGCTCGCGAAGACCGGTGCCCGGGACCGCACCCAGGCCGTGATCGCGGCGTACGAGTCGGGGTTCATCGCTCCCGGGGATTCCGGCCGATCATGAGGAATCGGTGAGAATCGGCACAACCGGGAACGCCCCGTGAGGCCCCGCTCGTCCCCCGAGCGGGATGAACAGAACGATCAGGCACACGTCCGTCTTCTGCCTGCTGCTGGTTCTCGCCCTTCTGGTGCGGGCGACCTGGCTGCAGGCGTATCAGGCGCAGGCGCTCGCGGACAACGACCACAACCGGCGGAAGACCATCGCGCAGTACGCGCAGCCGCTGGGTGACATCATCGTGGCCGGGAACCCGGTCACCGGATCGAAGAGGACGGTGGGCAGCGATCTCGCGTACAAACGCACCTACACCGAGGGCGAGCTCTACGCGGCCGTCACCGGCTACGGCTCGCAGGCGTACGGTTCCACCCAGCTCGAAGGCATCTACAGCCATGTGCTGGACGGCACCGACGACCGGCTGAAGAACCCGCTGGACACGTTGACGAACAAGCAGGCCGAGCCGGGCGACGTCCTGACGACGATCGACCCGGCCGTGCAGAAGGCGGCGTACGAGGCGCTCGGCGACGACAAGGGCGCCGCCGTCGCGATCGAGCCGGGCACCGGACGGATCCTGGGCCTGGTCTCCACCCCTTCGTACGACCCGTCGACGATCAGCGGGACGACGGACGGCGACGCCTGGCAGAAGCTGCTCGACGACAAGGACAAACCGCTGGTCAACCGGGCGATCCGGCAGCCGCTGGCACCGGGTTCGACGTTCAAGCTGGTGGTGGCCGCCGCGGCGCTGGAGGACGGGCTGTACGGCTCGGTCGACGAGCGCACGGCCAGCCCCAACCCGTACACCCTGCCCGGCACCAGCACCGTCCTGCGCAACGAGAGCGCCACCGCGCCCTGCGAGAACGCCACGCTGCGCACCGCGCTCCAGTACTCCTGCAACAACGTCTTCGCGAAGGCCGCCGTCGACCTCGGCCAGGACAAGGTCGGGGCGATGGCGGAGAGGTTCGGCTTCAACACCGGGAAGCTCGACGTGCCGGTGCGGGCGAGCGAGAGCGTCTACCCGTCCGGCATGGACCGTCCGCAGACGGCGCTGACGGGCATCGGCCAGTTCGAGGTGACCGCGACGCCGTTGCAGATGGCCATGGTGTCGGCCGCCCTCGCCAACGGCGGGGAGCTCGCCGCCCCGCACATGGTGTCCCGGGTGACGGACTCCGACGGCACCACGCTGCGGGAGTACCCGGACGGGGACACCGAGCGGGTCGTCTCGCCGGACACCGCCGAGCAGTTGCGCAGCGCCATGGTGACCGTCGTCGAACAGGGCACGGGCACCAACGCCCGGATCGCCGGGGCCGAGGTCGGCGGCAAGACGGGCACCGCGCAGAACGGGGTGGGCAACAGCAGGACCCCGTACGCCTGGTTCACCTCGTACGCGAAGGACGCCTCGACCGGCAAGGAGGTCGCGGTGGCGGTGGTCGTCGAGGACTCGGGCGCGGCCCGCTCGGAGGTCAGCGGCAACGGTCTGGCGGCGCCGGTCGCCCAGAAGATGATGGAGGCAGCGTTGGAGCGCTGAACGCGCCGGGCGGGGGCGGGTGGCCGTACGCCCCCGCCCGGCGCGGTTCCGTCAGCGGCCCAGGCGGGCCAGTGCCCCGGCGACGGCCGCCAGGTCCGGGCCCGAGGCCAGCCCGGCGTGGTACAGGCGCAGTTGGTTCGCGCCGAGCGAGGCCGCGTGCGCGGCGTCCCGCTCCAGGGTGGCGGGGCTGCCGCCCATGCCGGTGACCACGCAGAAGTTGGCCGCGAGCACCCCCTCCCGCCCGGCGAACGGGCCGAGCACGGCCTCGCGCGCCGCGTCGGCGCCGGTGCAGGGCAGCACCACGCCGTCCGCGACGGACAGGACGTGCCCGGGGTCGACGCCCGTGTTCGCACCGGTGCGGTACGGCGCGGGGTCGGCGTGCAGCAGTACCTGGAAGCCCGGTTCCGCCGCCGCCCGCACGGCGGCCACCACGTCCTCCTGGAGCGTGCGGGCGACCGTGCCGCGCCACTGGAGGGTGGCGTCGGCGAGGCCGGCGCCGAGGAGTTCCCGCACGGCCTCCCAGCCGGCCCCCGCGCTGCCGGAGCCGGCCCAGCACGGTTCCAGGGCCCGGCGCACGGCGGCGGCCAGGGCGTCGGCGTCCAGGCCCTGGCCGGTGTACCCGGTGCGGCAGGCGGAGCAGAAGCAGAGCGACATCAGGTACTGCGCCGCGTCGCCGAGCCCGACGCCCGTGGTCTTGTCGTGGGCGTGCAGGTGCGCGAAGCCGTACCAGCCGCAGGACTCCAGCTCGGTGCCGCCCGCGCCGTCGCGCACCGCGGCCTCGGCGGCCAGGTCGATCAGGTACGCGCGGACCTCGGACCGGGCGATGCAGGGCGCCCAGGGGTAGCGGTCGCCGTACGCGTTGACGACGGAGGTCCCGGGGTGCTCGGCGCCCAGGCGGGAGTTGTGCGCGAGGACCACCCAGGTGTGCACCTGGAGCCCGGCGGCGGCGAGGGCCCGGGCCGCCTGCGCGTACGGGTCGTCGGCGGCCACCCACGCCTGCGGGTACGGGCGCAGCGCGCGCCCCGCCCACCGCTCCTCGTCCGGCGGGTAGAGCACCGCCGCGTGCTCGGCGGTGACGATGCGGCGGGCGGGGTGGCGCGGGGTCAGCGCCCGGGTGGAGTGGTAGGCGGCGGCGAGCGTCACCTGCCGGACGCCCAGGTCCGCGATGCGGGCGGGCGCGTCCGGGTCGCCGACGACGTCCCAGGGGTAGAGGAAGACGGAGGCCCTCACCCGCGCGGCTCCTGCCCGTGCTTCTCCAGGACGGCGCGACCGCGCGCGATGATCCCGGCGAGCTCCTCGACGTGGGCGGCGGGCGGCTCGGTGAGCGGGGTGCGGACCGGGCCGACGGCCAGGCCGCCGAGCCGGACCCCGGCCTTGACGAGCGAGACGGCGTAGCCGCGGCCCCTGGCGCGCAGTTCGACGAGCGGCCGGTAGAAGTGGTCGAGGAGTTCGTCCGTCAGGGCGGCGTCGCCGGCGTCCAGGGCCCGGTGGAAGGCGAGCGCGATGTCGGGCGCGAAGGCGAAGACGGCCGAGGAGTAGAGCGTGACGCCGATGCCGCGGTAGGCCGGGCCGGTGAGTTCGGCGGTGGGCAGCCCGTTGAAGTACAGGAAGTCCTCTCCCGGCGCCTCGGTGCGGACGGCGCTGACGATGCGCTGCATCAGTTCGAGGTCGCCGTAGCCGTCCTTGAGGCCGATGACGCCGGGGGTCCGGGCCAGGGCCACGACGGTTTCGGGGGTGAAGACGGCGTTGTCGCGCTGGTAGACGATCGTCTCCAGGCCGGTGGCCGCGGCGAGCGCGGTGTAGTGGCCGAGCAGCCCCTCCTGGGAGGCGACGACGAGGTAGGGGGGCATCGCGAGGAGCCCGTCCGCGCCGGCCTCCTCGGCGATCCGGGCGTACTCGACGGCGAGCGAGGTGCCGTAGCCGGCCCCCGCCACGACGGGCACCCGTCCGGCGGTCTCCTCGACGGCCGCGGCGACGACGGCGCGGAACTCCCGCTGCGTCAGCGCGTGGAACTCGCCGGTGCCGCAGCAGGCGAAGACCGCCGCCGCACCGGCGTCGACACCGGTGCGCACATGGGCGCGGAAGGCGTCGAGGTCGACGGCGCCGTCCGGGCCGTACGCGGTGACGGGGAAGAAGAGCGGCCCGGTCGCGCGGTGGAGTCGGGCGGCAAGAGGGGCTGAGGTCACTGGCGCTCCCTGAGCAGGTTCAGGCGTGCACAATTATGATCGCCGTCCACATTCGTGAACATCTGCACGCTAAGGCAGCCGCCCGGCACGGGTCAAGGAGAAGAACGCGCAGGACCTCCGGGCACGCGTTCCGGACCACCCTCCCCGCCGACGCGGTGGCGGAGCCCTTGACTCGATTCGCCGGCACTTCTTAGCGTGTCCACACATATGAATGACGTCCATGGCTTTGGCTTCTGACGGACATGTTCCGCAGCCACCGCAGGGCCGTGCCGCGCGCCCGTCGTGCGCCCGCGCACTCGCGCACTCGCGCACCCACGCACCCACGCACCGAGGAGATCCGCGCATGCCCGCTCCCCGCACCGTCCTGCTCACCGGCGCCGCCGGCGGCCTCGGCACCCTGATGCGCGGCCTCCTGCCCGCGTACGGCTACGCGCTCCGGCTCCTCGACGTCCGCCCCGTCGAGGGCGAGCCCGGCGCGATCACGGCCGACCTCGGCGACCGGGCGGCGCTGCGCGAGGCCGTGCGGGGCGTGGACGCGATCATCCACCTCGCGGGCATCTCCCTTGAGTCCTCCTTCGACAGGATCCTGCGGGCCAACATCGAGGGGACGTACAACCTCTACGAGGCCGCGCGCGAGGAGGGCGTCCGGCGCGTCGTCCTCGCCTCCTCCAACCACGTCGTCGGCCACACCCCCCGCCCGCTGCCCGGCGACCCGCCGATCGCCGTCGACGCCCCGCGCCGCCCCGACACCTTCTACGGCCTGTCCAAGTCCTTCGGGGAGGACCTCGCCCAGCTGTACTGGGACCGGCACGGCATGGAGACCGTCTCGGTGCGCATCGGCTCCTGCTACCCCGAGCCGACCTCGGTGCGGATGCTGTCGCTCTGGCTGAGCCCGGCGGACGGCGCCCGGCTCCTGCACGCCGCGCTCACCGCGAAGGACGTGGGGCACACCGTCGTCCACGGCTCCTCCGCCAACACCCGGCTGTGGTGGGACCTGAGCTCGGCCCGCGCGCTGGGCTACGAGCCGCAGGACGACTCGGAGCCGTACGCGGCGCGGCTCGTCGCCGAGCAGGGGGAACTGGACCCGGACAACCCCGACCACACCCGCCTCGGCGGCCACTTCTGCACCACCCCACCGATCTGGCCGCACTGACCGGCCCCCGCCGACGGCCAGCCGGCACCCCACGCGGAAAACCGCGCGACAGCACGTCCGCCGCCGGGCAGGATGCGGGGTCATGCCGAGACCTTCCGGATTCCTGTACGAGCAGCACGGCGACGCGAGCGTCACCCTCACCCACCACGGCCGCCCCGCGGGCACGCTGCGCGGCAGCCGGGCGGAGAAGTTCCTGGCCGAGGTGGAGGCCGGGGACGCCCAACTGGTGATGGCCCGCTGGACCGGGGCGTACAAGCACGGCAACGAGCGCACCGCCCGCGATCATCCGCGCAACCGGTCGCGCGGACGCTGAGGGGCGCCGCGCCCACGCCCGGCGCGCCTCCGCGCCTCCGCACGCCCGGACCCGCGCGCCTGGCACGCCCGCGCGCCCGCGAAGATTGACGGGGCGGCGGCGGGGGCGGGGGCGGCAAAGGTAAGGGAACGGCAAAGCGGGGTCGTTCGTTACTCCGGACATGACCGCTATGACCCCCGGCTCGAACATCCCTCTCTCCGCCGCCCGCGTGGCAGTGGAGGTCGCCGCCCCGGTGCGGCTCGACGTTTCGGGCCTCCTGCTCACCTCGGCCGGCAAGGTGCGCTCGGACGACGACTTCATCTTCTACAACCAGCCCGCGGGCCCCGGCGTGACCTACCGCTCCGGCGGCGGCACCGCGCCGGACTCGATCCTGGTGGACACCGCGGCGGTCCCGCCCGGCATCGAGAAGATCGTCGTCACGGCGAGCCCGGACGCGGCGGGCCAGACCTTCCAGGGCATCGAGCCCACCGCGACCGTGCGCAACGCCGACGACAACAGCGTGCTCGCCACCTTCACCCCGCCCCGGCTGGGCACCGAGACGGCGCTCGTGGTCATCGAGGTCTACCTCCGCAACGGCGCCTGGAAGGCCCGCGCGGTCGGTCAGGGCTACGCCAACGGTCTGGCCGGCATCGCCACGGACTTCGGCGTCTCGGTCGAGGACGAGCCCGCCGCCCCGGCTCCCGTGCCCACCCCGGCCCCCGTGACCGCCGCGCCCCCGGTGCCGCCCACCGGCCCGGTGGACCCGCGGATCGCCGCGCCCCCGATGCCCCCCGCCCCGCCCGCCCCGGCAGCCCCGGCCGCCACCGGGAAGATCAGCCTCGACAAGGGCCGGGTCAACCTCCAGAAGAACCAGACGGTCTCCCTGGTCAAGGGCGGCCGGCCGCTGCTCTCCCAGGTCAAGATGGGCCTCGGCTGGGAGCCCGCCTTCCGCGGCAAGGACATCGACCTCGACGCCTCGGTGATCGCCTACGGCCCGCAGCGCAATCACATCGACAGCTGCTACTTCGGCAAGCTCTCCATCCTGAACGGCGCGATCAAGCACTCCGGCGACAACCTCACGGGCGAGGGGGCCGGGGACGACGAGGTGATCATCGTGGACCTGGGCCGCATCCCGCCGGAGGCGACCGGCCTGGTCTTCACGGTCAACTCGTTCACCGGCCAGAAGTTCACCCAGGTCGCCAAGGCCTACTGCCGGCTGATCGACGGGGCCACCGGCGAGGAGCTGGTCCGCTTCGACCTGACCGGCGCCGAGCCGCAGACCGGCGTGATGATGGCCAAGCTGATCAAGCAGTTCTCCGGCGAGTGGGAGATGACGGCCATGGGCGACTTCGTGAAGTCGCGCACCGTCCGCGGCATGGTGAAGCCCGCGGCCCAGGCCCTGTGACGCGGCGGGGCCCCGGGACGCGTCCGCGGACGTGTCCCGGGGCCCCGGTCGTGGTCGGTGTCCCGCTCGGAGCCCGGTCGGCTCAGAGCTTGGTCAGCTTGGAGTACGGGCGCAGGATCCTGCCCTGCCGCCCGGCGAAGTCGATGAGCACCGCGTCGTTGTCGCCCTCGACGGCGAGGACCCGGCCGAGGCCGAACTGATCGTGCGACACCCGGTCGCCCGCGTCGAACGATTCGACCGGTGGGGCCTCCTGGGCCGGGTGGTTGAAGGGACTGGAGGGCAGGTGGCGCCGGGATCCGGCTGACTGTTTCATCACCGTGAGTATGCGCCCCGCAGGCGGTTCCCGGGAACACCCGGTGCCACATCCGTCCCTCGCGGAGGCGGATGCGGCACCGGATCCGCCGTCATTTCTTCCAGGGCCAGTCCGCGTTCCGGCCCGCCTCCAGCAGCGGCACCATGCGGAACGCCGCGTCCGAGAGCCCCCCGAAGGTGTGGCGTGTCCCCTCCCCGGACGGGGCGTGCCCGACCCGGTAGCCGGCCAGGTTCCAGGTGTAGACGGGCACGGTGTCCGGCACCGCCGCGGTGGCGTCCCCGGCGTACGAGAACGTCGCCTGCTCGTCGGTGACGATCAGCACCCGGTCGTGGCCCCGGTAGTGCCGGCGCACCGCCTCCGCCGTGTCGGTCCCGCCGAGGTCGCCGAAGCGTTCCAGGACCTTCAGCACGGACTCGCTGCGGCGGTACTTCACCGGTGCGCTGCTCGTACCGAACTGGACCAGGTCGGCGTCGGCCGCCCGGAGCGCCAGCGCCGTGCCGAAGATCGCGGCGGCGTCGGCCCGGTTGAGCTGCGAACGGTCCGAGAGCGGCGACCACATCGAGCCCGAGCGGTCGACCAGGACCAGCGTCCGCCCCGGCAGGGCGGGCACGTTGTCCAGCGAGTGGCCGAGCGCCTTCTCCAGCGGGTGGGCCCAGCGCAGCGAGGGTGCGTGCTGGTGGGCGGCGAGGTAGCGGAACGGGAACTGCCGGGACGCGGCGACCGCGGCCGGGTCGCTGATCCTCGCCGCCACCCGCGCGGCGACCTCGTCCGAGACGCCCGCCTCGTCGAAGTTGCGCAGGTTGCGGATGAGGGCCATCACACCCATCGACGGAATCACCGCTTCCCAGGCCGTGGCGTCCATCGGCCCCTGCAGCCAGCCCGCCAGCGCCTCCCAGGTCATGCCCGCGGCGGCCAGCCGGTCCGCCCCGTCGGCGCTCTCGACCACGGCCCGCCGCTGCTCGACCGGCAGTTCCATCAGTGCGCGGTGGGCGGTCAGGACGCGGTCACGGGCCGGCGGCACGGCCGTCTCGGGGTGGTGCCTGCGGTCGAGGGCGTACCGGAACAGCTCGCCCTGCCACGGCTTCTCGGGGTCGGGCGAGGCGTGCGTCAGGTTCAGGACGTCGCCGAAGCGGTAACCCTTGGACGCGGTGTCGTACTTCAGCAGCGACTTGCCGCTGTAGAGCCGGCGCACGGCGTCGGCGATGCCGCGCTTGACCGGCTTGGGCACGGCCCGGCCGTGACGTGAGGTCCAGTACCCGAGGAGTTCACCGGGCTCGTCGGCACGCAGCAGCACGGAGTCGACGACGCGGCGGTTGGAGGGGCCGTCCTCGGCGCCCGCCTCCAGCCGTGCCTTGACGTACTCGGCGGCGCCGACGATCGAGGCGGTGCGCATCTGTCCGTCGCGGCGCAGCCAGTGGAGCAGGCCCGCGGTCCACTCCGGGTCCGTGACGGCCAGGGTCCGCACCAGGGCCGAGAAGCGGCCGTCGCGCTGCGCTCCGTCCTCGTAGAAGGTCTGCTGCGAGACGAAGTTGGCGACCGCGAGCAGGAAGAGTTCGGAGCGTTCGTCGCGCAGGTGTCCCTGCCCGCCCTGGTGGGTCGGCGCGGTGCGCCCGGTGGACTTCACGGGCGAGACCGCGCGGGGCCGGGTGGTGCGGTGGTTGAAGCGTGCCATGTGAATTCCCCCGAATTCATTGGGAGAAGGCACAGCCGGAAGGGTGCCCGAGATCAGGGTCGGCGACGGACTCACTGATGCTCTACCCACTTGAGCTACCGGCCGGAGCCGGACGGGACTCGAACCCGCAACCCTCAGTACAAAGGAAGTAACCGTTGCCTGCGCACCGGGCACCCCCCGGCGTCCGTGCCTCCCGAGATCTTTTCGGCCGCGGCGGTATCTGGACAAGAAGGAGCCGCGGCCCTCGCACCGGGAGGTGCGTGCAGCCATCGCTGCTGATGAAGTTGTGGTGCCCAGAGATCCGATTCGGCGGAACCGACGAAGGTGCTCTACCCACTGAGCTACGCCGGATCGAGATCCGGCGGCGGGACTCGAACCCGCGACATCCCCATTAAGAGTGGAAGTAGGTCCTGCCTGCGCACCTGGGCACGGACAGGACTCTAAAAGAGGAACCGCCCGGTGCGCGAGGGAATTACGCGCCCGAGCGGTTCACCCGTACGAGTTACTGCTACTTCTTCGGCTGGCGCTTCCACGGGCCGGTGATGGCGAGCATGATGCCCGGCGTCTGGATGTTGGCGTACAGGGTCCGGCCGTCGGGCGAGAACGTGACACCGGTGAACTCGCTGTACTCCGGCTCCTCCTCGGTGCCGATGTTCAGTTCGTTGCGCGCGATGGGGTAGGTGCGGCCGCTCTCGGTCGCCCCGAAGAGGTGCTGGATGCCGTCGCCGTCCTCGGAGATGACCAGGCCGCCGTACGGGGAGACGGTGATGTTGTCCGGGCCGTCGAAGGCGCCGTCCTTCGACGGGTCGGGGTTCACGCCGAGGAGGACCTTCAGCGTCAGCGTGCGGCGCTTGGGGTCGTAGAACCAGACCTGGCCGTCGTGCTGGGCGGGGCTCTCGGAGCGGGCGAACGAGGAGACGACGTAGGCGCCGCCGTCGCCCCACCACATGCCTTCGAGCTTGCGGGCGCGGGTGATCTCGCCGTCGGCGAACTGCTTGCGCACCGAGACGGTCCTGGCGTCGCGGTCGGGCACGTCGACCCAGTCCACGCCGTACACGGTGCCGATCTTCGTGGCGCGGGCCAGGTCGTCGACGAACTTGCCGTTGCGGTCGAAGCACTTGGTGGCCTGGAGGACACCGGCGTCGTCGGCGAGGGTGCGCAGCTTGCCGCGGCCGTGCCGGAAGCCCTGCGGCGGGACCCAGCGGTAGAGCAGCCCGTTGGGGTTGCCGGCGTCCTCGGTCAGGTAGGCGTGACCGCGCTTGGGGTCGATCACGACGGCCTCGTGGGCGTACCGGCCGAATGCCTTGATCGGGTGCGGGTCGCGGTTGGCCCCGCGGTCGTACGGGTCGACCTCGAAGACGTAGCCGTGGTCCTTGAGCAGGCCGTTCTTGCCGGCCTTGTCCTCGGTCTCCTCGCAGGTGAGCCAGGTGCCCCACGGGGTGGTGCCACCGGCGCAGTTGGTGGAGGTGCCGGCGATGCCGACCCACTCGGCGACCCGGCCGTCGCGGCGGGTCTCCACGACGGTGCAGCCGCCGGCCGCGACCGGGTCGTAGACGAGGCCCTCGGTGAGCGGCACCGGGTGCTCCCAGCCGGCCCGGGTGCCGGCCAGCTCGTGATTGTTGACGAGCAGGGTGACGCCGCGCGGGCCCTCGAAGGCGGCCGTGCCGTCGTGGTTGGAGGGGGTGTGCTCACCGCTCTCCAGCTTGGTGACACCGCAGTGGGTGATGATCTTGTACGAGAAGCCGGCGGGGAGCGCGAGGATGCCCTCGGGGTCGGCGATCAGCGGTCCGTAGCCGGGTTCACGGCCGTGACCGTGGCCATGACCGTGCCCCTTGTCGTGTCCGTTGCCGTGCTTCGGGTCGTCGGCGGCCAGGGCACCGGGCGCGGTGGCCAGGGAGGCGACGGTGCCGGTCAGGGCGATGCCGGCACCGGTGAGTGCGGACTGCTTGGTGAATTCCCTGCGCGTGATGGGCATCACGTACTCCTGGGGCGACTGGACGGGTTGCTTGCGGGCCCACAGTCGCGCCCCCGCGCCAACGGAAGTTGAACTGCGGGCGACGCCGGGGGGCATCCTTCCTGTGCACTTGGCCGAAAACGGATGTCCGGCCCGGTGCCACCCACCGCCGCGGACCTGCTCGTTCGCGCCGGCCGCGCCGCTCGTCATCCTGTGCTGCCCGCACCGCCCGTCCCCCGGGGCCGGCCGCGTGAACGGACGGCGCGCCCCGCCGGGGCCGGGGAGCCACCGGCCGCCGACGGGGCGGGGAACCGTCTCAGGAGCCCGCGCGCGACCGGGCCTTGAACGCCGCCTTGCGGGCCTCCTTGGCCTTCTTCTTGTCGCTGTGCAGCCGGCCCATCGCTTCGAGGACCTCCGCCGTCGCCGGGTGCTCCACCCGCCACGCCTCGTCGAAGAAGCCGCTGTGCTGTCCGGCCAGGCCCTCGACCAGGTCCTGGAGCTCGTCCAGGTCGCCGTCGGCCTCCAGCTGGGCCGCGATCGTGTCGACGGTGAGCCAGAAGATCATCTGCTCCGGCGGCGCGGGCACGTCCGCCGCGCCCAGCTCCGCGAGCCAGACCCGGGCCAGCCCGCCCAGCTCGGGGTCGTCCAGCACCGCGCGCACCTCGGGTTCCGCCGCGGCGCCGACCAGGGCGAGGGCCTGCTGGCAGTGGAGCCTGCGCAGCGGGGCCTGCCGGTCCGTGCCGCGGGCCGCCGCCAGGAGTTCGCCCCCGGCGCCCTCCGTACCGCGCCGGGCGAGCCACAGTCCGACCTCGGCACGGGCCCCCGCCTCGGGGTAGTACGCGATGCCGCCGAGGAGCGCGTCGGCGCCCTTGTCCGCGAGGTCGCCGAGGGCCGGGGCGTCCACCCCGGCCTCCAGCATCCGGGCCCGCAGCCCGTACAGGCCGAGGGGGGTCAGCCGCACCATCCCGTACCGGGTGACGTCCTCGTCGTCGGCCGGTCCGGGGCCGTCCTCGCCCTCCTCGACCAGCAAGGCCTCGTCCACCGGGCGGTATTCGACGATCCCGATCGGTTCGAGGACCCGGAACTGGTCGTCGAGGCGCATCATCACCTCGGACACCTGCTCCAGGACGTCGTCGGTCGGCTCGCCCATGTCGTCGGGCACGACCATCGACGCGGCGAGGGCGGGCAGCGGGACCGGAACCGGGTCGGCGCCGCCCTCGCCGTCGCCGACGGTGAGCAGGTACAGGTTGCCGAGGACCCCGTCGAGGAACTCCGCCTCGATCTCCGGGTCCCAGTCCAGGGACTCGAAGTCGATCGTGCCGTCCTCGGCGACGAGGTCGGCGAGGTCGTCGAAGGCGGGGGCGGTGGCGTCGGCGTGGACGGCCTCCAGGGCCTCGAGCCAGATCGCCAGGACGTCCTGCGGTGAACCGCCGGTGAGGAGCGCAAGGTTGCCACCGGCGGTCACGGTGCCCTCGGCGTCCGGACCGGCGGCCCCGTCGGGGTCCTCGACGTCGAGGAGCCCGGCGTCGACCGCGAGCCGCCACGCCTCACTGGCCTCCGCCGCACCGTCCTCGTCCGGCTCCAGGCCGAGGTGCTCGGCCGCCGCCGGCAGCTGCGCCTCCACGAGTTCGCCCCCGGCGCCGACCCGGCTCCCCGGCCCCGCCCAGCGGGCGAGCCGGACGGCGCGGGCGAGCAGCGGCGTGGCGAGCGCGTCCCGGGCCAGCTCGGCGTCGGTGCGCAGCCGTACGGGCGGCAGGGTGGGGCGCTCTGCGGACATCAGGCGGTTCTCCTCGGGGGTACCGGAGCCACGGATCGAACGTGGCCGGAGTCACGGGTCGACGTACCGGAACCACGGATCGGACGTGGCCGGAGTCACGGGTCGGGTGTACCGGAATACGGATCGGGCGGCCCAAGCGTAGACGCATTTCGCCCCATGCCGCCCGGTTCATGCGAAGGACGGCAGCAGTACACCTGCCAGACCTTGACAACGCCCTTGCGCACACAAGAGATTGACGCGCGTAGACGTCTCCACCCGACCCTCGAGCCCCCGGAGCCCGTGATGCCTGCCGCATCGTCCAGAACGACCGCCGTCTCCGCCGTAGTCACCGCCGCGCTCGCCGCCGGCCTGCTCACCGGCGCCGCCACCACCTCCGCGTCCGCCTCCACGACCGCCGACGCCCCGGTCCGCATCCACGACATCCAGGGCTCCACCCGGATATCCCCGCTCGCCGGCCGGCAGGTCGACGGGGTCGCGGGCATCGTCACGGGCGTGCGCACGTACGGCTCGAAGGGCTTCTGGTTCCAGGACCCGCAGGCCGACGCCGACCCCGCCACCAGCGAGGGCATCTTCGTCTACACGGGCTCCGCCCCCACGGTCGCGGTCGGTGACGCGGTCACCGTCTCCGGCACCGTCACCGAGTACGTCCCGGGCGGCCTCGACTCCGGCAACCAGTCGCTCACCCAGATCAGCAAGCCCACCGTCACCGTGGTCTCCTCCGGCAGCGCCCTGCCCGCGCCGGTGCGGATCACCTCGCGTTCGGTCCCCTCCCGGTACACCCCCGAGGGCGACCCGGCGGCGGGCGGCTCCATCAACGCGCTCCCGCTGCGGCCGTCCCGCTACGCCCTGGACCACTACGAGTCCCTCGAAGGCATGAACGTCGAGGTCGGCACCTCGCGGGTGGTCGGCGCCACCGACGCGCACGCCGAGCTGTGGGTGACGGTCAAGCCGCACGAGAACGACGCCCGCCGCGGCGGCACGGTCTACGGCTCGTACACCTCGCAGAACACCGGACGGCTGCAGATCCAGTCGCTGGTGCCGCTCGCCCAGCAGCCCTTCCCGAAGGCGAACGTGGGCGACGTGCTCTCCGGCACGACCGAGGGCCCGCTCGACTTCAGTCAGTACGGCGGCTACACGCTGACCGCCCGCACCATGGGCACGGTCGTCGACCGGGAGCTGCGCCGGGAGACCACCCGCAAGCAGCGCGACGGCGAACTGGCCGTGGCGACGTACAACGTCGAGAACCTCGACCCGGGCGACCCGCAGGAGAAGTTCGACGCGCTCGCCGCGGCGGTCGTCGACAACCTCGCCTCGCCCGACATCCTGGCCCTGGAGGAGATCCAGGACAACAACGGTCCGAAGGACGACGGCACGGTAGCCGCCGACCGGACGGTCGAGAAGTTCATCGACGCGATCAGGGCCGCGGGCGGCCCGGCGTACGACTGGCGTTCCATCGACCCGGAGGACAAGAAGGACGGCGGCGAGCCCGGCGGCAACATCCGCCAGGTGTTCCTCTTCAACCCGGAGCGGGTCTCCTTCACCGACCGCGCCGGCGGCGACGCGACGTCGGCGACCGAGGTCGTGCGCGAGCGGGGCCGCGCGGCCCTCACCGTATCCCCCGGCCGGATCGACCCGGCGAACCCGGCGTGGGAGAGCAGCCGCAAGCCGCTGGTCGGCGAGTTCGCCTTCCGCGGCCGTCCGGTCTTCGTCGTCGCCAACCACTTCGCGTCCAAGGGCGGCGACGAGTCCATCTTCTCGCAGCACCAGCCGCCGACCCGCTCCTCGGAGGTCCAGCGGCACGCGCAGGCCGAAACGGTCAACACCTTCGTCAAGAAGCTGCTGAACGCCCAGAAGAACGCGGACGTCCTGGTCGTCGGCGACATCAACGACTTCGAGTTCTCCGGCACGACGAAGGCGCTGACGGCCGGGAACGTGCTGTACCCGGCGATCAAGTCCCTGCCGCGCTCGGAGCGTTACTCGTACGTCTACCAGGGCAACAGCCAGGTCCTCGACCAGATCCTGACCAGCCCGTCGATCCGCGGCTTCCACTACGACAGCGTGCACATCAACGCCGAGTTCGCCGACCAGAACAGCGACCACGACCCGCAGGTGATCCGCTTCCGCCCGTAGGCCGTACGGTCCGCACGGATCCGCTCCGTGCGGACCGCCGCACCGCTACGCGCCCGTCGCCGGCCGCAGGCTCAGCGCGGGCGCGTAGCGGTGCACGCCACCGCCGGTCATCCCCGGGTACGACTGCACCCGTTCCCACTGCGGTGTGCTCGCTCCGATCCCGTCACCGGGCGCGGCCAGCGCGGCCACGTGGGCCTCGGCGTTCTCCCATTCGGCGTAGTTCAGCACGCGCGTCCCGTCGGTGCTCACGTGGAAGTGCGCGGAGATGCCGCCGGGGGCGGGCGCCGGATCGGTGCCGAGCGCCTCGAACACGGTGTCCACCCAGTCCCGCTGCCGGGCCGGGTCCGCCCCGTCGAACTCGACGTCGACGATCACCACGCAGCCCGGTTCCCGTTCGTCGCCCTCCGCCGTTCCGGACCGGTACGGCTCGTAGGTGTGCAGCCCGAGCCGCCGGATGCCGGGCACGGCGGCGTCGATCTCCGCGTTGCGCTCGTCCCTGCCGTGCCGGAAGAAGTCCTGGTATGCCCGCTCGTCGCTCCACTGGCTGTAGTGGAACAGGGTCTTCCCGTCCTCACCCGCGTGGACGGTGTACGAGAGCAGCCCCGGGTGCGGCCAGTCCCGGGCGGCCCAGGCCCGCCGGATCGCCCCGACCGTCGCTCCCAGGCGCTCGGGAGTGCCCACGTCCCAGGTGCTCGCCTTGACGAGCCCGACGTCGTTGCGGGCAAGATCGGGGCGGGATTCGAATCGCACACTCATGACGGGTCCTCCCTGACCGGCGCGCCGGGGCGGCGCGTCGTTGCCCCCACCCTGATACGTCAAGTCCGCTTGAGGTCAACAGCCCGCCCCACCGCGCCGTCAGGCCCACCGACCGCACGACGAACGGAGTACCGCATGGCGCCGCACCTCAGGACGATCGACCGCGAGGAGCATCTGGCGTTCGTCGCGGGCCGGCCGGCCGTGAGCCACATGCAGGTCCCGTCATGGGGCGACGTGAAGCCCGACTGGCGTACGGAGAGCATCGGCTGGTTCGAGCGGGACGGCGCGGGCCGGGAGCGGATCGTCGGGGCGGGGCTCGTCCTGTACCGGCCGATCCCCCGGGTCAAGCGCTACCTGGCGTACCTGCCGGAGGGGCCCGTCATCGACTGGCACGACGGGGCCCCGGAGCGGTGGCTGGAGCCGATGCTGGCGCATCTGAAGGGGCGGGGCGCGTTCACGGTGCGCATGGGGCCGCCGGTGGTCGCCCGGCGCTGGGACGCCCGGACGGTGAAGGACGCCATCGCCGACCCGGCCGCCGGGCGGCTGCGCGAGGTGCGGCCGGACGAGGTGGAGCCGGGGGCCGCCGAGCTGGTGGACCGGCTGCGCGCGCTGGGCTGGCGGCAGGGCGAGGAGGAGAGCGAGGACGGTTTCAGCGCGGGGCAGCCCCGGTACGTCTTCCAGGTGCCGTTCGCCGGGCGGTCGCTGGAGGACGTCCGCAGCGGCCTGAACCAGCAGTGGCGGCGCAACGTCAAGAAGGCGGAGAAGGCGGGCGTCAAGGTCGTCGAGGGCGGTTACGAGGACCTCCCGGCCTTCTACGAGCTGTACCGCGAGACGGCCGGGCGCGACCGCTTCATCCCCCGCCCGCTCGGCTACTTCCAGCGCATGTGGACCGCGCTGCGGGCCGAGGACCCCGACCGGATGCGGCTGTACCTCGCCCAGCACGAGGGCGAGACGCTCTCCGCCGCGACGATGCTGACCGTGGGGAACCACGTCTGGTACTCCTACGGCGCCTCGACCGGCCGCAGGCGCGAGGTGCAGCCCAGCAACGCGATCCAGTGGCGCATGATGAGCGACGCGCACGAGCGGGGCGCGGCCGTCTACGACCTGCGCGGCATCACCGACACCCTGGACGAGGGCAACCACCTGCTGGGCCTGCTGCGCTTCAAGGTCGGCACCGGCGGCCGGGCCGCCGAGTACGTCGGCGAGTGGGACTTCCCGGTCAACAAGGTGCTCCACAAGGCGTTCTCGCTGTACATGGCGCGCCGCTGAGCCCGCCGCGCCCCGGCGCCGCTATGCGGGGGCGGTGCGCCACGCGGTCATGTTGAGCTCGTCGAGCAGCCGTACGTCGCTTCCTTCGAGCGGGAAGGTACGCCCCTCCAGGCCGGGCGCCGGCGCGATCTCCAGGGCGTCCCCCTCGATGAGGTCGCCTCCGGTGGGGGTGGAGACCCATGCCAGGAGGGAGCGCACGGTCTGCCCCGGCTTCAGCACGACCTCCTTCGGTCCGCGGTCGGTGCCCATGTAGGAGGATCCGGGGTTCACCGGGACGGGCAGCGGGTCGCCGGCCTCGTCCAGGGCCCGGACGGAGGGGTAGCCGTGGACCCGGTACGGCTTGCTGCCGCAGTTGGTGAGGGTGAGTCCGACGGCCCGGTGGCCGAGCGCCGCCTCCACCTCCCCCATGTCCACGACGACGCCGGAGGAGGGGCAGCCGGCCCGGGAGGTGGTGCCCGTGGGCGTGGGACTCCGTACGGGCGGCCGGTCGGGGAGGGCGGCGGTGCCGCTCGGGAACGGGGTGGGCAGCTTGTCGGCGTGCACGAGCCAGGAGCCGCTGGGGGTGGGTTCCGGCTCGCCCTCGCCCGCGGGCACGAGGAACCCGGCGCAGCCGGAGAGCGTCAGGCCCAGGACCCCGGCCAGGAGCGCGACCGCCGCCGGTCCGCGTCCGGCCGTTCCCGCCCCGGTGTCCGCCCCTGTCGGTCCTCGCACGCCCACGCACCCCGCCCCATGTCGACCTGCCGCATAGTCGTTCGATCATGCCAGAAGCCGGGGCAGCCGCCCACGACTGTTCAGTTCTGCTTTCCCCCCGAGCCCAGCAAAGCTAAGTGGACCTTTATGCTCCGGTCGGCTGAGACTGGGGGAATGACAGCAACCGCGGCCCCCTTCGGCCGAGCGCTCTGCGCCATGATCACGCCCTTCACCGCCGACGGCGAGCTGGACCCGGACGCCGCCGGGAAGCACGCCGCCGGTCTGGTCGCCGACGGCTGCGACGGTCTGGTGCTCAGCGGCACCACCGGCGAGTCCCCCACCACCACCGACGCCGAGAAGTCCGCGCTGCTGAGGGCGGTGCGGGCGGCGGTGGGCGACGGGGTGCCGATCGTCGCCGGGGTCGGCTCCGCGGACACCCGGCACACCGTCGACCTCGCCCGGCAGGCCGAACGGGCGGGCGCGGACGGCCTGTTGGTGGTGACCCCGTACTACAGCCGGCCCCCGCAGGCCGCCGTCGAGGCGCACTTCCGGCGCGTCGCCGACGCGACCGGCCTCCCGCTGATGCTGTACGACATCCCCGGCCGCACCGGCACCCGCATCGAGCCGGAGACCCTGCTGCGGCTCGCGGAGCACCCCCGCGTCGTGGCGGTGAAGGACTGCGCCTACGACCTGCTCGGCTCCACGAAGGTGATCGGCGCGACCTCGCTGGCGTACTACTCGGGCTGCGAGGAGCTGAACCTGCCGTTGTACGCGGTGGGCGCGGCCGGCTACGTCAGCACCGTCGCCAATGTGGCGCCCCGTCAGCTGCGGGCGGTCCTGGACGCCTTCGACGCCGGGGACACCGCCGGGGCCGCCCGGCTCAACCTGCTGAACGCCCCGCTCGCCGAGGCGATGATGGCGTCCGGCCTGCCGGGCACGGTCACGGCCAAGGCGCTGCTCGACGCCGGGCCGGTCCGCGAACCGCTGCAGCCCGCCGGGCGCGGGGCGACCGACGGGCTGCGCGAGGTCTACGAGGAACTGCTCCGGGCCACCCGGGAGGCATGACCGGGCGGCGGGGCGTCCCCGCCGGTGGTGCTCGGTCAGTTGTGGCTGTGCAGGACGTCGTTGAGGCCGCCCCAGACCGCGTTGTTCGGGCGGGCCTCGACGGCGCCGCTGACCGAGTTGCGACGGAAGAGGATGTTCGAGGCGCCGGAGAGCTCGCGGGCCTTGACGATCTGGCCGTCCGGCAGCGTGACGCGGGTGCCGGCCGTGACGTACAGCCCGGCCTCGACGACGCACTCGTCGCCGAGCGCGATGCCGACCCCGGCCTCGGCGCCGATCAGGCAGCGCTCGCCGATGACGATGCGCTCCTTGCCGCCGCCGGAGAGGGTGCCCATGGTGGAGGCTCCGCCGCCGATGTCGGAGCCGTCGCCGACGACGACGCCTGCGGAGATCCGGCCCTCGACCATGGAGGTGCCGAGGGTGCCCGCGTTGAAGTTGACGAAGCCCTCGTGCATGACGGTCGTGCCGGCGGAGAGGTGCGCGCCGAGCCTGACCCGGTCGGCGTCGGCGATCCGGACGCCCTTCGGGGCGACGTAGTCCGTCATCCGGGGGAACTTGTCGACCGAGGTGACCTGGAGGTGCAGGCCGTCGGCGCGGGCGTTCAGCCGGACCTTCTCCAGGTCGTCCACGGCGACCGGGCCGAGCGAGGTCCAGGCGACGTTGGAGAGCAGGCCGAAGAGGCCGTCCAGGTTCTGGCCGTGCGGCCGGACGAGGCGGTGCGAGAGCAGGTGCAGGCGCAGGTACGCGTCGTGCGCGTCGAGCGGCTTGTCGTCGAGCGAGGCGATGACCGTACGGACGGCGACGACCTCGACACCGCGGCGGGCGTCCACGCCGACGGCCTTGGCCGCGCCCTCGCCGAGGAGGTTGACGGCCTGGTCGGGGGTGAGGCGTTCGGTTCCGGCCGGGCCGGGCTCCGTGGTGAGTTCGGGGGCGGGGAACCAGGTGTCGAGAACGGAACCGTCGCCGGCGATGGTGGCGAGGCCGGCGGCGACGGCGCCGGTGGTGCGAGCAGGAGTCGTGTCGGTCATGACACGAAACCTAACCGCCGAGGCACCACCGGGGCCAACCGGTCCCACCGGATGGTCGCGGCCCGGCCCCGAAGAGCCGACCTGCCAGGTCAGCCGTACCGTGCGCGGCACGTCCCGCCCCGCCCCGAAGGTCTTCGTCCACGACACCCCCAAGTGAGTTTCTTTTGGGAACTTAATGTGGCAACGTGTTCTCCTGCGGGTCGATCCGGCAAGAGGCGGAACGGGAGACGGAGGAGCCATGCCCCAGCGCACCAGCCTGGCCGACGCCGACTGCGCGATCGCCCAGGCACTCGATGTCGTGGGCGACTGGTGGACCCTGCTGATCGTGCGGGACACGGCACGCGGGGTGCACCGTTTCGACGCGCTCCAGCAGGAACTGGGCGTGTCCCGCAAGGTGCTGACCGAGCGGCTGCGGCTGCTGGTCGACGCGGGAGTGCTGTCCCGGGAGCCGTACCAGGACCGGCCTCCCCGGTACGAGTACCGGCTCACCCCGCGCGGCCGCGCGCTGCTGCCCGTACTGATCGCGCTCCAGGACTGGGGCGACACCTGGGTACTGGGAGAAGGAGAGACGATGGCGACGACGGCGGAGACCTCGAAGGAGGCGGCCCGGGTGCACGCCCTGGTGGGCACGCGCCTGCCCGAGCTGCGCCTGCCGGACCACGAGGGGGAGCCGCGCGATCCGGTCGCCGGCACCCCGTACACCGTCCTGTACCTCTTCCCCGGCGCCTACGCCCGCCGGGACGCCTATCCGCCGAACTGGGCCGAGATCCCGGGCGCGCGCGGCTGCACGCTCGAGTCCTGCACCTACCGCGACCAGTTGGCCGAGTTCGCGGCGGCGGGCGCGACCGTGCGCGGGATCTCCACCCAGCGCCCGGACGAGCAGCGGGCCTTCGCGGAGGCGGAGCGGCTGCGCTTCACGCTGTTGTCCGACGCGGAGCTGGAACTGACGGCGGCGCTGCGCCTGCCGACCTTCCGGGCGGGCGGGACGAGCCGGCTGAAGCGGCTGACGCTGGTGGTGGACCGGAACCGGACGGTCCTCCGGGCGCTGTACCCGATCACGGACATCGAGGCGAGCGTGCGGGAGGCGCTGTCGGCCGTCCGGAACGGGGGCACGCCCGAGGAGTGAGGAAGGCGGTGCGGCCCGTACGCCGGGGGCACGGGTCGCACCGGCCCACCGACCGGCCGCCAAGTCCGCCGGTCAGCCGGTCAGCCGGTCAGCCGGTCAGCCGGTCAGCCGGTCAGCCGACGATCCTGCCGAGCATCTCCCGCGCGTACGCCTCGTCGTACTCCCCGCCGGTGAGCAGCACCTGGAGGCAGATCCCGTCCATCAGCGCGACCAGCGCCCGTGCCGTGGCCGGGTCGGTCCGCCGGGACAGCAGTTCGGCGACGCCGTCGGTCCACTCGGCGGCGACGGGGCGCAGCGCGGGCCGGCGGAGCGCGGCGAGATACAGCTCGTACTCCAGCTCGGCCCGCCCGCGCCCGCCAGAGAAGTACTCCCCCAGCAGTCCGGCCAGTTCCCCGGCGAGGTCGGCGTCCGGGTCGCCCAGCGCCCCGCTGCCCCGGATGACTTCGGCGAAGTTCTCGTTCGACCGGCGCAGCGCGGCGATCAACAGCTCGTCCAGCGAGGCGAAGTGGTAGGTCGTCGAGCCGAGCGGCACATCGGCCTCGGCCGCCACGGAGCGGTGGCTGAGCCCCGCGATGCCCTCGGCGCCGACCACCCGGATCGCCGCGTCGATGATCCGGTCGCGCCGCCCGGGGTCGTAGCGGCGCGCCATCAGTGGGCCCCGCCCAGATTCAGCACCACCACTCCGGCGATGACCAGCGCTATGCCCGCCAGCTTGACCGGACTGCCGGTCTCCCCCATGAAGAGGATGCCGATGGCCGCGATCGCGGCGGTGCCGATCCCGGCCCAGATGGCATAGGCGGTGCCCATCGACAGCGTCTTCAGCGTCCGGGCGAGCAGACCGAAGGCCAGGAGGTAGCCCGCGACGGTGATCACCGACGGCCAGAGCCGGGTGAAGCCCTCGCTGTACTTCATGGCCGTGGTGCCGGCCACCTCCGCCGCGATCGCCGCCGCCAGCAGCCCGTATCCCATGTGTACAAGTGTACGCATCACCGTCCGCACGACGGAGCCGAAGCCCCCCCACCGGCCGAAACGCTACGGTGTCCCGACCGGAAGCACACCAGTACGACAAGACATCCGTACGACGAGACATGACGGAGCGGCAGTGACGCAGGACGCAGGGTGGGGCGGCGGAACACCGTACGGAGGACCCCCGGGGCCCATGGGGTGGGGTGGCTGGATGCCACCGCCGCCCAGGCCCGGGGTGATCCCGCTGGCGCCCCTGAAGCTCGGGGACGTGCTCGGTGGCGCCTTCAGCGCGATGGGGCGTTACTGGAAGCAGCTGTTCGGCATGGGCGCGACGGCCTACGGCGGGGCGCTGGTGATCGTGGTGGCGGTGGCCCTGATCGCGTACTCGGCGATCAGCGACCGGTTGCACCGGGTCGTCGAGCTCAGCGCCGACGAGGACGCGGCGTCGTCCGACGTGGTGCCGCTCGTGATCGCCCTCGGCATCGTCTGGCTGGTCGCGATGCTCGCCTTCGTGGTCGCCACGGCCCTGGTGTACGCGACCGTCCCCGTGGTCCTCCAGGAAGCCGTGCTGGGCCGGCCGACCACCTTCGCCGCCGTCTGGCGCCGGGCCTGGGCCCGGGTGCCCGCGGTGATCGGGACGGTGATCCTGTGCTTCCTGGTCGCGGTCCTCCCGATGCTGCTCATGGTGAGCGGTTTCCTCGCCGTCATGATCGGCCTGATCACAGCGGCGCGCGAAACCAGCGCCCCCCTGTGGATCACGTTCGGCCTCCTGGGTTCCATCGCCACCGTCCCGCTCGCGATCTGGCTCTGGGTGAAGTTCTGCCTGGCCCCCTCGATCGCGGTCTTCGAGAACCAGCCCGCGGTGGCGGCGCTGCGCCGCTCCTCGCAGCTGGTGCGCGGCGACTGGTGGCGGGTCTTCGGCATCACCCTGCTGGGCTTCGGCATCGCCGCCGTGGCGAACTACCTCATCCAGATCCCGTTCACGTTCCTCGGCATGTTCTCCGGCATCATCGGCGGCACGACCCTGGACGCGAACCCCAACCCGGCCTCGATCGCGTTCGTCGTGGGCACCTACCTGGTGATCATCCTGCTGGGCCAGCTGATCGGCCAGCTCCTCTCGGCGACGTTCCCGCAGCTGGTGACCGGCCTGGTCTACATCGACCGCCGCATCCGCACCGAGAACCTGGGCCCGGTCCTCGCGGAGGCCGCGGCCGTGCCCCCGCAGGCACAGCCGCAGCCCGGCCCGCACGGCCCGTACGGCTCGCACGGGCCGTAGCCACGCCGGTCAGCCGCTGACGCGGAACCGGACCGTCCGGGACTTCTTCCACTCCGCGTGGTCGAGGTCCTTCGCCTCCGTGCCGTCGCCGTACAGATCGGCCGATCCGGCGTCCGTGATCAGCTGGACACAGGCGTTCGGGTCCGTCAGGTCCGGGACCTCGACGACGGCCTCCCAGCCGCCCGGGTCCGTGGTCGGCAGCTCGGCCCGCAGGACCGGCGGGTGGGCGGCGACACCGTCCCAGCTGTAGAGGGCGTAGGGGTCGGAGTTGTCGTCGGCGGCCCAGGAACCGGCCACGATCAGGTACTGGCCGGCGGCGTTCTTCCGGATGTCGCGGATGCTGAGCCCGCCGAGGTCCAGCTCGATCGGGTCGCCCATGACCGCCTTCGCCCCGTGGCCGGCCACCCGGTCGAAGTTGGTGACGGGCACGATCAGGGCCCTGCCCCCCGTGCTCGGCGGGACGAGCGGGGCCCGGAAGCCGAGGTACGCGGTGGTCGTCGAGCCGGGGGCGAACTCCAGGCCCTCGATGTTGAACCCGTCGATCTGCTTGGGCACCTCGCCGTCCTTCGTGCCCTCGGCGAAGCCGAGCCGGTCGCCGTGCGCCTCGTCCCAGGCGACGAGGTCGTCGCGGAGCTTCCCGTACGAACCGCCCACCGTCAGCCGGGTGGCGGCCCCGGAACCGGTCACCTCCGTGGTGAAGACGGTGTTGCGGTCGGCCTTGTATTCGCCCTTCTTGTTGTTGCCGAGCGAGCCGGTCCAGTAGATGGTGTCGCCGACCCGGGCCGCGCCCTCGATGTCGATCTCCTTCGACACGCCGAGGTCCGGGCCGACGTCCCAGCTCCGCACGGGCCCGCCGGACGCGGAACGGTCGTACAGGCGCAGCGTGTTGGACTCGTCGTCGGCGACGACCATGTAGCCGTCGCCCACGTCGACGGCGGCCGAGGCGTCCGAGGAGCCCGTGAGGTACCGCGTGTCGGCGCTGTCGCGGACCGCGGCCGACGCGGCGTAGTACAGCTTCTTGGTGGCGGTTCTGCCGCCGAGGCCGGTGACCTTGATCGTGAGGTCGGTGTAGCCGCGGCCGCGGGCGGCGACGGACAGCTTCCGGGTGGTGCCCGTCCCGGTCACGGTCACGTCCTCGGTGTCCGCGACGGACGGCCGGGAGCTGGCGGACGCCGTCACCCGGAGCGCGTCCGCGTCGGCACCGCTCTGCGCCACGGTGACGGTCACCACGGGGTCGCCGGTCGCGCCGACGGCGCCCGAGAGGTAGGAGGCCGAGAGCCCGATCGTCGGTGTCCCGGGATCCGCGGCGTGCGCGGGGGCGCCGATCCCCGCGACGGCCAGTGCGAGGACGACACCGGCCGCGGCGGCCGGCCGGCGGTCGGTGAACGAAAGCTGATGCGACACGGCATGCCTCTCGTCGACGTGACAGGTCGGGGAGAGGCTGCACCGCCGGGGCCACGCCCATGCGTACATCACACATACGGAGGACGAACACCGCGCGGGCCGCACCCGTACACCACCTGCGGGTGACCGGGCGTCAGAAGTCCGCTGGGCCACGGGAGTTGGCTCCCGCACCACGTGGACATGCGAACGGCCCCCGGGGCCTTCCGGAACCCGGGGGCCGTCCGCCACAATGCGCAGCCCAAACGTCGGAACTCGGACATCGCAGCCCAGGCGTCAAAGCCCGGACGTCGGAACTCAGACGTTTCAGACGTTGAAGCCCAGCGCGCGCAACTGCTCGCGCCCGTCGTCCGTGATCTTGTCCGGGCCCCACGGCGGCATCCAGACCCAGTTGATCCGCAGTTCGTTGACGATGCCCTCGGTCGCGGACTTCGCCTGGTCCTCGATGACGTCGGTCAGCGGGCAGGCCGCGGACGTCAGCGTCATGTCGAGGGTGGCGATGTTGGCGTCGTCGATGTGGATGCCGTAGATCAGGCCGAGGTTGACGACATCGATGCCCAGCTCGGGGTCGACGACGTCGTACAGGGCCTCACGGACCTCCTCCTCGGAGGCCGGCTTGATCGTCGGGCTCTCGTCGGTTGTCACCGTGTTCTCGCTCATGCCGTCTTCCCTTCGGACAGCGCTTTGGCCGTCGCGTCCTTCCACGCCATCCAGCTCAGCAGCGCGCACTTCACCCGGGCGGGGTACTTGGAGACGCCGGCGAACGCGACCGCGTCCTCCAGCACCTCCTCCATCGCGTCGTCCGGCTCCAGTTGGCCCTTCGACTGCATCAGCTCCAGGAAGGTCTCCTGGATCTTCTGCGCCTCGCCCAGTTCCTTGCCGACCAGCAGATCGTTCAGTACGGAGGCGCTGGCCTGGCTGATGGAGCAGCCCTGACCCTCGTACGACACATCGGCGATGGTCTCGCCGTCGTACTTCACCCGGAGAGTGATCTCGTCGCCGCACGTCGGATTGACGTGGTGCACCTCGGCGTCGCCGTCCCGCAGGCCACGCCCGTGGGGGTGCTTGTAGTGGTCCAGGATCACTTCCTGGTACATGGAATCAAGCTTCACCAGTCAACCCTCAGCCGCTCGCCCATTTATCCGAAAAAGTTCCGTACGTGCTCCAGACCGTCCACCAGGGCGTCGACCTCGGCGGGCGTGGAGTACAGATAGAACGACGCCCGCGTGGTCGCAGGAATTCCGTACCTCAGGCAGACCGGCCGTGCGCAGTGGTGTCCGACCCGGACGGCGATGCCCTGTTCGTCGAGCACCTGGCCCACGTCGTGCGGGTGGATGTCACCCAGCGTGAAGGAGATCGTGGCGCCCCGGTCCTCGGCCGTCGACGGGCCGATGATCCGGAGGTCGGGCACCTCCAGCAGCCGCTTCACCGCGTACTCGGTGATCGCGTGCTCGTGCCGGCTGATCTTCTCCATGCCGATCGCCGAGAGGTAGTCCACGGCCGCGCCCAGGCCGACGGCCTGCGCGATCGGGGGCGTACCGGCCTCGAACTTGTGCGGCGCGGGGGCGTACGTCGACGAGTGCATCGACACGGTCTCGATCATCTCGCCGCCGCCCAGGAACGGCGGCAGGTCCTCCAGGAGTTCCTGCCGTCCCCAGAGCACGCCGATGCCGGTCGGACCGACCATCTTGTGGCCGGTGAAGGCCACGAAGTCGGCCTGCAGCGCCTGCACGTCGAGCACCATGTGCGGGGCGGCCTGCGAGGCGTCGATGCAGACCAGGGCGCCGACCTGCTGGGCCCGGCGGATGATCTTCTCGACCGGGTTGATCGTGCCCATGATGTTGGAGACCAGGGTGAAGGAGACGATCTTCGTCTTCTCCGTGATGATCTCCTCGATGTCGGACAGGTCGAGGCGGCCGTCGTCGGTGATGCCGAACCACTTCAGCTTCGCGCCGGTGCGCTGCGAGAGCAGCTGCCACGGCACGATGTTGGAGTGGTGTTCCATCTCCGTGGTGACGATCTCGGTGTCGTGGTCCACCCGGTAGGGCTCGTCGGCCCAGCCGAGCATGTTGGCCACGAGGTTGAGCGACTCGGAGGCGTTCTTGGTGAAGATCACCTCGTCGCGGCTGGGCGCGTTGATGAACGCGGCGACCTTGTCACGGGCGCCCTCGTACAGCGCCGTGGCCTCCTCCGCGATCGTGTACACACCGCGGTGCACGTTGGCGTTGTGCCGCTCGTAGTACTCGTTGAGGGCGTCGAGCACCTGGCGCGGCTTCTGCGAGGTCGCCGCGCTGTCCAGGTAGACGACCTTCTTCCCGTCGTGGACCGTCCGATCCAGCAGGGGGAAGTCCTTGCGGATCGCCTCGGTGTCGAGGAGGCCCGGCAGCTGTGTCACGCGGAAGCGCCACCCTTCACATATGCCTCGTAGCCCTCGTTCTCCAGCTTGTCGGCGAGCTCGGCGCCGCCGGACTCGGCAATGCGGCCGTTGGCGAAGACGTGCACGAAGTCGGGCTTGATGTAACGGAGGATCCGCGTGTAGTGCGTGATCAGCAGGGTGCCGACCTCGCCGGTCTCACGGACCCGGTTGACTCCCTCGGAGACGATGCGCAGGGCGTCGACGTCCAGGCCGGAGTCGGTCTCGTCGAGGATCGCGACCTTCGGCTTGAGGAGCTCCAGCTGGAGGATCTCGTGGCGCTTCTTCTCACCGCCGGAGAAGCCCTCGTTGACGTTGCGCTCGGCGAACGCCGGATCCATCTGGAGCCGGCCCATCGTCTCCTTGACCTCCTTCACCCAGGTGCGCAGCTTGGGCGCCTCGCCGCGGACGGCGGTGGCGGAGGTGCGCAGGAAGTTGGAGACCGAGACGCCGGGGATCTCGACCGGGTACTGCATGGCCAGGAACAGACCGGCGCGGGCGCGCTCGTCGACGGTCATCTCCAGGACGTCCTCGCCGTCCAGGGTCACCGAGCCGCTGGTGATCGTGTACTTGGGGTGACCCGCGAGGGAGTACGCGAGGGTGGACTTGCCGGACCCGTTGGGGCCCATGATGGCGTGGGTCTCGCCCTGCTTCACGGTCAGGTCGACGCCCTTGAGGATCTCCTTCGTGGCGTTGTCGGCCTCGACGGAGACGTGCAGGTCGCGGATTTCAAGCGTTGCCATGGGTGACTCAGGACTCCTGGGTGACGGAGACGAGCACATCGTCCCCTTCGATCTTGACGGGGTATACGGGGACGGGGCGCGTCGCGGGAAGGCCGGACGGCTTGCCGGTGCGGAGGTCGAAGCTGGAGCCGTGCAGCCAGCACTCGATCGAGCAGTCCTCGACCTCTCCCTCGGACAGCGAGACGTTCGCGTGCGAGCAGATGTCGTTGATCGCGAACACCTCGCCCTCGGTGCGGACGACGGAGACCGGGACGCCGTCGAGCTCCACCCGCTTCGGGGTGTCGTCCTCCAGCTCACTCAGCGCGCATGCTTTCACGAAGGCCATCAGACGGAAGCCTTCAGCTCGGCCTCGATCTTCTCCATCAGCCGCTCCTCGACGTCCGGCAGACCGATCTGCTGGACCAGCTCGGCGAAGAAGCCGCGCACGACGAGCCGGCGGGCCTCCTCGGCCCCGATGCCCCGGGACATGAGGTAGAAGAGCTGCTCGTCGTCGAAGCGGCCGGTCGCGGAGGCGTGGCCGGCGCCGACGATCTCGCCGGTCTCGATCTCCAGGTTCGGCACCGAGTCGACCCGCGCGCCGTCCGTGAGGACGAGGTTGCGGTTCATCTCGTAGGTGTCGGTGCCCTCGGCCGCGGCCTGGATGAGGACGTCGCCGATCCACACCGCGTGCGCGCCGTCGCCCTGGAGGGCGCCCTTGTAGGCGGCGTTGGACTTGCAGTGCGGGGTGTTGTGGTCGACCAGGAGGCGGTGCTCCTGGTGCTGCCCCTTGTCGGTGAAGTACAGCCCGAAGAGCTCGGCCTCGCCGCCGGTGCCCGCGTAGTTGACGCGCGGGTGGAGCCGGACCAGGTCGCCGCCGAAGGTGACGACGATCGACTTGAACGAGGCGTCCCGTCCGACCAGCGCGTTGTGCTGGCCGACGTGGACCGCGGTCTCGTCCCAGTCCTGCACGGAGACGACGGTGAGCTTGGCGCCGTCGCCGAGTACGTAGTCCACGTTGGCGGCGAGCACCGCGTCACCGGTGTGGTCGATGACGACGACGGCCTCGGCAAAGGCTCCCAGCTCGACGACGTGGTGCCCGTAGGCCACACCGCCCTCGCCGTGCACCGCGATCCGGATCGGCTCGGTGAGCACGGCCTCCTTGGCGACGGTGACCACGGACGCCTGCTCGAAGGAGCTGTACGCCTGGGCGGCGACCCGGTCCACCGGGACACCGGCCCGGCCGAGCCGGGCGTCGTCCCGGCCGACGGTCTCGACCGTGACGCCCTCGGGGGCCTCGATCGCGACCTTCACGCCGCCGGTGGCGACGGCCGTGCCGTCATGCAGTCCGCGCAGCCGCTCCAGCGGGGTGAACCGCCACTCCTCCTCGCGGCCGTGCGGAACGGGGAAGTCCGCCACGTCGAAGGACGGGGGGGCGCTCATGCGCGTGGCGACGGTCGACTCTGCGGCCACCGCGATGGAACCGGCGGTGGTGGAACCCGTCGGAAGATTCTGAGCCTCAGCCATGGCTGTCGTGGTGCTCACTTTCTCTGTCAGAAGTCGGGAGGTTCTCGGTCGGGGCCTGTCAGCCGACCGAACCCTCCATCTGCAGCTCGATCAGCCGGTTGAGTTCGAGGGCGTACTCCATCGGCAGCTCCTTGGCGATCGGCTCGACGAAGCCGCGCACGATCATCGCCATCGCCTCGAACTCCGTCAGACCGCGGCTCATCAGGTAGAAGAGCTGGTCCTCGGAGACCTTGGAGACGGTCGCCTCGTGCCCCATGGACACGTCGTCCTCGCGGACGTCGACGTAGGGGTAGGTGTCCGAGCGCGAGATGGTGTCGACCAGCAGCGCGTCGCAGAGCACGTTGGACTTCGCGCCCGGGGCGCCCTCGCCGATCTCGATCAGACCGCGGTAGGAGGTGCGGCCGCCGCCCCGCGCCACCGACTTGGAGACGATGTTGGAGGAGGTGTTGGGCGCCATGTGGACCATCTTGGCGCCGGCGTCCTGGTGCTGGCCCTCGCCCGCGAAGGCGATGGACAGGGTCTCGCCCTTGGCGTGCTCGCCCATCAGGTAGACGGCCGGGTACTTCATGGTGACCTTGGAGCCGATGTTGCCGTCGACCCACTCCATGGTCGCGCCCTCGTAGGCCACGGCGCGCTTGGTGACCAGGTTGTAGACGTTGTTCGACCAGTTCTGGATCGTCGTGTAGCGGCAGCGGCCGCCCTTCTTCACGATGATCTCGACGACCGCGGAGTGCAGCGAGTCGGAGGAGTAGATCGGGGCGGTGCAGCCCTCGACGTAGTGGACGTAGGCGTCCTCGTCGACGATGATCAGCGTCCGCTCGAACTGGCCCATGTTCTCCGTGTTGATGCGGAAGTAGGCCTGCAGCGGGATGTCCACGTGGACGCCCTTGGGCACGTAGATGAACGAGCCGCCGGACCACACGGCCGTGTTCAGCGAGGCGAACTTGTTGTCGCCGACCGGGATGACGGTGCCGAAGTACTCCTTGAAGAGCTCCGGGTGCTCCTTCAGCGCGGTGTCGGTGTCGAGGAAGATGACGCCCTGCTCCTCCAGGTCCTCACGGATCTGGTGGTAGACGACCTCGGACTCGTACTGCGCGGCGACACCGGCGACCAGGCGCTGCTTCTCCGCCTCCGGGATGCCGAGCTTGTCGTAGGTGTTCTTGATGTCCTCGGGCAGGTCCTCCCAGGACTCCGCCTGCTTCTCCGTGGACCGCACGAAGTACTTGATGTTGTCGAAATCGATGCCCGACAGGTCCGAGCCCCAGCTGGGCATGGGCTTCTTGTCGAAGAGCCGCAGGCCCTTGAGGCGCAGCTTCAGCATCCACTCGGGCTCGTTCTTCTTCGCGGAGATGTCGCGGACGACATCCTCGGAGAGCCCGCGCTTGGCTGCGGCGCCTGCCGCGTCGGAGTCGGCCCAGCCGAATTCGTACGTACCCAGACCCTCGAGCTCAGGGTGGGCAGTCTCCGTGGGGAGCGTCATGCGGGGTTCCTCCCGGCCGTGCTTGCAGATGCTGAATTGGTGGTCTGTGGTGCTGCGTGGCCGCTGCGCGGAATGTACGTCGTGCACACCTCGTCGCCGTGGGCGATGGTGGCCAGACGTTGCACATGCGTCCCGAGGAGGGTGGAGAAGAACTCCGTCTCCGCCTCGCACAGCTGTGGATACTGCTCGGCGACATGGGCGACCGGGCAGTGGTGCTGGCACAGCTGCTCGCCCTGCTGCGGCTCGGGCGCGCTACGCGCCGTAGCAGCGTACCCGTCGGCGGAGAGGGCCTTGGCCAGTGCTTCGGTGCGGGCCCCGGGGTCCGCGGCCTCGACCGCGGCGCGGTACGCACCGGACTGGGCCTCGATCCTGGACCGGGCGAAGGCGGCGACCGCCTCCTCGCCCGCGTTCTCCGCGATCCAGCGCAGGGCGTCCGCCGCGAGCTGGTCGTAGGACTGGTCGAAGGCGTCCCGTCCGCAGTCGGTGAGGGCGAACACCTTGGCGGGCCGGCCGCGGGTCCGCGCCCCGTAGACCCGCTGCTCACGGGCCTCGACGACGCCGTCGGTGACGAGGGCGTCGAGGTGGCGGCGGACGGCCGCCTGGGTGAGGCCGAGGCGCTTCGCCAGCTCGGCGACGGTGGACGGGCCGTGGTCCAGGATGGAGCGCGCGACCCGGTTGCGCGTGGAGCGTTCTCCGGTCGCGAGTTCCTCCTGGGGAGCCTCGCCGACGTATTTCACAACGCCATTGTTGCGTAATTCATCCGGGCGTGACAACCACGGTCCGAAACGATCTACGGTGCGCTTCATCACTTAGGGTCACCTAATCCGGCCCCCGGGAAGGGGTCGACCGCCGCCCGCCGCCTAGACTTACCGGCCATGAAGAGCGAGCCCGCCCGGCCGGCCGCCGGCCGCCGCACCTCCCCGGAAAACTCCGCGCAGGATCCCGCCATCGAGATCCGCGGCCTGGTGAAGCGGTACGGCGACAAGACCGCGGTGGACGGTCTCGACCTGTCCGTGCGCGCCGGTGCCGTCACCGCCGTCCTCGGCCCCAACGGCGCGGGCAAGACCACCACCATCGAGACCTGCGAGGGCTACCGCCGTCCGGACGCCGGGACGGTGCGGGTCCTCGGCCTCGACCCGGTCGCCGACTCCGCGCGGCTGCGCCCCCGGATCGGGGTGATGCTCCAGTCGGGCGGCGTCTACTCCGGGGCCCGCGCCGACGAGATGCTCCGCCACATGGCGAAGCTGCACGCCCACCCGCTGGACGTCGACGCGCTGATCGAGCGCCTCGGCCTCGGCGGCTGCGGCCGCACCACCTACCGGCGGCTCTCCGGCGGCCAGCAGCAGCGGCTCGCCCTGGCGATGGCCGTGGTCGGGCGGCCCGAGCTGGTCTTCCTGGACGAGCCGACCGCCGGCCTCGACCCGCAGGCCCGCCGCTCCACCTGGGACCTGGTGCGCGAGCTGCGCGCCGACGGCGTCTCAGTCGTCCTCACCACGCACTTCATGGACGAGGCCGAGGAGCTCGCCGACGACGTCGCCGTCATCGACGCGGGCCGGGTCATCGCCCAAGGCAGCCCCGAGGAGCTGTGCCGGGGCGGCGCCGAGAACACCCTGCGCTTCACCGGCCGCCCCGGCCTCGACCTCGGTTCCCTGCTGAAGGCCCTGCCCGACGGCGCCGGGACGGCCGAGATCTCCCCGGGCACGTACCGCATCACCGGCGACGTCGGCCCGGAACTGCTGGCCACCGTCACCTCCTGGTGCGCCCAGCACGGGGTGATGCCGTCCGGCATCTCCGTGGAGCGGCACACCCTGGAGGACGTCTTCCTGGAACTGACCGGCAAGGAGCTGCGCGCATGAGCGCCGGTACGTACACCCCGCGGCCGGGTGCCGCGCCGCTGTCCCGCATGATCACCGCGCAGGCCGCCCTGGAGACGCGGATGCTGCTGCGCAACGGCGAGCAGCTGCTGCTGACCGTGGTCATCCCGACCCTGCTGCTGGTGCTGTTCAGCGCGGTCGACATCGTGGACACCGGCGCGGGCCGGGCCGTGGACTTCCTGACGCCCGGCGTCCTGGCGCTCGCCGTCATGTCCACGGCCTTCACCGGCCAGGCCATCGCCACCGGTTTCGAACGGCGCTACGGGGTGCTCAAGCGGCTCGGCGCCTCGCCGCTGCCGCGCTGGGCGCTGATGACCTCCAAGACCCTCGCGGTGCTGGCCACCGAGGTGCTCCAGGTGGTGCTGCTGACCGCGATCGCGTTCGCCCTGGGCTGGTCGCCGCAGGGCAACCCGTTCGCCGTCCTGCTGCTGCTCGTGCTCGGCACGGCGGCCTTCTCCGGGCTCGGGCTGCTGATGGCCGGCACGCTCCGGGCGGAGGCGACGCTCGCCGCGGCCAACCTGGTCTTCCTGCTGCTGCTGATCGGCGGCGGGGTGGTCGTGCCACTGGACAAGTTCCCGGACGCCGCGCAGTCGGTGCTGGGGCTGCTGCCGATCGCGGCCCTGTCGGGCGGTCTGCGCGACGTGCTCCAGCACGGTGCCGCGATGCCGTGGGGCGACCTCGGCATCCTGCTGGTGTGGGCGGTGTGCGGCCTGGGCGCCGCGGCCCGGTTCTTCCGCTGGGAGTGAGCGGGGCCGCCCGCCGCGGGCGAGGGGAGCCATCCGCCGCGGGTGAGTGGACGGATGCGCTCCGTCGACGTTTCGCGCGACTCGTCCCCCTCGTGAAAGCTTGCACAAGCCGCCGCCTACGATGGGGCGCGTGCCCAAGCTGACCCGAGCCGAAGTCGCTCAAGCCGCGCGGAACCCGCTCTCCTACATCGCCGGGCGATGGACCCCGACCCCCCGCACGGTCCGCCGTGCGGCCATGTCGGCCATCCTCATGTCCGTGCTCATCGTCGTGACCGGTGGCGCGGTGCGGCTGACCGGTTCCGGTCTCGGTTGCCCCACCTGGCCCAAGTGCACCGACGAGAGCCTCACCACCACGAGTGAGATGGGCTTCCACGGCGTCATCGAGTTCGGCAACCGGCTGCTGACCTACGTGCTGTGCGCGGCCGTCGGGTGGGCGATCATCGCCGCCCGGTCCGCGAAGCCCTGGCGGCACAGCCTCACCCGGCTCGGCTGGCTGCAGTTCTGGATCGTCATGGGCAACGCCGTGCTCGGCGGGATCGTGGTGCTGGTCGGCCTCAACCCGTACACCGTCGCGGCGCACTTCCTGCTCTCCACGGCACTGCTGACCGTCGCGATGGTGACCTGGCAGCGGATCGGCGAGGGCGACGAGGAGCCCCGGCCGCTGGTCGGCAAGGCGGTCTCCCAGCTGGCCTGGCTGCTCGCGGTCGCCGCGGGGTTGCTGGTCGCGGTCGGCACGGTGGTCACCGGCGCCGGACGGCACGCGGGCGACTCCAGCGACGTGCACCGCATCCCGATCGACTGGAAGCTGATCTCGCAGCTGCACGCCGATCTGGCCTGGGTCGTGGTGGCGCTGACCGTCGCGCTCTGGTTCGTGCTCAAGGCCGTGGACGCGCCGGTCGGCCCGCGGCACCGCACCCGTGAGCTCTTCCTGGTGCTGATGGCCCAGGGCGTGATCGGTTACGTCCAGTACTTCCTGGACACCCCGGAGCTCCTGGTCGGCCTGCACATGTTCGGTTCCTGCCTGGTGTGGATCGCGGTGGTGCGGGTGATGCTGTCGCTGCGCGAGCGGCCGGTGGCCGGGGCCGCGGTGCCCGGGCCCGCCGTCGAGCGGCCGGAACCCGCCACCGCGGGCTGAGCGCCCCCGGGGCCGCCGGGCCTCCTCGTACGCCGATCGCCGGACGGACCCGGGTGCGGGTCCGTCCGGCGATCGGCGTACGGGGGTCCGTTCGTCAGGCCTTGTCGGAGGGGCCGCCCACCTGGATGCCGGCCATCCGCGTCCACTCGTACGGACCGGTGCGGACCTTCGCGGCGAACTCGCCGTCGAAGTCCTCGTGCATCGTGATCCCGGCCTTGCGCGTGGCGTTCTCGGCGACCGCGTACGAGGGGGCCACCAGGTCGCCCCAGCCGCCGTCCTCGCCCACCAGCACGATGCGGGTGCCGTGCTCCCCGATGTAGGCGAGCTGTCCCTCCGCGCCGCCGTGCGCCTTGGCGAAGGCGCCGATCTGCTTGGCGAGTTTCGCCGCCCTGCGCTCCGCGCGGGCCGCCTGCTTGCCGCTCTCAACCTGGGTCTCTGCCGTCTCTGCCATACCCAGGATGCTACCGACGGGTAGATCAACCGGCGACGGGCGGGGTACGTGGCATGGGCCACGTACCCCGCCCGTCGGCAGGAGTCGGGAGGAGGCGGACTACCTCAGGAAGGGGTCGATCGCCACGGCGACGAAGAGCAGCGACACATAGGTGATCGACCAGTGGAACAGCCGCATCTCCTTGAGCTTGGCGCCGGTCACCCCGGCCTTGGCCCGGTTCTGCAGACCGTGCGCCTCCCAGAGCCAGAAGCCGCCGGTCAGCAGCGCCACCGCGGTGTAGAACCAGCCGGTGTAGCCCAGGGGGGTGAGCAGCAGCGAGACGGCCACCATCACCCAGCTGTAGACGACGATCTGCCGGGCCACCACCCGGTTGGAGGCGATGACCGGGAGCATCGGGACGCCGACCCGGGCGTAGTCGTCCTTGACCTTCATGGAGAGCGGCCAGTAGTGCGGCGGCGTCCAGAAGAAGATGACGGCGAACAGGATGACCGCGGCCCAGGACATCGAGTTGGTCACCGCCGACCAGCCGATGAGGACGGGCAGGCAGCCGGCGATGCCGCCCCAGACGATGTTCTGCGAGGTACGGCGCTTGAGCAGCATCGTGTAGACGACCACGTAGAACAGCAGTGCGCCGAGTGACAGCGCGGCCGAGAGCCAGTTCACCAGCAGGCCGAACCAGACCGTCGAGACCACCGCGAGGGAGATCCCGAAGACCAGGCACTCGCGCGGGCTCACCATCCCGGTGACCAGCGGACGCTGCGCCGTACGGTCCATCAGCGCGTCGATGTCGCGGTCGATGTACATGTTCAGCGCGTTGGCACCGCCCGCGGAGAGGTATCCGCCGATGGTGGTGGCGAGGACGAGCCACAGATCGGGCACGCCCTGGGCCGCGAGGAACATCACCGGGACCGTGGTGATCAGCAGCAGCTCGATGATCCGAGGCTTGGTCAGTGCCACGAATGCCTTGACACGGGCCCCGAACGGGCGATGGCCCCCTGGGCTCGGAGTCAAGGCGACCCCTGCGGGTCGGGACTCGACGGCCGTCACGCACACCCCTGACAGAGAAATCCCAGCAAGCTCCGGGCGTGAAGGCCCGGTAAAGACTTGCGCGAACCAGACCACTGTAGACGTTGGGTACAGGCCGTTCTTCGCGGGGGTGTCGTCGTGTTGGGGTGGCTCTTCGAAAGAAGGAGCGGCTTAGCCGGGAGGCGAACTGCGCAGGTCGCCCGCACCCTTGAAAGCACTCGGAAATTGCGTGTTCCGTCAGGGGTAGGCTCGACAGCGCCCGGTGCGGTCACCAGTCACCGGTTTTTCGACAGTGGAGAGGAGCCCTGACTCAGGGTGAGCACCAAGCCGACCACCACAGACCTCCAGTGGACCGAATTGGACCAGCGGGCCGTGGACACCGTCCGCGTCCTGGCCGCGGACGCCGTACAGAAGGTCGGAAACGGCCACCCTGGTACGGCGATGAGCCTCGCTCCCGCCGCGTACACCCTCTTCCAGAAGGTGATGCGGCACGACCCCGCCGACGCGGACTGGGTCGGCCGGGACCGCTTCGTGCTCTCGGCGGGC
Source organism: Streptomyces sp. ML-6 (assembly GCF_030116705.1). Classification (NCBI taxonomy): domain Bacteria; kingdom Bacillati; phylum Actinomycetota; class Actinomycetes; order Kitasatosporales; family Streptomycetaceae; genus Streptomyces; species Streptomyces sp. ML-6. The sequence goes on from NZ_JAOTIK010000001.1 coordinate 1,571,585, forward strand.
CACACCAGCCTGACCCTCTACATCCAGCTCTACCTGGCCGGGTACGGCCTGGAGCTCGACGACCTGAAGGCCTTCCGCACCTGGGGCTCGAAGACCCCCGGCCACCCGGAGTACGGCCACACCACCGGGGTCGAGACGACCACCGGGCCGCTGGGCCAGGGTGTCGCCAACGCCGTGGGCATGGCGATGGCCGCCCGCTACGAGCGCGGCCTGTTCGACCCGGACGCCGCCCCCGGCACCTCTCCCTTCGACCACATGGTCTGGGTCGTCGCCGGTGACGGCTGCCTCCAGGAGGGCATCTCCGCGGAGGCGTCCTCGCTGGCCGGACACCAGAAGCTCGGCAACCTGGTGCTGCTGTGGGACGACAACCACATCTCCATCGAGGGCGACACGGAGACCGCGGTCTCCGAGGACACCCTGAAGCGGTACGAGGCGTACGGCTGGCACGTCCAGCGCGTGGAGCAGCTGCCCAACGGCGACCTGGACCCGGCGGGTCTGTACGCGGCGCTGCAGGCGGCCAAGGCCGAGACCGGACGTCCGTCGTTCATCGCGGCCCGCTCGATCATCGCCTGGCCGGCGCCGAACGCCCAGAACACCGAGGCCTCGCACGGCTCGGCCCTCGGCGACGAGGAGATCGCCGCCACGAAGAGGGTCCTCGGCTTCGACCCGGAGAAGACCTTCGAGGTCGCCGACGAGGTCATCGCCCACACCCGCGAGGCGCTGGACCGCGGCCGCGAGGCCAGGGCGGAGTGGGAGAAGGGCTTCGCCGCGTGGCGCACCGCCAACCCGGGGCGCGCCGCCGAGTTCGACCGGATCTCCGCCGGTGAGCTGCCCGCGGGCTGGGAGGACAAGCTGCCGGTCTTCGAGCCGGGCAAGTCCGTCGCCACCCGCGCGGCTTCCGGCAAGGTGCTCCAGGCGCTCGGCGAGATCGTCCCCGAGCTGTGGGGCGGCTCCGCCGACCTGGCGGGCTCGAACAACACCACGATCGACAAGACGTCGTCGTTCCTCCCGGCGGGCAACCCGCTGCCGGAGGCCGACCCGTACGGCCGCACGATCCACTTCGGCATCCGCGAGCACGCCATGGCCGCGGCCATGAACGGCATCGCGCTGCACGGCAACACCCGCATCTACGGCGGCACCTTCCTGGTGTTCTCCGACTACATGCGCAACGCCGTGCGGCTGTCCGCGCTGATGCACCTGCCGGTGACGTACGTGTGGACGCACGACTCGATCGGTCTGGGCGAGGACGGTCCGACCCACCAGCCGGTGGAGCACCTGGCCTCGCTGCGCGCCATCCCGGGCCTGAACATCGTCCGCCCGGCCGACGCCAACGAGACCTCCGTCGCCTGGCGCGAGATCCTGCGCCGCCACACCAAGGAGTTCGGCAAGGGCACCCCGCACGGTCTGGCGCTGACCCGTCAGGGCGTGCCGACGTACGAGGCGAACGAGGACGCGGCCCGGGGCGGCTACGTGCTCCGCGAGGCCGAGGGCGGCGAGCCCCGGGTCCTGCTGATCGGTACGGGTTCCGAGGTGCACCTCGCCGTGGAGGCGCGCGAGGAGCTCCAGGCGGCCGGCATCCCGACCCGGGTGGTCTCGATGCCCTCGGTCGAGTGGTTCGAGGAGCAGGACCAGGCGTACAAGGACAGCGTGCTGCCGCCGTCGGTGAAGGCGCGCGTCGCCGTGGAGGCCGGCATCGGCCTGACCTGGTACCGGTACGTCGGTGACGCCGGCCGGATCGTGTCGCTGGAGCACTTCGGTGCCTCGGCCGACGCCAAGGTCCTCTTCCGCGAGTTCGGCTTCACCGGCGAGCACGTCGCCGCCGCCGCGCGGGAATCTCTCGCCGCCGCCACGCGCTGACGCCGTTATACGACTAGTAGGAGATGCAATTCTCATGACAGACGCACTCAAGCGCCTCTCCGAGGAGGGCGTGGCGATCTGGCTCGATGACCTGTCGCGCAAGCGGATCACCTCGGGCAACCTGTCCGAGCTGATCGACGAGCAGCACGTCGTTGGTGTCACCACCAACCCGTCGATCTTCCAGAAGGCCATCTCTGCGGGCGACGGCTACGAGCAGCAGCTCACCGACCTCGCCACCCGCAAGGTCACCGTCGACGAGGCGATCCGCATGATCACCACGGCCGACGTGCGGGACGCGGCCGACATCCTTCGTCCGGTGTTCGACGCCACGGACGGCCAGGACGGCCGGGTCTCCATCGAGGTCGACCCGCGGCTGGCCCACCACACCGACGCCACCGTCGCCGAGGCCAAGCAGCTGGCCTGGCTGGTGGACCGCCCCAACACCCTCATCAAGATCCCGGCGACGAAGGCCGGTCTCCCGGCGATCACCGAGGTCATCGGCAAGGGCATCAGCGTCAACGTCACGCTGATCTTCTCGCTGGAGCGCTACCGCGAGGTCATGGACGCCTACCTGGCGGGTCTGGAGAAGGCGAAGGCCGCGGGCCTGGACCTGTCCGAGATCCACTCGGTGGCCTCGTTCTTCGTGTCCCGCGTGGACACCGAGATCGACAAGCGGCTCGACGCGATCGGCACCGACGAGGCCAAGGCCCTCAAGGGGAAGGCGGCGCTCGCCAACGCCCGTCTCGCCTACCAGGCGTACGAGGAGGTCTTCGGCTCGGAGCGCTGGGCCGCCCTGGACCGGGCGCACGCCAACAAGCAGCGTCCGCTGTGGGCCTCGACCGGCGTCAAGGACCCCGCGTACAAGGACACCCTGTACGTCGTCGACCTGGTCGCCCCCGGCACGGTGAACACCATGCCCGAGGCCACCCTGGACGCCACGGCCGACCACGGGGAGGTCACCGGCGACACCGTCACCGGCACCTACGAGCAGTCCCGCGCCGAGCTGGACGCCGTGGCGGCGCTCGGCATCTCCTACGACGACGTCGTCCAGCTCCTGGAGGACGAGGGCGTGGAGAAGTTCGAGGCGTCCTGGATCGACCTGCTCAACTCGACCGAGGCGGAGCTCAAGCGCCTCGCCCCTTCGGAGGGCTGACCACCTTGTCTGGTGTTCCCGGAGCCAACCCGCTTCGTGACCCCCAGGACCGACGGCTCCCGCGCATCGCGGGGCCGTCGGGTCTGGTGATCTTCGGGGTCACGGGCGATTTGTCCCGCAAAAAGCTGATGCCCGCCGTCTACGACCTGGCCAACCGCGGCCTGCTGCCGCCGGGCTTCTCGCTCATCGGTTTCGCCCGCCGCGAGTGGCAGGACGAGGACTTCGCACAGGAGGTCCACGACGCCGTCAAGCAGCACGCCCGCACGCCGTTCCGCGAGGAGGTCTGGCAGCAGCTCATCCAGGGGATGCGCTTCGTCCAGGGCAACTTCGACGACGACGAGGCCTTCGATCAGCTGAAGACCACGATCCAGGAGCTCGACAAGGCACAGGGCACGGGCGGCAACTTCGCCTTCTACCTGTCCGTGCCGCCGAAGTTCTTCCCCAAGGTGGTCCAGCAGCTCAAGAAGCACGGACTGGCCGACCAGAGGGAGGGCTCCTGGCGGCGCGCCGTCATCGAGAAGCCCTTCGGCCACGACCTGGCGAGCGCTCAGGAGCTCAACCAGATCGTGCACGACGTGTTCCCGCCCAACGAGGTCTTCCGGATCGACCACTACCTGGGCAAGGAGACGGTCCAGAACATCCTGGCGCTGCGGTTCGCCAACACGATGTTCGAGCCGATCTGGAACCGGTCGTACGTCGACCACGTGCAGATCACGATGGCCGAGGACATCGGCATCGGCGGTCGTGCCGGGTACTACGACGGCATCGGCGCCGCCCGTGACGTCATCCAGAACCACCTGCTCCAGCTGCTCGCGCTGACCGCCATGGAGGAGCCCGGCTCCTTCCACCCGAAGGCCCTGGTCGCCGAGAAGCTCAAAGTGCTCACGGCGGTGGAGCTGCCGGAGGACCTGGGCAAGCACACGGTGCGCGGCCAGTACGCGCACGCCTGGCAGGGCGGCGAGGAGGTCCTCGGCTATCTGGAGGAGGACGGCATCGACCCCAAGTCGACGACCGACACCTTCGCCGCGATCAAGCTGACGATCAACAACCGCCGCTGGGCGGGCGTGCCGTTCTACCTCCGTACCGGCAAGCGGCTCGGCCGCCGGGTCACGGAGATCGCGGTCGTCTTCAAGCGGGCCCCCTACCTGCCCTTCGAGTCCGGCGCGACCGAGGAGCTGGGCGGCAACGCCCTGGTCATCCGGGTCCAGCCGGACGAGGGCGTGACCGTGCGGTTCGGCTCCAAGGTGCCCGGCACCTCGATGGAGGTCCGGGACGTCACGATGGACTTCGCGTACGGCGAGTCCTTCACGGAGTCCAGCCCGGAGGCGTACGAGCGGCTCATCCTCGACGTGCTGCTCGGCGACGCCAACCTCTTCCCCCGGCACCAGGAGGTCGAGCTCTCCTGGAACATCCTCGACCCGATCGAGGAGTACTGGGACAAGCACGGCAAGCCCGCGCAGTACCCGGCCGGCACCTGGGGTCCGGCCGAGGCCGACGAGATGCTCGCACGAGACGGACGGAGCTGGCGCCGGCCATGAAGATCGATCTCACGGAGACCACTTCCAGCAAGATCAACCAGGCGCTGGTGTCGGCCCGCCGCGCCATCGGCACCCCGGCCATCGGCATGGTGCTCACCCTGGTCATCGTCACCGACGAGGAGAACGCGTACGACGCGCTCAAGTCGGCCGGCGACGCCTCGCGCGAGCACCCCTCGCGGATCATCGCGGTGATCAAGCGGGTCAGCCGCTCGCCGCGCAGCCGCCGGGACGCCCGGCTCGACGCCGAGGTGCGGGTGGGTTCCGACGCGGGCACCGGTGAGACGGTCGTGCTGCGGCTCCACGGGGAGCTGGCCCACCACGCCCAGTCGGTGGTCCTGCCGCTGCTGCTGCCGGACGCCCCGGTCGTGGTCTGGTGGCCCCAGGACGCGCCCGCCGACCCGGCGAAGGACCCGCTGGGCGCGCTCGCCCAGCGCCGGATCACGGACGCGTACGCGGCGGAGCACCCGGGCCGGGAGCTGGCCGTCCGCGCCGACTCCTACACCCCGGGCGACACCGATCTGGCCTGGACCCGCATCACGCCGTGGCGCTCGATGCTGGCGGCCTCGCTCGACCAGCAGTCCGCCCCGGTCGTTTCCGCGACCGTCGAGGGCGAGTCGGAGAACCCGAGCTGCGAGCTGCTCGCCATGTGGCTCGCGGACCGGCTCGGGGTCCCGGTGGAGCGCACCGTGTCCGCCGGCCCCGGTCTGACGGCCGTGCGGCTGGAGACCAAGAACGGCGTCATCGTCCTGGACCGTCCCGACGGTTCGCTGGCCACGCTCTCGATGCAGGGCCAGCCGGACCGCGCGGTGGCGCTCAAGCGGCGGGACACCGCCGAGCTGCTCGCCGAGGAGCTGCGGCGTCTGGACCCGGACAACACGTACGCGGCGACGGTGCGGTTCGGCACGGAGAAGCTCGGCGGGGCGGCGGAGCCGGAGCAGGCCGAGCCCGTTCCCGCCGCTGCCCCGGCCGCCGCCCCGGCTCCGGCGAAGGCTCCGGCTCCGTCGAAGAAGTCGGCGGCCAAGAAGGCGGCGTCGAAGTGAGCACCCCGCAGCTCGTCGTGCACCGCGACAAGGAGCTGATGGCCCGGGCCGCCGCGGCCCGGCTGATCACCCGGGTCGTGGACGCCCAGGCCGCGCGCGGTCATGCCTCGGTGGTGCTGACCGGCGGGCGCAACGGCAACGGCCTGCTGGCCGCGCTCGCCGCCGCCCCCGCCCGGGACGCGATCGACTGGGCGCGGCTCGACCTGTGGTGGGGCGACGAGCGGTTCCTGCCGGAGGGCGACCCGGAGCGCAATGTCACGCAGGCCCGGGCGGCCTTGCTGGACTCGGTGCCGCTGGACCCGTCCCGGGTGCACGCGATGCCCGCGTCGGACGGCCCGTTCGGCAACGACGCCGACTCGGCGGCGGCCTGGTACGCCGCCGAACTGGCCGCGGCGGCCGGTCCGGAGGACCACGGTCCGGTGCCGACGTTCGACGTGCTGATGCTGGGCGTCGGCCCGGACACGCACGTGGCGTCGCTCTTCCCGGAGCTGCCCGCGGTCCGGGAGACCGAGCGCACCGTCGTCGGTGTGCACGGCGCCCCCAAGCCGCCGCCCACCCGCGTCTCGCTCACGCTGCCCGCGATCCGGGCGGCGCGCGAGGTGTGGCTGCTCGCGGCGGGCGAGGACAAGGCGGAGGCCGCGGAGATCGCGCTCTCGGGCGCCGGGGAGATCCAGGCCCCGGCGGCCGGTGCGTACGGGCGCGGCCGCACCCTGTGGCTGATGGACGCGGCGGCCGCCTCCCGGCTGCCGCGCGCCCTGTACCCGCCGGCCTCGGCCTGATCCCGGCGGTCGTCGACGGCCACCATCGGCCGAGGGCCCGGCACGCTCCGAGGGGCGCGCCGGGCCCTCGGCGTACGGGGCGTGCCGGGCGCGGGGTCAGCCGGTGGTGGGCGGGGTGCGTTCCAGGAAGGGTTCCAGCAGGCCCGGGACGGCCCCGGCGGCGAAGTCGAGGCCCTCGCTCGGGTCCACGTCGTGCGCCGTGTACGCGCCCGAGCCGGCGGCCGTCGTCGCGGTGACGCTCAGCACCCCGGCCCGCCGCTGGAAGTACGTCTGCCCGATCGTCCAGCCGATGACCCCGGCCCGTTCCAGCGCGGCGGTCGAGCGGCGCACCGTACCGGACCTGACCACCAGGTAGTCGCCGCTGACGGCGTGTCCGAGGCCGCGGTACGCGTCGCGGGCCAGGAGCAGCCCGACGGGCAGTCCGAGGACCGCGCAGGCGAGCGCGATCCAGAGCAGCACGGGGGTCAGCAGCGCGCCCAGCAGGGCCAGGACGGCCACCGGGACGAGCACCGCCCACAGCGCCCGGCGCAGCCGGCGGCCGCGGGCCGCCGCGGGGTGGCGGACGAGCGGGGCGCCGGTCGGGGACGTGGTCTCGCGCAGCACCTCGGCGGCCACCGTGTCGGCGAGGGACCGGGGTGCCGGGGGCAGCAAGGTGTTGTGGTCGCCGTGCTGCTCCTCGTCGTCCTTGGCCAGTCCGGTGGTGATCGCGTCGACCCGGGCCGCGCCGCACATCCGGACGCCGAGCGGTTCGACGAGGTCCACGCCGCGCAGCCGCCGCTCCTCGATGGATATCGACCGGGAGGTCAGCAGTCCCCGCCGGATGCGCAGGGTGCCGCCCGGTTCGCGTTCCAGCCGGTAGCCCCACCACATCTCGATCCACAGACCGAGCGCACCGACGGCGCCGACGAGCACCGCGCCGAGGACGAGGACCACGATCATGGCGGGCAGCGAGGTGTCACGGAAGCGGTCGCCGACCCAGGCGATCACCCGGCCCTGTGCCCCGAACCATTCGCTGACCTGCATCACCGCTCCGGCCGCCGCGCCGCCGAGCGCCGGGGCGACGAACGACACCGGGGCGTAGCGGATCCAGCGCGGGTCGAGGGCGACGAGTTCGCCCTCGCGGTGGGTGCCGGGGCCGTCGGTGGCCGCCCGTGCCAGCAGTTCGCGGCGGAGCCGTTCGCCCTCCGCGCCGGACACCGGGTCGAGCTCCAGGGTGGAGTCGCCGCCGGAGTGCTCCCCGGTGCCGATGCGGACGGTGACCAGGCCCAGGACCCGTTGCAGCGGATGGGCGGTGAGGTCGACGCTCCGGATCCGTTCGCGGGCCAGGGAACGCTTCTTGACCAGGAACAGCCCGGTGTGGAGGTCGACCCGTTCGGGGCCGATGCGGTAGCGGGTGCGGCGCCACCGGACGTAGTCGCCGGCCGCGGCGCAGCCGATCAACAGGACGGAGCCGGCCAGGACCCAGGCGATCGCCGTGGCGAACCCGAACCGGCCGGACAGGCCGAGCGTGGTGGGCACGGCCGCGCCGGCCGCCACCCCGGCCACGACGAGCGCGTTGACGAGGACCGTGCGCCGGTCCAGCCGCCGCCAGCCGACGACGGTGGCCGTGTCGGGATCGCCGGGACCGCCGGGGCCGCCAGGTCCGTAGGGTCCGTCGGCGTGGTGGTCGTCGCCCGCCGCGGCCGGGGGAACGGCCGCCCCGGCGCTCATGTGGCGTCCCCGGGCGTGGCCTGGGTGATCCGGGTCAGCCGGTCGGCCAGTTCGGCCGCCGCCTCGTGGTCCAGGCCCTCGATCCGTACCTCGCCCTTGGCGGACGCCGTGGTCACGGTGACCGTGGCGAGCCGGTAGAGCTGCTCCAGCGGGCCGCGCACGGTGTCCACGGTCTGGATCCGGGACATCGGCGCGACCCGCCACTCCTGCCGGAAGACCCCGGTCCTGACGTACACCGCCTCGTCCGTGACCTCCCAGCGGTGGGTGCGGTACCACCAGGCGGGGAGGAGCAGCGCGCAGCCGGTGCCGAGGACCGCCAGGACCGCGGCGGGCAGCAGCAGCCAGAACCTGGCGGGCTCGATGAGCACGCCCAGGATGACCAGGACCACCACGGGTACCGCGGTCATCAGCAGCCACTGGGTCCGCCACCACCCGACGGCTCTCGCGTCCAGCGTGTTGTTCGGCGGCCTCAGCCGTACCGTCCCCTCCCCCCTGGTCATGGGTTCAGCGCCCCCTGCGGGTGCGGTACGCCGCGGCGAGCGCGGCGGTCGAGCTGTCCAGCTGCTCGCCGCTCTCACCGCCGGTCAGGACGGGCTCGATCCGCTTGGCGAGGACCTTGCCCAGTTCGACGCCCCACTGGTCGAAGGAGTCGATGTTCCAGACGGCTCCCTGGACGAAGACCTTGTGCTCGTACAGCGCGATGAGCTGGCCGAGGACGGACGGGGTCAGCCGGTCGGCCAGGATGGTCGTCGTGGGGTGGTTGCCGTGGAACGTCTTGTGCGCCACCAGCTCCTCGGGGACGCCCTCGGCACGGACCTCGTCCGGCGTCCTGCCGAAGGCCAGTGCCTGGGTCTGGGCGAAGAAGTTGGCCATCAGCAGGTCGTGCTGGGCGACCAGGCCGGGCAGCAGGTCGGCGACCGGCTCGGCGAAGCCGATGAAGTCGGCCGGGATGACCTTGGTGCCCTGGTGGATCAGCTGGTAGTAGGCGTGCTGGCCGTTGGTGCCCGGGGTGCCCCAGACGACCGGACCGGTCTGCCAGTCCACCGGATTGCCGTCCCGGTCCACGGACTTGCCGTTGGACTCCATGTCCAGCTGCTGCAGGTACGCGGTGAATCGGGACAGGTAGTGGCTGTACGGCAGCACGGCGTGCGACTGGGCGTCGAAGAAGGCGCCGTACCAGATGCCCAACAGCCCCATCAGCAGCGGGGCGTTGTCCTCGGCGGGGGCGGTGCGGAAGTGTTCGTCGACCAGGTGGAAGCCGTCGAGCATCTCGCGGAACCGGTCGGGGCCGATGGCGATCATCAGCGAGAGGCCGATGGCCGAGTCGTAGGAGTAGCGGCCGCCGACCCAGTCCCAGAACTCGAACATGTTGGCCGTGTCGATGCCGAAGTCCGCGACCTTGCCGGCGTTCGTGGACAGGGCCACGAAGTGCTGGGCGACCGCTTCCTGACCGGCCCTCAGACCGGTCAGCAGCCAGTCGCGGGCGGAGGTGGCGTTGGTGATGGTCTCGATCGTGGTGAAGGTCTTCGACGCGATGACGAAGAGCGTCTCGGCCGGGTCGAGGTCGCGCACGGCCTCGTGGAGGTCGGCGCCGTCGACGTTCGACACGAAGCGGACCGTGAGCGAGCGGTCCGTGAAGGAGCGCAGCGCCTCGTACGCCATGGCGGGGCCGAGGTCGGAGCCGCCGATGCCGATGTTGACGACGTTCCTGATGCGCTTGCCGGTGTGTCCGGTCCACTCCCCCGACCTGACGCGGTCGGAGAAGGCCGCCATCCGGTCGAGCACGGCGTGCACGCCGGGCACCACGTTCTCGCCGTCGACCTCGATCACCGCGTCGCGCGGGGCGCGCAGCGCGGTGTGCAGGACGGCGCGGTCCTCGGTCGTGTTGATCTTCTCGCCGCGGAACATGGCGTCCCGCAGCCCGGCCACGTCGGTGGCCGCGGCGAGCTCGCGCAGCAGCCGGAGCGTCTCGTCGGTGACCAGGTGCTTGGAGTAGTCGATGTACAGATCGCCGACTCTGAGGGCGTATCCGGTGCCGCGCCTCGGGTCGTCCGCGAAGAGCTGCCGCAGATGGGTCGTCCCGAACTGCTCGCGGTGCTTGCCCAGAGCGGTCCACTCGGGCATCTGGTTGAGCCTGGTTCGGCTTGGTGTGTTCATCCGGGATATCAGCCCAATTCTTCTCGTGCCTGCAGTTGCCCCGCTGCCCCTCCAACCTAATTGATCGGACCGGCGGACGAGGCACGGCGAAGCCGCGGCACGAGGGGGGAAGCAGTCCGGCCGGGCACCCTTGGGGGTGCCCGGCCGGTGAACCACTAGATCTCGCCCCGGAGTTTCGCCAGAGCCTCGGCGAGGATGGCCTCGCCGTCCGCGTCACTGCGCCGCTCGCGCACGTACGCGAGGTGCGTCTTGTACGGCTCGGTGCGCGGCGGGTCCGGCGGGCTGTTCTGGTCCTGGCCGGCCGGGAAGCCGCAGCGCGGACAGTCCCAGGTCTCCGGTACCTGCGCGTCACTGGCGAAGCTCGGCTGCGTCTCGTGCCCGTTCGAGCACCAGAAGGAGATGCGGAGGCGTGGCGCGGACTCGCCCCGCTCGGCCTCCCCCATCGGCCCCGCTCCGACCCGGCTCCCCCGGATCGCGTTGCCACTTGCCACGGCGTAACTCCCTGCGTGATGGTGCTCGAAGATGCCCCAGTCTACGTAAGGCCCAACGCGCGTCCAGTGAAAGGAGTTACACCCTCACCGGGAATCGCGTACGAGGGTCAGCTGTCCAGCTTGATCAGCAGACCGAGCACGACGATGCACGCGAACCAGGCGAGGCCGACGACCACGGTGATCCGGTCGAGGTTCCGCTCGGCGACCGAGGAGCCGCCGACGGACGACTGCATGCCGCCGCCGAACATGTCGGAGAGGCCGCCACCCTTCCCCTTGTGCATCAGCACCAGCAGCATCAGCAGCAGGCTGAAGACGATCAGGGCGATCTCGAACGCCAAAACCACGGCTGGTCCCTACTTTCCGGAATCCTCTGGACTGCATGTGCGAACAACGGGGGCCGGGAGGCTGTACCCTCCTCGGCCCCCGCAAGGGTACGACGGATCCGCGCTACCGCATACTCACTGGTCGCGGAAGCGCACGATCCTGACGAACTCGTCGGCGTCCAGTGCGGCCCCGCCGACCAGGGCGCCGTCCACGTCGGGCTGCGCCATGATCGCGGCGACGTTTCCGGCCTTCACCGAGCCGCCGTACTGGATGCGGACCGCGTCGGCCAGGTCCTGCGAGTACAGCTCGGCCAGCCGGCCGCGGATCGCTCCGCAGACCTCCTGGGCGTCCTCCGGGGTGGCGACCTCGCCGGTGCCGATGGCCCAGACCGGCTCGTAGGCGATCACGATGGACTCGGCCTGCTCGGCCGGGACGTCCTTCAGGGCGCCGTCGAGCTGCGCGAGGGTGTGGGAGACCTGGTCACCGGCCTTGCGGATGTCCAGGCCCTCGCCGACGCAGAGGATCGGCGTCAGTCCGTGCCGGTAGGCGGCCTTCACCTTGGCGTTGCAGATCTCGTCGGTCTCGCCGTGGTACTGCCGGCGCTCGCTGTGGCCGACGGCCACGTAGGTGCACCGGAGCTTGGCGAGCATCGGGCCGGAGACCTCGCCGGTGTACGCGCCGGAGTCGTGCGCCGAGATGTCCTGGGCGCCGTACTTGATCTTCAGCTTGTCGCCCTCGACGAGGGTCTGGACGGAACGCAGGTCGGTGAAGGGCGGCAGGACGGCCACCTCGACGGCGTCGTAGTCCTTGTCGGTGAGGGCGAAGGCGAGCTTCTGGGTGTGGGCGATGGCCTCCAGGTGGTTGAGGTTCATCTTCCAGTTGCCCGCCATCAGCGGGGTACGGGTGGTCATGAAAGGTCAGTCCTCCAGTGCGGCGAGGCCGGGGAGCGTCTTGCCCTCGAGGTATTCGAGGCTGGCACCGCCACCGGTCGAGATGTGTCCGAATGCGTTCTCGTCGAAGCCCAGGGTGCGGACGGCGGCGGCGGAGTCGCCACCGCCGACGACGGTGAAGCCCGAGGCGTCGACGAGGGCCTGGGCGACGGCCCGGGTGCCCTCGGCGTAGTCGGGGTGTTCAAAGACGCCCATGGGGCCGTTCCAGAAGACGGTGGCGGCGTCGGCGAGCTTCGAGGCGTACAGCTTGTTGGTCTCGGGGCCGTTGTCCAGGCCGATGAAGCCGGCCGGCATGGCGTCCGCGGGCACGGTGCGGTGCTCGGTCGGTGCCTTGGCCTTGAGGTCCGGGAACTGCTCGGAGACCACGACGTCGACGGGGAGCACGAACTCCACGCCCTTCTCCTCGGCGCGCCGGAGGTACTCCAGCACCGCCGGGATCTGGTCCTCCTGGAGGAGCGAGCTGCCGACCTCGTGGCCCTGGGCCTTGAGGAAGGTGTACGCCATGCCGCCGCCGATGAGGATGCGGTCGGCGCGCTCCAGCAGGTGGTCGATGACACCGAGCTTGTCGGAGACCTTGGAGCCGCCGAGCACGACGGCGTACGGGCGCTCGACGTTCTCGGTGAGCTTCTTCAGGACGCCGACCTCGGTGGCGATCAGGTCGCCCGCGGCGTGCGGCAGCCTGGCCGGGAGGTCGAAGACCGAGGCGTGCTTGCGGTGCACGGCTCCGAAGCCGTCGCCCACGTACAGGTCGGCGAGCTCGGCGAGCCGGTCGGCGAACGCGCCGCGCTCGGCGTCGTCCTTCGAGGTCTCGCCGGGGTTGAAGCGGAGGTTCTCCAGGACGGCGACCTTGCCGTCGGTGAGCGCGCCGACCGTGGCGTGCGCGGACTCGCCGACCGTGTCGGTCGCGAAGGCCACGTCGGCACCGATCAGCTCGCCGAGGCGGGCGGCGGCGGGCGCCAGGGAGAAGGCGGGGTCCGGGGCGCCCTTGGGGCGGCCCAGGTGCGAGGCGACGACGACCCGCGCGCCGGCCGCGGCGAGTTTCTCCACGGTCGGCTGGACGGCCCGGATGCGGCCGTCGTCGGTGATGGTGCTGCCGCTGAGCGGCACGTTGAGGTCGGCGCGGACGAATACGCGCTTTCCGGTGACCCCTTCGGTGAGAAGTTGGTCGATCGTCTTCATCTTGCTGGACTCCTTGGGAGGCGGGAGAGCATGCCACGGGGCCCGAACGGCGCGGCGTTGCGCTGTTCGAGCCCCGTGCTCACATCGAAGTGCCTGCCGGTTCGACGGTCAGAGCTGGCTGCCGACGAAGACGGTCAGGTCGACGAGGCGGTTGGAGTAGCCCCACTCATTGTCGTACCAGCCGAGGACCTTCACCGACCTGCCCTCCTGAACCATGGTCAGCGAGGAGTCGAAGGTGCAGGAAGCCGGGTCGCCGACGATGTCCGAGGACACGATGGCGTCCTCGGTGTAGAACAGGATGCCCTTGAGGTCGCCGTCCTCGGCGGCCTTCTTGAACGCGGAGTTGACCTCGTCCTTGGTGACCTCGCGCTGGAGCTCGACGACCAGGTCGGTGGCCGAGCCGGTCGGGACCGGGACGCGCATGGCGATGCCGTCCAGCTTGCCCTTCAGCTGCGGGAGGACCAGGGCCGTGGCCTTGGCCGCACCGGTGGTCGTCGGGATGATGTTCGCGGCGGCGGCGCGGGCGCGGCGCAGGTCCGAGTGCGGGAAGTCCAGGATCCGCTGGTCGTTGGTATAGGCGTGAACCGTCGTCATGAGGCCCTTGACGATGCCGAAGTTCTCGTCCAGAACCTTGGCCATCGGGGCGACGCAGTTGGTCGTGCAGGACGCGTTGGAGATGACGTGGTGGTTGGCCGCGTCGTACTTGTCCTGGTTGACACCCATGACGATGGTGATGTCCTCGCCCTTGGCGGGGGCCGAGATGAGGACCTTCTTGGCGCCGCCGGCGATGTGCTTCTCGGCGTCGGCCTTCTTGGTGAAGATGCCGGTCGACTCGATGACGATGTCGACGCCCAGGTCGCCCCAGGGGATGTCGGCGGGGTTGCGCTCGGAGAGCACCTTGATGACGTGACCATCGACGGTGATGGTGTCGTCGGTGTGGCTGACCTCCGCTTTCAGACGACCGAGGATGGTGTCGTACTTCAGCAGGTGAGCCGTGGTCGCAGTGTCGCCCAGGTCGTTGACAGCCACGATCTCGATGTCCGCACCCTGCTCCAGCAGCGCGCGGAAGTAGTTACGTCCGATGCGGCCAAAGCCGTTGATGCCTACGCGGATCGTCACGAACCGATCTCCTCGTTGAATACGCGGGATTTCCACCCCGGCGAGTTGTATGAGATGTCCCCGACCGCCTCCGACCCTACCTCTCCGAGGGCTACGGAGTGACATCGAGCAGGGCCGTAAGAACCACGCGGAGAACCACGAAGACCCGTATTCCCCGGTAGGAGTACGGGTCTCCGGGCGATGGTCCGCACGGACAGCGGCGATCACGGAGCGTCAACACCTGGAAGGGTGTCGCGCGTTCCGGTGACGACCGGTTTCGCAGGGGTTCCGGCTCAGCCCACCAGGCCGTCGGCGAGCTCCTCGCTGAGGGTGGATTCCGTGCCCGGGATGCCCAGGTCCTGGGCCCGCTTGTCGGCCATGGCCAGCAGGCGGCGGATGCGGCCCGCGACCGCGTCCTTGGTCAGCGGCGGGTCGGCGAGCGCGCCCAGCTCCTCCAGGGACGCCTGCTTGTGCTCCATGCGCAGCCGGCCGGCCGCCGCGAGGTGCTCGGGCACCTCCTCGCCCAGGATCTCCAGGGCGCGCCCCACCCGGGCGCCCGCGGCGACCGCGGCGCGCGCGGAGCGGCGCAGGTTGGCGTCGTCGAAGTTGGCCAGCCGGTTGGCGGTGGCGCGGACCTCGCGGCGCATCCGCCGCTCCTCCCAGGCCAGCACCGACTCGTGGGCGCCGAGCCGGGTGAGCAGGGCGCCGATCGCGTCGCCGTCGCGGACGACGACCCGGTCCACCCCGCGCACCTCGCGCGCCTTGGCCGCGATGGAGAGCCGGCGGGCGGCCCCGACCAGGGCGAGCGCCGCCTCCGGTCCGGGGCAGGTCACCTCCAGGGAGGAGGACCTGCCGGGTTCGGTGAGCGAGCCGTGGGCCAGGAAGGCTCCGCGCCAGGCGGCCTCGGCGTCGCAGGTGGCCCCCGAGACCACCTGCGGGGGCAGTCCGCGGATGGGACGGCCGCGGCCGTCCACCAGACCGGTCTGCCGGGCCAGCTGGTCACCGCCCGCAACCACCCGTACGACGTAACGGGAACCGCGCCGCAGACCGCCGGGGGCCATCACGATCAGCTCGGAGCTGTGCCCGAAGATCTCGAGGATGTCCCGCTTCAGCCGGCGCGCCGCCATCGCGGTGTCCAGCTCCGCCTCGATCACGATCCGGCCGCTCACCAGGTGCAGTCCGCCCGCGAACCGAAGAACCGCCGAGACCTCTGCCTTTCTGCAGCAGGTCCGGGTCACGGGAAGCCGGGAAATTTCGTCCTTCACCGCCGGCGTCATCGCCATGGGCCGATCCTTCCATGCATCCGAAAAATACGGTCGTACGCGGCGGCCAACAGCTCCGGATCATGGATCGGAACGCCGTCGGGTGAGGCCACCGGCGCCAGCTCGACCGCGGCACCGAGCCGTTTGGCGGCGTCGGCGAGGGACTCGCGATCGGGCACGGCGGCTTCGTCGGCCAGCACCACGTCCAGGGCGAGTTTAGGGGCGTGTCGTCCCAAAACCTCCAAATGACGCTGCGGGGAGAAGCCATCAGTTTCACCGGGTTGCGGTGCGAGGTTGAGCGAGAGGACCTTGCGGGCCTTGGTCTCGACGAGCGCGTCGAGCAGTTCGGGGACGAGCAGGTGCGGGATCACGGAGGAGAACCAGGACCCCGGTCCGAGCACCACCCAGTCGGCGTCCAGCACCGCGGCGACCGCCTCGGGGACGGCCGGCGGGTCGTGCGGGACGAGGTGGACGGACTGCACCTCGCCGGGGGTGAGCGCCACGGTGGCCTGGCCGCGCACCGTGTCCACGTCGCCCGGGCGGTCCGGGTCGTGCCCCCGGACCAGCGCCTGGAGCTCCAGCGGCACGGCGGACATGGGCAGCACCCGGCCGTGCGCGCCGAGCAGCTTGCCGACCAGGTCCAGGGCCTGCACGTGGTCGCCGAGCTGCTCCCAGAGGGCGACGATCAGCAGGTTGCCGACCGCGTGCTCGTGCAGGTCGCCCTTGGACTGGAAGCGGTGCTGGATCACCCGGGCCCAGGTCTGGCCCCAGTCGTCGTCCCCGCACAGGGCGGCGAGTGCCTTGCGCAGGTCGCCGGGGGGCAGGACGCCGAGCTCCTCGCGGAGCCGTCCGCTGGAGCCCCCGTCATCGGCGACGGTGACCACGGCGGTGAGGTCGCCGGTGATCCGGCGGAGCGAGGCGAGCGACGCGGACAGCCCCATGCCGCCGCCGAGGGCGACGACCTTGGGCTGGGCGCCGCGCTTGCGGCCGGACAGCGCGGGAGTGGCTCTGCGCAGCCGCCGCAGGCGCAGATTGCGGCCGGTCACTCGCGCCCCATGTCCCGGTGCACGAGGACGGTCTCGATGCCTTCGGTCGCGAGCCGGGCCGCGAGCTTCTCGGACATGGCGACCGAGCGGTGCTTGCCGCCCGTGCAGCCGACGGCGATCGTCACGTAGCGCTTGCCCTCGCGGCGGTATCCGGCGGCGATCAGCTGGAGCAGCTCGGTGTACTGGTTGAGGAACTCCTTGGCACCGGGCTGGTCGAAGACGTAGGCGGAGACCTCCTCGTTGAGCCCGGTGAAGGGGCGCAGCTCGGGGACCCAGTGCGGGTTGGGCAGGAAGCGGCAGTCGACCACCAGGTCGGCGTCGACCGGCAGGCCGTACTTGAAGCCGAACGACATGACCGTGGCGCGCAGCTCCGGCTCCTCCTCGCCGGCGAACTGGGCGTCCATCTTGGCGCGCAGTTCGTGCACGTTGAGGCTGGAGGTGTCGATCACCAGGTCGGCGTCGCCGCGCAGCTCGCGCAGCAGGTCGCGCTCGGCGGCGATGCCGTCGACGATCCGGCCGTCGCCCTGGAGCGGGTGCGGGCGGCGGACCGACTCGAAGCGGCGGACCAGGGCGTCGTCGGAGGACTCCAGGAAGACGATGCGCCGGGTGACGTGCTTGGCCTCCAGGTCGGCGAGGGACTCCCGGAGGTTGTCGAAGAAGCGGCGGCCCCGTACGTCGACGACGACGGCGATCCGCGCCACGTTGCCCTGCGAGCGGGCACCGAGCTCGACCATGGTGGGGATCAGGGCGGGCGGCAGGTTGTCGACGACGAACCAGCCGAGGTCCTCCAGACACTTGGCCGCGGTGCTGCGCCCGGCGCCCGACATCCCCGAGATGATCACCAGCTCGGGAATGGCCGCGTTCCCGTCGCCGGTCTCGATGGTGCTGCCCGTACTCACGTGTCCTGCTCCGTCTGCTCGGTCGGTGCGGCCGGCCCCGGTTTCGTTCCCGGTGCCGGCTTCGTGCTCGTGTTCACGCTCGGTCATGTCGTGCTGCCCCCGTCGTCCTCTTCAATGATCTCTCCTGTGGCCGTGTTCACGGCAGGCGTGGCCGGGGCAGCCGATGCGAGGGCGACAGCCACCGATTCCGCCGTTCTGCGGCCTATCCCCGGAACCTCGCAGATCTCGTCGATTGTCGCCTGCTTCAGCTTCTTCACGGAGCCGAAATGCTTGAGCAACGACTGCTTCCGGGTTTCGCCGAGGCCGGGGACGGCGTCCAGGGGGCTGGAGCGGATGCGTTTGGCCCGTTTGGCGCGCTGGTACGTGATCGCGAAGCGGTGGGCCTCGTCGCGGACGCGCTGGAGGAGGTAGAGCCCCTCGCTGGAGCGGGGCAGGACGACGGGGTCATCGTCATCGGGCAGCCAGACCTCTTCGAGGCGCTTGGCGAGGCCGCAGACGGCGACGTCGTCGATCCCCAGCTCGTCGAGGGCCCGCTTGGCCGCCGCGACCTGCGGTTGGCCGCCGTCGACCACGACGAGCTGGGGCGGGTAGGCGAACCGCTTGGGACGGCCCTCGTCCTCGCGGTCCTCACCGTCCGGGGCGGGAATCCCGGGAATCCCGGGAATCCCGGAGGTGCCGGAGGTGCCGGAGGTGCCGGAGGTGCCGGAGGCCCCAGATGCGTCGAGGGCCCCGAGGATTCCGGAGGACTCAGGAGCCCCCGGGGTCTCCTCCCACTCCCCCGTCCGCTCCTTCTCCTGGAGGTACCGCTTGAACCGGCGGCCGATCACCTCGTGCATCGACCGGACGTCGTCCTGGCCCTCGAAGCCCTTGATCTGGAAGCGGCGGTACTCGCTCTTGCGGGCGAGCCCGTCCTCGAAGACGACCATGGAGGCGACCACGTCGTCCCCCTGGAGGTGCGAGATGTCGAAGCACTCGATGCGCAGCGGGGCCGAGTCGAGGCCGAGCGCCTCGGCGATCTCCTCCAGGGCGCGGGAGCGGGTCGTGAGGTCGGAGGCGCGCTTGGTCTTGTGCAGGGCGAGGGCCTGCTGGGCGTTGCGCTGGACCGTCGCCATCAGGTCCTTCTTGTCGCCGCGCTGCGGGACGCGCAGGCCGACCTGGGAACCGCGCCGTCCGGCGAGCCACTGGGAGACCGCGTCCGGGTCCTCGGGCAGGGCCGGGACGAGGACCTCCTTGGGGACGGAGTCCCCCGCCTCCTCGCCGTACAGCTGCTGCAGGGCGTGCTCGACCAGACCCGCGGTGTCGACGTTCTCCACCTTGTCGGTGACCCAGCCGCGCTGACCGCGCACCCGGCCGCCGCGCACGTGGAAGATCTGGACCGCGGCTTCGAGCTCGTCCTCGGCGACCGCGATCAGGTCGGCGTCGGTGGCGTCGGCGAGGACGACGGCGCTCTTCTCCATGGCCCGCTTGAGGGCCTCCACGTCGTCACGGAGCCGGGCCGCCCGCTCGTACTCCATCTCCTCGGCCGCCGCCATCATGTCCTTCTCCAGGCGGCGGATGTACGTACCGGTGCGGCCTGCCATGAAGTCGCAGAAGCCGTCCGCCAGTTCGCGGTGCTCCTCGGCGGTGACCCGGCCGACGCAGGGGGCCGAGCACTTGCCGATGTAGCCCAGGAGGCAGGGGCGGCCGGTCCTGGCGGCGTTCTTGAAGACCCCGGCGGAGCAGGTGCGCACCGGGAAGACCCGGAGCATCAGGTCGACCGTCTCGCGGATCGCCCAGGCGTGGCCGTACGGGCCGAAGTAGCGCACGCCCTTCTTCTTGGCACCGCGCATGACCTGCACACGCGGGAACTCCTCGTCGAGCGTGACCGCGAGGTACGGATAGCTCTTGTCGTCGCGGTACTTGACGTTGAACCGCGGGTCGAACTCCTTGATCCAGGAGTACTCCAGCTGGAGGGCCTCGACCTCCGTGGACACGACCGTCCATTCCACCGAGGCGGCGGTGGTGACCATCGTGCGCGTGCGCGGATGGAGCCCGGCCAGGTCCTGGAAGTAGTTGGCCAGGCGCTGGCGCAGGTTCTTGGCCTTGCCGACGTAGATCACCCGGCGGTGCTCGTCCCGGAACTTGTAGACCCCCGGGGAGTCGGGGATCTGTCCCGGCTTGGGGCGGTAGCTGGAGGGGTCTGCCATGGCCCCCACCCTACTTGCGGGCAGTGACAGCGCGGCCGGTCCCGAAGTGGTGCCGTGCTCCGGGGCGCGGGCAGTGGGAGCGCGCCCCGGAGCACGGGTCGGGGGTGCCGCAGGTCAGCGGGGCGCCCGGCGGCGGCGTCGGTCGCGCAGGGCCGCGGCGCCGCCGAGGGCCAGCACGGCGAGGGCACCGGCCCCGGCGGCGGCCGAGGTGGCGGTCAGGGCCGGGCCGGGCGCCGTGCTCGCGGTGACGAGCCCGGGCTTCCCGTCGGCGGACGCGGAGGCGGGACCGGCGGGTGCGGGGGCGGCGGGTGCGGGGGTGGGTCCGGTGGCAGGACCGGGGGCGGCGGGTGCGGACGGTGCGTAGCCGCCCGCCTTCCCGGCGCGCGCGTACCCGGAGCCGGGGAGCTTGTCGCCGTACGCCTCCCGGACCCGGGCGCGATAGGCGGCCAGCGTGGTGCCCCGGGCGCCGACCGCGCGGACCGCGTCCTGGTCCAGCGGGAGCACCTTGGCCCCCTTCTGGACGAACCAGGCGTCCGTCTGCGGTTCGCGGAAGACCGTTCCGCCGGGGAGTTCGCGGGCGCCCGCGGCGGCGTACCGGGCCTCGTCGTCGCCGGTGGCTATGTTCACCACCTGCCACCCGCCGTCCTTCCCTTCCTTCGGAAGGGTCCACAGGGACGCCTTCTGCCCGTCCGAGGAGACGGCCGTGGTGGCGAGGTAGTCCAGTCCGGCCACCGGCGCGCCCGGTTTCCCGGCGACGAAGTCCGGGGCGAGGGTGTACACGGGCACGGTCGCGCCGACGAGGCGCGGGGCCGCCGCGGACCTCGTGACGGCGCCCTCGCGGGCGAAGAACCGGGACAGGGTGTCCAGCGTCCCGGCGTCGGCCGCCGCGTGACGGGCGGCGCTCAGCGCGGCCGAATCGACCGCGGGGCCGGTGGCGGGACCGGGGGCGGCGGTCGCGCCGGGAGCGGCGACGGTGAGCAGGGCGGTGCCGGTCAGGACGCCGACGGCAGCCAGGGCGGCAGCCGTGGACCGGGCGGTGCGGGCGGCCTTGGGAGTGATCGTGCGGGCGGTCCTGGGGGTGGCCGGGCGGGCGGTCGTGCGAGCGGTGGTGCGGGTGGTCGTGCGGCTCATCTCGTCACGCCCCGATCCGGTAGAGCGAGTGGGTCCAGGAGAACTCGGCGTTGTTGACGTACCAGGCGTGCGAGGCCCAGTTGTAGCGGTTGCTGGAGGGCCAGGGATCGCCCCAGTAGACCCAGCTGCCCGAGTCGTCGTACCCGTACAGGACATGCATGTGGCCGCCGCCCGACGACCACTGGATGCGGGTCTCCACGGGGCGTCCCGCGGCGATCTCGGCCTGGACGGTGGGGTAGCGCAGCCAGCCGGTGACGTACGAACCGGGGTTGACCCCGGCCCAGTACAGCCCGTCCTGGACGTTGCCGAGCGTGGCCTGCGAGTTGGGGCACTCGTAGCCCTGCGCGCGGCCGAAGGCGGCGCTGCAGAACTGGTTCTGCGAGTAGTTCCGGCCGAACCAGGTGGCGATGGTGTTGCCGGCCGCCGCCCAGCACCAGTTGCTCTTCTGCTGGGCCTGCATGGTGATGTCCAGGCGCCGGGTCGCGGCGATGCCGTCCGTGGTGGCGGCCGGGTCCGTCGGCGTCGCGGCGGCGGTGGTGTGCGGGGCGGAGGAGGCGGTCGTGGCGGGGGCGGTCGTGGCGGGAAGCCGGGCCGCCGAGGCCGTCGCCGTGGGCAGCGCGAGGAGCACGGCGGCCAGGACGGCCGCGGCGGGGAGCCGGCCCGGTCGGATTCTTCGGTTGCGCATGACGTTCCTCCCGATGCGGGGGATGGGTGATCGCGGGAGCGCGTCCGGACGCTGCCCGAGGAGCATCAACCGTTGTCGGGACCGGGTCAACACGCTTCAATGCGGGGAAACATCGCGGTGTGAACGGCGTGGCGGACACGTGAACGGCCCTCCCCCGGCCACCTGCGCAACCGCCCCCGCCGACGCGGCCCTCCCACGCCGCGTCGTGAACGTTCACCCGGTCATCTGGAGGACCCATGCGGCACACCGAGGCCGAACTGGCGCAGGTGCTGCACACCGGCCCGTTCCACCTGGCGCTGCGGACCGCGCTCTCGGTGCGCGGGCTGCCGCTCCAGCGGGTGCAGCACCATCTCGCGCACCGCGGGGTCAAGGTCGGGGTGACCAGCCTGAGTTACTGGCAGCAGGGGGCCAGGCGCCCGCAGCGCGCCGAGTCACTGCGGGCCGTGAAGGCGCTGGAGGAGGTACTGGGGCTGCCGGGGAACTCGTTGCTCCGGCTGCTGGGCACCAAGAGCGGCCGTCCGGAGACCGACCGCCCGGCCGCGCGGTCGTACCGTTCGCTGCTGGAATCGTCCGGTGCGGTGGAGCGGCTGCTCGCGGAGTTGGGGTCGCCGGTGGACGGCGGGCTGCACACGGTGGGGCACCACGAGCGGGTACGGATCGGCCCCGGCCGGGAGCTGCTGCAGCGCGAGTCGCAGCACGTGGTGCGGGCGCACCGGGACGACATCGACCGCTACCTCGCCGTCCACCGGGGCGACCCGGGCTGCGATCCGGCGCGGGTGACGGTGACGGCCCGGGAGAACTGCCGGACGGGGCGGGTCCGCTGGGACGGCGAAACGGGGGTCCTCGTCGCCGAGCTGCTCTTCGACACCCGGCTGAGGTCGGGCGACACGTACCTCTTCGGCTACGGCTTCGACGACGGCACGGGAGGCCCGTGCGGCGAGTACGTGCGCGGCTTCAGCTTCGGCGGCGGGCAGTACGTGTTGCAGGTGGGGTTCGACGAGGCGGCGCTGCCGGTACGGTGCCGGCGCTTCGCCCAGGTCTCGGCGGGGGCGCCGCGCGGCGCCCGCACGGACCTCACGCTCACCGGCAGGCACCGGACCGTCCACCTGGTGGAGCAGGGGGTGCGGCCCGGCCTGGTCGGCATCGACTGGGACTGGGAGTGACTCCGCCCCCGGCGGGGGCGTCCGGCCCGGCGAGGGGCGGGTGTCCGGCCCGGCGGGCAGGCACGGCGCGGTGGGGCGGGCGCGGCACGGGACACGGCGGGCGTCCGGCGCGGCGGGGCGCGGCGGGCACGGCCCCGCACGGGGCGGGGCACGGCAGGGGGCAGGCCCGGCGGGGCCTCCGCCCCCTGTCGGTGCGAGGCGGGTGTGCCGGCCGGGTCAGGCCTCGGGGCCCGCGATCAGCTTTCCGCCCTCGACCCGGACCGGGACCGCGGGCAGCGGCACGGTGGCCGGGCCGCGCGTCGCCTTGCCGGTCGTGGTGTCGAAGTGGCTGCCGTGACAGGGGCAGTTGCCCACGTTGTCCTCGACCTTGTCCAGCAGGCAGCCGCCGTGGGTGCACTGGGCGCTGAACGCCTTGTACTGGCCCTTGGCCGGGCAGGTGACGACGAGCCGCTGCTCGCGGTAGAGCTTGGAGCCGCCGACCGGGACGTCTTCCGGCGCGCCGAGCGTCACGGGGGCGGTCGGCGTCGGCGTCCTGGCGTGGCCGAGCTTCGATTCGGTCGAGCAGGCGGCCACTCCCAGCCCGGCGGCGCCGGCGAGAGCGGCGCCCTTCAGCACGGTGCGGCGGGCGGCGGGCTGGCCGGACATGCGGTCTCCACTGGTCGTAAGGAACGGAGAAACGGAGGGGCACCGGGGACGGCTGAGGCACCGGGAGTACCTGGGCATCAGCGCCATCGGTGACGGAACCGACGATACCGGCGCCTCCGACCGCCCCCGCGCCCGGCCCACCCGAGCCCCGCCGTCCCCGGCCCGGCGCCGTCCGTTCCCGGCCTTCTCCGGTCGGAACCGGGGCTCGCACGGGCGGGGCGTCGAGGACGACCCGCCCGTGCGCCGGGGGTGCCTCCCGGCTCAGGCCTCGCGGGCGCGGGTCGTCCGCTTCGCCGCGGGCTTCTTCGCGGCCGGCTTCTTCGCCGCCGTCCCGGCCGCGGCCTTGGCGGCCTTGCCCGTGCCCGTGCGGGCCGTGGCCGTCCGTCTGGCCGGGGCCGACTTCGCGGCGACCGTCTTCTTCGCGGCCGTCTTCCGCAGCGGCTTGCGGGCGGCGGGCACCGCGGCCTCGCTCACCCGGTCCGGGTCCAGGATGCCCTGGAGGAACTTCCCGGTGTGGCTGGCGGGGGCCGCGGCGACCTGTTCCGGGGTGCCCTCGGCGACGACCAGACCGCCGCCGCTGCCCCCTTCGGGGCCCATGTCGACGACCCAGTCCGCGGTCTTGATCACATCCAGGTTGTGCTCGATGACGATCACCGAGTTGCCCTTGTCGACCAGCCCGGAGAGCACCTTGATCAGCTTGCTGATGTCCTCGAAGTGCAGCCCCGTGGTCGGCTCGTCCAGGACGTAGACCGTGCGGCCGGTGGAGCGCTTCTGCAGTTCGCTGGCGAGCTTCACCCGCTGTGCCTCGCCGCCGGAGAGCGTCGGCGCGGATTGGCCGAGCCGCACGTACCCGAGGCCGACCTCGTTGAGCGTGCGGAGGTGGCGGGCGATCGTCGGGACGGCCTCGAAGAACTCCAGGCCCTCCTCGATCGGCATGTCCAGCACCTCGGCGATGGACTTGCCCTTGTAGTGGACCTCCAGGGTCTCCCGGTTGTAGCGCGCCCCGTGGCAGACCTCGCACGGGACGTAGACGTCCGGCAGGAAGTTCATCTCGATCTTGATCGTGCCGTCGCCGGAGCAGTTCTCGCAGCGGCCGCCCTTGACGTTGAAGGAGAAGCGGCCCGGCAGGTAGCCGCGCACCTTCGCCTCCATCGTCTCCGCGAACAGCTTGCGGACGTGGTCGAAGACACCGGTGTACGTGGCCGGGTTGGACCGGGGGGTACGGCCGATGGGCGACTGGTCGACGTGCACCACCTTGTCGACCAGGTCGTCCCCGTCGACCCGGGTGTGACGGCCGGGGACCGACTTGGCGCCGTTCAGCTCCCGGGCCAGGTGGGTGTAGAGGATGTCGTTGACCAGCGTCGACTTCCCGGAACCCGAGACGCCGGTGACGGCGGTGAGCACGCCGAGCGGGAAGGAGACGTCGATGTCCTGGAGGTTGTTCTCCCGGGCGCCGTGCACCGTGAGCGTCCGCTCCGGGTCCACCGGGCGGCGGATCTCGGGCGTCGGGATCGACTTCTTGCCGTTCAGGTACTGGCCGGTGATCGACTCGTCGTTGCCGAGCAGTTCCTCGAGCGATCCGGAGTGGACCACCTTGCCGCCGTGCTCACCGGCGCCGGGGCCGATGTCGACGACCCAGTCGGCGACCTTGATGGTGTCCTCGTCGTGCTCGACGACGATGAGCGTGTTGCCCATGTCGCGGAGCCGGACCAGGGTCTCGATCAGCCGGTGGTTGTCCCGCTGGTGCAGGCCGATGGACGGCTCGTCCAGCACGTACAGCACGCCCACCAGGCCGGAGCCGATCTGGGTGGCGAGCCGGATGCGCTGGGCCTCGCCACCGGACAGGGTGCCCGCGGCGCGGTTGAGCGAGAGGTAGTCGAGGCCGACGTCGACCAGGAACTTCAGTCGCTCGTTGACCTCCTTCAGGACCCGTTCGGCGATCTTCTTGTCGCGGGCGTTCAGCTTCAGTCGGCCGAGGAATTCGGCGCACTCGCTGATCGACATCGCGGAGACCTCGGCGATGGACTTCTCCATCACCGTCACGGCGAGCACGATCGGCTTGAGCCTGGTGCCCTCGCAGGTCGGGCAGGGCACCTCGCGCATGTAGCCCTCGAAGCGCTCCCGGCTGGAGTCGCTCTCGGCCTCGGAGTGCCGCCGCTTGACGAACTGCACCGCCCCTTCGAACGAGGGGGTGGTGTACGCGCGCTCCCGCCCGTAGCGGTTGCGGTAGCGGACCTCGGTCTGGATCTTGTGGCCGAACAGCAGGGCCTTCCTGGCGCGCTGCGGCAGCCCGGCCCAGGGGATGTCCGTACGGAATCCGAGGGCCTCGGCGAGCGCGTTGATCTGCCGGCCGAAGTACTCCTTGGTGTGGCCGTGCGACCAGGGGTGGATCGCGCCCTCGTCGAGCGACTTCTCCTCGTCGGGGACGATCAGCTCCGGGTCGACCTCCATCCGCGTGCCGATGCCGGTGCAGTCGGG
This sequence comes from Streptomyces sp. ML-6, assembly GCF_030116705.1. Taxonomy (NCBI): domain Bacteria; kingdom Bacillati; phylum Actinomycetota; class Actinomycetes; order Kitasatosporales; family Streptomycetaceae; genus Streptomyces; species Streptomyces sp. ML-6. The sequence goes on from NZ_JAOTIK010000001.1 coordinate 1,597,356, forward strand.
GCAGGCGCCGAAGGGCGAGTTGAACGAGAAGGAGCGCGGCTCCAGCTCCTCGAAGGAGAGGTCGTCGTACGGGCAGTAGAGGTGCTCGGAGTACATCCGCTCGCGCTCGGGGTCGTCCTCGGGGAGGTCGACGAAGTCGAGCACGACCATGCCGCCGGAGAGCCCGAGCGCGGTCTCGACCGAGTCGGTCAGCCGGCGCTTGGCGCTGTCCTTCACCGTGAGCCGGTCGATGACCACCTCGATGGTGTGCTTCTCCTGCTTCTTCAGCTTGGGCGGCTCGGAGAGCTGGATGGTCGTGCCGTCGACCCGGGCCCGGCTGTAGCCCTTGGTCTGCAGGTCCGAGAAGAGGTCGACGAACTCGCCCTTGCGCTCGCGCACCAGCGGCGAGAGCACCTGGAAGCGGCTGCCCTCGGGAAGGCCGAGCACCTTGTCGACGATGGCCTGCGGGGACTGGCGCGCGATGGGCCTGGAGCACTCGGGGCAGTGCGGCTTGCCGATCCGGGCGAAGAGCAGGCGGAGGTAGTCGTAGACCTCGGTGATGGTGCCGACCGTCGAGCGCGGGTTGCGCGAGGTCGACTTCTGGTCGATGGAGACGGCGGGCGAGAGACCCTCGATGAAGTCGACGTCCGGCTTGTCCATCTGGCCGAGGAACTGGCGGGCGTACGAGGAGAGGGACTCCACGTAGCGCCGCTGGCCCTCGGCGAAGATCGTGTCGAACGCGAGGGACGACTTGCCCGACCCGGAAAGCCCGGTGAAGACGATGAGGGAGTCGCGGGGGAGGTCGAGCGAGACGTTCTTGAGGTTGTGCTCGCGAGCGCCACGGACGATGAGACGGTCGGCCACGCCGGTCCGCACCTTTCTGGAGAGAAATGGGGGAACTGAGCCCCCGTCCCAGGGTATGGGGGGCGCCACAGCGTTGTACGAAGCTTTCGACTCCGAGCGTATAGCACGCGCATTCGATTTACGGACGTCCGCAACCTCCTTCACCCGAATGAGTGGCGGGGCTAGGCTCACCCCCATGAACGATCATGTGCACGACCTGGAAGCCCTTCGCGAGGCCACCGATCGGCTGCTCGACGCCGCCGGAGAACTGGACGACGCCGCGCTCGCCCTGCCGTCCCGGCTGCCGGGCTGGAGCCGGGGACACGTCCTCGCGCACCTCTCCCGTAACGCCGACGCGCTCGTGAACGTTCTCCACGCCCGGCCCATGTACGCAGACAGCGAAACCCGCGACCGCGACATCGAGCGCGGCGCGCCCCGGCCGCGGGACGAACAGCTGGCCGACCTGGCCGGGAGCGCGGCCCGTTTCGCGGAGGCCGCCGCAGCCCCGGCCGACTGGTCCCGCACGGTCACGCTGCGCAACGGCGTGACGGACTCGGCCTCCCGGGTCCCCTTCCGGCGCCGCGTCGAGGTCGAGCTGCACCACGTCGACCTGGGCATCGGCTACGAGCTGGAGGACCTGCCGGAGGAGTTCGTCTCCCGGGAGATCGACTTCCTGGTCGAGCGGTTCGACGGGCACCCCGATGTCGTGGCCACGAGTGCGGTCGACGAGGAGGGCCGGACCCGGACGACCGGCGGCGGCGCGACGGGCTCCCCCGTCACCGTCCGCGGCACCGCTCCCGAGCTGCTCGGCTGGCTCTGCGGGCGCCGCGACGGGTCGGCGCTGACCGTCGAGGGAGGACCCCTCCCCGCGCTCCCCCCGCTATAGGCTGAGTCGCATGACGTACAGCGGAGCGGTCAGGGTCGGCGGGCCCGCCGATGTGCACGAGCTGACGGATCTGATGATCTCCAAGGTCGCCGTCGGCGCGATGAACAACAACGCGTATCTGCTGCGCTGCCGGGCCACCGGCGAGCAGCTGCTGATCGACGCGGCCGCCGAGGCCGGGACGCTGTTGCGGCTGATCGGTGACGACGGCATCGCGTCCGTCGTCACCACCCACCGGCACGGCGACCACTGGCAGGCGCTCGGCGAGGTCGTCGCGGCCACCGGGGCGCGGACGCACGCCGGACGGTACGACGCCGAGGGCATCCCGGTCCCGACCGACGTCCTGGTCGACAACGGCGACACGATCCGGGTGGGCCGGGTCGCCCTGACCGCCCGTCACCTCGTCGGTCACACCCCGGGTTCCATCGCGCTGGTCTACGACGACCCGCACGGCGCCCCGCACCTGTTCACCGGGGACTGCCTCTTCCCTGGCGGGATCGGAAACACCCACAAGGACCCCGAGGCCTTCGCGAGCCTGCTCCACGACGTGGAGACCAAGCTCTTCGACCGGCTGCCCGACGAGACCTGGGTCTACCCGGGCCACGGGCACGACACCACGCTCGGCGCGGAACGCCCGCACCTGGCGGAGTGGAGAGCCCGCGGCTGGTAAACCGGAACCTCGTACAAGGGACGCCGGTAAGAATGCTGTCACCAGCCCAAACGGCGAGGGTCACGTCCGGCGGCGTGCGGCGGGGTCGTGTTCGGCGACGTGCCGGGCGACCGAGTCGACGCCGGGGCGGGCGTAGCGCTCCAGGGAGGGGACGGGGGCGCGGCGGGGGCGGGCCGGCAGCATCGGGGTGGAGGTGCCGTTCTCGGCGTCCTGTGTCAGGGCGCTGTGCCGGAGCCGGTGGAGCGTCCAAGAGAGGATGCCTCGTCTCTCGTGGGACCTCGGCTCAATGCGCCGGAACCCGATGGACCGGAGACGTCGATGGTGTCAGGTCCGCGAACGAGGTCGGCCACGCGACGTCATCGATGGCGAGCCACGGCGCAGCGGCCACGGCGGTGGGTGTCACCCCGGTGAACGCTTTGACCTCGCGGTGGAGGTGGGCCTGGTCGACGTAGCCGCTTTCGGCCGCCACCTGGGCGGCGGCGTTGCCCGCCGCGAGGAGATGGGCGGCGTGATCGAAGCGCACCAGCCGGGCGGCGTGCTTGGGCGTGAGGCCGATCTGGGACCGGAAGCGGGACCACAGGCGCTTACGGCTCCATCCCACCTCGCTCGCCAGGCTGTCGACGCGCACCCGTCCTCGGCTGGTGCGCATCAGCCACCAGGCAGCGGCGACCTCCGGATCAGGCGACGGGCGGGCGCTCATCCGTCGACCAAGGGCATCCGCTGCGATCGTGAACCGCTCGTCCCACGACGCGGCGGCCCGCAGCCTTTCCTCGGTTCTCCCGGCATCGCGGCCCCAGACGTCCTCCAAGGAGACCACCGTCCCGCTGAGGTCGGTCGAGGCTCCGAACACTGCTACCGCCAGGACCGGCGACAACCGGATCTGGAGGCACTCGATCCCCCCGGCCGCCCGGCTCCCGAGCCGAAGGTCGCCCGGTACCAGTCCAACGACCGTGCTGCCGCATTCGCGCCGGCCGTGGGCGTCGTGGACAAGGCTGTCCTCGTCGCTCAGGTCCACGAACAGAGTGACTGAGGGGTGCGCGACCATGGCGATGTCCACGCGCGCCGGAGCACGCTGGCGGAACCCGGCCATGATGGCTCCCGGCAGCCGACCCCGTTGCCGGGACGCGACGACCTCCACCGACGCCCAGTCAGGTGGTGATTCGGTGGACTTCACAGCACCAGGTTAGCGAGGGGTGTCAGCGGCCCGTCGCTGCGAAGCGCAGCAGCAACTCGCTGGTCGCCTGCGGCGCTTCGAGCATGGGGAAGTGCCCGACGTCGGGCAGCTGCTCGACTCGCGCGTTCGGCACGGTGTCGTAGTGGTGCGCCGAAGACGGATCCCAGCGGGGGTCGGCAGCGCCGAAGATCACCAGAACCGGGACGTCGAGTGCGGTCAGGCGCGCGGGTACGCTCCGCTCGGCGATGTACGCGCCGTTTTGGCGCAGCACCGTCCTGAACGTGCGGTAACCGATGCCCCGTACGTCGGCGACCAGGTCGTTCGGGACGTCCACCGGGCGGTTGCACACCGCGGTCACCCCCCGGCGGAGCATCGCGTCGGAACGGACTCTCCATAGAAGCGGGCCGAGCGGCGGGTCGATCAGGACCCGAAGGAGGACGGGCTGCGGAAGGAGCGCGTCGGGACTCGGACCGCTGCTGATCAGTGCGAGCGAACCCACCAGGTCCGGGCGCTGTTCGGCGAGGGCGGTGGCGACATACCCGCCGCTGGAGTGCCCGGCCACGGTGACCGGACGAAGGCCGAGCTCATCGAGCGCCTCGGCCAGCCTGACCGCCTGCTCAGGCACGTCGTACGACGGCGCGGGCGGGGACTGACCGTGGCCCGGGAGGTCGATCCGGATGACGTGATACCGGCTGGCCAGTGCCGGCACTATCGGGCCCCAGGAGCTGCCCGAGGCCCCCGATCCGTGGATGAGCACCAGCGGCGGCGCCTCCCGCGGGCCGTCGTGGACCAAGTGCATCCCGTGCACATGCTTACCGTCGTGGATAGCCATACTCGGGAGGATGCCGGGGCTGTCGGCCCTCGGTCTTGTACAAATGTCGTCACGGGGCCGAGCATCGCCAGGGCTTGCGTCTCCCGGCGAGCGGAACTTCCGCGAAAGCCGGGCCGTTTGACCGGCGGCCATCGGCCGTCTCGAACTACCTGGCATTCACGCAGTTCAACGTGTCCCTACGCACCAGCTGCTCCGCGACAGGACAGTGGAGCAGGTCACGGGAACGCGCCGTTGGCACCACGCATCCTTACAACTGCACCAAGAGGTGCGAGCCATGCAGCCCTCGGCAGAGAAGTGAGCAACCACCATGAGCGCGTCCCCGGTCATCGCCTCGGCGCCCGATACGAGCGGAAGAGCCTGGGCCTGCGCAACGGCGTCGGCATTCGCCGGAGGACTCCTTCTCGGCGTCCTGACCAATCTGGTCCAGGGCTGGCTTCCGGGGGCGTGGAATCAGATCGCCAACTCCGGTGCGGTCTGGTCCGTCGCCGCGTTCGTCGCAGGCGCGCTGTCGGCCCGGAAGGTCGGCCTGCCCGCGGCCGCCGTTGCGGGTCTGTTCGCCGAGTCCGGTCTCGTCGTCGGCTACTACGGCTATGCGGAGGTCGCGCGCGACGGCATGGGCTCTCTGTTCGCTCCCCTCGTCTGGCTCGGCATGGCGTTCATCGCCGGCCCCCTCTTCGGGGTGGCGGGCTTTGGGTGGCGAGGCATCGGCGCACGCCACCGCGTCATCGGTCTCGCCGCCCTGGCGGGTGTTTTCGGCACGGAAGCCATCCACTACGCCTGGGTTCTGCACTACGCCTCCCAGGCATGGGCCTGCTTCGCCCTTCTGGTTCTCATCCCCCTGCTCATGGGCCGCACCCACAGAGAACGCGCGCTGACCCTCCTGACCGCCATTCCCTTTTCACTACTGGCCTACCTCGTCTTCTACAAACTGATCCTGACGACGCTCCTCGGCTGAGAGTGCACGGGCGACGGGAAGTGGCAGCAGCGCGGGCGCCCGAAGCCGTAAGAGGTGGCTTCGGGCGCCGCTTCGGCTGCAGGGCCGCAGACCGGTCACGCGAACAGCTGGAGAATCCGGGGGAAGTTGCGGCATCGGCCACCGCCGCGGAAGAGGATGTCGGGCTCGCTCTCGCGCATCCAGCACCATGTGCACGGACCACTGCGGCGGGCCTGGCGGTCGGGCCTTGCCCCAAGGCCCACCTCCGAGCGAAGAACACCGGCCGGGGCGGACGACGAAGTGTCGCCCGCCCCGGCCGGTTCCGTACCCCGTCGGACCGGCCGGGCGGATGCCGGGTCGGCCTGCGGGCTCAGGCGTCGACCTCGGCTCCCTTGTCCACGGCCTCGTCCGTGATCCCGTCCGTCCGTGCGGCGGCCTCGGCCCGCTCCTGCTTCCGGCCGGCGACGAGGCTGGTGATCGTGGTGATCACCAGCACGCCGCAGATGACGCCGAGCGACACCGGGATGGAGATCTCGGGGACGTTCACCCCGGACTCGTGCAGCGCGTGCAGCACCAGCTTCACGCCGATGAAGCCGAGGATGACCGAGAGGCCGTAGCTGAGGTGGACCAGCTTCTTCAGCAGCCCGCCGATCAGGAAGTACAGCTGCCGCAGCCCCATCAGGGCGAAGGCGTTGGCGGTGAAGACGATGTACGGGTCCTGGGTGAGACCGAAGATCGCGGGAATGGAGTCCAGGGCGAACAGCACGTCGGTGGTGCCGATGGCGAGCATGACGACCATCAGCGGGGTCAGGACGCGCTTGCCGTTGTTCCGGATGAAGAGCTTGGTGCCGTGGTAGCGGTCGGCGACCCCGAAGCGGCGCTCGATCGTCCTGAGGAGACGGTTCTCCTCGAACTCCTCCTCTTCCTCTCCGGCCCGCGCCTCCTGGACGAGCTTCCAGGCGGTGTAGATCAGGAACGCGCCGAAGATGTAGAAGACCCACGAGAAGTTGGCGATCACGGCGGCACCGGCGGCGATGAAGACGGCCCGCAGCACCAGCGCGATCAGCACCCCGACGAGCAGCACCCGCTGCTGGAGGTGCGAGGGCACCGAGAACTTCGCCATGATCAGGACGAAGACGAAGAGGTTGTCGACGCTGAGCGACTTCTCGGTGATGAAGCCGGCGAAGAACTCGCCCGACGCCTGGCTCTCCCCGAAGACCAGCAGGCCGAGCCCGAAGAGGACGGCCAGCGCGATCCAGATGATCGTCCAGATCCCGGCTTCCTTGGTCGTCACGTCATGGGGCTTGCGCCCGATGACGAAGTCGACGGCGATGAGGGCTGACAGACCAAGAATGGTCAGCGCCCAGAGGGTCCATGAAACGTCCACTGCGCCTCCGGCAGTTCGCTACGGCTACTGATCAGCGTCGTCGCTGCCGGAGGTCTCTTCCACCCGGGGCGCGGAGTGCGCCACGGGCCGACGCCCCGGGACCGGTCACGGTCCGTACTGACGGGAACGCCGCGTACGGGAGTACTCCCCTCCGTCCAAAGAAGAGTACAGGGAATCCCAAGGAAAGGTAAAGAGAAAGGTAAAGCTCCTTCAAAAGCGCTGGTCAGGGCGGCGTGGGAGAGCTCGGAACGATCCGCGGATCAGTACCGTCGTGGGTGGCGGGCGGCTGCCACCGCGGCGAGCACCTGTTCCAGGACCCGGCTTCCGGGCGGCATCACCGGCGGCTCGTACGTCCAGGCGTGCCCCACCCAGGGGTCGGCCAGGTGGTCGTCGGGGACCGGGGTGAGCCGGAGCAGCGAGCGCCACAGCGGGTCGAGCACCGGCCCGTACCCGGCGGCGTCCTCCCGGTCCGCGACCATCAGGAGGTGGACGCCGACCGAGGGGCCCTCGTCGGCGAGGTAGCGCAGCTGGGTGACGGCACGGTCGTCGAAGCCGTGCGGGAAGTCGTTGACGATCAGCAGTTGCTCGCCCGGGTCGAGGTCCGGCGGCAGCGAGTCGGCGGCGCCCGCCCGGATCGCCATCTGCACCAGGTCGACGCGCCGGGTGAGGTGGGCGAGGACCGAGGCGACCCCCTGGGCCCCGGCGGCGGGCGGCCCGGCGAGCGCCCCGGCGTGCACCAGCGGGGCGAGCGCCGCGGCACCGGAGCCCGCGGCGTCGATGACGTGGACGGAGAACTCGTCGGCCGGGTAGACGGCCAGCAGGCGTGCGGCGTGGGCGACGGCGCTCTCCATGGCCAGGGTGCGCAGCCGGGTGGTGTCCATCAGGGCCGCGGCGTCGGAGGCCGTGCGGCCGCTGTCGATCCAGATCCCCCGCTCCAGGGGCAGCCGGACCAGCAGTGGGATGCGCAGGTCGGGCTTCTCCGGGAGGTGGAGGTCGCCGATGCGCAGCGCCATGGGGATCTCCATCGGGACGCGGTAGGCGTGCCAGACGGGGTTGTCCCAGCGTGCGAACGCGGCGGGGAGCGCGGGCTCCACGACGTCGGACTCGGCGGCGAGCTGGGCGAGGTCGCGGTCGAGGCTCTCGCGGGCGCGGGCGGTCAGCTCGTCGCGCTTGGCGCGGGCCTCCTGACGGGCCCGGTCGCCCGTGCCCCCGATCCGGCTGCGCGGGTCGGACAGGGTCCGGTCGAGCTCCTGGTCCATGCGGGACTCGGCGAACTCCACGGCGCTGCGGTACGCGGCGGTGGTGCGGGCCAGGTCCTCGAACATGCCCCAGATCTGGTTGTAGAGGCGCTCGTCCATGGACCAGCCGGTCGCGTCCCCGGCGACGGGCGGGGCGGGCCGGCCCGGCTGCGCGGGCGGGGCGGTGGACGGGGGCGGCGGAGGTGCGGCGGCCTGGCGGCGGGGGTGTGCGTAGTCGATGCGGCCGCCGCTCGTGGCGGGCGGGGCCGGTGGGGCGGCGGGCTCCGTGAGCGGTTCGGCCGGCCGGGGGTCGTGCGGGGGCGGTACGGGGCCCGTGCCGTGGTCGGCGCGGCCGGTGTCCGGGGTGCGCGGCGGGGGCGGGGTGACGGCGCGGGCCGTCGCGCGGGTGACCGCTTCCTGGATCGAGTGGGCCAGTTCGGCCGCCCGGGACAGGCCCTGGTCGGCGAGCATGGCGGCGAGGCCGCCCGCGTAGCCCTGGCCGACGGCGCGGACCTTCCAGGCGCCCTGGCGGCGGTAGAGCTCCAGGGCCGTGACCGCGGACTCGGTGTCCAGTCCGGTGAGGGTGAACGTGGCGATCTCGGTGCCGTCGAGTCCGGTGACCGCGACGAACGGCGAGGCGACCGCGCCGAAGCGGACCGGGCCGCCGACGCCCGTGGGCAGGGCCAGCAGCACGGTGACCCGGTGCACCGCGTCCGGCAGGGCGTCGAGGTCGACGGCGAGCCGGTGGTCGGCGGCGGCCTGGCGGGACACTTCGAGGCCGGGCAGTTGGGGCGATCCCGGGTGGGCGACCCATTCGGTGCCGTGCACCGTGCCGTTCTCGTCGCCGAGCGTGGCACCGGCCACGACGGGCGTGCCGGCCGATACCCGGATCTCCAGACGGGTCTGGGGCAAGGTGTGGTTCTGCCCCCGGACCAGCTCGGCCGTCATTGCCCTGTCCCCTCGACGATTCGCTTCACTGCCGTGCGATGTGCCGCAGGGCGCCGCGGCGCCATGCGGTGCGCCGCGTGCGGTGCGGCGCCATGCGGTGCAGCTCCCGGCGGCCGATGCCTCCGGGAGCTGCGGTTACCGGTGCGTACCGGTCCGGTCAGGTCCTGCTCACAGGTGCGGCAGGATCGACGGCATCAGGTCCTGGAAGGTCCGGCCGTTGGCCGGGTTGCCGAGGGCGGTCATCTGCCAGCCGCTCCCCGCACGGTGCACCTTCGCCATGATCTGAGCGGTGTACTGGCCGCCGCCGTCCAGCGTGTAGCGGGCGAGCTCCTGGCCGTTGGTCTCGTCGACGATGCGGCAGAAGGCGTTCTGCACCTCCTGGAACGTCTGGCCGGTGAAGGAGTTCACCGTGAAGACGATCTGGTCGATGTGGACCGGCACCCGCTGCAGGTCGACGAGGATCGCCTCGTCGTCGCCGCCGGAACCGGCGCCGCCGACCAGGTTGTCCCCGGTGTGCCGGACCGAGCCGTCGTCGCTGACGAGGTGGCGGAAGAAGACCACGTCGACCGGCTGCTTGTCGGCGAAGAGCACCGCCGAGGCGTCGAGGTCGATCTCCCGTGTACGCGACCCGAACAGGCCACGGCGCGGCGCGGCCTGCCAGCCCAGCCCCATCCGCACCGCGGTCAGGGTCCCTCCGTCGCCCTTCTGCAGGCTGATGGCCTGACCCTTGGTCATATTGACCGTCACGCGCTGTCCCCTCTCCGCTTTCCCCGCAACCATCCGTGCGCGGTTTCCCAGCACCCTACGCAGTCACACCGACACTGCGACCGTTCGGGGCCATTTTGTGTCGGTCCTGCAACACACCGAACGCAACGCGGTCAGGCGAGACCCGCCTCGCGCATCTGGCGCAACTCCTTCTTCAACTCCCCCACCTCGTCGCGCAGTCGCGCCGCCACCTCGAACTGGAGGTCCGCGGCGGCCGCCCGCATCCGCTCGGTCATCTCCTCGATGATCCCGGCGAGTTCGGCGGCGGGCCGGTCGGTGACCGTGCCGGTGCCGGCTGCGGCCTTCTTGCTGCCGGTCTGCTTGGCCAGTGCGGGAACGGGCGCCTTGGCGCCCTTAGTCTGGCGGTAGCCGGTGCCGAGCAGCTGCTCGGTGTCGACCTCCTCGCGGGCGATCGTCGCGACGATGTCGTTGATCTTCTTCCGCAGGGGCTGCGGGTCGAGACCGCGTTCGGTGTTGTAGGCGATCTGCTTCTCGCGGCGGCGGTTGGTCTCGTCGATGGCCTGGGCCATCGCCGGGGTGATCGTGTCGGCGTACATGTGGACCTGGCCCGAGACGTTGCGGGCGGCGCGCCCGATGGTCTGGATCAGGGACGTCCCCGAGCGCAGGAAGCCCTGCTTGTCCGCGTCGAGGATGGCGACGAGCGACACCTCGGGCAGGTCGAGGCCCTCGCGCAGGAGGTTGATGCCGACCAGTACGTCGTACTCGCCGGAGCGCAGTTCGCGCAGCAGCTCGATGCGGCGCAGCGTGTCGACGTCGCTGTGCAGGTAGCGGACCTGGATGCCGAGCTCCAGGAAGTAGTCGGTGAGGTCCTCGGCCATCTTCTTGGTGAGGGTGGTGACCAGGACCCGCTCGTCCTTCTCGGCGCGGATGCGGATCTCGTGCACCAGGTCGTCGATCTGGCCCTCGGTGGGCTTGACGACGACCTCCGGGTCGACGAGGCCGGTGGGGCGGATGATCTGCTCCACGAAGCCGTCGCCCCGGGACAGCTCGTACGTGCCGGGGGTGGCGGAGAGGTAGACGGTCTGGCCGATCCGCTCCTGGAACTCCTCCCACTTCAGCGGGCGGTTGTCGAGCGCGGAGGGCAGCCGGAAGCCGTGGTCGACGAGGGTCCGCTTGCGGGAGGCGTCGCCCTCGTACATCGCGCCGATCTGCGGCACGGTGACGTGCGACTCGTCGAGGACGAGGAGGAAGTCCTCGGGGAAGTAGTCGAGGAGGGTGTGGGGGGCGGTGCCGGGCGAGCGGCCGTCGAAGTGCATCGAGTAGTTCTCGACGCCGGAGCAGGTGCCGATCTGCCGGAGCATCTCGATGTCGTACGTGGTGCGCATCCGCAGCCGCTGGGCCTCCAGCATCTTGCCCTGCTTCTCCAGCTCGGCGAGGCGCTGCTCCAGCTCCTGCTCGATGCCGTTGACCGCCTTCTCCATGCGCTCGGGGCCCGCGACGTAGTGGCTGGCGGGGAAGACGTGGAGGGAGCGGTCCTCGCTGATCACCTCGCCGGTGAGCGGGTGGAGGGTGGAGAGCGCCTCGATCTCGTCGCCGAACATCTCGATGCGGACGGCGAGCTCCTCGTAGACCGGGAAGATCTCGATGGTGTCGCCGCGGACCCGGAAGGTGCCCCGGGTGAACGCGAGGTCGTTGCGGGTGTACTGGATCTCGACGAAGCGGCGCAGCAGCTGGTCTCGGTCGATCTCGTCGCCCACCTTGAGGTGGATCATCCGGTCCACGTACTCCTGGGGCGTGCCGAGGCCGTAGATGCAGGAGACGGAGGCGACCACGACGACGTCGCGCCGGGTGAGCAGCGAATTCGTCGCGGAGTGGCGCAGCCGCTCGACCTCCTCGTTGATCGAGGAGTCCTTCTCGATGTAGGTGTCCGACTGCGGGACGTACGCCTCGGGCTGGTAGTAGTCGTAGTACGAGACGAAGTACTCGACGGCGTTGTTGGGCAGCAGCTCACGGAACTCGTTCGCCAGCTGGGCCGCGAGCGTCTTGTTCGGCGCCATCACGAGGGTGGGGCGCTGCAGCTTCTCGATCATCCACGCGGTGGTCGCGGACTTGCCGGTGCCGGTCGCGCCGAGCAGGACGACGTCCTTCTCGTTCGCGCGGATGCGCCGCTCCAGCTCGGCGATGGCCGCGGGCTGGTCGCCGCTGGGCTGGTAGGGACTGACGACCTCGAAAGGCGCCACCGAACGTTCGATCTTCGAAACGGGCCGCATGGAACCACCGTACGACCCCCCACTGACAACCGGGTCCGTCCGGCCGTTCCGCCGGCCTCCGGTCACCACTCCCCGGGCGGGGCGGGGTCGCGCGGACGGGAGTGGAACGACGCCGGGTCGGCGTGGGTCCCGAACCGCGGCACCTGCCGCTGGACCGGTGTCCCGGGCGGGCGTCCCGCTCCGTTCGCGGCCCCGGGGTCGTTCCAGTCCGGGGTGCCCAGCACCATCAGGGGGTCGAACATCACGACCACCGCGGCGATGACCAGGAAGCAGCCGGGGCCGATCAGCAGCGGCACGAGGGGGGCGGCCGTGGTGCCGGCCACGCTGCCGGAACCGGGGTGCAGATGGACGCTGAGCGCGGCCATGCCGGTGTAGTGCATGCCGCTCACCGCCACGCCCATCACGACGCTGGCCCCGAGACTGGGCAGGAAACCGTGGATGGACACGGCCGCCCAGAGCGCCACGGTGGCGGCCACCACGGCGATGACGACGGAGAGGGCCACGGTGACCGTGTCGTACTCCAGCTGTCCGTCCAGACGCATTCCGGCCATGCCCAGGTAGTGCATGGTGGCCATGCCGAGTCCGGTGATGGTGCCGCCCGTCACCAGTGCCATACGGGTGGCGCCGCGGTATCCGACGAGGAAGATCCCGACGCCGACCATGCCGATCGTGACCGCGAGGCTGGCGAAGGTGATCGGCTTGTCGTAGCCGATCACCACTCCTTCGACGGAGAAGCCCATCATCGCGATGAAGTGCATCGTCCAGATGCCGGAGCCGATGGAGGTCGCACCGAGGGCCAGCCAGCCGGCCTTGAAGGAACGTTCGGTGCGCAGCGAGCGGGTCGTGCAACGCAGTCCGAGAGCCGCACCGAGGCAGGCCATGAGGAAGGCCGCGACGGGCGTCACCGCCCCGTAGCTGAAACCGTCGATCGTGCCCTGCATGCTCGTACGCCCTTCGCGGAAGCCCGGGTCCGGAGGTGACCCTAAAGCGCGAGGCCCGGCAGACAAACAGAAGAGCTGCATCTTATAGACACGGAAATCGGCCCGTTACCCGGTGTCGCCGACGGCGTTCACGTTGTGGCCATCCTTCGCCTGTCCCCCGTTGGGGCACGGCTGTCACTCTCGGCCCTGCCGCAACTCTGACGCAAGGAGTACCCGTGTACGCACGCACCGCAACCGCCGTCCTCACCGCCGCAGCCGTGATGGGGACCGGCGCGCTGCTGATGTCGTCCACCGACACCCGGACCACGAGCAGGACCACGGCCGCGGCCGGGCACACGGCCACGGTCACCGATGTCCGGACCGTCAGCGCCCGGACCGGGGGCCCGGGGCGGGGCGGCCCCGTCGTCTTCGCCCACCGGGGCGCCTCGGCGTACGCGCCGGAGAACACCCTGGCCGCCGTCGACAAGGCCGACGACCTGGGCATCGACTGGGTGGAGAACGACGTCCAGCTCTCCAAGGACGGTGTGCTGGTGGTCATGCACGACACCGATCTGAGGCGGACCACGAACGTCGAGGAGGTCTTCCCCGACCGGACCTCGTGGGCGGTGAAGGACTTCACGGCCGCAGAGATCGCCAGGCTGGACGCGGGCAGCTGGTTCGGGCCGGAGTTCGCCGGGGCCCGGGTGCCCACCCTCGGGCAGTACCTGAACCGGGTGGAGCGCAACCGGCAGAAGCTGCTGCTGGAGATCAAGAGCCCCGAGATCTACCCGGGCATCGAGAAGGCGACCCTGCGGGAGCTGCGCCGGCAGGGGTGGCTCGACCGCGACCACGTGAAGAACCGGCTCGTCATCCAGAGCTTCGGCGCCGAGAGCGTGAAGAAGGTGCACCAGCAGCGTCCCGACGTCACGACCGGTTTCCTCGGCACTCCCGCGGTGGCCGACCTTCCCTCGTACGCGGCCTTCACCGACCAGATCAACCCCTCCCACTCCTCGGTCACGGCCGACTACGTGACCGCGGTGCACGCGTTGAAGGGCGCTCACAAGAAGCGGCTCCGGGTCAACACCTGGACGGTCAACGACGCGGCGACCGCGAAGCGGCTGGCGGGCCTCGGCGTGGACGGGATCATCACCAACAACCCCGACGTGGTGCGCGAGGCCACGGGCCGGGGCTGACGGCCCGGGTCCGCCCCGGTCCCGGGTCCGGCCCATCGGCCGGTCCCGGCGCCGCGGCCGGTCGATGCTCCTCTTGGCTGTCAGTGGCCGGTCGTACCGTGGTCCCATGAACAGCAACGGGGTCGTCGAGTGGGCCGTCGTCGGGAGCGACATCGGTCCGCTGCTCCTTGCCGCGACCGGTACGGGCCTGGTGAGCGTGGTGTTCCACGCCCGTCCCGAGGTGTGCGGGAAGGCCGTCGGACAGCTGCGGGCCCGACTGGGCGCGGAGCCGGTGGAGAGTCCCGGTTCCGCCCGGCTCGCCGAGCCGATACGGCAGCTCGCGGCGTATTTCGCGGGTTCGTCGCGGGAGTTCTCGCTCGCCCTGGACTGGTCGCTGACCTCCGGTTTCAACCGCCAGGTGCTCCGCGAGCTGGCGGCGGGGGTGCCGTACGGGACGGTCGTCGGGTACGGGGACCTCGCCGAGCGGGTCGGGCAGCCGGGGGCCGCGCAGGCGGTCGGGGCGGCGATGGGCTCCAACCCGCTTCCGGTGGTGGTGCCGTGCCACCGGGTGGTGGAGAGCGGCGGCGGACTCGGCGGGTTCGGCGGTGGACTCGAAACGAAGCGGAAGCTGCTGGCCCTGGAGGGCGTGCTGCCGCAGCCGTTGTTCTGAGCGCCTCCCTCGGCACCGGGATGCAAGCATTCCTCGCCGCCGAGCTCCGAGCTGCCTTCGGGGCCGGGTTACGAACGCCTTTCGGTGGCGGGTGCCAAGCGGCCTTCGGTGCCGGGTTCCGAGCTGCCTTCGGGGCCGGGTTACGAACGCCTTTCGGTGGCGGGTGCCAAGCGGCCTTCGGTGCCGGGTTCCGAATGCTCTTCAGCACCGGCCCGGGCCGCCCGGATCGGCCCGAACCCGGTTTCGTACCTGCGTACGGGCTGGCACACTGCGTCAGTGACCAACCCCCTTGACGCTCCTGACACCCCCGCCGGGTCCGGCCGCCCCGAGGCCGCCCGGGTCACGGCAGCCGCGTTGCCCGCGCTGCAACGCAGAACGTCCGTGGTGCTCATAGCCAGCCAGATACTCGGCGGCCTCGGTGTGCCGATCGGCATCGCGCTGGCCCCCGTACTGGCCACGGAGGTGAGCGGGTCCGAGGCCCTGTCCGGGCTGGCTCCCACCGCTTCGGTGGCGGGGACCGCCCTGCTCTCGCTGCCGCTGGCGGCGCTGATGACCTCGCGCGGCCGGCGCCCCGGCCTCGTGCTGGCCTATCTGATCGGTGCGCTCGGCGCGGGGCTCGTGGTCGTGTCCACCCTCGTGGAGAGCTTCCCCCTGCTGCTGCTCGGCATGGCCGCGTTCGGTGCCGGTTCCTCGGCCAATCTGCAGGCCCGGTTCGCCGCCGCGGACCTGGCCGAGCCGGACCGGCGGGCCCGGGCGATCTCCACCGTCATCTGGGCCACCACGATCGGTTCCGTCCTCGGGCCGAACATCGCCGCCCCGGTGGGCCGCCTCTTCCGCGGCACGGCGATATCCGAGGAGGCGGGGCCGTTCTTCTTCGCGGCCGGGATCTTCCTGCTGGCCGCCGTGGTGGTCGGGGCACTGCTGCGGCCCGACCCCCTGCTCACCGCGCGGGCCCTGGCCCCGCAGGACGAGGGGTCGCCGGCGGGCCGTTCGCTGCGGGCGGGCATCGCGGCGGTCCGGGCCTCGCCGATGGCGCGGCTGGCGCTGGTGACCGTGGCCGTCTCGCACACCACGATGGTCTCGATCATGGTGATGACCCCGGTGGACCTGGGCCACCACGGCGCCGGGCTCCAGCTGATCGGCCTGGTCATCAGCGGTCACATCATGGGCATGTACGCGTTCTCCCCCGTGATGGGCTGGCTGTCGGACCGCTTCGGCCGGCTCGCCGTGATCGGCCTGGCGGCCGGGCTGCTCTGTTGCGCCGCGCTGCTGGCCGGTACCGCGGGCCCCAGCCACGGGCAGACGGCGGCCGGTCTCTTCCTGCTCGGACTGGGCTGGTCGGCGGGGCTCGTCGCCGGTTCGGCGCTGCTCACCGACTCCGTGCCCCAGGCGGCCCGCGCCGCCGTGCAGGGCCTGTCGGACCTGACCATGAACACGGCGGCGGGCATCGGCGGAGCGGTCGCCGGGGTCATCGTCGCGCGGGCGAGCTACGGCTGGCTGAACGCGGTGGGGGCGTGCCTGCTGCTGCCGATGGCGGCGCTGGCACTGCGCCGGGTCCTCACCCGCCCCGCCCCCACGCACCCGGGGCCGGAGCCGGCCCCGGCCCCGGCCGACACGATCGGGAAGCAGTGACGGTACGACGCGTGGGGCCCGGTGAGCCCGGGCCCGGTGGACCGGGCGTCGGTGAGCCGGGGCTGGTGGACCGGGGCCCGTGTCGACCAGGGTGCCTCAGGAGCTGATGTGGTACGCCTTGCGCAGCGTCTCGTGCACGGTCCACGTCGTACGGTCGCCCTCGCGCAGCACACAGGCGTCGCCCGGGCCGATCTCCATCGTCGCCCCGCCCTCGACGGCCACGGTCGCGCGCCCGCTGACGACCACGAAGAGTTCGTTGGCCTCGGTGTCGGTGACCACCCCGGGGGTGATCTGCCAGATCCCGCGCACCTGCTTCCCGTCGGGGGACTCCCAGAGCACCTTGCCCGTCACCACGGGTTCGCCCGAGACGATCTGCGCGGGGTCGAGCGGTTCGGGTTCGAGTTCGGCATCCGGAATGTGCACGACGAACGAGGCAGCGGACTGATCAATAGTGGTCATGCCCGGTCACCCTAATGCCCCTCCCCCTGGGCCCGTCGGCCACGGCACCGTAGCGGAAGCGGCATCGGCGAACCGTGCGGCGCCCGCGTCGCCCCCGCCCCCGCCCCGCCGCTCATCGGATGCACCCCTCGCACCACCCATGTCGCGCGGGATCCGCCCGTGCGCCCCGTCCGCGCCGTGCGAGCCCCTCGTCCCCGTCCCACGTTTGAGGCGGGCACCCCCGCGACAGGGATGTGGACATGTCATCGAATGCGTCGCACAGCGCAGATTCCCACGCCCCCGCCCTCTCCACCGAGGTACGGGCGGCCCTCGCCACGCACCACCCCGTCGTGGCCCTGGAGTCGACGATCATCGCCCACGGCCTGCCGCGCCCCCGCAATCTGCGGGTGGCCGAGGAACTCGAAGGGCTCGTGCGGTCCGCCGGGGCGGTTCCCGCCACGATCGCCGTGCTCGACGGAAGGGCCCATATCGGCCTGGACAAGGCCCAGTTGGAACGGGTCGCCACGGACCCGGCGATGCGGAAGCTGGGGCATCGCGACCTCGCCCCCGCCCTGGCCACGGGTGCGAGCGGGGCCACGACCGTGTCCGCGACCGCGTTCCTGGCCGCCCGCGCGGGGCTGCGCGTCTTCGCGACGGGCGGCCTCGGCGGCGTGCACCGGGAATGGACGCGGACCCAGGACGAGTCCGCCGACCTCCGGCTCCTCGCCCGGACCGGCATCACCGTGGTGTGCGCTGGGGTGAAATCGATCCTGGACGTCCCCGCGACGTTGCAGCGCCTGGAGACACTCGGCGTCCCGGTGCTCGGTTACGGCACCGACCGTTTCCCCGGCTTCTACCTCAACGACTCGGGCGAACCGGTCGACTGGACGGTGCGGTCGCCCGAGGAGGTCGCGGACGTGATGCGGGCGCAGGACGCGCTCGGCGGCCCCGGGACCGCGCTCGTGGTCGCCAACCCCGTGCCCGTGGCGGAACAGCTGGACCCGGCGCTCCACGACCGCGTGCTGGCCGAGGCCCTGGAGGAGTGCCGGGAGCGCGGCGTCGAGGGGCAGGCCGTCACCCCGTTCCTGCTGGAGCGTCTGGTGCGCGGGACCGGGGGCGCCTCGCTGGAGGCCAACCTGGCGGCCGTACGGGGAAACGTCTCGCTCGCCGCGCGGATCTCCGGCGCGTGGACGGCCGCCGTACGGGATCCGGCGTCGCACCGGGGCTCTGCGCCGCACGCCGACCCGGCATCGCACCCGGACCCGGGGCCGCGTCCGGACCCGGCGGCCGGCCGATGACCGACGGCGGGCTGCTCGTCATCGGGGACGTGGTCACGGATGTGGTGGCCCGGCACGCGACGGCACTGGTCCACGGCACGGACACCCCGGCCCGCATCCGCACCCTCCCCGGCGGGGCGGGGGCCAACGTCGCGTGCTGGGCGGCCCGTTCGGGCTGCCGCGACGTGCGGTTGCTGGCCCGGGTCGGCGCCGACAGCGCGGACTGGCACCGGGACGCGCTGCAACGGGCGGGAGTGCGCTGCCTGTTGGCCGTGGACGACGAGGAGCCGACCGCCACCGTCGTCGCCCTCGTCGATTCCGCCGCCGAGCGCACCTTCCTCACCGACAGCGGCGCGGTGCTCCGCCTCTCCCCCGCCGACTGGTCGCCCTCGTTGCTGGACGGCGTCGCCCACCTCCATCTCTCCGGGTACCTCCTCTTCGCCGCGACGAGCCGGTCGACGGCGCTGCTCGCCCTGCGGGAGGCCCGGCGGCGCCGGATTCCGGTGAGCGTGGACCCGGCCTCGGCGGGCTTCCTCGCCGAGCTGGGCGCCGACCGGTTCCTGACGGCGGTGGAGGGTGTCGATCTGCTGCTGCCCAACGCGGACGAGGCCCGGTTCCTCACCGGCCTGCCCGAACCGGCCGACGCCGCCGCCAAGTTGAGTCTCCTGGCCGGCCGGGTGGTCGTCACGCTCGGCGCGGACGGGGCGCTGCTGGCCGCCGCCGGTGCGGTCGTCCGGCACGTCCCGGGCGTCCGGGCGGGCGGCGCCGTGGACTCGACGGGTGCGGGCGACGCGTTCACCGGCGGTTTCCTGGCGGCGCACCTGGCCGGGGCGGACGACGTCTCGGCCGTGGCGGCGGGCTGCCGGGCGGGGGCGGAGGCGGTCACGACCGTGGGCGGCCGCCCCGGCCCGTAACACACCGACCGCACCGGCCACCCCGGCCGCACTGGTACGAGGACAGCGGCGCCGGTCCGGGCCGAGTCGGCTCGATGCGGGCCGACTCGACACGGGCCAGTCCGGGTCGAGTCGGGTCAGGTCCGATTCGGTTCGGTTCGGGCCGGGAGGTCCGGCCGGTCCGCTACCCGTCCCGTTCCCACCCCGTCCACGCCTGATGCAGCGGATCGTCGGCGCGCACGACCGCGTCCGCGCGGCTCGCGGGCCCCACCTCCTCCTCGTACCGCGCGAAGGCGGGCAGCGTCCAGTGCCCGCTCCCCTCGGTGCGCCGCCGCAGTGCGCCCGGCGACAGCCGCAGGTGGACGCTCAGGTCGAACGGGAACCAGTGGCCGAGCAGCAGCGGGCCGTGCACCACCAGTACCCCGCCCTCGGGCAGGTTCCGGTACGGGCTGCGGGTGGCCCGGTCGGTCACCGGGTCCCAGAGGTCCGGCAGCACCCGGCCGCTCCCGCCCGGCTCCAGCGGCCCGAAGACCTCGCGCCACAGCGCGCCCGTGTCGAACCAGCTGCCGTAGTACGAGTCGGGGTCCTCCTTGCCGTACTCGTACCGGAGGCTGGCCGGTCGCAGGAACCCCTCGGTGGACACGACGAGCACCGCGCGGCCCCGGATCCGCAGGGCCTGGGCGACCCGCTCGGCGAACTCCCCGGTACGGGCCGCCGGGGCGCCGTCGACGGCGGCCTTCAGCCAGGGGCCGCCGTCGGCCGGTTCCAGGGCGTCCGCACGTACGGCGAAGGCTTCGGCCAGCCGTTCCCAGGTGATCGCTTCGAAACGCACCCGACCATCATCACCCCGCGGCGACGCGTCCGGCCCGGTGCACGGCAAGGAGGCGCTGCGCGCCTCCTGGGCGGCGGGCCTGGAGCGCATCACCGAGCCGAGGTCCGAGCTGGTGGACGTCCGGGTGGGCGTGCACGCCCTGGTGATCGACTACCGCAACCGGATCGGCGGCCGGGTCTGCGAGGTAGTGACCTTCCGCGCCGGCCTGGTGATCTCCGGCTTCGGGGCGTACGGCGACAAGCTCGCCCACTGACGACCAACGGCCCACGCACAACACCCGGCGCACAACACCCAGCGCCCGACCCCCGGCGCCCAATGCCCGGGTGACCGGCCTCGACCGTTCACGGCCGCCGCAGGGACGTGGTCACTCGCCGCGCAGTTCGGTGGCGAGCGGCCCGTCGCCCGACACCTCGACGCGCCCGTCCCCGACCGCCTCGGCAAGCGTCAGTTCCCCCTGCCCGAGCGCGAGGCAGACCTCCGCGTCGAGCGTGAGGCGTGCGTCGGCACGGGCGGCGGGGCCGTCCCCGTAGACGGCTCCGTCATCCTTCGCGCCACCGGCGCGCACGTGGAACTCGCCCTCGTCCAGGTGGACTTCCACGATCCCCTCATGGGCCGTCCCCTCCAGCGCACGCAGCAGCACGAGCGCGAACCAGTGCGCCCGCACCGCGTCGGTGGGCCGCCGCTCGGCCAGGGCGGGCGCACCCCATTCGGCGAGCGCCGCGAGCACCGGCAGCAACCCGCGGCCGCGGCCGGTCAGTTCGTACACCGAGGCCGCGGCGGGCGGCGGGAGCCGGCGGCGGGTGACGAGGCCGCCCTGCTCCATGTCCTTGAGCCGGGAGGCGAGGACGTCCGTGCTGACCCCCGGCAGGTCGGCGTGGAGGTCGGTGTAGCGGCGGGGGCCCGCCAGCAGTTCACGGACGATCAGCAGGGTCCACCGGTCGCCGACGGAATCGAGGGCGCGCGCGGTGGCGCAGAACTGGTCGTAGCTCCGACGGCGGGCCGGGCGCGTTGCGGGCTGTTGCTGACGTGGCATGCAACGCAGTCTAGACATGTTGTTGGACTTTCCAAGCTCAAACTTGGTAAAACCAAGTATCGCAATCAGGTCGGGGAGGCCACGCATGGAGTTCCGGCAGTCCAGCAAGCTCGACGAGGTCTGTTACGAGATCCGGGGCCCGGTCATCGAGCACGCCAACGCCCTGGAGGAGGCGGGCCACAGCGTGCTCCGGCTCAACACGGGCAACCCCGCGCTCTTCGGTTTCGAGGCGCCGGAGGAGATCGTCCAGGACATGATCCGGATGCTTCCGCAGGCCCACGGCTACACCGATTCGCGCGGTGTCCTCTCCGCCCGGCGGGCCGTCGCGCAGCGCTACCAGGCGATGGGACTGACCGATGTCGGGGTCGACGACATCTTCCTCGGCAACGGCGTCTCCGAGCTGATCTCGATGGCCGTGCAGGCGCTGCTGGAGGACGGCGACGAGGTGCTCGTCCCGTCCCCCGACTACCCGTTGTGGACCGCGGTGACGACGCTGGCGGGCGGCAGGGCCGTGCACTACGTCTGCGACGAGGCCGCGGACTGGAACCCGGACCTCGCGGACATGGCGTCGAAGATCACCGACCGGACCAAGGCCGTCGTGATCATCAACCCCAACAATCCGACCGGTGCCGTCTATCCGCGCGAGGTTCTCGAAGGCATCCTCGACCTGGCCCGCCGGCACGGCCTGATGGTGTTCGCCGACGAGATCTACGACCAGGTGCTGTACGACGACGCCGAGCACCACAGTGCGGCGTCCCTCGCCCCCGACCTGCTGTGCCTCACGTTCAGCGGGCTGTCGAAGACGTACCGCGTGGCGGGCTTCCGTTCCGGCTGGCTGGTCGTCTCCGGCCCGCAGCAGCACGCCCGGAGCTATCTGGAGGGGCTGACCACGCTCGCCTCCATGCGGCTGTGTCCCAACGCGCCCGCGCAGTACGCCATCCAGGCCGCGCTCGGCGGCCGGCAGTCGATCCGGGATCTGGTCGCGCCGGGCGGCAGACTGCACGAGCAGCGCGACCGGGCCTGGGAAAGGCTGAACGAGATCCCGGGGGTGTCGTGCGTGAAGCCGAAGGGCGCGCTGTACGCGTTCCCGCGCCTCGACCCGAAGGTGCACCGCATCGTCGACGACGAGAAGTTCGTCCTCGACCTGCTGCTGCGGGAGAAGATCCAGGTCGTGCAGGGCACCGGTTTCAACTGGCCGCGCCCCGACCACTTCCGGATCCTGACGCTTCCGCACGCCGACGACCTCGACGCGGCGATCAGCCGCATCGGCCGCTTCCTGACCGGGTACCGGCAGTGAGCCGCGGCCCGGGGTGAGGTGTCCCGCCCGGGCTTCGCCGCCGGACACCACGGAGGGTCCGGACAACCGGCAAGGAGCCGGAGAACGGGAGCGGGCCCGGGGGCGTAGCCGGCCCCCGAGCCCTGTGGATGCCACCCGTTCGGCACGCCGACACTTTTAAGGACCCGTGTCAGGTTTATGTCGCCGCGTCCTGCCTTTAGACGACCGCAGATCGAAGCTCCGCGGGCCGGAGTCGAACCGGCATCTCGACGCCCGTGGGCACGGGCCCGTTTGATTCGGCGATCGGTGGCGAATGCTGAGTCTGGAGCAAGAGTCTGAGATTGATCGCGGGCGCCTCTACCATTTGGGCCACCCCGGCCCGTGGGGGTGCTCGGAAGCACCCCGAGTGCCGGGGGGAGGACTCGAACCTCCACCGGTACCGCGTCGTTCACGACAAGCTTCAGTTTCAGCTTGCGCTCCTCGCGCACCCCGGCCGTAAGTGACGGCCGGGGAGTCAATGGTCGGTCACCCGAAGAGGTAACCGAATACCGCATCACCCACCCGCTGGTCGGTGACGTCCACGCTGTTGGCCTCCTCGCGGGCGAACTTCACGGCCTGCTGGAGCTTCTCGACCCGGTCCAGCAGTTCGTTGACGCGGCGCGCGGGAAGGGCCCCGGAGAACTTCACCGTCGTCCAGTACCCGATCGGGACGTCCTCGTAGTACACCTCGACCTGCGCCGGGTGCTTGTCGGTGGCCTCCGCCTTCACGTGGTTGCGGGGCACCTTCTTCGTACGGAGGGTCCGTACCGGCTCGGTCTTCCAGGAGTCCGTCGACGGGTCCTGGACCCAGGCCTCGGAGGCGTCGAGCACCGGCAGCTTGCGGACGAAGGTGTTGAGGTCCGTGAGCTGCTTCTCCAGGAAGAGCAGGTACGAGACCGGCACGTCGCTCACGATCACCCGGCCGTCGACCTTCACGTCCGCGCGGGCCGAGCAGTTCGCCCAGTCCTTCGTGGCGGTCACATCGAAGAGCCGGGTCAGGGTCACCGCGGTGTCCCGCAGCACGTCCTCGGCCTTGATCTGCACCAGCGTCGACTCGGGCGGCAGCTGCTCGCCCTCCTCGTCCTTCGGCTGGTACGTCCGGGAGATCCCGGCGAGCAGCCCGGTCTTCTGGAGGCCGTGATGCGCCGCCGTCAGGTCCTGGTGGGCCTTGGACTTTACGCCCTTCTCCACTGCGATGATCTGATTGAGTTTCGCCACGTCGAGGAACCTAACAGGGACGCCCTGGCCTTGGCCAACGGTTTTGGCACCCTCCGTCCGCACGGCGGGAGGGCCCCCGGGCCGGGCCGTACGGGTGGTTTCCGCAGGATGGCCATGTCCTGCCGCCGCCCGGCGGGGACCGCTTGCCACAGTGGGCCCGCGCGTCCGCGACGCCGGCCCCCGCGCACCGCGCCCGCCGTCTCCCGACCGGGCACGGCTCCCCGTTCCCGTACGGACACCGCCCTCACGGGCGCCGAACGAAGGGCCCGCCTTGTCCCGTCTCCCCCGCCCCACCGGCACCAGCCGTCCCAACACCCCTGCGCCGCACGCCGGTTCCCGGCAGCACCTCGCCTTTGAGCGGCCCGCAGCCCCCGACCTGCTCGTCGAAGCCGCGCCGCGCGTCGGGACCGATCGGCGCACCGGTCCGAAGCGGCGCGGCCCGCTCACCGCGGCGGCCGTCGCGGCGGCCGTACTGGTCGTGGGAACCCCCGTCTCCTACGCCACCCTCGGCGGCGAACCCTCCCCGGCCCAGCGTTCCGCGGCTGCGGCCAGTGCCACGCGCAGGGAGGACTACATCGAGACCCGGCTCTTCTTCGGCACCGAACGGCCCGACGGCGGACCGGACGTGACCGACGACCAGTTCATGGCGTTCATCGACGAGGAGGTCACCCCGCGCTTCCCGAACGGGCTGACCATTCAGGACGGCCGGGGACAGTGGCGGGACTCCAACGGGGTCATCGAGCGGGAGCGCAGCTACGAACTGACCCTGCTCTACCCCGCGTCCGAGGCCCGGGCGCGCGACTCCCGGATCGAGCGGATCCGCGACGCCTACGAGAAGGCCTACGCGCAGGACTCGGTGGCCCGGCTCGAGGAGCACATGATCGCCGACTTCTGACCCGGCGGCCCCGGCCCCTCCCGGGCGCCCGGCGGCCCCGGCCCCTCCCGGTCCTTCCCGACTGGCCGCCTCCCCTTCCCTCACATGCCCGGTCGCGGCCGCGCGGCCGGTTGATCCGGTGCGCCAGCGCGTGGACGCCGATGACGGCCGCCGGGAAGAGCACCGTGGTCGCCGCGGCCGCCCTGCCTCCGCCGTCGGTCCGGATACCGGCCTCCTTCAGCTTCCGCACGGCCCACACCGAGTACGGGACGACGACCGTCGGCGCCGTGAGGACCCCCGGCGTGTAACCGCGGTACGCCAGCGTCTGCGCCATGTGCACGGCGCCGTGCCACCCGAAGCCGACCAGCACCGACCGGAAGAACGGGCTGCGGCCGCCGGTGCGCGCCCCGTCCGCCGATGCCGCCGCCATGATTGCGCCCATGAGCCCGATCGCGACGGCGGCATCGCGCTGCGAGAGCTCCATCCGCTCCCAGATCCGTTCGGGCACCGCCGGGAACCGTTCCTGGAGCCGCGGCCGGGCGGACCGCGCCCAGCGGGCCATGGTGGCCAGCTCCTCCAGGTCATTGGCCACCCAGGCGGCGAACAGCCCCCAGGTCACCGTCTTGGAAACCCCCGCCTCCGCCATGCCGGACCCCCGTAACGTCGCAGTGAGATGACCCCACCCTACAATGCAACGTTGCGTTGCTTTTTCTCTGGAGTGCTCATGTCCGACCCGATCGTGAACCGCCGTCCGGGCAGGGGACCCCGCGCCGCCGAAGCGATCTTCGACACCACGTTGCGCCATCTCGCGGAGCGCGGGTACGCCCGCCTCACCATCGAGGCCGTCGCCCAGGACGCCGGGGTCAACAAGACGACGATCTACCGCTGGTGGCCCTCGAAACCTGCCCTGCTGCGGGCGGCGCTCATCCATGCCCGGGTGCTCGACGTCGACATTCCCGAGACGGGCAGCCTCCGCGGTGATCTGATCGCCCTCGTGGAGCAGATCATCGGTCTGCTCACCAACGGGCGCACGGAACCCGTCGCCCGCGCCCTGACCTCGGGCACAGGTCTGCCCGACGACGAACTCGCCGCTCTCACCCGGGACTTCTTCGCCGACCGGTTCTCCCGCGAGCAGCCGGTCTTCACCCGCGCCGCCGCCCGCGGCGAACTCCCCGCGGACGCCGACCCGATGCTGCTGCTGGACCTGATCGCCGGGGCCGTCTGGATGCGGGTGCTGCTCCGCCGCGAACCGGTGCCGCCGGGCTTCGCCCGGGAGGTCGTCGACGCCGTGCTGCCCCGCTGACGGGAGCGGGAGCGGCCGGGTCGCCGTGGCGTGCGGCGGGTCAGCCGCCGAGTTCCATGAGCGCGCTCACCGGGTCGGAGTCCGGGGCGGCCCGGGGCCACCAGTCGTCCTCCCCGGGCTCGGACTCGTAGCCGTACCAGCGTCCGTCGTGGCCGAAGCGGAGCTGGAGCGTGCCGCCGGGGTGCGTGAGGTGGTTGCGCCAGGGGTGGAAGCGGGGGAAGCCGGCGGCCGCGAGTGCGGGGCGGGCCCGGTCGAAGGGGCCGGCCGGAGGGTCCCAGGGGGTTTCGAGGACGGCCAGCCCCTCGGCCCCGCCCTGGCGCCAGGCGGCGACCGCCCGGGCCAGGTCGGTGGTGGTGCGGCCGGTGGCGTAGGCGAGTTCGCGGTAGAGGGCGCGGGTGGTCGCGGTGAGTCCGGCGGTGTGACGGGATGCGGCCAGCCGTACCGCGTCCTGCCAGGGCGTCAGTCCGGCGAGCGGGTCGAGGCCGGTGGTGAGGAGCGCGTGCGCCCGGGCCGCCGCGTCCGTGGCGAGGTGGTCCAGGGCGAGCGGATCGCGGGCCCCGGGCGGGCCGGGGTACGAGGGAGGCTGCGCGGGATGCGGCAGGACCGGCAGCGGGGCGGGGAGCGGCGGGAGGAAGCGCCCGGTCAGGACCTCGGCGGCGGGCACGGAGGGGGTGTCGGGCTTCGCCGGGCGTTCCTTGGCGGAGTGTGCGGCGTTGCGGCGGCCCAGCTCTTCGAGGAGTTCCCGCTCGCCCCGGCCGCGCAGCAGCAGGAGGACGAACGGGTCGGCGTCCAGGAGCCGGGCCATCTGGTAGCAGAGGGCGGCCACGTGTTTGCAGGGCCAGCCGTGGTCGGGGCAGGTGCAGCCGGGGTCGAGGTCGTCGGCGGCGGGCAGCAGCCCGATGCCCGCTGCGGCGGCGGTGTCGACCAGCGAGTGCGGCATCTCCTTGGCGAGCAGCGCGGCGAGGTGGCCGGGCCGGGCGGCGACCTCGTCGAGGAAGGTCTCCCAGTCGGGGTCGGTGAGGGTCCGCAGCCGCAGTTCGCAGCGGTAGGGGCGGGGGCGGCTGCCGTGCACGTAGGCGACGACCCGACCGGGGGTGACGGTGATGGCGGCGACCTTGCCGCTGTCCGCGTAGGTACGGCCGCGGGAGAGCCGTCCCTCGTCCATGGACAGGGACTCCAGCGCGGCCACCCAGGCGCGGCCCCACCAGCTGTCGGCGAAGGGCTGGTCACCGTCGCAGGTGCGGGGCGGCACGGCCTCGAAGGTGCGCCGCAGGTCGTCGGGGCCGGGACGCGGGCGCACCGCGGTCCGGGAAGCAGCGGGGGCGGCGGGTCCGCGGGTCGCGGTGCGCGCGATCCGGCCGGCGCGCGGGGAGCGGCCGGTGCGCGGAGGGTTCTCCGGCCGGGGGCTCATGTCGGCCTCCGGAGCGAGACGAGGTCGGCCAGCTCGCGGTCGCTGAGCTCGGTGAGCGCGGCCTCGCCGGTGCCGAGGACCGTCTCGGCCAGGGCCCGCTTCGCCTCCAGCAGTTCGCCGATCCGGTCCTCGACGGTGCCTTCCGCGATCAGCCGGTGCACCTGCACGGGCTGGGTCTGGCCGATGCGGTACGCCCGGTCCGTGGCCTGTTCCTCGACGGCCGGGTTCCACCAGCGGTCGTAGTGGATGACGTGGGCGGCCCTGGTGAGGTTCAGCCCGGTGCCCGCCGCCTTGAGGGAGAGCAGGAAGACCGGGACCTCGCCGGACTGGAAGCGGTCCACCATCCGTTCCCGTTCGGCCACCGGCGTTCCGCCGTGCAGGAGTTGGGAGGGGACGGCGCGCGAGGTGAGGTGGGCGGAGAGGAGCCGGGCCATGGTCACGTACTGGGTGAAGACGAGGACGGAGCCGTTCTCGGCGAGGATCGTGTCGAGGAGTTCGTCGAGCAGGGCGAGCTTCCCCGACCGGTCGACGAGGCGGGTCGGCTCCTCCTTCAGGTACTGCGCCGGGTGGTTGCAGATCTGCTTGAGCGAGGCCAGCAGTTTCATGATCAGGCCGCGCCGGGCGATGCCCTCCGACGCCTCGATGAACGCCATCGTCTCGCGGACCGTCGCCTCGTAGAGCGTGGCCTGCTCGCGGGTGAGGAAGACGGGGTGGTCGGTCTCCGTCTTGGACGGCAGCTCGGGGGCGATCCCCGGGTCGGATTTCCTGCGGCGCAGCAGAAAGGGGCGCACCAGCCGGGCGAGCCGTTCGACGGCTTCGTCGTCCTCGGGCCCGGCGGCCGTACCGGTGTTCTCGACAGTGCGGGCGTAGCGGGCCCGGAACGCCCTGAGGGGGCCGAGCAGCCCGGGGGTGGTCCAGTCGAGCAGGGCCCACAGCTCGGAGAGGTTGTTCTCCACGGGGGTGCCGGTGAGGGCGACCCGGGCGGGGGCCGGGATGGTGCGCAGCGCCTTCGCCGTGGAGGAGTGCGGGTTCTTCACGTGCTGGGCCTCGTCGGCGACGATCATCCCCCAGCCGTGCTCGGCGAGCCGGGCGGCGCTCGACCGCATCGTGCCGTACGTGGTGAGGACGAAGCCGCCGTCGGTCCCGGTGAGCGTGCGGTCGGTGCCGTGGAAGCGGCGTACGGGGACGCCGGGGGCGAACCGGTTGATCTCCCGGTGCCAGTTGCCCAGCAGGGAGGCGGGGCAGATCACCAGGGTGGGCGAGGGGTGGGCGCGGCGCAGGTGCAGGGCGATGAGGGTGACCGTCTTGCCCAGGCCCATGTCGTCGGCGAGGCAGCCGCCGAGGCCGAGCGAGGTCATCCGGTCCAGCCAGGCGAGGCCGCGCAGTTGGTAGTCGCGGAGCGTGGCGTCGAGGCCGGGCGGCGGGGCGACGGCGGTGGCGTCGGCGGTGATGCGTTCCCGGAGCGCGGCGAGCGCCCCCACGGGCACCGCCTCGACCCGTTCGCCGTCGACCTCGGCACTGCCGGTCAGGGCCACGGCGAGGGCGTCGACCGGGTCGAGCAGTCCGAGCTCCCGCTTGCGCGCCTTGCGCACGAGGTCGGGGTCGACGACGACCCACCGGTCCCGCAGGCGCACCACCGGCCGGTGGGCCTCCGCGAGCAGGTCCATCTCCTTCTCGGTGAGCTGCTCGTCGCCCAGCGCCAACTGCCAGTCGAACGAGAAGAGGTGCTCGGCGTCGAAGAACGAGGTGCCGTCGGTGGCCGATCCGGGGGCGGGCCGTACGACGGCCGAGGCGGTGAGGGAACGGACCAGTTCCCTGGGCCAGTGGACGCCGACCCCGGCCGCCGCCAGCCGGGGCCCGGCGTCGCCGAGCAGTTCGTACAGCTCGTCCTCCCCGATGGCCAGGACGTCGGGCACGGGCTGGTCCAGCAGGCGCTCCAGCGGTGCCCAGACGCGGGCGGCGCGACGCAGGGCCAGCACGGCGTCGACCCTGGCCCGCGGGCCGAACGGCTCGCCCGCCCCGCCGTTCCACAGCGCGGCGGCGTCGGTGACGTGCGTGGGGTCGGCGAGGCTGTGCACCTGGACGACGGCCGCGGCGGCCCGCCGCGCCTCGTCGGGGCGGTCGTACGTGCCGGCCTGGGTGGGCGCGGCGACCGGAGTGGGCGCGGCGGCCTGGTCGTACGTGTCGGCCGGGGTGTGCGTGTCGAAGAGTTCGTACGCCGAGAGGTCCAGGCGCAGCGAGATCCGTACCCCCGCGTCGAACCCGGACGCGACCTCGACCGCCCAGTCCCGGGCGTCCGGCAGGTGCTGGGCCTCGCGGGCCGCGAAGGGCGCCCCCATCGCGTGCGCCGCGGCGGGCGTACGGGGCAGGGTGTCGGCGACCGCGTCGAGGAACGCCCCGATCAGCCACTCGGGGTCGGGGACCCGGAGCGGTGTGCGGTCCGGGAGCGGGACGGCATGGCCCTCGGGCGGCAGGGCAGCGGCGATCGCCCGGAGGTGCGCGATGTCCTCGGCGTCGCGCGGTCCGGCCCGCCAGGCGTCGTGGTCGTCGCCCGTCAGACCGGGGAGCAGTCTGCCGCGCGCCACCAGGTTGAGCGCCTGGAGCGCGGCGGCGCCCCAGCACCGCGTGGCGGCGTGGGCGGACTCCTGGTACCGGCCCCGGACCAGCAGCGGCAGGACGTCGGCCACGGGCAGCAGGACGGCGGGCACCGTGTGCCGCCGGACGTCGTCCTGCGGGCCCTCCCTGCGGACGACGGCGATCTCGGACGCGCTCGGGGCGGGCGCCGGGCTTCCGGGCTCCGCGGGAGGTCCGCAGACGTCGCCCGGCTCCGGGAGCGACCCCCCGTCCGGATCCCAGAAGGCGACGCGACCGTCCCTCGGCAACGAGGCGGGCAGGAACACCGCGGCACACCGCAGGAGACGGACGACGGAGCCGTCCTGACGGCTTCGTGGCGTGGCCATCCGGTCCCTCCCCTTCCCGCTCCGACGCTCGTGGGCACCTTGATCCTTACGACTCCTGCCGAGTCTAGGCGGGGGGTATGACAACCGGCCGCGCACCCACGTTTCAGCAGGTCAACAGCCATATGGCTCGTAACGGTCCGACTCGCCCGGAGCAGGCCGCAGCACCGGGAAACGGGAGAAGCGGAACAGGGCCATCCGGCGGCTCGGCACTTCGACGCCCAGTGCCGGGCCGCTCAGTGCCGGGCCAACGGCTCCGAACGGGCGGGCGGCGCGGGAACGGCCGACGACTGCTGCGGCTGCTGCTGTTGCAGCGGTTCCCGTGACTGTTGCTGCTGCTGTTGCTGCGACTGCTGGGGTTGCGGCCGTTGCCGCTCCTGCGGCGGCGACACCTGTTGCGGTGCGGACTGCTGCGACGGCGACACCTGCTGTGGTGCGGACTGCTCCGGTGCGGACTGCTGCTGCGCCCGTTCCAGGAAGCGGAGCAGCTCCACCGGGAACGGCAGCACCAGCGTGGAGTTCTTCTCCGCCGCCACCGCCACCACCGTCTGCAGCAGGCGCAGTTGGAGCGCGGCCGGCTGGGCGGACATCTCCCCCGCCGCCTCGGCGAGCTTCTTCGATGCCTGGAGCTCGGCGTCCGCGTTGATGACCCGGGCCCGCCGCTCACGATCGGCCTCGGCCTGGCGCGCCATGGAGCGCTTCATCGTCTCCGGGAGCGAGACGTCCTTGATCTCCACCCGGTCGATCTGCACGCCCCAGCCGACCGCGGGGCTGTCGATCATCAGCTCGAGCCCCTCGTTCAGCTTCTCCCGGTTGGACAGCAGGTCGTCCAGGTCGCTCTTGCCGATGATCGACCGCAGCGAGGTCTGCGCCATCTGCGACACCGCGAACCGGTAGTCCTCCACCTGGATCACGGCGCTCGCCGCGTCGACGACCTTGAAGTAGATGACGGCGTCCACCCGTACCGTCACGTTGTCCCGGGTGATCCCGTCCTGGGCGGGCACCGGCATCGTCACGATCTGCATGTTGACCTTGCGCATCCGGTCGACGCCGGGGACCACCATGGTGAAGCCGGGCCCGCGCACCTCGTCACGCAGCCTGCCCAGCCGCAGCACGACGCCCCGCTCGTACTGCTTGACGATCTTGGCGGCCGCCGCCAGGTAGAGCGTGCCCACCGAGGCCGCCGCCACCAGCGCGATTACGAGATCCTGGACCATGACGGCCCCCTGAAGGACGGAAACAATCTGAGCCGAGCGGGTCATCCGCTATTACCACGGTATGCCCAATATCAACCGATATGAACATGGCTCGGGCCTCCCTCGTCGCGGCTGTAGCCCGCCCGGCCGCGCACCGGGTGCCGGGCCCGCGGGGACCGGGCAGGGTGACCAGCGTCAGCACGTACTCCGTGGCACACGCGGCCCCGTCACCCACGCGGCACCGGTGCCGACGGACCAGCCCGGACGAGACAGACGAGGACCCGCCCATGCCCTTGACCGATCACCGACGCCGCCGCCTCGGCATCGCCGCAGGGACCGCGCTCCTGACCCTCACCGTCGCCGGCTGCTCCGGCCTCGGCCGGACCGCGGTCGGGCCGGTCGTCTACACGACCCAGCGGGACGTCGACATCGCGGTGAACAGCCCGTTGGTGAGGGGCTGCCACCGCCTCGCCCCCTCGGGCGCCAAGGCCGTGTTCAACAACACCCTGATCGACATCGTCCTGTACCGCACCTTCGACTGCACCGGCCCGGGCACGACGTACCTCGCGACCGGCCTCAGCGACTTCAATCCCCCCAGGGTCCAGCCCTGGCGCAGCTTCAGCACCATCCACTGACCGCCCCGCCCGGCCCCCTCCGCGGCCGCTCCCCTCGCACCGCCCCGCCCGGCGCCGCTCCTCGCGCGCCGGGCGGCCCGCGTCGGGGTGACCCATGCCGGGCGGCCCGCGCCGGGCGGCTCACACCGAGCGGCGGGCGACCAGGGCCGCGCTGATGTGCTGGAGGTCGACCGGGCGGGCCGGGGAGAGGCCGGTGAGCCGGTCGATGCGGCGTATGCGGTAGTCCACGGTGTTGGGGTGGACGTGCAGGGCCGCGGCGGTGGCCCGCCGGTCCAGCCCCAGTTCGAGGTACGTCTCCAGGGTGCGCAGCAGATCCGGCTTCGCCTCCAGCGGTCCCAGCAGCCGGGCGAGCCCGCGCAGGGCCTCGCTGGGCCGGCTGAGCTGGTATTCGAGCAGGACGTCGGCCAACCGGTACAGGCCGGGGGGCCGGCCGGTGCGGGCGACCAGGTCGACGATCTCGGCGTTGCGCGCCACCGCGGCCGGCACCTCCTCCGGTTCGGCGGTCTCCGCGGCGGCGGTGACCGGGACGCCCGCCGCGCGGGCCGCCTCCTCGATCAGCGCGCACAGCCCGTCCGGCCCGCGCCACGGCGGCGGCGCATCGGCGACCGGCAGCAGCACCGTGCCGCCGGAGGTGTCGAGGGCGGTGAGCGTCGGCGTACCGGCGAAGTGGTCGAGGACCGTGCGGACGCGACGGATCTTGCGCCGGGCCGCGATGCCGGATCCCGGGCCCGGTGACTGGCTCGACTCGTCGGGGTGCGGGGCCAGCGCGAGCGTCATCGTGAGGTAGCGGGCGGCCGGGCGCAGTCCGGTGCGGTGGGCGAAGCGGTCCAGGGGCTCCCCGGTCAGCAGGGCGGCCATCAGGGCGTGCCGGCCGCCGTGCTCCTGGCTGTCGAGGATCTGCCGGGCCTCCAGGTACGCGCTGCTGACGGCGGAGGTCAGCTGCCGCTGGAGGACCATGATGCGGTCCATGACCTCCAGGACGGTGGGGAGGTCGTCGGGCCGGGCCCCCTTCGCGGTCTCCTGCCAGCACATCGCCGTGCCGAGCTGGTAGGCGGTGAGGATCGCGTCCAGCGGCACGCCCTCCTCCGCGCGCTGGGCCGCCGAGTCCCGCTGCTGGGCGAGTTCGGCGTCCGTGGCGGGGCGGCGGTGCTCGACGACGTCCGCGAAGAGCCGCAGGTTGTGCTGGACGATGTCGGCGATGTCGCCGGAGATCTCCTCGTGCGGGAGCTCGGCGTAGACCGGCAGGTCGGCCAGCAGCCGTTCGACCACACGGACCGTCAGGGCCGGTACTCGGGCCCGCAGTTGGGCGGCCACCGGACGCCCCGCGATGGACAGCGGCCGGTCCCTCGGGCCCCTGAAGGCACTGTGGCCCCCCTCGACGACGGGTGGACGGTTGTCACGCGTCACAAGTTCCCCCGCGGAAGTCTGCGTTACCCACCAGTTAAACGACGGCAGTCGAGTCTGCATGATGACCGGCGTCACGCGCCATGCCACGTCCCGCCCCCCACCGTCGGAGGATTTCGTGAACTTGCCGCAGAACAAAGGCTTCTGTCGTTTCGTCAGGACCGTCATGGGCTCGCTCGCCCTGGCCGGTCTGGCCATGGGGGCCGGCGCCGTCCCGGCGTCCGCCGCCGGTGCGGACGACACCATGTCCTATGTCGCGCTCGGCGACTCCATGGCGTCCGGACCGCTCGTCCCGGACATCACGGGACCGCTGGCCTGCGGCCGTTCGACGCACAACTACCCGCACGAGCTCGCCTCGCGCCTCGGTGCGTCACTGACCGACGTCACGTGCAGCGGCGCCGCCTCCAAGCACATGACCGAGAAGCAGTCGCTGTCGCTGCTCGACATCCCGATGGGCTCGGCGCCGCCCCAGTTCGACGCGCTGCGCCCGGACACCGACCTGGTGACCCTGACCATCGGCGGCAACGACGCCGGGCTGGTCGGCATCGCGCAGAAGTGCACCACCCTCGACCCCAACGCCACCCCGTGCAAGGAGAGGTACAACGAGGGCGGTGTGGACCAGGTGGGACAGCGCATCGCGGAGTTCGCGCCGAAGCTGGGCGTCGTCCTGGACACGATCCACCAGCGCTCCCCGCAGGCCCGGGTGATCGTCACGGGGTACGGCCTGTACATCAAGCCCGGTGGCTGCTGGCCGCTGCAGCCGGTGCTCCCGGTGGACGCCGACTTCCTCCAGGGCAGCGTCGACCGGATGAACGCGGTGATCGCCGAGCAGAGCGCCGCGCACGGCGCCGAGTACATCGACCTCGCCACGCCCAGCAAGGGCCACGACTCCTGCCAGTCCCCGTCGGACAAGTGGGTCGAGGGCTACGTGCCGACCTCGCTCGCCGCCCCGCTGCACCCCAACCGCAACGGTGAGGCGAACTACGCCGCCATCATCGGCGCCCACCTCCAGGGGAGCTGACCGGCGTTGCGGCACCGATTGCTGCGCGGGCTGCTGGCGGCGGCGCTCGGCGCCGCCGTCCTGCTCGTCCCGGACGCCCCGGCGGCCCGTGCCGCCGGGGCGTCCGGGGCCAGCTGCGACCCACTGGCCCCCACCGAGTGCCTGCTGCCGTTCCCCAACGACTGGTACACCCGGTCCGACCCCAGCACCGGCACCGGCCGCCGGGTCTCCTTCGGAGCCACCGCGCTGCCGCCCACCGCGACCGGCCGGAACATCGACCCGACGGCCTGGAACCGCTCCGACGGCTTCTCCCCCGGCTCGACCCTGATCGCACACGTCCCCGGCCTCGGCCCGGCGGCGACCGGCGCGGCCCCGCTCACCGACATCGGCCGCTCCCTGGCCCCGGACGCCCCCGTCGTGCTGCTGGACACCGGGACCGGCGAGCGGTGGCCGTACTGGGCCGAGCCCGACTCCAACGCCACCGACCCCGCCCGCCGCGCCCTGCTGATCCATCCCGCGCGCAACTTCCGCGACGGCCACCACTACGCCGTCGCCCTGCGGAACCTCAAGGACGGGGCCGGGCGCACGATCCCGGCCGCCGCGCCGTTCGCCGCCGTCGCCGGGAAGCCACTGCCCGCCGGGCATCCGCTGCGCGCCCGGCAGCACCGGCTCCGCCCGGCGCTGAAGGCGCTGCACCGGGCCGGAGTGCGGTCCGAAGGGCTGTACCTCGCCTGGGACTTCACCGTCGCGAGCACCCGCAGTCTCACCGGTGACCTCTTCACCATCCGCGACGACGCGTTCCGCCGGCTCGGTGGCCGCCCGCCCGCGTTCGACATCACCGACGTCACCGACTTCACCCCCGGACAGGACCCCCGGATCGCCCGCGAGGTGACCGGCCGGATCAGCGTGCCCGGCTATCTGGACCGGCCCGGCGGACCCCCCGGCTCCGTGCTGCACCGCGGCCCCGACGGCCTGCCCCGACGACTCCCGGGCAGCACCGTGCTCGCCACGTTCCGCTGCGAGATACCGCGCTCCGCCTTCCGCACCCCCTCGCACCCCGCCCTCTACGGGCACGGCCTCCTCGGCCGCCGGGCCGAGGTCGGCGCGGGCAACGTCAAGGCGATGGCGGCGGAACACAACTTCACGTTCTGCGCGACGGACTGGATCGGGATGGCCCAGGAGGACGTTCCCGCGGTGCTCGGCGCGCTCGCCGACCCGAACCTCTTCCCCGCCGTGCCCGAACGCAGCGAGCAGGGCATGCTGAACGCCCTCCTCCTCGCCCGCGCCCTGATCCACACCGACGGCCTGACCACCGACGCGGCCTTCCGCGACGCGAACGGCCGGCCGCTCGTCGACGTCCGGCACGGCATCGGGTACGACGGCAACAGCCAGGGCGGAATCCTCGGCGGCGCCCTGCTGGCCGCCTCGCCCGACATCCGGCGCGGCGTCCTCGGCGTCACCGGCATGAACTACGGCCTGCTCCTCAACCGCAGCGTCGACTTCGCCCCGTTCCAGCAGGTCCTGGACCTCTCCTATCCGGACAAACTGCGCCAGCAGATCGTCCTCCAGCTGTTCCAGATGGTGTGGGACCGCGGCGAGACCAACGCGTACGCGAACCACCTGACCAACCGTCACCAGGTGCTGATGCACATCGCGTACGGGGATCACCAGGTCGCGAACGCGGCGGCGGACGTGGAGGCGCGCACCATCGGCGCCCGGCTGGTCGCCCCCGCGCTCGCACCGGGCCGCAGCCCGGACACCGTCCCGTACTGGGGCATCAGGACCGTAGCGCGCGACCAACTGCCGTACCGGGGCTCCGCGATGACGGTGTGGGACAGCGGCACACCCACCCCGCCGACCACCAACACCCCACCTGCCGGGCCGGATTACGGCCACGACCCGCACTCGGACCCCCGCAACTCGCCGGCCGCACGTCAGCAGAAGGCCACCTTCCTGACCACCGGCCGTGTCATCAATGTCTGCGGCACCACACCGTGCACCGCCGCACCCACCTCCTGACACCCCACCCCCCGACAGGGATGCAGACAAGGAGCACCATGCGCACGCACCGCATCACCCAGGCAGCCGTCGCGGCCGCCCTGCTCGCCGGTACGGTCCTCGTCCCGCCCGCCATCGCCGCCACGCCCGCCGACGCGCCCGTGGCGAGTGCCGGGGCCACCGCGCGGGCCGCCGCCGTGCCGTTCACCGCGGCCGGCGCCCTGCGCGCCGCCGACGGCGGCTACACGATCTCCTGGTCCTCCCCCGCCGCATCGGTGACGGTCACCGCCGTCACCTCCCCCGACGCCACCACCGGCACCCCAGTGGGCACCGCCGCCGGCACCGGCTCGCTGACCGTCCCCGCCGGAACCCTCGCCGAGGCGGGACGCTGGTACTTCCGGCTGGTGCCGGACAGCGGCTCCCCGCTCGTCGTCGCCGACCGCTCGCTCGGCATCGAGTCCGCCCGCAACTTCCGGGACATCGGCGGCTACCGCACCACCGACGGGCGCTGGGTGAAGCCCGGCCTGGTCTACCGCTCCAACAAGATCAACAAGCTGACCGACGCCGAGCAGCAGCGGCTGCTGTCCCAGCGGCTCACCCTCGACGTGGACCTGCGCAACGCGGTGGAGCGGTACGAGGCCCCCGACAAACTGCCCGCCGGGGTGAAGTACCAGGTCGCCGACGTGGTGTCGTTCGACCACGGCATCCGTTTCCACGACTCGGCGCTGATGACGCTGGCCGAGGCCATCGCGGCCGGGCTGTTCTCCGGCTCGTCCGACCTCGGCCAGTCCATCGGCTACCCGTTCATGGTGAACTTCGTGGGCGCCGACTACGCCTTCCACGACCTGGTCACCGCCGTCGCGAACAACGACTCCGGTTCGACGGTCTACCACTGCAGCTCGGGCAAGGACCGCACCGGCTGGAGCACCGCCGTCCTCCTCACCCTGCTCGGCGTCCCGCGCGAGACCGTCGAGGCGGACTTCCTCGCCAGCAACCAGTACCTGGGCAACCCGAAGGCCGTCGAACTGAGCTGGCTGCAGGCCGCGTTCAACCAGGTGGACAAGTTGTACGGCGACTTCGACACCTACGTCCGCGAGGGCCTGCGGATCGACGACGCGACGGTGGCCAAGCTGCGCGCCAAGCTGCTGACGGCCTGACCACCCGTCACCACCCGTCAGCACCCGGTGTGCTGACGGGTGGTGCCCCCGCCGTGCCCCGGCGGGCGGCCGCCCTCAGCACACCGGGTACCGGCCGTCAGCACACCGGGTACCGCCCGGTCGGCCAGTCCACCGCGTGGTCGAACTCCACGCACAGGTCGTCGGCCACCTCGGTGACCACGGCCCGGCCCTCGGTCGCCACCAGCCAGGACGACGGAAGGCACACGTCGCCGTGGCGCGCGCCGAGCAGATTGCCGCAGATCGCGCCGGTGGAGTCGCTGTCGCCCGAGTGGTTGACCGAGAGCAGCAGTGCCTGCGCCACCTGGTCGGCGCCGGGGAGCACGAGGGCGCAGTACACCGCGATGGCGAGGGCCTCCTCGGCCACCCAGCCCGCGCCCAGCGTCTCCACCTTCTCGCCGGTCGGCGCGCCCTGCGCGGCCAGGTCGACGGCCGCCCGCAGCGCCGCCGTGGTCTCCTCGTGCCCCGGGTGGCGGCCCAGCAGGTCCATGGCCCGCAGCACCGCGCCGGGCATCGACTCGCCCTCCAGGAGGTGGGCGACGATCGCGGCGAAGGCCGCCGCGGCGTACGCGCCCGTCGGGTGGCCGTGGGTGATCTGGGCGCACCAGTAGGCGAGCCGGAAGCCGGCCGAGGCGTCCTCCCCGGTCAGCCCGAAGGGCGCGGACCGCATCACCGTGCCGCAGCCCTTGGACCCGGTGTTCACCGGGCCGGGCGCGCCGAGCCGGTCGACCGGCTCGGGGACGTGACCGGTGGCGAGCCCGGTCAGGCAGGCGTTGCCGGGGGCCCGGCGCGCGTACAGCCAGGGCTGCTGCCTGAGCCAGCCGGTCCGGATCGTGTTGTCGCCGCCCGCGGCGGGCGGGGCGGGGTGGTTCTGGGTGTCCAGCCAGCGGAGGTAGGCGTTCCGTACGAGCGCGGTCTCGGCGCCGCCCGCCCCCTTCGCCACCGCCCAGGAGTGGGCCCTGATCAGCCCCTCGGCCGTGAACAGGGTCATCTGCGTGTCGTCCGTGACCCGGCCCACCACTCCCTCCTCGTCCGGGAGAAGCCCCCGCACGCCGTGCTCGCCGTGCGCGCGGCGGATGCCGGCCAGGGAGAGGAACTCCACCGGGTTGCCCAGCGCGTCCCCGATCGCCCCGCCCAGCAGACAGCCCCGGACTCTCGCCCTGCGGTCGGTGCGGTCATTCCACGATGCGCCGTTCACGCGCGATCCCCTCGATCCGTTCGACATGTCCCGAAACGCCGTCGTGGGTCCATCCTGGTAAGGGGAGGCGATCGCCATGCGTACCGGCAATGAACCCACGACTGCCCGCAGTGCTCTGCGACTGCGGCTCGGACTGAGTCTATGGGGGCTGGCCTGGGCCCTCTTCGGCGTGACCGCCTTCGCCCTGACCGACCGGCCGGGCTGGGCCCTCGCCTGCGGTCTGCTGCTCCTGCTGGTCCTGGCGGACCTGGCGATGATCGTCCACCACATCCACCAGGGGCCGCACTACCAGCCCGGCCGCGACATCCCGCCGTACGAACCCGACCGGGGCGGACGCGGCGGATACGGACCGGGCGGGTACGAGCACCACGGGTACGGGCGCAGCAGGTACGGGCACTGAAGCCGGACCCGCCGGGCAGATCCGCGAGCCGGACCCGCCGCCGGGCAGGGGCGCGAAGCCCCTGCCCGGCGGCGGTCTCAGTCCTGCACGGGGAAGCGGGCCGCCTTCAGGTACTCCGGATTCGGGTCGAGGGCGGCGGCCAGCCGGAAGTGCCGGGAGGCGCGGTCGGGGCGCCCGGAGCGCTCGAAGGTGCGGGCCAGCGCGAAGTGCGCGAACGCGTTGTCCGGTTCGCGCTCCAGGACGAGTTCGAACTCGAGCTCGGCGGGACGCAGCTGGGCGGCGGCGAAGAAGGCACGGGCGCGCAGCAGCCGCGCCGCCGTGTTCTCGGGATGGGCCGCGATCACCGAGTCCAGCAGCTTCACCGCACCACGGGGATCGCGCGCGTCCAGCAGGCGTTCGGCCGCGCGGAAGTCGATGACGTCGGTTTCCGGGGTCCTCTCGGGCACGTTCGCTTCCTTCCCTTCGCTACCGGAACTCTCAACGCCCGTCCCGGCAGCGGTATTCCGTACCGGTACGGGGTCAGCCGGCCGCGGCCCGCCGGGTCAGCTCCGCCCAGACCTCGCGGACCTGCGGCTCCAGCTCCTCCAGCGGCCCGTCGTTGTCGATGATCAGGTCGGCCACGGCGCGCCGCTGCTCCCGCGTGGCCTGGGCGGCCATCCGGGCGCGGGCGTCGGCCTCGGTCATGCCGCGCAGCCGCACGAGCCGGTCGAGCTGCGTGTCGGGGCTCGCGTCCACGACGACGACCAGGTCGTACAGCGGCGCGAGGCCGTTCTCGGTGAGCAGGGGGACGTCGTGGACGACGACCGATCCGGGGCCCGCGGCCCGCTCCAGCTCGGCGGAGCGGGCGCCGACCAGCGGGTGGACGATCGCGTTGAGGGTGGCGAGCCGGTCGGCGTCGGAGAAGACGATCGAACCCAGCTTCGGCCGGTCCAGGACGCCGTCGGCGGTGAGGACGTCCGTCCCGAACGCATCGACGACGGCCGCGAGCCCTGGTGTGCCCGGTTCGACGACCTCGCGGGCGATCCGGTCCGCGTCGATCAGCACGGCCCCGTACTCGACGAGCAGCCGTGACACTTCACTCTTGCCGGCGCCGATCCCGCCGGTCAGGCCCACTTTCAGCATGACCGGCAGCTTAGGCCCTGTCCGCCGGACCGGCCCCGGGCAGGGCGGGGTGACTGGCCGGACGCCCGTACCCCGGGCAGGGCCGGGACCGACCGACGGAACGGCCCGTACCCCGGGCAGGGCAGAACGACCCGCGCGGAAGGCCGGTGGAGACCCTGCGGAGGTCAGGCGTCCCCTTCGCGCTCCGCGAGGAACCGCTCGAATTCCAGGCCGATCTCGTCGGCGGACGGCAGGTCCACCGGCTCGGCGACCAGATTGCCCCGGGTCTCGGAGCCGGCGATCGCGTCGTACTGGTGCTCAAGCCCCTCGACGAGCGAGACCAACTCCTCGTCGCCCTGGCCGATCTGCCGCTCGA
This sequence comes from Streptomyces sp. ML-6, assembly GCF_030116705.1. Taxonomy (NCBI): domain Bacteria; kingdom Bacillati; phylum Actinomycetota; class Actinomycetes; order Kitasatosporales; family Streptomycetaceae; genus Streptomyces; species Streptomyces sp. ML-6. The sequence continues at coordinate 1,637,668 of NZ_JAOTIK010000001.1, forward strand.
TCTCGGTCTGGGTGCGGTGCGCCTCGGTGCGCAGCGCGTGGGCGATGGCCGGCAGGACCAGGCCGGTCGCCGCCGTGATCGCCTCCAGGGCGGTGAGCGCCGCGTCCGGGTACGCGGAGCGGGCGACGTAGTGCGGTACGTGGGCGGCGACGCCGAGGACGTCGTGTCCGGCCTCCATCAGCCGGTACTCCACCAGGGCCTCCGCGGAGCCGGGCACCTGCGCCTCGTCGAACGGGCTGCGGTGGCCGGGCATGAGGTCCGTGCGGTTGCCGTGCGGGGTGATGCCGACGGGGCGGGTGTGCGGGACGCCCATCGGGATGCCGTGGAAATTCACCGCGAGGCGGACGCCGAGACGCTCCACGATCTGCTCGACGGCGGAGGCGAAGCGTTCCCACTCCACGTCCGGCTCGGGCCCGGACAGCAGCAGGAACGGCGCCCCGGTGGCGTCCTGGACGACCCGGACGGCCAGGGTCGGGGTCTCGTAGGCGGTCCAGCGGTCGCGCCGGAAGGTCAGCAGCGGGCGCCGTGCGCGGTAGTCGATGAGCCGGTCGTGGTCGAAGCGGGCGACGACCTGGTGCGGCAGCGTTTCGAGCAGACCGTCCACGATCTGCTCGCCGGTCTCACCCGCGTCGATGTATCCGTCGAAGTGGTAGAGCATGACCAGGCCCGCCGACTCCTGGGCGAGCGCCATGTCGACGACGGCCAGGCCCTTCGGCTCCCATTCGTACAAACTCTGCGGGTCAGACACCGTTACCGCTCCTCCTCGTATTCCTGCACAAGAACGTCCGGCAGGGCACGGGCATTCCCGAACGGTGCCCGTTCGACCGGCCGTTCATGCCCGGGCTCGTGCGAAATTCAAGCATCCGGATCCGTCCGGAAACGGATGCCCGGCACCGCCCTCCGCACCGGCACCGCCCCGCCCCCGCCCTCCGCACCGGCCCCCGTATGCCTCGGGACCGCGCACCGGAACCGCACCACTGCCACGAAGCCATGCTCCCGCCCGCACCCCGCCCCGACGGCCGTGCACAGACCCGAACATTGGTCCAGACATTGACACGGCCAGGCCCCGTCCCTAGCGTCTCCGGGCAGCAAGTTCAGAGACTCGCCCCACATTCATGTACGAGAACCTCGAACTCCTTCGACGGGAAGGCACCCCACATGCGCACCCGCACCCTGCTCCCCGCCCTGCTGGTCACCGCGCTCGCCACCGGTGGCCCCGCCCTCGCCACCACCCCCGCAGCGGCCGAAGTCGTCGACGTGAGCACCGCCGCCCAGCTCAAGTCCGCCCTAGCCGCCGCGACCCCGGGCGACACGATCCGCCTCGCCGACGGCACGTACACCGGCAACTTCAAGGCGACCGTCCCGGGGACCGCCGCCGCCCGGATCACCCTCACCGGTTCGTCCGGGGCGGTGCTGAAAGCGGGCGGCGGCTACGGGCTGCACCTCGACGGCGCCTCCTACTGGACCGTCGAGGGCCTCACCGTCACCGGTGGCCAGAAGGGCATCATGGCCGACGCCGCCCAGGGGGTCGTCATCGATGCGGTGACCGTCCACGACCTGGACATGGAGGGCGTCCACTTCCGCAGGTCCAGCAAGGACGGCGTCCTGAGGAACTCCTGGATCCACGACACCGGGCACGACGGCCGGGGCATGGGCGAGGGCGTCTACGTCGGCACGGCCGGCGACCTCTCCGACCGCAGCGACCGGGTCCGGATCCTGGACAACACCATCGGACCGGGCGTGGGCGGCGAGAACATCGACATCAAGGAAGGCACCACCGGAGCACGGATCATCGGCAACACCTTCGACGGCAGCGGACTGACCGGCGCCAACTACGACGACTCCTGGGTCGACGTGAAGGGCAACGACGTCCTGGTCGAGGGCAACCGGGGCTCCCGCACCACCAACAACGGCTACGAGACCCACACCCAGCGGAGCGGCTGGGGCTGCGGCACCGTCTTCCGCGACAACGTCTCGGACCTGACCGGCGCCACGGGCGGCAAGCAGCTCGCGTTCAACATCACCAACCACGGCAAGAACTGCCCGACCACGGTCCACGCCGGCAACACGGTGACCGGCGGCAAGGGGCTGACCAACATTCCCGTCACGCCGTGACGGCTCGCAGGAGGCGGCCGCGGACATGAGTGAGGCCCGCTCCCCGGAGGGAGCGGGCCTCGCTTTCAGCTACTGCGATCGGTCACCGACCGGAGGACCGGAGCGTCAGCTCTGGCCGCCCGCCAGCTTCTCGCGCAGGGCAGCCAGGGCCTCGTCCGACGCCAGGGCGCCGGAGTTGTCCGTGGACTCCGAGGAGTACGAGCCGCCACCGTTGCCGCCGGAAGCAGCCTGGGCGCCACCGGCCGGGGTGGCAGCACCCTCGGCAGCAGCGGCCTCGTCGGCCTCGCGGGACTTGATGACCTGGGCCTGGTGCTGCTCGAAGCGCTGCTGCGCCTCGGCGTACTGCGTCTCCCACGCCTCGCGCTGAGCCTCGTAGCCCTCGAGCCAGTCGTTGGTCTCGGGGTCGAAGCCCTCGGGGTAGATGTAGTTGCCCTGGTCGTCGTAGGACGCGGCCATGCCGTACAGGGTCGGGTCGAACTCGACCGAGGCCGGGTCGGCACCGAAGGACTCGTTGGCCTGCTTCAGCGAGAGGCTGATGCGACGACGCTCGAGGTCGATGTCGATGACCTTGACGAAGATCTCGTCGTTGACCTGGACGACCTGCTCCGGGATCTCCACGTGGCGCTCGGCCAGCTCGGAGATGTGGACCAGACCCTCGATGCCCTCGTCGACGCGCACGAACGCACCGAACGGAACGAGCTTGGTGACCTTACCGGGAACGACCTGCCCGATCTGGTGCGTGCGGGCGAACTGCTGCCACGGGTCCTCCTGCGTCGCCTTGAGCGACAGGGAGACGCGCTCGCGGTCCATGTCGACGTCCAGGACCTCGACCGTGACCTCCTGGCCGACCTCGACGACCTCGGAGGGGTGGTCGATGTGCTTCCAGGACAGCTCGGAGACGTGCACGAGACCGTCGACGCCGCCGAGGTCCACGAACGCACCGAAGTTGACGATCGAGGAGACGACGCCGGAGCGGACCTGGCCCTTCTGCAGGGTCGTGAGGAACGTCTGGCGGACCTCGCTCTGGGTCTGCTCCAGCCAGGCACGGCGGGACAGGACCACGTTGTTGCGGTTCTTGTCCAGCTCGATGATCTTGGCCTCGAGCTCCTTGCCCACGTAGGGCTGGAGGTCGCGGACGCGGCGCATCTCGACGAGGGAGGCCGGCAGGAAGCCACGGAGGCCGATGTCGAGGATGAGACCACCCTTGACGACCTCGATGACGGTACCGGTGACGATGCCGTCCTCTTCCTTGATCTTCTCGATCGTGCCCCAGGCACGCTCGTACTGAGCGCGCTTCTTGGACAGGATGAGGCGACCTTCCTTGTCCTCCTTCTGGAGAACCAGGGCCTCGATCTCGTCGCCGACCTTGACGACCTCGTTCGGGTCGACGTCGTGCTTGATCGAGAGCTCGCGGGAGGGGATGACGCCTTCGGTCTTGTAACCGATGTCGAGCAGGACCTCGTCCCGGTCGACCTTCACGATGACGCCGTCGACGATGTCGCCGTCGTTGAAGTACTTGATCGTCTCGTCGATCGCGGCGAGGAAGGCTTCCTCGTTACCGATGTCGTTGACCGCTACCTGCGGGGTGGTGGCGGTGGTCTCGGTGCTGCTCGTCATGTGGGAAAGGGCTCCGGTACGGACAGTGAGTCGTAGGTACTGCTACGCCGGGAGCCCTTATCACCTCTGCAGAAGCCGGACAGCTCGGGAAGCGCCGAACCCGCCGGGCGGGAGGCGCCTCGTGAACCGAGGGGACATACAGCAGATGCGAGCGCGGCCTGCTAGGTCTGAGGCGCACAGGCTCGCAGCGCAACTTGTAGCATACGGGGGCAGCCGGGCACGGTCAATGCGCGAAGGCGCACACCGGGGGCGCAACAACCCATATCCGGCACAACTCGTGTTCCCCGGCGCCGCCTCGGCACCGGGAGACGCTCCGGGCGCGGAACCGCACTCCCGGATACCCCCGAGTACGTACCGCGTGCGGCGGGGTGAAGGCAAACTACAACGACGGACACGATGAGCCAAGAGATCTACGCGGCCGAACCCGAAGCGACCCGTCGCGAGGCGTCGGAGACCGAGAGCAGCCGGGCCAGTCGCGGCTGGTGGGACCGGAACGCCGACGAGTACCAGAACGACCACGGCGCCTTCCTGGGCGACGACCGGTTCGTCTGGGGCCCCGAGGGGCTCGACGAGGCCGAGGCCGGCCTGCTCGGCCCCGCCGCGTCGCTGAACGGCAAGGACGTCCTGGAGATCGGCGCGGGCGCCGCGCAGTGCTCGCGCTGGCTCGCCTCCCGGGGTGCCCGCCCGGTGGCCCTGGACCTCTCGCACCGGCAGCTCCAGCACGCGCTGCGGATCGGCGGCGAAGTCCCGCTGGTGGAGGCGGACGCCGGGGCGCTGCCCTTCCGCGACGGCTCGTTCGACCTGGCGTGTTCCGCCTACGGCGCGGTGCCGTTCGTCGCCGACCCCGTGCGGGTGTTCCGCGAGGTGCGCCGCGTGCTGCGCCCCGGCGGCCGCTGGGTCTTCTCGGTGACGCACCCGGTCCGCTGGGCGTTCCCGGACGAGCCGGGGCCCGAGGGCCTCTCGGTCGCGGCCTCCTACTTCGACCGCACCCCCTACGTCGAGCAGGACGAGCGGGGCGACGCGGTCTACGTCGAGCACCACCGGACCCTGGGCGACCGGGTCCGCGACGTGGTGGCCGGCGGCTTCCGGCTGGTCGACCTCGTCGAACCGGAGTGGCCCGCCTGGAACACCCAGGAATGGGGCGGCTGGTCCCCGCTGCGCGGCAACCTGATCCCCGGCACGGCGATCTTCGTCTGCGTGCGGGACTGAAAACTCTGCGCACGGGACCGACGACCCGGGCGAACCGCGCCCCCAACCCGCCCGGACCGGGACCGGAGGGGCCCGACGGGTCCCGGGGTGCGGCATACGGGCCGGCCCGTACGAGACTGGGGGCGTGATCCGTACCGACGCCCTGGACCGGTTGCCCGTCCGCACCGCCGTGCCCGCCCTGGAGCGGGCGCTCGACGACCGCGGTGTCGCGGTGCTGTGCGCACCGCCCGGCACCGGCAAGACGACCCTCGTGCCCCTGGTCCTGGCCGGCCTGACCGAGGGTGGACCGGTGCGCCGGGTGGTGGTCGCCGAACCGCGACGGATCGCGGCACGGGCGGCGGCGCGGCGGATGGCGTGGCTCCTCGGGGAGCGGCCCGGCGGGCGGGTCGGCTTCACGGTCCGCGGCGAACGGCTGGTGGGCTCCGGCACGGTGGTCGAGGTGGTCACCACCGGGGTGCTGCTCCAGCGGCTGCAGCGCGACCAGGAACTGGCCGGGGTCGACGCGGTGATCATCGACGAGTGCCACGAGCGGCACCTGGACGCGGACACCGTCGCCGCGTTCCTGCTCGACGTGCGCGAGACGCTCCGCCCCGGTCTGCGGCTGGTCGCGGCGTCCGCGACGACGGACGCGCAGGGCTGGGCCCGGCTGCTGGGCGACGCCCCGGTGGTCGAGGCGTCGGGCGTGTCGCACCCGGTGGAGGTGGTCTGGGCGCCGCCCGCGGCACCGGTGCGCCCGCCGCACGGGATGAGGGTCGATCCGGCGCTGCCGGCGCACGTCGCCGCGACGGTGCGCCGGGCCCTGGCCGAACGGGACGGCGACGTGCTGTGCTTCCTGCCCGGGGTCGGCGAGATCGGGCGCGTGGCGGGCCTGCTGGCGGACGTGGACGCCGAGGTGCTCCAGGTGCACGGGCGGGCCCCGGCGGCGGTGCAGGACGCGGTGCTGGCCGGGTCCGCGGAGGGCCGGCGGGTGGTGCTGGCGACCTCGGTGGCGGAGTCGTCCCTGACGGTGCCCGGGGTGCGGGTGGTGGTCGACTCGGGACTGGCCCGGGAACCGCGCACCGATCACGCCCGGGGCCTGGGCGCGCTGACGACGGTACGGGCCTCCCGGGCGACGGGCCGGCAGCGGGCGGGCCGGGCCGGGCGGGAGGCCCCCGGCACGGTGTACCGGTGCTGGACGCAGGCGGAGGACGGGCGGCTCGCCCGGTTCCCCTCCCCGGAGATCGAGGTCGCGGACCTGGCGGCGTTCGCGCTGCAGGCGGCGTGCTGGGGCGATCCGGACGCGTCGGGGCTGGCGCTGCTCGACCCGCCGCCCGCGGGCGCGATGGGCGCGGCCCGCGAGGTGCTGACGGCGATCGGCGCGGTGGGCCCCGACGGGCGGGTGACCGACCGGGGCGTACGGATGTCCCGGCTCGGCCTGCACCCGCGGCTGGCCCGGGCGCTGCTGGACGGCGCCGCCGAGGTCGGCGGACGGCGGGCGGCCGAGGTGGTGGCCCTGCTCGGCGAGGAGCCGCCGCGGGAGTACGGCGACGACCTGGCCGCCGCGCTGCGCACCGCGCGGCGGGGCCGGGACGGCTACGCGGCGCGCTGGCGGCAGGAGGTCCGGCGGCTGTCCTCCTTCGTCGCGGACGCGGGCGGGGGCTCGGGGCCGGACGACGCGGCCGTGGGCCTGGTGGCGGCGCTGGCCTTCCCGGAGCGGGTGGCGCGGGCCCGCGGCGAGGGGGCGTTCCTGATGGTGTCGGGGACGGGGGCCGAGCCGCGGGACGGATCGGGGCTGCGCGGCGCGTCCTGGCTGGCGGTCGCGGTCGCCGACCGGCCCGCGCACGCGGCGTCCGCCCGGGTGCGGCTCGCCGCCGTCGTCGACGAGGACACGGCACGGACGGCCGCCGGACACCTGCGGTTCGCGGGCGAGGAGGTCCGCTGGGCCGACGGTGACGTGGTGGCCCGCCGGGTGGAGCGGCTGGGCGCCGTCGAGCTGTCGGTGCGCCCGCTGCGGGAACCGGCGCCGGAGGCGGTGCGCGGGGCGCTGGTCGAGGGGCTGCGGCGGGAGGGGCTCGGGCTGCTGCGCCGGACGCGGGAGGCGGAGCAGTTGCGGGAACGGCTGGCCTTTCTCCACCGGGAGCTGGGCGCGCCCTGGCCGGACGTGTCGGAGGGGGCGTTGCTGGACCGGCCGGAGGAGTGGCTGGAGCCCGAGCTGTCCCGGGCCCGGCGCCGCGCCGATCTGGGCCGGATCGACCTGGGGCAGGCGCTGCGGCGGTTGCTGCCGTGGGCGACGGGCGAGGCGGCCCGGCTGGACGAGCTGGCGCCGGAGCGGATCGAGGTGCCGAGCGGGTCGCGCGTCCGGGTGGAGTACGGCGGGGCGCAGCCGGTGCTCGCGGTGAAGCTCCAGGAGATGTTCGGCCTGGCGGAGAGCCCGAGGCTGGCCGGGGTGCCGGTGCTGGTGCACCTGCTGTCCCCGGCCGGACGTCCCGCCGCGGTCACCGCGGACCTGGCCTCGTTCTGGCGGGACGGCTACCGGGCGGTGCGGGCGGAGCTGCGCGGCCGGTACCCGAGGCATCCGTGGCCGGAGGATCCGACGACGATGGCGGCGACCCGGTTCACGACGGCACGGCTCAAGCGGGAGCAGGAGCGGGGGTAGGGGCGGGGTCCGGTGTCCCGTCCGGGCCCCGCCCGTGCGGTCGTCGTCCGCCCGGGCGCCGGGAGCGGGCCTCCAGCCACAGGGCGAGCGCGAACAGGGCGGCGCCGAGGGCCAGGAAGCCCACGGGCAGGTACGAGGTGAGCAGCAGGACCAGCAGGCGCTGGGACCCGACCAGGGCGACGACCGAGTCGACGTAGTCCGGGCGCATCTTCACGTGCCCGGCGAACACGGTGACGGTGTCCTCGGACAGCCCCAGCGACCTGGCGTTGCGCAGCTCCTCCCGGTGGATCTCCTCGCCGTTGACGGGCGCCCCGGTGACCGGGTCCACCCAGAACATCCGCTTGGTGGTGTACCAGCGGGTCAGGCCGGTCTTCGCGATCTGTTCCGGGGTGATCGCGATCGGCATCTTCTTCGGCATCGGGACCTTGGTCCACGGGATGGTCTGCTCGAAGTAGTAGACGTCCATGCCGTGGAAGGTGCGGGTGCCCCGGTAGTGGATGGGCGAGCTGGTGCGGGTCTGCGCGTCGAAGTACTCGTAGTCGCGCTTCTCGGTGAGGAAGGGCCACTTGAACTCGATGCCCTCGCGCCTGACCGGGTCGCCGTCGACGGATTCGCCGGTGGCGTGGACGGGAGCCTGGCTGTGCGCGTCGAAGATGTACCGCTCGGGGATCTGGGAGACCATCTTGCCGTCCGGTCCGGCCACGAAGCTGAGGGCGTCCCAGACGACGACGTCACGGCCGGCGGTGCGTTCGATCCGCTCGGACTCCTCCACGTTGCCCTTGAGGGTCTGCACGATGGTGACCCGGGGGACCGTCTTCACCTTCATGCCGTCGTTGTAGTCGAGGAGGGTGGCGGGCTTCGCCTCCAGGACCGTCTCCTGGTACTGGCCGGGCGGGATCTTCGCCAGCCTCGGGAAGGCGTACCAGCGCAGCAGCGGCGCCATGGCGGCGAAGAAGACGGCGAAGGCCAGGAGTACGAGGCTGGCTCGGCGGCGCATGGTGGTGCCCTCCCTCGGCTTCTGTTGCTTCTTCCGGTGGCTATTTCTTGGGGCCCGGCACGGTGGTCAGCAGGGGTTCGGGCGAGGTCTCCCCGGGCGGGGCGCCGATCGCGGCGACGGTGAGGACGAGCGCGAGGGCTGCGGCCAGCCCGATGGCGGCGGCGACGAGGGCACGCATGCCGGTCCTCCCGGAGAACATCGATCTGATGGGTCGTCAGGGTCGGTGCACCGTAGCAATCCGGGCGCGAGATGAGAACACGTGGAACAGCCCCTCCGCCGCGAGGGCGAAGGGGCTGTCGGGGCGATGCGGCCGGCCGGTCAGGCGGCGGGAGTCCCGGAAGGCTCCGGACTCGTGGAGGGCTCGGGGCTCGTGGAGGGCTCCGGGGTTCCCGAGGGGTCCGGTGTCCCGGAGGGCTCGGACGCCTCGACCTTCAGCTCGATGACGACGGTGGCCCCGCCCTCGGTGGTGAGCCGCAGCCGGTACGTGCCCGCCGTGCCGTCGGCGTAGATCTTCGGGAGCTTCAGGGTGCCGTCGGCGCCGGTCCGCAGGCCCGTCAGGGTGCGGACCGCCTTGTCGTCCTCGCCCTTGAAGTACGGGCCCTTGTCGTTCTCGGCCGGCTCCTCGGCGTCGGTGATCATGGTGACGGTGACGGTGACCCCGGCCGCGACCTTGCCCCGGTAGGTCGCCCTGACCTCGACGGTCTCGGCGAACTCGGCCCCGGGCGCCGCGGTCAGCGCCTTGTCGTCGGTCCTGGCGATCGCGTCGGCCCGGCGGGCGGTGACGGTCGCCTCGTAGGTGACGGGAGGCACCGAGCGGCCGGTGGCGGCGGCCCGCACCGTGAACGTGCCCGTCTTCTCGCCCGCCCGCAGCACCGGGGCGGTGACGGTGCCGTCGGTCCCGGTGGTGAGGGTGGCCGACTTCTTCCCGTCGGCGAACGCGGCGTCCGTGTCGCCGGTGATCGTGAAGGTCACCGAGACCTTGGCGAGCGGCCCGCCGCGACCGTTCTCGGCCCGCACCTTGATCCGCTCGGCGAAGGCGTCGCCCGCGGTGGCCGCCAGCGGGCCGGTGCCGGCGTTCTTCACCGCCGCGAGGGTCCCGGACGGCTCGGGGTCGGGCTTGGGACTGGTCGTGCCGCCGCCCGGCTTCGGATCCGGCTTCGGCGTGTTCCCGGGCTTCGGCTTGGCGGAACCGGACGGCGAGGGACCCGGGCCCGTCCGGTCCGGGGTCGTGCCGCCACCGAGGGCGGGCGGCAGGGCGCCGGTGCCGTCGGGGATCTCGTGGGTGCCGCGCCGGTAGTAGTCGAACCAGGAACGCACCGTACGCAGATAGGCGTTCGAGTGGTTGTAGCTCAGGACCGCCCGGTCGAGGTCCCCGGCGAGGGACAGATCGCGGGAACCGGCACAGAGGTAACGCCCGGCGGCGAGCGCCGCGTCGTAGATGTTGTTGGGGTCCTTGCGACCGTCACCGTTCCCGTCCTGGCCCCAGGTCGCCCACGTGGACGGGATGAACTGCATCGGACCGACGGCACGGTCGTGGGTGCTGTCCCCGTCGTACGCACCGTTGTCGGTGTCCTTGATCAGGGCGAAACCCCGGCCGTCGAGGACCGGGCCGAGGATCGGCGAGAACGTGGTGCCGTTCGCGTCGACCCGGCCGCCGCGTGCCTGACCGGACTCGACCTTGCCGATCGCGGCGAGCAGCTGCCACGGCAGACGACAGGCCGCGTCGCTCGCGGAGATCTCCTGCTCGGCCTTCTTGTACGCGGCCAGGACCGAGGCCGGTATGCCGGCCTCCGAACCACCGGTGAGGGGCAGCCGACTGCTGGTCCCCGGCTTGTCGGGCGTGTTCAGCGGGGGCAGTTCCGTGTAGTACGGCGAATTGCCGGTGGCCGCGCTCTCGTCGGACGAAGGAGTCGTCCCTGCGGCCTGCTGGTCACCGCCGTCGGAGACCACCGGCGAGCCGGGAGCCCCCGAGGCCGAGAGCGCCGCCACCACGACGGCGGCCACGGCTGTCGTGGTCGCTCCCTTGCGAAGCCGGCGACCGAACTGCGCTGCCATACCTCTGGCCCCTCCCCTTCGACGACTGTCCGCGCCCCCAGTGGCAGGACTCAGGCGACCCTACGGCAACTCATACCGCCGGGACACCGCGTGCCGACCGGTTCTTACCTGTTTTTCACGTTCCGGACAGCAAGTCGTACGGCGGTGAGCGCACAGGTGACGACGGCGGTGGCCACCGCGGCCACGCACCGGCAAACGGTCTTCACCGTTCACGCATACTTGCCGCCATGCCCTTCACACTCAGTCATGCCGCCGCCGTACTACCGGTGCTGCGACGAAACGGGACGGCACGCGGCCCGCTCCTCGCGTCCGCCCTCGTGACGGGCTCCTTCGCACCCGACATGACGTACTACGCCGACACCGCGGTTCCCGGCGCCATGGAGTTCGGGCAGGTCACCCACTCGCTGTGGGGCGTACTCACGGTCGACGTACTGATCACCGCGGCCGTGGTCGCCCTGTGGCTGCTGCTGCGCGAACCGCTGGTCGCGCTGCTGCCGACGGCCCGGCAGGGGCGGGTGCACACGTTCCTGAGCGGGCGCCACGGGCCGTGGCGCCCCCGGGACTGCTGGTGGTTCGCACTGTCGGCGGCCCTCGGAGCGGCCACCCACGTCGTCTGGGACGCCTTCACCCACCACGACCGGTGGGGGGTGCGCCTGGTGCCGGTACTCTCCGGGAACGTGGCCGGTCATCCGGTGTTCCAACTGGTGCAGTACGGCAGTTCGGCCGTGGCCCTGATCCTGCTCGCCCGGTTCGCCCGGGCGGGGCTGCGCGCCACCGGGGCACGGCCCGCCCCACCGTCCGTGCCGGTGCTGGGCCCTCGCGAACGATGGACGGCAGGGGCGCTGCTGGGCGTCTGCGCACTGGGCGGCGTCATCCACCGCTGCATGCGCTGGTACGCCCACTTCGGGCGTGTCGACACCCCCCTGGACATCATCCCGACCATCTGCTTCGGAGCCGGGGCGGGACTGGCGGTGGGCCTGGTGCTGTACGGGGCATGGATGCGGCTGCGCCGCTCCCGCCCGGCCACGCCCTCCGGCCGGCGGACCGACGACCGGAACCCCGCCCGCCCCTGAACCCGGGAGCGTGAACCGCCCCCCGGTACGCGGACGGTCCGGAACCCCTACGGGCCCCGGACCGTCCGGCACGGCCGGAGCCTCAGTGCGCCGCCGACTCCCAGTCCGTACCCACACCCACCGACACGTCCAGCGGGGCACGCAACCGCACCGCCGTGGACATCTCATGGCGCAGGATCTCCTCCACCCGGGCACGCTCGCCCCCGGCGACCTCCAGGACGATTTCGTCATGGACCTGGAGCAGCATCCGCGACTTCAGCCCCGCCTCGGTCAGCGCCCGGTCGACCTGGAGCATGGCCACCTTGACGATGTCCGCGGCCGTGCCCTGGATCGGTGCGTTGAGCGCCATCCGCTCGGCCATCTCACGACGCTGACGGTTGTCGCTGTTGAGGTCGGGAAGGTAACGACGACGACCGAAGACCGTCTCCGTATAACCGGTGGCCCTGGCCTCCTCCACCACCCGGTGCAGATAGTCCCGCACTCCGCCGAACCGCTCGAAGTAGGTGTCCATCAGGACCCGCGCCTCACCCGCCTCGATGTTCAGCTGCTGGGAGAGACCGAACGCGGAGAGCCCGTACGCCAGCCCGTAACTCATCGCCTTGATCTTGCGGCGCATCTCCGGGTCGACGGCCGACTTGTCGACGCCGAAGACCTGGGAGGCCACCGTGGTGTGCAGGTCCTCGCCGGAGGTGAACGCCTCGATCAGGCCCTCGTCCTCGGACAGGTGGGCCATCACCCGCAGCTCGATCTGGCTGTAGTCGGCCGTCATCAGCGTCTCGAAACCCTCACCGACGACGAAGCCCCGGCGGATGGCCCGCCCCTCGTCCGTACGGACGGGAATGTTCTGCAGATTGGGGTCGGTGGAGGAGAGCCGCCCCGTCGCCGCCACCGTCTGGTTGAACGTGGTGTGGATACGGCCGTCCGGCGCGACCGTCTTCACCAGGCCCTCGACCGTGACCCGCAGCTTGGCCTGCTCACGGTGACGCAGCATGATCACCGGCAGCTCGTGCTCCGTCTGCGCGGCGAGCCAGGCCAGGGCATCGGCATCCGTCGTGTACCCGGTCTTGGTCTTCTTCGTCTTCGGCAGACCCAACTCACCGAAGAGCACCTCCTGGAGCTGCTTGGGCGAACCGAGGTTGAACTCCCGGCCGACCGCGGCATGCGCCTCCTTCACCGCCTGCTGCACCGCACCGGCGAACTGCTGCTCCATCCCCTCCAGATGGGCCCGGTCGGCGGCGATGCCGCACCGCTCCATCCGGGCCAGCAGGGCGGACGTCGGCAGCTCCATGTCATGCAGCAACCGGTCCGCACCCACCTCGGCCAGCCGGGCGGTGAACGCCTCGCCCAGGTCCAGGATCGCGCGGGCCTGCGCCATCAGCGCCTCGGCCTCCGCCTGGTCCTCCGCACCGAAGGCCAACTGCCCCTCGGACGCCGCGGCGGGCGCCAGCTCACGCCCCAGATACTCCACCGCCAACGCGTCCAGCGCGAAGGAACGACGGCCCGGCTTGACCAGATAGGCGGCCAGCGCCGTGTCCATCATGACGCCGTCGACCCGCCAGCCGTGCTCCGGGAAGACCCGCATCGCACTCTTCGCGTTGTGCATCACCTTGGGCCGGCCCGCATCGGCGATCCACGCGGCGAACGCCTGCTCGTCGGCCCCGTCGATCTCGGCCGGGTCGAACCACGCCGCCGCACCGTCCGCCGCGGCGAGCGCGATCTCGGTGACCGCACCACTGCCCAGGGCCCACGTGTCGACCGTCGCGACACCGAGCGGCCGGTCACCGTGCTCGGCCAGCCAGGGCGCCAGCTCCCCCGCACCCAGCACCGCACCGTCCAGCTCGACACCCGCGGCGGGCACCGGCACCTCGTCCTCGGCCGCACCCGGATCGACCGCCAGCAGCCGCTCCCGCAGACTCGGGTTACGAATCTCCAGGACATCCAGCACACCCGTCACCGCCGTACGGTCGTACGGCGCACGCTCCAGGTCCTGCGGGGCCTTCGGCAGCTCCACGTCACGCACCATCTCCGTCAGCCGACGGTTCAGCCGCACCGCGTCCAGATGATCCCGGAAATTCTGGCCCGCCTTGCCCTTGACCTCCTCGGCCCGCTCCACCAGCTCGTCGAACGAACCGAACTGGTTGATCCACTTCGCGGCCGTCTTCTCCCCCACCCCGGGAATCCCCGGAAGGTTGTCCGACGGGTCACCGCGCAGCGCCGCGAAATCCGGATACTGCCGCGGCGTGAGCCCGTACTTCTCCTCGACCTTCGCCGGGGTGAAACGCGTCAGCTCCGAAACACCCTTCGTCGGGTACAGCACCGTGACATGGTCCGTGATCAACTGGAACGAATCCCGGTCCCCGGTGACGATCAACACCTCGAAACCGGCCGCCTCCGCCTGCGTGGCCAGCGTGGCGATGACATCGTCCGCCTCGAAGCCGTCCACCGCGAACCGGTCGACGCGCATCGCGTCCAACAACTCGCCGATCAGCTCGACCTGCCCCTTGAACTCGTCCGGGGTCTTCGAACGATTCGCCTTGTACTCGGGAAACTCCTCCGACCGCCAGGTCTTGCGGGACACATCGAACGCCACCGCGAAATGCGTCGGCGCCTCGTCACGCAGAGTGTTCGCGAGCATCGACGCGAAGCCGTACACCGCGTTCGTCGGCTGCCCCGACCCGGTCGTGAAATTCTCCGCCGGCAGCGCAAAGAACGCCCGGTACGCCAAGGAGTGCCCGTCCATCAGGAGCAGGCGCGGTCGGTTGTCTGCCGTCTTCTTCGATGCCGTCTCAGCCACGCCCCCGATCCTGCCACGGACCACTGACATTCCCGACCGGACACCGCTCCCCCACCCCTTGTCGGTGCCACGTGACAGGATCGTAGGAGGAACACGCACGGCACCGGCACGTACGGTGCGCGCAGGTCCGCAGCCGGCCCGAAGGAGAACACACCATGGCCACCAAGCCGCCCACAGGCGACCCCGTCCAGGACGCGCCGCGGGTCGGCGAGGCCCAGCACGCCGCCGCCGGACTCCCCGCCGTCGCCCACAGCCTGCGCATGGCCCAACAGCAGATGGGAGTGCGACGCACCGCACAGACCCTCCTCAAGGTCAACCAGAAGAACGGCTTCGACTGCCCCGGCTGCGCCTGGCCCGAGGGCGACAAACGACACACGGCGGAATTCTGCGAAAACGGCGCCAAGGCCGTCGCCGAAGAGGCCACCCTGCGCCGGGTCACCCCCGACTTCTTCGCCGCACACCCCCTCGCCGACCTCGCCACCCGCAGCGGCTACTGGCTGGGCCAGCAGGGACGGATCACCCAGCCGATGTACCTCCCCGAAGGTGCCGAACGGTACGAGCCGATCGACTGGGAACACGCCTTCGACATCATCGCCGAGGAACTGCACGCACTCGACTCCCCCGACGAGGCCCTCTTCTACACCTCGGGCCGCACGAGCAACGAGGCCGCGTTCCTGCTCCAGCTCTTCGCCCGCGAATTCGGCACCAACAACCTCCCCGACTGCTCCAACATGTGCCACGAGTCCTCCGGCTCGGCACTGACGGAAACCCTCGGCGTCGGCAAGGGCAGCGTCACCCTCGAAGACCTCCACCGGGCCGACCTGATCATCGTCGCCGGACAGAACCCCGGCACCAACCACCCCCGGATGCTCTCCGCCCTGGAAAAGGCCAAGGCAGCCGGAGCGAAGATCATCTCGGTGAACCCGCTCCCCGAAGCCGGCCTGGAACGCTTCAAGAACCCCCAGACCCCCCTCGGCATGATCCGGGGCACCGCACTCAACGACCTCTTCCTGCAGATCCGCATCGGCGGCGACCAAGCACTCTTCCGCCTCCTCAACAAAATGATCCTGCAGACCGAGGGCGCCGTCGACGAAACCTTCGTACGGGAACACACCCACGGCTTCGAGGAGTTCGCGGCCACCGCCCGCCGAGCCGACTGGTCCGAGACCCTCACCGCCACCGGCCTCGACCGCGAAAGCATCGAGAAGGCCCTGGCCATGATCCTCGCCTCGAAACGCACCATCGTCTGCTGGGCCATGGGCCTCACCCAGCACAAACACTCCGTACCCACCATCCGCGAAGTGGTCAACTTCCTCCTGCTGCGCGGCAACGTGGGCCGCCCCGGCGCCGGCGTCTGCCCCGTCCGGGGCCACTCCAACGTGCAGGGCGACCGCACCATGGGCATCTTCGAACGCCCCTCCCCCGCCTTCCTCGACGCCCTCGACAAGGAATTCGGGATCACCTCACCCCGCCACCACGGCTACGACGTCGTCCGCTCCATCCGCGCCCTGCGCGACGGCGACGCCAAGGTCTTCATCGCCATGGGCGGCAACTTCGTCGCAGCCACCCCCGACACGGACGTCACCGAGGCCGCCATGCGCCGCGCCCGCCTCACCGTCCACGTCTCCACCAAACTGAACCGCTCGCACACCGTGACCGGCACCCGCGCACTGATCCTCCCCACCCTCGGCCGCACCGACAAGGACATCCAGGCGAGCGGCAAGCAGTTCGTCACCGTCGAGGACTCCATGAGCATGGTCCACGCCTCGCGCGGCAACCTCACCCCCGCCGGCCCCCACCTCCTCTCCGAACCCGCCATCGTCGCCCGCCTCGCCCGCGCCGTACTCGGCCCCGGATCGGCCACCCCCTGGGAAGAGTTCGAGAAGGACTACGCCACGATCCGCGACCGCATCTCCCGCGTCGTCCCCGGCTTCGAGGACTTCAACACCCGCATCGCCCGCCCCGGCGGCTTCACCCTCCCGCACCCCCCGCGCGACGAACGCCGCTTCCCCACCGCCACCGGCCGGGCCAACTTCACCGCCGCCCCCGTCGAATACCCCGAACTCCCGCAGAACCGGCTCCTGTTGCAGACCCTGCGCTCGCACGACCAGTACAACACCACGATCTACGGCCTCGACGACCGCTACCGCGGCATCAAGAACGGCCGCCGCGTCGTCCTGGTCAACCCCGAGGACGCCCACGCCCTCGGCCTCGCCGACGGCGCGTACACCGACCTCGTCAGCGAGTGGAAGGACGGCGTGGAACGCCGCGCCCCCGGCTTCCGCGTCGTCCACTACCCGACCGCCCGGGGCTGCGCCGCCGCCTACTACCCCGAGACCAATGTGCTGGTCCCCCTCGACTCCACCGCCGACACCAGCAACACCCCGGCCAGCAAATCCGTCGTCGTCCGCTTCGAGAACACCCGCACCTGAGGCACGCGGAGCCGAACCGCGCGGGGCCGAACCGCGCGGGGCCGAACCGCGCGGGGCCGAACCGCGCGGGGCCGAAAGACCCGGGGCCGGGGGCCGGGGCCGGCAGCGCACTGCGGCACGAGCAGCCCTAAGCGTCCGCTCAGCCGTCTGATAAGAACGATGTACACAGCACTGACGCCGTGAACCACCGCAGACGATCGGAGCCGGCCCATGGGCGAGCACACCACTCCCACGTTCCCCCAGGAGATCATCGACGAGTACGCCGCCCTCGGCGTGGACCTGCCCGCCCTCTTCTCCGCCGGACACCTCGGCGAACGGATGGGCGTCACGATCGTCGAGGCCTCCGCGGACCGCGTCGTGGGCACCATGCCCGTCGAGGGCAACACCCAGCCCTACGGACTGCTGCACGGCGGCGCCTCCGCCGTCCTCGCCGAGACCCTCGGCTCCGTCGGCTCCATGCTCCACGGCGGCGTCACCAAGCTCGCCGTGGGTGTCGACCTGAACTGCACCCACCACCGCGGCGTACGCAGCGGCCTCGTCACCGGAGTGGCCACCCCCGTGCACCGCGGCCGCTCCACCGCCACCTACGAGATCGTCATCACCGACGAACAGGACAAGCGGGTCTGCACCGCACGCCTCACCTGCATGCTCCGCGACGCCCCCCGCCCCGACACCATCTGACGGACCGCAACACGCACCGACACCCCCGAACCCCACTGCCCGGCCGGACCACCATCCGACCGGGCAGTGCCATATCCGCACACAACCACCCACCCACCAAACGAAGTTGAGAACCAAATACGTCAACTCCCTTGACCACACAACCCGTTGTATGGCCAACTCGGCACCCCACACCCACCCCACACACACCACACCGCGTCGACCACAACACCCCCCGCCGTAACACTGCGTAACCATCGGCCGGTCCGCCCCCCCCCCCACACCACACCCAGGACCGCACCCCGCAGCCGCCGGGCCCTTCGCCACGCCCCCACACACCCCACCCGGCCCCCGAAACGCGACAGCAGCAAGATCCGCTCAAGCCCCTTAGCAGAGCTGCGCGTTCTCAGAATGCGGTCACTTTTCCATCCGGTAAAAAACCGTACATGTCCGCACAGCCACCTCAAGCCTTCCTCAACGGCATAACAAGACAGTCACATCCTGCGGCGGACCCATCCCGGACTCCCTCCCCTGCGCCTAGAGTCACCGCCAGTCACCGCGCCGCCGGGCGCGTCTGCAGCACGGCCCTGTACCAACCCAGTACGGCCCGGCGAACGACACGGCACCTCAGCAGAGGAGGCCGCGCCAGGGAAAGGACCTTTCGTGCGACACCGTTCTTTGCTCATACTCACCACAGTGCTCACCACAGGAGCACTGACCCTCACCGCCTGCGGGTCGCGCGACGACAGCAAGAACAGCGGCGGCGGAGGCGACACCCAGACCGTCGTCATCGGCGTCGACGCGCCGATCACCGGCGACCTGTCCGCCCTCGGCCTCGGCATCAAGAACTCCGCCGACCTCGCCGCCAAGACGGCCAACAAGGAAAAAACCGTCCCCGGCATCAAATTCGAGGTCAAACCCCTCGACGACCAGGCCCAGCCCTCCGTCGGCCAGCAGAACGCCCAGAAGTTCATCGACGACGAATCCGTCGTCGGCGTCGTCGGCCCCCTGAACTCCGGCGTCTCCCAGTCGATGCAGAAGCCGCTCAACGACGCCAACCTCACCCAGGTCTCCCCCGCCAACACCGGCACCGAACTCACCCAGGGCGAGAACTGGAAGACCGGCGACAAGAAGCGCCCCTTCAAGACCTACTTCCGCACCGCCACCACGGACCAGATCCAGGGCGCCTTCGCCGCGAAGTACCTCTACAACACCGCGAAGATCAAGCAGGTCTACCTCATCGACGACCAGAAGCCCTACGGCGCCGGTCTCGCCGCCTCCTTCAAGAACACCTTCACCGACCTCGGCGGCAAGATCGTCGGCTCCGACCACGTCAACCCCGACGACCGCGACTTCAACGCCGTCGTCACCCAGGTCAAGAAGTCCGGCGCCAAGGCCGTCTACTACGGCGGCGAATACCCCGCCGGCGCCCCCCTGAGCCAGCAGCTCAAGGACAGCGTCCAGATCCCCCTCATGGGCGGCGACGGCATGTACAGCGCCGACTTCATCAAGCTCAACAAGAAGGCCCAGGGCGACATCGCCACCTCCGTCGGCAAGCCCGTCGAAGAACTCGACTCCGCCAAGAAGTTCATCGCCGACTACAAGACCGCCGGATACAAGGACGCCTACGAGGCCTACGGCGGCGGCACCTACGACGCCACCTGGGCCATCATCGAAGCCGTCAAGATCGCCGTCGCCGAGAACGACGGCAAGCTCCCCGACGACGCCCGCGTCAAGGTCCTCGAAGCCATGGCCAAGGTCAAGTTCGACGGCGTCACCGGCCCCGTCTCCTTCGACGAATACGGCGACACCACCAACACCATGATGACCGCCTACCAGGTCGACGGAGGCAAGTGGACCTCCAAGCTCAGCGAGGTCTACAAGCCCTGACCCCCACCGGCCCTCCCGGCCCCCAAGCCTGACCCAGACCGCGCGGGAGCGCTACCAGCGCTCCCGCGCGGTGCCATATCCGAACCACTCCACGGAGGCCCTGCGGTGAACGAACTGCCGCAACAGCTGGCCAATGGACTCATCCTCGGCGCGATGTACGGACTCATCGCGATCGGCTACACGATGGTCTACGGAAT
This sequence comes from Streptomyces sp. ML-6, assembly GCF_030116705.1. NCBI lineage: Bacteria > Bacillati > Actinomycetota > Actinomycetes > Kitasatosporales > Streptomycetaceae > Streptomyces > Streptomyces sp. ML-6. The sequence continues at coordinate 1,657,342 of NZ_JAOTIK010000001.1, forward strand.
CATCCAGCTCATCAACTTCGCCCACGGCGAGATCTTCATGATCGGAGGCTTCGGAGCTCTCACCGTATACCTCTGGATGCCGGCCGGCGTCTCCCTCCTCGCGATCATCCCCCTCATGATCATCGGCGGCGTCATATGCTCCGTCGCCGTCAGCGCAGCCGCCGAACGCTTCGCCTACCGGCCCCTGCGCACCGCCCCACGACTGGCCCCGCTGATCACCGCGATCGGACTCTCCCTCGCCCTCCAGCAGGCCATCTGGAAGTGGTACCCCGACGCCAAGAAGGACCGCTCCTTCCCCCAGTTCAAGGGCGAAGCGATCGACATCTTCGGCGCCCACATCCAACGCGGCGACCTCTTCGTCCTCATCACGGCACCCATCTGCATGCTCGCCCTCGGCCTCTTCGTCTCCAAGACACGCACCGGCCGCGGCATGCAAGCCACCAGCCAGGACCCCGACACCGCCAAGCTCATGGGCATCAACACCGACCGCATCATCGTCATGGCCTTCGCCATCGGTGCCGCCTTCGCCGCCGTCGCCGCCGTCGCCTACGGGCTCAAAAACGGCCAGATCGGCTTCAAAATGGGCTTCATCATGGGCCTCAAAGCCTTCACCGCAGCCGTACTCGGCGGCATCGGCAACATCTACGGAGCCATGCTCGGCGGCGTCGTACTCGGCATCGCCGAATCCCTCGCCACCGGCTACATGAGCAACGTCCCCGGCATGGACCTCTTCGGCGGCGGCGCCTGGAAGGACGTATGGGCCTTCGTCCTCCTCATCGTCGTCCTGCTGCTCCGACCCCAGGGCCTGCTCGGCGAACGCGTCACGGATCGGGCGTGATACCGATGACCACCAACACCACCTCCTTCCTGCCGATCCCCGCCCCCGCGGCCCGCATCGGCACCATCGCAGGCGCCACCGTCGCACTCGCCGGCACCTTCCTCGCCTGGACCTGGACCTCCGAATTCCCCGGCGACCTCACCGTCACCGGCTACCCCGGCGGCCTCCAAGTCCTCACCCTCACCAGCGCCGCCCTCACCCTCCTCCTCGCCCTCTCCGGCTACGACATCCGAGGACTGCGCTGGCTCACCCCCGGCGGCACCAACAGCCCCGTCCGCCTCCTGGCACTGGGCACCTTCGGCACCACCGGCTACACCATCGGCGCCATCTCCTACGACCTCGGCGGCGTCGTCAACCTGGAACCCGGAGCCTGGGTCAGCGGCATCGGCGCACTCATCGCCGCCATCGCCGCCCTCGGCCTCCCCGACGACCAACCACTCACCGGCCCCTCGGCCAACGCCTGGCAGCGCTTCCGCAACGGCCTCGCCGCACCCCCGGCCCCCCGCGCCAAGACCCTGCCCTCCTGGGCCGAAATCCTCATCATCGTCGCCGCGTTCGGCATCGGCCTCCACGTCTTCACCTACGGCATCGACACCGAATACACCGAACTCTTCATCGGCTTCCTCATCACCGTCGGCTTCGCCTTCACCGCACTCCACCGAGCCGGACTCATCTCCCGCCTCACCGCGCTGACCACGAAGCACCGCAACATCACCCTCGCCGCAGCCCTCGTCGCAGCCGTCTGCTTCCCCTTCACCCAGCAAAAAGAGGAATACGCGCTCATCGGCGCCAACATCCTCATCTTCGGCACCGTCGCCCTCGGCCTCAACGTCGTCGTCGGCCTCGCCGGCCTCCTCGACCTCGGCTACGTGGCCTTCCTCGGCGTCGGCGCCTACGCCGCCGCCCTGGTCTCCGGCTCCACCATGTCGGCCATCGGCGTCGAATTCCCCTTCTGGGCCGCCGTACTCACCGGAGCCGCAGCATCACTCGTCTTCGGCGTCCTCATCGGCGCACCGACCCTACGACTGCGCGGCGACTACCTCGCCATCGTCACCCTCGGCTTCGGTGAAATCTTCCGCCTCACCGTGAACAACCTCAACGGCAACAGCGGACCCGACCTCACCAACGGCTCCCAGGGCATCCCCAGCATCCCCGACCTCAACTTCTTCGGATTCGACTTCGGAACCAAACACGACGTCCTCGGCTTCACCCTCGGCAGGTCCGCCAACTACTACCTGCTGATGCTCTTGTTCACCGCCGTCGTCGTCCTCGTCTTCCGCCGCTCCGGAGAATCCCGCATCGGCCGCGCCTGGGTCGCCATCCGCGAAGACGAAACCGCAGCCACCGCCATGGGCATCAACGCCTTCCGGCTCAAACTGATCGCCTTCGCCCTCGGCGCCACCCTCGCCGGACTCGCCGGAACCGTCCAGGCACACGTCAACTACACCGTCACCCCCGAGCAGTACCAGTTCGCCGGCTCCGTACCCCCCAACTCCGCCTTCCTCCTCGCCGCCGTCATCCTCGGCGGCATGGGAACCCTCAGCGGACCCCTCGTCGGCGCCGCACTGCTCTACCTCATCCCGGCCAAACTCCAGTTCATGCAGGACTACCAGCTCTTCCTCTTCGGCGTCGCCCTCATCCTCCTGATGCGCATGCGCCCCGAAGGACTGGTCGCCGACCGCAGGAAGCAGCTCGAATTCCACGAGAACGACCAGCCCGACGTACCCGAACCACGGCAGTCCGAGGAAACCGGCGCCGGCATCGCCAAGGCGGGGGCGTGACCACCATGACCACCACCACGAAAACCGCCACCACCGTCCTGGACGCCAGCGGGGTCACCATGCGCTTCGGCGGCCTCACCGCCGTCCGCAACGTCGACCTCACCGTCAACGCAGGCGAAATCGTCGGCCTCATCGGCCCCAACGGAGCCGGCAAGACCACCTTCTTCAACTGCCTCACCGGCCTGTACGTCCCCACCGAGGGCAAGGTCAGCTACAAAGGCACCGTCCTGCCCCCCAAGCCCCACCTCGTCACCCAGGCAGGCATCGCCCGCACCTTCCAGAACATCCGGCTCTTCGCCAACATGACCGTCCTGGAAAACGTCCTCGTCGGCCGCCACACCAGGACCAAGGAAGGCCTCTGGTCCGCCCTCCTCCGACTCCCCGGCTTCACCAAAGCCGAAAACGCCAGCCGCGAACGCGCCATGGAACTCCTGGAGTTCATCGGCCTGGCCAACAAGGCCGACCACCTCGCGCGCAACCTCCCCTACGGAGACCAGCGCAAGCTGGAAATCGCCCGCGCACTCGCCAGCGACCCCGGACTCCTCCTCCTCGACGAGCCCACCGCCGGCATGAACCCCCAGGAAACCCGCGTCACCGAAGAACTCATCTTCGCCATCCGGGACCAGGGCATCGCCGTCCTCGTCATCGAGCACGACATGCGATTCATCTTCAACCTCTGCGACCGCGTCGCCTGCCTCGTCCAGGGCGAAAAACTCGTCGAAGGCACCGCCGGCGAGGTCCAGAGCGACGAACGCGTCGTCGCCGCCTACCTCGGCACCCCCTTCGAAGGCGCCCCCGGCGCCGAAGAAGCCGCCGAGGTCGAAGCCGCCGAAGCGGACGCCGACGCCGCCAGAACAGCCACCACCAGCACCGAGGAGGAGGACACCCGATGACCGCACTTCTGGAGGTCGAGGACCTCCGCGTCGCCTACGGCAAGATCGAAGCCGTCAAGGGCATCTCCTTCACCGTCGAAGCCGGCCAGGTCGTCACGCTCATCGGCACCAACGGCGCCGGCAAGACCACCACCCTGCGCACCCTCTCCGGCCTCCTCAAACCGGCCGGCGGCCGCATCGTCTTCGACGGCAAACCACTCGCCAACGTCCCCGCCCACAAGGTCGTCTCCCTGGGCCTCGCCCACTCCCCCGAGGGACGCCACATCTTCCCCCGGCTGACGATCGCCGAGAACCTCCAACTCGGCGCATACCTCCGCAGCGACAAAGCCGGCATCGAGAAGGACATCCAGCGCGCCTACGACCTCTTCCCCATCCTCGGGGAACGCCGCAAACAGGCCGCCGGAACCCTCTCCGGCGGCGAGCAGCAGATGCTCGCCATGGGCAGGGCCCTCATGTGCCGGCCCAAACTCCTGATGCTCGACGAACCCTCCATGGGCCTCTCCCCGATCATGATGCAGAAGATCATGGCGACCATCGTCGAACTCAAGGCCCAGGGCACCACCATCCTGCTCGTCGAGCAGAACGCCCAGGCGGCGCTCTCCCTCGCCGACCAGGGCCACGTCATGGAGGTCGGCAAGATCGTCCTCTCCGGCACCGGAGCGGACCTCCTCCACGACGAATCCGTCCGCAAGGCCTACCTCGGCGAGGACTGAACCCCTCCCACCCACATGGTTGAGGCCCGTACCCCGGAAAACCGGGGTACGGGCCTCAACCATGTGTCCCTACGGACCCGGCTACTCGGCCGCCCGCTTCTTCTCCTCGGCATCCGCGATCAACGCCTCGGCCAACTGCTGCATCGACAGCCGCCGGTCCATCGACGTCTTCTGGATCCACCGGAACGCCGCCGGCTCCGACAGACCGTAATCCGTCTGCAGAATGCTCTTCGCCCGATCCACCAGCTTCCGCGTCTCCAGCCGCTGCGCAAGGTCCGCGACCTCGCTCTCCAGCGCCTTCAGCTCCGCGAACCGCGACACCGCCATCTCGATGGCCGGCACCACGTCGCTCTTGCTGAACGGCTTCACCAGATACGCCATCGCCCCGGCGTCCCTGGCCCGCTCGACGAGGTCGCGCTGCGAGAACGCGGTGAGCATCAGAACCGGCGCGATGGACTCCTCGGCGATCTTCTCCGCCGCGGAGATCCCGTCGAGGACCGGCATCTTCACATCGAGGATCACCAGATCCGGCCGGTGCTCCCGGGCCAGCTCGACGGCCCGCTGCCCGTCCCCGGCCTCGCCGACGACCGAGTAGCCCTCTTCCTCCAGCATCTCCTTGAGGTCGAGGCGGATGAGCGCCTCGTCCTCGGCGATGACGACGCGGGTCGTCAGCGGCGGAACGTGCGACTTGTCGTCGTCTGCGGGCTGGGGCGACTCGGGGGTTGTCACAATGCTCCTTTTTTCAAGGCAGGTGCTGCTACCTGAGCCTACCTAGCTCCTGTATGTTTGAGGCACAGCAGGCCTGCGCTAACCTTTGATGCCAAGGCCAGCCCTGGTAGTCCAGCGGAAGAGACACGGTGCTCAAACCACCGACAGCGTGGGTTCGAATCCCACCCAGGGCACTTCCCTTCTTTTCCAAGGCTTGACGCCGCTTAACGATCTTCACTCCTGCCAGTGAACGCTCCTTCGAATCCGGCACGGACCAGCGAAGGTCGCACAAGAATCCGTCGCATGGAACAGCACAACCCGTCGACTCGCGACGAAGCGCTCGCTCTCTTACGCAGCGGGGCCACCAATCGAGCGGTCGCCGAGCTCCTTGGCGTCCCCCGTGGAACAATCGGCTGGTGGCTGCACGAGGATCGCAAGCGACGCGGCGTGCAGTACGAGCAGCCCACCGACTGCCCTGTCTGCACCGGGCGAGAATTCGATCATGTCGCATACGCGTATCTGCTGGGTCTCTACCTCGGCGACGGGCACATCATCTCCAAGCCCAAACAGCACCACCTGTCAGTCTTCTGCGGCGACGTGTGGCCCGGTCTGATCGACGAAGCCGAATCGGCGATGCGTCGAGTGCTGCCCGCACCGCGCACGAGCCGCCGCCACCGGAACGGTTGCGTCGAGGTCAAGTCCTACACGAAGCACTGGCCGTGTCTCTTCCCCCAGCACGGGCCCGGCAAGAAGCACGAGCGCCCCATCATTCTGGCCTCCTGGCAACAGGAGATCGTCGATGCCCACCCATGGGACTTCATCCGTGGCCTCATCCACTCCGACGGCTGCCGGAACATGAACTGGACGACCCGGGTGATCAACGGGGTGCGCAAGCGCTACGAGTACCCGCGCTACTACTTCACCAACGTCTCGGACGACATCCGGCAGCTCTACACCGACACCCTCGACAAGCTCGGTGTCGAGTGGACGCACTGCACCCGGGCGGGCAAGGCATACAACATCTCCGTAGCCCGACGGGCGTCCGTCGCGTTGATGGACGCCCACGTCGGGCCGAAGTACTGACGACCGCCTACTTCGGGCTGTCGTCCTCGCCGATGCGGTGCACCCGCACCAGGTTCGTCGAGCCCGGGACGCCCGGCGGGGAGCCGGCCGTGATGACCACGACGTCGCCCTTCTCGCAGCGGCCGATCCTCAGCAGCTCCTCGTCGACCTGGGCCACCATCGCGTCCGTCGAGTCCACCTGCGGGCCGAGGAAGGTCTCGACGCCCCACGTCAGGTTCAGCTGGGAGCGGGTGGCGGGGTCCGGGGTGAAGGCCAGGAGCGGGATGGGCGAGCGGTAGCGGGAGAGGCGTCGGACGGTGTCGCCGCTCTGGGTGAAGGCGACCAGGAACTTCGCGCCCAGGAAGTCGCCCATCTCGGCCGCCGCGCGGGCGACGGCGCCGCCCTGGGTGCGGGGCTTGTTGTGCTCGGTCAGGGGCGGGAGGCCCTTGGCGAGGAGGTCCTCCTCGGCAGCTTCCACGATGCGGGCCATCGTGCGTACCGTCTCGACGGCGTACTTGCCGACGCTGGTCTCGCCGGAGAGCATCACCGCGTCGGTGCCGTCGATGACCGCGTTGGCGACGTCGGAGGCCTCGGCGCGGGTGGGGCGGGAGTTGTCGATCATCGAGTCGAGCATCTGAGTGGCGACGATGACCGGCTTGGCGTTGCGCCTGGCGAGTTTGATGGCGCGTTTCTGGACGATGGGTACTTGTTCCAGGGGCATTTCGACGCCGAGGTCGCCGCGGGCGACCATGATGCCGTCGAAGGCGGCGACGATGCCGTCGATGTTCTCGACGGCCTGGGGTTTTTCGATCTTGGCGATGACGGGGAGGCGGCGGCCCTCCTCGTCCATGATGCGGTGGACGTCCTCGATGTCGCGTCCGCTGCGGACGAAGGAGAGGGCGATGATGTCGGCGCCGGTGCGCAGGGCCCAGCGGAGGTCTTCGACGTCCTTTTCGGAGAGGGCGGGGACGGAGACGGCGACGCCGGGGAGGTTGAGTCCTTTGTGGTCGGAGACCATGCCGCCCTCGATGACGGTGGTGTGGACGCGGGGGCCGTCCACTTCGGTGACTTCGAGGGTGACCCGGCCGTCGTCGACGAGGATGCGTTCGCCGGGGGTGACGTCGACGGCGAGGCCGTCGTAGGTGGTGCCGCAGCCATGGCGGTCGCCTTCGGTGGGTTCGACGGTGATGGTGAAGGTGTCGCCGCGTTCGAGGAGTACGGGGCCTTCGTGGAAGCGGCCGAGGCGGATCTTCGGGCCTTGGAGGTCGGCGAGGATTCCGACGCTTCGTCCTGCTTCGTCGGCGGCTTTGCGTACGTGGTGGTATCGCTCTTCGTGTTCGGCGTAGGTGCCGTGGCTGAGGTTGAGGCGGGCGATGTCCATTCCGGCGTGGACCAGTGCTTTGAGCTGGTCGTAGGTGTCGGTGGCGGGGCCCAGGGTACAAACGATTTTTGCTCGGCGCATGCTTCGACCCTAAGCCTTACCTACGGGTAGTTATTTCGCTCGCCGTGTCCGCTCAACGACCTTTGGGTGAAGGGTTATTGACGACTGTTGAATTGTGCGGCGGGGTGCTCGGATGAGCATTCCTTTTAGAGTGTGGGGGGTGCCATGATGAAACGGGCGTTCACTCGTGCGTAGACGGTCTGGCGTTGTGGTTCGAGGCTGAGGGCGGTGGGTTGGGGGGCTGCCGTCCTGTAGGCGGCGCGTGCGCCGCCGGGGGGTGCGGGCAGGGCGGTGGGGGCGTTCTCCGCGCCGGTGTCGGCGAGTTCGACGAGGGCGGTGAGGTGGGTGTCGAGTGCGTCGGCGTATTCGCGGGCGCGTTGGACGGCTTCGCGGACGGCTTGGCGGCGGGCTTCGGCGTGGGCGGGTGAGTCGGGGCGCAGGCTCCACCAGGGGCCGTTGATGCGGGTCATTTCGAGGTCGGCGATGCGGGTGGTGAATTCGCCGAGGGTGGTGAAGTCGTTGAGGACTGCGGTGATGTGGACGTGGCCGTGATATGCGCGGATTTTCTCGTTGCGGCCTTGTTGGTCGAGTTCGGGTGTGATGGAGAATGCGCCGGTTTCGAGTTTTTCCATGGCTTGTCCGTAGGAGCGTGCGAGTTCGAGGACGCGGTCGTTGCGGCGGGTGAGGTCTTCGAGTGCGTTTCGGCGGTCCTTGCCGCGGGCGCTGACGGTGATGCCGATGCGGGCGATCTCGGGGTCGAATTCGAGGCGGGCTTCGCCGCGGACGGCGAGGCGGGGGTGTTCGGGGGTGCCGTAGGACAGGGGTGTGTCGGTCATGGGTCCACTGTGGCAGCCGGGTGTGACAGTGGTTGGTCATCGGATCGAAACCTGGGAGGGGTGTTGCCCGGGGGTGGGTCCTGGGTCATCATCTACGCGCGTTGTGTGCGGTTCGGCCTCCGCGTCGGGCGGGGGGTGGGGCGTGCGGGTACCGGGCTTCGTGTGAGAACCGAGATGTGGGAGAAGAGATGCCGTTGAACCGTAGGACGTTCCTGGGCGCATCGGCGGCTGCCGGTGCGGGTGTGGCGGTCGTGGGGGGGTTCCGCGGTGCCTGCTGCGGCTCATGGTCATGGTCATGGTTCCGGTCACGGCCATGGGCGTCCGTCAAAGCGGTACTCGTTCACCGTGATGGGGACGACGGATCTGCATGGGAACGTCTTCAATTGGGACTATTTCACGGACAGGGAGTTCGACGACAAGGCGCACAACGATGTGGGTCTGGCGAAGATTTCGACGTTGGTGGAGCGGGTGCGCCGGGAGAAGGGGCGTCGCAACACGTTGTTGATCGACGCGGGTGACACGATTCAGGGCACTCAGTTGTCGTACTACTACGCGAAGGTCGATCCGATCACGGCGCGGCGTGGGCCGGTGCATCCGATGGCGCAGGCGATGAATGCGATCGGTTATGACGCGGCGGCGTTGGGGAATCACGAGTTCAATTACGGTATTCCGGTGCTGCGGAAGTTCGAGGAGCAGTGCGATTTTCCGTTGCTGGGTGCGAATGCGTTGGATGCGAAGTCGTTGCGGCCGGCGTTTGCGCCGTATGTCATCAAGCGGATGCGTACTCCGTACGGCCGGGATGTGAGGGTGGCGATTCTGGGGTTGACCAATCCGGGGATCGCGATCTGGGACAAGGCGAATGTGGGTGGGAGGATGGTGTTCCCGGGGCTGGAGGAGCAGGCGGCGAAATTTGTGCCGCGGCTTCGTTCCATGGGTGCGGATGTGGTGATCGTGTCGGCGCATTCGGGGAGCAGTGGTACGTCGTCGTACGGTGATCAGTTGCCGTATGTGGAGAATGCGGCGGGTCTGGTGGCCGAGCAGGTGCCGGGTATCGATGCGATTTTGGTGGGGCATGCGCATCAGGAAATTCCCGAGTACTTCGTGGAGAACAAGCGGACGGGGAGGAGGGTGGTGCTCTCCGAGCCGTTGAAGTGGGGGCAGCGGCTGGCGCTGTTCGACTTCGATCTGGTGTGGGAGAGGGGTCGCTGGGTGGTGGAGAAGGTGGGTTCGCGGGTGTTGAACTCCAACACAGTGGAGGAGGACCCGAAGATCACGGGGTTGCTGGCGGACGAGCACGAGAAGGTCGTGGCGTATGTCAATCAGGTGATCGGTACGTCGACGGCGGCGATGACGACGGCGGAGGCGGCGTGGAAGGACGAGCCGATCATTGATCTGATCAATGTCGTCCAGGCGGAGACGGTGAAGGCGGCGTTGGCGGGTGGGGAGTATGCGGGGCTTCCGGTGCTCTCGCAGGCGTCGTGTTTTTCGCGTACGGCGCAGATTCCGGCCGGTGATGTGACGATCAAGGATGCGGCGGGGTTGTATCCGTTCGAGAACACGCTTGAGGCACGGTTGCTGACGGGTGCGCAGGTGCGGGATTATTTGGAGTTCTCGGCGCGGTATTACGTGCAGACGCCGGTGGGTGTGCCGGTGGACACGGCGAAGCTGACGAATGCGGACAACACTCCGGATTACAACTACGATGCGGTGTCGGGTCTGACGTATGAGATCGACATTGCGAAGCCGGTTGGTTCGCGGATCGTGAATCTGGCGTTCGAGGGGAAGCCGGTCGATCCGGCGGCGCGGTTCGTGCTGGCGGTGAATAACTACCGGGCCAGTGGTGGGGGGAACTTCCCGCATGTGGCGGGTGCGGAGCAGTTGTGGGCGAATTCGGAGGAGATTCGGAACACGATTATTTCTTGGGTGCAGGCGAAGGGTTCGGTGGATGGTGCGCAGTTCGCTTCGGTGGGCTGGCGTCTGACGCGTGAGGGTACGCCGGTGTTCTGATCGGTCCGGTGGTCTGATCGGTCCGGCGTGCTGGGCAGTCCGGCGTGCTGGGCAGTCCGGTGGTCTGATCGGTCCGGTGGTCTGATCGGTCTGGCGTTCTGGGCAGTTCGGTGTTCTGGGCGGTTCTGTGTGGGGCGGCCGTTCTCTCCTGTGGGAGGGGCGGCCGCCTTCTGCGTGTGTGTGGGGGGGGTCAGTTGCCGTGGGTGAGGGGGGTGAGGTCGGAGTTCTGGGTGGGGATGTGGGGGCCGCGGGGGGTTCGGGGGGTGAGGCCGAAGGTGGTGAAGGCGGTGCGTTCGGGGAGGGGGTAGGGGTTGGTGCCGGTGAGGTCGTTGAGGATGGTGGCGCTGCGCCAGGCGGCGAGTCCGAGGTCGGGGGCGCCGACGCCGTGGGTGTGGCGTTCGGCGTTCTGTACGTAGATGTGGCCGGTGATGGCGGGGTCGAGGACGAGGCGGAAGTGGTCGTCGATGCGGGGGCGTTGGGAGGCGTCGCGGTGCAGGTGGGGTTCGAGGCCGGCGAGGAGGCGGGTGAGTGGGCGTTCGCGGTAGCCGGTGGCGAGGATGACGGCGTCGGTGGTGAGGCGGGTGCGGGTGTTTTGTTGGGTGTGTTCGAGGTGGAGTTCGATGCGGGTGTTGGTCAGGCGTCCGGCGGTGCGTACGGAGACTCCGGGGGTGAGGGTGGTGTGGGGCCAGCCTCCGTGGAGGGTGCGGTGGTAGAGCTCGTCGTGGATGGCGGTGATGGTGTCGGTGTCGATGCCTTTGTGGAGTTGCCATTGGCGGGGGATGAGTTCGTCGCGTACGGGTTCGGGGAGGGCGTGGAAGTAGTGGGTGTAGTCGGGGGTGAAGTGTTCGAGGCCGAGTTTTGAGTACTCCATGGGGGCGAAGGCCTGGGTGCGGGTGAGCCAGTGGAGGTTTTCGTGGCCGTGGGGGCGGGCGCGTAGGAGGTCGAGGAAGATTTCGGCGCCGGATTGTCCGGAGCCGATGATGGTGATGTGTTCGGCGTCGAGGAGTTCTTGGCGGTGGTGGAGGTAGTCGGCGGAGTGGATGACGGGGGTGTTTTCGTCTTCGGTGAGGGGGCGTAGGGGTTCGGGGATGTGGGGTTCGGTGCCGATGCCGAGGGCGATGTTGCGGGCGTGGGTGCGGCCGAGTGCTTGGGCTTCGCCGTCGGGGTCGAGTTGGGTGAAGTCGATTTCGAAGAGTTGGTGTTGTTGGTTCCAGCGGATGGCGTCGATCTGGTGGTTGAAGTGGAGGTTGGGGAGTTGGTGGGTGACCCAGCGGCAGTAGGCGTCGTATTCGGCGCGTTGGATGTGGAAGCGTTCGGCGAAGTAGAAGGGGAAGAGTCGGTCGCGGCTGCGGAGGTAGTTGAGGAAGGTCCAGGGGTTGGTGGGGTCGGCGAGGGTGACGAGGTCGGCGAGGAAGGGGACTTGGAGGGTGGCGCCTTCGATGAGGAGGCCGGGGTGCCAGTGGAAGGCGGGGCGTTGTTCGTAGAAGGCGGTGGTGGGGGGATGGTGGTGGGTGGTGGGGATGTTGTGGGCGAGGGCGGCGAGGGAGAGGTTGAAGGGGCCGATGCCGATGCCGGCGAGGTCGTGGGGGTGGTGGGGGTCGGGGGTGGGGAGGTCGGTCATCGGGGGGTGTTGCCTTCCGCGAGGTCGTGGGTGAGTTGGTCGACGAGGTCGAGGAGGGTGCGGAGGTCGTCGGGGGTGGTGTGGGGGTTGAGGAGGGTGGCTTTGAGCCAGAGTCGGTTGTTGGTGTGGGCGCGGCCGAGTACGGCTTGGCCGCGGGTGAGGAGGGTGCGGCGGATGGTGGCGACGGTGTGGTCGTCGGCGTTGGTGGGGCGGAAGAGGACGGTGCTGATGGTGGGGCGGTCGTAGAGGTCGAGGGTGGGGGTTTTGGTGATGAGGTCGGCGAGGTGGTGGGCGGTGGTGAGGGTGTGGTCGATGAGGTGGGCGAGTCCGGTGCGGCCGAGGGCGCGGAGGGTGACGGCGATTTTGAGTGCGTCGGGGCGGCGGGTGGTGCGCAGGGAGCGGCCGAGGAGGTCGGGGAGGCCGGCTTCGGTGTCGTCGTCGGCGTTGAGGTAGGGGGCGTGGTGGTGGAGGGGGGTGAGGTGGTGGCGGTGGGGGACGGCGAGGATGCCGGCGGGTGCGGGTTGCCAGCCGATTTTGTGGAGGTCGAGGGTGACGCTGTGGGCGCGGTCGAGGCCGTGGAGTTTGTTGCGGTGGGTGGGGCTGAGGAGGAGGGGTCCGCCGTAGGCGGCGTCGATGTGGAGTTCGGCGCCGTGGTGGTCGCAGAGGTCGGCGATGTCGGTGAGGGGGTCGATGTGGCCGGTGTCGGTGGTGCCTGCGGTGGCGGTGACGAGGAGGGGTGGTTGGAGTCGGGTGAGGGTTTTTTCGAGGGCGGTGAGGTCCATGGTGCCGGTGGGGGCGGGGATGGTGATGGGTTGGGGGAGGCCGAGGAGCCAGGCGGCGCGGGTGATGCTGTGGTGTGCGTTGGTGGCGTGGATGGTTTGTACGGGGCCGTTGCGTTCGCGGGCGAGGAGGAGGGCGAGTTGGTTGGATTCGGTGCCGCCGGTGGTGATGAGGGCGTCGGGTGTGGGGTGGTGGGGGTAGATCTCGGTGGCGAGGGCGGTGGTGAGGTCGGCTTCGAGGGCGGAGGCGGCGGGGGCTTGGTCCCAGGAGTCCATGGAGGGGTTGAGGGCGCTGGCGGCGAGGTCGGCTGCGGCGGCGAGGGCGAGGGGTGGGGTGTGGAGGTGGGCGGTGCAGAGGGGGTGTGCGGGGTCTGCGGCGCCTTCGGTGAGTGCGGTGACGAGGGTGCGCAGGGCTTCGTGGGGTCCGGTGCCGTGGTCGGGGATGACGGGGTGGGTGGCGGTGCGGGTGCGGGGGGTGACGGCGTCGGGTCCGCCGGTGGGGAGGGGGCCGTGGCGTCGGCGGGTTCCTTCGTGGAGTGCGGTGAGGACGGTGTCGAGGAGGGGGCGTAGTGCGGTGGGGCCGTTGGTGGATCCGGCGAGGGGTGGGGTGGGCATGGGTGGGGGCCCTTTCGGGTGCGGGGGGGTGGGGCGTGGGTGGGCATGGGTGGGTATGTCAGCCTGTCCGGGTTTTCGGGTGTGTGGTCGGGGAGTTGGGTGATCTGAACCCGAAAGGGGGATGGGGGTGGGGGTTTGGGGCTGCTGTGGGGTGGTGCGGTGGTATCGGGTTGTCGGACATGGGTGTGCCCGGCGTCTCCTTGTGCGAGGGACGCCGGGCACGGGTGGGGTTGGTGTGAAGTTGTGGGTCCGGTGGGTCTGGTTCGGGGCTGTGTGGTTTGTGGGCCTGGTGGGGGGGTTGCAGGGCCTGTGGCCCGGCCGTTGTGTGGGGCGGCCGGGCCGGTCGGGTCAGTGGGTGGTGCGTACGGTGAGGGCTCGGCGCAGGTCGTCGATCTGGTCGACGAGTTTGCGGTGCAGGGCGGGGGTGAGGGCTTCGTCTTCGAGGGCCTGTTCGCCGAGTCGGAGGTTTTCGGTGTCGATGGCGTGGGCCGGGAAGGCGTGGCGTCCTGCGGCTTCCGCGATGGCGGGTCCTCGGCGGGCGGCGAGGGCGGTGGCGTCGGGGTAGAAGCGGGGGACGTAGTCGCGTACGAGGTCGGCCTGTTCGGGCTGCCAGAAGCCTTGGGCGATGGCGGTGAAGAGGTAGTTGGAGAGGCTGTCGTCGTGGAACATGGCCTGCCAGGCGGTGGCTTTGGCCTCGGGGGTGGGGAAGGCGGCGCGGCAGCGGGCGGCGCCTTCCTGTCCGGTGGCGCTGGGGTCCTGTTCGAGTTCGGCGGCGATGGTGGCTTCGTCGGTGGCGCCGAGGACGGAGAGGCGGTTGAGGATGCGCCAGCGGAGTTCGGGGTCGAGTTCGGGGCCGCCGGGGACGGTGCCGTTGGTGAGCCAGTCGTGGATGGTGTCGGGTTGGGTGGCGGCGTCGATGAGGTGGCGTACGGCGATGAGGCGGAGGCCGGGGTTGTGGCCGTCCTCGGTGCGGCGGATGAGGTCGCGGCACAGGGCGGTGATGGTGGCGAGGGCGGCGGGGCGTTTTTCGGGTGCTGTGTAGTGGTCGGCGATGTGGGTGTGGGCGAAGGCGAGTACGCCTTGGGCGAGGGCGAGGTCGGTTTCGTGCGGGAGGTGGGTGCGGGCGGTTTCGAGGTAGGTGGTGGGGGCGAGTTCGCCGTCGCGGACCATGTCGCGGGCGGTGTTCCAGATGACGGCGCGGGTCAGGGGGTCGGGTACGCCGGAGAGGGCGGTGAGGACGGTTTCCCAGGAGCGGGGGTCGAGGCGGATCTTGGCGTAGCCGAGGTCCTGGTCGTTGAGGACGAGGAGTGCGGGGCGGCGGCCGGGCAGGGCTTCGGCGGTGCCGTGGGCGGGGACGTCGATTTCGAACCGGTTGCGCAGGACGAGGGGGGTGATGCCGGTGGGGGTGTGGGTGTCGGGGTCGGGGTCGTAGGCGCCGACGGCGATGCGGTGGGGGCGGTTTCCGTGGTGGTCGACGGTGAGGGTCCAGGTGCCGTCGGATTCCTGGACGCGGGTGGTGAGGGTGTCGACTCCGGTGGTGCGCAGCCAGGTTTCGGCCCAGGCGTGGACGTCGCGGTCGGTGGCCGAGGCGAGGTTGTCGATGAAGTCGGCGAGGGTGGCGTTGGCGAATTTGTGGCGGGCGAAGTGGGTGTTGATGCCGGCCAGGAAGTCTTTCTCGCCGAGCCAGGTGACGAGTTGGCGCAGGGCGGAGGCGCCCTTGGCGTAGGAGATGCCGTCGAAGTTGAGCAGGGCGGAGGCGGTGTCGGGGACGGCGTCCGGGGCGGGGGCGACGGGGTGGGTGGAGGGGCGTTGGTCGGCGTCGTATCCCCAGCCCTTGCGGGCGACGCCGAAGTCGACCCAGGTGTCGGGGAAGGGGGCCTCTCCTGCTCGGAAGGAGTTGAGGGCTCGGGGGAGGGTGATTTCGGAGAGGGTCTGGTAGCCCATGTATTCGGCGAAGGACTCGTTGAGCCAGATGTCGTCCCACCAGGCGAGGGTGACGAGGTCGCCGAACCACATGTGGGCCATCTCGTGGGCGATGACCATGCCGCGGGTCTGGCGTTCGGTGTCGGTGACGGCGGAGCGGTAGATGAATTCGTCGCGGAAGGTGACGAGGCCGGGGTTTTCCATGGCGCCGGCGTTGAATTCGGGGACGAATGCCTGGTCGTAGGAGTCGAAGGGGTAGGGCTCGTCGAACTTTTCGTGGAAGCGGTCGAAGCAGGCCTTGGTGATGGCGAGGATTTCGTCGGCGTCCGCGTCGAGGTGGGGGGCGAGGGAGCGGCGGCAGTGGATGCCGAAGGGGAGTCCGGCGTGTTGGGTGGTCACGGAGTGCCAGGGGCCGGCGGCGATGGCGACGAGGTAGGTGGAGATCAGGGGGGTGGGGGCCAGGGTCCAGCGGCCGTCGCCGTGGTGTTCGGAGATGCTGTTGCCGAGGACGGTCCAGCCTTGGGGGGCGGTGACGGTGAGTTCGAAGACGGATTTGAGGTCGGGCTGGTCGAAGGCGGCGAAGACGCGTTGGACGTCTTCCATGAAGAGTTGGGTGTAGGCGTAGGTTTCGCCGTCGGTGGGGTCGGTGAAGCGGTGCATGCCTTCGCCGGTGCGGGAGTAGTTCATGACTGCGTCGATGCGCAGTTCGTGGGGGCCGGCGGTGAGGGCGGTGAGGGGGAAGCGGTTTTCGACGAGGTGGGTGGGGTCGAGGGGTTGTCCGTCGAGGCTGATCGAGCGCAGGGTGGCCGGCTTGAGTTCGACGAAGGTGTCTCCGGCCGTGGTGGCGGTGAACTGGATGACGGTGCGGGAGTCGAAGGTCTCCTCCCCCGCGGTCAGATCGAGGTCGATCGTGTACTTGTGTGCGTCGAGGAACTGGGCTCGGGTCTGCGCTTCGTCGCGCGTCAGTACGGACATGTGTCCATGCTGCCGTACGTGGTGGGCGTGCCGCAGGGGAGTTCTCCCAGGGCTGACCGGAACCCTGTGGTGGTTTCGGCGCGGGGTGTCCGGCGGGGGCGGGCCGTGCTGGTCGTGTGGTGGGAGGTGTGTTGTGCTGGTTGTCCGGTGGGGGCGTGTGGTGCGGGTGGTCAGTCCCGGTCGCCCCGGAAGTTTCGGTATTCGTTGTTCATGAGGTCCCAGAAGGAGCGGTGTCGGATGGCTCCCGGGAGCCAGTGGGCGAGGTACCAGGCTTCCCATTCGCCGTCGGGTGTGACGACGCGCGGGTTGAGCAGGTAGACGTCGCCGCTTTCCGGGGTGTGGCTGATCTTGAGCATGTGGCTCAGGTATTCGGTCCGTATGGTGCAGCAGTCCTGTTCGTCGCCGTAGACGAAGTACTCCTCGTCGGGTACGTCGTCCGTTCCTCCGTCGTCGTTCCAGCCTTCGATCAGTTCAGGGTCGAGGTCTTTGGCCCAGTCGATCTCCCGGGTGGGCAGGAGTCGTGCGATCCCGTGGGTCGTGTCGAGCCATCCGTCGCTGGTGCCCAGGAATTCCCGGTAGCTCGGGGGGAGGTCGGCTCCCAGGCGTTGTTCGAGGTCGGCGAGTTCCTTCGGGGTCGCTCCGGTGGTGCCCAGCCATCGGGCCGCCCGTATTCCGGCGGGGAAGGGTTCGGCTCTCTCCTGTTCGTGCTGTACCGGGTCCAGCCATGCGTCGCTCCAGCGCTGGAGCAGATCGCGCCAGGGGTGGGTGGTGGGCTGGTGCTCGGGGTGTTCCTTCTCGGTGGCCGGCATGTCGGGAGGGTACGTGGGGGTGCTGACGCCCCGGCCGGGGTGGTGGTGGGTTTTGCAACCGTGGGGGGTGTGGGTGCGTCCCGGTGTGGGACGGGTGTGGGACGGGTGTGGCGGGCCGGGCGAGCGGGGTGGGCAGTGGGTGGAGTGATGGTGGGGTCGGGTGGGCGTGGGCGGGTGGTGGGGGTGGTGCCGTGGGGGGGTGGCGGCGGGGGCGGTCGCGTGGTGTCTCGTGGGGGTGTGGCGTGCCGGGCGGCTGGAGAATTATCCCTGGAACGTCTGGACGCCGATCGGTTACGGGGCGGTCAAGGGGGTGTTCCTGGGGTTGCTGGCGGGTGGGTGTGCGGTGGTGGCGTTGCGGGTCGGGCGGGGTGGTGGGGGCCGGGTGGGGCGGTTCGCGGGGCTCGTGTTCGGTGGTGGGCTGCTGGGGGGTCTGGTGCCGGGGACGTTGCGGGACTTCTTGGGTGATCCGCAGCCGCGGACCTTGTACTACTTCGATGGTCCGCGGCCCGAATCGGAGTGGTACTGGCGGCCGTTGTTGTCGGAGTGGGTGGTGTGCACGGTGTTGCCGGCGTTGGGGTGTGCGGTGTTGTTGACCGCGGGTGCGTTGGTGTCGGTCCGGTCCGTGCGTCGCGAGAGTGTGGGGTGGGTGGTGCCGGCCCTGGTCGGGGTGGCGTTGCTGGTGTTGCCGGAGTGGGCGGCCGACGGGTTGCCCGAGCCGGAGGGCAATGGTGATCATGTCAATGAGTCAGCCGGGGCCGGGTTCGTCGTCCTGGCGACGGGGCTCGGGTTGCTGGTGACCGCCGGGGTGGTGCGGTCGAGGCGCAGGCGGTCGGACCGGCGGGGCGGGGTTGCGCCGTCGGGTCCGCCACCGGTCCCGGCGTCGGGTTCACCGCAGGTCCCGCCGTCGGCTCCCCCACCGGTTCCGGCGTCGGGTCCGGGGGGGGTGGTGTTCCGTCCCGGGGCCCGGATGTTTCCGGGGTCAGGCCCGCTCCTCCGTCGCGGATTCCTCCGCGATCCGTTCGTGGTGGCGGATGACTTCAGCCACGATGAAGTTCAGCAGTTTCTCGGCGAAGGCCGGGTCCAGGTGTGCGCTTTCCGCGAGTTGTCTCAGCCGGGCGATCTGGCGGCTCTCGCGGGCCGGGTCCGCCGGGGGGAGGTGGTGGGCGGCCTTGAGGTGGCCGACCTGTTGGGTGCATTTGAAGCGCTCGGCGAGCATGTGGACGACAGCGGCGTCGATGTTGTCGATGCTCTGGCGCAGCCGGGTCAGTTCCGCGCTCACGGACTCGTCGATCTCCCTCGTGGTCATGGTCAGCGAGCTTAGCCCGCCGGTGGTGGGGGGCCTGCCGGGCCGGGGGTGATGATCGTCGGTGGGTTCTCCGGGTCGGGGACCCGGTCGCTCCAGCCGCCGGGGACGTTGCGGCCCTGTTGTTCGCGGAAGCGGACGGGGGCGGTGCCGACCCGGCGGGCGAAGAGGCGGGAGAAGTATGCCGGGTCGTCGTATCCGACGCGGCGGGCGACGGCGGCGACCGGCAGGTCCGTGGCGGCGAGGAGTTCCTTGGCCCGGCCGAGCCGGATGCCGAGGAGGTAGTCCTTGGGGCTGCATCCGGCGCCCCGGCGGACCGCCGTGCGCAGTTCGGTGGGGGTCATGCCGTGGCGGGCGGCGTGTTCGGCGACGGACAGGGGCTGGAAGGCGTCGCGGGCGAGGGCCTGCAGGACGGGGTCGCCGTCGGGGCTGACGTCGGCGCGGGCCCGGCGCAGGGCGACGAGGAGTTCGTGGACGGCGGCGCCGGTCTCGACCTCCAGCAGGGGGTTGCCGCGCCGGGCCGCCCGTACCATCCGGCTCACCGCGGCGCGTGGGCCGGCGGTGTCGGCGAGCGGGACGAGCGGGCGGTCGGGTTCGATGTAGCCGAGTTCGGTGTAGGTGGCGGTGGCGGGTCCGGTGAAGTCGACGAAGCTCTCGTCCCAGCCGGTGCCGGGGTCGGCGCCGTAGTGGTGGGGGGTGCCGGGGGTGAGCCAGATGAGGCTGGGGCCGGCGACGGGTATCCGGCGGCCGTCGGGGCCGGTGAACCAGCCGGTGCCGGAGTGGATGACGACGGCCACGTGGTGGTCCAGGGTGCGGGGGCCGACGGTGGGCAGTGCGCCGTGCTGGAGCCCCACGCCCAGGCAGACGAGTCCCAGCCGGTGGTGGAGCGGGCTGGGGGTGAAGAAGCGCATCCAGGTGTGGTACATCGGTTTCTTTCCCTCCTCCCCCGCGGTCGTGCCGGTCCGGTCCGGTGCTGCCCGGGTCCGGTCTGCGTGTCCGAACAATTGTGTCCAAACAGCTGCGATCTTTGTCCATGGACCGGTCGGGCGCCAGGGGGGAGAGTGGGTGGCATCCTTCCTTCCGGGTTCGCCCGCTGCGTGGTGCGTGCCGTCGTACGGCCCGGGGCGGTGGCGTCCCGGGGACCGCACGCACAGGAGAGTACGAGCACGATGGCTGACTTCACCGTGGGGGACGACCACTTCCGGCTCGACGGGAAGCCCGTACGGCTGCTGTCGGGGGCCCTGCACTATTTCCGGGTGCACGAGGCGCAGTGGGATCACCGGCTGGCGATGTTGCGCGCCATGGGTCTCAACTGTGTCGAGACGTATGTGCCGTGGAATCTGCATGAGCCGCAGCCGGGGGTGTTCCGGGACGTGGCGGCGCTGGGCCGGTTCCTGGACGCGGCGCAGCGGGCCGGGTTGTGGGCGATCGTCCGGCCGGGTCCGTACATCTGTGCCGAGTGGGAGAACGGTGGGCTGCCGGTGTGGGTGACGGGGCGGTTCGGGCGTCGGGTGCGGACCCGTGACGCGGAGTACCTGGGCGCGGTGGAGCGGTGGTTCTCGGTGCTGTTGCCGCAGGTGGTGGAGCGGCAGATCGGGCGGGGCGGTCCGGTGATCATGGTTCAGGCGGAGAACGAGTACGGGAGCTACGGCACCGACCGGGTCTATCTCCGGCGGGTGGTGGAGATGCTGCGGGAGCTGGGGGTGACTGTTCCGCTGTTCACCTCCGACGGGCCGGAGGACCACATGCTCACGGGTGGTTCGGTGCCGGGGCTGCTCGCCACGGCGAACTTCGGGTCGGGTGCGCGGAAGGCGTTCGAGGTGTTGCGCCGCCATCAGCCGGAGGGGCCGTTGATGTGCATGGAGTTCTGGTGCGGCTGGTTCGAGCACTGGGATGCCGAGCCGGTCGTGCAGGGGCCGGAGCAGGCGGCCGGGGAGTTGCGGGAGGTTCTGGAGTGCGGGGCCTCGGTGAACATCTACATGGCGCACGGGGGGACGAATTTCGCCGGGTGGGCGGGGGCCAACCGGTCGGGTCCGCATCAGGACCGGGATTTCGAGCCGACGGTGACGTCGTACGACTACGACGCGCCGATCGACGAGTACGGGCGTCCCACGGAGAAGTTCTGGCGGTTTCGCGAGGTGCTCGCCGAGTACGCGGAGGGGCCGATTCCGGAGCTTCCGCCGGTGCCGGTCGGGCCGGCCGTGCCGGTGCGGGCGGAGCTGACGGGGTGGGCGTCGCTGGATGCGGTGCTGGAGGTGCTGGGCGACGAGGAGTCGGCGCCGTCGGGGGTTGCGCCGACCTTCGAGGAGTTGGGGGTCGACCGGGGTCTGGTGCGTTACCGGGTGGATGTGCCGGGGCCGCGCCGGCCGTATGCCCTGGGTGTGTCGGGGCTCCGGGACCGGGCCGTGGTGTACGTGGACGGGGTCCGGGCGGGTGTGCTGAGCGAGGGGGCCGGGACGCTGGAGGAGCCGGTGGCCGGTCCTGCGGAGATCGAGCTGTGGGTGGAGTCGCTGGGCCGGGTCAATTACGGGCCGCGGCTCGGTGAGCCGAAGGGGATCACCGGTGGGGTGCTGCACGAGCGGCAGTATCTGCACGGGGTGCGGGCCCGTGCGCTGCGGCTGGCGGCGTTCGAGGAGCCGGATGCGGTGGCCGGGGTTTCCTTCGGGGATGTCGGGGAGGCCGGGGCGACCGGGTTGTTCCGGGGGACGTTCGAGTTCACCGGGGTGTCCGGGGTGGGGCATGCGGGGCTCGAACTGCCGGGCTGGACGCGCGGGTTCGTGTGGGTGAACGGCTTCGGTCTGGGGCGCTACTGGTCGGTGGGTCCGCAGCGGACGCTGTACGTGCCGGGTCCGGTGTTGCGGAAGGGGGTCAACGAGGTGTGGGTGCTGGAGCTGGAGGGCTCGGGCGCGCCGTATGTGGAGCTGGGGTCGGGGGTGCCCGTCCGGACGGGCACCCCCGGGGTGTTCAGGTGTGACGTGTGCACCGGTGCCGCAACTGCGGTGATGTGTTGCACCCGTGCCGCAACTGCGGTGACGTGTGCGCCGGTGCTGCGGCTGCCGGGGCCGGTGGGACTCGTACCGGCCCCGGGGTGGCCGGGTCCGGGCCGGGGCACGGCCGCTCGGGTCCTGGCGTGGCCGTGGTCCGGGTGCCGGAGGCCGGCCGGCAGCCGCCCGGCTCCGGTCGGCTCAGGGCCGCCGGTGCCGGGGTCCGGCCGCCGGGGTCAGAGCGTGGCCGCGGCGGACGCGATCTGGGAGGCGAACGTCGAGACCTCGGTGTAGACGCCGGGGTAGCCGGGCCTGGCGCAGCCCTGGCCCCAGCTGACGATGCCCACCTGGATCCAGGCTCCGGCGCCGTCCCTGCGGAACATGGGGCCGCCGGAGTCGCCCTGGCAGGTGTCCACGCCGCCGGTGTCGATCAGTCCGGCGCAGATCTCCTCGCCGGGGACGAGGTCGCCGCCGTACGCGTCCTGGCAGTCGGCGTCGGAGACGAACGGCACGGTGGCCTTGAGGAGGTAGCGCTGCTGGGAGCCGCCCTCGGTGGCCGCGCCCCAGCCGGCGACGGTGAAGGTGCCGTTGTTGTAGGCGGTGCTGGTGGCGATCTTCAGGGTCGGCTGGTCGATGGGCTTGGCGAGCTTGATCAGTGCCCAGTCCTTGCCCTGGCCGTTGTAGCCGGGGGCCTGGAGGACCTTGGTGGAGCGGACCTTGATGGCGCTGGAGGACTGGAGGTCCACGACGCCGCCGGTGGCGGTGATGGAGGTGTCGTTGCCCGAGCCGTCCACGCAGTGCGCGGCGGTGAGGACGATGTCCTTGGCGTAGAGGGCGCCGCCGCAGCCCATGGAGAGCCGGACCATGAACGGGAACTCGCCCTGTGCCGCGCGGGTTCCGCCGACGACCGGGTTGGGGGCCGCGGAGGCGCCGGCGGGCTGGAGGCTGACTGCCGCGAGGACCACGGCGGCCATGACGGAACATCTCTTCACGGCGCGCAGAAGCTGCTTCAAGGGATTTCCTTCTTTCGTGGGGGGTTTGTGTGGGGGGTGGTGCGTGTGGGGGTGCTGTGCTCGGCCGGGGGTGTGACCGCGGGCGGCGCGGCACCGCGACACGCCTTTGGTCATGCCCTCGACAAAGCCTGGTTCGGATTATCCGGAAATGATCATCGAGCCCACAAGGATCACTTTCCGGCCAATTCCCGGCCGGGATCGCCCGTATGACCGACCGTGGGGTGGTGGCGGCGTCCCGGGGAGCGGGCTCCCGGCGCTCCCGGGTCGTTACAGTGAGGGCCGGGCCGCGCGGACGGGGGTGGGACGTGACGGACGGCGACGGGAACGGCGGCCGGGGCGGCGGCCCGGTGGTCCACGGCTTCCCGCACCTCGGAACCGTCCGGTCCGCGATCACCGCGCTGTACCGGCGGCTCTCGTACGAGGGCGTCCACGCCTACGCCACCAGCCTCATCCCGGCCGACGCGGCCTTCGACGACCGGGAGGACCTGCATCTCGGCGCCCAGCGGGTGGCGCGGGCCGTGGTCCAGCACCTGCGGCTGCCGGACGCCCGCATGATCGTGGCCTTCCGGACGATGGAGCACGCCGCGGCCGTCGAACTCACGGCGGGGCCCGAGTACTTCGTCGAGCTCAACGACCGCTTCCGCACCCACCGCAGGGACATCGGCGCCGCGCTCGCGCACGAGGCCACGCACGTGCTGCTGCACCGCCTGGGCCTGGAGTTCCCCGGCACGCGCGCCAACGAGATCCTCACCGACACCGTGACGACGTACCTGGGCGCGGGCTGGCTGCTGCTCGACGCCTTCCGCGAGGACGGGGTCTCCAGCCAGAAGCTCGGCTACCTCACGCCGGAGGAGTTCGGGTACGTCCTCGCCAAGCGGGCGCTCGCCCTCGGCGAGGACCCGTCCCCGTGGTTCACCAGCCCGCAGGCCTGCACCGCCTACGGGAAGGGGTACGCGCGGGCGCTCCGGGACCTCCGGCAGCCGCCCCTCGCGGCCGCCGGGTGGGCGGCCCGCCGCCGCTACGCCAAGGACCGGCGGCACGCCCGCACCCACCCGGACACGGCCCCGGCCCCGGCCCCGGCCCCCGAGGTCCCGTACGCCTTCGACAGCGGCCCGCAGGGGCTCCGGGTCTCCTTCGGCTGCCCCGTCTGCCACCAGCGCATCCGGGTGCCGGTGCGCGGCCGGGTGCGGGTCCGCTGCGGCCTGTGCCATACAGTCCTGGACTGCGACACCTGAACCGAGCGAGGGGGGCGGGGGCATGCAGATCCCCGATGCCGGACGGTCGTGGCTGCTGGATTGCGTGGTCGGCGTGCTCCTCACGTGGGACGAGTCCCCCGCATCGGCCGCCCGCCGGCTGGACGCCCTGCTGCGCGGGGCGACGCCGCACGAGCTGATGCGGCTGGAATCCGACTACCGGGGCCGGCGCCACGGTCTCGGAGTCCTCTGCCCCGGTGTCCTGGACGAGGACGGCACCCCGGCCGACCGCATCCCGGCCCACACCGCCACGACCTCCGGCGCCACGACCGACTACCGGGGAGCGGCCGACGAGAGGGAACCGTCCGGCCACCGGGAACCGTCCGGCGCGGGGGAACCGTCCGGCGCGGGGGAAGCGGGCGACGACGCGGTGCCCGGCCGGTACGGTCCGGCCGTGGCGGCCCTGATGTCGTTCGACCGGTCCGGGCACCTCCGGGAGACCGGCGTCGCCCGACTCGCCGTCGGGACCGGGGACCCCTTCGTGCTCCCCTTCCTCCTGCTGCGGCTGAACGACCCGGTCGAGCAGGTGCGGGACCTCGCCCGGGAGGCGGTCACCACGCGCCTGGACCCCGGCCACGTGGACCTCCTGGTCCAGCTCCTGCCGCTCCTCGACGGATTGCGCGGCCGGCGGCGGGCGGGACGCCTGCTGGCCTCGGTGGAGGACCTGCTCCACCGGCACGGCACGGCGGCGCTGTGGCGCGGGGCGCGATCGGACGAGCCCCTGGTGCGTGCGAGCTGTCTGCGCCGGCTGGCCCGGACCGAGCCGGTCGCGGCCGTGGGGGCCGCCTTCTCGTCCCGGGAGCCCTCGTTGTGGCAGTGGGGCGCCCGCGTCGCCACCTCCTCGCGCCTGGCCCCGGCCGAGCAGGACGCGCTGCTCCCGCACCTGGAGGCCAGCAGCAGCCCCCGCATCCGGCTGCGGGCGCTGCGGGCCCGGGCCCGGCAGCCGCACGGCGAGGCCCATCTGCGCCGGGCCGTGCTCGACCCGGACGCCAGGATCCGCTACCACGCCCGCGCCACCCTGTACGCCCGCGGGCACACGGACCTCGCGCCGCAGGTGTACCGCGACGCCCTGGCACCGGCCCATGTGCCGGACGCGACCGCCGTGGGCGCGCTCGGCGGGCTGTCCGACCTGGGCGGCGCGTGCGACGTGCCGCGGATACTGGACTTCACGGCCCACCCCAGGGCGCGCGTACGTGCCGAGGCCTGGCGCGCCCTGAGCATCCTGGCCCCGTCGGAAGTGGCCGCCGGGATCGACCGGCTGGCCGCGGACCCCAGCGGCAAGGTGCGGCGCCACCTCCCGCGAGGGGGCCCGGCGTAGGCCCTTCGGCCGCAGGGGGCGCGGGCCGGGCCGGGCCGGTCCTTCAGCCGCCGCCCTGCCCCGCCCCGTACACCGGCCGGGCCGGTTCCGCCTCCGCGAGGAGTTTGCGCACCTCCTCCCCCGCGTCCGCCGGGGCCCATCGCGCGCCCCGGTCCGTGGTGGGGCCGGGGCGCCAGCCCTCCATGACCGTGAGCCGGCCGGCCTCCGCCTCGAAGACCCGTCCGGTGACCCCGTCGCTCGCGGCCGAGCCGAGCCACACCACCAGCGGGGACACGTTCTCCGGGGCCATCGCGTCGAAGCCGCCGTCCTCGGGGGCCGCCATCGCCCCGGCGAACGTCCGCTCGGTCATCCGGGTGCGGGCCGCCGGGGCGAGGGCGTTGACCTGGATCCCGTACCGGCCCAGCTCCGCGGCGGCGACCAGGGTGAGGCCCACGACGCCCGCCTTCGCGGCCGAGTAGTTGCCCTGCCCGACGCTGCCGAGCAGCCCCGCGCCCGAGCTGGTGTTGACCACCCGGGCGACCGGTGCGCGGCCCGCCTTCGTCTCGGCCCGCCAGTGCTCGGCCGCGTACCGCAAGGGCAGGAAGTGGCCCTTGAGGTGGACCCGTATCACGGCGTCCCAGTCGTCCTCGGAGAGGTTCACCAGCATCCGGTCGCGCAGGAATCCCGCGTTGTTGACCAGGGTGTCCAGCCGTCCGAAGTTCTCCAGCGCGGCCCGGACCAGGGAGCCGGCCCCCTCGGGCGTGGCGATGTCGCCCCCGTGGGCCACCGCCTCGCCGCCCGCCGCCACGATCTCGTCGGCCACCTGCCGGGCCGGGCCGGCCGAACCCCCGTCGCCGCCGGGGCCGACGCCCAGGTCGTTGACCACCACCCGGGCCCCCTCGGCGGCGAAGGCGAGCGCGTGGGCCCGGCCGAGGCCCCGGCCGGCGCCGGTCACGATCACGACGCGTCCCTCGCACAGTGTCCCGGCGCCTTTCCGGTTCCCCGTGCCGTCCCGTTCCTCGCTGCTCGCGGTCATCACACATCTCCTTGTTGGCGATGCGGTGGCAGGCTGCTACCTTCCACACCTAACAAATGTTTGGTGGAAAGGTAGCTGATTCGCTCATGGGTGTCTCCACCACGCGCCCCGGCAGGGGCGTCCGTCTCGTCACGGTCGACCACCCGCCCGTCAACGCCCTTCCCGTGCGGGGCTGGTACGAGCTCGCCGACGCGCTCCGGGCGGCGGGCCGCGATCCCGGTGTCCGCTGCGTCGTGCTGGCCGCCGCCGGGCGCGGGTTCAACGCGGGCGTCGACATCAAGGAGATCCAGCGCGACAGCGGGCACGGGGCCCTGCTCGGCGCCAACCGGGGCTGCTACGAGGCGTTCGCCGCCGTGTACGAGTGCGAGGTCCCGGTCGTCGCCGCGGTGCACGGCTTCTGCCTCGGCGGCGGCATCGGCCTGGTCGGCAACGCGGACGCGATCGTGGCGAGCGACGACGCGACGTTCGGCCTGCCCGAGCTGGACCGGGGCGCGCTCGGCGCGGCGACCCATCTCGCCCGGCTCGTGCCCCAGCACCTGATGCGCGCGCTCTACTACACCTCGCGCACCGCCACCGCCGCCGAGCTGCACGCCCACGGCTCGGTCTGGAAGGTGGTGCCGCGCGACGGGCTCCTGGCCGCCGCGCTGGAGCTGGCGGGCGAGATCGCCCGCAAGGACGGCACCCTGCTCCGGCTGGCCAAGGCCGCGATCAACGGCATCGATCCGGTGGACGTGCGCCGCAGTTACCGCTTCGAGCAGGGATTCACCTTCGAGGCCAATCTCGGCGGGGTCGCGGACCGGGTCCGCGACGCCTTCGGCAGGGAGGAAGGACCATGACCGAAACCGATACCGGGACGGGCACCGGCACGAGGGCCGGCGCGAGAACGGGTGCAGGGACCGGTACGAGGACCGACAAGACCATGACCGTGCAGGACGTCGTCTCCCGGCTCGACAGCGGGATGACGATCGGCATCGGCGGCTGGGGCTCGCGCCGCAAGCCGATGGCCCTGGTGCGGGCGCTGCTCCGCTCCCCCGTCACCGATCTCACCGTGATCTCGTACGGCGGCCCCGACGTGGGGCTGCTCGCCGCCGCCGGAAGGATCCGGAAGCTGGTCGCGGCCTTCGCCACCCTCGACTCGATCCCGCTCGAACCCCATTTCCGGGCGGCCCGTCAGCGCGGCGCGTTCGAGCTGACGGAGATCGACGAGGCGATGTTCATGTGGGGGCTGCACGCCGCCGCGAACCGGTTGCCGTTTCTCCCCGTGCGCGCCGGTCTCGGCTCGGACGTGATGCGGGTCAACCCGGAGCTGCGCACGGTCGTCTCGCCGTACGCGGACGGCGAGGAGTTCGTCGCGATGCCCGCCCTGCGGATGGACGCCGCGCTGGTCCACCTGAACCGCGCCGACCGCTTCGGCAACGGCCAGTACCTCGGCCCCGACCCGTACTTCGACGACCTGTTCTGCGAGGCGGCCGACACCGCGTACGTCTCCTGCGAACACCTCGTGGAAACCGCCGAGTTGACCGAGCAGGCCGCCCCGCAGACCCTCCTGGTCAAGCGGCACTCCGTCACCGGTGTCGTCGAGACCCCCGGCGGCGCGCACTTCACCTCCTGCGTGCCCGACCACCCGCGCGACGAGGCGTTCCAGAAGGAGTACGCGACCGCCGCCGCCGATCCCGTCGCCTGGGCCGCGTTCACCGAGCGTTTCCTGCCCGCGGACGGCGACGAGAACAGCTACCGGTCGGCCGTCCGGGCCTGGCACGAGGAGCGGGAATGACCCCCACGAACGGCATGTCCGCCAACCCGTCCGCCGGCACCCCCGGCACCCCGTCCGCCGGATCGTCCGCCGGTCCCGTCACCCGGGCCGAGTACTGCGTGATCGCCTGCGCCGACGCCTGGCGCGGCGACGGCGAGGTGCTCGCCGCCCCGATGGGGGTCATCCCGTCCGTCGGGGCCCGGCTCGCCCGGCTCACCTTCTCGCCCGATCTGCTGCTCACCGACGGCGAGGCGCTGATCGTCGACCCGGACGGCAGCACGGAGGGCTGGCTGCCGTACCGGCTGCACCTGGCCATGGTGACGGGCGGCCGACGGCACGTGATGATGGGGGCGAGCCAGCTCGACCGGTTCGGCAATCAGAACATCTCCTGCATCGGCGACTGGGAACGGCCCGCCCGGCAGCTGCTCGGGGTGCGCGGCGCGCCGGTCAACACCCTGAACAATCCGGTCAGTTACTGGGTTCCGAAGCATTCCCCGCGGGTCTTCGTCGAACGCGTCGACATGGTGTGCGGGGTGGGTTACGACAACGCCGCCGCGGCCGGCCCGTCCGTGACCCGTCACCACCGCATCCCCCGGGTGGTCACCGATCTCTGCGTGCTCGACTTCGCGACGCCGGACCGTTCGATGCGGCTGGCCTCGCTGCACCCCGGTGTCACCGTCGAGCAGGTCCGCGCGGCCACCGGTTTCCCGCTCGTGGTCCCGGACGAGGTCCCGTGCACCCGGGAGCCGACGGCCAAGGAGCTGCGCCTGATCCGCGAGGTCGTCGATCCGCGGGGCGCCCGGAACCGGGAGGTGGGGGCCTGATGCGCACCGCGTTCACGGAGCTCGTCGGGGTCCGTCACCCCCTCGTGCAGACCGGCATGGGCTGGGTCGCGGGCCCCCGTCTGGTCTCCGCGACGGCCCGGGCCGGGGCGCTGGGCGTCCTGGCCTCCGCGACGATGAGCACCGAGCAACTGCGGGCTGCGGTGCGGGAGGTCAAGTCCCGTACGGACGAGCCGTTCGGGGTCAATCTGCGCGCCGACGCGGGTGACGCGCGCGAGCGGGTGCGGATCATCGTCGAGGAGGGCGTGGCGGTGGCGTCCTTCGCGCTGGCCCCGTCGAAGGAGCTCATCGCGGAGCTGAAGGACGCGGGGGTGGTGGTGATCCCGTCGGTCGGGGCCCGGCGGCATGCCGAGAAGGTCGCGGCGTGGGGTGCGGACGCGGTGATCGTGCAGGGCGGCGAGGGCGGCGGGCACACCGGCGAGGTGGCCACCACCGTGCTGTTGCCGCAGGTCGTCGACGCGGTGGACATCCCGGTGGTCGCGGCGGGCGGTTTCCACGACGGGCGGGGCCTGGTAGCGGCGCTGGCGTACGGGGCGGCGGGCATCGCGATGGGTACGCGTTTCCTGCTGACGTCGGACTCGACCGTGCCGGACGCGGTGAAGGCGCGCTATCTGGCGGCGGGGGTCAAGGACGTCACGGTCACCACGGCGGTGGACGGGCTGCCGCACCGGATGCTGCGCACGGAGCTGGTCGCCGCGCTGGAACGGGCGGGCCGGGCACGGGCGTTGGCGCAGGCGGTGCGGCGGGCGGCGGGCTTCCGGCGGATCTTCGGCGTCGGCTGGTCCCGGATGGTGCGCGACGGTCTCGCGATGAAGCACGGCAAGGACCTGTCCTGGAGTCAGGTCCTGCTGGCCGCCAACACGCCGATGCTCCTGAAGGCGTCCATGGTGGACGGGCGGACGGATCTGGGCGTGATGGCGTCGGGTCAGGTGGCGGGGCTGATCGAGGACCTGCCCAGCTGTGCGGAGCTGGTGGAGCGGGTGATGGCGCAGGCCCACGCGGTGCTGGGGGCGCTGCCGCCCGCCGGGGCCCCGGCGGGCTGAGGGAGGGGCGGGGGCGGTGGTGCCCCCGGCCGGGTCGCCACCGCCCCGTCCCGTACGGTTACGCGACCCGGCGCCACCGCCCCGCCCCGTACGGTTACGCGGCCCTGCGGCCGCGCCCCGTCGTCGCCCCGCCGCGCCCGGCGCCGGAGCCGCCGCGTCCCGTGCCGGACCGTCCGGTCCCGGTGCGGGCTTCGCCGCCGCGTCCCGTGCCCGGGCCGGCGGACCGGGCTGTGCCGCCCGTGCCGGCCGTACCGCGCGCGGAACCGGTCGTGGCCCGGGCCTCGCCGCCGCCCTGTCCGGTGCCGCCGCGTCGGCTCCGGCTCCGGCCGCCCGAGCGGGAGCCGCCGCCCGAGGAGCCGCTGTTCGAGCGGGTGCGCTGCTTCGGCGGGGTCGGCTGGGGGACCTCGATGACGACCGCGACTCCGGACGGTTCGCGGGCGCCGGTGATCCGGACGAGTTCCTCGTCCCCGGAGGAGACCCGGGTGGTGCGGGGGGCGATGCCCGCGTCGGCCATCAGCCGGGTCATGTCCCGCTTCTCCTCCGGCAGCACCAGGGTGACGACGCTGCCGGACTCCCCGGCCCGCGCGGTGCGCCCGCCCCGGTGGAGGTAGTCCTTGTGGTCGGTGGGCGGGTCCACGTTCACGACCAGGTCGAGGTCGTCGACATGGATGCCGCGGGCCGCCACGTTCGTCGCGACGAGTGCGGTGACCTGGCCGTTCTTGAACTGGTCCAGGGTCCGGTTGCGCTGGGGCTGGGAGCGTCCGCCGTGCAGGGCGGCGGCCCGTACGCCGCTGGCGAGCAGTCGCTTGGCGAAGCGGTCGGCGGCGCGCTTGGTGTCCACGAACATGATCACGCGGCCGTCCCGGGCGGCGATCCTGGTGGCGACGGCCTTCTTGTCGGTCGCGTCGGTCACGTGCAGCACGTGGTGTTCCATCGTGGTGACCGCGCCCGCGGACGGGTCGACCGAGTGCACGACGGGGTCGGTGAGGAACATCCTGACCAGCCGGTCGATGTTCTTGTCGAGGGTGGCGGAGAACAGCATCCGCTGACCGTCCGGCTCGACCTGCTTGAGCAGGGCGACGACCTGCGGCATGAAGCCCATGTCGGCCATCTGGTCGGCCTCGTCGAGGACAGTGATGGCGACCTGGTCGAGGCGGCAGTCGCCGCGCTCGATGAGGTCCTTCAGCCGTCCGGGGGTGGCGACGAGCACCTCGGCGCCGCGGCGCAGCGCGCCGGACTGCTTGGTGATCGACATGCCGCCGACGACGGTGGCCAGGCGCAGCTGCACGGAGGTCGCGTACGGCGTCAGCGCGTCGGTGACCTGCTGGGCGAGCTCGCGGGTGGGGACCAGGACGAGCGCCAGCGGGGCCTTCGGCTCGGCGCGTCGTCCGGCGGTGCGGGCGAGCAGGGCGAGGCCGAAGGCGAGGGTCTTGCCGGAGCCGGTGCGTCCGCGGCCGAGGATGTCGCGGCCGGCGAGCGAGTTCGGCAGGGTGGCGCCCTGGATCGGGAACGGGTCGGTGACGCCCTGCGCGGCAAGGGTTTTCAGCAGGGCCGCGGGCATGTCCAGCTCGGCGAACGTCTCGGCGGCGGGCAGTGCGGGGGTCGTGGTTTCGGGCAGGGCGAATTCGCCCTGCGGCGGCGTGGCCCTGCGGCGGGGCGACACCTTGCCGGATCCCTTGCCGGAACCCTTGGCGGTTGCCTTTGCCGGGGCCGTGCCGCGCCCCCTGGACGGGCGGTTGCGGGCGGGTCGGTCCTGGCGTTCGGAGCGGGTCATACGGAATTGCCCTCCTGGGGGATTCCTCGGGGGTTTCTGGAAGTCGTGTTTCCCTTGCGGGGAAGTGCTGCGGGGGCGGCCGGTGTGCGGTGCCCGGGGACAGCACAAGCCGGGACCCGCACCTTCACGGTGCGGGCCCCGGCTGCGAGGTACGCGTCCGGCGATCAGGCCGGGACGATGTTCTCCGCCTGCGGGCCCTTCTGGCCCTGCGTGACGTCGAAGGTGACCTTCTGGCCTTCCTGGAGCTCACGGAAGCCCGAGGTGGCGATGTTGGAGTAGTGGGCGAAGACGTCGGCGCCGCCGCCGTCCTGCTCGATGAAGCCGAAGCCCTTTTCCGAGTTGAACCACTTCACGGTTCCAGTAGCCATGTCGTTCTCCTAAACAGAGGTGCAGTGCCGGAAATCCGCACTTTACGAATTCCAAGTCGCCGCATTGAGCCCCATCCGGAGAAGCCGGAAAACAATAATGCGCCTGAGGAAGCATTCCCGTCAGGCGCACATAAAGTTCATGGGTACCAAAACTGCAACTCGGCAACCGTAGCACGTTCCGCCGGCCTTCGGCGGGAACACGCCGTGCCGAAGGCCGGCGGATTCCCTTCCGGTTCCGCTCCGGGGCCTTGCGGTTTCCGGTCCGGGGAGTGTGCGGAAGGCCGCCGGAATCGGTCCCGGCCCTGGTCCGCGCAGGTGCGGCGGCGGCATCGGGCCGGGTCCGGCGGTCAGAGTCGTTCGACGATGGTGACGTTCGCCTGGCCGCCGCCCTCGCACATGGTCTGGAGGCCGTAGCGGCCGCCGGTGCGTTCCAGTTCGTGCAGCAAAGTGGTCATCAGCCGGGCACCGGTTGCGCCGAGCGGGTGACCCAGGGCGATCGCGCCGCCGTTGACGTTGACCCGTTCGGGGTCGGCACCGGTCTCCTTCAGCCAGGCCAGGACGACGGGGGCGAATGCCTCGTTGATCTCGAACAGATCGATGTCGTCGATGGTCATTCCGGTTTTCTTCAGGGCGTGCGCGGTGGCGGGGATCGGCGCCGACAGCATGCGGATCGGGTCCTCGGCGCGCACCGAGAGGTGGTGGACGCGGGCGCGGGGGGTGAGGCCGTGGTCGGCGACGGCTCGTTCGGAGGCGATGAGCAGGGCGGCGGCGCCGTCGGAGACCTGTGAGGAGCAGGCGGCGGTGATCGTGCCGCCCGGCACGACCGGTTTCAGTGCGGCCATCTTCTCCGGGGTGGTGTCGCGGCGCGGTCCCTCGTCGGTGGTGACGTCGCCGAGGGGTACGGTCTCGCGGGTGAAGCGGCCCTCGTCGACGGCGCGGATCGCGCGGTGGTGGGAGCGGAGTGCGAACTCCTCCATGTCCCGGCGGCCGATGCCCCACTTCTCGGCGATGAGCTGGGCGCCGTGGAACTGGTTGACCGGGGCGTCGCCGTACCGGGCGCGCCAGCCCTCGCTGCCCGCGTAGGGGCCGTCCGTCAGGCCGAGGGGTTCGGCGGCCTGGCGGGAGGCGAAGGCAATGGGTATCTGGGTCATGTTCTGGGTGCCGCCCGCGACGACCAGGTCCTGGGTGCCGGACATGATGCCCTGGGCGGCGAAGTGCAGGGCCTGCTGGGAGGAGCCGCACTGGCGGTCGATGGTGACGCCGGGGACCTCTTCGGGCAGTCCGGCGGCCAGCCAGCAGGTGCGGGCGATGTCGCCGGCCTGGGGTCCGACGGTGTCGAGGCAGCCGAACACGACGTCCTCGACGGCCGCCGGGTCGATGCCGGTGCGTTCGACGAGTGCCTTCAGGACGTGGGCGCCGAGGTCGGCGGGGTGGACATGGCCGAGTCCGCCCCCGCGCCGGCCGACCGGGGTGCGTACCGCTTCGACGATGTATGCCTCGGTCATGGCTGCTGTTCCTCCTGGGGCGTGGCGGGTGGGTCAGGTGCGCAGGGCGATGCCGTCCAGGACCATCGAGAGGTACTGGCGGGCGATCTCCTCGGGGCTGTGCAGTCCGCCCGGCCGGTACCAGGACGCGGCGACCCAGACGGTGTCGCGGACGAAGCGGTAGGTGAGGCGGATGTCCAGGTCGGCGCGGAAGGTCCGGTCGGCGACGCCGCGCTCCAGCGTGCCGAGCCAGGCCTTCTCGAACTTCTGCTGGGAGTCGACGAGGTACTGGAAGCGCGGCTGGGCGGCCAGGTGCCTGGATTCCTTCTGGTAGATGGCGACGGCGGCGCGGTGCCGGTCGATCTCCCGGAAGGACTCGGTGACGAGGGCCTCGATGGTCTCCCGGGGGCCGAGTCCGGCGGCGAGCACCGCGTCGTAGCCCTCCCAGAGTTCGTCGAGGAAGGTCGAGAGGATCTCGTCGATCATCGATTCCTTGGAATCGAAGTGGTAGTAGAGGCTGCCCGCGAGCATTCCGGCCGCGTCCGCGATCTTGCGGACGGTGGTGGCGTTGTATCCCTGGGCGGCGAAGACCTCGGCTGCGGTGGCGAGCAGTTCGCGGCGCCGTTCGGGCGAGGGGGTTCCCTGGGGCTTCTTCTTGGTAGGCACCTGCCCATTCTCCGCCCGGCGCCCGCCCGGCCCCGGTCCGGCGGGCGGGGGCGGCGGGCCGGGGTGTGCCCGGTCAGGCACGTTGGCTGCTGACGGAGACGACCTCGCCGGTCAGGTACGAGGAGTAGCCGCTGGCGAGGAAGACGATGACGTTGGCGACCTCCCACGGTTCGGCGCTGCGGCCGAAGGCTTCCTTCGCGGTGAGTTCGTCGAGGAGTTCGGGCGAGGTGACCTTCGCCAGGTGGGGGTGCATGGCGAGGCTGGGGGCGACGGCGTTGACGCGCACTCCGTATGCGGCGGCCTCGATCGCGGCGCAGCGGGTGAGTGCCATGACGCCCGCCTTGGCGGCGGCGTAGTGGGCCTGGCCGCTCTGGGCGCGCCAGCCGACGACGGAGGCGTTGTTGACGACGACGCCGCCGCGGCCGGCCGCGCGCAGGGAGCGCAGGGCGGCGCGGGTGCAGCGGAAGGTGCCGTTCAGGGTGGTGTCGAGGACCCTGGTCCATTGTTCGTCGGTCATGTCGGTGAGTTCGGCGGTGCCGCCGAGTCCGGCGTTGTTGACGACGATGTCGAGGCCGCCGTGGGCCTGTTCGGCGCGTGCGAAGAGGGCTTGGACCTGGGTCTCGTCGGTGACGTCGCAGGGCAGTGCGGTGAGGCGGTCCGCGCCGAACTCCGCGGCGAGGGCGTCCTCGGTCTCCTTCAGTCGGCGGGTGTGCAGGTCGCCGATGACGACGCGGGCGCCCTCCTCCAGGAACCTGCGGGCGGTGGCTCCGCCGATGCCGGCGCCCGCGGCGGCGGTGACGACGGCCGTGCGGCCGGCCAGCAGTCCGTGTCCGGGTACGTACTGCGGTGCGCTCACGCCCGTGCCTCCTCGGTCCCGTTCCTCGGATCCTCGACGGTGCTCGTGCCCGTACGTTAACCTACCAAACACTTGTTAGGGAAGGATGAGCCGATGCCCGATGCCCACGACACATCCGCCGACGACCGCGGGGACGGCCCGGTGCTGTACGAACGCCGGGGCCCGGTCGCGTACGTCACGATGAACCGTCCGCGCTACCGCAACGCCCAGAACTCGGCCATGACCTACGCCCTGGACGCCGCGTTCTACCGGGCCGCCGAGGACGCCGAGGTCAAGGTGGTCGTGCTGAGGGGCGCCGGGGAGCACTTCTCGGCGGGCCACGACATCGGCACGCCCGGCCGCGACGCGCACCTGCCCTTCGAGCGCCGGGCCGGACTGTGGTGGGACCACAGCGACAAGGCCGGTGCGGAGAGCCGGTTCGCCCGCGAGTCGGAGGTCTACCTCGGCATGTGCAGGCGCTGGCGCGAACTGCCGAAGCCGGTCGTCGCCTCGGTCCGGGGGGCGTGCGTGGCCGGCGGGCTGATGCTCGCCTGGATCTGCGACCTGATCGTGGCGAGCGAGGACGCCTTCTTCGCCGACCCGGTGGTGCGGATGGGCATTCCCGGTGTCGAGTACTTCGCGCACCCCTGGGTGATGCCGCCCCGGATCGCGAAGGAGTTCCTGTTCACCGGCGACCGGATGAGCGCCTGCCGGGCGTACGAAACCGGCATGGTGAACCAGGTGGTGGCGCCCGGCGAACTCGACGACCGCACCCGGGAGTTGGCGGAGCGGATCGCCACGATGCCGCGCCTCGGGCTGGCCCTCGCCAAGCGTGCGGTCAACCAGGCCGAGGACCTCCAGGGGCTGCACACCGGTCTGGACTCGGTCTTCGGCCTGCACCACCTCGCCCACGCGCACAACGCGGAGACGGCCGCGGACCCGCTGGGCGGGATGGACGTCGCCGCGATGAAGCGGGCGGGCGGCTGATGGACCTGTCGCGCACGCCGCAGGAGGAGGAGTTCCGGGCCGGGGCGCGCCGCTGGCTGCGGGCCAACGTGCCCGCCGAACCGCTGCCGTCCCTGGAGACCGCCGAGGGCTTCGCCGCACACCGGGAGTGGGAGGCCCGGCTGTACGCGGACCGCTGGTCGGTGGTCTCCTGGCCGGCCGTCCACGGCGGCCGGGACGCCGATGTCTTCGGGTGGCTGGCCTTCGAGGAGGAGTACTACGCGGCGGGCGGGCCCGGCCGGGTCTCGCAGAACGGCATCAACCTCCTCGCCCCGACGCTCTTCGACCACGGCACCGAGGAGCAGCGGGCCCGGATCCTGCCGCCGATGGCGAGCGGCGAGGTGATCTGGGCGCAGGCGTGGTCCGAGCCGGAGGCCGGTTCGGACCTGGCGTCGCTGCGTTCGCGGGCGGTGCGCACGGACGGCGGCTGGCTGCTGTCGGGGCAGAAGACCTGGTCCTCGCGGGCCGCGTTCGCCGACCGGGCGTTCGGCATCTTCCGTACGGACCCCGGGGCCGCGAAGCCGCACCAGGGGCTGACGTATCTGATGTTCGACCTGTCGGCGCCCGGCGTCTCGGTCCGGCCGATCGGGCGGCTGGACGGCAAGCCCGCCTTCGCCGAGCTGTTCCTGGACGAGGTGTTCGTGCCGGACGAGGACGTCATCGGGGAACCCGGGCAGGGCTGGCGCATCGCCATGTCGGCGACGGGCGCCGAGCGCGGGCTGATGCTCCGCTCCCCCGGCCGTTTCCTGGCCTCCGCCGACCGGCTCGCCGGGCTGTGGCGCGCCCACGGCGACCCGTCGGACACGGCGCTGCGCGACCGGGTGGCGGACGCGGTGATCGGGGCGCGCGCCTATCAGCTCTTCACCTGCGCCGCCGCCTCGCGGTTCGCGGCGGGTACGGCCGTGGGCGCGGAGTCCAGCCTGAACAAGGTGTTCTGGTCCGAGTACGACATCGCGCTGCACGAGACGGCGCTCGACCTGCTGGGCCCGGACGGGGAACTGGCCGGTTCCGCGTGGGGCGAGGGGTACGTCTTCGCCCTCGCGGGCCCCATCTACGCCGGTACGAACGAGATCCAGCGCGACATCGTCGCCGAGCGGCTGCTCGGCCTGCCGAAGGGGCGGCGCTGATGCGGTTCCTCCTGGACGACGAGCAGCGGGAGTTCGCCCGTTCGCTGGACGGGATGCTGGCTGCCTCGGACACCCCGTCGGTGGTGCGGGCCTGGGCCGCCGGGGACCACGGGCCGGGCAAAGCCCTCCGGTCCCGGCTGGCGGAGGCGGGGGTGTTCGCGCTGGCGGTTCCCGGGGAGTACGGGGGCGTGGGCCCGTTGCCGGTCGAAGTCGCGGTGGCCTTCACCGAGTTGGGCCGTCACGCGGTGCCGGGGCCGGCGGTGGAGACGGTCGCGGCCGGGGTGCTGCTGGCGGGGGTGGGCGGTCCGGTGGCCGGGGAGTGGCTGCCCGCGCTGGCGTCGGGCGCGGCGTCGGCGACGCTGCGGTCGGCGGACCACGGGCCGTACGCGCTGGACGCGGACGCCGTGGACGCCGTGTTCACCGTGGCCGGCGACGAGTTGCGGCTCGCGCCCGGTCCCGGTGAGCTCCGGGTGTCGGCCGATCCGGCCCGGCGGCTGTGGCGGCCCGAGCCGGGCGGGAAGGTGCTCGCCGCCGGTCCGCGGGTGCGGGAGGCGGCGGGCCGGGCCTTCGAGTGGGCGTCGTTCGCGACGGCCGCGCAGGCGCTCGGCACGGGCGAGGCGCTGTTGCGGGCCACGGTCGGGTACGTGAAGCAGCGCACCCAGTTCGGTACGGCCGTCGGCTCCTTCCAGGCGGTCAAGCACCGGCTCGCGGACGTGCTGATCGGGCTGGAGTTCGCCCGTCCGCTGCTGTACGGGGCGGCGCTCGCGCTCGCCGAGGGGGCGCCGGACGCCGGGGCGCAGGTGGCGGCGGCCAAGGTGACGGCGGGCGAGGCGGGGTACGCGGCGGCGCGGGCGGCCCTGCAGCTGCACGGGGCGGTGGGGTACACGCAGGAGCTGGACCTGTCGTTGTGGCTGCGCCGGGCCCGCCCCCTGCGGGACGCGTGGGGGACGCCGGGGGCGTGCCGGGCGCAGGTGCTGGCGGGCGGGGGCGGGGCCGGGAGGCGTTGAGCGGAGTCGGCCGGGCCCGCCCCGGGACCGTCGGACCGGGGCGGGCCCGGGGGGCGCTGAGCGGGGCCGGCCGGGCTCCTCGGTGCGGGGGCGGTCAGTTCCCCTCGGGGGGCTCGGCCTCCCCGCGCAGGAGGATGGTGCGCACCGGCTTCCCCGGCCGCCAGGTCCGGACCGCCAGTTCCTCGCCCTCCACGGAGACGCGGACCACCTCCTGGATCCGGGTGCGGAAGAGGTGGAACGGCTGGGGCGGGTTCACCTCTTCGACGAAGCGGGCCAGGATGCCGGGGTCGGTGACCTCCACGGCGTGGCCGGAGACCCGGACGTCGCCGTCCGTCATGTCGGCGTCCGGCCCGGGGTTGGCGTGCACCGCGAACCTCGGGTCGCGGCGCAGGTCCAGCGCCTTGCGCGAGTTCGGCATCATGCCGAGCCACAGCTCGCCGAAGCGGAAGTCCACCTCCAGCCCGGTCACGCGCGGCGATCCGTCCTTGCGCAGGGTCGCCAGGACGTGGTGCTTGTGCTGCCCGAAGCGGGCGTGGACGGCGTCGGCGAAGGCAGGTTCCGCCGTATGGAACTCTTCCCAGGAACTCGATGTCATGGCAGCCATGGAACCCCGTAATCCCGACACCTTCTGTCCGGTTTTCCCGTCCGGTCGCCCGATCGGCGGCGCGGTCGCCCGGGACGGCCGTCCCCGCACGGCGGGGTCCTCAGCCGACGATGCCCCGGGCCCTGGCCGCGGCCAGCCACTGCGGGAACTCGGCGACGAGCCGGTCGTAGAGTTCGGCGTCCGGGACCCGGCGCGGGTCGGATCCGGCGTGGAAGAAGCCGGCGTTGTCGACGGGCCGCTTGTCGGGCACGGGCAGTTCGTCGAGCTTGCGCAGGAAGTCGAACTGGTTGCTCCGCTTGTTGCCGAAGCCGATGAACTGCCAGAACATCGGCAGTTTCGCCGCCTTGCAGAGGTAGCGTTCGGCGGCGTGTCTGCTGGTGGGGCCGCCGTCCGTCTGGAAGACGACGAGCGCGGGGGTGGGGGCGCCGCTTTCGAGGTGGTGGTCGATGACGGCGTCCATGGCCAGGTGGTAGTTGGTCAGTCCCATGTGGCCGAGGTCCGCCGCGATCGCCCCGATCCGGCCGCGGTGGTTGTCCAGGGCCACGTCGGCGACGGCGTCGATGTCCGTGGAGAAGAAGAAGACGGGCACCCGGCCGTCGTCGTCCAGGTGGGCCGCCAGCCCCAGCACCCGGTCGGCCAGGGCCTGGACGCTGCCGTCCTTGTAGTACCCCCGCATGGAACCGGAGCGGTCGAGGACCAGGTAGACCGCGGCGCGTTCGCCGTCCATGCGGTGCTTCGCCAGCGAGAGCGCGGCGCTCTTGTAGAGGCTGACCAGCGCGGGCGCGGTCTCCTCGATCTTGTGGAGGCCGATCGCCGGGCCCTGTGCGGCGGACGGGTCGGTCATGCGGTCCCTCTCCGGTCCTCGACGTGTGTGCCGGGTCCCCCGAGCGTTGTGCGGGTCCCTCCGAGCGTAGGGCACCCGGGTGTTCCCGGACGCCGGTGGTTCGCTATCTTGATCGCCGCCGTCCCCACCGGCCGCTCGTGCCAGTCCACCCGTGAAGGAGCCTGCCGTGGAGGCCGCGATCACCACCTGCTACCGGCATCCGTCGTACGAGACGTACGTGAGCTGCGTCCGCTGCGAACGCTTCATCTGTCCCGACTGCATGCGCGAGGCCGCCGTGGGGCACCACTGCGTGGAGTGCGTGAAGGAGGGGCAGCGTTCGATCCGGCAGGCGCGCACCGTGTTCGGCGGCGCGGTGGCGAGGTCCGCGGTGCCGCTGGTCACCTATGTGCTGATCGGTCTCAACGTCCTCGCCTACGTGGGGGAGTTGGTCCGGCCCGGGATCGTCGACCGGTTCGCGATGCTCGGTGCGGGGCTGAACGGCCCGGACGGGAACCAGTACCTGTACGAGGGCGGGAGCTTCCCCGGCTTCGACGTGGTCGGGGTGGTGGACGGCGAGTGGTACCGGCTGCTGACCGGGGCCTTCCTGCACCTGCCGCCGGACGGTTCGTCCTTCGGCTCGCTGCCGTTCGGGGTGCTGCACATCCTGTTCAACATGTACGCGCTGTGGAACCTGGGCCGGGTCGTCGAGGAGCAGTTGGGCCGGGTCCGTTATCTCGCGCTGTACCTGCTGTCCGCGCTGGGCGGTTCGGTGCTGGTGTACCTGATCGCGCCGTCGGACGGCACGGTGGGCGCCTCGGGTGCGGTCTTCGGTCTCGGGGCGGCGTTCTACGTCATCCACCGCCGGCTGGGCCGCGACATGCGGGCGGTGAACCGCTTCATGGCCGGCTTCCTGCTCTGGATGCTGATCTCGGCCGGGTTCACCTCGTGGCAGGGCCACCTGGGCGGGCTGCTGACCGGGGGTCTGGTCACGGTGGCGTACGCCTACGCGCCGGCGGGGCGCCGCACGGTGGTCCAGGCCGCCGCGTGCGTGGTGCTGGGCGCCGTGCTGGTGCTGCTGGTGGTGCTCAAGACGTCCGCGCTGACCGGCTGAGCGGGTCCGGGGGCCGGGCCGGGGAGGTCCGGGGCCCCGGACACGCCACGGTGCCTGCCGGGGAGGTCCGGGGCCGGATACGCCACGGCGCCTGCCGGGATCGTCCGGTCGGGGACGGGCAGGCGCCGTGCCGGTTCCGCACGCCGTTGTGCGGGACATCCGGGTGTCGCGGTCAGACCATGAGGGCACGGT
Source organism: Streptomyces sp. ML-6 (assembly GCF_030116705.1). Classification (NCBI taxonomy): domain Bacteria; kingdom Bacillati; phylum Actinomycetota; class Actinomycetes; order Kitasatosporales; family Streptomycetaceae; genus Streptomyces; species Streptomyces sp. ML-6. The sequence continues at coordinate 1,697,863 of NZ_JAOTIK010000001.1, forward strand.
CCGTCGGACGGATCGGGGCCGGCAGTGCGCTGGCCCCGGTGAGGAAGCGGTCCACCCCGCGCGCCGCGGAGCGGCCCTCGGCGATGGCCCACACGATGAGGGACTGGCCGCGGCCCGCGTCACCGGCGACGAACACGCCGTCGACGTTGGTGGCGAAGTCCGCGTCGCGCGCGATGTTGCCGCGCTCGTCGAGCTCCAGGCCGAACTGCTGGACCAGGCCGTTGGACTGGTCGGTGCCGGTGAAGCCCATGGCGAGGGTGACCAGCTGGGCGGGGATGCGCCGCTCGGTGCCGGGCTTCTGCTCCAGTTTGCCGTCCTTGAACTCCACCTCGACCAGGTGCAGCGCCTGGACGTTGCCGTCCTCGTCGCCCTCGAAGTGGGTGGTGGAGACGGAGTAGACCCTCTCGCCGCCCTCCTCGTGCGCGGAGGTGACCTTGTAGAGCATGGGGAACGTCGGCCAGGGCTGGTGGGCGTTCCGCTCGTCGCCCGGCCGCGGCATGATCTCCAGCTGGGTGACGGACAGGGCGCCCTGGCGGTGGGCGGTGCCGACGCAGTCGGCGCCGGTGTCGCCGCCGCCGATGACGACGACGTGCTTGCCCTCGGCGGTGATCGGGGAGACCGTCAGGTCGCCCTCCTGCACCTTGTTGGCCAGCGGCAGGTACTCCATGGCGAAGTGCACGCCGTTCAGCTCGCGGCCCGGAACGGGCAGGTCGCGGGAGACGGTGGCGCCCGCGGCGATGACCACCGCGTCGTAGCGGCGGCGGAGCCGGGCCGCGTCGATGTCCCGGCCGATCTCGGTCTCGGTGCGGAACTTGGTGCCCTCCGCGCGCATCTGCTCGACGCGGCGGTTGATGTGCGACTTCTCCATCTTGAACTCGGGGATGCCGTACCGCAGGAGGCCCCCGATGCGGTCCGCGCGCTCGTAGACGGCGACCGTGTGTCCGGCCCGGGTCAGCTGCTGGGCGGCGGCCAGGCCCGCCGGTCCCGAGCCGATGACCGCGACGGTCTTGCCGGAGAGCCGCTCGGGCGGCTGCGGGGTGACGTCGCCGTTGCCCCACGCCTTGTCGATGATGGAGACCTCGACGTTCTTGATGGTGACGGCGGGCTGGTTGATGCCCAGCACGCACGCCGACTCGCACGGGGCCGGGCAGAGCCGCCCGGTGAACTCCGGGAAGTTGTTCGTGGCGTGCAGGCGCTCGGACGCGGCCGCCCAGTCCTCGCGGTAGGCGTAGTCGTTCCACTCGGGGATGAGGTTTCCGAGCGGGCAGCCGTTGTGGCAGAACGGGATGCCGCAGTCCATGCAGCGTCCGGCCTGCTTGCTGATGATCGGGAGCAGCGAGCCCGGGACGTACACCTCGTTCCAGTCCTTGACGCGCTCGGTCACGGGGCGGGTCTCGGCGACCTCGCGCCCGGTGGTCAAAAAGCCCTTGGGGTCAGCCATTGGCCGCCGCCTCCATCATCTTCTCGGTGGTCTCCCGCTCGGAGAGACCGGCGAGCTCAGCGGCTTCCTTGGCGGCGAGCACTGCCTTGTACGTGGACGGAATGATCTTGCTGAAGCGGGCCACCGCCGTGTCCCAGTCGGCCAGCAGCTTCTCGGCGACCGTGGAGCCGGTCTCCTCGCGGTGGCGGCGCACCACGTCGTGCAGCCACCGCTCGTCGGTGTCGGAGAGGGCTTCGATCGCGTCGTGGTTGCCGACGTTCACGTTGTCCCGGTCCAGGTCGATGACGTAGGCGACGCCGCCCGACATGCCGGCCGCGAAGTTGCGTCCGGTCTCGCCGAGCACGACGGCGTGTCCGCCGGTCATGTACTCGCAGCCGTGGTCGCCCACGCCTTCCGAGACGACCGTGGCGCCGGAGTTGCGGACGCAGAACCGCTCACCGGTGCGGCCGCGCAGGAACAGTTCGCCGCCGGTGGCGCCGTAGGCGATGGTGTTGCCCGCGATGGTGGAGTACTCGGCGAGGTGGTCGGCGCCGCGGTCCGGGCGGACCACGATCCGGCCGCCGGACAGGCCCTTGCCGACGTAGTCGTTGGCGTCGCCCTCCAGGCGCAGCGTCACGCCGCTGGGCACGAAGGCGCCGAAGGACTGGCCGGCGGAGCCGGTGAAGGTGATGTCGATGGTGTCCTGCGGCAGTCCCGCGCCGCCGAACTTCTTCGTCACCTCGTGGCCGAGCATGGTGCCGACGGTCCGGTTGATGTTGCGGATCGCGACCTGTGCCCGGACCGGCCGGGCGTCCTCGGGGCCGTCCGCGCCCAGGGCGTCGGCGGCGAGCCTGATCAGCTCGTTGTCGAGGGCCTTGGCCAGCCCGTGGTCCTGCTCGACCAGCTGGTGCCGGACGGCGCCCTCGGGCAGCTCGGGGACGTGGAACAGCCGCTCCAGGTCGAGGCCCTGCGCCTTCCAGTGCGTGACCGCGCGGTCGGTGTCGAGCAGTTCGGCGTGGCCGACGGCCTCCTCGATCGAGCGGAAGCCCAGCTCGGCGAGGATTTCGCGGACCTCCTGGGCGATGAACTCGAAGAAGTTGACGACGTACTCGGCCTTGCCGGAGAACCGGTCGCGCAGGACGGGGTTCTGGGTGGCGATGCCGACCGGGCAGGTGTCCAGGTGGCAGACCCGCATCATGACGCAGCCGGAGACGACGAGCGGCGCGGTCGCGAAACCGAACTCCTCGGCGCCCAGCAGGGCGGCGATGACGACGTCGCGGCCGGTCTTCAGCTGGCCGTCGGTCTGCACGACGATCCGGTCGCGCAGGCCGTTGAGCAGCAGGGTCTGCTGGGTCTCGGCCAGGCCGAGTTCCCAGGGGCCGCCCGCGTGCTTCAGCGAGGTCAGCGGGGAGGCGCCGGTGCCGCCGTCGTGGCCGGAGATCAGCACGACGTCGGCGTGTGCCTTGGAGACACCGGCGGCGACCGTGCCGACGCCGACCTCGGAGACCAGCTTCACGTGGATGCGGGCCGCCGGGTTGGCGTTCTTGAGGTCGTGGATCAGCTGGGCCAGGTCCTCGATGGAGTAGATGTCGTGGTGCGGCGGCGGGGAGATCAGGCCGACGCCCGGGGTGGAGTGCCGGGTCTTCGCGACCCACGGGTAGACCTTGTGGCCGGGCAGCTGGCCGCCCTCGCCGGGCTTGGCGCCCTGCGCCATCTTGATCTGGATGTCGTCCGCGTTGACCAGGTATTCGCTGGTCACGCCGAAGCGGCCGGAGGCGACCTGCTTGATGGACGAGCGGCGCGCCGGGTCGTGGAGCCGGTCGGCGTCCTCGCCGCCCTCGCCGGTGTTGGACTTGCCGCCCAGCCGGTTCATGGCGATGGCGAGGGTCTCGTGCGCCTCGCGGGAGATGGAGCCGTACGACATGGCGCCGGTGGAGAAGCGCTTGACGATCTCGGAGACGGGCTCGACCTCGTCGACGGGGACCGGGGCGCGGTCCGAGTCGAAGGCGAACAGGCCGCGGAGCGTCATGAGGCGCTCGGACTGCTGGTTCACCCGGTCGGTGTACTTCTTGAAGATGTCGTAGCGCTTGGTGCGCGTGGAGTGCTGGAGGCGGAAGACCGTCTCCGGGTCGAACAGGTGCGGCTCGCCCTCGCGGCGCCACTGGTACTCGCCGCCGATCTCCAGCGCGCGGTGCGAGGCGGAGATGCCGGAGGCGGGGTACGCCTTGGCGTGGCGGGCGGCGACCTCCCGGGCGATGACGTCGAGGCCGGCGCCGCCGATCTTGGTGGCGGTGCCGTTGAAGTACCTCGCGACGAATTCCTCGTCCAGGCCGACGGCCTCGAAGACCTGGGCGCCCCGGTAGGAGGCGACCGTCGAGATGCCCATCTTGGACATGACCTTCAGGACGCCCTTGCCGAGCGCGTGGATCAGGTTCCGGATGGCCTTCTCGGGCTCGATGCCCTCGATGAACGTGCCGGCGCGGACCAGGTCCTCGACGGACTCCATCGCCAGGTACGGGTTGACCGCGGCGGCGCCGTAGCCGATCAGCAGCGCGACGTGGTGGACCTCGCGGACGTCACCGGCCTCGACCAGCAGGCCCACCTGGGTGCGCTGCTTGGTGCGGATGAGGTGGTGGTGGATGGCCGAGGTGAGCAGCAGCGAGGGGATCGGCGCGTGCTCGGCGTCGGAGTGCCGGTCGGACAGGACGATCAGGCGGGCGCCGTCCTCGATGGCGGTGTCGACCTCGGTGCGGATCTGCTCGATCCGGGCGGCGAGGGCCTCCCCGCCGCCGCCGACCCGGTAGAGGCCGGAGAGGGTGGCGGCCTTCATGCCGGGCATGTCGCCGTCGGCGTTGATGTGGATCAGCTTGGCCAGCTCGTCGTTGTCGATCACCGGGAACGGCAGGGTGACGCTGCGGCACGAGGCGGCGGTCGGCTCCAGCAGGTTGCCCTGCGGGCCCAGCGAGGAGCGCAGCGAGGTGACGAGCTCCTCGCGGATGGCGTCCAGCGGCGGGTTCGTGACCTGCGCGAACAGCTGGGTGAAGTAGTCGAAGAGCAGACGGGGACGCTCGGACAGGGCGGCGATCGGCGAGTCCGTGCCCATGGAGCCGAGCGGCTCGCCGGCGGTGCGGGCCATCGGCGCGAGGATGACGCGGAGCTCTTCCTCGGTGTAGCCGAAGGTTTGCTGGCGGCGGGTGACGGAGGCGTGCGTGTGCACGATGTGCTCGCGCTCGGGCAGGTCCTCCAGCTCGATCTCGCCGGTCCGGAGCCATTCCTCGTAGGGGTGCTCGGCGGCGAGGGCGGCCTTGATCTCGTCGTCCTCGATGATGCGGTGCTCGGCGGTGTCGACGAGGAACATCCGGCCGGGCTGGAGGCGGCCCTTGCGGACGACCTTCGCGGGGTCGATGTCCAGGACACCGACCTCGGAGGAGAGCACGACGAGGCCGTCGTCGGTGACCCAGTAGCGGCCGGGGCGCAGACCGTTGCGGTCCAGGACCGCGCCGACCTGGACGCCGTCGGTGAAGGTGACGCAGGCCGGGCCGTCCCAGGGCTCCATCATCGTGGAGTGGTACTGGTAGAAGGCGCGCCGGGCCGGGTCCATGGAGGCGTGGTTCTCCCAGGCCTCGGGGACCATCATCAGCACCGAGTGCGGCAGCGAGCGGCCGCCGAGGTGGAGCAGTTCCAGGACCTCGTCGAAGGAGGCGGAGTCGGAGGCGTCCGGGGTGCAGACGGGGAAGATCCGGTCGAGCCCGGCCTCGTCGCCGCGTCCGGCGGGGCGGAACAGCTCGGAGGCGAGCTGGGACTCGCGGGCCTTCATCCAGTTGCGGTTGCCCTTGACCGTGTTGATCTCGCCGTTGTGCGCGACGAAGCGGTACGGGTGGGCGAGCGGCCAGCTCGGGAAGGTGTTGGTGGAGAACCGGGAGTGGACCAGGGCGACGGCGGTGGCGAAGCGGCGGTCGGAGAGGTCCGGGAAGAACGGCTCCAGCTGCCCGGTGGTGAGCATGCCCTTGTAGACGAGGGTGCGGGCGGAGAGCGAGGGGAAGTACACCCCGGCCTCCCGCTCGGCGCGCTTGCGCAGCACGAAGGCCTTGCGGTCCAGCGCGATGCCGGTGCTGGTGCCGTCCGCGACGAAGAGCTGGCGGAACTCGGGCATGGTGGCGCGGGCGCCGTTGCCGAGGATGTCGGGGGTGACGGGGACCTGGCGCCAGCCGAGGACCTCGAGACCTTCCTCCGCGGCGATCTTCTCCAGCTCGCGGACGGCCTCGGTGGCGTCGTCCGCGGGCAGGAAGGCGGTTCCGACGGCGTAGGCACCGGCCGTGGGGAGGTCGAAGGAGACCTCCTCGCGCAAGAAGGCGTCCGGCACCTGGAGGAGGATGCCCGCGCCGTCCCCGGAGTCGGGCTCGGATCCGGTGGCACCGCGGTGTTCGAGATTGCGCAGCACGGTCAGCGCCTGCTCGACCAGCTCATGGCTGGCCACACCGGTCAGAGTGGCCACGAACCCGACACCGCAGGCGTCGTGCTCGTTACGGGGGTCGTACATCCCCTGCTGGGCGGGGCGACCGTCCATGGGCGACCAGGCGTCGATGCGCATGGGCTCTCCCGTCGTCGTCGTGGCATGTGCAGTGCCGAGGGACGACGTTGGCCCTCTGCGAAATTTGGTGCAGGCTACATGATGAGTCGCTGCTCAAGAAGCGGATAGTTTGTTCCAACATACGGACACCATCGATGACGGTGGAGTGGGTCGCAGTCGGATGATCGGCGCCCTGGGAGCCGCGGAGAGCAGGCGTCGTTGCCCGCGGTGTCCACCACTCATGCCCGGCGGCGGAGGAATTGAAACCACCAGGTAACGACTACTTATGTGTAGTCCTGCATAGCGACTCATTTTACGCCGGTGGGGCCGGTCCCGCCCAGTGGCGGCCACCAAGACGTACGTCACACGGGTGACGGACGCGTGACGGGCGGTGGACGCGTGGTGGGTGCGGGCGGCGTGGGGACGCCTCGCGGGCGCGGGCGGCGGGGGGCGCCTCGCGGGGCGTGCCGGAATGCGGGCACGCGACGGGCGGTGGACGCGTGATGGGCGGGCGCGCCCGTCCTGGGTGCGCCCGCCCGGTTCCGGGACGGTTCAGCCGCCGACGGCCACGCCGAACAGTGTGCCCAGCCCGTAGGTGACGGCCGCCGCGGCGCCGCCCAGCGTCAGCTGGCGCAGCCCGCTGTACAGCCAGCCGCGCGCCGTCACCCGGGCCACCACCGCGCCGCAGGCGAACAGCCCGGCCAGCGCCAGCAGCACGGCCGGCCACAGCGCGGTCGCACCGAGCAGGTACGGCAGCACGGGCAGCAGCGCGCCCAGCGCGAACGCACCGAACGACGAAACCGCGGCGACGAGCGGCGAGGGCAGGTCGGCCGGGTCGATGCCGAGCTCCTCGCGGGCGTGTATCTCCAGGGCCTGTTCCGGGTCGCGGGACAGCTGCCGCGCGACCTCGCGGGCGAGCTCCGCGTCGACACCGCGAGACTCGTACAGCTCGGCGAGCTCCCGTTCCTCGTCCATGGGGTGCTTGCGCAACTCGCGCCGCTCGACGTCGAGTTCGGCCTCGACGAGCTCACGCTGCGAGGCGACGGAGGTGTACTCGCCGGCCGCCATGGAGAACGCGCCGGCGGCCAGGCCCGCCAGTCCGGTGATCACGATCGTCTGCTGGGAGACGGCACCGCCCGCGACGCCGGTCATCAGCGCCAGGTTGGAGACCAGCCCGTCCATCGCCCCGAACACCGCCGGACGCAGCCAGCCACCGTTGACGTCGCGGTGGGTGTGGTTGTCGCGGTGCGCCTCGTGCAGTACGGCGTCGGTCTCGATGATGGCCACGGCTCTTCCCCTTCTCCGGCAGCGGGATTCACCCGTTCCACCCCCGCTCGACACCATCGAAAGTACGCGCGAAAAATGGCTCCCGCCAGCAAGGCAGGCCGTACTTACCACCCCTCTGACCAGGTAAGTAAGGCCTTCCTTGCCATTTCTGACACACCATCCGAACCGTCATCCGACTGGCCCTTTTGTGGTGATGACCGGCCTCTGTCGACGCTTCGCGTGGCACAGATCCGAGGAGGTAGGAGAACTGACTCGGTGTGTGCGAAGGGTCGACGCCATGGAGTTGATCGCAGGAAGTCCGGCCGGGCCGCGGCCGGACGGCACGGGAGCGACGGTCCACGACGGGGCGGACGCGACGGGTCGGCACGACGCGGAGGCGGACCGGCACGGTACGGAGGCGGCGGGTGGGCGCGGTACGGAGGCGGCGGCTCCGGACGGCGCGGGCCGGGGCCTGGAGGGGCAGGACCTGGCGGGGCGGGCGGACCTGGGTGACCGGGCACGCGGCTCCCTGCTCGGTCTCGCGGTCGGCGACGCGCTCGGCGCACCGGCGGAGAACCTGCGGCCGTCCGAGATCCGCCGCCGCTGGGGCCGGATCGAGGGCTTCGTGCGCGAGGACCCCGCGGGCACGGACGACACGGAGTACGCGATCTTCTCCGGGCTGCTGCTCGCCCGGCACGGTTCCGCGCTGACCGTCACGCACGTGGAGCGGGCCTGGCACCTGTGGATCGCCGACCTGGACGAGGGCCCGTTCCGCGGGGCCGGGTTCAGCGAGCGGGGGACGCTGGAGAACCTGCGCCGGGGGCTCGCCGCCCCGATCTCCGCCCAGCACCGGCACGCCTGGAGCGACGGACTGGCGATGCGGGCGGCCCCGTTCGGCGTCTTCGCGGCGGGCCGGCCGGACGAGGCGGCGCGGCTGGTCGCGGTGGACGGCCGGGTCAGCCACGACGGGGAGGGCATCTACGGCGGCCAGGCGGTGGCGGCCGGGGTGGCCGCGGCGATGACGGGGGCCGGAGTCGCCTCGGTGATCGCCGCCGCGCTGTCCGTCGTCCCGATGGACTCCTGGACGGCGCGTTCGCTGCGGCGCGCGGTGGCGGCGGCGCAGCGCGGCTACCCCGACCGGCTGACCATGGAGCGCGCGGTGCGCTCCGCCGTGGTCGTCGGCGGCTACCCCTGGACGGACCTGGCGCCCGAGGCGGTCGGGCTGGCCTTCGGCGCGTTCGCCGCCGCGCGCGGGGACTTCCGTACGGCGGTGCTGACCGCGGTCAACATGGGCCGCGACGCGGACACCACGGCCGCGGTGGCCGGGGCCCTGGCCGGTGCCCTGCACGGGATGTCCGCGATCCCGCGGCACTGGGGGGAGGCGATCGGCCCGGTCCGGGGCAGCTGCCTGCCGACGATGCGGGGCCACCACGTCCTGGAGATCGCGGAGTTGCTCACCCCGGACGACCCGGAGAACACGGAGGACACGAGCGGCCCGGGCGACGTGGGCGGTGCGACTGATGCGGACGGTACGACTGATGCAGGCGTGGTCCCGGCGGACGGTACGGCCCCGGCCTCGCCCCGGCCCCGACCCCGGCCCCGACCCCGGCCCCGCCCCCGTAACGGCACACCCCCGGCCCCGACCTCCGCCCCACCCCCTGCCGAACCCGCCCCCGGCCTCGCCGTCCCACACGAGGCTCCCCCCTCCCCCGTCCCCCGGCTCCGCGTCCGGACCGGTCCGGGGCGGCGGGCCAGGATCGAGGGGCTGCTGCTCGGGCTCGCCGCCGGGGACGCCGCCGGGTGGCCCGCCGCCCGGCACCGGGCGGCCCGGATGCCCGAGTGGACCCGGCGCCTGACCCGGGAACTCGACACCTTCGCCGAGCAGAACGCCACGACCACGCTGCCCGTCCCCATCGCGCTCAACCAGCCGCCCGAGCCCCTGCGGCTGGGCCCGTCCGACGACGCCGAATGGGCGGCGTTCGCCGCCGGTACCCTGCTCACCTCCGCGGTCGGCCCGCTGCACGGGCTGTCCCCCGGGCGCCGGATGCGGGCCGCCGTCGACGTCGCCTGGAACGCGCTGGCCGCCGAGGTCGCCGCGGCCGCCGCCCGCGCCCCCGAGGTCGAGTCCGCGGTGCTCCCCCTGCGCGCCCGGATCTCGGTGCGGGCCGGCCTCGGCAACCTCGCCGCCGGGCTGCGTCCGCCCGCCACCGGCCACGACAACCCGCACTACTTCGACGACGCGGCCTGCGTACGGGCCGCCGTGCTCGCCGTCGCCCATCCCGCCGACCCCGCCGCCGCGGCCGGGCTCGCCGAGTTCGACGCCCGCTACACCCAGGACGGCGACGGGGTGCACGGCGCCCGCGCCATGGCCGCCGCGATCGCCGAGGCGCTGGGCGGCGCGGACGTGGACACCGCGGTGAACGCCGCGCTCGCCCAGCTCCCCGACGGCACGGAGATCGCCCGCAACGCCGCCCACGCGGTCCGGATCGCCCGCGACTTCGTCGGCGAGGAGGCGGGCGCGTTCGCCCTCGTACCGGTGCTGGAGCACCAGATCGTCGACCACGTCTACAGCTACGGGATCGCCGCGGCCGAGACCGTCCCGGTCGCCCTCGCCCTGGCCACCGCCGCCCGCGGCCGGATCGCCCAGGCCGTTCCGGCGGCGGCGTGCCTGTCCCGGGTGGCCGACTCCGCACCGGCCCTGGCGGGCGCGCTGACCGGTGCGCTCGGCGGCATCGGCACCGTTCCGGACGGCTGGCGCGAGTCCTGCCGCACCCTGGCCGGATGCGCGCTGCCCCGGCTCGCGGGCACCGATCTCATCGAACTCGCCGGGCTGCTGGCAGACACGGAACCGAAGCCCTCGGGTGGACAATTCGGACATGACATCCATGACGGCCAGTCGGTCCGCGACGGGACCCACGGCACTCACACTCGATGAACGGATCACGGGCGCGCTGGTCGGCGCCGCGGTCGGTGACGCGCTCGGCGGCCCGGTCGAGGGCCGGTCGCCCGAGCAGATCGTGGCCCGCCACGGCGGCCGGATCGACGGGATCGTCGGCCCGTGGGACGGCGACCGGTGGCGCACGGCGCGCCCCGTCGCCCCGTACCACAAGGGCGACGGGCACGTCACCGACGACACCCTGATGACCCATGCGCTGGTCCGGGTGTACGAGGCCGTGCGCGACCACCTCGACGCGTACGCGGTCGCCGACCACCTCGTGCCGGAGCTGATCACCAACCTCCGCTGGATTCCCGAGCTGGAGGCCGAGGCTCTGCCGCTCCAGCGGATCTTCCTCGCCGAGAAGTGGATCGTCGCCCGGCTGCACTACGGTCACGTCGATCCGCGCGAGGCGGGCTGCGGGAACATCGTCAACTGCGGTGCGGCGATGTACATGGCCCCGGTCGGCCTGGTCAACGCCGCCCACCCGGAGGCCGCCTACGCCGAGGCGCTGGACGTCGCCGGTGCCCACCAGTCCAGTTACGGCAGGGAGGCTGCCGGGGTCTTCGCGGCGGCCGTCTCCGCCGCCTGTGCCCCGGGCGCGACGCCCGCCGGCGTCGTCGAGACCTGTCTGTCGCTCGCCAAGGACGGCACCCGGGCGGCCATCGAGGCGGTGTGCGAAACGGCCGGCCGGTACGACGACTTCGAGTCGGCGCTGGGGCCGCTGCGCGCCGCGGTCGCCCCCTTCGACACGGTCGGCCCGGACTACCGCGCCCCGTCCCTCGCCGCCCGCCGGCCGTCCCGGCTGCACGCCATCGAGGAACTCCCGATCGCGCTCGGCATGCTGCTCGTCGCGGGCGGCGACTACCGGCACGCGGTGCTCGGCTCGGTCAACTACGGCCGGGACTGCGACTCGATCGCCACGATGAGCGGCGCCCTCGCGGGTGCGCTCGGCGGCGAGCGGGCCGTCCCCGCCGACTGGGCACGGACCGTCGCCGGGGCCAGCCGGCTCGACCTGCACGCCCCCGCCCGGACCCTGGCGCAGGTCGCCCGCGAGGTGTTCGCACGGGACGCGCTCCGGCGCCGCGCGCACGAGTCGGCGTTCGCCGCACTGGTGGGCACGGCATGACGGTACGGGTGACCTGGGTGCAGCCCGAGGACCTCGTCGGCCACGAACTGCGCCAGGCGGCCGAGGACGGCCGGGACGCCCGGGCCGTCGCACGCCGGTGGTACGAGGCGGGCGGCGCCCCCGCCCCGGAACGCGCGGGCGCATCCACCCCGCCGGCCCCGGAACTGCGCGCGCTCGCCGAGCGGCTGCTCGACGAACTCGCCCTGCTGGAGTCACCGTTGCGGAACGACGAGCCGACCGAGTGGGCCGAGGTCCGGGCCGCCTGCCCCGACTGGCCGGCCCCGCGCACCGACCCGCCACCGGCGGACCGGGACCGGCTGCACGCCGCCTGGCTGGGCCGGGCGGCCGGCTGCCTGCTGGGCAAGCCCGTCGAGAAGCTGCCGCTGGACGGCATCCGCGCGCTCGCCCGCGCCACCGGCAACTGGCCGTTGACCACCTGGTTCACCGCCCGGGGGCTGCCCCCCGCGCTGGCCGCCACCTACCCCTGGAACCGTCGCTCCGCGTCCTGCTCGCTGGCCGAGAACATCGACGGCATGCCCGAGGACGACGACCTCAACCACCCTTTGCTGACCCTGCTGCTGCTCCGGCGTCACGGTCCGTCCTTCACCACCGGCGACCTCGCCCGGCTCTGGCTCGACGAGCTCCCGGCGGGCCGGACGTTCACCGCCGAGCGGGTCGCGTACCGCAATCTGCTGGACGGGGTCGAGCCCCCGCACACGGCCAGGTACCGCAACCCGTTCCGGGAGTGGATCGGCGCGCTGATCCGGGCCGACGTGCACGGCTGGACGCACCCGGGCGACCCGTCGGCCGCGGCGGAGCAGGCCCACCGGGACGCCGTCCTCAGCCACACCGCCAACGGGGTGTACGGGGCGATGTTCACCGCCGCCGCGCTCGCCGAGGCGGCCGGGGGCGGGAGCGACGTGCACGCGTGCCTGGTCACCGGGCTGCGGGTCGTGCCGCCGCGCTCGCGGTTCGCGCACGCGGTGCGCTTCGGGATCGGGGCGGCCCGCGCGGGCGGTGACTTCGACGCGGTGGCCGACCGGCTGCACGCCGAGTACGGCGGGTACCACTGGGTCCACGTGCTGCCCAACGCCGCCCTGCTCGCCGCCGCCCTCACTCATGCCGACGGCGACTTCTCCGACTCCATCTGCCGTGCGGTGTCGGGTGGTTGGGACACCGACTCCAACGGTGCGACCGCCGGTTCGCTGGCCGGTCTGCTGGCCGGCGGGCCGGACCGGCTGCCCGGCCGCTGGACCGCCCCGCTGAAGAACCGGCTCGCCTCGTCCGTCCCCGGCTTCGACTCCGTCGGCTTCGACGAACTCGCCGGACAGACCCACCGGCTCGCCCAGAAGGAGGCATTGTGCCCATGACCGGCATCGCGGTGCTCGGCAGCACCAACATGGACCTCGTCGTCCGCGTAGCACGGGCCCCGGGGCCCGGGGAGACCGTCACCGGACGGGAGCTGCGCACCGTTCCCGGCGGCAAGGGCGCCAACCAGGCCGTCGCCGCCGCCCGCGCGGGCGCCGACGTGATCATGATCGGCGCGGTCGGGGACGACGAGTACGGCGCCCGGCTGCGGTCGAACCTGGAGCACGCGGGCATCGACACCGACCTGCTGCACACCACCGAGGGCCCCAGCGGCACCGCGCACATCGTCGTCGACGACACGGGCGCCAACTCCATCGTGGTGATCCCCGGCGCCAACGGCACCGTCACCGCGCTCGGCCCCGGCGAGATGGCCGCCATCGCGGGCGCCGAACTGCTCCTCCTCCAACTGGAACTGCCGATGTCCGCCGTGATCGAGGGCGCGCGGGTGGCCCACGCCCAGGGCGTGCGGACCCTGCTCACCCCGTCCCCCGCGCAGCCGCTGCCGTCCGAACTCCTCGACTGCGTCGACCTGTTGATCCCCAACGAGCACGAGGCGGCGGCGCTCACCGGCTTCACCGATCCCCACGCGGCGGCGCGGCACCTGCTCGGCCTGGTCCCCGTGGTCGTCATCACGCTCGGCTCGCGGGGCTGCCTGTACGCGGCCCGGGGCGGCGAACCCGTCCTCTTCCCCGCCCCCGAGGTCACCGCCGTCGACACCACCGGGGCGGGCGACACCTTCGTCGGCACGCTCGCCGTGGCGCTCGGCGAGCGACGGCCCGTGCCCGAGGCCCTGGCCTGGGCCTCGTCGGCCGCCGCGCTCTGCGTGCAGCGGCCGGGCGCCTCCACCTCCATGCCGTACCGCGGGGAGATCGACACCGCATGAACAGGACCGCACAGGAACCTCCGACCGGACAAACACCTCCGACCGCACAGGCACCCCTGACCGGAGGACAAACACCTCCGGCCGCGCAGGGGCCCCTGACCGGGCTGCGGGTCATCGATCTCGCCACGCTCTTCGCCGGTCCGCTCTGCGCCACCCTGCTCGGTGACTTCGGCGCCGAGGTCATCAAGGTCGAGCACCCGAGCCGGCCCGACCCCTCCCGCGGCCACGGTCCGACGAAGGACGGCATCGGGCTGTGGTGGAAGCTGCTGGGCCGCAACAAGCGCAATCTGACCCTCGACCTGTCCGCCCCGGGCGGCCGGGACGTCCTGCTCCGGCTGGCCGCCGGGGCCGATGTGATCGTCGAGAACTTCCGGCCCGGGACGCTGGAGCGCTGGGGGCTCGGCTGGGCGGAACTGCACGCCGCCAACCCCCGGCTGGTACTGGCCAGGGTCACCGGCTTCGGCCAGTTCGGCCCGTACGCGCACCGCCCCGGCTTCGGCACCCTGGCCGAGGCGATGAGCGGGTTCGCCGCGATCACCGGGGAGCCGGACGGCCCGCCGACGCTGCCGCCGTTCGGGCTCGCCGACTCGATCGCGGCCCTGGCCACCGCGTACGCCGTGATGACCGCGCTCGCCGGGCGCGACCGCACCGGGCGGGGACAGGTCGTCGACATGGCGATCATCGAACCGATGCTGACCGTGCTCGGCCCGCAGCCCATCTGGTACGACCAGCTCGGCTACGTGCAGCCGCGCACCGGCAACCGCTCCCGGAACAACGCGCCGCGCAACACCTACCGCACGTCGGACGGGCACTGGCTGGCGGTCTCCACCTCCGCGCAGTCGATCGCCGAGCGGGTGATGCGGCTGGTCGGCCGGGCAGAGCTGATCGACGAGCCCTGGTTCGCGTCCGGCACCACCCGCGCCGAGCACGCCGACGAACTCGACGAGGCGGTCGGCGACTGGATCGCCCGGCACACCCGCGAGGAGGCGGTCGCCGTCTTCGAGAAGGCGGAGGCGGCCATCGCGCCGATCCACGACGTCCGGGACGTGATGGAGGACCCGCAGTACCGGGCCCTGGACTCGGTCACCGAGGTCGACGACCCGGAGCTGGGCCCGCTGCGGATGCAGAACGTCCTGTTCCGGCTCTCCGCGACACCGGGCTCGATCCGCTGGGCGGGCCGGCCGCACGGCGCGGACACCGAGGAGATCCTGACCGGGCTGGGCCTGTCGGGGGCGGAGATCGCCGCGCTGCGGGCGGAGCGTGTCCTGTGACCTCGACGGTGCCGCTCACCTGGCTGTACGTCCCCGGGGACCGGCCGGAGGTGGTGCGCAAGGCGCGCGACTCGGGGGCGGACGTGGTGATCGTGGACCTGGAGGACGCGGTCGCCCCGGACCGCAAGGAGTACGCGCGCTCGGCCACCGCCGAGCTGCTGTCCGAGCCGGCCGGCGAGGGGTCCGTGCCCCTGCACGTCCGGGTCCACGCGGAGGCGGACGTGCGCGCCCTCGCCGGGTTGCCGGGCCTGGCCGGGCTCCGGCTGCCCAAGATCACCCACGCGGCGTCCGTCCACCACATCGCGGCGGTGGCCCCGGGGGTGGCGCTCTGCCCGCTGCTGGAGTCGGCGCTGGGCATCGAGCACGCGTACACGGTCGCCGCCGCCCACCCCCAGGTGCGCTCCATCGCCCTCGGCGAGGCGGACCTGCGGGCCGATCTGGGCGTACGGGACGACGCCGGTCTCGACTGGTCGCGCAGCCGGGTCGTGGTCGCCGCCCGCGCGGCGGGGCTGGCGCCGCCCACCCAGTCGGTGTTCCCGGACGTCCGGGACCTGGAGGGGCTGTGGTCGTCCTGCGCCCACGGCCGGGAGCTGGGCTTCCTGGGCCGGGCGGCGATCCATCCCCGTCAGCTCCCGGTCATCGAGCGGGCGTTCCGTCCGACGGCGCGGGAGGTCGAGGCGGCGCAGGAGATCGTGGCGGCGGCGGTGACGGACGAGGGTGCGCTGGCCCTGCCGGACGGCCGGTTCGTCGACGCGGCGGTGGTCGCGTCGGCGCGCAGGACCCTGGCGCTGGCCGCGCGGGCGGGGTGAGGAGGGGCGCGTCCCGGGACACGCGCCGGGCCCCGGACCGTTCGGTCCGGGGCCCGGCGCTTCGGCGTGTGCGGCCGGAGCGCGCTCAGCCGTTCTTCGCGGCCTTCGCGGTGTCGTCCTTCTCCGCCGCCCGTTCGTCGGCGTCGTCGTCGGTGCTCGCCGCGGTCCCGTCCGCCCCGGCCTTCTTCCTGGCGTCGGCCGTGTCGGCCGCGTCGTCGCCGTCCTTCGTGAGCTCGACGGAGGCGTCCTTCGCGGTCTCGACGGCGGCGTCCTCGGCACCGTCCTTCGCGCTGTCCCCGGCCTTCTCCGCGTCCTCGGCGGCGCCCGGCTCCACGATCTCCTCGCGGCCCGGCCGCAGCTTCGCCGAGATGACGATGTACACCACGGCCAGCACGAACACGATCAGCGCGGTCCACACGTTCAGGCGCAGGCCCAGGATGTGGTGGGCCTCGTCGACCCGCATGTACTCGATCCAGCCCCGGCCCGCGCAGTACGCGGCGACGTACAGGGCGAAGGCCCGGCCGTGTCCGAGCTTGAAGCGGCGGTCCGCCCAGATCACCAGCAGGGCGACGCCGATGCACCACAGCGACTCGTACAGGAACGTCGGGTGGTACGTGCCGGCGACCCGGTTGGGGCCGTCGCTGATCTCCAGCGCCCACGGCAGGTCGGTCTCCTTGCCGTACAGCTCCTGGTTGAACCAGTTGCCCCAGCGGCCGCAGGCCTGGGCCAGAGCGATGCCGGGGGCGAGCGCGTCGGCCCAGGCGGGCAGCGGGATGCCGCGGCGGCGGCAGCCGATCCAGGCACCGACGGCACCGAGCGCGATCGCGCCCCAGATGCCGAGGCCGCCCTCCCAGATCTTGAAGGCGTCGACCCAGTTCTCACCCTCGCTGAAGTACAGCTGGTAGTCGGTGATGACGTGGTAGAGCCGGCCGCCGACGAGGCCGAAGGGCACGGCCCAGACGGCGATGTCGGCAACGGTGCCGGATCTGCCGCCCCGGGCGACCCAGCGCTTGTTGCCGAACCAGACGGCGAGGAAGACACCGATGATGATGCAGAACGCATAGCCGCGGAGCGGGATCGGGCCGAGCTCGATCACGCCGGTCGACGGACTGGGAATGAAGGCAAGGTCCATGGCAGGGTCGACGCTACCCTGCCGGGTGGGGCGTACCGCAACCCACCCGACAACGTCTGGGTAACGGGCGGGGCCCCGCCCCCGCCCCTCCCCGCCCCTCGTCGCGGTCCGGTCAGGAGCCCGACGGGGCCGGGGTGGCCGTGCCCGGCTTCTTGCCCTTGTTGGCCTCGGCCACCCACTTCTTCAGGTTGGCCACGGTGATCGGCTCGTCGCCCTTCTTCGGGAAGATCGGCTCCCCGTTGAGCAGGGCGGTCGGTGTGCCCTGGAATCCGCCGTTCTGGAACGCCGTGTTGGACTTCCGGACCCAGCTGTCGTGCTTGCCGTCGTTCACACAGCTGCGGAAGGCGGGGGTGTCGAGCCCCGGCACCTTGCCCGAGAGCTCGATCAGCTTGTCGTTGTCGCCGAAGGCGTCGTCGGCCTCCTGCGGCTGGTTGCGGTAGAGCACGTCGTGGTACGCGGAGAACTTGCCGACGTCCTGCGCGCAGGCCGCCGCGTTGGCCGCGCGCAGCGAGCCGCTGCCGCCGAGATTGCCGTCGATGATCGTGGCGAGGTGGTACTCGGTCTTGATCTGCCCGGTGCTCTCCAGCTGGTGGATGGTGTCGCGGAACGCGTTCTCGAACTGGGCGCAGACCGGGCAGCGGAAGTCTTCCCAGATGGTGAGCGTGGACGGGGCGTCGTCCGCGCCGACCCGGATGGCCAGGCCGTCCTTGCCCGTCGCGCCGGAGGGCACGACCGCGGGGCCCGCCGTGTCGCTCTTGCCGCTCTTGCCGTTGGTGTTCGCCGCGATCACGCCGACGACGGCGGCCAGGCCCAGCACGCCGACCACGGCGGCGGCGACGATCAGCGTGCGCCTGCGGCGCTCGCCGGCCCGCTCGCGCTCGCGCTGCTGGACGAGCCGCTCTCGCGCGGCCCTTTTTCCCTGTTCGTTCTTCTCGCTCACACCCGCAGCAACGAACCGGGGAGGCACGCGCGTGCCTCCCCGGTCCAGGTCCACCCGTTCGGGTTACACCGGGTTCAGCGCTTTCGAACGCCTTCGGCGAGTTCGCCCGCCAGGGAGGTGACGGCGGCCCGGCCGGCCTCCTCGTCGGGGGCGTCCAGCATCGCCTTGACGAAGGCCGAGCCGACGATCACCCCGTCGGCGAAGCCCGCGACCTCGGCGGCCTGTGCGGCGTTGGAGACGCCCAGGCCGACGCAGACCGGCAGCTCCGTCGTGGCGCGGGTGCGCCGGACCAGGTCCTGGGCCTGCTCGCCGACCGAGTTCCGGGTGCCGGTGACGCCCATCAGCGAGGCGGCGTAGACGAAGCCGGAGCCGGCCTCCGTGATGGTGGCGAGGCGCTCGTCCTTGCTGCTCGGCGCGACGACGAACACGGTCGCGAGACCGTGCTTGTCGGCGTGCTCGCGCCACGGGCCGGACTCCTGGACCGGCAGGTCGGGCAGGATGCACCCGGCGCCGCCCGCCTCCGCGAGCTCGGCCGTGAAGCGCTCGACGCCGTAGCGGTCGATCGGGTTCCAGTACGTCATGACGAGGATCGGGACACCGGTCGCCTCGTGTGCCTCGCGGACCGTGCGCATCACGTCGGCGATCTTCACGCCGCCGCGCAGCGCGATGTCGTCCGCGGTCTGGATGACCGGGCCGTCGAGGACCGGGTCGCTGTGCGGCAGCCCCACCTCGACGATGTCCGCGCCGCCCGCCACGACCGCCTTGACGGCCTCGATCGCGCCGTCGACGGTCGGGAAGCCGGCCGGGAGGTAGGCGATGAGCGCGGCCCGGTCCTCCGTCTTCGCCTGCGCGAGGGAGGCGCTCAACAGCTCCACGTTGCCGCTCACTTGGTGACCTCCTGCTCCCCGTCGGCCACATCGGCCTCGACGACCCCGTCGGTTGCGTCGTACAGCCCGAAGTAGCGGGCTGCCGTGTCCATGTCCTTGTCGCCGCGGCCGGACAGGTTGACCACGAGCAGCCCGTCCTTGCCGAGTTCCCTGCCGACCTCCAGGGCGCCGGCCAGCGCGTGGGCGCTCTCGATGGCCGGGATGATCCCCTCGGTGCGGGACAGGAGGCGCAGCGCCTGCATGGCCGCGTCGTCGGTGACCGCGCGGTACTCGCCGCGGCCGATGTCCTTGAGGTACGAGTGCTCCGGGCCGATGCCGGGGTAGTCGAGCCCCGCGGAGATGGAGTACGGCTCGGTGATCTGGCCCTCGTCGTCCTGGAGGACGTAGCTGCGCGAGCCGTGCAGGATGCCGGGCTCGCCCGCGGTCAGGGTCGCCGCGTGCTCGCCGGTCTCCACGCCGTGGCCGGCGGGTTCGCAGCCGATCAGCCGGACGTGCGCGTCCGGGATGAAGGCGTGGAACAGTCCGATGGCGTTGGAGCCGCCGCCGACGCAGGCGATGGCGGCGTCCGGCAGCCGGCCGGCCCGCTCCAGGATCTGGCGGCGGGCCTCGACGCCGATGACCCGGTGGAAGTCGCGGACCATGGCCGGGAAGGGGTGCGGGCCCGCGACGGTGCCGAAGAGGTAGTGGGTGCGGTCCACGTTGGCGACCCAGTCGCGGAACGCCTCGTTGATGGCGTCCTTCAGGGTCCTGGAGCCGGACTTCACCGCGATGACCTCGGCGCCGAGCATCCGCATCCGCGCCACGTTCAGCGCCTGCCGCTCGGTGTCGATCTCGCCCATGTAGATGGTGCAGTCGAGGCCGAAGAGCGCGCAGGCGGTCGCGGTGGCGACGCCGTGCTGGCCGGCTCCGGTCTCGGCGATGACCCTGGTCTTGCCCATGCGCCTGGTGAGCAGCGCCTGGCCCAGCACGTTGTTGATCTTGTGCGAGCCGGTGTGGTTGAGGTCCTCGCGCTTGAGGAAGACCCGGGCCCCGCCCGCGTGCTCGGCGAAGCGCGGCACCTCGGTCAGCGCGCTGGGCCGGCCGGTGTAGTTGACCATGAGCTCGTTGAGCTCGGCGGCGAAGGCCGGGTCGGCCTTCGCCTTGTCGTACTCGACGGCGACCTCGTCCACGGCGGCGACGAGCGCCTCCGGGATGAACTTGCCGCCGAACGCACCGAAATACCCCTCGGCGCTGGGGATCAGACCCTCCGGGTCCGGGATGAAGAAGTCAGATGACATCCGACGTGCTCCTCGACATCGCAATGGGTGGGATCACCGTATGCACCGTGGGCGGAGCGCCGCCACGACCTGGGACGGTCGGGCGGTGGGGGCGTACGTACGTCGAAAACTGCGGGTACGTCGGCCGGGGCTCGCTACGGCGCGGTCCCCGTGCGCCATCGCATGCCGTTGACCTGGCCGGGTTCGTCGCCGATCACGTACCGCACCCGTCGGCCGTGCACCCGGCGGGCGGGGGCGCGGCAGCCGCGGTGCCAGAAGGGCGGCGCGCAGCGTCGGGGCTGGGGGTGGGCGAGCGGCGGGAGACAGCCGTGCGGCGGCGCGGACCCGTCCCGGGCAGCCGTGGTCCCGGCGGGGCGCGGGGCCCTGCGGACACGGAGCACGGGGCGGTCGGCGTACACGGTTCCGGTCAGCCCCGTCCGTGCCGGAGCGCCGGGTGGGCGCCGGCGGCGACCAGGTCGGCGACGGCGGCCCGCGGGTCGCGGCCGGTGACCAGGGACTCGCCCACGAGCACCGCGTCGGCGCCCGCGTTGGCGTACGCGATCAGGTCGTGCGGGCCGCGGACACCGGACTCGGCGACCTTGACGAGGTGGTCGGGGATCTCGGGGGCGACGCGCTCGAAGGTGGAGCGGTCGACCTTGAGGTCCTTCAGGTTGCGCGCGTTGACCCCGATGACCTTGGCCCCGGCGTCCACGGCGCGTTCCGCCTCCTCCTCGTCGTGCACCTCGACCAGCGGCGTCAGGCCGATGGACTCGGCGCGCTCGATCAGGGAGACCAGGGCCTCCTGGTCGAGGGCGGCGACGATGAGCAGGGCGAGGTCGGCTCCGTAGGCGCGGGCCTCCCAGAGCTGGTACGAGGTGACGATGAAGTCCTTGCGCAGGACCGGGATGTCGACCTTGGCGCGGACGGCCTCCAGGTCGGCGAGGGAACCGCCGAAGCGGCGCTGCTCGGTGAGGACGGAGATGACGGACGCGCCGCCCGCCTCGTAGTCCGCGGCCAGTGCGGCCGGGTCGGCGATGGCGGCCAGGGCCCCCTTGGAGGGGCTGGAACGCTTGACCTCGCAGATGACGTTGACGCCCTCGCCGCGCAGGGCGGCGGCTCCGTCCTTGGCCGCCGGGGCGCGCTGGGCGCGCTCCTTCAGCTCGTCGAGGCTGACACGCGCCTGCCGCTCCGCGAGGTCGGCGCGTACGCCGTCGATGATCTCGTCGAGCACACTCACGCGAGCGGCCCCCTTCCGGGACGGTGATGAGGGAACAGGATCAGCCATGTCAATGCTATCCGCAGGAGGGCGAAGGGCTCGAATCCGCTCGGGAAACGTCCCACCAGCTGAGCATTCAGGGGGCCAGAGCCGAACCGAACGGCAGATTGCGGACGACCGAGAAGACCAGCAGCACGGCCCCGATCGCCCACCACACGGCGGGCCGGACCGCGAGGGTCATGGGCCTGCCCCGCCAGGCGCGGACCGTCCAGACCACCCACAGGGCGGCGAAAACCGCGTAGCCGGCGACGGCGAGCGCGTTGGAGCCGAGGGCGGCGGCGATGTCGCCGTGCGCGACGGCGTGGGCGCTGCGCAGCCCTCCGCAGCCCGGGCAGTAGAGCCCGGTGAAGCGGAGCAGCGGACACACGGGGTAGTGGCCGGGCTCGTTGGGGTCCACGGTGCCGACGTAGCCGAAGGCGCCCACGACCAGGGCCAGGACGCCCGCCGGTACGGCGAGGCGCCGGGCGCGCGGGACGGGCGCGGGCGCCGGGGGGAGGCCCGGCGGGAACGGTTGTCCGGGCACCGGCGGGCCGCCGGGGGCGGGCCCGGGGGCCGGTGACGGCACGGCGGCGGGCGGGGTAGGCGTTGCGTCCACCCGGTGATTGTCCCCGCCGAAGCGGCGAGGCGCAGCCCGGACCGGGCTGCGCCTCGCGCTCGTACGGATGCCGTGCCTCAGGAGGTCTGGGCCTGCGCGGCGCGGGCCCTGGCCTGGGCCATCTCCGCGGACTCCTTCGGCATGCCGAGGCCCGCGGCCTTCATCGCGAGCCCGACGACGCCGCCGAGGAGGACGACGGCCATTCCGGCCCAGAAGCCGACGGGGTTGGCCGCGACCATGAAGACGCCGGCGACGCAGAAGCCGATGAAGGAGATGATGACACCGGTCCAGGCGGCCGGGGTGTGTCCGTGGCTGCTGCCCGCCATGAGTTGCTCCTTGTTGGTGATGCGCTGTTGGTATCGCTGTACGCAGGGCCGGTGGCGCCGTTGGGACCGCCGTGCCGAGAGATCGGCTTCATTGTCCCGTACGTGCGGGTAGGACGTGAGCCGGGGGTCACACCTCGCGCGTCGGGTCCTCGCCGCGGTCCAGTGCCTTCCACAGGTCCTCGGGCCGGTCCGGGTCCGGGGCGGTGCGGGCGGCCCTGCGGGGGCGGGGGGTGCCGTCCCGTTCGTAGCGGGCCGACATGGTGGGCCAGCGCTTCCCGTAGCGCAGCGCGAGCAGCCCGGCCAGCAGGATCAGCAGGCCGCCGGCGGCGGTGACGTAGGGCCACACGGTGTGGCTGAGCGCGTCGATGGTGGCCTGGGCGTCGCCGGTGGACTGTGCGGCCTTCTCGTCGAGCGCGGCCCGGTCGACGGCGCCGAGGCAGGCGCTCACTCCGGCGCCGAGGCCGCTGAGGGCGAGGAGCCCGGCGACGACCAGCCGCCCGGCGCCGCGCACCGCGAAGACGGCGACGAGGGCGGCCAGGCCCACCACGGCGAGGACGGCGGGGAGCCCGGTGACGTCCTGGCCCTCGGCGGACAGGGGCAGGAAGCCGCCGCCGACCGAGGCCCGGCCCTCGGCCCAGGTCTGGCCGGAGGACAGCAGGACGACGGTGGCGCCGGCCGCCCCGAGGAGCAGGCCGGCGGCCAGGCTGCGGCGGCTTCCCGGGGCGTCGGGCGCGGTGACGGCTCGGGGCTGGGGTACGGATACGGCACTCACGTACTCCACTATCCCCTACCGCTTCACGCGCCGCGGAGCCGGTTGGCCGTATGGACGGCGCGCAGCACCGCCGCCGCCTTGTTGCGGCATTCGGTGTCCTCGGCGACCGGGTCGGAGTCGGCGACGACCCCCGCCCCGGCCTGGACGTACGCCGTGCCGTCGCGCAGCAGCGCGGTGCGGATGGCGATGGCGGTGTCGGAGTCCCCGGCGAAGTCGAGGTAGCCGACGCAGCCCCCGTACAGTCCGCGGCGGGTGGGTTCGAGCTCCTCGATGATCTGCATCGCCCGGGGTTTGGGCGCGCCGGAGAGGGTGCCCGCGGGGAAGCACGCCGTGAGCACGTCGAAGGCGGTGCGGCCCTCGGCGACGCGGCCGGTGACCGTGGAGACGATGTGCATCACGTGCGAGTAGCGCTCGATGGACATGAAGTCGACGACCTCGACGGTGCCGGGTTCGCAGACCCGTCCCAGGTCGTTGCGGCCGAGGTCGACCAGCATCAGGTGCTCGGCGCGTTCCTTGGGGTCGGCGAGGAGTTCGTCGGCGAGCGCCTGGTCCTCCTGCGGGGTGGCGCCGCGGTGCCGGGTGCCGGCGATCGGGTGGACCATGGCGCGGCCGTCCTCGACCTTGACCAGGGCCTCCGGGCTGGAGCCCGCGATGTCGAAGCCGTCGAACCGGAAGAGGTACATGTACGGCGAGGGGTTGGTGGCGCGCAGCACCCGGTAGACGTCCAGCGCGCTGGCGGCGCAGGGGGTCTGGAAGCGCTGCGAGGGGACGACCTGGAACGCCTCGCCGGCCCTGATGCGTTCCTTCACGTCCTCGACGGCGTCCTGGTACGCCTTGCCGCCCCACAGCGCGGTGTAGGGGGGCAGCTCGGACGGCGGGAGGGCGGCGGGGGTGTTCTCGACGGGGCGCGAGAGGTCGCGTTCCATGGCGTCGAGGCGGGCGACGGCGTCCGCGTACGCCTCGTCGACGCCGGTCGAGAGGTCGTTGTGGTTGATCGCGTTGGCGATCAGCAGGACGCTGCCGTCCCAGTGGTCGAGCACGGCCAGGTCCGAGGTGAGCAGCATGGTCAGCTCGGGGAGGTGGAGGTCGTCCTCGGCGCTGTCGCCGATCCGTTCCAGGCGGCGCACGATGTCGTAGCCGAGGTAGCCGACCATGCCGCCGGTGAAGGGGGGCAGTCCGTCGTCGACGACCAGGTCGTGCGGGGTGTGCAGGGTCTCGATGGTGGCGCGCAGGACCTCCAGCGGGTCCCCGTCGACGGGGACGCCGACGGGCGGGACGCCCAGCCAGTGGGCCTGGCCGTCGCGCGCGGTGAGGGTGGCGGCGCTGCGTACCCCGATGAAGGAGTAGCGCGACCAGGTGCGGCCGTTCTCCGCCGATTCCAGGAGGAAGGTGCCGCTGCGCTCGGCCGCGAGCTTGCGGTAGAGCCCGACCGGGGTGTCGCCGTCCGCCAGGAGCCTGCGGCTGACGGGGATGACGCGCCGGTCCACGGCGAGTTTGCGGAAGGTGTCGAGATCCATGGCGGCTGCCCTACTGCGCGAGTGGGAGGACGTCGGCGTCGAAGCAGGTGCGGTCGCCGGTGTGGCAGGCGGCACCCGTCTGGTCGACCTTGACGAGGACGGTGTCGGCGTCGCAGTCGAGGGCGACGGACTTGACCTGCTGGATGTGGCCCGAGGTGTCGCCCTTGGCCCAGTACTCCTGCCGGCTGCGGGACCAGTAGGTGCACCGGCCGGTGGTGAGGGTGCGGTGCAGGGCCTCGTCGTCCATCCAGCCGAGCATCAGCACCTCGCCGGTGTCGTACTGCTGGGCGATGGCCGGGACGAGTCCGTCGGCGCCGCGCTTGAGGCGGGCCGCGATGGCCGGGTCGAGGTTGCCGGACGGCGGCGGGGTGCTGGGCGTGGGCTCGCTGGTCATGCGCCCATTGTGCCGTGGCCGCGGGGGCCGTTCGGCGCGACGTCCACTGGGCGGACCGGGCGCGGCGGTCGTACGCTGGCGAGCATGTCGACCCATGCGAAGCGTGAACGGCTTCTGCTCGCGGATCTGTTGGAGGCGGCGGGCCCGGAGGCCCCGACCCTGTGCCACGGCTGGACCGCCCGGGACCTGGCCGCCCATGTGGTGGTCCGGGAGCGCCGGCCGGACGCGGCGGGCGGGATACTGGTGGGCGTGCTGAAGAACCGGCTCGAACGGGTGCAGGCGGAGTTCGCCGCGAAGCCGTACGAGGAGCTGGTCCAGCTGATCCGCACCGGGCCGCCGCGGTTCTCCCCGTACGCCGTGAAGCAGGTCGACGAGGCCGCCAACACCGTGGAGTTCTACATCCACGCGGAGGACGTCCGCCGGGCCCAGCCGGACTGGTCGCGGCGGGAGCTGGACCCGGTCTTCGCCGATCTGCTGTGGTCGCGCACC
Source organism: Streptomyces sp. ML-6 (assembly GCF_030116705.1). Lineage (NCBI taxonomy): Bacteria > Bacillati > Actinomycetota > Actinomycetes > Kitasatosporales > Streptomycetaceae > Streptomyces > Streptomyces sp. ML-6. The sequence goes on from NZ_JAOTIK010000001.1 coordinate 1,723,098, forward strand.
GAGCGGACGGCCCGGCTGCTGGGCCGTAAGTCCCCGGTGGGGCTGGTGCTGCGCCGCCCCGACGGGCGGACGGTGGTGGCGCACAAGGGCCTCCCGGTGGTGACGGTCACCGGTGAGCCCGGTGAGCTGCTGCTCTTCGCGTTCGGGCGGCAGGAGGCCGCGGCGGTGGGGCTGGAGGGCGACAAGGAGGCGGTGGACCGGCTGGGCAGGGCCGAGCTGGGGATGTAGGCCGTACGGGGGCGGGTTCAGCCCGGGAGTTCCGCGCGGCGCAGCCGGGTGAGGGCCAGTCCGGTCACCCCGCCGGCCGCGCACACCGCGGCGCTGACGACGAAGACCGGGCCGGTCCCCCAGACGGCGACGGCCGCGCCCGTGACCGGGTAGCCGAGCGGGGCGATCGCGTGGGTGAACAGGGTCGTCACCGAGGTGACCCGGCCGAGGTAGGCGGGTTCGGTGACGGTCTGGATCAGGGCTCCGCACAGGGCGCCGCCGAGGCCGGCGAAGAGCCCGACGCAGAGGGCCACCGCGACGGCGAGGGGCACCGACGGGACGTGGGCCAGGGCGCCGACGGCGACCGCGGCGGCCAGGACCGTCAGGCACATCACCAGCCCGGCGCGCGGCACCCGGCCGCGCACGGCGAGCAGCAGGGCGGAGGCGCCGGCCCCGGTCCCGAACGCGGCGACGATCCAGCCCATGCCGGAGGCGCCCCAGCCGCGTTCCCCGGCGAGCAGGACCATGCCGAGGTTGAGCGGTCCGGAGAAGCCCAGTTCGGTGACGGCGACGACGAGGACCAGCGGGCCGAGCAGCGGGTGGCGGCGGATGTGCCGCAGCCCGTCGGCCAGGTCCTGCCGGGCGGTGCCGGACGGTTTGGTGTCCTTCCCGCCGGGCAGCGGCCTGATCCGCAGGGACAGCAGCAGCGGCAGCGACACGGCGAAGAGCACCCCGGCCGCGGCGAAGGCGAGCGCCGGGCCGCCGAGGGCCACCGCGACGCCGCCGAGCGGGGCGCCGACGACGTTGGCGGTGCGGACGGAGAGCCCGCGCAGGCCCTGGACGCGGGCCAGCTGGTCCTCGGTGGTGATCCGGGGTGGCAGGGCGCCGACGGCGGGCAGGAAGAGGGCGTCGACCACGCCGAAGACGAGCGCGACGGCGATCAGCAGCCACAGGGCCGGGGCGGTGAGCAGCAGCGCGCCCGCCAGGCCCAGGACGACCAGGCAGCGGGCGGCGTCGCTGCCGATGACGACGCGGCGCGGTCCGATCCGGTCGGCGAGCACTCCCCCGCCGAGCATCAGCGCGGCCCGGGGTATGGAGCCGGCGGCCAGGACGAGGCCGGTCTGGGTCTCGCTGCCGGTGCGGGCGGCGGCCCAGGCGAGTGCCATGTAGTAGACGCTGTCGCCGATCACGGACGCGGTGTGGGCGCCGAGCCAGCGCAGGACGTTGGCGTCGCGGTGGGCGGGGCGTCCGGCGGTCGGTAAGGGCGTTGCGGTGTCGGTGACGGTCATCCGGGGCGTCCTTCTGGGGCGGTGGCTCAGGTGCGGAACGGGAATCCGTACAGGTGCAGCGCGACGTTCTCGCGGCCTTCCGTGTCGCCGGCCTCGGCGCGGGTGCGGCCGAGGCTCTCGTAGCGGTTGACCAGCTCGCTCATCTCCCGGCCCAGGTCTGCGAGTTCCTCGGCGGTGAGGCGGGCCAGGTACTCGGAGAAGAACGCGGCGCTGCGCCACTCGGGGGGCCAGTTGCTCGACGAGTCGAGGTAGCGGCGGTACATCTCGATGTGCTGGTCGAAGGAGAGCCGGTTGATGGCGGCGTGCGTGGCGGCCTTCTCGGGGGCGTCCCTGAAGTCCTCGTCGTGGAAGGTCAGCCCCTTGGAGGCGGGCTGCCACCAGCGTTCGCGGCCGTCCGTGCCCTGCTGCTCGGCCTCCTCGATCAGGCCGTGGTCGGCGAGCTTGCGCAGGTGGTAGCTGACCAGGGAGACCGCCTCGTCGACCTGGTCGGCGAGCTGGGAGGCGGTGGCGCTGCCCGCGACGTAGAGGGCCCGGTAGAGCTTCATCCGCAGGGGGTGTCCGAACGCCTTCAGGGTCTCCAGGTCCGAGACGCGGCGCGATTCGTTGCTTGCCATGCCCCGACCCTAGATACGAAAGAAAACTTGCGCAATATTTATTGCGCAAGAGAAGTTGCGGGTTTTCGGGGCGGGGCCGAACCGGAACGGCGCCGGAAAAGCCGATCGCCGGGCGGGCCCTGGCGGCCCGTCCGGCGATCGATGGGGTGGTGCGGGGTCAGCGGACCGGGTGGCCGGCCTCCCTGAGCGCGTCCTTGACCTCGGAGATCCGCAGATCGCCGAAGTGGAAGACGGAGGCGGCGAGCACCGCGTCGGCCCCCGCCGCGATGGCGGGCGCGAAGTGGGCGAGCCGGCCCGCGCCGCCGGAGGCGATGACGGGGACGGTCACGTGCTTGCGGACCGCCGTGATCATCTCGGTGTCGTAGCCGTCCTTGGTGCCGTCCGCGTCCATCGAGTTGAGCAGGATCTCGCCCGCGCCCAGCTCGGCGGCGCGGTGCGCCCATTCGACGGCGTCCATGCCGGTGCCCCTGCGGCCGCCGTGCGTGGTGACCTCGAAGCTGCCGTCGGGGGTGCGCCGGGCGTCCACCGAGAGCACCAGGACCTGGCGGCCGAAGCGCTCGGCGATCTCCCGGACGAGGTCGGAGCGGGCGATGGCGGCGGTGTTGACGCCGACCTTGTCCGCGCCGGCCCGCAGCAGCTTGTCGACGTCCTCGGCGGTGCGGACGCCGCCGCCGACCGTCAGCGGGATGAAGACCTGCTCGGCGGTGCGGCGCACCACGTCGTAGGTGGTCTCCCGGTCGCCGCTGGAGGCGGTGATGTCCAGGAAGGTCAGCTCGTCGGCGCCCTCGGCGTCGTACAGCTTCGCCATCTCGACGGGGTCGCCCGCGTCGCGCAGGTTCTGGAAGTTGACGCCCTTGACGACCCGGCCGTTGTCGACGTCCAGGCAGGGGATGACGCGTACCGCGAGGCTCATCGCACACCTGCCCGGTATGCCTCGACCTCGACCTCGACGACCAGGCTCGGGTCCACCAGAGCGGCGACGACGACCATCGTCGCGGCGGGGCGGACCTCGCCGAAGAGCTCCTTGTGGGCCCGGCCGACCTCCTCCGTGTCCCGGACGTGGGTGACGTACATCCGGGTGCGGACGACGTCCTCGCGGCCCAGGCCGAGCTGCTTCAGCGCGTCGAGGGCGACCTTGAAGGAGGTGACGGTCTGCTCGTAGGGGCCGCCCGCGGAGATCTGGCCGTTCTCCACCGAGGTGCAGCCCGAGACCAGGACGAGCCCGTTCGGCAGCTCCACCGCGCGGGAGTAGCCGAACCGCTCCTCCCAGGGGGCGCCGGAGGAGACCCGGTTGACGGAATCGCTCATCCGGAGACCACCTGGAGGGCTTCTTCGAGGGTGAACGCCTTCGCGTACAGCGCCTTGCCGACGATCGCGCCCTCGACGCCCTCCGGGACGAGCGAGGCGATGGCCCGCAGGTCGTCCAGCGAGGAGACGCCGCCGGAGGCGACGACCGGCTTGTCGGTGGCGGCGCAGACGTTCTTCAGGAGTTCCAGGTTGGGGCCCTGGAGGGTGCCGTCCTTGGCGATGTCGGTGACGACGTAGCGGGCGCAGCCCTCGGAGTCGAGGCGGGCGAGCGTCTCGTAGAGGTCGCCGCCGTCACGGGTCCAGCCGCGGCCGCGCAGCGTCGTGCCGCGGACGTCGAGGCCGACGGCGATCTGGTCGCCGTGCTCGGCGATGACCTTGGCGACCCATTCCGGGGTCTCCAGGGCGGCGGTGCCGAGGTTGACCCGGCGGCAGCCGGTGGCGAGGGCCGCGGCGAGCGAGTCGTCGTCGCGGATGCCGCCGGAGAGTTCGACCTTGATGTCCATGGCACCGGCCACCTCGGCGATCAGCGCGCGGTTGTCACCGGTGCCGAAGGCGGCGTCCAGGTCGACGAGGTGCAGCCACTCGGCGCCGGCGCGCTGCCAGGCGAGGGCGGCCTCCAGCGGGGAGCCGTAGGAGGTCTCGGAGCCGGACTCGCCGTGGACGAGCCGGACGGCCTGTCCGTCACGGACATCGACGGCGGGGAGCAGTTCAAGCTTCGGCATTACAGCGTCTCGATCCAGTTGGTCAGCAGCTGGGCGCCGGCATCGCCGGACTTCTCGGGGTGGAACTGGGTGGCCCACAGGGCGCCGTTCTCCACGGCGGCGACGAACGGCTCGCCGTGGGTGGCCCAGGTCACCCGGGGGGCGCGGATCTTGGGGTTGGTGACTTCCAGGCTCCAGTCGTGCACGGCGTAGGAGTGCACGAAGTAGAACCGGGCCTCGGGGTCGAGGCCGGCGAAGAGCTGGGAGTCCTCGGGGGCCCGCACGGTGTTCCAGCCCATGTGCGGGACGACCGGGGCCTTCAGCGGGGCGACGGTGCCGGGCCACTCGTCCAGCCCCTCCGTCTCCACGCCGTGCTCGATGCCGCGCTCGAAGAGGACCTGCATCCCGACGCAGATGCCCATGACGGGCCGGCCGCCGGAGAGCCTGCGGTCGATGATCCATTCGCCGCGGGCCTTCCTCAGCCCCTCCATACAGGCGGAGAACGCTCCGACACCGGGCACCAGCAGCCCGTCGGCGTTCATCGCCTTCTCGTAGTCGCGGGTGATCTCGACGTCCGCGCCGACGTGGGCGAGGGCCCGCTCGGCGGAGCGGACGTTGCCGAATCCGTAGTCGAGGACGACGACCTTCTTCTTGCCGCTCTTCATCCGGTCGCTCTTGTTCCGTTCGCTCACGAGCCGTGCCTCAGTCCCAGAGTCCCTGGATCCGCATGACGCCCGCGAGCAGGCACATGAAGGACCCGATGCCGAGCAGGACTATGACCCCGCGGGGCATCTTCTGCTTCGAGAAGGAGTAGACGCCGCCGGCCAGGAACAGGCCGACGACGATCAGGATGGTGCTGAGGCCGGTCACAGTGCGCCCTTCGTGGAGGGGATGATGCCGGCGGCGCGCGGGTCGTGCTCGCTGGCGTAGCGCAGGGCGCGGGCGAGCGCCTTGAACTGGCACTCCACGATGTGGTGGGCGTTGCGCCCGTACGGTACGTGGACGTGCAGGGCGATCTGCGCCTGGGCGACGAAGGACTCCAGGATGTGCCGGGTCATCGTCGTGTCGTACGTACCGATCATCGGCGCCATGTTCTCCGGCTCGGTGTGCACCAGGTACGGCCGGCCGGAGAGGTCGACGGTGACCTGGGCGAGCGACTCGTCCAGCGGGACGGTGCAGTTGCCGAAGCGGTAGATGCCGACCTTGTCGCCGAGGGCCTGCCGGAACGCCGCGCCGAGCGCGAGGGCGGTGTCCTCGATGGTGTGGTGCGTGTCGATGTGCAGGTCGCCGTCGGTCTTGACGGTGAGGTCGAAGAGCCCGTGCCGGCCGAGCTGGTCGAGCATGTGGTCGTAGAAGCCGACCCCGGTCGACACGTCGACCTTGCCGGAGCCGTCGAGATCGATCTCGACGAGCACCGAGGTCTCCTTGGTGGTGCGTTCGACTCTTCCTACGCGGGCCGCGCGAGTCATGCGTCGTGCTCCTTCTTGAGTTCGCGTACCGCGTCGAGGAACGCGTCGTTCTCTGCCGGGGTGCCCGCGGAGACCCGCAGCCATCCCGGTACTCCGTTGTCCCGGACCAGGACGCCCCGGTCGAGGATCCGCCGCCAGACCGTGTGGCTGTCGGGGAAGCGGCCGAACTGGACGAAGTTGGCGTCCGAGTCGACGACCTCGTAGCCCAGTGCGCGCAGCTCCGCGACGATCCGGTCGCGCTCGCCCTTGAGCCGGTCGACGTACGCGAGCAGCGTATCGGTGTGCTCCAGCGCGGCGAGCGCGGTGGCCTGGGTGATGGAGGACAGGTGGTACGGCAGGCGCACCAGCTGGACCGCGTCCACCACCGCGGGGTCGGCGGCGAGGTAGCCCAGGCGCAGTCCGGCGGCGCCGAACGCCTTGGACATGGTGCGCGAGAGCACCATGTTCGGCCGGCCCTCGATCAGCGGGAGCAGCGAGGGGCGGTGGCTGAACTCGCCGTACGCCTCGTCGACGACGACCATCGACGGCTTGGCCGCCTGCGCGGCCTCGTACAGCGCGAGGACGGTGTCGGCGTCGACGGCGGTGCCGGTGGGGTTGTTGGGCGAGGTGATGAAGACGATGTCGGGGCGCTGCTCGGTGATGACCTTCCGGGCGGCCTCGACGTCGATGGTGAAGTCCTCGTTGCGCGGTCCGGAGATCCAGCCGGTGCCGGTGCCGCGGGCGATGAGGGCGTGCATGGAGTACGAGGGCTCGAAGCCGATCGCGGTGCGGCCGGGGCCGCCGAAGGCCTGGAGCAGCTGCTGGAGTACCTCGTTGGAGCCGTTGGCCGCCCAGACGTTGGCGAGGGAGACCTCGTGCCCGGCGGTGCGGGTGAGGTAGCGGGCCAGTTCGGTACGGAGCTCGACGGCGTCCCGGTCGGGGTAGCGGTTGAGGTCGCGGGCGGCCTCGCGGACCCGCTCGGCGATCCGGTCGACGAGCTCCTCGGGCAGCGGGTAGGGGTTCTCGTTGGTGTTCAGTCGTACGGGGACGTCGAGCTGCGGTGCCCCGTAGGGCGACTTGCCGCGCAGCTCGTCGCGGATCGGGAGGTCGTCGATGCGGGTGGCCCCGCGGGGGGTGTTGCCGTGCGTCACTGCTGCGGAACCTTCCAGCCGAACCTGGCCTTGAGCGCGGCGCCGTGGGCGGGGAGGTCCTCCGCCTCGGCGAGGGTCACCACGTGGTGGGCGACCTCGGCGAGCGCGTCGCGCGTGTAGTCGACGATGTGGATGCCGCGCAGGAAGGACTGCACGGAGAGCCCGGACGAGTGGCAGGCGCAGCCGCCCGTCGGCAGCACGTGGTTGGAGCCCGCGCAGTAGTCGCCGAGCGAGACCGGGGACCAGGGGCCGACGAAGACCGCGCCGGCGTTGCGGACCCGGTCGGCGACGGCGGCGGCGTCGGCGGTCTGGATCTCCAGGTGCTCGGCGGCGTAGGCGTCGACGACCTTGAGGCCGTCCTCCAGGTCGTCGACCAGGACGATCGCGGACTGGCGGCCGGCCAGCGCGGGTTCGATCCGGTCGGTGACGTGCTTGGTCGCGGCGATCTGCGGCTTCAGCTCGGCCTCGGTGGCGGCGGCCAGCTCCGCGGAGTCGGTGACGAGGACGGCGGCGGCCATCGGGTCGTGCTCGGCCTGGCTGATCAGGTCGGCGGCGACGTGCACCGGGTCGGCGGTGGAGTCCGCGAGGATCGCGATCTCGGTGGGGCCGGCCTCCGCGTCGATGCCGACGCGGCCCTTGAGGAGGCGCTTGGCGGCGGCGACGTAGATGTTGCCGGGGCCGGTGACGAGGTTCACCGGGGGGCACTCGTCCGTCCCGTACGCGAACATCGCGACGGCCTGGGCGCCGCCGGCCGCGTACACCTCGTCGACGCCGAGCAGGGCGCAGGCGGCGAGGATGGTCGGGTGCGGCAGGCCGCCGAAGTCCTTCTGGGGCGGGGAGGCCACGGCGACGCCCTCGACGCCGGCCTCCTGGGCCGGTACGACGTTCATGACGACGGACGACGGGTAGACGGAGCGCCCGCCCGGCACGTACAGCCCGACGCGCTCGACCGGCACCCACTTCTCGGTGACGGTGCCGCCGGGGACGACCTGGGTGGTGTGTGTGGTGCGGCGCTGCTCGCGGTGGACGAGGCGGGCGCGGCGGATCGACTCCTCCAGGGCGGCCCGGACCGCGGGGTCGAGGTTCTCGGCGGCCTCGGCGATCGCCTCGGCCGGGACACGGATCGATTCGAGCCGTACGCCGTCGAATTTCTCCCCCCACTCGATCACTGCCGCGGAGCCACGATGGCGTACGTCCTCGCAGATGGGCCGCACCGTCTCCAGGGCGGCTTCCACGTCGAACTCGGCACGGGGCAGCAGGTCGCGCAGGGCTCCGCCTTCGGGGAGGACGTCGCCGCGCAGATCGATTCGAGAGATCACACCGCAATTCTCGCAGACCGCCTCCGGCATCCGGTCGTCCGTATCACTGGCTGATACGTGTCCTGGACGCCTTCCGGGCGTCTTCGATGACCGATGGCGTTCACCTCGTCACTCAGCGGGAAGAACAGCCTGAAAGCGGAAGGGGGAATCGTGACCGAACCCCACGACGGTGATTTTCCTGATGGTCTCAGCGCGGCCGAGCTGGGCATGTGGCAGGCGTTCCGGAACGGCAGTACCTACGATCTGCGCGCCCGTGACCCGGCGCGGGACGATCCGTTCGCGCCCCGCGTGTGGGGACCCGAGCGCAGTGTGGGCGGGCGCGTCGTCGCCCGGCTGCTGCTGTCCGGGCCGCCGCCGCGGCCGGGCCGGGTCGCCGCGCTGAAGCTCCGGGGCGTACGGATCACCGGGACGCTCGACCTCGCGGGCGGGCGGGTCTCGCCGTACGTCGAGATGACCGGCTGCCGTTTCGAGAACGAGGTGGTGCTGCCCGAGTGCCACTTCACGACGTTGCGGCTCGTGGGCTGCGCGATGCCCCGGCTGGAGGCGGCCCGGCTGCGGACCGAGGGCGATCTGCATCTGCCGCGCTGCCGGGTCGAGCGCGGCATCCGGCTCACCGACGCCCAGATCGGCACCGATTTACTGATCAACCAGATCGAGATCGGTCCGGACCGGGGCGGTCGCGCCCTGGCCGCTGACGGACTGTCGGTCGCCCAGGACCTCCAGGCGGAGCTGGTGGAGGCGCGCGGCGAGCTGAGTCTGCGCGGGGCGAAGGTCGGCGGCTCGCTGAGCCTGCGCGGCAGCCGGCTGCGGGGCAGGGAGGGGCGGCGCGCGCTGAACGCCCCGCAGCTGACCGTGGAGCGGACGCTGTACATGAGCGAGGCGTGGGTGAGCGTCGACACCGGCCTCCAGGGCACCACTCCCCCGTTCGGCATCGTCATGGCGTCGACCCCGGCGAGCGGCACCCGGTCGCAGTTCTTCGAGTGCCGCGGCGGGGTGCGGCTCGACGACGGGCGGTTCGGCGACGCGGTCGACCTGCACAAGGCGCGGTTCGTGCTGGGCCGGCACGAGGAGCTGTCGCTGCGCCGGATCGTCACCCCGGAGCTGCGGTTCAACGCGGAGCGGCCGGAGGAGGGCCGGGTCGTGCTGAACGGCGCGAAGGTCGTCACGCTGATCGACGTGTCGACCAGCTGGCCGGGGCCCGGCGGCCTGGCGATGGGCGGTTTCGTGTACGAGAACCTCGTCCCGTACGGGCACTTCCCGCTCTCCCGGCGCCTGGAGTGGGTGGCGGCGGCGACCCCGGAGTACGTGCCGGAGCCGTACGAGCGGCTCGCGACGGTACTGCGCAACTGCGGGGAGGACGCGGACGCCCGCGAGGTGCTGCTGGCCAAGCAGCGACGGCGGCGCGAGACGCTGCCGATCGCCGCGAAGCTCTGGGGCTTCCTCCAGGACTGGGCGGTGGCGTACGGCTACCGGCCGGGGCGGGCGGCGGTGTGGATGGCGCTGCTCTGGGCGGCGGGGACGCTGGCCTTCTCCCTGCAGGCGCCGGCGCCGATCAAGCCGGACGAGCATCCGCAGTGGAACGCGGCCCTGTACGCGCTGGACCTGCTGATCCCGGTGATCAACCTGGGCCAGGACGGTTACTGGCGGACGGAGGGCGGCTGGCAGTGGGCCGCGGCCGTGCTGGTCCTGCTGGGCTGGATACTGGCCACGACGGTCGCGACGGGCGCCACCCGGCTGCTGCGCCGGGGCTGACCGGATTCCGGCCACGGGCGGACCGGCGACCGATGGCCGGCCCGCCCGGAATCCCTTGTGCGGCGCGCCCCGTGCGGGGGTTCCGGGCCGTGGTCGAACGCCCGGACGGGCTGCGTCCGCAGCATCGGACAACCCCGGCCGCAGCGACAGGAACAAGCCAGATTCCGCACTTTCCTTTGCTTTTTCTTGACCCGGCCGAATGCAACCCCTCCACTCGGCACCAAAGCTTCACAGCCCGCCTCTGGCGCCGCCCCGACCAGCGCTTTTCAATGGTCTGCACCATGCCATTCCTTCGTGCCCTGCTCCGTACCGCGGGCCGGTTCCGGCGCTCCCCCCAGGGCCCCGCCGGACTGCCCGCGGACGACACGGTGCTGCTCGACGCCCCCGACGAGCGGCTCTCGCCGGCGCTCGTCGCCGCCGCCCTCGGGGAGTACGGGCCTGCCGCGAAGCTCCTCGCCACCACCCGGGACCGCGCCGAGTGGGAGAACCGGGACCGCTACCTCGTCCGGCTCGTCGCCTTCGCCCGCAGCCGCGACGGCTGGCTGACCGCCTGGCTCGCCGCCGCCCCGCACGACCCGGACGCCCTGCTCGTCAAGGCGCAGCTGGCGGTCCGCCGGGCCTGGGAGTCGCCCGCCAGGAGCGAGCAGCTGCGCGAGATGGGGCCGCTGATCACCGCGGCGGCCGAGAGCGATCCGCGCGACCCGGTGCCCTGGCGGCTCGCGCTCGACCACGCGCGCGGCACCCACGCCACCCACACCGTGTTCGAGGCGCTGTGGGAACAGGCCGTACGGCGCTCCTCGCACCACTACGGCTGCCACGTCGCGGCGCTGCGCTACCTCTCCGCGGCCTGGTACGGCTCGCACCGCGAGTGCTTCGACTTCGCCGAGCGGGCCGCCGAGGACTCGCTGCCCGGCTCGCTGGTCCAGGCGCTGCCGCTGCGGGCCGCCTTCGCCCTGCTGGTCGAGGGGCCCGAGGCCCGGACCACCTCGGTGCAGGAGGAACGGATCGACGCGGCGGCAGATCTGGCGATCACGCTGTCCGACTCGTTCGCGCCGGGCGACCCCTGGCCGGCCGAGGTCCGCAACCTGCTGGCGTTCGTGCTGGTCGCCCGGGGCCGCTGGGCCGAGGCACTGGAACAATTCCGGCGAATCGGACCCCACGCGGCGTCGTTCCCGTGGTCGTCGGTCTCCGACGATCCGCTCGGCCGGTTCCTGGAGGCACGGGAGGACGCACGGCTCCGGGTGGCCTGCGGAACGCTTCTGCCGGACCGGGCCGACCGGGGCCGGACCCGCGGCCATTACGCTTGAGCGTTGTGACCACCGCTCGCCTGCCCCTGTTCCCGCTGAACGTGGTGCTGTTCCCCGGCCTCGTGCTGCCGCTGAACGTCTTCGAGGAGCGTTATCGCGCCATGATGCGCGAGCTGCTGAAGACCGACGAGGACGAACCCCGGCGCTTCGCCGTGGTTGCGATCCGCGACGGCCGCGAGACCGCCCCGACGGCCCTGGGGATGCCGGACGAGGTGAACGCCACCGCCGGGCGCGGCCCCGCGGACGGCTTCGGCCCCGACCCCCTGCAGTCCTTCCACCGGGTCGGCTGCGTCGCCGACGCGGCGAAGATCCGGGAACGGCCGGACGGCAGCTTCGAGGTCCTCGCGACCGGCACCACCCGGGTCAGGCTGCTCTCCGTCGATGCGAGCGGCCCCTTCCTGACGGCCGAGCTCGAAGAGCTGGACGAGGAGCCCGGCGAGGAGGCGGGGGCACTCGCCGAGGGCGTGCTGCGGGCCTTCCACAGCTACCGGAAGCGACTGGCCGGGGCGAGCGAACGCTCCCTGACCACCAACGCGGAGCTGCCCGACGACCCCTCCGTCGTCTCCTACCTGGTCGCGGCGGCGGCCGTGCTCGACGTCCCGGTCAAGCAGCGGCTGCTCCAGGCCCCCGACACCGCCACCCGGCTGCGCGAGGAGCTGACGCTGCTGCGCTCCGAGACCGCCGTCATCCGGCATCTGCCGTCGCTGCCCGCGGTGGACCTGACCCGCGCCCCGACCCACCCCAACTGATCCGGCCGGCCCGGCCGGCGACGAGCGACCCGAGGACCGTTTCCCCGTGGCGAAGAAGCCGAAGAAGCAGCAACAGTCCGGCGGCACCCCGGCCACGGTCGCCCTGACCGCGGCCGGCACGGCGTTCACCGTCCACGCCTACGACCACGACCCGGCGTCGGCCTCCTACGGCGAGGAGGCGGCCCAGGCCCTGGGCGTCGCCCCCGAGCGGGTGTTCAAGACCCTCGTCGCGGACGTCGACGGCACCCTCACCGTGGCCGTCGTCCCGGTGGCCGGCTCGCTGGACCTCAAGGCCCTGGCCTCCGCGGTGGGCGGCAAGCGCGCCACGATGGCCGACCCGGCGGCGGCGGAACGCACCACCGGCTACGTGCGCGGCGGCATCTCGCCCCTGGGCCAGCGCAAGCGGCTGCGCACGGTGCTGGACGCCTCGGCCCGGTCCCACGCGACGATCTGCGTCTCGGCGGGCCGCCGCGGTCTGGAGGTGGAGCTCTCCCCCGAGGACCTGGCCTCGCTCACCGGCGCGGTGTTCGCGGAGATCGGCCGGGGCGCGTAGAGCCCCGCCGGGAAACGGGGCCGGGGCTGCGGAGACGCGCCCCGCACCGCCCCCGGCTACGATCCGGCCGGCGTCCCGCCCGACGGCCCCCCGTCCCCGGGCGCACCACCCGCGGGCACGGGCCCACCGGACGGCACGGGCCCACCAGGAGGAACGGGCCCGCCGGAAGGCACCGGCCCGGCGCCACCCGCGTACATCCCCCACGGCTCCGGATCGCGCGGGCCGAACGCCGCGGTCAGCGCGAGGTGCACCGCCATCGCCCCCAGCGGCCACGCCAGCAGCGCCCCCTTCGCGCGGAGCTGGAGCGGTGCGTCGAAGACCACGCCCTTGCCGACCGCCCGCGCGTGCGCGACCACGTCCTGGTCCGGCCCGAGCCATACCCCCAGCCGCCAGGCCAGCAGCGAGCCGAGCAGCCCGCCCAGCGCGAGCCCGATGACGAGGGCGATGCCGCCGCTCCTGCGGAAGAAGAAGACCAGTGCCCCGGAGACGGCCCCGCAGGCCAGCGCCAGCAGTACGAACGTGCCGTCGGCGCCGACCGCCTCCTCGCCCTCGCTGTTGCTCAGGAAGACGGCGGTCTCGTCGGAGATCAGCGGGACCCGGGGCGCCAGCCACAGCCAGAGGAGCCCGAGCACGACGCCCGAGACGGTCACGAGCGCGGCGACGGCCGCGGCCCGGCGCAGCTCCGCCCCGACATCCTTCTTCTCCCCGGACTCCAGCAGGCTCCCGTGGGGACCGTCGAAACCACCGGGGCCGCCCGGTCCGCCGGGACCGCCGAAGCCACCGGGGTGCCCCGCCCCGCCGCCCGAACTGGGCGGGGTCTGCCAGGGGTCGTTGGACGAGGGCTGGTGAGGCGGCGTCAGAGGTGCGGTCACCGCCCCATCGTGCCAGGCGTGCCCGGCCCGCGCCTCATCGGACCGCCGCCCTGCGGTACGCCCAGGTCGCCGCGGCCAGCGCGAGGACGCCGACGACGGCGCAGACGCCGAGGTCCAGCGCGACGGCCGCCCAGTCGGGGCGGGCGTCGAAGGACCGGGAGAGCGCCTCGACCCCGTAGGTCGAGGGCAGCAGGTCCCGGGCCCAGCCGATCGGGGCGGGCAGCCGGTCCGCCGGGAGCACGCCGAGCAGCAGCGCCGCCGACATGCCCAGCTGGCCGAGCAGGGTGGCCAGTTCCTGCCGGGGCGCGAGCAGCCCCAGCGCCGCGCCCAGCCCGGAGAGCGCCGCCCCGGACAGCGGGATGACGGCGGCGAGCACCCACAGGTGGGTCAGCGGCAGCCCGAACAGCACGCTGCCCGTCACGGCCGTGACGACGGTGCCGGGCACGGTGAAGGAGGCGTACGCCCCGGCCGCGCCGAGCACCACGGCGGCGGGCGGCACCGGCAGCGTGGCGTAGTGGTCGAGCCCGCCGCCGGCCCGCAGCTGCCCGAAGTACTGGGCGAGGAGGTTGAGCGCGACGAAGGCCACGACGAGGACGCTGGACCCGGCGACGACGGCGCGGGCCTCCGAGCCGCCGTCGACGACCCCGCGCATCAGCACCATGATCCCGATGGACTGGAACGTCGCGACGAAGAGCAGCGGGATCCGGGCGACCCGGGCCCGGGACAGCTGGGCCCGGTAGACGGCCGCGAGCGAGGGGAACAACCGGGCCCTCGGGGCGAGCGGCGCGGGCGCCGTCCCCTCGTCGCCGCGCCCGCCTCCGGCCGTGCCGGTCCGGCCGTCATCGGCGGTCCGCCCGGTCGCACCCGGCGGGACGGATCCCACCGCGTGGTCGGGAACGATGCTCGTCACCTGGCGCTGCTCCTGTTCGTTCCCCGCCCGGCCGTGCACGCGCACCCGGTCGCCCCGCCCACCCCGGTCATGACTTCACCAGCTCCTCGGTCGCGGCCCCGCCGAGCGCGAGGTAGACGTCCTCCAGGCTGGGCGTCGCCAGCGTGAAGTCGTCGAGTGCGGCGAAGGCCGCCCCGCCGGTCACCGCGGCGACCGCCGCCCGTGCCTCGTCGGGGCCGAGCCGCATCACCCAGCGCCGCCCGGATTCCTGCGCCGAGGCCCGCAGCGCGGCCACTTCGGGCACCTCCAGGGGGGCGCGTTCCCGCCACACCAGCTCGACCCGTACCTCGCCCGCGACGCGTTCCTTGAGTCCGGCCGGGGTGTCGCAGGCGATGACCCGGCCGCGTTCGAGCACGGCGACCCGGTCGAGGACCGTCTCGGCCTCGATGACGTTGTGGGTGACGAGCAGCACCGTCGTGCCGCGCTCGGCCCGGCGCCGGTCCACGGCGGCCCAGACGGCGCGCCGGGCGACGGGGTCCATGCCGGTCGTCGGCTCGTCCAGCACGAGCACCGGCCGCTCGCCGACCAGCGCGGCGGCGAAGCAGGCGAGTCGCCGCTGCCCGCCGGAAAGCTTCTTCAGGGCGCGCCCCGCGATCTCGGCGAGGCCCAGTTCGTCGAGCACGGCGTCGCGCTCGGCGCGGGCGTCCGCCGCCGTGAGGCCGCGCAGCCTTCCGGTGGTCTCGGCGGCGAGCGACACGGTCAGCTCGTCGAGCGCGGTGGACTCCTGGCCGAGATAGCCGATCAGCCGGGCGGCCCGTTCGGGGTGGCGCACGAGGTCGTGGCCCAGCACGTCCACGCTGCCGGAGTCGGGGCGCATCAGTCCGGTGAGCTGTCTCACCAGGGTGGATTTGCCGGCGCCGTTGGGGCCGAGCAGTCCGAAGATCTCGCCGCGCCGCACGTCCAGGCTGATCCCGTCGGTGGCGCGCACCTCGGGTGTGGCGGGTCTGCCCCGGCGGCCGCGGGCCGCGGGATAGGTCTTGACCAGATCACGCACCGCGCACACGGTCCCGGTCGCCGTCTGCGCCTGTGCTGTGCCCGTACTCACGAGGTACGAGGGTACGGGGTCGGGCGCCCCGGACCGTGCCCGGGGCCGTGCGGGCCGGGCCTCGGCGCGGTGTTCGGCGGCTGGATGTCCCGTCCGGGGCCGACCGGCACCGCCCGCCCCTCGCACACCCGCACGGCTCCGCACCCCTGCGGCTCCGCGCGCCACGGCCGGGCCCCGCCACCGCGGCCGGGCCCGGCCGCGCGGCAGGGCGTCGGCCACCGTCGCCGGGGACGCGCGCCGCACGGCCCGTCAGCCGCCGGACGGGCCCGGCCGCTCCGCCGTCGCCGGGGCGTGCTCCGCCGCGGCCCGTACGTCGACCTCCCGCCAGAAACCCGCCCGGATCGCGTAGCGGTCGTGCTCGTCGATCTGGTCGTCCTTGTGGGCGAGCAGGCCGAACCGGGCCGCGTAGCGCAGCAGTTCGCCGTCGATGCGGTGCGGGATGCGCGGGTACATGGTGGACAGCTTCTGGAGGTGGGCGGTCTCGGGCAGCCGTTCCATCCAGCGCCGGGCGAAGACCTGGCCCACCTCGAAGGGGTCGCCGCCGACGGTGGTGATGTCCTCCTCACGGTCCGCCCAGCGCTGTTCGGCGCTGGTGAGCTGGGCCAGGGTGGGCAGGGAGGCCATTTCGGCGGGCTCGCCCAGCGGTCCGCCGCGCTCCACCCAGCCCCGGTCGGACGACCAGCGCAGGGTCGCCCCGCCGGGCACGGCGGCGGGCCGGTCGGGCTGGGCGACGGGGCCGCGCAGGCTGCCCGCCAGGTCCTTGGGGGTGGGGACGCCCCGGCCCCCGCCCGCGGGCCGTTCGGCGGCGGGGCTCTCCCCCGGCGGCGGGACGGCGGGGCCGGACTCCTGTGCACGGGCCTCCGACGCCCGCTCGGCGGAGGCGGCCAGCGCCGCCTCGGGCAGGGGCGCGGAGAGGATCGCGGCGATCTCCGGGCGGGGCGCGGGCTGCGGGGCGCAGACGCCGGTGTCCCTGGCCCGTACGGCCTGGGTGATCCAGGCCCGGTCGAGCACCCTTCGTTCGTCGGCCTCGGCCACCAGGTCCTCGGACTGGTTGTAGTCGCCGTCGGCGGCCTGGACGGCCCACAGGTGGACGGCGACGCCGTGTTCCTTGGCGGACATCAGGCCGGGCAGCAGGTCGCCGTCCCCGGTCACCAGCACCACGTCGGAGCAGGCGCGGTTCCTGGCGAGCTCGGTGAGTTCGGCGTGCATCGCGGCGTCGACGCCCTTCTGCGCCCAGCGCCCGTCGCTGCGGGTGAGGGCGCCCAGCCGGACCGTCACCCGGGGCATCACGCGCAGTCTGCGGTGTTCGGGCTGCGGCACGCGGTCGGGGGCGCCGTCGAACCAGTAGATCCGCAGCAGCGGCTGCTGCGTGTCCTCCTCGGCGCGCTCCCGCAGGCCCCGAATGAGGGCCGCGTGGTCGACGGTGATGCGGGAACGGGCGGGCTCTCCGGCCAGCAGGCTCGCGGCTGCGCCCAGCAGATAACCGGCGTCCACCAGGACGACGCAACGGTCCACGCGTTCCACCCTCTTCCAGAAGTTCGGGTGCGGTCCTTGCCCGGGGTTTCCTTCGAGTCTGCCCGACCGCGCAGGGGTTGACGGCCGGAACTCGATCATCGGCGTGGCGGATCCGGAAAACCTTGTGGAACATGCCACCACTACGCACGGTAATGATCCAACATGCACCGTTTGCCCCGACATGTGAATCTGAACGCGGTCCTGGCCCCGAGATTCCCCACAGGAGGAACACCACCATGGCCAAGAACAAGAACCGCAAGCAGGGCGGCCGGCAGAACCGCGCGACCGGTCCGGACCGGAGCGCGGAACAGGACAGGGACACCGCGTACGAATCGCAGATACAGTCGCAGTCCCAGGCCCAGGGCAGCCCTGCCGATGTTGCTCGTAAGCACCAGCGGCGCTTCGGTCACAACTGACCCGGCCCTTCCCGGCCCGGTCCCGGGCCGGACAGGCCGACAGGGGCGCTCCCGCTCTCGCGGGGGCGCCCCTGTCGCGCGTGGTGACGGCGGGCGGGCTCAGCCGGCCAGGCAGGACGGTCCGAGCAGCACCTTCAGGTCACCGAAGAGCGCCGGGTCGGGCTGCACCCGGTGCCGGTCGAGCCGGAGCACCGTGGTCTTGCGGGGGCCCTGGAGCCTGATCCGTACCTCGGTGTTGCCCCGGTGGTTGTCGAGCACCTCGCCGAGCCGGCTGACCATGGGCGGGGTGATCTTGACCGTGGGGATGGTCAGGACCACGGGGGCGTTGGCCCCCGCCGAGGAGAGGTCCGGGACCTGCATCTCCATGGCGACCAGCCGGGGCACGTCCTCCCGCTTGTCGAGCCGTCCCTTGACGAAGACGACGGTGTCCTCGACGAGCTGGGTGGAGACCAGCTGGTAGGTGGCCGGGAAGAACATGCACTCGATGGAGCCGGCGAGGTCCTCGACGGTGGCGATGGCCCAGGCGTTGCCCTGCTTGGTCATCTTGCGCTGGAGGCCGGAGATGATGCCGCCCACGGTGACGACGGCGCCGTCGGCGTGCTCGCCGCCGGTGAGCTGGGAGATCGAGGCGTCGGCCTTGTCGGACAGCACGTGCTCCAGCCCGAACAGCGGGTGGTCGGAGACGTACAGGCCGAGCATTTCGCGCTCCTGGGCCAGCAGGTAGGACTTCTCCCACTCGACGTCGGAGAACTCCACGTCGAGCCCGAAGCCCGGCTCGTCGCTCTCCTCCTCGCCCATGCCGCCGAAGAGGTCGAACTGTCCCTCGGCCTCCTTGCGCTTGACCTGCACCACGTTGTCGATCATCGGTTCGTGGTGGGCGACCAGGCCCTTGCGGGTGTGGCCCATCTCGTCGAAGGCGCCGGCCTTGATCAGCGATTCGACGGTGCGCTTGTTGCAGACGACCGCCTCGACCTTGTCCAGGAAGTCGGGGAAGCTGCTGTACTTCCCCTTCGACTTGCGGCACCGGATGATCGAGTCGACGACGTTCTGGCCCACGTTGCGCACGGCGGTGAGGCCGAAGAGGATCACGTCGTCGCCCTGGGCGGCGAAGTTCGACAGGGACTCGTTCACATTGGGCGGCAGCACCTTGATGCCCATGCGCCGGCACTCGTTGAGGTAGACGGCCGACTTGTCCTTGTCGTCCTTGACCGAGGTCAGCAGCGCCGCCATGTACTCGGCGGGGTAGTTCGCCTTGAGGTACGCGGTCCAGTAGGTGACCAGGCCGTACGCGGAGGAGTGCGCCTTGTTGAACGCGTATCCGGCGAACGGGACCAGCACGTCCCACAGCGCCTGGATCGCCTCGTCCGAGTAGCCGTTCTTGCGGGCGCCGGCCTGGAAGAGGACGAAGTTCTTCTCCAGCTCCTCGGGCTTCTTCTTGCCCATCACGCGGCGCAGGATGTCGGCCTCGCCGAGCGAGTATCCGGCGACGATCTGGGCGGCCTTCTGCACCTGCTCCTGGTAGACGATCAGGCCGTAGGTGAGGCCGAGCGTCTCCTTGAGCGGCTCCTCCAGCTCCGGGTGGATCGGGGTGATCTCCTGGCGGCCGTTCTTGCGCTCGGCGTAGTTCGTGTGCGAGTTCATGCCCATCGGGCCCGGCCGGTAGAGGGCCGAGACGGCGGAGATGTCCTCGAAGTTGTCGGGCTGCATCTGGCGCAGCAGGGAGCGCATCGGGCCGCCGTCGAACTGGAACACGCCGAGCGTGTCACCGCGGCAGAGCATCTCGTACGTCTTCGGGTCGTCCAGCGGGAGGGCCAGCAGGTCCAGCTTGACGCCCTTGTTGGACTCCACCATCTTCACGGCGTCGTCCATGATCGTGAGGTTGCGCAGGCCGAGGAAGTCCATCTTCAGCAGGCCGAGCGACTCGCACTGCGGGTAGTCCCACTGCGTGATGGTGACGCCGTCGGTGTGCCGCACCCAGACCGGGGCGTGATCGACGATCGGTTCGCTGGACATGATGACGCCGGCGGCGTGCACGCCCATCTGCCGGACCAGGCCCTCGACGCCCTTCGCGGTGTCGATGACCTTCTTCACGTCCGGCTCGTTCTCGTACATCCCCCGGATCTCGCCCGCCTCGCTGTAGCGCGGGTGCTTGGGGTTGGTGATGCCGTCGAGGTCGATGCCCTTGCCGAGGACGTCGGCGGGCATGGCCTTGGTGAGCCGGTCGCCCATCGCGTACGGGTAGCCGAGGACGCGGGCGGAGTCCTTGATGGCGTTCTTCGCCTTGATCTTGCCGTACGTGCCGATCATGGCGACCTTGTCGGCGCCGTACTTCTCCGTCACGTACCTGATCACCTCGACGCGCCTGCGCTCGTCGAAGTCGATGTCGACGTCGGGCATGGAGACGCGCTCGGGGTTGAGGAACCGCTCGAAGATCAGCCCGTGCTCGATCGGGTCGAGGTCGGTGATGCCCATGGCGTACGCCACGATCGAACCGGCCGCGGAACCCCGGCCGGGACCGACCGCGATGCCGTTGTTCTTCGCCCACATGATGAAGTCGGCGACCACGAGGAAGTAGCCCGGGAACCCCATCTGGATGATGACGTCCATCTCGTACTCGGCCTGCTTCTGCCGGTCCTCGGGGACGCCGCCCGGGAAGCGGCGGTTCATGCCGGCCCGGACCTCCTCCTGGAACCAGGTGATCTCCGTGTAGCCCTCGGGGATCTCGAACTTCGGCATCAGGTCGCGCTTCTCGAACATGCCGGAGGTGTCGATCTGCTCGGCGACCAGCAGCGTGTTGCGGCACCCCTCCTGCCAGGCGTCGGAGGAGTCGACGGCGTACATCTCGTCGGTCGTCTTGAGGTAGTAGCCGGTGCCGTCGAAGCGGAAGCGGTCCGGGTCGGAGAGGTTCTTGCCGGTCTGGATGCACAGCAGCGCGTCGTGCGCCGTCGCCTCGTGGGCGTACGTGTAGTGCGAGTCGTTGGTCACCAGCGGCGGGATGTTGAGCTTCTTGCCGATCTCCAGCAGCCCGTCGCGGACCCGGTGCTCGATGTCGATGCCGTGGTCCATCAGCTCCAGAAAGTACCGGCCCTCGCCGAAGATGTCCTTGTAGTCGGAGGCGGCCTGGACCGCCTCGTCGAACTGGCCGAGCCGCAGCCGGGTCTGCACCTCGCCCGAGGGGCAGCCGGTGGAGGCGATCAGGCCCTCGGACCACTGGGCGATGGTCTCCTTGTCCATGCGCGGCCACTTCTGCAGCCAGCCCTCGGCGTAGGCGTCCGAGGACAGCCTGAAGAGGTTGTGCAGGCCCGTCGAGTTCGCCGCCCAGATCGTCTTGTGGGTGTAACCGCCCGAACCCGACACGTCGTCGCGCTTCTGGTGCGGCTGGCCCCACTGGACCTTCCGCTTGTGCTTGCGCGACTCCGGGGCGACGTACGCCTCGATGCCGATGATCGGCGTGACGCCCGCCTTCTTCGCCGAGTGGAAGAAGTCGTAGGCACCGTGCAGGTTGCCGTGGTCCGTCATCGCGATGTGCGACATGCCCATTTCATTGCACGCATTGAACATGTCCTTGAGCCGCGCGGCACCGTCCAGCAGCGAGTACTGGGTGTGGACGTGGAGGTGCGTAAAGGGCGGCTTGGTCACGGCGCTGTGCCTCCGGGAAACGGCTTGGGCGGGTTGGGGGGACAGCGTGGAAGTCTACGTCTTCGCGGTGCCGGACGACGGGCACTCCCGGGCGGGGTCGCGCGTTGTAGAGACCGGGACGCCCGTCCCATTTGTCAGGCACGGCAGGTATCAGGAGGCACCCGGAGATGTCGGAAGCACGGACCGGCGCGGCGCTGCGCGGTGAGCGGATTCTCGAGGTCTTCGACACCGCGTTCGGGGAGCTGCTGGCCGCCGACCCGGCCGCCTTCCGGGTCAAGTTCCGCAAGATGGCGGGCTCGGCCTTCGCCTTCTACCGGGGCACGGCGTGCCTGTTCTACAGCGATCTGGAGCAGGACCGGCACGGCGGCCCGTACCTGGACGAGCGGACCGGCCGGGTGTGGATCCACGGCGATCTGCACGCGGAGAACTTCGGCACGTACATGGACGCCAACGGCCGGCTGGTCTTCAACGTGAACGACTTCGACGAGGCGTACGTCGGCCCGTTCACCTGGGACCTCAAGCGGTTCGCCGCCTCCGTCGCGCTGATCGGGTACGCGAAGGCACTGGGCGACGACCAGATCACCGAGCTGGTCCGGGTCTACGCCGCGGCCTACCGCGAGCGGATCCACACCCTGGCGGCGGGCGCGAGGAGCGACGAGGTCCCCCCGTTCACGCTCGACACGGCCGAGGGTCCGCTGCTGGCCGCGCTGCGCGACGCCCGGTCGCTGACCCGGTTCGGGCTGCTGGAGTCGATGACGGAGATCCGGGACTTCGAGCGCAGGTTCTCCCCGGGCGGCGGCTCGATCGACCTCGACGCGGCGACGCGCTACAAGGTGCTGGCCGCCTTCGACGGCTATCTGGAGACGCTGCCGGAGTCGAGCCTGACCCGCCCCGACTCGTACCGGGTGAAGGACGTCGTCGGCCGTCGGGGCATCGGCATCGGTTCGGCCGGGCTGCCCTCGTACAACATCCTGCTGGAGGGCAACAGCGACGCCCTGGAGAACGACGTGGTGATCTACCTCAAGCAGGCGCAGACGCCCGCGGTCTCCCGGCACGTCACCGACGCGACGGTGCGCGCGTACTTCCGGCACGAGGGCCACCGCACCGTGATCTCCCAGCGCGCCCTGCAGGCGCACGCCGATCCGTGGCTCGGCTGGACGGATCTGGACGGGGCGGGTCACCTGGTCGCCGAGGTGTCGCCGTACGCGGTCGACCTCGACTGGTCCGACATCGACGAGCCGGAGGAGATCGCGGCGGTCATCGCCGACCTCGGCCGGGCGACGGCGACGATGCACGCCGCGGCGGACGACGAGAGCGGGCACTCGCTGGTGCCGTTCTCCACCGAGCGGGCGATC
Source organism: Streptomyces sp. ML-6 (assembly GCF_030116705.1). Taxonomy (NCBI): domain Bacteria; kingdom Bacillati; phylum Actinomycetota; class Actinomycetes; order Kitasatosporales; family Streptomycetaceae; genus Streptomyces; species Streptomyces sp. ML-6. The sequence goes on from NZ_JAOTIK010000001.1 coordinate 1,745,287, forward strand.
GACGCGGCGATCGCGGCGGACGAGGAGGGCTTCGCCGGCCTGCTGGTGGACTTCGCCCACGAGTACGGCGCCCGGGCCCGCGCCGACCACCAGATCTTCGTGGACCTCTTCCGCAACGGCCGCATTCCCGGGCTCTGACCCCTTCTTTCCGGCCCCTTCGGGGTCGCCCACAGATTCACGTGCGACACTCCTCGACGATGGACATATCCGGGACGCAGCTCAGGGTCGTTCGCGCGGCGCTCTTCACGGCGCTCGTCGTGACGCTCTCCGTCGCGTCCCATGTGCTGCTCTCCCAGGTCCCGCTGCCGCTGACCGTGGTCGGTCTGCTGGCCGGCGGGGTCTTCGTCGTGGCGTACGCGCTGGCCGGCCGGGAGCGCGGTTTCGGCGCGATCGCCGGGCTGCTGGTCCCGCTGGAGCTGGCCGCCGACACCGTCTTCACCACCGGTCAGCACCTCTGTTACGGGGCGGCGGGCGGGCCGATCGCCGGTCCGCTGCGCTCGGTCGGCGTCGACGTGCTGTGCGGGGGCGGCGAGGTCGGCACCGGTGTGGCGGGGGCCGGTGACGTCGGCGCCCCGTTTGCCTCGGTGACCGACGCCGGGCACACGGCGGCCTCGCTGCTGGCCTCCCCCGGCCCGGCGGTGCCGTGGCTGCTGCTGACCGCCCATGTGACGGTCGGCCTGCTCGCCGCGGCCTGGCTCCGGCGCGGGGAGGCGGCGCTGGTGGCCCTGCTGGGCGCGACCGCCGCGCTGGCGTTCCGGCCGCTGCTGATCGCGGTCGCCGTGGCCGGTACGGTCCGCCGCTGCGCGCGCCGCCGGGTGCGGCCCGCCGGACACGGCCCGCGCCCGCTCGTCCACGCCCGCCTGCTCGTGCACTCCGTGGGACGGAGGGGACCGCCGCGCTCGGCCGTCATCGCCTGAGCACACGCATCCCCCACCGACGTACCACCACACCCATGGAGAGAAGAACATGAGCAAGCGCAACAGCCAGGCCAACAAGGCGGCGGCCCGTGAGCGTCTGCGCGCCGAGCGCGAGCGGCAGGCCAAGCGGGACAAGACCCGTCGCCAGATCGTCGTCGGCGTCTCGGTCGTCGCCACCCTGGCGGTCGCGGGCGGCGTCTTCTGGGGCGTCATGCAGCTGAACAAGCCGTCCCACTGGGAGGCGGCCAAGGACGCGAAGAACGTCACCGCGCCCAAGAACACCTCGGGCGAGAACGGCACCACCGTCGTCATCGGCAAGTCGACCGCCAAGAAGACGCTGGAGGTGTACGAGGACGCCCGCTGCCCGGTCTGCTCCACGTTCGAACAGGCCGTCGGCGAGACGGTGCACAAGGACGTCGACGCCGGCAAGTACAAGCTCAAGTACATCGGTGCCACGTTCATCGACGACGTCACCGGCGGCGGCGAGGGCTCGAAGAACGCGCTGAGCGCGCTCGGCGCGGCGCTCGACGTCAGCACGGACGCCTTCCTCGACTACAAGGCCGCGCTCTACTCCGCGAAGTACCACCCGGAGGAGACCGACGACAAGTTCAAGAAGGACTCCTACCTGATCGAGATCGCCGAGTCGGTGGACGCGCTGAAGGGCAACGCCGACTTCAAGAAGAACGTCGAGGACGGCACGTTCGACGGCTGGGCGATGAAGATGTCCGAGAAGTTCGACGACAGCGGCGTGCGGGGCACCCCCACCCTGAAGATGGACGGCAAGACGCTCACCGACGGCCAGAGCGAGAACGCCCCGATGACGGCGGAGGCCTTCAACACCGCGATCACGGCCGCACTGAAGGGCTGACCGGACGGCGACGTCCCGGCGGCGGATCCTCGACGGGCAGGCGAACTTCCTTTGTTCGCCTGCCCGTTGACTTTACCCGCCAGTAGGATTTTTGTCCGTGACCAGTCGACAGAACTCCTCGCCGCTCTCCTCCCCCAGCCGCCGCACGGTCGTCAAGGCCGCTGCCGCCACCGCCGTCGCCGCCCCCGTGCTGGGTGCCGCCGCGATCGCGCACGCCGCGGCCGGACCCGCCTTCCTGCACGGCGTCGCCTCCGGCGACCCTCCCCCATAGCCTCAAGGGCATGGGAGGTGCCCCCCTCCCGACGGCATCCTCCTGTGGACCCGCGTCACCCCGTCCCCGGACGCTTCACCGGGCTCGGGCCTCGGCGCCGACACGGCGGTGGGCTGGGAGATCGCCGAGGACAAGGGCTTCGCCCGGATCGCCGCGCGGGGCACCACCGTCGCGCGGGCCGCGTCCGACCACACCGTGAAGGCCGATGTGCGGGGCCTGGCCCCCGCCACCACGTACTGGTTCCGCTTCACGGCGGGGGACGGCGCGGGGACCGTCTCGCCGATCGGCCGGACCCGGACGGCCCCGGCGGCCGGGGCGGCCACGCCCGGCGTCCGGTTCGGCGTGGTGTCGTGCGCCAACTGGGAGGCCGGGTACTTCTCCCCGTACCGTCACCTCGCCGCCCGCGCCGACCTCGACGCCGTGCTCCACCTCGGCGACTACATATACGAGTACGCCTCGGGCAGTTACCCGGACGCGAAGTACGTCGTGCGGCCGCACGAGCCGAAGCACGAGATCCTCACCCTCGCCGACTACCGCACCCGGCACGGCGCCTACAAGACGGACACCGACCTCCAGGCCCTGCACGCCGCCCACCCGGTGATCGCGATCTGGGACGACCACGAGTTCGCCAACGACGCCTGGTCGGACGGGGCGGAGAACCACACCCCGGGCACGGAGGGCGCCTGGGCGGACCGGGTCGCGGGCGCCAAGCAGGCGTACTTCGAGTGGATGCCGGTCCGCGCCTCCACCGAGGGCACCGTCCACCGCCGGCTGCGCTTCGGCGACCTGGCCGACCTCCACCTCCTCGACCTGCGCAGCTTCCGCTCCCGGCAGGCGAAGATCGGCGACGGCGCGGTCGACGACCCGGAGCGCACCCTCACCGGCCGGGCGCAGCTGGACTGGCTGAAGGCGGGGCTGGCCGGATCGGACGCCACCTGGAAGCTGGTCGGCACGTCGGTGATGATCTCGCCGGTCGCCTTCGGTTCCGTGCCCGCTCATCTGCTGGGGCCGCTGGCCGAGCTGCTGGGGCTGCCCAAGGAGGGGCTCGCGGTCAACGTCGACCAGTGGGACGGCTACACGGACGACCGCAAGGAGCTGATCTCGCACCTGCGGGACCGGTCGGTCACCAACACGGTCTTCCTGACCGGGGACATCCACGTGACTCCTCCCCCGGGTAAACCCGGGGGCTTCTCCTGTCGGTGGCTAGGCCGCGTCGGGAAGGACCAGCCCGGCCCTGAGTGCGACGTTCCAGGCGCCTACCCGGTCCGCGTGGTCGCGGTGCCCGCAGGCGGTGCACTGGAACTTCTCGCCGTCGCGGTTCTCGCTGTCCACGTGCCCGCATTCGGGGCAGGTGCGCGAGGTGTTGCGGGGGTCCACCGGGATCACAATGCGAGCGGCGCTTTCAGCCTTCTGCGTGAGGATGCCCAGGAACACCCCCCAACCCGCGTCAAGAATGCTGCGGTTGAGTCCGGCCTTCGAGGTGGCACCGTTGGGCAGGAAACTGCCGGGCCGCTCGGGGTCGGGCTTTGGCCTGGGGGTGCGAACCATGTTCGCGATGCGAAGTTGCTCGTGCGCGATCCGGTCGTAGTCGCGGACCAGGGCGAGCGCGGTCTTGTGCGCGTGGTCCAGGCGCTGGCGCCGGACCTTGCGGTGCAGCCTGGCGACCTTCTCCACCGCCTGGCGATGCTTGGCCGAGCGGTTCTCGCGCTTACGGCGCGGGAACGCTTTGAGGGCCCGCTGGGCGTCCGCCAAGGCGTCGGCGTTGCGCTTGGCGTGCCTGGGGTTCTCGATGTGCGCGCCCTCGGAGGTGGTGGCGAAGTGCGTGACGCCCATGTCGATGCCGGTCATCGCGCCCGTGGCGGGCAGCGGTTCGGTGGGAACGTTGTCGCAGGCGAGGACGACGTACCACTTCCGCCCTCGCGCTTGATGCTGACGGTCTTGACGCGGCCTTTCACGGGCCGGTGCTGGTGGACGCGGACGTGGCCGATGCCTTGGAGGCGGACACGGGTGACGGGGTCGTGCGGGGTGGAGTCCCAGCGGCAGCCGTCACCGTCCTTGGGAAACTCGACGGTGTCGAACCAGTTCACACCCCGGAACCGGGGGTATCCGGGCTTTTCCCCGGCCTTCACCCGGCGGAAGAATGCCTGGAACGCTTTGTCCAGGCGGCGCAAGGTGGCCTGCTGGGACGAGAACGACCAGCGTCCTTGCCGCTCAGGGTCGAACGCGCGGATCTCCTTGAGCTGCGCGGACTGCTGTCCGTACTTGACGCTCACCTTCGAGGCATGCCGGTAGGCATCCCGGCGTTCCTGCAAGGCCCCGTTGTAGAGGGAGCAGTGATCCCGCAGCATCTCGCCCAGCGCCGCCGTCTGACAGGCGGTGGGGCGAAGGAGGAACTTGTACGCGCGGATCACGATTCCTCCTCCTTCTGCTTCTTCGTCCGGGGGCGCTCCCACTGGGTGTTGATGTACTTCTCCACCGTGTCCGCGCTGACCGCGCCGACCGAGGCGACGAAGAACGACGACGACCACAACGTGGGCATCCGCGACTTGAGGTGCGGGAACTCCTCGCGCAGCACGCGGGAGGTGAAGCCCTTGAACTGGTTCGCCACGTAGGAGGCGGACGCCTTGGGCTCGTACTTGACGAACAGGTGCACGTGGTCGGGCATCACCTCAAGGGCGATGATCTCCCAGCCCTTCTCGGTCGCCTTCTGCTCGATCAGCTCACGCAGTCGAACCGCGACCCGGCCGCCGAGCACGCGACGGCGGTACTTGGGGCACCACACCACGTGGAGCCCCAAGTCATACACGCCGCCGGAATACCGGCGAACCTTCCGCGTCACGGTCACGCAATCACTATACACACGGCGCACATCTATCCGAGGTCAACAGCACAGATCCGTAGGCGAAGTTGAGGTCAGAGCAGTCCTGGGGAGCGATTCCCCCCATGCCTAAAGGCACGGGTCCCCCCGCTAACTAGCCGATGGACTACACCTACGACTCGTGCATGACCCAGTTCACGACGGGTCAGGTGCAGCGCATGAACGACAGCTGGAACGCCTACCGGGGCTGATCCACTCCGCACCCACGACGGGCCCCGCGGCGCGCGGGGCCCTCACGCGGTCACAGCGTGGCGAGGAAGCCGAGCGAGACCTTCCAGGCCAGCTCGGCCGACGCCCGGTCGAAATCGGGGAGTTCGGGGTCGGTGAAGAGGTGCCCCGCGCCCGGGTAGCGGTAGATCTCGACGTCGGCCCCGGTCCGCTGCATCTGGAGATACCAGGTGTTCAGCCAGTCGTGCGTCTCGAACACGTCCGGGTCGGCGACGTGCAGCTGCACCGGGAGTTCGTCCACCGAGGCGTTCTCGGCGATGTCCGAGGTGCCGTGGAACATCAGCAGCCCGCGGGCCTTCGCGTCACCGAGCGCCAGGGTCTGCGCGGTGGCGGCCCCGAACGAGAAGCCCGCGTACACCAGGCCCCGCTCGGAGTAGGGCGCGGCGGCGAGCACGGCCCGCCTGAGCAGCTCGTCCTTGCCGACCTCCTCCTTGAAGGCCATGCCCTCCTCGGCGGTCTCAAAGGTGCGCCCCTCGAAGAGATCGGGCACCTGCACCTCGTGTCCGGCGGCGCGGAGCCGGTCCGCGGCCGCGTGCACCGCGGGGCGCAGGCCGTACGTCGAGTGGAAGAGCATGATGTTCATGGGGCCATGGTGCCAGCTGCGGCCCGGGCCCCGGCGTCCGGACGGGCCCCGAATCCCGGCCGGAACCCGGAGTCCGGCCGACCCCCCAGGCCCCGGATCCCGGCCGGCCGCTCCCCGGCTCACCGCAGACTGCGCACGTCCAGCTGGCGCAGCACCCGGTCGACGATCTCCGGATCCGTCCCCGCCTCGTTGCGGGCCGAGAGCACCGCGTGGCGGGCGGCCGACATCATCTCGCGCTGGACCCGGCTGACCGCCCTGAAGCGCTCGGCGCGCTGCGCGTACGCCTCGCGGCGCTCCTCGTCGACCATGTCGGGACTGATCCGCGCCCCCATGTCGTACGCCATCCGCTGCAGCCGCTCGGTGACCTCCTCCGGGAAGTCCTCCTCCGCCCGGATCTCCTTCAGCCGCTGCTTCGCGGCCCTGGCGGCGCGGATCGCGAGGTCCTTCTCCAGCGCCTCCTCGGCCGCGGTGTCCGCCTTGACGTGGAGCTTGCGCACCAGCCACGGCAGGGTGAGCCCCTGCACGACGAGCGTGGCCATGATCACGGCGAAGGCGATGAAGACGATCTCGTCACGTCCGGGGAACGGCTGCCCGTCGTCCGTCTTCAGCGGGATCGCGAGCGCCAGCGCCACCGAGGCCACCCCGCGCATCCCGGACCACCACATCACGACGGTCTCCCGCCAGCTGGTGGGGATCTCCTCGCTGACGTCGCGCCGGGTGTGCAGCCGCTTGGCGAGCCAGGTCGCGGGCAGCAGGTACAGCAGCCGTACGCCGACGACGACCGCGACGACCGCCAGGCCCCAGCCCAGCATCTGGAGTTCCCGCCCGTCCGACGTCCCGAAGACGTTGTGCAGTTCGAGACCGATCAGGCCGAAGGCGACGCCCGTGACGAGGGTGTCGACGATCTCCCAGAAGCTGCGGCCGGTGAGCCGCCCGAGCACGTCGTCGGCGTCGGCGGTGTGCTCTGCGAGGAAGAGCGCGGTGGTGAGGACGGCCAGGACGCCCGACCCCTTCAGCTCCTCCGCGAGCACGTAGCTCACGAACGGCACCAGCAGGGTGAGGCCGACCTGGAGGGTGGCGTCCCCGAGCAGGCCCATGAGCTTGATCGTGAGCCAGCCCAGCACGAGGCCCACCGCCACGGCGACGACCGCGGAGAGGATCAGCAGCCCGAACGCCTCCGGCAGCGAGAAGGTGCCGCTCACCGCGGCGGCGATCGCCACGTGGTACAGCACGATCGCGGTCACGTCGTTGAACAGTCCCTCGCCCTCCAGGACGGAGACGAGCCGGCGCGGCAGCCCGACCGAGCCCGCGACGGCCGTCGCGGCGACCGGGTCGGGCGGGGCGACCAGCGCGCCGAGCGCCACGGCGGCGGCGATGGGCAGCCCGGGCACTATCGCGTTGGCGACTGCGGCGACCGCGGCCGTGGTGACGAAGACCAGGGCGACGGCCAGCAGAAAGATCGGTCGTTTGTTGGCGGCGAACTGTCGCCAGGAGGTGCGCTGCACCGAGGCGTAGAGCAGCGGCGGCAGCAGCGCCGGAAGGATGATCTCGGGCGGGATGTCCACGTTCGGCACGAAGCTGACGAACGCCATGCCGACTCCGGCGAGCGTCATCAGTACCGGCGCGGGCAGGCCCAGGCGCTCCCCGAGCGGCACCGTGACCACCGCTCCGAGCAGCAGCAGGAGGAGCAGTGCCATTTGGTCCACGGGGTGCCTTCCGGAGCGCGGTGGGCCGGTTCACTCGACCGGCGGGCCGACTGAAAGCCTGCCACGCCGGGGGAGCAATCCAGACAACACCCCCTTCTTCCCGCTCTTCGGCCGGGATTCCTCCGATGTCTCCGCGACCGGCTCCGGCCTCACGAGACGGCTCGCCCCGGCGGGAGGACGGCCCCGCGCGGACCCGCTACAGGGTGCGCCGCATCGCCCGGTGGGGCATCCCGGCGTCGGGGAACTCCGGCCCGTACGCCACGTACCCGAGCCGCTCGTAGAAACCGAGGGCGTGGGTCTGGGCGTGCAGGTCGACGGCGGTCAGACCCAGCCCCCGGGCCGCGTCCTCGATGGCCCGGACCAGCGCGGCGCCGACACCGAGACCGCGTGCCGCCCCGATCACCGCGAGCCTGCCGAGCGAACCGACGGCCGCGTCGCCCCCGGTCCGGCCGACGGCGGCCGCCCCGTGCAGCAGCCTCCCGGTCCCGAGCGCCGTGCCGTCCGCCGCGAGGGCGATCACGTGTACGGCGTCCGCGTCGTGGACGTCGTACTCGATCTCCTCGGGCACCTCCTGCTCGACGACGAAGACCTCCTTGCGGACCTGGAAGCAGGCCGCGAGATCCTGCTCGCCGACAGCGGTGCGCGTGGTGTACGGGGCGGCCGGGCCGCCGCTCACCGGCTCTCCGCGGCGATCTTGTCCAGGGCCTGCTGGAGGTCGTCCGGGTAGCGGCTGGCGAACTCCACCCAGCGGCCGTCGGACGGGTGCTCGAAGCCGAGCCGGACGGCGTGCAGCCACTGCCGGGTCAGGCCGAGGCGCTTGGCCATCGTCGGGTCGGCGCCGTAGGTGAGGTCGCCGACGCAGGGGTGGCGGTGGGCGGACATGTGCACCCGGATCTGGTGCGTGCGGCCCGTCTCCAGCTTGATGTCCAGGAGGCTGGCGGCACGGTACGCCTCGATGAGGTCGTAGTGCGTCACGGAGGGCTTGCCCTCGGCCGTGACCGCCCACTTGTAGTCGTGGTTGGGGTGGCGGCCGATGGGGGCGTCGATGGTGCCGCTCATCGGGTCCGGGTGGCCCTGGACCAGCGCGTGGTACTTCTTCTCGACGACCCGGTCGCGGAACTGCCCCTTCAGCAGGGTGTAGGCCCGTTCGGACTTGGCGACGACCATCAGGCCCGAGGTGCCGACGTCGAGGCGGTGGACGATGCCCTGGCGCTCGGCGGCGCCGGAGGTCGAGATCCGGTAGCCGGCCGCGGCGAGGCCGCCGATGACGGTCGTGCCGGTCCAGCCGGGGCTCGGGTGGGCGGCGACGCCGACCGGCTTCACGATCACGACGATGTCGTCGTCGTCGTGCACGATCTCCATGCCCTCGACGGGCTCGGCGACGATCTGCACCGGGGCGGCCGCCTGCGGCATCTCCACCTCCAGCCAGGCACCGCCGCTGACCCGCTCGGACTTCCCGACCACCGAGCCGTCCACCTGCACCTTCCCTGCGGCGGCCAGCTCGGCGGCCTTGGTGCGGGAGAAACCGAACATCCGGGAAATGGCGGCGTCGACGCGCTCGCCCTCCAGGCCGTCGGGTACGGGCAGGGTGCGGACCTCGGGATGCGTACTCACCTGATCGAGTATGCCTTGCGCCCGCTAGTCCTTGTGCACGGTGCCGTCGGGGTCCAGGCCCTTGAAGGAGAGGATCACGATCAGGATGCCGCCGCAGACGATCGCGGAGTCCGCCAGATTGAAGACGGCGAAGTGCGCGGGGGCGATGAAGTCCACCACCGCGCCCTCGAAGACGCCGGGGGAACGGAAGATGCGGTCGGTGAGGTTGCCGAGCGCGCCGCCGAGCAGCAGACCGAGCGCGATGGCCCAGGGCAGGCTGTAGAGCTTGCGGGCGAGGCGGGCGATCACGACGATCACGGTCGCCGCGATGAAGGTGAAGATGATGGTGAACGCCTCGCCGATGCCGAACGCGGCCCCGGGGTTGCGGATCGCGCTGAGCTGGAGCCAGTCACCGATGAGCTCGATCGGCTCCTGGTGCTCCAGCTTCGCGACCACGATCGTCTTGCTGATCAGGTCGAGGAGGTAGGCGAACACGGCCACCCCGAAGAGCACCAGGATCTTCCGCTTGCCCCGCGCGGGGGTCGTCTCCCCGGCCCGGTCCGCTTCCCGGTCCTCGCTCCCGGTCTTCTCGGTCCCCTCGGTCTCGGGGATGTCCGGCGTACCGATGATGCGCTCCGCCTCTGCCACGTGAGTCCCTCAACCTAGGTTCCTGACTGAGGACGAGGGTACGACACACCGCGCGGTTCAGCCTCGGCGCTCCTGCTTCTGTTTGTCCTCGACACAGAGCGTGGCCCGCGGGAACGCCTGCATCCGGGCCTTGCCGATCGGTTTGCCGCAGACCTCGCACAGCCCGTACGTCCCGGCGTCGAGCCTGGCCAGGGCCCGTTCGGTCTGCTCCAGCATCTCCTGGGCGTTGGCGGCCAGCGACATCTCGTGCTCGCGGGTGATGTTCTTGGTGCCGGTGTCCGCGTCGTCGTCACCCGCGCCGTCGCCGGAGTCGCGCATCAGCCCGGCGAGCGCCGCGCTGGCGGCCTCCATCTCGCTGCGCAGCCGCATGACCTCGCTGCTCAGCGCGGCCCGCGCCTCGGCGACCTCGTCCGGTGTCCAGGGGTCCTCGCCCGGCCGGACCGCCAGTTCGCCGGGGACCGCCGTGGCGATCCCACTGGCCGGGGGGACGTCGACCGTGCGGGTCCGGGCCGCGCTCTTCTTGGCTACCACCGTGTGGGCTCCCGTCTGCTCGGCGGACTCGGCCGCCACCGTGGCCGCGTGGGCGGCCTCCTTCGAGGCCTTCGTGGCCGTGCTCCGGCCGGCCGTGGCCTTCTTCGCGGGCGCCTTGCCGGCCGGCGACCCGTGCCCGGCGTCCGCGTGCTCGGCGGACGCCGGCCTCTTCCCTGTCGTGCTCTTCGTCGTGCTCTTCCTCGCCGCGGTCTTCCTGGCGGCGGTCTTCTTCGCCGTCTTCTTCCCGGCGGTTCTTCCGGCGGTCTTCCCCGCCGTCGCTTCCCGTGGTCCGGATTCCGGGAGGGTCTCCGTACCCGCCTCCGCGCCGGCCGGCGCGTCCGTGGGTCCGGTCGGTGCCGTCTTCTTCGCGGCGGTCCTGTTCGCCACCATGGCCGCGGCCCCTTCACATATGGTGATCCTGCACGCGAATCGTGCTGGGACGATAAATCGACCCCAGGCCCGCGGCAACGGGGCACACCGCCGAATCGCTCCTCCCCCGTCGGGTTTCCGACCTGCCTGAATCCGTTGTGCCCAGCTCACCGCCGGGTAATCCGCCTCCCGGCCCCCGCCCGGCCCGGTCCGCGCCCGGCTGGCCATTCGGGTCACGTCCCCTCCCGCCTCAAAACCGGTCGGCCGCTGCCCGCGCGGGCCCTTACACTTGCCACAGCGAGAGGCGTGGATGGGACGAGTAGCGTCATACGCAGCCAGGAGCGACCCGGGGACGGTGGAAGCCCGGGGGCGAGCGTGCCGTGAAGATCACCCGGAGCCGCCGGAAGAAAGCTTTGGACAGTGGGCTGCGCCCACGGGCACAGGGCGAGTAGAACCGGCATCGCGCCCCAATGAGGGGGTCACGGGCGCATGCCCGGGGCCAAGGAGGGTGGTACCGCGGGAGTCGACGAGGCTCTCGTCCCTCCGACGGAAGTGGAAAACGTCCGCCGGAGGAAGTCCGCCCATGACATCGCCGCAGTACCGCCAGGTTCCCGCCCAGGTCGACCTGCCCGCGCTGGAGCACGCCGTGCTCGATTTCTGGCGCGAGAGCAAGGTCTTCGCCAAGACCCTCGAACAGTCCGAGGGCCGCCCCGAGTGGGTCTTCTACGAGGGCCCGCCCACCGCCAACGGCATGCCCGGCGCCCACCACATCGAGGCCCGCGTCTTCAAGGACGTCTTCCCCCGCTTCCGCACCATGCAGGGCTACCACGTCGGCCGCAAGGCGGGCTGGGACTGTCACGGCCTGCCGGTCGAGCTCGCGGTCGAGAAGGAGCTGGGCTTCAACGGCAAGAAGGACATCGAGGCGTACGGCATCGCCGAGTTCAACGCCCGGTGCCGCGAGTCCGTGACCCGGCACACGGACGCGTTCACCGAGCTCACGACCCGCATGGGCTATTGGGTCGACCTCGACAACGCGTACCGCACGATGGACCCCGAGTACGTCGAGTCGGTGTGGTGGTCGCTGAAGGAGATCTTCAACAAGGGCCTGCTGGTCCAGGACCACCGCGTCGCCCCCTGGTGCCCCCGCTGCGGCACCGGCCTGTCCGACCACGAGCTGGCGCAGGGGTACGAAACGGTCGTCGACCCGTCGGTCTTCGTCCGCTTCCCCCTCACCTCCGGCCCGCTCGCCGACAGCGCCTCGCTCCTGGTCTGGACGACCACCCCCTGGACCCTGGTCTCCAACACCGCCGTCGCCGCGCACCCCGACGTCACCTACGTCGTCGCGACGAACGGCGAGGAGAAGCTGGTCGTCGCGCAGCCGCTCGTCGAGAAGGCGCTGGGCGAGGGCTGGGAGACCACCGGCGAGACCTTCACCGGCCGCGAGATGGAGCGCTGGACCTACGAGCGCCCGTTCGAGCTCGTCGACTTCCCGAGCCCCGGCGAGGGAAGCGACGGGCACAGCCCCGCCCCGGCGCACTACGTCGTCAACGCCGAGTACGTGACGACCGAGGACGGTACGGGTCTGGTCCACCAGTCCCCCGCCTTCGGCGCCGACGACCTCCTGGTCTGCAAGGCGTACGGCCTCCCGGTCGTGAACCCGGTCCGCCCCGACGGCACCTTCGAGGAGGGCCTGCCGCTGGTCGGCGGCGTCTTCTTCAAGAAGGCCGACGAGGCGCTCACCGAGGACCTGGCCGCCCGCGGCAAGCTCTTCCGGCACGTCCCGTACGAGCACAGCTACCCGCACTGCTGGCGCTGCCACACCGCGCTGCTCTACTACGCGCAGCCGTCCTGGTACATCCGCACGACCGCCGTCAAGGACCGGCTGCTCCGGGAGAACGAGAAGACCAACTGGTTCCCGGACTCCGTCAAGCACGGCCGCTTCGGCGACTGGCTGAACAACAACGTCGACTGGGCGCTGTCCCGCAACCGCTACTGGGGCACCCCGCTGCCGATCTGGCGCTGCGAGGACGGCCACCTCACCTGCGTCGGCTCCCGTGCCGAGCTCGGCGAGCTCACCGGCGCCGACATGTCCGGGCTGGACCCGCACCGCCCCTTCATCGACGAGATCACGTTCACCTGCTCGCAGGAGAACTGCCAACTGGAGGCGTACCGCGTCCCGGAGGTCATCGACGCCTGGTACGACTCGGGTTCGATGCCGTTCGCGCAGTGGGGCTACCCGTACAAGAACAAGGAGACCTTCGAGAGCCGCTACCCGGCGCAGTTCATCTCGGAGGCCATCGACCAGACCCGCGGCTGGTTCTACACGCTGATGGCGATCGGCACCCTGGTCTTCGACAAGTCCTCGTACGAGAACGTGGTCTGCCTGGGCCACATCCTCGCCGAGGACGGCCGGAAGATGTCCAAGCACCTGGGCAACATCCTCCAGCCGATCCCGCTCATGGACCAGCACGGCGCGGACGCGGTGCGCTGGTTCATGGCGGCCGGCGGCTCCCCGTGGGCGGCCCGCCGCGTCGGCCACAACACGATCCAGGAGGTCGTCCGCAAGACCCTCCTGACGTACTGGAACACGGTCGCCTTCCAGGCCCTGTACGCCCGTACGTCGGACTGGGCCCCCTCCGCGGCCGACCCGGCCCCGGCGGACCGCACGGTCCTGGACCGCTGGCTGCTGAGCGAGCTGAACGCGCTGGTGGACCAGGTCACGCAGGCCCTGGAGGGGTACGACACCCAGCGGGCCGGCAAGCTCCTGTCGGCCTTCGTCGACGACCTGTCCAACTGGTACGTGCGCCGCTCGCGCCGCCGTTTCTGGCAGGGCGACAAGGCGGCGCTGCGCACCCTGCACGAGGTCGTCGAGACGGTGACCCGGCTGATGGCCCCGCTCACCCCGTTCATCACCGAGCGGGTCTGGCAGGACCTCGTCGTCCCGGTCACCCCGGACGCCCCCGAGTCGGTGCACCTGTCCACCTGGCCGAAGGCGGACCCGGCGGCGATCGACCCGGCCCTCTCCACGCAGATGGCGCTGGTGCGTCGGCTGGTCGAGCTGGGCCGGGCCACCCGCGCCGAGTCCGGCGTCAAGACCCGTCAGCCGCTGTCCCGGGCGCTGGTCGCGGTGGCCGGCTTCGAGATGCTCTCCCCCGAGCTGCACGCCCAGATCACCGAGGAGCTGAACGTCTCCTCGCTGGCCTCGCTCTCCGAGGTGGGCGGCTCGCTGGTCGACACGACCGCGAAGGCCAACTTCCGGGCGCTCGGCAAGCGCTTCGGCAAGGGCGTCCAGGCGGTGGCCAAGGCGATCGCGAACGCCGATGCGGCGGCCCTCTCGCTGGCCCTGCGCGAGGGCACCGCGTCCGTCGAGGTGGACGGCGAGACGGTCACCCTCTCCCCGGGCGAGGTGATCATCACCGAGACGCCGCGCGAGGGCTGGTCGGTGGCGTCCGACTCGGGCGCGACGGTCGCCCTGGACCTGGAGATCACCCCGGAGCTGCGGCGCGCGGGCCTGGCCCGTGACGCGATCCGGCTCATCCAGGAGGCCCGCAAGAACAGCGGCCTGGACGTGGCGGACCGCATCGCCGTCCGCTGGACGTCGTCCTCCCCCGCCACGGTGGAGGCGCTGACCGAGCACTCCGCCCTGATCGCGGACGAGGTCCTGGCCCTGGACTACGCGCAGGGCGAGGCGGACCCGGCGTACGGCGAGCCGTTCACGGACGAGGGCCTGGCCCTGACGTTCCGCCTCCGCAAGACGGAGCAGTAGCCCGGAACACGAAAGGGGGTCCGGCGGACAGCTGTCCGCCGGACCCCTTCTCGTTCTCCCCGCCTCACCTTCCGGCCGCCCACGCGGGTCCGTCCCGCCCACGGCAAAAGGGCCGGGCCCCGGGGAAACCCCGGGCCCGGCCCTCAGCCTGCCGACGGCTACGCGCTCACCGCGCGTGCCCCGCTCAGTTGTCGTCCTCGTCGATCAGGAACCCGCGCATCGGCGAAGGGGCCTGCTGCATCGGCTGCGGCGCCTGCGGCCGCACCGGCGCCATCGGCTGCGTCATCGCCGGCGACATCTGCTGCTGACCGCCGTACGAGGGGCCGCCGCCCATCGACGGGTTGCCGCCGCCACTCATGGGCGGGTTGCCACTGCCCATGGTGTGGCCCATGGCGCCCGCACCGGCCGGAGCCAGCGAGGGCGACGGCGGCAGCGAGGCGGTCGCCGGGGTCCGCGGCGGGGCCAGCGAGTCGTCCGCCTGGGTCTCCAGCTGACGCAGCTGGCTCTCCAGGTAGGACTTCAGACGGGTCCGGTACTCGCGCTCGAAGCCGCGCAGGTCCTCGACCTTGCGCTCCAGCGTCGCGCGGGCCGACTCCAGCGAGCCCATCGCCACGCGGTGCTTCTCCTGCGCGTCCCGCTCCAGCGCATCGGCCTTGGCACGGGCGTCCCGCTCCAGGCCCTCGGCGCGGCTGCGCGCCTCACCGACGATCTTGTTGGCCTCGGAACGGGCCTCCGCGATCGCCTGGTCGGCCGTCTGCTGCGCGAGCGAGAGGACACGAGCGGCGCTGTCGCCGCCGGGGCCCTGACCGGGCTGCTGCATCTGCGGCTGCTGCATCTGCTGCATCTGCTGCTGGGGGGCGTGACCGCCCATGGGGCCGCCCATCGGGCCACCCATGGGACCGCCCTGCATCGGACCGGGGCCGTGCGGGCCCTGCGGGCCGGGGCCGTGCTGGCCCTGGGGACCAGGACCGTGACCACTGGGACCGGCGGGCAGCTGCGGAGCACCACCGGGCAGCTGGGGGGGACCCATCTGCGGGGGCTGCTGCTGGACCGGCGGTCCCGATATGGCGGCGGGCACGGGTGCGCCGGGCCTGTCCTGCGGCTCCGGCTTGCGCATGCCCTGCTGCTGGTTCTGCGCGGCGGCTCGCGTTGCGGCGGCCAGCTTCGCGCGCAGATCCTCGTTCTCACGGAGCAGGCGGGTCAGCTCGGACTCGACCTCGTCGAGGAAGGCATCGACCTCGTCCTCGTCATAGCCTTCTCGGAGGCGGACGGTCGTGAACTGCTTGTTCCGCACGTCCTCAGGAGTCAGCGGCATCTCTTCTTCACCTCTACGTAGTCGTCGGCAGTCGGCAAGACCGTATCGCTCACAGCCTGATCACGATGTTGATCAGGGTGTAGACGATGATCATCAGAACGAAGAAGGACAGGTCGAGTGCCACGCCCCCGAGACGCAGCGGCGGGATGAACCGCCGCAGAAGCTTGAGCGGTGGATCGGTGACAGTGTAGGTGGCCTCGAGTATGACCACCATCGGCTTGCCGGGCTGCCATGAACGCGCGAACTGGAAGACGTAGTCCATGACCAGCCGGAAGATCAGCACGATGAGGAAACACATCAGCGCGACATAGACAACTTGCACTGCGACGCCCATTTCGCGCTTCCCTCTCCCCTGGCTCTCGTAGCTCCGGCCTCACGGCCGGGGTTGTTCCCGTTGTCGTGTTCTCAGCTCTGGTTGAAGAATCCGCCCTCAGCGATGCGGGCCTTGTCCTCCGCCGTGACATCGACGTTAGCAGGCGACAACAGGAACACCTTCTGCGTCACACGCTCAATGCTGCCATGGAGACCGAAGACGAGTCCCGCGGCAAAGTCGACAAGTCGCTTGGCGTCCGTATCGTCCATCTCCGTGAGATTCATGATCACCGGAGTGCCCTCACGGAAGTGTTCCCCGATGGTACGGGCCTCGTTGTAGGTCCTGGGGTGCAGCGTGGTGATGCGGTAGGGCTCCCGCTCGGACACGACCTTGGGCATGATCACCGGTGCGTTCTTCTCCATGTTCGGACGTTCAGGTGTGATGGATGCCACGGGGGCGATCCGGGCGGGTCGTTCCCTTTCCGCCGGGATCTGAACCGGCTCCCGCTGCGCGGGGGGCTGTACCGCTCGTACCGGTTCCTCCCGCTCCCGTTCGCGGTCCCGCTCCACCTGATGCGCGGGCTGGTGCCGCCGCCGGTCCCGCTCGGGCTCCGGCTCGGGTTCGAATTCGTCGTCGGGGTCGAACCCCGGACCGTCGTACCCATCGTCCTCCACGAGGCCGAGGTAGACCGCCATCTTGCGCATCGCGCCGGCCATGCTCCGAGTCCTCCGCTCTGTGGTGGATCGGCATATGTCACCAAGTGCCCCGCGATCCACTGAGGTCTGCCCGCCATCAGCGGGAATGACCATATTTTCTGCTGTGGTCCGACCTGCTTGGCGACGTTACCCGAGCCCGGGTCGGACTCCGAGTACCGCCGTACCGACGCGTACATGTGTCGCCCCGGCCGCGACCGCGTCCTCGAGGTCCGCGCTCATCCCTGCGGAGACCATGTTCGCAGCCGGATGGTTCCCGCGCAGCCGGGATGAGAATTCCATCAGCCGGTCGAAGGCGGCCCGTTGCCGTCCCGCGTACGGTCCGGCGAGCGGTGCGACGGTCATCAGGCCGTCGAGCCGCAGCCCCGGCGCGGAGCCGACCGCGGCGGCCAACTCCTCGATCCCGTCCGGCGCGACACCGCCCCGGGTGCCCCGTTCGCCGCTCTCCGCGTCCAGCGCCACCTGGATGAGGCAGCCCAGTTCGCGCCCTTCGCGCACGGCCGCCGCCGAGAGTGCCGTGACCAGTTTGATCCGGTCCACCGACTGCACGACATCGGCATAACCTGCCACGGAGCGAACCTTATTGGTCTGCAATTGACCGACAAAGTGCCATGTGAGCGACAGATCCGCGCATTCGGCTGCTTTGGGTGCCGCGTCCTGGTCACGATTCTCCGCGACATGACGTACACCGAGTTCGTGCAGAATCCGCACATCGCTCGCGGGATAGGTCTTGGTGACCACGATGAGGGTCACTTCCTCCCGCCCGCGCCCCGCGGCGGAACAGGCGGAAGCAATGCGTTCCTCCACCCGTGCCAGGTTTTCGGCGAGTTGAGTTCTACGGTCCGTCATGCCCTATCAGTCCAACCAGACATATCCGGCGAGCCGCCCGGTGACGCGGTCGCGGCGGTACGAGAAATGGTCGCTCGATTCGAGGGTGCAGACCGGCGAGGCCCGGCGGTCCTCGACCCCGAGCGCCTCGAGCTGGGCATGGACCCCCGCGACGACGTCCACGGCCGGGGTGCCCCAGCTGGTCTCGGACCAGGCTGCGGGGACGCTCCGCGCGACCTCGGCGCGCATGTCGGCCGGGACCTCGTAGCACCGGCCGCAGACCGCCGGCCCGGTGCGGGCGACGATCCGGGAGACCTCGGCGCCGAGCCCGGTCATGGCCTCGACCGCGGCGGGGACGACCCCGGCGACCAGGCCGGGACGGCCCGCGTGCGCCGCGGCCACGACCCCGGCGACCGGGTCGGCGAGCAGTACGGGGGTGCAGTCGGCCGTGAGCACGGCGAGCGGGAGGCCGCGCCGCGCGGTCACCACCGCGTCCACCGCGGGTATCTCCGGAGCGTCGCCCCACGGGCCGTCGACGACCGCGACGTCCCTGCCGTGCACCTGGTTCATCCAGACGACCCGGGCCGGGTCCAGACCGAGATCACGGGCGGCGCGCTCGCGGTTGGCCAGAACGGCGGCGGGGTCGTCTCCGACCGCGCCGCCGAGGTTGAGCTCCTCGTAGGGGGCTGCGCTCACCCCGCCCCACCTGTCGGTGAAGGCGAAGTGCGCACGGCCCCCGGAGGCTACTGCGTGGTGCCGGTCTATCACTTCAAGAAGTCCGGGACATCCAGCTCTTCGGCCTGGGAGTCCTGGTAGGGACGGGCCGAGGGGACCTGCGGCGGGGCGACCGGCGGCAGGTGGCTCTCGCTCACCACCGGCTTGGGCTCCACCTGGACCGGCGGCTCCTCGCGGAGGGGCACGGAGCCCAGTCCGCCGCTCTGGCGCACCGGCTCGGCGGCGCGGACCGGCGGAGCCTGCTCCTCGCGCTTGGCGGAGCTCGCGCCCAGGACGTTCTCGCGGCGGGCCGGCGGCTGTCCGCCGTCGAAGCCGGCCGCGATCACGGTGACCCGCACCTCGTCGCCCAGCGCGTCGTCGATGACCGCGCCGAAGATGATGTTCGCCTCGGGGTGCGCCGCCTCGCTCACCAGCTGGGCGGCCTCGTTGATCTCGAAGAGACCGAGGTCGCTGCCGCCGGAGATGGAGAGCAGGACACCGCGGGCGCCGTCGATGGACGCCTCCAGGAGCGGCGAGGAGATCGCCATCTCCGCGGCGGCCACCGCGCGGTCGTCGCCGCGGGCCGAGCCGATGCCCATGAGCGCCGAGCCGGCCTCGGACATGACCGACTTGACGTCGGCGAAGTCGAGGTTGATCAGACCGGGCGTCGTGATGAGGTCGGTGATGCCCTGGACACCCGAGAGCAGGACCTGGTCGGCCGACTTGAACGCGTCGAGCACGCTGACCTGGCGGTCCGAGATGGACAGCAGCCGGTCGTTGGGGATGACGATGAGGGTGTCGACCTCTTCGCGGAGCTCGGCGATGCCGTCCTCCGCCTGGTTCGCACGCCGCCGGCCCTCGAAGGTGAACGGGCGGGTGACCACGCCGATCGTCAGGGCGCCCAGCGAGCGGGCGATGTTGGCGACGACGGGGGCGCCGCCGGTGCCGGTGCCGCCGCCTTCGCCGGCGGTGACGAAGACCATGTCGGCCCCCTTGAGGACCTCCTCGATCTCCTCACGGTGGTCCTCTGCCGCCTTGCGACCGACGGCCGGGTTGGCCCCGGCGCCGAGGCCGCGGGTGAGTTCGCGGCCGACGTCGAGCTTGACGTCGGCGTCGCTCATCAACAGGGCTTGCGCATCAGTGTTGATCGCGATGAACTCGACGCCCTTGAGACCGACCTCGATCATTCGGTTGATGGCATTGACACCACCGCCGCCGACACCGATGACCTTGATGACTGCGAGGTAGTTCTGCGGTGCTGCCACGTCGAAGGCCTCTCGCCTCGAGTTACGTGTCGTCGCTGCGCGCTGTTCCCGCCGCGACGACGGATGCCGATTGGGACGGTCCGAAGTGCCGACCCAAACCCTAACGTTCAAGTTTAGGGTTACCAGTGTGTCTGCTTCAGGGACTCTTCCGAACAGGACACTAAGTCGACAAGTGGCGCGCGTTCAACGAACACGCCGAACCTCCCGTTTTTCTTTTCACCCTATGTGATCACCCGTAGCGCTGACCAACCAGGGTGCTGGCCAGGCCAAATGCGCGTCAACTGCCCGACGCGGCAGGGGCCGTGGGCGCACTCACGTCGAAGTGTCCCGCTTTGGGGGCCGCTTTCATGAGAGCGGTGAGAACTCTCGCCTTCACCGGGCCCCCTTCGGCACTGCCCCAGACCACCGTGCGCCCCCGGGTGAGTTCCAGGGAGATCGAGTCGTACGAGGTGACCCGCACGACCTCGGTGTCCTCGGCGACGCCCGACGGGAGTTCACCGGCGACCCGGACCGCCTCCTCCACCAGCCGGTCGCTGCCGAACCGGCGCAGGCTCGCGGACTTCTCGGGCGCCAATTCCAGCAAAGGTACACCGTCGGGCGATTTGTCCACCGTCGCGAAGCGCACACCTTCCGCGTCGACTTCGGTGAATTTTGCACCCTTTTTAATCAACAGGACCGGCTGCCGTTCGGCCACTTCGAGACGGATTCCGTGCGGCCACGACCGCACGACGTCCACCGAGTCGATACGGGGCAGCTCCCGGAGCAGCCGGCCGGCGATGGCGTCGGTGTCGACGGAGACCAGCGGCGCCCCGACCGGAACCGCCGCGACGGCCTCCACCTCGGCCGGGGCCAGCACGTCGAGACCGGTGGTCGTGACCTGTTCGACCCGGAACCAGGAGGAGCCGTAGAGCGCCCAGAAAACGCCGGAAGCGAGCAGCAGCGCCAGCACGCCGCTCACGATCAGCGTTCCGCGACTGGGCAGCCGGCGCCCCTCGGGGCGCGTGCGCGGCGGGCGGGCCGGGGATTCCTCCCGTTGCGCCGTACCGCGCCGGGCGGTTGTCGGTCCGGCCACGCTCGCTCCTCACACCGGGTCCGGGGGCACCGCCCCCGGACCCGTCGGCCTCACGCGCCTCGGCGTGCGGCGATCGCCTCGTACACCATGCCGACGAGCAGGTCGTCGGCGTCCCGGCGGCCGAACTCGGCGGCGGCGCGGGACATCTCGTACAACCGGTGCGGATCCGCGAGCACCGGGAGGACGTTGCCCTGCACCCACTCGGGGGTGAGCGCCGCGTCGTCCACCAGCAGACCGCCGCCGGCGTTGACCACCGGCTGGGCGTTGAGCCGCTGTTCGCCGTTGCCGATGGGCAGCGGGACGTACGCGGCCGGGAGCCCGACGGCGGAGAGTTCGGCGACGGTCATCGCGCCGGCGCGGCAGAGCATCATGTCGGCCGCGGCGTACGCGAGATCCATCCGGTCCACGTACGGTACCGGGATGTAGGGCGGCATCCCGGGCATGTTGTCCACCCGCGGCAGTTCGTTCTTCGGGCCGACCACGTGCAGGACCTGGATCCCGGCGCGCTGCAGCAGCGGGGCGACCCGCTGCACCACTTCGTTGAGCCGGCGCGCGCCCTGCGAGCCGCCGGAGACCAGCAGCGTCGGCAGGTTGGGGTCGAGACCGAAGGTGGCGCGCGCCTCGGGGCGGACCCGGGCGCGGTCCAGGGTGGCGATGGTGCGGCGCAGCGGGATGCCGATGTAGCGGGCGCCGCGCAGCTTGCTGTCGGGCGTGGAGACCGCGACGCCGTGGGCGTACCGCGAACCGATCTTGTTGGCCAGGCCGGGGCGGGCGTTGGCCTCGTGGACGACGATCGGCACCCCGGCCCGCTTGGCGGCGAGGTAGCCGGGCAGGGCGACGTAGCCGCCGAAGCCGACGACGCAGTCCGCCCTGGTGCGCTCCAGGACCTGCTCGGCGGCCTTGATGGTGCCGCGCAGCCGTCCCGGGACGGTGATCAGTTCCGGGGTGGGCTTGCGGGGCAGTGGCACGGCAGGGATCAGGGCGAGTTCGTACCCCCGCTCGGGTACGAGCCTGGTCTCGAGTCCGCGCTCCGTGCCCAGGGCAGTGATTCCCACGCTCGGGTCCTGCCTGCGCAGGGCGTCCGCGAGGGCGAGCGCGGGCTCGATGTGGCCGGCGGTCCCCCCACCGGCGAGTACGACATGCACCGAAATTCACCGCTCTCCGGACGGACGCTTCTTGACGCGCCGTCTCATCGTCTTCCATCTCACCCCGGGCCTTCGCACGGCCAGGGCCGCCTTCGCTGCGGGGTCCTCTCGCGCGAACGCGATCAGCAGCCCGACGGCGAACATGGTCGGCAGCAGGGCCGACCCTCCGTAGGAGAACAGCGGGAGCGGGACACCGGCGATCGGCAGCAGGCCGAGCACCGCACCGATGTTGATCACGGCCTGCACCGTGATCCAGGTGGTCACGCCTCCCGCGGCGTACCTCACGAAGGGGTCCTCCGTGCGTCCGGCCACGCGGATACCCGCATAGCCTAGAGCCGCGAAGAGGGCGAGCACCGACAGCGTCCCCGCCAGCCCCAGTTCCTCCCCGGTGATGGCGAAAATGAAGTCGGTGTGCGATTCAGGCAGTTGACCCCATTTTTCCACACTTGCACCGAGTCCGGAACCGAACCATCCGCCGGAGGCCAGAGCATAGATGCCGTGCACGGCCTGCCAGCAGGAGTCCCCCGGTCCGGGCTCGGTGGCGCCGATGCAGGCGAGCCGCGACATCCGGTTCGGGCTGGTCCTGATCAGCACGAAGGCGATGAGCGCGGCGAAACCGAGCACCCCGGCGAAGAGCCGGGTGGGCGCCCCGGCCAGCCAGAGCAGCCCGAAGAGGATCGCGGTGAGGATGATCGCGGTGCCCATGTCGCCGCCGAGCATGATCAGCCCGAGGATCATGAAGGCGACCGGCACCAGCGGGACGAGCAGGTGCTTCCACTGCGCCAGCAGGCGCTTGTCCTGTTTGCGGGCGAGCAGGTCCGCGCCCCACAGGACCAGGGCAAGCTTGCCGAACTCGCTGGGCTGGAGCTGGAAGGGACCGCCCAGGTAGAGCCAGTTCTGGTTGCCGTTGACCGACATCCCTATCCCCGGCACCTGGACCAGCACCATCAGGAAGACGGTTCCCATGAGCAACGGGTAGGCGAGCGCCCGGTGGAGCTTGCCGGGCATCCGGGCGGCGAGCGCCATCAGCCCGGCGCCGATGACGGCGGCGAGGAACTGCTTGCGGAAGAAGTAGGTGCTCGGCTTGTCGAGTTCCAGGGCCTTGATCATCGAGGCGGAGTAGACCATCACCAGGCCGAGCACGGTGATCAGCAGGCCCGCGCCCAGGATCAGGTAGTAAGCGGTCAGGGGGCGGTCCCAGGCCCTGCGCACCCGCTCGTACATCCGGCGTGCGCCGCCGCCGCGCGGGGAGCGCGAGCCGCCGGTGGGACCTCCCTTGGAGCGGGGGGCCGCGGGGCGGCGGGCGCCGGTGGCCGACCGGACCCGCAGCGCGGTGCCCAGCGGCACCGGGGCGCCCGTGCCCGCCCCCGCGAGCAGGCCCGGGGGGAACGCCCGGCTGATCGGCGCGGTGGCCCGTGAGCGGTGCCCACAGGCCGCGGCGGAGCTCTCTTCGGCCGGCATTGTCGCTGTCCCCTCCACTGCTCGTGCCCGGGGCCGCCGCCGGGCCCGGGGCCCGCGGCGACGGCCCGCCGCCGGTCGTCCGGGACAGTACGGCGCGGGGACCGGACCCGTCAGGCGCTCTCGGCGGCGAGCGCGCGGACCGCGTCCGCGAACGCCTCGCCCCGCTTGTTGTAGTTGACGAACATGTCCATCGAGGCACAGGCCGGGGCCATCAGCACGGTGTCCCCCGGGCGGGCGAGCCGTGCCGCCTCCCGGACCGCCTCGGACATCGCCCCAGTGTCGGTCCGGTCGAGGTCGACCACCGGGACCTCGGGGGCGTGTCGCGCGAGGGCTTCACGGATCAGCTCCCGGTCCCGGCCGATCAGGACGGCGCCGCGGAGCCGGCCGGCGGCCGCGGTCACCAGTTCGTCGAAGGTCGCGCCCTTGGCGAGGCCCCCGGCGATCCAGACGATCGGGTCGTAGGCCGCGAGCGAGGCCTCGGCGGCGTGGGTGTTGGTGGCCTTGGAGTCGTCGACGTAGGCCACCCCGGCGATGTCCGCGACGTGTTCGATGCGGTGCGGGTCGGGGCGGAAGGCCCGCAGCCCGTCGCGTACGGCCGCGGGCTCGACGCCGAAGGCACGGGCCAGGGCCGCGGCCGCCAGGGCGTTGGCGATGTTGTGCGGGGCCGGCGGGTCGATGTCCCCGATCTCGGCGAGTTCCTGGGCCTGCTTCTGCCGGTTCGCCACGAAGGCGCGGTCGACGAGGATGCCGTCGACGACGCCGAGCTGGGAGGGGCCGGGCGTGCCCAGGGTGAAGCCGATGGCCCGGCAGCCCTCCTCCACGTCGGCCTCGCGGACCAGGTCCTCGGTGGCCGGGTCGGCAGCGTTGTACACGCAGGCGACCCGGTTGCCCTCGTAGACCCGGCCCTTGTCGGCGGCGTAGGCCGCCATGGAGCCGTGCCAGTCGAGGTGGTCCGGGGCCAGGTTGAGGACGGCCGCGGAGTGGGCGCGCAGCGAGGGCGCCCAGTGCAGCTGGTAGCTGGACAGCTCGACGGCGAGCACGTCGTACTCCTGGTCGCCGACCACGGCGTCCAGGAGCGAGACGCCGATGTTGCCCACGGCGGCGGTGCGCAGCCCGGCCGCCTCCAGGATCGAGGCGAGCATCCGCACGGTCGTGGTCTTGCCGTTGGTGCCGGTGACCGCCAGCCACGGGGCCGCGTCGGGGCCGCGCAGCCGCCAGGCGAGTTCGACGTCGCCCCAGACCGGGACGCCCGCCTCGGCGGCTGCCGCGAAGAGCGGTTTGTCGGGCTTCCAGCCCGGCGCGGTGACGACGAGCTCGGTGGACTCGGGCAGGGTCGCCCCGTCGCCGAGGCGCACGGCGATGCCCTGCGCCTCCAGCTCCGCGGCCTGCGTCCGGGAACGCTCGTCGTCCCCGTCGTTGACCACCGTGACGACGGCCCCGAGGCCGTGCAGCACCTTGGCCGCCGGGATTCCGGAGACCCCGAGTCCCGCGACGGTGACGCGCTTGCCCTGCCAGTCCGGGTTGCTCACTTCTCGGCTGCCCATCCTGCGTAGAAGAGACCGAGTCCGACGATCACGCACATGCCCTGGATGATCCAGAAGCGGACCACGACAAGGACTTCGGACCACCCCTTGAGTTCGAAGTGGTGCTGGAGCGGTGCCATCCGGAAGACCCGCTTGCCGGTCATCTTGAAGGAACCGACCTGGATGACCACGGACATGGTGATCATCACGAAGAGGCCGCCGAGGATGGCCAGCAGGAACTCGGTGCGGGAGCAGATCGCCAGACCGGCGAGCGCGCCGCCGAGGGCGAGCGAACCGGTGTCGCCCATGAAGATCTTGGCGGGCGAGGTGTTCCACCACAGGAAGCCGAAGCAGGCGCCCATCAGCGCGGAGGCGACGACGGCGAGGTCGAGCGGGTCCCGCACCTGGAAGCAGGCGTTGGGGTTGGTCAGGGTCTCCGCGTTGGCGCAGGACTCCTGGAACTGCCACAGCCCGATGAAGGTGTACGCGCCGAAGACCATCACCGAGGCGCCGGTGGCCAGGCCGTCCAGACCGTCGGTCAGGTTCACGCCGTTGGACATGGCGAGGATCATGAACAGCGCCCAGACGACGAACAGCACCGGGCCGATCGACCAGCCGAAGTCCGTGACGAACGAGAGCCTGTCGGAGGCCGGGGTGTTGCCGCGGGAGTCGGCGAACTGGAGCGAGAGCACCGCGAAGGCGACGCCCACGATCAGCTGGCCCGCCATCTTCGCCTTGGCCCGCAGGCCCAGCGAACGCTGCTTGACGATCTTGATGTAGTCGTCGAGGAAGCCGACGAGGCCCATGCCCGCCATCAGGAAGAGCACCAGCACGCCGGAGAATCGCATCTCCTCGCCGGTGATCAGCTTCGCCGCGATGTACGCGATGATCGTCGCCAGGATGAAGGCGATGCCGCCCATGGTGGGCGTGCCCTTCTTCGACCCGTGGGTGCGCGGGCCGTCGTCCCGGATGAACTGGCCGTATCCCTTGCGGGCCAGCAGCTTGATCAGCAGCGGAGTTCCGACCAGGGTCAGGAAGAGCCCGATGGCCCCCGCGAACAGGATCTGCCTCATCGGCCCGCGACCTCGCCCTCGGACGCGTTGCCCAGCAGTGCCATGGCGACCTGCTCCAGGCCGACCGACCGGGACGCCTTCACCAGCACGACGTCTCCCGGGCGCAGTTCACTGCGCAACAGGTCGACCGCGGCCTGTGCGTCGGACACGTGCACCGACTCCTCACCCCACGAACCCTCGTTGTATGCGCCCAGTTGCAGCCAGGAGGCTTCTCTCCCCCCGACGGCGACGAGCTTGCTGACGTTGAGCCGGACGGCGAGCCGTCCGACCGCGTCGTGCTCGGCGAGCGAGGCGTCGCCGAGCTCGGCCATCTGGCCGAGCACCGCCCACGTACGCCGGCCCTTTCCCATGGCGACCAGCGCGCGCAGCGCGGCTTTCATGGATTCGGGGTTCGCGTTGTAGGCGTCATTGACGAACGTCACGCCGTCCGGACGCTCGGTGACCTCCATGCGCCAGCGGGAGAGGGTGCCCGCCTCGGAGAGCCCTTGGGCGATCTCGTCTGCGGACAGGCCCAACTCATGGGCGACGGCGGCCGCGGCGAGCGCGTTCGACACGTGGTGCTCACCGTACAGGCGCATGGTCACGTCGCTGCACCCGGTGGGTGTGTGGAGCTTGAAAGCGGGGCGTCCGTCGTCGGTGAGACGGACGTTCTCTCCCCTTACGTCCGCTTCCGCGGCTTCGCCGAAGAGCAGCACCCGGGCCCTGGTGCGGGAGGACATGGCGCGTACGAGCGGGTCGTCGGCGTTGAGCACGGCGGTGCCGTCCTCGGGCAGCGACTCGACCATCTCGCCCTTGGCCTGCGCGATCTGCTCCCGGCCGCCGAACTCGCCGATGTGGGCGGTGCCGACGTTGAGGACGAGGCCGATCCGGGGCGGGACGAGGCCGGTGAGGTAACGGATGTCGCCGATGTAGCGCGCGCCCATCTCGAGGACGAGGTGGCGGGTGTCCTCGGTGGCGCGCAGGGCGGTGAGCGGCAGGCCGATCTCGTTGTTGAGGTTGCCCGCCGGGTAGACGGTGGGCCCCTTGCGCTCGAGGAGCTGGGCGATGAGGTCCTTGGTGGAGGTCTTGCCGGCGGAGCCGGTGAGTGCGACGACGGTGGTGCCGAGGCGGTCCACGACGGCCCTGGCGAGCGCGCCGAGCGCCGCCACGACGTCGTCGACGACGATCGCCGGAACGCCGACGGGGCGGGTGGCCAGCACCGCTGCCGCGCCCGCCTCGACGGCGCGCTGCGCGTAGTCGTGGCCGTCGACCCGCTCGCCGGCGAAGGCGGCGAACAGGCTGCCGTGCTTCACCTCCCGGGAGTCGATGACGACCGGTCCGCTGACGGTTGCTGCCTGATCGGGTATGTCGTGCGACTGCCCGCCGACGATTTCGGCGATCTCGGCGAGGGAAAGGGCGATCACTTGGTCATCCCTGACTGTTGTTCTCGTGGGTGTGGGCGCGGGGGTCGGCGTCCGTGGTGCTCGCGTGCCCCAGGGAGCGGTCGATGGCCGCGCGCAGGACCACGCGGTCGTCGAAGGGGCGTACGACGCCGTGGATGTCCTGGCCCTGCTCGTGGCCCTTGCCGGCGACCAGCACGGTGTCACCGGGTTCGGCACGGGCGACCGCGGCGGCGATGGCCGCGGCCCGGTCGGCGTCGACCAGGACGTCGCCCCGCTCGTGGACGGGGACCTCGGCGGCGCCCGCGAGCATGGCGGCCAGGATTCCGAGGGGGTCCTCGGAACGGGGGTTGTCGGAGGTCAGCACGGCGGTGTCGGCGAGGCGGGCCGCGGCGGCGCCCATCGGGCCGCGCTTGGTCGTGTCGCGGTCGCCGCCGCAGCCGAGGACGATGTGGAGCCGGCCCTCGGTGACCTTGCGCAGGGAGCGCAGGACGGATTCGACGGCGTCGGTCTTGTGCGCGTAGTCGACGACCGCCAGGTAGGGCTGTCCGGCGTCCACCCGCTCCAGCCGGCCGGGGACGCCGGGGACGGCCGCGACGCCGTCGGCCGCGGTCTGCGGGTCGATGCCCGCGACGGCGAGGGTGACGATCGCGGCGAGGGTGTTGGCTACGTTGAACGGGCCGGGCAGCGGGGCCCTGGCCGTGATCCGTTCGTCCTTGGGGCCGACGACGGTGAAGGTGGAGCCCAGCGGGCCCACCTCGACCTCCTCGGCCCGCCAGTCGGCGTCCGGGTGGCCCTCGGCGGAGAAGGTGACGACCGGGACGGACGCCTCGGTGACCAGCCTGCGGCCGTACGCGTCGTCGAAGTTGACGACGCCCTGCCGGCTGCGCCCGGGTGTGAAGAGCCGTGCCTTGGCCTGGAAGTAGTCCTCCATCCCGGAGTGGAACTCCATGTGCTCCGGGCTGAGGTTGTTGAAGACCGCGACGTCGAAGACGCAGCCGTCGACCCGGCCGAGCACCAGGGCGTGGCTGGAGACCTCCATGGTCACCGAGTCGACGCCCCGCTCGCGCATGACGGCGAACAGGGCCTGCAGGTCGGTGGCCTCGGGGGTGGTGCGCTCGGACTTGATGCGCTCGTCGCCGATCCGCATCTCGACGGTGCCGATCAGTCCGGTGGCATGGCCCGCGCCGCGGAAGCCGCCCTCGACGAGGTACGCGGTGGTGGTCTTGCCGGACGTCCCGGTGATCCCGATCTGGAGGAGGCCGGCGCCGGGGCGTCCGTAGATCTCGGCGGCGAGTTCGCCCATCCGGCCGCGCGGGTCCTCGGTGACCAGCACCGGCAGTCCGGTGGCGGCGGCACGTTCGGCGCCCGTCGGGTCGGTGAGGATCGCCGTCGCGCCGAGGCCGGCCGCCTGGGCCGCGAAGTCGGCGCCGTGGAGGCGGGCGCCCGGCAGGGCCGCGTACACATCACCGGGGCGCACCGCCCGCGAGTCGTGGGTGATGCCGGTGACCTCGCCGGTCCCCGGCGGTTCGACTCCCAGCCGGGCCGCCAGTTCGCCGAGCGGCGTCGGTCCGATCCGGTCCGGACGGGGCGCTCCCGGGTATTGCGCGGGCGCGGCCTTCTGGGTGGTTTGGAACTGATCAGCGTGGGGCACGGCGGTGAGCGTACCGGGCGCACCCGGCCTCTCGCGAAGTGAGGGGCCGGGGTTTTGGCGGTTCCGGTTCTGGTTCCCGGGTTCGGGCGTGATGGTTGTCACTGCTTGGTTCCCCGGGTTCACTCGTCGGGTTCGAAGGACACCGGCAGCCTGGCCGGATCGCTGCCGGACGGCGGGGTCTGGAGGGTCTTCAGCGCGAATTCCATGACCTGCTTGTAGATCGGCCCGCAGATCTGGCCGCCGAAGTAGCTGCCCTTGGTCGGGTTCTGGATCGCGCAGTAGACGGTGATCTGCGGCTTGTCGGCGGGCGCGAAGCCGGCGAAGGAAGCGGTGTAGCCGCGGTATCCGCCGCGCACCGGATCGACCCGGTTGGCCGTACCGGTCTTGCCGGCCACCCGGTAGCCCGGGATCTTGGCCTTCGTGCCGGTGCCCTCCTCGTCGCCGACCACCGACTCCAGCATGGCTGCCAGCGTCCTGGCGGTCTTCGCGCTGATCACCCTGGTCCGCTCGGGCGGGTCGGCGGCCCGGAAGCGGCCGTGGGCGTCCTTGGTGCCGCGCACCAGCGTGGGCTCGATCCGGACACCGTCGTTGGCGATCGTGGAGTAGATGGAAGCGGCCTGCATGGCGTTGAGCGAGAGGCCCTGGCCGAACGGGATCGTGTACTGCTGCGAGGTCGACCAGTCGCCGGGGGCGGCGAGGATGCCGGGGGTCTCGCCCGGGTAGTCGAGGCCGGTCGGCGAGCCGATCCCGAATTTGCGCAGGTAGGAGTGGAGGACCTTGTTGGCCTCGGCCTGCGTCTTGCCGAGTTCGCCGGTGGCCAGAATGGTGCCGATGTTGCTGGACTTGGCGAGTACGCCGTTGAGCGTCAGGTACCAGGTGGGGTGGTCGACGTCGTCCTTGAAGAGCCGGTCGCCGCGGTGCAGCCGGTTGGGGACGGTGACGTGGGTGCCCGGGGTGGCGACCTTCTCCTCCAGTACGGCGGCCATCGACATGACCTTGCTGGTGGAGCCGGGTTCGTACGCGTCCTGGAGCGCCGCGTTGCCCAGTGCCGCCGCGTCGGCCTGCGAGAGGTCGTTGGGGTCGAAGCCGGGGGCGTTGGCCATGGCGAGGACCTCGCCGGTCCTGGTGTTCTGGACGATCACGTAGCCCCGGTCGGCCTTCGACTTCTTCACCTGGTCGGTGATGGCCTGCTGGGCGGCCCACTGGATGTCGCGGTCGATGGTCAGCTCGACGTCGGAGCCGGGGACGGCCGGGATCTCCTTGGTGCCCGCGGTGGGCACCTGCCGACCGCCGGCCTGGGCGTACCTGATCTTGCCGTCCTCGCCCGCCAGTTCCTTGTCCAGCTTCGATTCGAGGCCGCCCGCGCCCTCGCCCTCGGCGTTGACGTAACCCAGTATCCCGGCGGCGAGCCCGCCGTTGGGGTACACCCGTTTGGTCGTCGCCTCCTGGAAGACGCCGGCCAGCACGTTGGCTCCGGCGCCGCCGCGGGCCCGGTCCTTGGCGGCCTTCTCCGCGAAGACCGACTTGAGGTCCTTGATCTGGTTCCAGACCTGGGGGGTCTGGCGGCGGGCGAGGACGGTGTAGCGGCCTTTTCCGGCCAGTTTTCGGGTCAGCTCGGCGGTGTCGGTGCCGAGGATCGGGGCGAGCAGCGCCGCGGCCTGCTGGGGTGCGTCCGGGGCCTTGCTGAACTCGGGCGTGAACATCGAGGGGTCGGCGGTGATGTTGTACGCGTCGACGCTGGTGGCCAGCGCGATCCCGTTGCGGTCGGTGATCTCGCCGCGCTCGGCGGAGATCGTGTGGTCGAGGTAGCGGTTCTCCTTCGCCTTGGCCGCGTACGCGTCGGCGTCGACGGCCTGGACCTGGAGGAGCCGGACCACGAACACCAGCATGACGAGCGTCAGGGCGAGGCTGACCAGCCGGAGCCGGGGACGCGGATTGCCCAGGCGCAGCGGGCCCGCGGGTCGGGGGCGGGACGGGCGCGGGGGCGGGGCGGCGGGGCGGCGGGCGGCGGGCCGGGGGCGCCGCCCGTCCGTGGCGCCGCGCGGGCGGGCGGGGCCGGGGACCCGGCGGCGCGGTGGTTCCTTGGACGGCACTGGGTCACCTGCCGGGGCTCGTCGAGGGCTGGTCCGCCGGGGTGCGCGGCGTGGCGGACGGGGCCGCGGGGGCGGTGGGACGGGTGGTGCCCGAGGGGTGGGCGGGGTCCGTGCGGCGGAACGGGACGCGGCGCCCGCGGCCGGCCGGACCGAGGGGGTGCCGGTGCTGCGCGGCGAGGGCGGGGCCGGGGCGGCGCCGGCCTCGGAGGGCACGCCCCGGACCTTGCCGTCCGGGCCGAGGAAGGCGGGGCTGCCGCCGGGGACCATGCCCAGCTCGCGGGCGCGCCGTTCCAGGGCGTCGGGCTTGGAGTAGTTGTCGACGTCGCGCTGGAGGGCCTGCTGTTCGTCGGTGAGTTCGGTGGTCCGCTTCTTCAGCTCGCTCAGCCTGAACGATCCTTCGTTGAGGGCCGAGTTGAGCACCAGGAGCGTGATCAGACCACCGGCGAGGAGCGCCACGACCAGCAGGACGAAGGGGGTGCGGGCCGCTTTGCTGGGCCGGGAGGGCATCAGCCGGGCGAGCCGCGCGGCCCGCCCCCGCAACTGCGCGGCCGGTTTGCTCACCGCGCCGCCCCGGCCGTCACCGGGGGCCGGAGGTCCGGACGCCGGGTGTTCATCGCTCCTCCTCGCGGATGCGCTGGGCGCCGCGCAGCCGGGCGGGGGCGGCGCGCCGGTTCTCGGCGACCTCCTCCTCCGTGGGCAGCTCCGCGCCGCGGGTCAGCAGCTTCAGCCGGGGCTGGTAGCGCTCGGGCACGACCGGCAGTCCGGGCGGCGCCGTGGTGGCGGCGCCGGCCGCGAACACCTGCTTGACCAACCGGTCCTCCAGCGAGTGGTACGAGAGGACGGCGATCCGGCCGCCGACGGCGAGGCTCTGCACGGCCGCCGGGATGGCCCGTTCCAGGACGGTGAGCTCGCCGTTGACCTCGATGCGCAGCGCCTGGAAGGTGCGCTTGGCGGGGTTGCCGCCGGTGCGCTTGGCGGCCTGTGGCAGCGCGTCGCGGATCAGCTCGACGAGCCGGGCGCTGTTGCTGAACGGCTCCTTCTCGCGCTCGCGCACGATCGCGGAGACGATCCGCTTGGCCTGCTTCTCCTCGCCGTACGCCCGCAGGATGCGCACCAGCTCGCCCGGCGGGTAGGTGTTGAGGACCTCGGCGGCGCTCATCCCGGTCGTCTGGTCCATGCGCATGTCGAGCGGGGCGTCCTGGGCGTAGGCGAAGCCGCGGTCGGCCTCGTCCAGCTGCATGGAGGAGACGCCGAGGTCGAACAGGACGCCCTGGACCTTCGGGACGCCGAGCCTGTCGAGCACCTCGGGAAGTTCGTCGTAGACGGCGTGCACCAGGGTGGCCCGGTCGCCGTACGGGGCGAGCCGTTCGCCGGAGAGCCGCAGCGCCTCCTTGTCCCGGTCCAGCCCGATCAGCCGGGCGGAGGGGAAGGCCGAGAGCAGCGCCTCGCTGTGTCCGCCGAGGCCGAGGGTGCAGTCGACGACCACGGGCGCCTGCGGGCCCGGCGTCTCCAGAGCCGGGGCCAACAGGTCCAGGCACCGCTGGAGCATCACCGGGACGTGTCGGGTCTGGCTCATGTGCCCTCTCAGGCTCAGGTCCCGTGCGGTCGTACGTACGGCCCGGTCCCCGCCCGCTCAGAAGGGGAGGCCGAACGGCACCGGGGAAGGAGGCGCCTGCCGACCGGCGAGCGGGAGAGGGCCGGGCCGCACGTACGCCGCACACGGGGGAAATCTTCGGAATGTGCGGGGTGTCGGTAACTTCCCGTCACTTTAGTCCACCCTGCCATTCGATCGATTCCCGATCAATCAGCCGGGCTGCGCGTCGCCCTGCCCGGCCCTCACCCGCCCGGAGGAGCGCCGGGAGGCTTGTGGGTTACCTCACAACAAGTCTCGTTGACGTTCTTTGTCCCTTCTCACAACGCGACGCGACGGGGGGCGGGGGATAACGTCGTAGCCATGTCGACTTCCGCACACTCCCCCGCCGGGCCCGCCGCGCCCGCCGCCGATCAGGCCCGTGACGGGGAGACGGTCACCGACCGCCTCGTCGCGGCGAACACCAGGTACGCCGCCGGTTTCGAGGATCCGGGCATGGACGCGAAGCCGGTGCTGCGCGTCGCCGTGGTCGCCTGCATGGACGCCCGGCTCGACCTGCACGACGCGCTCGGCCTGGCGCTCGGCGACTGTCACACCATCCGCAACGCGGGCGGTGTGGTCACCGACGACGTGATCCGTTCGCTGACCATCAGCCAGCGGGCCCTGGGCACGCGCAGCGTGATACTGATCCACCACACCAACTGCGGCCTGGAGTCGATCACCGAGGAGTTCCGCCAGGAACTGGAGGTGGAGGTCGGCCAGCGTCCGGTCTGGGCGGTCGAGGCGTACAAGGACGCCGACCAGGACGTGCGGCAGTCGATGCAGCGCGTGCGCACCTCGCCGTTCCTGCTGCACACCGATGACGTCCGCGGCTTCGTCTTCGACGTGACCACCGGCCTGCTGCGCGAGATCCTGCCCGCGGCCTGACCCCCGGTACGATCCCTCAGCCCCGGTACCACCCCTTCCGGAACCGAAAAATCCTACCGAACCCGGCATACCGCCCCCACTTGTCCACAGGCAAGTGACATGACGCGGCAACGGCAACAAGAATGCCCGTGTGGCATCCCGCCGGGCGGTTCCGGAAGGGGTGGCCATGTTTCGGGGTGGCCGGGCGGCTCCATGCGCGTCGGTCCGTGATTGGGGTACCCCTTGCCCCTCGTGGGCGGGGGCAGGGCCGAGGAGGACCGGGTGACGACCTATGACGATCGAGCGAGCCTCACAGATCTGACCACGACCGCGGAGCGGGTGCGCGGGTCGGTGGAGCGGGTGATCGAGGGCAAGCCCGAGGTCGTGCGGCTTTCGCTGACCGTGCTGCTGGCGGAGGGACATCTCCTCATCGAGGACGTCCCCGGAGTCGGCAAGACGATGCTGGCCAAGGCGCTGGCGCGGTCCATCGACTGCTCGGTGCGGCGCATCCAGTTCACGCCGGACCTGCTGCCCTCGGACATCACCGGGGTGTCCGTCTTCGACCAGCAGCGGCGCGACTTCGAGTTCAAGCCGGGGGCGATCTTCGCCCAGATCGTGATCGGCGACGAGATC
The DNA here is from genome assembly GCF_030116705.1 of Streptomyces sp. ML-6. Lineage (NCBI taxonomy): Bacteria > Bacillati > Actinomycetota > Actinomycetes > Kitasatosporales > Streptomycetaceae > Streptomyces > Streptomyces sp. ML-6. The sequence continues at coordinate 1,779,323 of NZ_JAOTIK010000001.1, forward strand.
AACCGGGCCTCGCCGAAGACCCAGTCCGCGCTGCTGGAGTCGATGGAGGAGCGCCAGGTCACCATCGACGGGCACAGCTACGAGCTGCCCGATCCGTTCATGGTGGTGGCCACCCAGAACCCGGTGGAGATGGAGGGCACCTATCCGCTGCCCGAGGCCCAGCGCGACCGGTTCATGGCGCGGGTGTCGATCGGCTACCCGAACGCGGACGCCGAACTGCGGATGCTCGACGTGCACGGCGCCGTCTCGCCGCTCGACGACCTGCAGCCGGTGGCGCACGCGCACGACATCGTGAAGCTGATCGACGCGGTGCGTACGGTGCACGTCGCCGACGCCGTGCGGCGGTACGCGGTGGAGCTCGTCGCGGCCACCCGCAGCCATCCCGACCTCCGGCTCGGCGCCTCGCCGCGGGCCACGCTGCACCTGCTGCGCGCCGCGAAGGCCTCCGCGGCGCTGGAGGGCCGGGACTACTGCCTGCCGGACGACGTGCAGGCGCTGGCGGTCGCGGTGCTCGCGCACCGCCTGCTGCCGACGGCCCAGGCCCAGCTGAACCGCCGCACCTCCGAGCAGGTCGTGCAGGAGATCCTCCAGCGGACACCGGTCCCGACCGCCGCCGGCGGCGTCCAGACGCAGCCCCGGCACCAGCCGGGGCCCCCGGTGTACGGCCGGCAGCCCGGCGCACGGCGGGTGTGATGGCCGCCGGGGGGCCGCCCGCGAGGAACGACGGCGACGACAGGGGCGCGCTGCGGGCGGCCCTGGGCGGGCTGACCACGCGCGGGAGGTCCTTCCTCGCGGCCGGTGTCGCCGCGGCGGTCTGCGCGTACGTGCTGGGGCAGGGGGACCTGCTGCGGGTCGGGCTGCTGCTCGCCGTGCTGCCGCTGGTCTGTGTGATGGTGCTCGTCCGCACCCGGTACCGGGTGGCGGGCACCCGGCGGCTCTCGCCGTCCCGGGTTCCGGCGGGCACCGAGGCGCGGGTCCGTCTGCGCATGGAGAACGTCTCGCGGATACCGACGGGGCTGCTGATGCTCCAGGACCGGGTGCCCTACGTGCTCGGGCCCCGGCCCCGGTTCGTACTGGACCGGGTGGAGGCCGGCGGCCACCGCGAGGTGTCCTACCGGGTGCGCTCGGACCTGCGCGGACGCTACCCGCTCGGGCCGCTCCAGCTGCGGCTGAGCGATCCGTTCGGGATGTGCGAGCTGACCCGCTCGTTCAGCGCGTACGACACCCTCGTGGTCATTCCGCGGACCGAGCCGCTGCCGCCGGTGCGGCTGGCCGGCGAGGCCCCGGGGTACGGCGAGGGGCGGCAGCGCTCGCTGGCGCTGGCCGGTGACGACGACGTGATCCCGCGCAACTACCGGCACGGCGACGACCTGCGCCGGGTCCACTGGCGTTCCACGGCGCGCTACGGCGAGCTCATGGTGCGCCGCGAGGAACAGCCGCAGCGGTCCAGGTGCACGGTGCTGCTGGACACCCGGCGGATCGCCTACCGGGGGGCGGGGCCCGACTCCGCCTTCGAGTGGGCGGTGTCCGGGGCCGCATCCACGCTGGTGCACATGCTGGAGCGCGGCTTCGCCGTCCGGCTGCTGACCGATGACGGGACCACGGTCCCCGGCGAGGGCGAGGGCGGTTTCGCCGGTTCGACGCAGGAGTCCGCCGACTCGGCGGGGCTGATGATGGACACCCTGGCGGTGGTCGGCCACTCGGACGGCAGCGGTCTGTCCCGCGCGTACGACGTGCTGCGCGGCGGCAACGAGGGACTGCTGGTCGCGTTCTTCGGCGACCTCGACGAGGAGCAGGTCGCGGTGGCGGCGCGGATGCGGCAGCGCAGCGGGGGCGCCGTGGCGTTCGTCCTGGCAGCCGCGGCCTGGACGCAGGGCGAGGCCCCGGCCCCGGGGGCGGAGGCGACGTTCGGGGAACGGCTGCGGCTGCTGCGGGAGTCGGGCTGGACGGCGGTCCCGGTGACGCCCGGGACCGGTCTCGCCGAATACTGGCGGCAGGCGGGGCACCAGGGCGTGACGGCGGATTCCGTCGGCGACGCGGGTGGTACGACGGGTTTCTCCGGGGGATGGTCATGAGCGGTCGTGGTCGGCTGGCGCTGTGCGCCTTCGTGGCGACGCTGGCGGCGGCGACCTCGATGCTGCCGCTGGTCGAGCCGGCGAGCTGGATCCTGCAGGCGGCCTTCCTGCTGGCGGTCCAGAGCGGGACGGGCGCGCTCGTCCGCCGGGCGCCCGTGCCCCGTGCGGTGATCGTCGTGGCGCAGGCGCTGGTCCTGCTGGTCCTGCTGACCGTGGCGTTCGCCAGGGAACAGGCACCGGCCGGTGTGCTGCCGGGTCCGGAGGTGTTCCAGCGGCTGGCGGAGCTGCTGAGGGCGGGCGCCGACGATGTCGGCACCTACGCCGCTCCGGCGCCCGGGACGGACGGCATCCGGCTGATACTGATCGGTGGTGTGCTGCTGGTCGGCCTGGCCGTGGACGCCCTCGCGGTGACCTTCCGCAGCGCGGCCCCGGCCGGTCTGCCGCTGCTCGCGCTGTACTCGGTCGCCGCCGGGCTGTCCGAGGGTGGGGCCGGCTGGCTCTGGTTCCTGCTGGCGGCCGGTGGCTATCTGCTGCTCCTGCTGGCGGAGGGCCGGGACCGGCTCTCGCAGTGGGGGCGGGTCTTCAGCGGTGCCACCGGCGGGGCCCCGCGGGGCCCCGCGGTCGGCGCGGCGCTCTCGGGCGGCCACCCGACGGCCCCGGTCCGGACCGGGCGCCGCATCGGCGCGCTGGTCCTGGGCGTCTCGCTGGTCGTGCCGGCGGCGTTGCCCGCGCTCGACGGCGGCCTGCTGAGCGAGCGGAACGGCGGCGGGGGCGGCCAGGGGAGCGGCGGCACCATCTCCGCGGTGAACCCCCTGGTCTCGCTGCAGAACAACCTGAACCAGCCGGAGAACCGGCAGGTGATGTCCTACCGCACCAACACCAACGATCCGCAGGGCTTCTACCTGCGCATCCTCGCCCTGGACCAGTTCAACGGCGACGAGTGGCGGCCCTCCACGCGCCGTCTGAGCGACGTGCCCGAGCGGCTGCCGCAGCCGGCCGGGCTCGGCCCGGACGTCGAGGTCACGGAGATCCGGTCGAACATCTCCTCGTCCCCTTCCTACCGGCAGACCTATCTGCCGCTCCCCTACCCCGCGGCCGAGGTCAAGATCGGCGGACGCTGGCGGTACGAGCCGGCGGGGCGGACGCTCGTCGGTGACCGCGGGCAGACGACCGGTGGTGCGCAGTACGAGGTCTCCAGCCTGGTGGTGCAGCCGACCGCCGAGCAGCTCGCCTCGGCGGGCCCCGCCCCGGCCGCCCTGCGACGTGAGTACACCCGGGTGCCCGACTCCCTGCCGAAGGTGGTCGGGAAGACCGCGACCGAGGTGACCAGGGGCGCCGCCAACGACTACGAGCGGGCGGTGAAGCTGCAGAACTACTTCGCGTCGAACGGCGGCTTCGTCTACGACACCTCGGTGAACTCGGGCACCGGGAGCGCGGCGATCGGCCGCTTCCTCGAGGAGAAGCAGGGCTTCTGCGTCCACTTCTCCTTCACGATGGCCGCGATGTCGCGGACGCTGGGCATCCCGGCCCGGGTCGCGGTGGGCTTCGCCCCCGGCACGGAGCAGGCGAACGGTTCGGTCTCGGTGGGTCTGCGCGACGCGCACGCCTGGCCCGAGCTGTACTTCGAGGGCGTCGGGTGGACCCGTTTCGAGCCGACCCCGACGCGGGGCAGCGTGCCGACGTACACCCGGCAGGAGGCCCCCGAGGGCGACGTGGACGACCCGGCCGTGCCGGAGGAGAACGCCTCGACCGCGCCGACGGCCGCCCCGGCCGTCCCGGACGAGTGCCCGGCGCAGATGCGCAAGCAGGGCGAGTGCGGCGACACGACGGCGCAGGGACCGGTGACCCCGACGGATTCCGGTACGTCGACGGGGGCCGTCGTCGGTCTGTCCCTGCTCGCCGTGGTGATCCTCGTACTGCCCCTGCTGCCGATGCTGTGGCGGCTCCGGGCGCGTCGTCGCAGGCTGGCCCCGCCCGCCGGACGGACGCCGGCCCAGGAGCGGGCCGCGCCGGCGTCGGCCGAGGGACGGGCCGTACCGTCGGATTCGCGGTCCGCCGCCACCGGTCCGGACCGGGCCCGCGGCGTCGCGTGGACTCCCGCCCCGGCGGACGCGGCGGGCACGACGGCCAGGACGCTGGCGGCCTGGCAGGAGATCACCGACACCGCCTGGGACCACGGCATCGAACCGGACGACTCCCGGACCCCGCGCAAGGCGGCGGTGCGGATGGTGCGGCTGGGGCGGCTCGAATTCGACGCGGCGGACGCGGTGCACCGGGTGGCCGGGGCGGTGGAGCAGGTCCTCTACGCCCCGGAGCCCCGCCCGGCCACCGGGCTGTCCGAGGACGTGGAGACGGTACGGGCCGGTCTGCGGGCGTCCGCCGGCCGGGTCGACCGGATCCGGGCGGTCGTGGCGCCACGCTCGGCCATTCGGGTGATCTGGACGGCCTCGGCCCGCTGGGCGGCGTTCACCGGCCGGTGCTCGGCGCTGTGGGGCCGTCTCCGGTGGCCGGTGCGGCCGCTGCGGCGCCCGTTCCGCCCCCAGGGATGAGGCACGGCCTGCGGGCCGCCGGAAGGGACGACCGGAAGCCCGGCCCCCGCCCCGGCGGCCCGCAGGACCGGCCCGGAGCCGGACGACGCCGAAAGGACGGCACCGCCACACTGCGGCTGCACGGCACGACGCTGCACGGCGCCGACACCGCGGCTGGACGGCACTGCGCCGCACGGCACGGCACGCATGGCACACATAACGCGACACGGCAGCATCGGGGGGCGGAGTGCGCGCGAGCACCGGGCGGGGTTGTGTGCCGAGCCGGTGCCCCGGCCCGCGCTCACCGGCCGGTGCGCCACAGGGGCGGCTTCCGCGCTCCTCGGTCGGCCCGGACAGGAGCGAGGGGCGGCCGCGAAGTCGCGGCCGCCCCTCGTCCAGGAGTGTTTCGAGGGCTACTGGCCCTGTTCGTCGCGGCGGCGCTGCCACCGCTGCTCGATGCGGTTCATCACGGTCCGGCGCTGCCTCGGGTGGTGACGACCGCCACCACCGCTCGCCGGATGCTCGCCCGGCTTGGGCGCCTTGCGCCAGCCGGTGACCGCGAGGACCGCGCAGCCCAGCATGACGAGGAACCCCACCACGCTGAGCCAGATCAGCTGAGCGACCATTCCGGACATGAGGAGCGCGATACCCACCAGGAAGCCTGCGACCGCCTGATAGACCCGTCGCCGGGTGTACGTACGCAGCCCGCTTCCCTCGAGCGCTGTCGCGAACTTGGGATCTTCGGCGTACAGCGCTCGCTCCATTTGCTCGAGCATTCGCTGCTCGTGCTCCGAGAGCGGCACGGAGTCCTCCTCGTCGTCGGCCGCGGGGGGCGGCCGGTATGCGGCCCTTCCAGGATAGGCAGGGATTCGCCCCCGTGAAACCCGCCTTCTTGCCCATCAGCCAGTCCGGGCCGCCACGACGGCTCGGCTGCTGAGGCGTTGATTCCCCGACCTCCGATCCGTCATGCCGGATGGTGTCCCCCGATCATACGGGGCGAAGCCCCCGATCGGGGGGTCCGGGGCGTACTCCGTCTGCCGCTGCGCCGCTGATCAGCCGTACCGCGGCCGCGGGCGGCCGCCGCACCGGCTCGCGCTCAGGCGCGCTTCGTGCCCAGAACGTGCAGCTGCGTCGCGACCGAGTGGAAGGCGGGCAGCTCCGCCGCCGCGGCCTCCAGCTTGAGCAGGGCCTCCATCGCACCGGGCTCGGTGTCCACCAGGACGCCGGGCACGAGGTCCGCGAAGACCCGCACCCCGTGGACCGCACCGACCTCGACGCCGGCCCCGGACACCAGCTCGGTGAGCTGGTCCGCGGTGTAGCGCCGAGGCACCGGGTCCCCCTCGCCCCAGCGGCCCGCCGGGTCGCCGAGCGCCTGCCGGGCCTCCGTGAAGTGACCGGCGAGCGCCCGTGCCAGGACCGCGCCGCCGAGCCCGGCGGCGAGCAGGCTGAGCGCTCCGGCCGGACGGAGCGCGTCCACCGCGTTGCGCACCCCCTCGGCGGGTTCGTCCACGTACTCCAGGACGCCGTGGCACAGCACCGCGTCGTAACCACCGCGCTCGGCCACCTCGAACAGTCCGTGGATGTCGCCCTGCACACCGCGGACCCGGTCGGCGACCCCGGCCTCGGCCGCCCGGCGCTCCAGCGCGAAGAGCGCGTTGGGGCTGGGGTCGACGACGGTGACGCGGTGGCCGAGGCGGGCGACCGGTACCGCGAAGTTTCCGGTGCCGCCGCCGGTGTCCAGGACGTCCAGGGCGTCCCTGCCGGTCGCCTTGACCCGGAGGTCGAGGGCGTCCTTGAGTACGTCCCAGACCACGGCGGTACGGAGGGAGGCGCGGGGGCGCAGCTGGTCCGACACGGCAGATGACTCCTCGGCACGGTGCCGCCACTGACGGCGGGAGCGTGAACAGTGCAGGTGGTACGAGTGCTGTCCACCCTATTGCCTCGCGCCGCCGGTGCCCTCATCCCGCGTCCGGCCGCCCCGACACCCCGCACCGGAGCTTCCGCCGCCTCGGTCCTGTCCACTCCCCCCGCCCGGTCCGGACCGACTGCCGCCCCGGGCCGGGGCGGCTGCCACCCGGGGCGGGGCTCCCCGCCCCGGCCCGGGGCGCCCGTCATGCCGTCTCGGGCCGCTCCTTCCGGTACTGCGGGAGCACCGGCTGGAGCACCAGCAGCCGCTCGACCAGGCGCAGGAACATCGCCGCGTCACGCAGCAGGTCGTCGGCGTCCCGACGGCCGGCGGCGCCCGGGATGCCGGCTTCCGCACGGGCCCTGCGAGCGGCGCCGGAGGCGAACAGCGCGCTCCACTCGGTCAGCTCCGGGGCTATTTCGGGGAGGACCTCCCAGGCGCTGCGGATGCGCTCCCGGCGTCGCCGGGACGTCTCCGGGCGGCCCCGCGCGGCCAGCACGGCGGCCGCGGTCCGCAGCGCGGCGAGGTGGGCGGTGGCGTACCGCTCGTTCGGCACATCGAGAACGGCTGCCTCGTCGAGGCCGGCGCGGGCCTGGGCGAGCAGATCGAGGGCGGCCGGCGGGGCGGTGGTGCGTCGCAGGACGGGGTGGACATCGCTTGCCGGACCGGTCGGTGAGGGGGCAGGGCCGTCTGCGCGGCGCCGGGGTGCGGCTGCTGCGGACGAGTGGGCCATGACGAAACCTCCTGTCTCGTACAACGACTCAACGACTCCGTGGCCGTATGCATCCATCGTGAGGGGCACCACTGACAGTTCCCGTCACAACGGCGTTGACCTGCTCTTTTGCCTCGATCGCAAGTTCGGGCTACCTTTTTGCACTGACTGGTCAGTTCAAAATCAGGGGAGGGTCAGTGGACAGCCCGCACGGGGCAGCCGTCACTGCCGGAAATCTCGGGCTCAAGGGGCCGCGCGGCTGGGCCTTCCGCGGCGTGGACGTCGAGGCCCGGCCCGGCTCGCTGGTGGCGATCGAGGGCCCCTCCGGCTCCGGCCGCACCTGCCTGCTGCTCGCCCTCACCGGCCGGATGCGCCCCACCGAGGGTCACGCGGAGATCGGCGGACTGCGTCTGCCGCGCAAGATGGCGGCGGTGCGCCGCGTCTGCGCCCTGGGCCCGGTGCCCGGCGTCAGCGAGCTCGACCCGGCCTTCACCGTCGCCGAGCACCTGCGCGAGCGGGCCCTGCTCCAGCGCCGCTACGGCGGTTCGCTGCGCGCCCTGCTGCGCCCGCGCGCCGAGCGGATCGCCACCGCGCAGGAGCGGATCGACACGGCGCTGGCCGCCGCGGGGCTCGACCCGGCCACCCTGCCCAAGGCCGAGCGGACCTCCGTACGGGATCTGGAGCGGCTGGAGGCGCTGCGGCTCTCCGTCGCACTGGCGCTGATCGGCGGCCCCCGGCTGCTCGCGGTGGACGACACCGACCTCAAGCTCTCCGACTCCGAGCGGGCCGAGGCGTGGGAGCTGCTGCGGTCCGTCGCGGCCGGCGGCACGACCGTGCTCGCCGTCTGCAGCCAGGCCCCCGAGGACGCCCTCACCCTGCGCACCGGCACCGGGAACGACGCGCACGGCAACGGCGCGAAGAGCACGGCCGACGGCACGGACGACCCGCAGAACACGGCCGGCACGGCCGACGGAACCACGACCGGGAAGGAGACGGCCGATGCGTTCGCCGAAGCTGGCCGCGCTTGAGCTCAAGCGCTTCGGCAGGGGAAAGCTGCCGCGCGCCGCACTGGTCGCGCTCCTGCTCCTGCCGCTGCTCTACGGCGCCCTGTACCTGTGGTCCTTCTGGGACCCGTACGGGCGCCTCGACAAAATCCCCGTCGCGCTGGTCAACGACGACAAGGGCGCCACCGCGGCCGGGAAGCGCATCACGGCCGGTGACGAGATCACCGACAAGCTCCTCGACTCCAAGGTGTTCGACTGGCACGAGGTGAGTTCCGCCGAGGCCGCCGAGGGCGTCGAGGACGGCACGTACTACCTCTCGCTCACCATGCCCTCGGACTTCAGCGAGCGGATCGCGTCCAGTTCGGGCGACTCCCCCGAGACCGGCGCGCTCCAGGTGCGCACCAACGACGCCAACAACTACATCGTGGGGCAGATCTCCCGGTCGGTGTTCTCCGAGGTGCGCACCGCCGCGTCGACCAACGCCTCACGCGATTTCCTCGACCGGATCTTCATCAACTTCTCCGACCTCCACGACGCGACGGAGAAGGCCGCCAAGGGCGCCGACGACCTCAAGGGCGGCATCGGCAAGGCGAAGAAGGGCTCGCAGGACCTCGCGGACGGGCTGAAGGACGCCAAGGCCGGCAGCGGCCGGCTGGCCGACGGCATCGGCAAGCTGGACAAGGGCGCGAGCGACCTCGAGACCGGCTCCCGCCAGGTGGCCGAGGGCACCCAGCAGCTCGCCGACAAGGTGAACGGGATGGCGGCCGACGCCCGTCCGTTCCTGAAGGACAACGGCAAGTCGATCGGCGACACCGCCCGGCTGGTCGCCGACTCCTCGCAGACCGTGCGGGACAACCTCGACCTGCTCGTGAAGGCCGCCCCCACCGCGGCCACCGCCGCCCGCACGGCCTCCGACGACCTGGCCGAGCTCCACCGCACCAGCTGTGCGCAGGAGCAGGAGGCCGACCCCGCCCTCTGCCCGCCGCTGAAGCGCGCCATGACCGCCGCGGCCGATGTCGCGAAGGTCGCCGACGACGTGAACGTACTGGTCACGAACCAGAACGGGGACCTGAAGAAGCTGAGCACCCGGCTGACCACCCTTCAGCGTCAGGCCGAGGACCTGGCCGAGCACGCGCCGCGCCTGGACGAGGACCTGGCGTCCGCCGTCAAGAAGGTCAACGCGCTGAACACCGGCGCGCACAAGGTCGCCAAGGGGGCGAACGACCTGCACACCGGCCTCGTCACGGCCAGGACCGGTTCCGCCGACCTGGACACCGGGGTGAGCGACCTCAGGAAGGGCGCGGTGAACCTGGACAGCGGGCTGATCCGGCTCGGCGACGGCTCGACCACCCTCGCCGAGGGGCTCGGCGACGGCGTCGGCAAGATCCCCGACTACGACAAGAAGGACCGCGACGCCCGGACGGGCGTCATGGCCGACCCGGTGCAGCTGGCCTCCGAGTCGCTGCACGAGGCCCCCAACTACGGCACCGGTTTCGCCCCGTACTTCATCCCGCTCTCCCTGTGGGTCGGCGCGATGGTGGCGTACATGCTGATCCAGCCGCTCAACCGGCGGGCGCTCGCCGCCGGGGCCTCCGCCTGGCGGATCGCCTTCGCGGGCTGGCTGCCGGTGGCCGCGATCGGGCTGCTCCAGGTGGCCGCCCTGATGGCCGTCCTGCACTGGGGGTTGGGGCTGCAGATGACCCGGGCCGCCGGGACTATCGCCTTCCTGGCCCTGGTGACCTGCTGCTTCGCGGCGATCGTGCAGTGGCTGAACGCCCGGTTCGGTGCCGCGGGGCGGATCCTCGTCCTGGCGGTGCTGATGCTCCAGCTGACCTCGGCCGGCGGCACGTACCCCGTCCAGACCAGCCCCGGGTTCTTCAACGCGATCCACCCCTACCTGCCGATGAGTTACATCGTCGAGGGGCTGCGCCGGCTGATCACCGGCGGCGGGCTCGGACCGGTCTGGCAGGGCAGCGCGGTGCTGCTGGCCTTCACGGCCGGGGCGCTCGCCCTGACCGCGGTCGCCGCACGCCGCAAGCAGGTGTGGACCCTGGACCGCCTCCACCCGGAACTGAGCCTGTGAGCGGGTCGGGACCTGTGAGAATCAGGGGCATGGAAAGCAGCAGCACCACGCGTCGCCGGGCCACCCGGCAGAAGCTCTACGAGGCGGCCGTGACCCTCATCGCGGAGAAGGGCTTCTCGGCCACCACGGTGGACGAGATCGCCGAGCGCGCCGGGGTCGCCAAGGGCACGGTCTACTACAACTTCAAGAGCAAGACCGAACTCTTCGAGGAGCTGCTGCGGCACGGCGTCGGGCTGCTCACCGCCTCGCTGCGCTCCGCGGCCGAGGAGACCGGGCGGCGCGGCGGCACCCGGGTCGAGGCGCTGGACGCGATGATCCGGGCCGGCCTGGTCTTCATCGACCGGTATCCGGCGTTCACCCAGCTGTACGTCGCGGAGCTGTGGCGCACCAACCGGGCCTGGCAGGGAACCCTCCTGGTGGTGCGTCAGGAAGCCGTCGCGGTGGTCGAGGGCGTGCTGCGCGAAGGGGTGGAGAACGGCGAGCTGAGCCGGGAGATCGACATTCCGCTGACGGCCGCCGCGCTGGTCGGCATGGTGCTGGTGGCGGCCCTGGACTGGCAGGCGTTCCAGCCCGGGCGGTCGATCGACGACGTGCACTCGGCGCTGTCGCTGCTGCTGCACGGGCGGGTCAGCGGGCGCTGAGCCGCCCGCCCCGACGGGACGGAAGCGCGCGACGCACGGAACCGCACGGCGGACAGAACCGCACCACGGGCAGGAGCGCATACGGAAGGCGCCGGTCCGATAAGACCCGGTGTCCCGGGTCCGCGCCGGACCGGCGCCTTCCGTAACTGCTGGAGAACTTTCCCCGCGGCCCCGTGTCCCCCGTGGCCCCGAGTCCTCCGTCGTGCTCCCCCGTTCCGGAGGGGAGTGCCGCGACCGTTCCGCCGCCCCGTGCCGGCGGTGCCTGCGCGGCGCCCCTCCCCGTGCCCCCACTCTCCCGCCCGGTGAGGCGGGAGCCCATCCGCGTACCTACTCATCTCGCGGTCTAGGTACGGATACTCAGACCTGCGCGCCGAACCCGTCCCGCGCCGTACGCCAACTGGCTTACGATCGCCTCCGTGTCCGTACTCCCTCTGGTGTTCACAAGCGGCTGGGCCAGCGGGATCAACGCCTACGCGGTGGTCCTGCTCCTCGGCATTTTCGGTACGACCGGTCTGAGCGAGGAGGTGCCCGACGCCCTCCAGCGCACCGACGTCCTGGTGGTGGCCGGTGTGCTCTTCCTCTGCGAGGCGGTGGCGGACAAGGTCCCGTACGTGGACTCGGTCTGGGACTCGGTGCACACCGTCATCAGGCCGGTGTCCGGTGCCGTCGTGGCGGCGCTGCTGGCCGGTGACGACGGTTCGCTGCCGGAGCTCGCGGCGGCGGCGATCGGCGGGTCCACCGCACTGGTGAGCCACCTGGTGAAGGCCGGCACCAGAATGGCGGTCAACTCCTCTCCCGAACCGTTCAGCAACATCGTCGTGAGCATCGTCGAGGACCTGGGCGTCGCCGGGATCATCACCTTCGCGATATTCCATCCGGTGGCGGCCTCGGTCGTCGCGGGGTCGCTGCTGCTGCTCGGCATCGTGATCGTGGCCTTCCTGTTCTCCCGGATCCGGCGCTTCCTGCGGCGCAGGAAGCAGCGGCGCGAGGAGCGGCGACTGGCCCGGGCGGGTACCTACCAGCCGCCGGGCTGACCGTCGGCGGCGGCCGTTAAGGTCACTGACATGGCACGTATTGCGGTGATCGGCGCCGGGATGGGCGCGATGGCGGCGGCCGCCCGGCTCGCCGTGGCAGGCCACCGGGTGACGGTGTACGAGCGGTCGGAGACCTTCGGCGGTTCGGTGGGCCGGTACGCCCGGGAGGGCTTCGTCTTCGACACCGGTCCGGCGCTGCTCCATCTGCCCGCCGTCTACCGCGACCTGTTCGTGAAGACGGGCAAGGAACCGCTGGAGCGGTGCGTGGAGCTGGTCCAGGTCGATCCGGCGAGCCGGCACCTGTTCGCGGACGGTACGGCGGTGTCGCTGCCGAACGCCTCGCGGGCCGGGGTGGTCTCCGCCCTGGACGCGGCGCTCGGCGGGGGCGCGGGCGCGGCGTGGGGCGGGTTCCTCGACCGGGCGCGCGATGCCTGGGACCGGTCGCGGCGTCCGTTGCTGGAGGAGCCGTTGCGCCCCGACCGGGAGGTGTTCGGGCGCGATCCCTATCCGGCGCTCCGGCAGCGCCGGCTGCTGCGCTCCGCCCGGCAGGCGGGCACGGTGGCGGAGGTCGGCGCGTGGGAGCTGGCGGACCCCCGGCTGGCCTCGCTCCTCGACGGGTACGCCCTGTCGTACGGGCTCGACCCGGTGCGCGCACCGGCGTCGGCGGCCCTGCTGCCGTACATGGAGGAGACGTTCGGCAGCTGGTACGTCTCCGGCGGCATCCGGGCCCTGGCGCAGGCGGTGCACGAGCGGTGCCTGGCCCGGCGGGTGGAGTTCGTCCTGGGGTGCGAGGTGACCCGGGTCGTCGAGAAGGACGGCCGGGCGGCGGGGGTCGAGCTGGCGGACGGGACGGTCGCCGAGGCCGACCACGTGGTGCTGGGCGCCCCGCCCCGTCCCGGCCTGGTGCCGGGTCAGGAGTCCTGGCAGGACGAGGACGTGACGACCCGGCAGGGTGCGGGCCAGGAGCTGGTGCCGGGCCGGTTCCTGGTGCTGCTCTCGCTGCGCGGCGCCCGGTCCGCGGACACCGTGCACCGGACGCTGGTGCACCCGGCGGACGGTGCGGCGGAGCGCGAGGCGGTGTTCGGCGGACGGCTCGCCGAACACCCCACGGTGACGGTGCTGCGCCCGGACGACCCGTCGACCCGCCCCGACGACGACCACGAGGCGGTGACGCTGATGGCGACGGTCGCCCCGCACGGCCCGGTGGACTGGACGGACCCCGCAGTGCGCGAGCGGTGCGCCGACTCGCTGATCGGGGCCGCCGCCTCGGCCGTGCCCGGGATACGGGAGCGGCTGCTGCACGCCGAGGTGCGGACCCCGGCGGAGACGGCGGCGCAGACCGGCGCGGAGGGCGGTTCGGTGCCCGCGCCCGTGCTGGCCGGGGCGGGCGGCGCGTATCTGCGTCCGGGCAACCGCACCCGGCTGCGGGGGCTCTACGCCGCGGGCGGCTGGTCGCATCCGGGCGGTGGACTCGCCCACGCGGGCATGTCGGGGGCCCTGGTCGCCGGACTGATCGTGGAGGGGGACGGGTTCCGGGGCTCCCAGTGAGCGCCCGGAGGCCGGCCGGCCGGTCCGGGCTCCCCAGGCCGCCCGGACCGCGGGGCCGCCCGCCGTCGGCAACGGCTCAGTAGCGGTACTGCTGTTCGTCGTAGCCGCTGCCGTTGTTGTAGCCGTTCGGGGGCGGGCCGGGGTGGGCGGGCTGCTCCGGGGGCGTGACGGGGTACTGCTCGCCCTCGCGCTGCTGCGGCACCCAGACGCCGCCGGGCGGGGTGTCGGTGTACGGCTGCTGGGCGTACGGGTCGGGGGCGTACGGGTCGGGGGCGTACTGCTGCCGGCCCCCGAAGCTGTCGTACTCGTTGCCGTCGTACGAGGAGTACCCCGCGGGGCCCCCGGCGGTGCCGGTCCCGATGTAGGGGTCGGAGTACGCGGCGTACTGCTGCTGCGTGCCGTAGTCGTACTGCCCGGCGAGCGGGTCCTGGGCGGCGTACGCGTCCTGGCCCGGTGCGCCGTACGCGGCGGTGGGCTCGGCGTAGGAGTCGTACGGGGTGTAGGGGGGCTGCTGCGGGAGGGGGTCGGGCTGGTCGTCCTGGCGCGCTTGGTGGCCGCCGGAGTAGACGCCGTACTGCCCGGTGTCGTCCGGCATGGGCTCCGGCTCGTAGACCGCGGGGGCCTGGGCGGGCGGCGGCGGGGTCTGCCCGCCGTGCTCCAGCTCCAGGTCCGAGACCTGGAGCGTGGGTCCGCGGCCCTGCCGCCCGTCCCCGTTCCCGCCCTTGCGGCGCCGGCTCGCGCCGGGGTTGCCCCCTATGGCCCAGCCGGTGGAGAAGCCCCGCCGGAAGGACAGCGTGACCTGGGTCTGCCCGACCGCGAAGGCGATCGCGCCGAGGACGATGACGAGCACGGACGGGATGAGTACCCCGACGACCACGCAGGCGAAGCCCGCGAAGGCCAGAAGTCTCCAGCGAAGGCGCGCCTTGTACTGCAGGAGCACTTCACCGAGCAGCCACAGCGCGACGATTCCGAACGCGATGTAGAGGACCGTCCAGCCCATGCCCGCCCCCTCCTACGGCCACCGCGCCGGGTAGCGGCGGGTACGGCCGGTCACGACTGCTTGTGCAGTCCGAGATTCTCGTAGATTTCGAGCGTCGCCGTCGAGTTGTTGAGCGTGATGAAGTGCAATCCGGGCACACCCTCGGATCGCAGCCTCGCGCAGAACTGCGTGGCGAAGTCGATTCCAATGGAGCGTACAGCGGCGGGATCGTCCTTGGCCGCGAGGATCCGTTCTTTCAGGGACGCGGGGAAGGACGCGTTGCTGAGCTGCGCGAATCTGTCCAGCTGTTTGACGCTGGTCAGCGGCATGACCTCGGGAATGATCGGGGTTTCGCAACCCGTGGCGACCACTCGGTCACGCATCCGCAGATAATCCTCCGGGTCGAAGAACATCTGGGTGATCGCATAGTCGGCACCGGCCCGGCATTTGTCCACGAAATGCCGGATGTCGGTGTCCCAGTCGGTCGAACGCGGGTGCATCTCGGGAAATGCCGCGACGCCGACGCAGAAATCACCGGATTCCTTGATGAGGTGGACGAGGTCCGCCGCGTACCGCACGCCCTGGGGGTGCTTGACCCATTCGCCCATCGGGTCGCCCGGCGGGTCCCCGCGCACGGCGAGGATGTTCCGGATCCCGGCGTCCGCGTACTGCCCGATCATGTTGCGCAGCTCGGCGACGGAGTGGTTGACCGCCGTGAGGTGGGCGACCGGGGTGAGGGTGGAATCGGCCGCGATCTGCTGGGTGGCCCGCACCGTCCCGGCCCGGGTGGAACCGCCGGCCCCGTAGGTCACGGAGACGAAGCTCGGCCTCACCGCCTCGACCCGGCGCAGCGCGTTCCAGAGGTTCCGCTCGCCCTGCTCGGTCTTGGGAGCCCAGAACTCGAAGGAGTAGGAGGTCTTGCCGGTCGCGAGGAGTTCACGCACCGTGGGGGCGTGATCCGTCCTGATGGATGGTGTGCCAAGGGCCATACCCGCAGGTTAACCAGAGCATGAGGGCCATAGGACCGGACCAGGGTGAATTGTCCTAATTGACGGATTGTTTGTCCATCCTTCGGACAGCCGGGCCGAATCACGCCCCTGAACGTCCGTCTCCGGCCCCCGTTCCGGACGTTCGCTTCCGGTCCCGTCGCGGGCATCCGGCCCGGTCACGGGCCCGACTGTCCGTCCCCGGCCGTGGCCGTGGCCCCGGCCGGACGGCCGGGCTCACGCTCCGGCGCGCGCCCTGATCCGGCGGGCCAGCTCGGCGGTGGCGGCGCCCGGGTCGGCGGCCTCGGTGATCGCCCGTACGACGACCACCCGGCGGGCACCGGCGTCCAGCACCTCGTCGAGGTTGCCGGCGTCGATGCCGCCGATGGCGAACCAGGGGCGCGGCTGGTCGAGCGAGGCGGCGTACCGGACGAGGTCGAGGCCCGGGGCGTGCCGTCCGGGCTTGGTCGGGGTGGGCCAGCAGGGGCCGGTGCAGAAGTAGTCCACGCCGGGCTCGGCGACGGCCGCGTCGACCTCGGGCCCGGCGTGCGTGGAGCGGCCGATCAGCACGTCGTCGCCGAGGATGGCGCGGGCGGCGGACACCGGCAGGTCGCCCTGGCCGAGGTGCAGCACGTCGGAGCCGATGGCGTGGGCGACATCGGCCCGGTCGTTCACCGCGAGGAGCTTGCCGTGGCGTCGGCACGCGTCGGCGAACACGGCGAGATGGTCGAGCTCCTCGGCCGCCTCCATGCCCTTGTCGCGCAGCTGGACGATGTCCACCCCGGCGGCGAGGACGGCGTCGAGGAACGCGGGGAGGTCGCCCTGGCGCCTGCGGGCGTCCGTGCACAGATAGAGCCGGGCTTCGGACAGCGACGCGCGGAGCGTGGACATCGGTGCGGTTCCCCCCTGGGAGAGCGGTGCGGAAGGCGGCCCGGGGCCGGGGCGGGCGGCGCGGGACCGCGCCGTCCGCCCGCTCGCACCGGGCCGGTGGTTCAGACGGCGAGCGCCTGGGCGCGGCGCTTCACCTCCGTGCCGCGATTCTCGCTCAGTGCCTGGGCGGGGGTGCCCGGCAGGGTCGGGTCGGGGGTGAAGAGCCACTCCAGCATCTCTTCGTCGGTGTAGCCGTCGTCCTTCAGGAGCGTCAGGGTGCCGGAGAGGCCCTTGACCACCTTGGTGCCGTCGATGAAGGCGGCCGGCACCTGGAGCGCCCGGTTCTCACCACGGCGTACGGCGATCAGCTGGCCCTCCTTGACCAGCTGCCGCACACGCGTCACCTCGACACCGAGCATTTCTGCGATGTCGGGGAGGTGGAGCCAGGCAGGGACGAGAGCATCGATCTTTGCGTCAATCTCGGTCACAAGGACAAGCCTGCCATCCCGCACCGACAGCCGATACCCGGACTCGGCCCTTCAGGGCCTCCGGAACCGCTCCCCCGGCCCCTCCTCTCCCCCTCGCCGGCCCCGCAGGCCCTCTCCCCTCCCGGACGCCGGAGGCGCGCCGTCCGGCGGGCCCTCCTCAGCCGCGGACCGCCGTCTTCAGCGGCACGGCGGGGTCGGCGGCCCGTTCCGGATCGAGCGATGCCCCCGCCTCGATGAGCTTGCGCCCCTGCGCCAGGTCGCGCGGGCGGCCGACGGCGAGGACCGCGACCAGGACGCCGTCCCGCAGCCAGCACACCGACCAGGCGGGATCCGCCGGGTCGCCGCGCCACAGCAGGGTGTCGGCGTCGCCGTGGTGGCCCGCGTACTGCACGAACCGGTCGAACTGCTCGGACCAGAAGTACGGCACGGGGTCGTACGTCAGCGGCTCGAAGGCGCCGCCGGCCGTCGCGCCGATGATGTTGGCGGCGGCGGTGCGCGGGCCCTGGAGGGCGTTGTCCCAGTGGTGGACGAGCAGGCGTTCGCCGTACCGGGCGGAGGGGAACGAGGCGCAGTCGCCGACCGCGTACACGTCGGGTGCCGAGGTGCGCAGCGCCTCGTCCGCGGTCACCGATCCGTCGGGGCCGAGCGCGATGCCGGAGCCGGCCAGCCAGCCGGTGGCGGGCCGGGCGCCGATTCCGACGACGACCGCCCCGGCCGGGAGCGTACGGCCGTCCGCGAGGACCACCCGGCCCGGTTCGATCCGGTCGACCCGGGCCCCGGTGAGGAGTTCGGCGCCGGCCCCGGCGTACCAGTCGGCCATCGGGGCGGCGACCTCGGCGGGCATCGCGCCCGCGAGGGGGCGGTCGGCGGCCTCGACGACGGTGACCCCGCAGCCGGCGGCGCGGGCCGCGGTGGCGAACTCGGCGCCGATCCAGCCCGCGCCGACGACCACCACGTCGTGCTGTCCCTCGAGGACCGGGCGCAGCCGGGCCGCGTCGTCGAGGGTGCGCAGCAGGTGGACGCCGGGGACGCCCTCGGTGCCAGGCAGCACGACCGGTTCGGCGCCGGTCGCGATCACCAGGACGTCGTAGCCGACGGGGCCCGAGGGGGTGTCCAGTTCGTGCGCGTCCGGTCGCAGGCCGGTGACCTCGACGCCCAGCCGCAGTTCGATGTCCAGCGCCTCGAAGTCGACCTCGAAGGCGGAGTCCTCGGCCTTGCCGAGCAGCACCGCCTTGGACAACGGGGGCCGGTCGTAGGGCTGGTGGGGTTCGGCGCCGATCAGGGTGACGGGGCCGGTGAAGCCCTGCTCCCGCAGGGCCACCGCGGTCTGCACACCCGCCATGCCCGCGCCCACGACGACGACGCGGCGCCCCGGCCGCCGGTCCGGCTGCTCTGACTGCTGCTGATCGCTCACCCGTACACCATAAGCACCTGACATTGCGTCAGGAAGATGGGATCTCCTCGACCGTGCTCGTCCCGCCGCCCTTCTGCGACTCCCACTCCCAGCGTTCCTCCAGCCGGACCCGGCCGTCCGCGAGGTCGACGACGGTGGAGACGCAGTGGCCACTGGAAGTCGTCCCGTCCTGCTTCAGCTGGACGTACCTGAAGTCGAGGGTGTCGCCGTCCCGGGTGCCGACGAGGTGGCCGCGGACCACGTCGCCGCCCGCGTAGTCGGCCCAGATCCGGCCGTCCCGCTCGTGGTACGCGAAGCGGGTGCGGGTACCGACCTGGCCCGGGGCCTGGTCGGCGACCGGGGCGAGGACGAGTCCGTCGAGCGAACGGGCCACGGTGACTGCTCCCTTACTGGGCCGGGACGGCGGGGTTTAGGGTGGCCAACGTAAAACACTCGCGGGAGCCCGGACGCACCGGGCTGAGAGGGAGGCTGGGCGGCCTCCGACCGTACGAACCTGATCCGGGTCATGCCGGCGAAGGGAGGGGCTGGACGCCCATGCGTTCTTCCGGAAACGGGAAGGGATACGACGTCCTCGTCATCGGGGGCGGGATCATCGGTCTGGTGACCGCCTGGCGGGCCGCGCAGCGCGGGCTGCGCACCGCGGTCGCCGATCCCGAACCGGGCGGCGGGGCCGCCCGGGTGGCGGCCGGCATGCTGGCCGCCGTCACCGAACTCCACTACGGCGAGGAGCTGCTGCTCGGTCTCAACGTCGCCTCGGCCGCCCGCTACCCGGCCTTCGTGGCCGAGCTGGAGGAGGCCAGCGGGCGGGAGACCGGCTTTCGCACCTGCGGCACCCTGGCCGTCGCCCTGGACGCCGACGACCGCGCCCACCTGCGGGAGCTGCACGCCCTCCAGCAGCGGTCCGGGCTGGTGTCCCAGTGGCTCACCGGCCGCGAGTGCCGTCGGCTGGAACCGATGCTGGCGCCGGGTGTCCGGGGCGGTCTGCGGGTCGACGGCGACCACCAGATCGATCCCCGCCGACTGGCCGCCGCCCTGCTGACCGCCTGCGAGCGGGCCGGGGTGACCTTCCACCGGGCCCGGGCGGAACGCCTGACGGTGCGGGGCGGCCGGGCCGCCGGGGCAGTGCTCGACGGGGGCACGGAACCGGCGGCCGACCAGGTCGTGCTCGCCGCGGGCAGTCTCAGCGGCCGGCTCCCGGGGCTGCCGGAGGAGGTCGTGCCGCCGGTCCGGCCGGTCAAGGGGCAGGTGCTCCGGCTGACCGTGCCCGCCCCGTACGCGCCCTTCCTCAGCCGGACGGTGCGGGCCGTGGTCCGGGGCAGCCACGTCTACCTGGTCCCGCGCGAGAACGGCGAGCTGGTCGTCGGCGCCACCAGCGAGGAGCTGGGCTGGGACACCACCGTCACCGCGGGCGGCGTCTACGAGCTGCTGCGGGACGCCCACGAGCTGGTCCCCGGCATCACCGAGCTGCCGCTCACCGAGGCCCTGGCCGGTCTGCGCCCCGCCTCCCCCGACAACGCCCCGCTGCTGGGCCCCACCGCCCTGCCCGGCCTGCACCTCGCCACCGGCCACCACCGCAACGGGGTGCTGCTCACCCCCGTCACCGGTGACGTCATGGCGGAGTTCCTCACCGGGGGCGAACCGCCCGAGCAGGCCCGCCCCTTCACCCCGCACCGATTCCCGTCCGCCGCCGCCCCCGTACGTCAGGAGCAGCCCGCATGACCGAGTCCGCATCCCGCCCCGGCTCCCCCGCCGGACCCGGCGCGTCCCGCGCCTCCCTCTCCGTGTCCGTGAACGGCGAGGTCCGTGCCCTCGCCGCGGGCACCGCCCTGGACGCCCTGGTCGCCACCCTCACCACCGCGGGCTCCGGCGTGGCCGCCGCCGTCAACGAGACCGTCGTGCCGCGGGGCCGGTGGTCCGCCGTCGTGCTGGCCGACGGCGACCGCGTCGAGATCCTGACCGCGGTCCAGGGAGGCTGACCGTGTCCGACGACCTCTTCGCCCTCGGCGGCACCGACTTCGGCTCCCGGCTGATCATGGGCACGGGCGGGGCGGCCGGCCTCGACGTGCTGGAGCGTTCGCTGATCGCCTCCGGCACCGAGCTGACCACCGTCGCGATGCGGCGCCTCGACCCGACCGTGCAGGGCTCGGTGCTCTCCGTCCTGGAGCGGCTCTCCATCCGCGTGCTGCCGAACACGGCGGGCTGCTTCACCGCGGGCGAGGCCGTGCTGACCGCCCGGCTGGCCCGCGAGGCGCTCGGCACCGACTGGGTCAAGCTGGAGGTGGTGGCCGACGAGCGGACCCTGCTGCCCGACCCGATCGAGCTGCTGGACGCCGCGGAGATCCTGGTGGACGACGGCTTCACCGTGCTGCCGTACACCAACGACGACCCGGTGCTGGCGCGCAGGCTCCAGGACGTGGGCTGCGCGGCGGTCATGCCGCTGGGCTCCCCGATCGGCTCCGGCCTCGGCATCCGCAATCCGCACAACTTCCGGCTGATCGTCGAGCAGGCCCGGGTGCCGGTGATCCTCGACGCGGGTGCCGGGACGGCCTCGGACGCGGCGCTCGCGATGGAGCTGGGCTGCGCGGCGGTGATGCTGGCGTCCGCGGTGACCCGGGCCCAGGAGCCCGAGCTGATGGCCGCGGCGATGCGGCACGCGGTGGCGGGCGGGCGCCTGGCGTACCGGGCGGGCCGGATTCCGCGCCGCCACTTCGCCGAGGCGTCGTCGCCGGTGGAGGGGCGCGCCCGGCTGGACCCGGAGCGCCCGGCCTTCTGAGCCGCCGGGGCGAGCTGCGGTTCATGTCCCTGTCACGGCTCGGCTGCAGTACGGCCCCGGGCCCGCCCCGGCCCGTGAGCCGGGTCCGCGGCGGCTCGTAGACTCGCCTGCGTGGATACGACCCTCCAGGACCCTCTCGTCGGGCAGCTGCTCGACGGCCGCTACCGCGTCGATGCCCGCATCGCCGTGGGCGGCATGGCCACGGTCTACCGGGCCGTGGACACCCGGCTCGACCGGGTTCTCGCCCTCAAGGTGATGCATCCGGCGCTGGCGACCGACGCCACGTTCGTCGAGCGCTTCATCCGCGAGGCCAAGTCCGTGGCCCGCCTCGCGCACCCGAACGTGGTGGCCGTCTTCGACCAGGGCGCGCAGGGGCAGTACGTCTACCTGGCGATGGAGTACGTGGCGGGCTGCACCCTGCGCGACGTGCTGCGCGACCGGGGCGCGCTGCAGCCGAGGGCCGCGCTGGACATCCTGGAACCGGTCCTGGCCGCCCTCGGCGCCGCGCACCGGGCGGGTTTCGTGCACCGCGACATGAAGCCGGAGAACGTCCTGATAGGGGACGACGGCCGGGTCAAGGTCGCCGACTTCGGCCTCGTGCGGGCGGTGGGCTCCGTCACCAGCACCACCGGGTCCGTCCTGGGCACGGTCTCCTACCTCGCCCCCGAGCAGATAGAGCACGGCACGGCGGACACCCGCACCGACGTGTACGCCTGCGGCGTCGTCCTGTACGAGATGCTGACCGGTTCCAAGCCGCACGGCGGGGAGACCCCCGCCCAGGTCATCTACCAGCACCTCAACGAGGACGTCCCGCCGCCGTCGGCCGTGGTCCCCGGACTGCCGGAGGAGCTCGACGGGCTGGTGGCCGCCGCCACCGCCCGCGATCCCGAGGCCCGCCCGTTCGACGCGGTGGCCCTGCTCGCCCGGACCCGGGAGGCGCGCGCCCCCCTCACCGACGCCCAGCTGGACGCCGTACCCCCGCAGGCCACCGCCGAGACGCACGACGCCGCCGAGGACCGCACCAGCGTGATCCCGCGGCTGCTCCCGGACGGCCAGGGCGTCTCGCACCACACCAGCCGGCTGGAGATGCCCCCGCCGCCCCCGCCGCAGCCCTCGGCGCGGGACCGGCTCCGCGGCGTGCCGCCGCGCTCCGTCCTCGTCGCGGTCGTCGCCGTGCTGCTGGTGCTGGGGATCGGCACCGGCGTCTGGTACATCAACTCGGGGCAGTTCACCCGGGTCCCCGCGCTGCTCGGCCAGACCCAGAAGACCGCCGAGAAGCGGCTCGCGGACGCCGGCCTGGAGGTCAGGACCGTCGAGCGGGGGTACAGCGACACCGTGGAGCGCGGCAAGGTCATCAGCAGCGAACCCGAGTCCGGCGCCCGCGTCCGGGGCAACGCCTCGGTGACGCTGGTCGTCTCGCGGGGGCCCGAGATCGTGAAGGTGCCCGAGCTCCGGGGCCTCTCCCTGGCCGACGCCAGGAAGGAGCTGAAGAAGGTCGGCCTGGTGCCGGGCATGGTCACCAAGGAATTCGACGAGGACATCGTGCGGGGCGACGTGATCCGTACGGACCCCGGCGCGAACACCGGCCGCCACCCGGACTCGGCGGTCGCCCTCGTCCTCAGCAAGGGCACCCCGGTGGACGTCCCCGACGTCACCGGGCTGTCCGTGGAGGACGCCACCGCGGCCCTGGAGGAGGAAGGCCTGAAGGCCGAGGTGCTCCCCGGCCGGGTGCACTCCTCCGAGGTGGCGGGCGACATCGCCCGCCAGTCGCCGGGCGAGGGTGCGGAGGCGGCCGAGGGCGACACCGTCACGCTCACGGTCTCCAAGGGCCCACGGATGATCGACGTCCCGGACGTCACCGGGAAGGACGTCGACGAGGCCACGGCCGCACTGGAGGACGCGGGCTTCGAGGTCAAGGTCGACCGCCCGTTCCTCTCGTTCAGCGACACCGTCGCGAGCCAGTCCGTCGACGGGGGCGACCAGGCCCCCGAGGGCAGCACCATCACCATCAAGACCAAGGGACTCTGAGATTCACATGCGCAACCCGGTCGGTGGCCATGTTCCGGTGGCCGGCGGCCTCGCCAGGGTCGGCCTCCCCTACGCCCGGGAGATGGGGGCGGAGGCCGTCCAGGTCTTCGTGGCCAACCCGCGCGGCTGGGCGACCCCCGTCGGCGACCCGGTCCAGGACGAACGGTTCCGGGAGGAATGCGCCGCGCGGTCCGTACCGGCGTACGTCCATGCCCCGTACCTGATCAACTTCGGCTCGCACACGGAGGCGACGGTCGAGAGGTCCGTCCTGTCGCTGCGCCACTCGTTGCGCCGGGCGCGGCAGATCGGCGCCCTGGGCGTCGTGGTGCACACCGGGTCGGCGACCGGCGGCCGGCCGCGCGAGCAGGCCCTGGCCCAGGTCCGTGCCCATGTGCGCCCGCTGCTGGACGAGCTGACGCACGACGACGACCCGTACCTGCTGCTGGAGTCGACCGCCGGGCAGGGGTTCTCGCTCTGCTCCCGGACCTGGGACTTCGGGCCGTACTTCGAGGCGCTCGACGCCCATCCCAGGCTCGGCGTCTGCCTCGACACCTGTCACATCCATGCGGCGGGCCACGACCTGGCGGAGGCCGCGGGCATGCGGCAGACCCTGGACCTGCTGGTGGAGACGGTCGGCGAAGGACGGCTGAAACTGATCCACGCCAATGACTCCAAGGACGTGGTCGGGGCCCACAAGGACCGGCACGAGAACATCGGCTCCGGCCACATCGGCGAGGAGCCCTTCCGCGAGCTGTTCCACCACCCGGCGACCGCCGGCGTGCCCCTGATCATCGAGACGCCCGGCGGCAAGGAGGGTCACGCGGCGGACGTGGCCCGGCTGAAGAGACTGCGCGGCATGGAGGGGCCGTCCGGCACGGCCTGAACACGCCGTCGGGCCCTGCGCACACGCCGGACAGGGCCCCGCCCGGGCCCGCCGGGTCAGAACTCGGGGCCGTCCCCGGGTTCCTCCTGGTAGGAGTACCGCTGCTCGCGCCACGGGTCACCGATGTTGTGGTAGCCCCGCTCCTCCCAGAAGCCGCGGCGGTCGGCCGTCATGTACTCGATGCCCCGGACCCACTTGGGCCCCTTCCAGGCATAGAGGTGCGGCACGACGAGGCGGAGCGGGAAACCGTGCTCCGCGGTGAGCAGTTCCCCGCCCTTGTGGGTGGCGAAAAGTGTTCGGTCCGAGGCGAAGTCGGCGAGTCTCAGGTTCGAGCTGAAGCCGTACTCGGCCCACACCATCACATGGGTGACATTCGGGGCCGGCGGCGCGAGTTCCAGGATCGTACGGGCCAGAACCCCGCCCCATTCGGCGCCCAGCATGCTGAATTTGGTGACGCAGTGCAGGTCGGCGACGACCGAGACGAACGGCAGCTCCGAGAACTCCTGATGGTTCCAGCAGTGCTTCTCGCCGTCCGCCGTGGCGCCGAAGACCCTGAACTCCCAGCGGTCGGGCCGGAACCTGGGAACGGGCCCGTAATGGGTGACCGGCCAGCCTCGCTGGAGTCGTTGTCCCGGCGGAAGCTCGGACTGCTCTGACGCGCGGTGTTCCCGGCTTTCCGGCTGACCCATGCCTCCATGGTGACAGACGGGCAGGGGTGGTCCCGACCAGGGAGGGGGCGATTCGGACAATTTACAGTAAGCCTGCACTTACTGGACGACTACGGGACACAATGCGAGGATGCGGCCAACTTGCCCGTTTCCACCGGTTGGAAGGAGCCTCTGCGATGCAGGGCGACCCCGAGGTCCTCGAATTCCTGAACGAGCAGCTGACCGCAGAGCTGACCGCCATCAATCAGTACTTCCTGCACGCGAAGATGCAGGACAACTTCGGCTGGACGAAGCTCGCGAAGTACACCCGCTCGGAGTCGTTCGACGAGATGAAGCACGCGGAGGTCCTCACGGACCGCATCCTCTTCCTCGAGGGACTGCCCAACTACCAGCGGCTGTTCCACGTGCGGGTGGGCCAGACCGTCACCGAGATGTTCCAGGCCGACCGTCAGATCGAGGTGGAGGCGATCGACCGCCTCAAGCGCGGCATCGAGCTGATGCGCACCAAGGGCGACATCACCTCGGCGAACATCTTCGAGTCGATCCTGGAGGACGAGGAGCACCACATCGACTATCTCGACACCCAGCTGGAACTGGTCGAGAAGCTCGGTGAGCCGCTGTACATCGCCCAGCTGATCGAGCAGCCGGACAGCTGATCCGGACCGGCGGGTCAGGCCGCGTCGGGGATCCGGATGCCGGGTGCGGTGCCGGGCTCCACGCCCGGGGCGGTGCCGGGTGCGACGGTCCGGTCGCCGGTCCCGGTGGCGGTGGCGGCCGGGGTCTCGGAGGCCCGGTTGCGGGCCGCCGCCTCGCGGCGCGGGCAGCCGCCCCGGCCCAGCACGGCCTGGATGGCGCGGACGCAGCCGCCGCAGTCGGTGCCCGCCTTGCAGGCGGAGGCTATCTGCCGGGGCGTGCAGGCCCCGGCGTCCGCGTGCTCCTTGACCTGCTTCTCCGTGATGCCGAAGCACGAGCAGACGTACACGCGGTTCACCTCCCGGCGGGATCGGTCGTTCACCGCCTCCCCGTGGATTGGTGAGGCGAACCTAACCTTACCTGGCGCCAGAAGGCGTTGAAAGCCTCCGAACGGCCCGTGGGGCACGGATCACATCGATCCGTGCCCCACAGTCATACGTCTGCCACCTGCGGTGATGCCTACTGGTCCCGGTACATCTCGGCGACCAGGAACGCCAGGTCGAGGGACTGGCTGCGGTTGAGCCGCGGGTCGCAGGCCGTCTCGTAGCGCTGGTGCAGATCGTCCACGAAGATCTCGTGTCCGCCGCCGACGCACTCGGTGACGTCGTCGCCGGTGAGCTCGACGTGGATGCCGCCCGGGTGGGTGCCGAGGGCCTTGTGGACCTCGAAGAAGCCCTTGACCTCGTCCAGGACGTCGTCGAAGCGACGGGTCTTGTGGCCGGAGGCGGCCTCGAAGGTGTTGCCGTGCATCGGGTCGGTCACCCAGGCCACCGTGGCGCCGGACGCGGTGACCTTCTCGACCAGGGCCGGGAGCTTGTCGCGGACCTTGTCGGCGCCCATGCGGACGATGAAGGTCAGCCGGCCGGGCTCGCGCTCGGGGTCGAGGCGTTCGACGTAGCCGAGCGCCTCGTCGACGGTGGTCGTCGGGCCGAGCTTGATGCCGATGGGGTTGCGGATCTTCGAGGCGAACTCGATGTGCGCGCCGTCCATCTGGCGGGTGCGCTCACCGATCCAGATCATGTGGCCGGAGGTGTCGTACAGCTCGCCGGTGCGCGAGTCGGTGCGCGTCAGCGCCGACTCGTAGTCCAGCAGCAGGCCCTCGTGCGAGGCGTAGAACTCGACCGCCTTGAACTCGGCCGGGTCCGTGCCGCACGCCTTCATGAAGTTCAGCGCGTTGTCGATCTCGCGGGCGAGCGCCTCGTAGCGCTGGCCGGACGGGGACGACTTCACGAAGTCCTGGTTCCAGGCGTGCACCTGGCGCAGGTCGGCGTAACCACCGGTGGTGAAGGCGCGGACCAGGTTCAGCGTGGACGCGGAGGCGTGGTACATCCGCTTCAGGCGCTCCGGGTCCGGGACCCGGGCCTCCTCGGTGAAGGCGAAGCCGTTGACGGAGTCGCCGCGGTAGGTCGGCAGGGTGACGCCGTCGCGGGTCTCGGTCGGCTTGGAGCGCGGCTTGGAGTACTGCCCGGCGATCCGGCCCACCTTCACCACCGGCACGGAGGCCGCGTAGGTCAGGACGGCGCTCATCTGGAGCAGCGTCTTCAGCTTGGCCCGGATGTGGTCGGCCGACACGGCGTCGAAGGCCTCGGCGCAGTCGCCGCCCTGCAACAGGAACGCCTCGCCCTTGGCGACGGCTCCCATGCGGGCGCGCAGCTGATCGCATTCGCCCGCGAAGACGAGCGGCGGATACGACGCGAGGTCCGCGATCACATCGCGCAGAGCCTCGGCATCGGGGTACTCGGGCTGCTGCGCCGCGGGAAGGTCTCGCCAGGTGTTGCCACCGGCGACGGAGGTATTGGCGTTCACGGTCACGTCCCCAACACTACGGGGTCCGGCCGGGCGTCCATCCGAAAGCTCAATAGGTGAGACACGCGCGTCCCGACGGCGCCGGCGTCCGCTAGGGTTCGGGACATGTTCGCGCAGAAGAACCAGAACTGGTGGTGGACCGCTCATCCGGCGGCCCACTGATCGATCGCGCGACAGACCACGCGAAGGCCGCCCGAGGGGCGGCCTTTCCTCGTTCCCGGGGAGCCGTTCCTCCGATCGGAAGGAACGACCCATGAATCCGCTGCACCCTCGCACCGCCGCCGTCGTCGAGCGGCTGCTGGGCGACGACTGCCCGCCGTTCGCGCTGCTGCGCAGGCGCACCCCCGGCCACGACCACGACGTCGTCGACGTACTGATCGGCCGGGTGCACGAGGCCGCCCGGCTCGCCGACCTCCCGGTCGGCACGCTGCCCTCGCTGGCCCTGGTGCCGTTCCGGCAGATCGCCGAGCGCGGTTTCGAGGTGCGCGACGACGGGACGCCGCTGTCCGTGCTGGTCGCGGACGAGGCGTACGAGCTGCCGCTCGCCGAGGTGCTGGACCACCTGCCGGTGAAGGACGTGAGCGTCGAGGGCGGGGCCTTCGACATCGGGGACGAGGAGTACGCCGGGATCGTCCGGCGGGTCGTCGAGGACGAGATCGGCCGGGGCGAGGGGGCGAACTTCGTCATCCGGCGGACCTTCCGGGGCGAGATCCCCGGCTTCGGCCGGACCGACGCGCTGGCCCTGTTCCGGCGGTTGCTGGCCGGTGAGCGGGGCGCGTACTGGACCTTCGTCGTGCACACCGGCGGCAGCGGGTCCGCAGGGGCCCCCGCGCCGGGCCGGGTGCTGGTCGGGGCCAGTCCCGAGGTGCATGTGCGGATGTCCGGCGGGACCGTCGTGATGAACCCGATCAGCGGAACGTACCGCTATCCCGCCGAGGGGCCGACGGCGGAGAGCCTGCTGTCCTTCCTCGCCGACCGCAAGGAGACCGAGGAGCTCTCCATGGTGGTCGACGAGGAACTGAAGATGATGTGCACCGTCGGCGACATGGGCGGGGTGGTGGTCGGGCCGCGGCTCAAGGAGATGGCCCATCTGGCGCACACCGAGTACGAGCTGCGCGGGCGCTCCTCGCTGGACGTGCGGGAGGTGCTGCGGGAGACGATGTTCGCGGCGACGGTCACCGGCTCCCCGGTGCAGAACGCCTGCCGGGTCATCGAGCGGTACGAGGCCGGCGGGCGCGGCTACTACGCGGGGGCCCTGGCCCTGCTGCGGCAGGAGCCGGACGGGACGCAGACCCTGGACTCGCCGATCCTGATCCGCACCGCCGACATCTCGGCCGACGGGCGGTTGCGGGTGCCGGTCGGGGCGACGCTCGTACGGCATTCCGACCCGGACGGCGAGGTCGCCGAGACCCACGCGAAGGCGGCCGGGGTGCTCACCGCGCTCGGGGTGCGGCCCGGCCGGCCGCGGGACGAGGAGGCCCGGCCCCGGCTGGCGGGCGACCCTCGGGTGCGGGCCGCGCTGGACGCCCGGCGGGACGGCCTCGCGCCGTTCTGGCTGCGGATGCAGGAGCGCGCCCACGAGCTGTCGGGCCGGGCGCTGGTGATCGACGGGGAGGACACCTTCACCGCGATGCTGGCGCACCTGCTGCGTTCCTCGGGCCTGGACGTGGCGGTGCGCCGCTACGACGAGCCGGGGCTGCGCGAGCTGGTGCGGGCCCACGAGGGGCCCGTCGTGCTGGGCCCGGGGCCGGGCGACCCGGGCGACGCCGCCGATCCGAAGATGCGGCTGCTGCGCGGCTTCGCCGCGGAGCTGCTCCGGGAGCACCGGCACGGTCTGCTGGGGGTCTGCCTCGGCCATGAGCTGATCGCGGCGGAGCTGGGGCTGGACATCGTCCGCAAGACCGTGCCCCACCAGGGCGCGCAGACCCGGATCGACCTGTTCGGGCGGCCGGAGACGGTCGGCTTCTACAACAGCTTCACCGCGCGCTGCGACGAGGACGCGGCCACCGCGCTGGCGGCGCGCGGCATCGGGGCGAGCCGGGACGCGGCCACCGGTGAGCTGCACGCCCTGCGCGGGCCGGGCTTCGCCTCGGTGCAGTTCCACCCGGAGTCGGTACTGACGCTGCGCGGCTCGGCGATCGTGACGGAGCTGCTGGCGGGGCTGCCGGTGGCCGGCTGAAGAGCTGGAGGAGACGGGCGGGGCCCCGGGAGACCTTCCGGGGCCCCGCTCCTCCGGAATCCGAAACGGGCCGGGGCCCAGTCCTCCGGAACAGGCCGGGCTCCCGGCGCGCCGGACCGGGCCGGGGGCGGTCCGGCGCGCCGCCCCCGCCCGGCGGTCCCGGCCAGTGGTCCCGGCCGGCGCTCAGGCGTCGTCGAGGCCGCGCTCGATCGCGTACCGCACCAGCTCCACCCGGTTGTGCAGCTGGAGCTTGCCCAGGGTGTTCTGGACGTGGTTCTGCACGGTGCGGTGCGAGATGACCAGGCGCTCGGCGATCTGCTTGTACGAGAGTCCCTTGGCGACCAGCCGCAGCACCTCGGTCTCGCGCTCGGTGAGCTGCGGGGCCTTGGGTTCGTCGGACGCGGCGGGCGCGGGGTCGGAGGCGAGCCTGCGGTACTCGCCGAGGACCAGCCCGGCCAGGCCGGGGGTGAAGACGGGGTCGCCGACGGCGGTGGACCGCACGGCCTCGGTCAGCTCCTGCGTACTGGCCGACTTGAGCAGGTAGCCGGTGGCGCCGGACTTGACCGCTTCCAGCACGTCGGCGTGCTCGCCGCTGGCGGAGAGCACCAGCACCCGCAGCCCGGGGTTGGAGCCGACCAGCTCCTTGCAGACCTGGACGCCGGGCATGCCGGGCAGGTTGAGGTCGAGCACGAGGACGTCCGGCGCGGCGGCCCTCGCCCTGCGGACGGCCTGCGGTCCGTCCCCGGCGGTGGCCACCACCTCGAAGCCCGACTCGGAGAGGTCGCGGGCGACCGCGTCGCGCCACATCGGGTGGTCGTCGACCACCATGACCTTGATGGGCCGTTCCTCCGTGCCCCGGGTGTTCTCCGTGCTCATCCTGCTGTTCCCGCCTTCCCCCGTGAAACCTTCGGTACCTTCAACTCGACCTCGGTGCCCTGGCCGGGCACCGAAATCAACTCCGCCGTGCCGCCCAGGTCACGCAGTCTTCCCCGGATCGACAGGGCGACCCCCATCCGCCCCTCCCCCTCGGCCTGGGCGAGCCGCCCCTCCGGGATTCCGGGGCCGTCGTCCCGGACCGTGACGATCACCTCGTCCGGCCAGTCCTCGACGAGGATCCACGCCTGGGCATTCTCCCCCGCGTGGACCCTGACGTTGTCCAGCGCGGCGCCGACGGCGGCCGCCAGCTCCTTCGCGGCGGCGGGTGCGAGCAGCACCGGGGCGCCGGGCTCCGCGAAGCTGACCCGGGAGCCCGCGTGCGGGGCGAGCAGGGAGCGCAGGTCGCAGTCGGCCCGGTCGGACGACTCGTCGTCGACCTCGACGCTGCGGACGACCGCGCCCTGGGCGGCGTCCTCGGAGACCCGGGTGGGGGGGACGAGCCCGCTGGAGACCAGGGTGCGCAGGGCCACCTCCTGCTCCCCCGCCATCCGGCCCAGTTCGGCGGCCTCCCCGCCGAGCGCGGTGCCGCGGCGCTGGACCATCGCGAGGACCTGGAGCACGCTGTCGTGGATGTCGCGGGCCAGGCGTTCCCGCTCGCGGGTGGCGGCCTCGATCTCCAGGGCGCGGGCGAGGGTGCGCTCACTGGCCCTGGCGACCTCGACGACGTATCCGATGGCGACGGAGGCGACCCAGACCAGCAGGACGTTGTGGAAGGTGTCCCGGCTCGGGTCGCCGCGCTCGACGATGTTGACGACGGCCACGAAGGTGGAGGCGAAGGCCGCCCAGCGCCAGCCGCCCTTGATCGCGAAGGCCAGTACGGAGCCCGCGGTCCAGATGGACGGCAGCGTCGGGCCGTCCATGGACCGGGCCTCGACGTTGGCGAGGGGGGTGAGGAGTATGCCGGTGAGCGCGATCGCCAGGTCGGTGCCGAGGAAGCGCTTGGTGCAGGCGGCGGCGCCCGAGACCTTCGGGAGGGTGGCGAGCGTCCAGACCGCCATCACCGCCAGGAAGACGACGGCCACCCACGGCCGTTCGTACTTGTCCCGGCCGTAGACGGAGAGCAGCACCGCGTACAGCATCGTCAGAACGCGGTACCCGGTCAGCGCACGCCACAGCGGCTGCTCGACCGACATCCGTACGACCCGCTCGCGCCTGGCCATGATCCCCACCCCCCGGACGGAAACGACGCGCGGACGCGCCCTGCCGTTCCCTCAGCCTCGCGTCCCGGTCTCTCCGCCCGGGTGCTTCTCCGCCCCGGCCTTCTTCTCCGCCCCGGCGCGGTGCTTCGCCTCGTCCGCGATCTGCCGCTTGGCCGCCGTCGCGTAGATGTCGACGTACTCCTGGCCGGAGAGCTTCATGATCTCGTACATCACCTCGTCGGTGACCGAGCGCAGGATGAAGCGGTCCCCGTCCATGCCGTGGTAGCGGCTGAAGTCGAGCGGCTTGCCGATCCTGATCCCCGGGCGCATCAGCTTGGGCACCACCTGGCCGGGCGGCTGGATCTTCTCCGTGTCGATCATCGCGACGGGGATGACGGGCGCGCCGGTGGCCAGGGCCACCCGGGCCAGTCCACCGGGCTTGCCGCGGTAGAGCCGGCCGTCGGGCGAGCGGGTGCCTTCGGGGTAGATGCCGAAGAGGCCGCCGCTCTCGACGACCGCGATGCCCGCCTTGATGGCCGCCTCGCCCGCGCCGCGGGCGCCCGAGCGGTCCACCGGGAGCTGGCCGACGCCCTTGAAGAAGGCGGCGGTGAGCTTGCCCTTCACGCCGGAGCCGGTGAAGTACTCGGACTTGGCGATGAAGGTGACCTTGCGGTCCAGGACGGCCGGCAGGAAGAACGAGTCGGAGAACGACAGGTGGTTGCTCGCGAGGATCGCCGGCCCCTGCGCGGGGATGTTCTCCAGGCCCTCCACCCATGGCCGGAAGGCGAGCTTCAGGCCCCCGCCGATGGAGAACTTCATTGCGCCGTAGATCAACTCGGGTGCCTCCTGTGTGCTGTCCGACAGACCTTAACCCGTGCGACCGCCCGCGCTCCCGCCCGGCGCGGGGCCGACGCCGCAGCCGGGGGCCGCGACGGCCCTGGTCGGTGTCGGCCCGGTCGCGTACGGTGAAGTAACGGCCGAGGCCGTGATCCCTTCCGCACACCCCCTTCCGCTCCCTCTGCGAGCCTCACGAACAGGAGACCTTGGTGCCGGTCCTTCCCGGAGCCGAGCCGTTCCGCCACGACGGCGGAGAGGTCGGCGTCCTCCTCTGTCACGGATTCACCGGCTCCCCGCAGTCGCTGCGCCCCTGGGCGGAATACCTGGCGGAGCGCGGGCTGACCGTCTCGCTGCCGCTGCTGCCCGGACACGGCACCCGCTGGCAGGACATGCAGATCACCGGCTGGCAGGACTGGTACGCGGAGGTGGACCGGGAGCTGCGCGGTCTGCTGGAGCGGTGCGAGCAGGTCTTCGTCTTCGGGCTGTCCATGGGCGGGGCGCTGGCGCTGCGGCTGGCCGCGAAGCACGGGGACGCGATCAGCGGGCTGGTGCTGGTGAATCCGGCGAACAAGGTGCACGGCCTGTCCGCGTACGCGCTGCCGGTCGCCCGTCATCTGGTGCGGACCACGAAGGGCCTGGCCAACGACATCGCCCTGGAGGGTTCCGCCGAGGTGGGGTACGACCGGGTGCCGCTGCACGCGGCGCACTCGGTGCGGAGGTTCTTCCGCCTGGTCGACGCCGAACTGCCCCAGGTCACCCAGCCGCTCGTGCTGCTGCACAGCCCGCAGGACCATGTGGTGCCGCCCGCCGACTCGGCCCGCATCCTCAGCCGGGTGTCGTCGACGGACGTCGAGGAGATCCTGCTGGAACAGAGCTACCACGTGGCGACGTTGGACCACGACGCGGAGCGGATCTTCGAGGAGAGCCATCGGTTCATCGGCCGCCTCGCCCCGAGCGTCGGACAGAAGGGGAGCACGTCAGGTGGCTGAGCACGACGCGGAGCGCGCGGGCGGCGGGGAGGAGCGCGACCCCCTCCCTGCGGAGGGACGCGAGCACCTCCCCACGGAGGGACGCGAACCCCTTCCCGTGGAGGGGGCGGCCGTGCCCGACGACGGTACGGGTCCGCAGGACGCCCCGGCCCAGAAGGCGCCGTCGGTGTCCGGGGGCGAGCGGCCGGGCCCGGGGCTCGACGAGGACGCCGCGTGGCAGGCGATCGTCTCGGGGTACGGCGAGGAGCCGCCGGACCCGCCGGGTGCCAGGCCGTTCAGGTCGGTCGAGGACCTCGCGCTGCTGGAGGACGACGGCCGGTCGGAGGTGCTCGACCCGGACAAGGGGCTCGGGAAGAAGCCCCCGAAACCGCCGGAGCGGCCGCTCGGCAGCTCGGTGGTGTTCGCCCCGGGCGTCGGCGTCGGCGGCCCGCGCGACTACGAGACGGCGGAGCCGAAGGACGACGACCTCGACGAGAGCGACGAGGGGCATTTCGTCCCGCCGGAGCCGCCGCCGCTGCCGGAGGCCGACGTCACGACGAAGTTCGCCTGGCTCGCGGTCGTCGGCGGCCCGGTGCTGATGCTGGTCGCGATCCTGCTGCAGTGGGAGATGACCTGGTGGCTCACGACGGTCTGCGTCGGCGGCTTCCTGGGCGGTTTCGTCACGCTGGTGGCGCGCATGGAGGACGACGACGAGGAGGACGACGACGACCCCGGGCGCGGGGCGGTCGTCTGACCCGGTGCTCCGGCGCGGGTCCCGCCACCGGCCCGCGTCACCGCCCCACCGCCCACCGGGTCCTCACCGGTCCGCCGCGCCGCCGGGTCCTCAGTGGCCCGGCGCGCCGGGCGGCAGGAGGGTGGTCGCCGGGACCCGTAGCGCCGCCAGGACCGGCAGGTGGTCCGTGGCCGCCCGCAGGTCCGCCCCGGTGACCCCGGGCAGCCCGGCCGGGACGCCGCAGCCGAGCACCTCGATCCCCGGGGTCGCGAAGATCGCGTCGATGCGCTTGCGCGGCCCGTCCGCCGGGGAGGTGTTCTCCTCGCCCCACGGCCGGACCGCCCAGCAGTCCTGGAGCCGCCCGGCCAGCCGCCGGAACGCCGGGCCGGTCGGTACGTCGTTGAGGTCGCCGGCCGCGATGGCGTGTTCGACGCCCATCGTCTCCAGCCGTTCCAGCAGCAGCTCCGCCTGGGTCAGGCGTTCGTCGCGCTGGAGGCTCAGGTGGAAGCTCAGCAGGCCGATCCGGGTGCCCGCGATCCGTACCACCGACGTGGCGAAGCCCCTGCGGTGCAGTCCGGGGGTGAGCGGCAGCAGGACGTCCTCCGTCCGCTCCACCGTGGCCCGCAGCGAGCACAGCAGCAGCGGTCCGGCCGCCGTGGCACCGCCGCCGAGCACGACCAGACCGGTGCGGGCCGCGAGCCAGGCGGCGCGCTTGCGCCAGCGGAAGAAGCGCGGCGCCTCCTGGACGAGGACGAGGTCGGGGGCGCAGGCGGCGATGACGCGGGCCAGTGCCTCGCAGTCGTCGCGCATCGACCGGATGTTGTAGCAGAGCACCCTGATGACGGCCGAACCATCCGGCTCGGTACGGGAGTCGGGCAGTGGCGTCAGGACCATGGGTCTCACGATACGACGGACGCCCGCCGCTCCCCCAGGGGCGCGACGGGCGTCCGACCGGCTTGCTCTCAGCCCTGGCGGGCGAGGTCCGCCGCACCCACCAGACCTGCCTCGCCGCCCAGTTGGGCCGCGAGCACCTGGGCGTGCGGGCGCCACTGGCCGCCGATCAGCCAGCGCCGGAACGACTTGCGGATCGGGTCGAGGACCAGTTCGCCCTCGTCCGACACGCCGCCGCCGACGATGAAGGCGGACGGGTCGAAGAGCGAGGCCAGGTCGGCGAGCCCGGCACCGGCCCAGCGGGCCAGCTCCCGGAACGAGTCGATCGCGACCGGGTCGCCCTGCCGGGCGGCCTGGCTGACGTGCTTGCCCTCGATGCCGTCCACCGTGCCGTCGCCGAGCGACAGCAGGACGGTGGCGTTCTCCGGGGTGGCGTTGGCGCGCTGCCTGGCGTACCGGACCAGGGCGCGCCCGGACGCGTACTGCTCCCAGCAGCCCTGGCTGCCGCAGCCGCAGAGCAGGCCGTCCGGGACGACCCGGATGTGGCCGAACTCCGCCGCCACGCCGAAGCGTCCGCGGCGCAGCTTGTTGCCGATGATGATGCCGCCGCCGAGGCCGGTGCCGAGCGTGATGCAGATGACGTCGTCGTGGCCCTGTCCGGCGCCGAAGCGGTATTCGCCCCAGGCGGCGGCGTTGGCGTCGTTCTCGACGACGACGGGGAGGCCGACGCGCTGTTCGACCTTGTCCTTCAGCGGTTCGTGGCGCCAGTTGATGTTCGGGGCGAACAGCACGGTGGCGCGCTTGTCGTCGACGTATCCGGCGGCACCGATGCCGACGGCCTCGATGGCGCGTCCCTCGCTCGCGCCGGACACGGCCGCCGCGATCGCGTCCACGATGCCTTCGGCGGTCTGCGGGGTCGGCACCTTGTGCGTGGAGAGGATGCGCCCCTCTTCGTCGACCACGCCGGCCGCGATCTTCGTGCCGCCGATGTCGACGCCGATGGTGAGTCCCATGAATCCCTCAGTTCCGGTCGAGCCCCGCTGTGGCCCACCGTACCCGAGCCGGACCTCCGGTCCTTTCGCCGCCGGTCAGTCCAGGTCGATGTGTTCACCTGCGGCGGGGGGCTCGTCGCGCGGGTCGGTGGGGTCGCCCGCCTGCTTCCGCGTGCCCGCGGGGTCCCCGGCCTCCCGGGTCCAGCGGCGTTCCTGGCCCTCGACGGCGGAGCGGTAGGCGGCGAGGAGTTCGCCGCCGGCCGCCGCGATGTGGTCGAAGACCTCGGGGTTGCGTTCGATGACGGGTTCGACGGCGGACTTCGCCTGCTTGATGATCTGCTGCACGGTGCCCTGGGCCGCCGCGCCGAACAGCGGCGACTGGAGGGACGAGACCTTGTCGGCCACGGCGTCGACCAGCTTGCGCAGCTCCTCGGCGGCGGAGCCGGGCGGCGGTCCCTGCCGCTCGCGGCGGCGGGCCTTCTCCGCCTCCAGGTCCTCGGCGCAGGCCCTGGCCCACGCGTCGTCGTCGACGGGACGATCGGTGGCTTCGCTCATGGCGGACTCCTGCGACGGGGTGTGCCCGCGGCACGGTGTGCCGCGGCGGCCCGGCGGACGGGGCGCGTACTACCGACGTTACCCGAACCGCGACCCGTCGTTCAGGGGGTCCGGCGGCGGACGCCGTGCCGCCCGCCGCCGGGTCCGCTCAGTCCGTACGGGGCCACAGGCCGGGGTCCGGCGTGAATCGGACCCGGAGCACCCCGTCGGTGAGGGCGGCGCCGGACACGGTGCAGCGGCGCAGTCCGGACTCCAGGGGGACGATCCGGTGGAACGGGCCCACGGTGAGCAGCAGTTCGCCGCCCCGGCGGACCAGCTGGAGGTCCTCCTTGACGGCGCCGGGCAGCGGCAGGCACCAGACGAGGACCGGCTCGCCGTCGGCGGAGCGGGGGGCGGGCACGATCCGGCCGCCGGACCGCGGTCCGGCGAAGCCCTCGGGGGCGTCGGGGTCCTCGGTCCACCAGGGGTCGTCGGCCCGGCCGGGGCGCTGCCCGTCCAGCCGTCCGGCGAGTCCGCCGTCCGCGCCGGGGTCCTCGGGGGCGGTGTCCAGGAGGGCCAGGTCGTCGAGGCCGCGCGGGTCGCGGCCGAGGTGGGGCACCTCGCACAGGGCGGTGTCGGGCGTCCACTGCTCGTACCAGTGGTCGACGGTCTTCTCCTGCTGCGCGGCCAGGGCCGCGAACCAGGGGTCGGCGGAGTGCCGGGGCAGCGTCCGGTTCACGGCGAGGGTGTCGACGCGCAGTCCGTGCAGGGCGAGGCCGGTGCGGGCGGTGCGCAGGGCGTCCTCGGCCGCAGGTCCGGGCTCCGCGACCAGCCGGACGGTGGTGGTGCGGTCCTCGATCAGGGCCTGGACGGCGGCCAGCTCGGCGTCCTTGCGGGCGGCGGCCTCGTACAGCCACTGGGCGGGCATGGGGACGCCGGCGAGCTGGGCGAGCATCGGGCGCAGGGCGCGGGCGGCCTGGCGTTCGGGGGGCAGCAGCCGGCGCAGGTAGCGGCGCAGCTGTTCGGGGAGGGCGAGCACGGCGAGCGCCTCGCGCAGTGGCGGCAGGTCGACGACGAGGAGTTCGTGTCCCGCGCGGGACCAGTCGCCCTCGGCGGCCCGGCGCAGGGTGTGCAGCAGGGCGAGCTGGGTGCTGCCGGGGAGTTCGGTGAGTTCCTCGCCGTCCAGCCGGTTCCCGCCGAGCAGGTCGAGCACGCCGGAGGCCCGGTCCTGGAGGGCGGGGAGTTCGGCGCGGAAGTGTTCGCCGGAGTCGATGCGGGCCGACCACAGTCCGTCGGCGACCTCGACGGGTTCGGTGTCCGCGGGCAGGCCGGGCACGGCGTCGGCGGAGAGCAGCAGGGTGCGGCGGCCGCGGCGGGCCGCCGCGAGGGCGGTCGCCGCGGCGACGGTGGTACGGCCTGCGCCGCCGGGGCCGGTGACGAGGACCGTACGCACGGGGCTCAGCCCTTCGGGACGGACTCGACGCGCTTCTTCAGCCCGGCCAGGGCCCGGTCGATGATGACCTTCTCGGCCTTGCGCTTGATCATGCCGAGCATCGGGATCTTGACGTCGACGGTCAGCCGGTAGGTGACCTGGGTGCGGTCGCCGCCGAGCGGGGCCAGTACGTACGAGCCGTCGATGGCGCGCAGCATCTGGGACTTCACGAGGGTCCAGCTGACCTCGTGGTCGCCGGTCCAGGTGTAGGCGAGGGTGTGGTCGTCCTTGATCGCTCCGGCGTCGAGGACGAGACGGACCTTCTCGGCGCGGCCCTGGTCGTCGGTGGAGAGGACCTCGGCCTCCTTGACCTCGCCGGTCCACTCGGGATACCGGTCGAAGTCGGAGATCACTCCCATGACGTCGGCCGGCGCCGCCTCGATCGTGATGCTCGAGCTGGTGTGTTCAGCCATCGCCGTGGCTCCTCCAGTGCAATGTACCGGTGCGTCGGCAGCGGACTGCCGCCAGAAGGCTACCGCGTGTGCGCGGCGCCCCGTCCCGGGGTGCGCTCCGGTGCCGTCACCACTCCAGGGCCCAGGGCCTGCCGGAGGAGGCGAAGTGGCCGACGTTGACGCATTCGGTGGCGCCGATCCGCATCCGGCGGACCAGCGGCTGGTGGACGTGGCCGAACAGCGCGTACCGGGGGCGGGTACGGCGGATGGCGTCGAGCAGGGCCCGGCTGCCGCGCTCGAAGCGGCGGGCCACCGTGTCGTACGTCAACTCCGGTACGTCGGGCGGGATGTGGGTGCAGAGCACGTCGACCGGGCCGAGCGCCTCGATCTTGGCCGCGTACTCCTCGTCGTCGATCTCGTACGGGGTCTTCATCGGGGTCCGCAGGCCGCCGCCGACGAAGCCGAGGACCCGGCCGCCGATCTCGACGCGTTCGCCGTCCAGGACGGTGGTGCCGGGGCGCGCGTACTCGGGCCACAGGCCGGGGATGTCGACGTTGCCGTAGGTGGCGTACGTGGGGGTGGGGAAGGCGGCGAAGAGCTCGGCGTACTGCTTGCGCACCGCCGAGACGATCGCCGCGTCGCGGTCCATGCCCGCCCACAGGGAGCGGCCGAACGCGCGGGCCTCCTCGAAGCGGCGGGCGGTGCGCAGCGCGACGATCCGGTCGGCGTTCTCCACGCCGAAGAGATCGGGGAAGATGCCGCGCGAGTGGTCGGCGTAGTCGAGGAAGAGCACCAGGTCGCCGAGGCAGACCAGGGCGTCGGCGCCGTCCCCGGCACGGGCCAGCGCCTCGGTGTTCCCGTGCACGTCGCTGACCACGTGGATGCGGGTGCGCTGTCGGGTCGATGTACCCCGGCTGTCCGGTCCGGCTCGCATGACGGTCACCCTAGAACGCCGTCGTCCACCTGGGTAGGGGCCGCCGGACCTGCGCTTACCCTCGCGCGGGCGGCTCGGTGGACTACTGTGCGCGCGAGGACCACCGTGGTGTGTGACGCGTAAGACATCTGGTCCGGACCCCCTATCGGGAACCGAGTACCGGTGGGTAACGTCCGGGCAGTCCAGTCGTGCTCACTTCACGGGGCACCGCCAGTCCTGGATCGCAGCCGGTGCGCCGCACAGAGCCGTGGCACCGGAGCCCGATGAGGAGCAGCAGTCTTGCGCGAGTTCAGCCTTCCGGCCCTGTACGAGGTCCCCTCGGACGGCAACCTGACGGATCTCATCCGCCGCAATGCCGCTCAGCATCCCGATGTCGCGGTGATGAGCCGCAAGGTCGGGGGCGTGTGGACCGACGTCGACGCCACTCGCTTCCTGGCCGAGGTCAGGGGCGTGGCCAAGGGGCTGATCGCGGCGGGCGTGGCGGCCGGCGACCGGGTGGCCCTGCTCTCGCGCACCCGTTACGAATGGGTGCTGCTGGACTTCGCGATCTGGAGCGCGGGCGCGGTCACCGTCCCGGTGTACGAGACCAGTTCGCCGGAGCAGATCCAGTGGATCCTCGGCGACTCCGGCGCCACCCTGTGCGTCGTGGAGTCCGAGGCGCACCAGAAGTCCGTGGTCTCGGTGCAGGACGACCTGCCCGCCCTGAAGGGCATCTGGCGGATCGACGACGACACGCTCGCCCGGATGTCGGAGCTCGGCGAGGAGGAGGTCTCCGACGAGACCCTCGACCTGCGGATGGCCGGCGCCAAGGCGGACGACCCGGCCACCATCGTCTACACCTCGGGCACCACCGGCCGCCCCAAGGGCTGTGTGCTCACGCACCGCAGCTTCTTCGCCGAGTGCGGCAACGTGGTGGAGCGGCTGAAGCCGCTGTTCCGTACCGGTGAGTGTTCCGTGCTGCTCTTCCTGCCCGCGGCGCACGTCTTCGGCCGGCTGGTCGAGGTGGCCTCGGTGATGGCCCCGATCAAGCTCGGCTGCGTACCGGACATCAAGAACCTCACCGACGAACTGGCCACGTTCCGGCCGACGTTGATCCTGGGTGTGCCCCGAGTCTTCGAGAAGGTGTACAACGCGGCGCGGGCCAAGGCGCAGGCGGACGGCAGGGGCAAGATCTTCGACCGGGCCGCGGAGACGGCGATCGCCTACAGCCGCGCGCTGGGCACCGCGCAGGGGCCGTCCTTCGGGCTGCGGCTGAAGCACAAGATCTTCGACCGGCTGGTCTACGGCAAGCTGCGGGCGGTGCTCGGCGGGCGCGGCGAGCACGCGATCTCCGGCGGCGCGCCGCTGGGCGAGCGGCTCGGCCACTTCTACCGCGGGATCGGCTTCACCGTCCTGGAGGGCTACGGCCTCACCGAGAGCTGCGCGGCCACCGCCTTCAACCCGTGGGACCGGCAGAAGATCGGCACGGTCGGCCAGCCGCTGCCCGGTTCGGTGGTGCGGATCGACGACGACGGCGAGGTGCTGCTGCACGGCGAGCACCTGTTCACCGGCTACTGGAACAACGAGGCGGCGACGGCCGACGCACTGGCCGACGGCTGGTTCCACACGGGCGACATCGGCACGCTCGACGAGGACGGCTACCTCGCGATCACCGGCCGCAAGAAGGAGATCATCGTCACCGCGGGCGGCAAGAACGTCGCTCCCGCCGTGATCGAGGACCGCATCCGCGGGCACGCCCTGGTCGCCGAGTGCATGGTGGTCGGCGACGGCCGGCCGTTCGTGGGCGCGCTGATCACCCTGGACGAGGAGTTCCTGGGCCGCTGGGCCGCCGAGCACGGCAAGCCGGCCGGGGCGACGGCC
Organism: Streptomyces sp. ML-6; assembly: GCF_030116705.1. NCBI lineage: Bacteria > Bacillati > Actinomycetota > Actinomycetes > Kitasatosporales > Streptomycetaceae > Streptomyces > Streptomyces sp. ML-6. The sequence goes on from NZ_JAOTIK010000001.1 coordinate 1,820,329, forward strand.
GCGTCGCTGCGCGAGGACCCGGAACTGCTGGCCGAGGTGCAGCGGGCGGTGGACGACGGGAACGCGGCGGTCTCCAAGGCGGAGTCGGTCCGCAAGTTCCGCGTCCTGCCCTCCCAGTTCACCGAGGAGGCGGGCCACATCACGCCGTCGCTGAAGCTGAAGCGGAACGTGGTGACGAAGGACTTCTCGGACGAGATCGAGTCGATCTACCAGCGCTGATCCATCCGTACGCAGACGGGAGGGCGGCCCGCACGGAAGGTGCGGGCCGCCCTTTCGCGTGCCGTGGCCGCTCCCGGGGACCGGGAGACCGGGCGGGGGTTTCGCTGCGGGGTCAGAGCAGGGCCCGCAGCCGCTCGGCCAGCAGGTCCCAGCGCCATTTCTCCTCGACCCAGGCCCGTCCCCGCTCGCCCATCCGCCGGCGCAGTTCCGGGTCGCGGAGCAGCGTGACGATCCGGTCGGCCGCCTCCTCGGAGGAACCGCCGCGCACCACCCATCCGGTCTCGCCGTCGAGCACCGCGTCGGGCGCGCCGCCCGAGTCGCCCGCCACCACCGGGAGCCCGGTCGCGGACGCCTCCAGGAAGACGATGCCCAGGCCCTCCACGTCGAGGCCGCCGCGGCGGGTGCGGCACGGCATGGCGAAGACGTCGCCCGCGCCGTAGTGCGCGGGCAGTTCCTCCCACGGCACCGGTCCGGTGAACCGTACGGAGGCGTCGACCCCGGTGCGCACCGCCAGGCGCTCCAGGTCGTCGGCGTACGGTCCGCCGCCGACGATCAGCAGGACCGCGTCGGGCACCTGGGCCAGGATCTTCGGCATGGCGAGGATCAGGGTGTCCTGGCCCTTGCGCGGCACGAGCCGGGACACGCAGACCACGACGGGCCGGTCGGCGAGCCCGAGCCGGGCCCGGACCAGGTCGCCGCCCGACCCCGGGTGGAAGGTCTTCTCGTCGACGCCGGGCGGCAGCTGGACCATGCGGTCCGCCGCCGCGGGGGTGAGCGCGGGGGCGATCCGGGAGCGGGTGTACTCCCCCAGATAGGTGATCGTGTCCGTGCCCTCGCCGATCCGGCGCAGCAGCTGCCGGGAGGCGGGCAGCTGGGCCCAGCCCGCCTCGTGGCCGTGGGTGGTGGCGACCAGGCGGCGGGCGCCGGCCCGGCGCAGCGCGGGTGCCATCAGGCCGAGCGGGGCGGCGGCCCCGAACCAGACGGAGGTGCAGCCGTGTTCGCGCAGCAGCCGCACGGCACGCCGGGTGGCCCCCGGGGTCGGCAGCAGCATGGTCGTGCTGTCGCGCACGACGGGGAACGGCTGCTCGGCGTCGAAGGCGGCGGTGGCGGCGCGGCCCTCGGGGCTCCGCTTCCAGGTCGAGGCGTACACGACGATCCGTCCGGGATCCAGGCGCAGGGCCATGTTGTGCAGGAACGCCTGGATGCCGCCGGGGCGGGGCGGGAAGTCGTTGGTCACGATCAGGGTCTTGTCCATCCCGGCCGACAGTACCGCCACGCCCGGCCCCGATGGCTCCCGCACCGGTCGTACGGGCATCATGGCTCCTCGTACCCACCCGGCCGAACCCCGGGTACCGGCGACGAACAACGGATGAGGCGTTCATGACGGGATCGACCGGCGCGCGGCTCACCGTCGCGGTGTGGGCCCTGACCAGGGTCGTGCTGCTGCTCTGCGTCACCAAAGTGATCACGTTGCCCGGCCCGGACGTGACCAGTGACGTCTCGGTGATCTACCACGGCTGGTCCGAGGTCCTGAAGACCGGTACGTACCCGCAGGACGACGTCACCTGGCAGTACCCGCCGCTGGCCGCGCTGGCCGTGCTGTCCCCCGCGCTGCTGCCGTTCCTCGACTACGCCTCGGCGTTCTTCGTCCTCGCGTTCCTCTGCGACGGGCTGGTGCTGGCGCTGCTGCTGTACGCGGGCCGGGGCGGCGGCCGGTCGGCGGCGGGCGCCTGGGTGTGGGTGGCGGGGGTGCCGCTGCTCGGCACGACCGCGTACGCCCGTTACGACGTGATGGTCACGGCGGTCGCGGTGGCGGCGCTGCTGGCGGGGCTGCGGCATCCGCGGGTGCTGGGGGTGCTGGCCGCCGTGGGCGCGCTGCTGAAGGTGTGGCCCGCGCTGGTCCTGGCCGGGACGGCGCGCGGCCGGCACACCCGCCTGGCGTGGTCGGCGGCGGCGGTGACGGCGGGCGGGCTGCTGGCGGTGTGCGCCCTGGCGCTGCCCGGGGCGCTGGACTTCCTCGGCTCCCAACGCGACCGGGGCACGGAGGTCGAGTCGCTGGGGGCGCTGGTCTTCCACGTGGCGCGGCAGTTCGGCTGGGAGGGCCGGGTGGAGTACCACTACGGCTCGATGGAGTTCCTGGGGCCGCACGTGCCGCTGGTGAGCACGCTCGCCCTGGGCCTGTCCGTCGCCGCGTTCGGCTGGCTGCTGGTGTGGCGGCTGCGGGCCCGGGAGTTCGGGGCGAGCACCCCGGCCGACGCGGCGTTCGCGGCGGTGCTGCTGTTCACGACGACGAGCCGGGTGATCAGCCCCCAGTACATGCTGTGGCTGGTGGGGCTGGCGGCGGTCTGTCTGGTGTTCCGCGGCAGCCGGATGGTGCTGCCCGCCGTGCTGGTGCTGGTCGCCACCGGGGTCACGCAGTGGGAGTTCCCGCTCGGCTTCGTGCACGTGGTGTCGAGCGACGCGACGGGCGTGACGCTGATGTTCCTGCGCAACGGCCTGCTGGTCGCGGCGACGCTGACGGCCTGTCGGCGGCTGTGGCGGGGGACGGTCGTCGCGGCGCCGCGCGCCGGCGGCCGGGTGCCCGCCTCCCGGTCCGGCGCCGGCCGGGAGACCGAGCCGGCCGCGCCCTGAACGGCCCGCCGTCCGCCGTGCCGGGGCGGGACGGGACGCGGTTCACGGGGCGGGCGTGCGCCCCAGCCGGGTGCGCAGGTGCTCCCGCCAGCGGGCGGTGAACTCCCACGGCGTCGTGTCCAGCACCTCGTCCATGGCCCGCTCCACCGCCCCGTCCCGTCCCGGATGCCCTCCGACGGCCCGGTAGAAGGCGATCAGCTCCGCCTCGCCCCATTGGTCGGCGATCAGTGCGCAGGCCGCCCAGCCGCCCTCGTACGCCCTCGCCAGGCGCGCGGGGTCGCCCGCGAAGCCGAAGTCCTCGTCCGCGGGGAGTTCGGCGGGCAGGTCGCCGCGCCGCACGGCGTCCGCCAGTTCCGGGGCGATCCGCGCGGCGGGGCGGTCCTCGGCGCGGTAGGCCGCCCAGTCGGCGAAGCCCTCGGAGAGCCAGGTGGGGGTGGCCGCGGAGGTGCGGGCGCGGGTGGCGACGTGGGTGGTCTCGTGGGTGAGGACGATCCGCTGCCCGAAGGCGCCGAGGGTGCCGTACGCCTGCGGGTTGACGATCACCCGGTCCGCGGGGTTGCGGCCGGTGCCGCCGGTCCGCCCGGTGGTGACGGCCGCGATGCCCCGGTAGTCGTCCCTCGGGGCCCCCAGCAGCCGCGCCATGTCCTCGACGGTCCGCGGCACGAGCACCACGACGCGGCCCGCCCAGCGCTCCGGCCAGGCCCCGGAGACGGCGGGCACCGCGCGGTCCGCGGTCCGGGCGATGCCGCGCAGTTCCTGTTCCGTACGGCCCACCCCGAGGACGAGGCTGCGGCTGCCGGGGACCACCCGGACGTCGCCCTGCTGCCAGAGCTGCGTGCCGCCGTTCCCGTCCGCCGCCCGGTCCCCGGATATGTACCAGCGGCCGTCCGTGCGGTCCCGTCTCAGGTCGAGCACCCGGTCGTCGAGGACCGGGGCCGCGTCGTACCCCTCGATCCGGTAGCGCAGCTGGACGTCCGCGACGGCCCGGTCGGCGCCCCGCCCGGTCACGCCGCGGAGCCGGTACGTCCACGAGGCGAGCGGTATGTCCGCGAGGTTGGCCAGCTCCCGGCGCTGGGCCGTGCGCAGGGCGGTGGCGCGGGGGTCGGTCCCGGCCAGGTAGCCGGCCGGGTCGTGGTCCAGCACGGCCGCCGCCCGGCGCTCCAGGGCGGCCCGGACGGCGCGGACGGTGGCGTCCGGGGCGGCCCGGTCGTCGGGGGCCGCGCAGCCGGAGGCGAGGAGCAGCCCGGCGAGCAGTGCCCCCGCCGCGCGCCGTCCCCGGTCGCCCACCCGCCTGTCGGTCACCCGACCGAGGGTACGGTCAGACGCGGGTGACCGACGAGACCGGCATCATGCCGACCGGGTCGTAGCGGACCGGGGCGCCGGGGTACGGGGCGTGGATCACCTGGCCGTTGCCGACGTACATCGCGACGTGGCTGGCGTCCGCGCGGTAGACGACCAGGTCCCCGGGGCGGGCCTCGGAGAGCGGCACCATGTGTCCGGCGTACCGCTGGGCCTGGGAGGTGCGCGGCAGGGCGACCCCGGCGCGGGCGTACGCCCACTGCATCAGCCCGGAGCAGTCGAACCCGTCGGGCCCGTTGGCCCCCCAGACGTACGGGCGGCCCAGCGCCTGCCGAACCGCCATGACGGCGGCGGCCGCCCGGGCGGAACCGGCCGGCAGGTCGGCGAGGCCGGGGAGGCCGGCGAGCGAGCCGTCCCGCCCGGAGCGCGAGGCCCGCTCGAAACCGGCCCGGTCGGCGGCGGGCATCGCGCCCAGGATCCGCCGGGCCTCGGCGAGTTTGCGTTCGACGGTCCGCTTGTGGCGGGCGGCGGCCGCCCGCTGGTGCTCCAGCTCGGCCAGCGCGTGCCCGGCCTCCGCCCGGATCTGCTCCAGGTCGCGCCGGGCCCGCAGCAGCTCCCGCAGCCCCTCGGCCTGACGCCCGGTCACCCGCTCCAGCACGGCCGCCCGGTCGAGGTAGCTGTCCGGGTCGGAGGAGAGCAGCAGCGCGAGCGAGGGGTCGAGGCCGCCGGAGCGGTACTGCGCGCTCGCCGCCGAACCGACCGCGGTGCGCATCCGGTTGACCCGTTCCTGGCCGCGGGCCGCCCGGTCCCGGGCCCGGTCGAACTCGCCGCGCAGCCGCTCGGCGTTCTCCCCGGCCGCGTTGTACTGCTCGGTGGCGCGCTCCGCCTCGCCGTACAGCCGGTCGACGCGGGCCTTCGCGGTCCGGGGGGTGTCCTGCGGTTCGGCGTGCGCGCCGCTCGTGCCGAGCGTGGCGGCCGCGGTCGCCGCGGCGGCCGACAGGACCGTGGCCCGGACCCCCGGGCCGATACCGGACTGTGTGGAACGGCGATGGGACACCACGGACGCCGCACTCCCTTCCGCGCTACGCAGACGCGCGCGGCCCCTGCCGCCCGGACGGGCGGACCGACGAGCGGGAGCCGCACGGCAGACAGACAGTAGTGGGACGGTCACGGAGCGGACAAAGACCGCGCCGGGCGACCGGGCGGCGGAAACGACGGCGCCCCGCCGGTGACCTGTGGTCTCCGGCGGGGCGGGCCGTTCATGGGGGCGCGGGAATTCGCCCGTTCGGGCGTCCGTCAGCCGACGCGCACGCCGAACTGGAAGCTGCCGATGGTGTCCATCGACTCGTAGCGGACGAACGTGCCCGGGTACGGGGCGTGCAGGACGGTGTTGTTGCCCGCGTAGAGCGCCACGTGCGAGGTGTTGTTGAAGAAGACCAGGTCGCCCGGCTTCAGCGCGCTGCGCCCGATGTGGACCCCGTCGTTGACCTGGGTGTACGTGACCCGGGAGATCTGGACGTTGGCCTGGGCGTAGGCCCACTGGGTCAGCCCGGAGCAGTCGAAGGCGTCGGGGCCGGTGCCGCCGCGGACGTACGGCTTGCCCACCTTGGAGGAGGCGGCGTTCAGGGCGGCGGCGCCCCAGGAGGAGGCGGGGACCTCCTTGCCCAGCTGGACCCGGTCGCCGGCGTCGCGGCTGGCGCGCTTCTCCTGCTCGCGGAACTTCTCCTTCTCGGCGGCGGTCAGCGTGTTGTACAGGCGCTGCGCCTCGGAGAGCTTGTCCTGGAGCTTCTTCTTCTTCGCCCCGAGCGTCTCGCGGATGTCCGCGAGGTCGCCCAGCTTGTCCTGGGCCTCCTTGCGCTTCTGCGCGAGGGAGCGCTGCTTCTCCTGGATCTTCTGGAGCGTCTCGGTCTGCTTGGCCGTCAGCTGGTCGAGCGCCGAGGCCTCGTCGAGGTAGGTGTCCGGGTTGGACGAGAGGAAGAGCTGGACCGACGGGTCGATGCCACCGGAGCGGTACTGCGCGGCGGCGAGCGAACCGAGGCCGTTGCGCAGGTTGTTGATCTCCTGCTGACCGCGGGCCACCTTGTCCTGGAGCGCGCCGACTTCCTTCTCCAGCTTCTGCTGCTTCTCCTTGGCGCCGTTGTACTGCTCGTTGGCGACGCCGGCCTCGTGGTTGAGCTTGTCGACCTTCGCCTTGACCTCGCTCTTGGAGGGCTTGGGGTCTGCCTGGGCCGCCTGGGAGGACAGGGCCACGGCCGCGGCGGCGGTCGCGGTGAGCACGGTCACACGGGCGCGGCTCGGCTGCTTGGGACGACGGTGGGACGCCACGGAGGCGAGCTCCTTCTTCCTCGAGCCGCCTACCGGGCTGTGGGGGAAGTGAATCCCCGGCTCCGTGCACGTCACGGACTCGGCGGTTCCTTCGCCGTCACCCCGGATGGGTGATCAACCGTGCGAAGGTTCGAGGCCCGACCCTAGTGACCAACTTGTGATCAGTTCAAATCCTCGCCGGAAAATTCTCGCCCCGGGAGGAACTTCTTTACCCACATCACACGGGGTGTAGCGGCGGCCTGACGGTCCGTTCCCTGATATCCGCCGAGTACCGGCAAGTGCGACTAGACGCGCGAAAGGCGCTTCAGGAGCAAGACGGACGCGACGGGCCTGGCACCCGCCTTCGCCACCCCGTCGGCGACCTCGCGGTCGGTGGAGACCACCACGACGGGCCTGCCCGGGGGTTCGGCGCGCGCCAGTTGGCGGATGAGCTCGTCGGCGGTCACCCCGGGCTTGCTGAACAGGACCCGGACCCCGCGCGGCGGCGCGAGCAGCACCGGGGCGGCCAGTTCGGCCCCGTCGAAGACGCAGGTCACCTCGGCACCGGTCTGCGCGGCGAGCACCGAGAGCCCGCCCAGCAGCCGCAACCGCTGCTTCTCCAGCGGCAGCTGGGGATAGCCGGTCTTGGTGACGTTGTAGCCGTCGATGATCAGATGCGCCTGCGGCAGCGCGAGCAACTGGTCCAGCAGGGCCGGGTCGGTCTCCGAAAGGGCCCTGGCCGCGATGTCCTTGGGCGACATCCGGCCCGGCTCGACCGCGTCGACACCGTCCGCGGGACGGATCGAGGAGGGTGGCAGCGCCAGTTCGCGGCGGAGTCCGCTCGCCGCGTCGAGCACCGTGTCCAGCAGCAGCCGCAGCCGCATGTCCTCGACCGAGCGGCCCTCCCTGGCGGCCCGGCGGCCCGCCTCGACGGCCGCCTCGGCCTCCCCGAGCCGGGCCTTGAGCCGACGGCTCTCGCTCTCGGCCGCGGAGACCTGGGCCGCCGCCTCGGACCGCACGGCCTCGGTCTCGGCCCGGCTGCGGCGCAGCGCGGCCTCGCCCCGCCTGACCTCGTTGACGACGCTGCGCAGCTTGCGCTGGAGGGACTCGGCCTCCTTGCGGGCCGCGTCCAGCTCGCCGCGCAGCCGCTCCGTCTCGCTCCTGGTCTGGGCACGGGCCCGGGAGAGCTCCTCGCGCAGCCGCTCCAGCTCCCGGCGGGTCTCCTCGTCGACCCGCTCGGCGTTCGCGCGCTGGGCCTCCTCACCGGCGGCGGCGACCAGCTTCACCCAGCCCGCCGGGCGCAGCACGTAGGCCGCGGCGGCCACGTCGACCGGGTCGGCGGCGGCCGGCGGCGCACCGGACTCCAGGGCGGCGGCCAGCTCGGGCTGCCCCTCCTTGAGCCGTTCGCCGATGCGCTGCCGGAACAGCGCGTCGCTCTCCAGGGCGGCGGCCATCGCGTTCCCGGCGAACTTGGCGCGCCGGGTCGGGGTGAAGCGGGCGTACTGCCTCAGCTGGGCCGGCAGCTCGCCGACCGTCAGCCCGCCGAAGGCGTCCGCGACCAGCGCCACGACCCGCCGCCGTACGCCTTCGGGCAGCGGGCGGTCGAGCGCCTCGACGGCGTCGTCGGCCGCCTGGGCCGCCTCGGCGCCATCAGCGGGCTGCTCCACGATCCGTCACCCCAAATTGTCTGTGGGCGCGGCTCCGTCAGGAGTCGGCACCCGGCCTGTCCACCAGTTCGATCTGGTCCACCGCGTTGCACCAACGACAGCGGACCGACTCGATGGTCTCACTGACCACCTCCCGTTCCTCGACGCTGGCCTCACCGGCCAGGTCGAGATGGACGTATTCGACGACCTTCGAGGAGCGCGTCACGTCGAAGCGGGTGAGATTTCCGCAGAGCGTGCAGCGCCAGCGGGTCCCGTCGGTCGGCTGGGGAACCGTCGTCATCGTTGCGTCCTCTTTCGTCGAGCCTCGTGCTGCTGCTTCAAGGATCTCGCGGTGCGCCGTCGAACTGCGGATGTCCTGCCGCAACCCTACGGCCTCGCCGCGTCCGCCCGACACGGCGAGGCGGTCCGTCCCGTTCCCTCCGCTTGCGTCATGCTCTGTTCATGATCGATCGGCGCACTGTGACCGGCGGGCCGGCCGGCGGATTCCTGCGGACGGTCGCCCGGGGCGGATCGCCGATGACCCACGCCCTGATCACGGCGTGCGCCCTGGTCTTCGTGATCAGCCCGCTCTCCGGCCTCAACCCGGTCCCCGGCGGCGCCGAGGCCCGGCCGGCCGCCCAGGCCGGCTACTTCGAGCGCTGGGGCGTGATCCCGAACGAGCTGTGGGACGGCCCGGCACGGGTCCTGCTCACCCCGCTCACCGCCCTCTTCGTGCACGGCAGCTGGGTGCACCTGCTCGGCAACCTGCTCTTCCTGTACGTGTTCGGGGCGATGACCGAGGAACGCATGGGCCGTATCGGGTTCACCACCTTCTACGTCATCTGCGGCTACCTCGCCCTGGTCGCCTACGCGGCCGCGCACGCCACGTCCGGCCAGACGCTCGTGGGCGCGTCGGGGGCGATCTCGGCGGTGCTCGGGGCGTTCCTGTACCTGTTCCCCCGGGCCCGGGTGACCAGCCTGTTCCCGTTCCTCTTCTTCCTGCCGCTGCGCTTCCCCGCCTGGATCGTGCTGGTGTTCTGGTTCGTCCTGCAGTGGCTCGCGGTGCAGGGCGCGGGCAGCGGGGGGCCGGGGGTCGCCTATCTGGCCCATGTGGTGGGCTTCGCCCTCGGCTTCCTCTACGCCTGGGGGCGTTACCGGCGTACGGATAGAGTGAAGGCACCAGCCGCGGCCACCGAGGGAGAAAGCCAGCCGTGATCACCGCGATCGTGCTCATCAAAACCAGCGTGGACCGGATTCCCGAGATCGCCGAGTCCATCGCCGCGCTGGACAGTGTCAGCGAGGTCTTCTCGGTCACCGGTACGTACGACCTGATCGCCATGGTCCGGGTGGCCAAGCACGACGATCTGGCGGACATCATCCCGGGCCGGATCAGCAAGATCCCCGGCGTCGAGGCCACCGACACCCACGTGGCGTTCCGCACCTACTCGCAGCACGACCTGGAGGCGGCCTTCGCCATCGGGCTCGACGCGTAGGCGGGGATCACCGCCACGTGACACTTCGGCGGGGTACGGGGGAAGCCGCCCGTACCCCGCCGAAGTGCTGTGTGCCGGTCAGTGCTGCGCGGCGCCCCGGTCCGGGACGCAACGGCCGTCCTCGGTGCGGTACTTCCACTGGGCGCCCTCGTTCACCAGTTCCTTGACCGCGCGGACGAAACGCTCGATGTGCTCGTCCGGCGTACCGGCGCCGAAGCTCACCCGGATCGCGTTGAGGGACCGCTCCCCCGGCTCGGCCTCGGGCGCGCCGCACTCGCCGACCTCCTGCGGGTCGCTGCCGAGCAGGGTGCGGACCAGGGGGTGGGCGCAGAACAGTCCGTCGCGGACCCCGATGCCGTACTCGGCGGAGAGCGCGGCGGCGAAGTGCGAGCTGTTCCAGCCCTCCACCACGAAGGAGATGACGCCGACCCGCGGGGCGTCGTCGCCGAACAGCGAGAGCACCTTGACCTGGGGAATCCCGGCGAGACCGGCCCGGACACCGGCGACGAGGCGCTGCTCGCGGGCGACCAGCGCGTCGAAACCCGCCTCCTTCAGCGCCTTGCAGGCGGAGGCGATGGAGTACGCGCCGATGACGTTGGGGGAACCGGCCTCGTGCCGGGCGGCCGTGGTGTGCCATTCGACCTCCACCCCGCCGTCGGTGCGGCGGGCGACCTTGCGCGAGGCGCCGCCGCCGGCCAGGTAGGGCTCGGCCTCCCGCAGCCAGTCGGCCCGGCCGGCGAGCACGCCGGAGCCGAAGGGCGCGTACAGCTTGTGCCCGGAGAAGGCGACCCAGTCGACGTCCAGCTCGGTGATGTCGACCGGGTGGTGCGGGGCGAGCTGCGCGGCGTCCAGCACGATCCGGGCGCCGTGCGCGTGCGCGGCGGCCGCCAGTTCCCCGACCGGCCACAGCTCGCCGGTGACGTTGGAGGCGCCGGTGACGCAGACCAGCGCGGGGCCGTAGGGGTCGCGCGCGGCCAGGGCCCGCTCCAGCGTCTCGACGGCCTGGGCCGGGGTGCGCGGGGCGTTCAGGTAGGTCACCCGCGCGTCGCGCCACGGCAGCAGCGAGGCGTGGTGCTCGGTCTCGAAGACGAAGACCTGGCAGTCGGCGGGGAGCGCCGCGGCCAGCAGGTTCAGCGAGTCGGTGGTCGAGCGGGTGAAGACCACCTGGTCGTCCGCACGGCAGCCGAGGAACTCCGCGACGGTGGCGCGGCTGTTCTCGAAGAGGTCCGTGGAGAGCTGGGAGAGGTAGCCGGCGCCGCGGTGGACGCTGCCGTAGTACGGAGCGTACGCGGCGACGTCGTCCCAGACCCGCCGCAGGGCGGGCGCGCTGGCGGCGTAGTCGAGGGCGGCGTACGCGACTTCACCCCCGGTGACCAGCGGAACCGTCACATCCTCGCCCAGAACGGGCAGCAGGGCACAAACCGACTCGTCGATGGCATCGGTGGGGACAGACATGGCGAACTCCCGTAAGAGGCAGGCGAAGAGCGCGCACCGGCAGGCATGCGGCAGTGCGGCGGAAAGAGAAAAAGGGTGTGCGGAAGAGGGCCGACCGGCCCTATCGCATTCGCGTGCTCACAAGAGACTCCCTAGGGACCAGGACCCCGGGGGTTGGCATTCACAGATGCCGAGGGGCCCGCGCTTGCCGCGGACCTCGCTGCCCACGGCCTGGTCTTCACCCGGGGCACCCCGCCACGGACGGAGGGTTGCCGGACAGCGGGCCGGGGCCGTAGTCGCTGTCACTCATGACCTGTCCAGCATCTTGCCATACGCGCGGACGCGCGCAAGGCGCGGTCCGGGATCCGGACTGCGCCCTGCGTCACATTTCCGCCCGTTCAGGAGCCTGTCAGGGCCTGCCGGGACCTGCCGGGTCTGCCCGGACCCGTCCGGGCGGCCACCATGTGACCGCCCGGCGGGCTCTCAGGCGTTGCTGGCCGCCACCCAGCGCTCCAGCGTCCGCGCCGCCGCGCCCGAGTCGATGGACTCGGCCGCCTTCGCCATCCCGGCGGCGAGCTGCTCGTTCAGCGTGCCGTCCGTCGGGTCCAGCGCCGTCAGGGCCGCCGCCGAGTTGAGCAGCACGGCATCGCGCACCGGCCCCCGCTCGCCCGCCAGCAGCCGACGGGCCACATCGGCGTTGTACGAGGCGTCCGCACCGCGCAGCGCCTCCACGGGCACCAGCTCCAGACCGACGTCGCGCGGGTCGAACGCCTCCTCGCGGACGGCTCCGTCCCGTACCACCCAGACCCGCGAGGTCGCGGTCGTCGTCAGCTCGTCCAGGCCGTCGTCGCCGCGGAAGACCAGCGCGGAGTTGCCGCGTTCGGCGAGCACCCCGGCGACGATGGGCGCCATCTTCGGGTCGGCCACGCCGACGGCCTGGGAGCGCACCCGGGCCGGGTTGGTGAGCGGACCGAGGATGTTGAACGTGGTCGGCGCGCCGAGCTCCTTGCGGGCCCTGGCCGCGTACCGCAGGGCGGGGTGGAAGCGCACCGCGAAGCAGAAGGTGATGCCCGCCTCCTCGGCGACCTCGACGACCCGCTGCGCGGAGAGGTCCAGGTTGACGCCGAGCTTCTCCAGCACGTCGGAGGCGCCGCTCGCCGAGGACGAGGCGCGGTTGCCGTGCTTGACGACCTTGGCCCCGGTGCCGGCGATGACGACGGCCGACATGGTGGAGATGTTGACCGTCTTGGCGAGGTCGCCGCCGGTGCCGACGATGTCGACCGTGCGGCCGGGCACCTCGATGGTGTGGGCGTGCTCGTACATCGCCCGCACCAGGCCGGTCACCTCGTCGATGGTCTCGCCCTTGGCCCGCAGCGCCACCGCGAACCCGGCGGTCTGCACATCGGTCGCCTCGCCGCTCATGATGCGGTCCATCGCCCAGGCGGTGTCGTCCGCGGTGAGGTTCTCGCCGCGCAGCAGGGGGTTCAGCACGCCGGGCCAGGAACGGTCCGCCACGCTGTCGCCGCCGATCGGGGTCACAACGTTCATGGTCCGCTCCCGGGGTCCACAGTCGGTAAAAGGATCGTCTCCACCCTATCCACCGGAAGAGGACGGCGAAGAGCCCCGTCCAACGCGTGGACGGGGCTCCTGCCGTGGCGATCAGTTCAGGCGATCAGTGGTGACCGTGGCCGCTGGTGATCTCCTTGTACTCCTCGACGGTGGGCTTGGCGATCTGGTTGTTCTCGCCGTAGTAGCCCTTGCTGAGTCGGGCGCGCAGCTTCTCCAGCGGCGACACCTTGCGCTCGACACCGTTCTCGTCGACCGTCGGGCCGATCTCGACCGGCTTGTACTGCTCGTGCGCGGTGAGCGTGTGCAGCTGCTCGGGGCCGAGCGGCTCGTGGATCTCGACGAACTCACCGTGCGGCAGGCGCTTGATGATGCCGGACTCGCGTCCGTGCAGCACCTTCTCCTTGTCGCGGCGCTGGAGGCCGAGGCAGATCCGCCGGGTGACGATGAACGCGATGACCGGGCCCGCGAAGATGAAGATCCGGATGAACCAGGTGATGGCGTTGATCGACAGGTGGAAGTGCGTGGCCCACAGGTCGTTGCCACCGCCGATGAAGACGATGACGTAGACGGTGATCCAGGCGACACCGAAGGCCGTCCGGGTCGGGGCGTTGCGCGGGCGGTCCAGGATGTGGTGCTCGCGCTTGTCCCCGGTGATCCAGGACTCGACGAACGGGTAGACCGCGAGAACCGCGAGCACCAGTCCGAAGGCCATCAGCGGGATGAACACACCCAGGGCGAGCGTGTGACCCCAGAGGTTGATCTCCCAGCCCGGCATCACTCGGATCAGACCCTCGGCGAAGCCCATGTACCAGTCGGGCTGGGCGCCGGTGGACACCTGGTCCGGACGGTACGGACCGATGTTCCAGACCGGGTTGATCGTGGCGATCGCCGCGATGACGGCGATGATGCCGAAGACCAGGAAGAAGAAGCCGCCGGCCTTCGCCATGTACACCGGCATCAGCGGCATGCCGACGACGTTCTTGTTGGTGCGGCCGGGACCCGCGAACTGCGTGTGCTTGTGGTAGACGACCAGGATCAGGTGCGCCACCAGCAGACCGAGCATGATGCCCGGCAGCAGCAGGATGTGGATCGAGTAGAACCTGGCGACCATGTCGTGGCCGGGGAACTCCCCGCCGAACAGGAACATCGAGATGTACGTGCCGACGATCGGCATCGACAGGATCGCGCCCTGGGTGAAGCGGATACCCGTACCGGACAGCAGGTCGTCCGGGAGCGAGTAGCCGGTGAAGCCGGTGAACATGCCCAGCACGAACAGCAGGAAGCCGAACAGCCAGTTGATCTCGCGCGGCTTGCGGAACGCACCCGTGAAGAAGACGCGCATCATGTGCACGAACATGCCGGCCAGGAAGATCAGCGCGGCCCAGTGGTGGATCTGGCGGACCAGCAGACCACCGCGGACGTCGAAGCTGATGTCCAGCGTCGAGGCGTATGCCTGGGACATCCGGATGCCCTGCATCGGCTCGTACGAGCCGTGGTACACGATCTCGTTCATGCTCGGCTGGAAGAACAGCGTCAGGTACACACCCGTGAGGATGATGATGATGAAGCTGTAGAGGGCGATCTCACCGAGCATGAAGGACCAGTGGTCCGGGAAGATCTTGCGCATGTTGGCCTTGGCCAGGGAGTAGATCCCGAGCCGGCCGTCCGCCCAGTCGGCCACCCGCTCGCCGGCGGGCGCCTTGCGCTTGGTGTCGGTCGCAGTACTCATCCGCGCTCCCAGAAGGAAGGACCGACGGGCTCTGCGAAGTCACCGAGCGCTTCGAGGTTGCCCTCGCTGTTCACACCGATCCGCAGCTGCGGGAGGGCGTGGCCGGCCGGACCGAAAATGACGCGGGCGCCGTCGGAGAGGTCGAAGGTGGACTGGTGGCACGGGCAGAGCACGTGGTGGGTCTGCTGCTCGTACAGGCTGATCGGGCAGCCGACGTGGGTGCAGATCTTGGAGAAGGCCACGATTCCCTCGTGGGACCACTCCAGCTCGCGCTTGTCCTTGATGTCCTCCGGCTGGATGCGGACGATCATCAGCGCGGCCTTGGCGATCTGGTTGTTGAAGTCCTCCGCGTCCTCCTCCAGGCCCTCGGGCATGGCGAAGGTCAGCGAACCGACGATCACGTCCTCGGGACGCAGCGGCTCCATCGTGTTCATGTTGATGAGCTGCTTGCCCTTGCTCCACATGGTCTCGCGGAGCTTCTTCTCGGGCAGCGGGCCGAGGTCGCGCAGCAGCACCACACCGGAGAGCGGCACCAGGGCCAGCGCGCCGAACATGGTGTTGCGGATCAGCTTGCGACGGCCGATCGCGGACTCCCGGGCACCGTCCGCGAAGTCGGCGAGGACCTTCGCCTTGACCTCGGGCGCGGCCTCGATGGGGTGCCGGTCGTCGGCGACCTCCACGTCGGACATCAGCGTGCGCGCCCAGTGGACGGCACCGGCGCCGATCGCGAAGAGGGCCACGCCCAGGGTCAGACCCAGGGAGAAGTTGAGCGCGCTCACATGGCCGAAGGGCCAGATGTACACGATCTTGTCGACCGGGAAGATGACGTACGAGGCGATGAAGCCGACCGTCGCCAGCATGGACAGCGTGAACAGCAGCGCGACGGTGCGCTCGGAGCGCTTCGCGGCCCGTTCGTCGATGTCCTGGATGCGCGGCTTGTGGGCCGGCAGCCCCGGGTCGGCGAACGGGTCGTCCGCGACCTTCACCGCGCCGTGCGCGGGGTCCTGCTCAGCGGGCAGGTTCTCGTCTGGAATCTCTTGGCTACTCATGACTTCTTGGCCTTAGCGGTGTGGGCCGCGACCCAAACGGCAAGTGCGATCAGTGCGCCGAGCCCGAAGATCCAGGCGAACAGGCCTTCGCTGACCGGCCCCAGGCCGCCCAGCGTGAGGCCGCCCGGGTTCTCCGACTGGTCACTGTTCACGGTCTGGACGTACGCGATGATGTCCCGCTTCTGCTGCTCGGGCATCGTGGTGTCCGGGAAGGACGGCATGTTCTGCGGGCCCGTCTGCATGGCCTCGTAGAGGTGCTTCGGGTCCACGCCCTCCAGGCTGGGCGCGTACTTGCCCTCCGTCAGCGCGCCGCCCTCACCGGTGAGGTTGTGGCACTGCGCGCAGTTGGTACGGAACAGCTCGCCACCCTTGGCGATGTCCGCGCCCGCAGGGTTGACCTGCTTCTTGGTCGGAGTGATCGGACCGGCGCCGAGCGACGCGACGTAGGCCGCGAGCTGGTCGATCTGCGCCTGGGTGTAGATGACCTTCTTCTTCGGTACCTGGGCGCCGGGCTGCTGCGCCGGCATGCGGCCCGTACCGACCTGGAAGTCCACGGCGGCGGAGCCCACGCCGACCAGGCTCGGCCCGTCGGTGGTGCCCTGACCGCCGGTTCCGTGGCAGCTGGCGCAACCGACGGAGTACAGCTTCTTGCCCTCTTCGATGGCGAGGGACTGGGCGGTTTCGTCGGCCTGCGCCTTGCTCGCGGGCGCAAACGCGGCATACAGCCCCCCAGTGGCCGCCAGCGCGAGGAGTAGTACGACGACCGCCGCCAACGGATGGCGTCGTCGTGCGGAGAGCTTTTTCACGGATTACCCCGGTGTCAGGATCTTCTGCGTCGATGCTGGATGTGGTTCGGGTGCGAGCCCGATTACTTGATCATGCGGTGCGGGCCGGGCCCGATTACTTGATCATGTAGATCGTGGCGAAGAGGCCGATCCACACGACGTCGACGAAGTGCCAGTAGTAGGACACGACGATGGCCGAGGTGGCCTGTTCGTGGGTGAACCTCTTGGCCGCGTACGTCCGGCCCAGGACGAGCAGGAAGGCGATGAGCCCGCCTGTCACGTGCAGCCCGTGGAAGCCGGTGGTCAGGTAGAACACCGAACCGTACGGGTCGGAGGAGAGGGAGAGACCCGCCTCCTTGACCAGCTCGGTGTACTCGAGGACCTGGCCTCCGATGAAGATCGCACCCATCACGAAGGTGATGATGAACCAGGTGCGGAGTTTCTTCACATCGCCCCGCTCCGCGGCGAAGACGCCGAGCTGGCAGGTGAGTGAGGAGAGCACCAGGATCGTGGTGTTTGTCGCCGAGAACGGGAAGTTCAGGTGCTCGGCCATCTCCTTCCAGTGATCCGGTCCCATCACCGATCGCAGGGTGAAGTACATCGCGAAGAGGGCCGCGAAGAACATCAGCTCGGAACTCAGCCAAATGATGGTTCCGACGCTGGTGAGGTTCGGTCGATTGACCGACGGGTGCGCGTGCCCGGTTTCTACTGTCGTTGCTGTCGCCACGACCGACATTATGTCGGTCGCTTATCCCGCCCTCACCCCGGGGGGTGCCGTTCGGTGTGTCAGCGGGGTGTGCCCTCCCCGAACAGCCCAGGGAACAGCTGTCCTGACCGGTACTGACAGGCCGTCGGGCGGAGTACGATCCGCGCATCGGTTCATGCCCGTAAAGCCCCGAAGACACGGATGTCACGGAGGAACTATGCAGCCGACCGCCACGGTCCTGGTCTACAGCGACGACGCCAACACCCGTGAGCAGGTGAGGCTGGCAGCCGGGCGCAGGCCCGCGGCCGACGTGCCACCGGTGGAGTTCCTGGAGTGCGCGACGCTGCCCGCCGTCCTGGAGGCGCTGGAGCACGGTGGCGTGGACGTCTGCGTGCTGGACGGCGAGACGGCGCCCGCGGGCGGCATGGGCGTCTGCCGGCAGATCAAGGACGAGGTCTTCCGCTGCCCGCCGGTGCTGCTGCTGATGGGGCGCCCGCAGGACGCCTGGCTGGCCACCTGGAGCCGCGCGGACGCCGCGGTGACCCTGCCGGTCGAACCGGTCGAGTTCGCGGACGCCCTGGCCGCCCTGCTGCGCAGCAGGCTCTCCGTGGGGGCCTGAGCCCCGCCGCGGGCCCCGCCACGAGCCCCCTCGCGGGCTCCTTCGCGGTTCTGCCGAGGGGCAGCGCACTCCCCGGGTCCATCAGACCTCGGGGCGCAGTCGCGCCGCCTGGATCGTGTCCGAACGGTCCGGGGCGGGGTTCTTCTGCAGGGCGCTGCCCTTCAGCCATGTGGCCCAGGAGAGGTTCCAGTCGCCGTAGCCGTTGCCGAACGGCGCCATCGTCTCGCCCTGGCTGCCGACGACCTCGACGATGTCGCCCTCCCGCACGGTGTTGAAGAACCACTCGGCCTGGCCGGTGCTCATGCCCGTGCAGCCGTGGCTGACGTTCGCGTACCCCTGCGAGCCGGTGGACCAGGGGGCCGCGTGCACGTACTCGCCGCTCCAGGTGACCCGGGTCGCGTAGTAGACCTGCAGGTCGTACGAGTCGGACGAGCCCGCCGCGATGCCGATCGTCTCCCCGCGCATACGTACGCGGTATTCCTTGCCCAGCACGACCTTGACGCCGTTTCGGGTGGCGAAGCCGGGCTTCCCGGTGGTCACCGGAATGGTCTTGATCACTTTCCCGTTGCGCTTGACCGTCATCGAGTGCGCGGCGGCGTCGGTGATGGCCTCGATACGGTCGCCCGTGGTGAGCTTCAGGGCCTTGGCGGGGGCCCCGTGGAGGGTGTCGGTGACCCTGATGCCGTCCAGGCCGCTGGTGACCTCGATGGTGGCCCTGGCGGGCCAGTACTCCTTGGGGCGGTAGTGCAGGGTCTTGTCGTCGACCCAGTACCAGGAGCCGGTCACCGCGGGCGTCGAGCGGACCCGCAGGGCACGCTCCACGGTGGCCCTGGAGGCCCGGTCCCGGACCGGAGCGCTGAGTTCCGCGGTGATGGGCTGTCCGACGCCGTAGGTGCCCGCCCGAGGGCCGAAGACGACCTTCAGGAACTTCTTGGCGGCGGTCGTCCCGAAGGAGAGCGTGCGGCTGCCCGGGGCGCCGTCGCCGTCCTCCACGCCGACCCGGACCGTGTAGCGGGTGCCGGCGGCCAGCGGGGCCGTGGAGTGCCAGCGCTTCCCGTCCGCGTCGAGTTCGCCCGCCAGGTGGCGTCCGGCGGTGTCCACCGCCGTCACGTCCGTGATCCGGCCCTCGTCGTCGTCGACGGTGACTTCCAGCGGCTTGTCGGGGTCGACCTTCTGGTCGCCCTCGGAGACGTTGGAGGAGATCTCGTCCGCGGCGTCGTACGGCTTCTCCGCCAGCGGGTGGCCGGATCCGCCGCAGGCGGTCGTGCCTGCGGCCAGGGTCACGGCCAGCAGGGTGCAGCTCACTACGGGCCGGATGCGT
Source organism: Streptomyces sp. ML-6 (assembly GCF_030116705.1). Taxonomy (NCBI): domain Bacteria; kingdom Bacillati; phylum Actinomycetota; class Actinomycetes; order Kitasatosporales; family Streptomycetaceae; genus Streptomyces; species Streptomyces sp. ML-6. Next base: position 1,839,133 of record NZ_JAOTIK010000001.1, read on the forward strand.
GGCGTGCGGTTCATGGATCCACGTTATGGAGGCACGTCCGGGTCAGCGCGCGGGGTGACTGCAAACGGGGGACCCGCACTCCTCTTGGTGGAGAAGTACGGGCCCCCCGTCAGGTGGAGCGGTGGAGCGGTGTCACTGGGTGCGGTTCTCACCGTGGTAGTACTCGAAGACCCAGCCGAACAGGCCGATCAGGATCATCGGGGCCGAGAAGTAGAGCAGCCACCAGCCGAAGATGACGCCCATGAAGGCGAGCGCACCACCGACCGCCAGGGAGAGCGGCTGCCAGCTGTGCGGGGAGAAGAACCCCACCTCGCCGGCCTCGTCCGCGACGTCGGCCTCCTTGTTGTCCTGCGCCATGGCGTCGACCCGCCGGGCCGTGAAGGCCAGGTAGAAGCCGATCATCACGCTCAGACCGAAGGACAGGAACAGCGCGGTGGTGCCGACGGGCTCCTTCGCCCACACGCCGTAGGTGATGGCCATGGCGAGCATGAAGATGCTCAGCCAGAGGAACATCTTGCCCTGGATCTTCACTTGCCGGCCTCCTTGCCACCAGCGAGGGCCTTGTCAGCCTCGGAGGGGTGCCCCAGCTGTTCCAGCGCCGCGATCTCCGGGTGGTGCAGGTCGAAGGCCGGGGATTCGGAACGGATCCGGGGCAGGGTGAGGAAGTTGTGCCGCGGCGGCGGGCAGGAGGTCGCCCACTCCAGCGAACGGCCGTAGCCCCAGGGGTCGTCGACCTCGATCTTCTTGCCGTACTTGGCGGTCTTCCACACGTTGTAGAAGAACGGCAGCATCGCCAGGCCGAGCAGGAACGAGGCGATCGTCGAGATCGTGTTCAGGGCGGTGAAGCCGTCGGCCGCGAGGTAGTCCGCGTAACGACGCGGCATGCCCTCGGCACCGAGCCAGTGCTGCACCAGGAACGTGCCGTGGAAGCCCACGAACAGCGTCCAGAACGTGATCTTGCCGAGCCGCTCGTCCAGCATCTTGCCGGTGAACTTCGGCCACCAGAAGTGGAATCCGGAGAACATCGCGAAGACCACGGTGCCGAAGATGACGTAGTGGAAGTGCGCGACGACGAAGTACGAGTCCGAGACGTGGAAGTCCATCGGCGGCGACGCCAGGATCACGCCGGTCAGACCACCGAAGGTGAAGGTGATCAGGAAGCCGACGGCCCAGAGCATCGGGGTCTCGAAGGACAACGAGCCCTTCCACATCGTGCCGATCCAGTTGAAGAACTTCACACCGGTCGGTACCGCGATGAGGAATGTCATGAACGAGAAGAACGGCAACAGCACACCGCCCGTGACGTACATGTGGTGCGCCCACACGGTCACGGAAAGACCGGCGATGGCGATCGTCGCGCTGATCAGACCGATGTAACCGAACATCGGCTTCCGGCTGAAGACCGGAATTACCTCGGAAATGATTCCGAAGAATGGCAGGGCGATGATGTACACCTCTGGGTGGCCGAAGAACCAGAAGAGGTGTTGCCAGAGCAATGCGCCGCCGTTGGCCGCGTCGAAGATATGTGCGCCGAATTTACGGTCCGCCTCCAGTGCGAAGAGCGCGGCGGCGAGGACCGGGAAGGCCAGCAGGACCAGCACACCGGTCAGCAGGACGTTCCAGGTGAAGATCGGCATGCGGAACATCGTCATGCCGGGGGCGCGCATGCAGATGATCGTGGTGATGAAGTTGACCGAACCGAGGATCGTGCCGAAGCCGGAGAAGGCCAGACCCATGATCCACATGTCGGCACCGACACCCGGCGAACGGACCGCGTCCGAGAGCGGGGAGTAGGCGAACCAGCCGAAGTCCGCCGCACCCTGCGGGGTGAGGAAGCCGGCCACCGCGATGACCGAACCGAAGAGGTACAGCCAGTAGGCGAACATGTTCAGCCGCGGGAACGCCACGTCGGGCGCGCCGATCTGCAGCGGCATGATCCAGTTCGCGAATCCGGCGAACAGCGGCGTCGCGAACATCAGCAGCATGATCGTGCCGTGCATCGTGAACGCCTGGTTGAACTGCTCGTTCGACATGATCTGCGTGCCGGGACGGGCCAGCTCGGCGCGCATGAAGAGCGCCATCAGACCGCCGATGCAGAAGAATGCGAACGATGTGACCAGGTACATCGTGCCGATCGTCTTGTGGTCAGTGGTGGTCAGCCACTTGACGACGACGTTTCCCGGCTGCTTGCGCCGGACCGGCAGCTCGTCCTCGTACGAGTCGTCTGCTGCCGCGGCACCCTGAGGTTCGTTGAGGATGCTCACAGTTTGTTCGTCTCCGCATTCCTGGCCGGGTCAGTCTGCTCGATGCCGGCCGGCACGTAGCCCGTCTGACCCTTCTTCGCCAGCTCCTTCAGGTGCGCCTGGTAGCGCTCCGGGGAGACGACCTTGACGTTGAAGAGCATGCGGGAGTGGTCGACGCCGCAGAGCTCGGCGCACTTGCCCATGAAGGTGCCCTCCTGGTTGGGAGTCACCTCGAAGGCGTTGGTGTGGCCCGGAATGACGTCCTGCTTCATGAGGAACGGCACCACCCAGAAGGAGTGGATGACGTCACGCGAAGTCAGGACGAAGCGGACCTTCTCGCCCTTCGGCAGCCACAGGGTCGGACCCGGGTTGCCGTTCTGCGGGTTCCGGGTTCCCGGGATGCCGAAGTCGTAGACGCCCTCGGCGTTCTTCGGGAAGTCCTTCTGGTACCGGTCGGGGATGGCGTCGAGCTCCTTGGGGATCTCGCTGCCCGTGGCGGACGAGCCGTCCACGTCCTCGATGTAGTTGAATCCCCAGCTCCACTGGTAGCCGACCACGTTGATGGTGTGGGCGGGCTTCTCGGAGAGCGAGAGGAGCTTCGATTCATCGCGTGCGGTGAAGTAGAACAGCACCGAGACGATGATCAGGGGTACCACGGTGTACAACGCCTCGATGGGCATGTTGTACCTGGTCTGCGTAGGAACCTCGACCTTGGTGCGGCTGCGCCGGTGGAAGATGACGCTCCACAGGATCAGGCCCCAGACCAGCACGCCCGTGGCGAGCGCTGCCGCCCACGAGCCCTGCCAGAGGGAAAGGATCCGTGGTGCCTCTTCCGTTACCGGCGTGGGCATACCGAGGCGGGGGAAGTCCTTGTATGTGCAACCGGTTGCGGTCGCCAGGATCAGGCCCGCAGTCAGCACCTGCGGCAGCTTCCGCCGCATCGGGCGCCGCGACGAGCGGTCGGAGCCGTTGGGACTCACGTAGCGCCTTCCCGAGAGTCTCGCCCGCGCGGTCGGCGCGGCCGTCTTTCTGGTCGGTCGCCGCCCTGACGCGGGCAGGGGTTTGGATGTTTATGCGGACCAAACCCTACTGGACGCTATTTGGGGTCGCGCGGGGAGGGTGCCCAACGCGCCGTCCGACTCCCCGAAGGGGTGGAATGCGCGCCTCCGGCCACCATCTGACGCCCCTTCTCCCGGCGGCGCGGAAGGTCCGTCCCCGCCCTCGGCCCGGCGCGGGCTAGCGTGGTGGGGTGCCCTACTTCGACACCGCATCCTCCGCTCCCCTGCACCCCGTCGCCCGCCAGGCACTGCTTGCCGCGCTGGACGAGGGCTGGGCCGATCCGGCCAGGCTCCACCGCGAGGGGCGGCGGGCCGGGCTGCTGCTGGACGCCGCCCGGGAGGCCGCCGCCGAGGCCGTCGGGTGCCGGCCGGACGAGCTCACGTTCACTCCTTCGGGGACCCGGGCGGTGCACACCGGAATGTCCGGGGCGCTCGCGGGCCGTCGGCGTGTCGGCCGCCATCTGGTCGTCTCCTCGGTCGAACACTCCTCGGTCCTCCATTCGGCCGCCGCCCATGAGGCCGAGGGCGGCTCGGTCTCCGAGGTGGCGGTGGACCGCTCGGGGGCGGTGAGCGCGGCGGACTGGGCGGAGGCGCTGCGGGCGGACACGGCGCTGGCCTGTCTGCAGTCCGCCAACCACGAGGTCGGCACCGAGCAGCCGGTGGCGGAGGTCGCGGAGGTCTGCCGGGAGGCGGGGGTGCCGCTGCTGGTGGACGCGGCGCAGTCGCTGGGCCGGGCGCCGGTGCCGGGCGGCTGGTCGCTGCTGGTGGGCAGCGCCCACAAGTGGGGCGGGCCCCCGGGGGTGGGGCTGCTGGTGGTGCGCAAGGGGGTGCGATTCGCGGTGCGGGGGCCGGCCGACGAGCGGGAGTCCGGGCGGTCGGCGGGGTTCGAGAACATTCCGGCGATCGTCGCCGCGGCGGCCTCGTTGCGGGCGGTGCGGGCCGAGGCGGAGGCCGAGTCCGCGCGGTTGCGGATCCTGGTGGACCGGATCAGGAGCCGGGTGCCGGAGCTGGTGCCCGATGTGGAGGTGGTCGGCGATCCGGTGCGGCGGCTGCCGCACCTGGTGACCTTCTCCTGTCTCTACGTCGACGGGGAGGCCCTGCTGCACGAGCTGGACCGGGCGGGTTTCTCCGTGTCGTCCGGCTCGTCCTGCACCAGCAGCACGCTGACGCCGAGCCATGTGCTCAGGGCGATGGGGGTGCTGTCGGAGGGGAACGTACGGGTCTCGCTGCCGGACGGCACCCGCGACGAGGAGGTCGACGACTTCCTGGAGGCGCTGCCCCGGGCGGTGGCGGAGGTACGGGCGAGGCTCGGCGCGCCCGCGTCGGCGGCCCCCTCCCCCGCCCCGGCCGCGTCCCTGGTGGTCGACGCGCTCGGGAAGCGCTGCCCGATCCCGGTGATCGAGCTCGCAAAGGTGATCGGGGAGGTACCGGTGGGCGGGACGGTGACGGTGCTCTCCGACGACGAGGCGGCGCGTCTGGACATCCCCGCCTGGTGCGCGATGCGCGAGCAGGAGTACGTGGGCGAGGAGCCGGCGGTCCGCGGCTCGGCCCATGTGGTGCGCCGGCTCGTCTGAGAGTCCGCCGGGTGGCCTCCGGCCGGGTCCGCGCCCGGCCGGAGGTCACCCGGCACCCGTCGGGTCAGCTCAGGTGGACGCGGACCTCGGCGGCGGCGTCGTGGCCGTACGCCTTGGTGAAGCGGTCCATGAAGTGGGCGCGGCGCAGGGTGTACTCCTGGGTGCCGACCGTCTCGATGACCAGGGTGGCCAGCATGCAGCCGACCTGGGCGGCGCGCTCCAGGCCGACGCCCCAGGCGAGGCCGGAGAGGAATCCGGCGCGGAAGGCGTCGCCGACGCCGGTCGGGTCGACCTTGCTCTCCTCCTCGGGGCAGCCGACCTCGATCGGGTCCTCGCCCGCGCGCTCGATCCGGACGCCGCGGGCGCCGAGCGTGGTGACCCGGTGGCCGACCTTGCCCAGGATCTCCTCGTCGCTCCAGCCGGTCTTGGACTCGATGAGTCCCTTCTCGTACTCGTTGGAGAAGAGGTACGTGGCGCCGTCGAGGAGAATCCGGATCTCCTCACCGTCCATCCGGGCGATCTGCTGCGAGAAGTCGGCGGCGAACGGGATGCCCCGGGAGCGGCACTCCTCGGTGTGGCGGAGCATGCCCTCGGGGTCGTCGGCGCCGATCGAGACGAGGTCGAGGCCGCCCACCCGGTCGGCGACGGCCTTCAGCTCGATGAGCCGGGCCTCGCTCATCGCGCCCGTGTAGAAGGAGCCGATCTGGTTGTGGTCGGCGTCCGTGGTGCAGACGAAGCGGGCGGTGTGCAGGACCTCGGAGATCCGGACCGAACCGGTGTCGACGCCGTGCCGGTCGAGCCAGGCGCGGTACTCGTCGAAGTCGGAGCCCGCGGCGCCGACCAGGATCGGGTTCGTGCCGAGCAGGCCCATGCCGAAGCAGATGTTGGCGGCGACACCGCCCCGGCGCACATCGAGGTTGTCGACCAGGAAGGAGAGCGAGACCGTGTGCAGCTGATCCGCGACCAGCTGGTCGGCGAAACGGCCGGGGAAGGTCATGAGGTGATCGGTGGCGATGGAGCCGGTGACTGCGATGCGCACGGGGAGACTGCTCCTGCGGGATCGGGGGGAACGGGTGACGGTGTTCCCGGGGCGGCGTGACAGTTCACGCTACCCGTTCCCCGGACCCGGCCGAAGCGGGGAAAACTACCCGATAGTAGGGCTTTCTTCCTGAGCCGGGTGGTGCCTACGGTGCGGTTATGTCGAACCACAACGCCACGCGCGAGTCCGAGATGAGCCTGGCCGAGCTGCGCGGGGACTGCGCGCGCATGGCCCCGCACTGGGTGTCCCACCCGAAGTCTGCCCCTGTTCCGGTGGCTCCGTCCCGGATTCACGGGGTCACGGTGCCCGCGGCCTCCGCCCGGCTGGTCGATGCCATGCCCGAGTACGGCGACTGATTCCGGCCGGTATCGGCACGTTGCCGGTACCGGCAACGCTCGCGCCCCGCGCCGGGAGGGAACCGCTCGCGCCCCTGCCCCGTCCCACCGTTGTCCCCGGACCCCCGGGACGGACGACGGGCCGGATCACGACACGTGACGGCCACGCAGGCGAAGGAGCGATCCGGTGAGCACCGAGCGACCCGACAACGACGTGACCGGCCCCCGGCGGCGTTCGCCGCTCGCCGTGGCCTCGGTGGCGGCAGCCGTACTGCTGGCCGGGGGCGGCGGCGCCTACTGGGCCGCGACCGCCGCCGACGGTGGCGACACGACGGCCGGCAGTGCGGACGACAGCGGCGGCGCCCCTCCCCCGCTGGCCCTGGACGCCGGATCGGACGGCCCCGCGAGGCCGGAGGGGCCCGTACGGGGCATCGCGCCGGGCGAGCCCGACCCGAACGGCGGCCGGGTGGTCCACCGGGTGTCCGGCGAGCTGCCCCAGGGGCCCGACAGGGCCGCGGTGCGGCGGGCGACGGGGATCGTCTCGGCCGCCGAGGTGACCCGGCTGGCGAAGGCGCTGGGTCTGCCGGGGACGCCGCGGGCGGAGGGCACGGCCTGGACGGTGGGGTCCGCCGGGGACGGGTCGGGCCCGGTCCTCCGGGTGGAGAAGCAGGCCCCGGGCACCTGGACCTTCAGCCGCTACGGTTCCGGCGGCACGGACAACTGCCGTGGCACCGAGGTCTGTTCGAGCCGGAAGGTGTCCCCGGGCGGTTCCGGCGACCCGGTGGGCGAGAGCGCCGCCAAGGCCGCCGCGACCCCGATCCTGAAGGCGGTGGGGCAGGACGACGCGGCGCTCGACACCCGCCAGCTCATGGGCTCGGTACGGGTGGTGAACGCCGACCCGAAGATGGGCGGGCTTCCCACGTACGGCTGGTCGACCGGCATCCAGGTGGGCCCCGGCGGCGAAGTGGTGGGCGCTGCGGGGAACTTGAAGGCCCCGGAGAAGAGCGACAGCTACCCGGTGATCAGTGCGGGCGAGGCGCTGAAGCAGCTGAACGGGCGCTCGATGCGCGGGGGCCTGCAGAAGGACATCGGTGGCTGCGCCACCCCCGTACCACTGCAGGACGGGAAGGGCGACCCGAAGCAGCAACCGGAGGTGGACTGCGGGACGCGGCCCGGGGCGGAGCGGCCGCCGACGAGGACCGTGACGATCGAGAAGGCGGTCTTCGGCCTGTCGATGCAGTACGTGGCGGGCGAGCGGGCGCTGGTGCCGTCCTGGCTCTTCTCGGTGCGGCAGGCCGCCGGGGGCCCGGTCACCACGCTGCCGCGGGTCGCCGTGGACCCCTCGTACCTGACGAAGGACGCACCGGCGACGACCGCGCCCGTGCCGACGCCGACCCCGCCGCCCGGGGGCGGCGAGGAGTCCGGCCGGCTGGTGTCGTACAGCGCGGACGGGCGGACCCTGTCGGTGAAGTTCTGGGGCGGTGTGTGCAGCACGTACACCGCGAGCGCTGCCGAGGACGGGAACCGGGTCACGGTGACGGTGACGGAGACGAAGCAGCCCGGGAAGGAGGTCTGCATCATGATCGCCAAGGAGCTGACCCGCACGGTGACGCTGGACGCGCCGCTCGGTGACCGGGAGGTGGTCGACGCGGCCTCGGGCGGCGCCGTGCCCCGCGGCTGAGCCGCACGCACGACACGGCGGCGGTGGTCCCCGGTCGGGGACCACCGCCGCCGTGTCGTTCCGCCGTTCCCGGGACACGCACCCCGGCGGGGGCGTGTCCCGCAGGGATCAGTTGAAGGAGTCCCCGCAGGCGCAGGAGCCCGTGGCGTTGGGGTTGTCGATCGTGAAGCCCTGCTTCTCGATGGTGTCGACGAAGTCGATGGAGGCGCCGCCCAGGTACGGGGCGCTCATCCGGTCGGTGACGACCTTGACGCCGTCGAAGTCCTTCACGACGTCCCCGTCGAGCGAACGCTCGTCGAAGAAGAGCTGGTAGCGCAGGCCCGAGCAGCCGCCGGGCTGGACCGCGACGCGCAGCGCCAGGTCGTCACGGCCTTCCTGCTCCAGCAGGCTCTTGACCTTGGCTGCGGCGGCGTCGGACAGGAGGATGCCGTCGCTCACGGTGGTGGTCTCGTCCGATACGGACATCTGCTTCTCTCCCGGGTTGTACGGAGACTGCTTGCCGACGTTGCAACCGTCGGAGCCGCGGATTCATTCCGGGCCGAGCGCTTGCCTGTTCCATTCATGCTCGCACACCGCCCCGGTGGGGGGATGCGTCACATCGACACTATGGCCATCGTCAAAGTGACGTGAACCGGATATGATAGATAGCGTCAATTAGACGAAAAGGCTTTCGCAGAAGCTTTCAGCAGAGAAGAAAGGGTGCGTGACGTGACCACGGCCCACCCCGCCCAGGAACTCGACGCCCAGCCGACGCCCCTCGCCCTGCTCCTGCTCGGCCGCGAGGCCGACCCCCGGAGCGAGCGCGGCGTCGAGTGCCCCGGCGACCTGCCATCCCCGTCCGACCCGGACCTGGTGGAGCGCGCCCGTGCCGCCAAGGAGAAGCTCGGGGACAAGGTGTTCGTCCTCGGCCACCACTACCAGCGCGACGAGGTCATCCAGTTCGCGGACGTCACCGGCGACTCCTTCAAGCTCGCCCGGGACGCGGCGGCGCGGCCGGAGGCCGAGTACATCGTCTTCTGCGGTGTGCACTTCATGGCCGAGTCCGCGGACATCCTGACCACGGACGACCAGAAGGTCGTGCTGCCGGACCTGGCGGCGGGCTGCTCCATGGCGGACATGGCCACCGCCGAGCAGGTCGCCGAGTGCTGGGACGTGCTGACCGAGGCCGGGATCGCCGAGCAGGTCGTGCCCGTCTCGTACATGAACTCCTCCGCCGACATCAAGGCGTTCACCGGGCGGCACGGCGGCACCATCTGCACCTCGTCCAACGCGAAGCGGGCGCTGGAGTGGGCCTTCGAACAGGGCGAGAAGATCCTCTTCCTGCCCGACCAGCACCTCGGCCGGAACACCGCGGTCCGGGACCTGGGGATGTCGCTGGAGGACTGCGTCGTCTACAACCCGCACAAGCCGAACGGCGGCCTGACCGCCGAGGAGCTGCGTGACGCGAAGATGATCCTGTGGCGCGGGCACTGCTCGGTGCACGGCCGCTTCTCGGTCGAGTCCGTGAACGAGGTGCGCGAGCGGATACCGGGCGTCAACGTCCTGGTGCACCCGGAGTGCAAGCACGAGGTCGTGGCCGCGGCCGATCACGTCGGCTCGACGGAGTACATCATCAAGGCCCTGGAGGCGGCCCCGGCCGGCTCGAAGTGGGCGATCGGCACCGAGCTGAACCTGGTGCGCCGACTGGCGAACCGGTTCGCGGCCGAGGACAAGGAGATCGTCTTCCTCGACAAGACGGTCTGCTTCTGCTCGACGATGAACCGCATCGACCTGCCGCACCTGGTGTGGGCCCTGGAGTCGCTGGCCGAGGGCAACCTGGTCAACCGGATCGAGGTCGACCCGGAGACGGAGAAGTACGCGAAGCTCGCGCTGGAGCGGATGCTGGCGCTGCCGTAGCGGAACGCCGCCGCGGCGAAAGGCAGGGCCCCGGGGCGCCTTCGGGCGTTTCCCGGGGCTTTCGCGTGGGTGGTGGCGATGGGGCCGGTTTTCGCCGTACGGCCCTCGGGATGCCCGTACCGTAACTACGCTGCTACTCACCGCAGCGCACATCTCACGGGGGTACGGCACCACATGACTTCTCGCAGCCCGGTGGACGACCTGGTGGTCGTCGTCCCGGGCATTCTCGGCAGCCGGCTGGCGGACGCGGACGGGCACGAGGTCTGGGGCCTCTCGGGCCGGGCCCTCCTCCGGGGCATCCGCACCTTCGGCCGGTCCGTCAGGGACCTGACGCTCCCCGCGGACCTGGGCGACGAGCACCCGGGCGACGGCGTGCGCCCGCTCGGCCCGATGCGCGACCTGCACGGGCTGCCGGGCGTCTGGACGCTCGTGGACGGCTACGACGGCTTCCTCGACTGGCTGGAGCGCCACTTCACACTGCACCGCCGGCGCGCCGAGGAGGAGACCGGCACCCCCGCCAACCTGGTCGGCTTCGCCTACGACTGGCGGCTCTCCTGCCGTTACAACGCGGAGCGGCTGGCCGAGCGGGTGGACGAGGAGCTCGGCCGCTGGCGGGCCTCGGCGCCGGAGCGGGCGGAGGCCCGGGTCGTCCTCGTCTGCCACTCGATGGGCGGCCTGGTAGCCCGCCAGTACGTGGAGCGGTGCGGGGGCGCGGAGGTCACCCGGCGCGTGATCACGCTCGGGACGCCGTACCGGGGATCCCTGGACGCCCTGCTGTACCTGGTCAACGGGGTGGGCCCGGCCGGTATCGGCCTCACCTCGTTCGCCCGCAGCCTGCCCTCCCTGCACCAGCTGACCCCCGACTACGCCTGCCTGACCACGGCCGCCGGCACGCCGTTGCGGTACGCGCGCGAGGTCGCCGGGCTGCCCGGCGTCGACGCGGCGCTGCTGCGGGACGCCGGGCTGTTCCACGCCGGCCTGCGGGAGTCCGGGGCGGGGGCGGCGTACGGAGTGGAGTACGTGCCGGTCAGCGGGGTGCTCCAGCCCACCCCGACCACCGCCGAGGTCCGGGGCGAGAGGCTGACCGGGCTGCTCACGATCGACGGGACCGACGAGGGTGGCGACGGCCGGGTGCCCAGGCTGTCCAGCGCCCATGCGGGGCCGGCGGGCCGGCCCGCGTACACGCCCTGGGAGAAGCACGGCTCGCTCCAGAACAACACGGCGCTGCGCCAGGCCCTCTACAACTGGCTCACCCCGGACCCACCGGTGCACCGGGGCCCGGGGGACGGGGACGTCCCGCTGGTGGTGGACGCCCCGGACGTGATCACCGAGGGCGAGGTGTACGAGCTGCGGGCCGCGGTGCCGCCGGACGTGCGGGGGCACGACCGGGTGGCCGTCTTCTCGGCGGTCGGGGAAGGACCGGTGCGGACGCTGAACAACCTGGGCGGGGGCCGTTACGCGGTGCGCCTGGCCGGGCTTCCGGCGGGGCCGCACCGGGTGCGGGTGAGTACGGGGCACGCGGGCCATGTCGTGATGACCGCGCTGGTACTGGTGCTGGAGGGCGGGGCGAACGATGGTGCGTGAGGCGGACGACGGCGGACGCGAGCCGGTGGGGACGGCGCTGTGCGTGGTGTGCGAGGAGTACGCCGACGAACGGACCTTTCCCCGGCTGACGGGGGCGGTGGCCCGGATGGAGGAGATCGCCGGGCTGCTGGAGGGTCTGGGGATCGAGACTCATGTGGTGGATGGCGGGAACCCGTCCCGGGCCGCCTTCGAGGAGGCCCTCACCTCCTGGAGCGAGGGCTGGCTGGAGACGGGGGCGGCGAAGCCCGCGGTCATCGTCTGGTCGGGACACGGCGTGCTGGTCGACGACGAGTTGCGCCTCGCGCTCTGCGATCTGGATCTCGACGTCGAGCGGGCGGTCCGGGACGCACGGGCCCTCAGGCGGGGCGTCCCGGCCGGGACGCTGATCAATGACGCGGTGGCGTCGGGCGCCGATCAGATCCTGGTGGTCATCGACACCTGCTACGCGGGGGACGCGGTGGGCCGGGGCCTGGAGAAGGCCCTGCGGCGCTGGGAGACCCTGTCCATGCCTCCCGGACGGGTGAAGTGGCTGGGAATCGTGGCGAGTTGTCAGCGCAACGAGACGTCGGACGGCGCCGGCCCCCTGCTCACCGCGTTGTCGGAGGTGCTGAGGGCCGGCCCCGTCACCACCGAGTACCGCTCGGCGTGGAGCGCCCACAACGAGCTGGTCAGCGGGCCGGATCTGCTGGCCGCGCTGGGGGAACGGTGGCGCGGCGAGGGTCAGACCCCGGTGCTCGCCGCCCTCGGCACCGGGCGCCCGGTCTTCCCCAACCCGCGCCATGCGCCCGGGACCCCCGCCCGGCTGGTCGAGCACCTGGTGCAGGCCGCGCGCGGGGTCGGGTACCACGAGGAGGGCTGGTTCTTCACGGGCCGGAAGGAGGTGCTGGGCCGGATCACCGCCTGGCTGGAGGCGGACGGGGCCGGGCTCTTCCTGGTGACCGGCCCGGCGGGCTGCGGCAAGTCCGCCGTGCTGGGCCGGATCGCGACGCTCCTCGATCCCGGGCAGCGCAAGGAGGCCGAGGCGCGCGGGGACCTGCGCGAGGGCGACCCGGACCCGGGCCCGCGCCCCGGCCGCTCCCTGGCCTCCGTGCACCTGCGGGGCCTGAGCCCCCGCCTGGCGGCCTCGGAGCTGGCCCGGCAGCTGGGACTGCCGGAACCCCGCAACGCGGACGACTTCCGGGGCGAGCTCCGCGAGTTGTCCCCGCAGCCGGTGCTGGTCCTCGACGGCCTGGACGAGGTGCCCGCCGAGCACCTCCGGGCCATGATCGAGGAGCTGGTCTTCCCGCTCGCCCGGACGAGCCCGGTCCTGCTCGGTTCCCGCGACCGCGCGTTCCGCGGCCACCTGACGGAGGAGGGGTTCGGGGACGAGACGCTGCCGGCCGCCCTGGCCCGGCTGATCGGTGCGGATGTCGTCACGGCGGACCTGGAACGGGAGCCGCACACGCGGGAGGACATCGCCGAGTACGCCTTCCGCCGGTGCACGGCGGCCGGTTTCCCGGAGGACCGGGCGCGGGAGGCGGGCGACGCGGTCGCGGCGCGTGCCACGGCGGTGGGGGGCGGGTTCCTGTTCGCCCGGCTGGTGACGGGCTCGCTGTCGGCGGGGGGCCGGGGCGCCGGGGAGGACCGGTGGCCGGCCGGTCTGCCGGGCTCCATCGAGGCCGCCTTCGAGGCGGACCTGGGCGCAGGGCCGGTGCGGGTCCTGCCGGACGGCACCGAACTGCCGTCCGCCGCACGGGATCTGCTGACCGCGCTGGCCTGGACGGCCGGACGCGGCATGCCCGCCGGGGGCGTGTGGGAGGAAGTCGCGGGCGCGCTGGGCGGCCCCGACGTGTCGTACGGCGAGAGCGACGTGGACTGGGTGCTGTCCGCGTACGGCCGCTATGTCGTCGAGGACGTGGAGGACGGGCAGGCGGTGTACCGGCTGTACCACCGCGAGTTCGTGTCGTATCTCGCGGGGCGGGAGGGGCCTGGGGGCGGGGAGGCCGGTGAGGTGGTGCTGGCCGCGCTGGTCGGGCACGTCGAGCGGCGGGTGGTGGGCGGCGACCGGGCCGCGGTCGATCCGTACGTGGTGCGGGGGCTGGCGCCGCACGCGGCGCGGGCGGGTGCGGCGGGGATCGGAATGCTGCGGGGGCTGGTGGAGCGGGCCGGGGCGGGCGCGGCACCGTTCCTGGCCGAGGCGTTGCAGCGCTTCTCCGGCCGGCTCGGGACGGAAGGGGATCCTGACGGGGCGCTGGATGCGGCCCGGGAGGCGCTCGCCCTGTACGGGGAACTGGAGCAGGCCGCTCCCGGGGTCCACGGGCCGGCGGTCGTCCGCGCGCTCGTCAACGTCGCCAACCGGTACGCCGACATCGGCGACCGCGAAGGGGCGCTGGCACCGGCGCGGGAAGCGGTCGCGCTCCAACGGCGCCTCGCCGGGGCAAAGGACGCGGAAGACGGCGCGTCCCTCCCCGACCTGGCTCTCGCCCTCGGCACTCTCGGCCGGCGCGTCCACGACATCGGCGACCGCGAGGGGGCGCTCGCGCTCACCCGGGACGCCGTCGCCATCCACCGGCAGCTCGCCGCGCGGAATCCGGCCGCGTTCCGCCCCGGCCTCGCCACCGCGCTGAACAACCTGGCGGTGGGTCTCGCGGCCGTCGGGGAGCGCCGGGCCGCCGTACCGCCCGCGCGGGAGTCGGTGGAGATCCACATGGAGCTGGCCGCGTCGCACCCCGAGGAGTTCCTGGCCGGCCTGGCCCACGCGCTGACCAATCTGGCCAACAGCCTCAAGGCCGTGGGAAGCCACCCGGAGGCTCTTCCGCACGCGGAGGCGGCGGTCCGGGCCAACCGGAAGGTGGCCGAACTCCGGCCCGCCGTCCCGCGGTCCGCCCTGGCCGGATCCCTGACCAACCTGTCCGTGCACCGGGAGGACGTCGGCGACCTCGCGGGGTGCCTCGCGCCCGCGCAGGAGGCGGTGGAGATCTGCCGGGAACTCGTCGCGCGTCATCCGGCCGTCTTCCGGCCCGAGCTGGCGGCCGCCGTCCACAATCTTGCGGACCGGCTCTCCGCCCTCGGGGACCGGGAGGGTGCGCTCGCTCCGGCGCGGGAGGCGGCGCGGCTGTACGCCGGGCTCGCTTCGGAGCACCCGGACGTCTTCCAGCCGGATCTCGCCCGGTCCCTGACCTCCTTGGCCAACCGGACGGCCGCCGCCGGGGACCGGGCGGCGGCGGTGCTGTTCGCGCGCGAGGCCGTGCGCATCCAGCGCGAACTGGCAGAGAAGCGGCCGAAGGCCGCCCTCCCGGGCCTCGCCGCGATGCTCAACAACCTCGCGATGCACCTCGTCTCCGCAGGTGAGCCCGGAGCGGCCCTGGCCCACGCCGAGGAGGGGACCGCCCTCTACCGCCGTCTGGCCGCCGAGGACGCGAGCGCCTTTCTCCCGGAGCTGGCGACGGCGCTCAACAATCTCGGCAACCATCGCGCCTCCCTGGGTGATGTGTCCGGGGCGCTCGCACCGGGCCGGGAGGCCGTCTCCATCCGCCGCGCCCTGGCAGCGCGACAGCCCGCCGCCTTCCGGCAGGACCTGGCCACGGCACTCGCCAACCTCGCCGCCCATCTGAACAGGGCCGGGGATCCGGCGGCAGGACTGCGGGCGGCGAAGGAGGCCGTCGGTCTTCTCCGCGGCCTCGCCGAAGGGCAGCCCGCCCTCCGTTCCGCTCTCGCGGGCTCGCTCGGCACCCTGGCGCAGAACCTCGCCGACACCGGCAGCCGGAAGGAGGCGCTGGCACCGGCGCGGGAGAGCGTCCGTATCCTGCGTGGTCTCGTCGATGGGGCGGGCGGCGCCCTCCTTCCCGAGCTGGCTCTCGCCCTGCAGAATCTCAGCAGGCACCTGGGGATGAACCAGGACGTCGCGGGAGCCGTGGACGCGGCGCGGGAAGCGGTCGCCGCCCACCGGACCCTGGCGCGGGAGAACCCCGGTGCCTTCGGGAACGCCCTGGTGTCCGCTCTCGCCGAGCTGACCCGGGCGCTCGTCCGCGCCGACGACCGCGCCTCGGTGATCCGGGAGTTCGACGAGGTCGTGGAGGAGTTCGCCACCGCCCACCCCGCGACCGCCCGGCGGCTCGGTGTCGAGCGGAGTGTTTTCCTGCTGGGCTGTCCCGGGCCCCGGGCTTCGGCCGGCGTGCGCGGGCTCGTGTCCTTCCTCGACGGGGACGACGGCGCGGACAGCGTGACCGTACGGGCCCGGCGGGCGCTCCGGGCCTTCGGCGACACCGGGTCCGTGCGCACCGTGTGGGAGGAGGAGACCTTCACCCCTGCCCCGGCCTGGCTCGCCCTGTCGCCGGAGATCCTGGACCTCGCCGGTTCCTGGATGTTCGCGGCCGACTGGTCCCGGTCGCGCGACTTCTGGTCCCAGAACGCCCGGGCCCTGAGCGGCGAGGAGGCGGTGACGGCCCTCGAGGAGCTGGCATTCCTGGACCCCCGCACCGCCCGGCGGCACATCGCGCTCCGCGAGGCCGTCCTCGCCCACGGCGTGACCGCCGCCTACGATCCGCTGATCCTCGGGGAGCAGCTGGCGGACTGGGTGGACTGCGCGGACTGGGCGGAGTCCCGGGCCTTCCTCCGGGACCACCCCCGCCTCCTGCACACCGCGCCCTCCGAGGACACTCCCCTCGCGCACGTCGCCGTCCTCGAAGTCGCCCGCACCGAAGGGGTGGACGCCGCGTACCGCCTCGTCGAGGACCGCGACGCCCTCCAGGCGTACGTGGAAAGGGCTTTGGCGGCCGGGGACGGCAACGCGCTGATGCACGCGGCTGCCGTCGAGGGGCAGGTCTTCGACGACAAGCTGTCCTCCCTCGCCCACGCCCAGGCGGCCATGGTGCTCTCCGGGGTGGTCGAGAGCGTCGAACCGGACGATCTGGCCACGCTCCTCCCCCGCGCCCCCGAGGAGATCCGTGCCCGGCTGCAGAGGGAGATCCTCGCCCTCAGCGTCCAGCACGCCCACCCGCACGGGGAGACATGGCTCCGGATCGTCCAGGCTCTCAACGGGGCTGCCTGACGCTCACCGCCCCGCCACCGGCCGACGTTTCCTCCGCTCGCCGGCCCCCGTCCCGGCTCTCCGCGAACCGTGCCGCCCCGCTCGGGCTGCGGGCCGCTCGGACCGCGGACCGCTCAGGCCGCTCGGGCCGCAGGCTGTGGGCCGAGCAGCCCGGGAGCAACGGGCCAGGAGCCCGGGAGACCGGGAGAAATGGGGAGGCCCTGTCCCCCGCGGCTGCGTGGGACAGGGCCTCCGGTCGTGCGCCGCGGGTCAGGCCCGCGCGGGCTCGGTCTCCCGGGCCTCGTCGGACCCGGGTCCGGCAGGCTCCGCGACGCCCGCCTTCCCCGCCCGCTTGGCGGCCTTCTTCTTCGCGCGGCGCTCCTTGCGGAGTTCGACCATCGCGTAGAGCGTCGGCACCAGGAGCAGGGTCAGCAGGGTCGAGGTGACCAGGCCGCCGATCACCACGACGGCAAGCGGCTGCGAGATGAAGCCGCCTTCGCCGGTGACGCCGAGCGCCATCGGGAGCAGGGCGAAGATCGTCGCCAGGGCCGTCATCAGGATCGGGCGGAGCCGGTGGCGGCCACCCTCGAGGACCGCTTCGACGACGCCCATGCCCTGGGCCCGGTACTGGTTGATCAGGTCGATCAGCACGATCGCGTTGGTCACCACGATGCCGATCAGCATCAGCATGCCGATCATCGCCGGGATGCCCATCGGGGTGTCGGTGGCGACGAGCAGGCCGATCGCACCGGTGGCCGCGAACGGGACGGAGACCAGCAGGATCAGCGGCTGGACCAGGGACCGGAAGGTCGCCACCAGCAGCATGAAGACGATCGCGATGGCCGCCAGCATGGCCAGGCCGAGCTTGGCGAACGACTCGCTCTGGTCCTCGGTGACCCCGCCGATGGTGGCGGTGGCGCCCTCGGGGAGCTCCAGCGCGTCGATCTCCTTCTCCAGCGCGGCGCTGACCGCGCCGGTGTTGTCGCTGGTGGGCTTGGCGGTGATGGTGGCGGCGCGCTGGCCGTCGATCCGGGTCATCGAGACCGGGCCGGGGACCAGTTCGACGTCGGCGACCTGGCCGAGCTTCACCGGGCCGAGGGGGAGGGCCTTCAGCTCGGCCATGGTGGTGGCCGGGTGGGCGGACTTGATGACGACGTCCCGCTCGGTGTCGTCCAGGACCGCCTTGCCGGCCGGGGTGCCGCGCACCGCTCCGGCGACGGCCGCGCCGAGCGCGCTCTGGTCGAAGCCGGCGTCCGCCGCCCGGGCGTTGGGCTTCACCGAGATCCGCGGGACGCTCTGCGACAGGTCGCTCTGGACGTCGGTGACGTCCTTGACCTCGGCGACCGCGCCGCGCACCTTCTCGGACGCCTTGCGCAGCACGTCCGCGTCGGCGGCCTTGACCACGACGCCGATGTCCTGGCTGCCGAAGCCGTCGCCCGCGGAGATGGTGGTGTCACCGATGCCGTCGAGCTCGCCGAGCGCCGTGTCGATGCGCTTCTGGGTGGCGTCGAAGTCGCCCGAGTCCTTCAGGGTGACCTGGTACGTGGCCTGGTTGGAGCCGGTGCCGCCGCCGAAGGCCGCCATGAAGCCGGAGGAGCCGACGGTGACCTGGTAGTCCTTGACGCCCTTGTCGTCGGCGAGGACCTTCTCGACCTTCCTGGCCGCCTCGTCGGCGGCCGCCAGGCTGGTGCCGGGGGCCAGCTCCTGCTTGATGGAGAGGACTTCCTGCTCGCCCTGGTCGAAGAAGTTGGTCTTCAGCAGCGGGGCCATGCCGAAGGTGGCGACCAGCACCACGACGGCGATGGCGAGGCTGGTGACCCGGCGCCGGGTCGCGAAGCGGAGCACCGGGACGTACAGCCGCTGGAGCCGGCTGCGGGCCTCCTTCTCCTCCGCCCGGCGGCGGGCCTCGTCCGGGTCGTCCAGGGCGGTGCCCTTGGGGGCGCGCAGGAACCAGTACGACAGGACGGGCACCACGGTCAGCGAGACCAGCAGGGAGGCCAGCAGGGCCGCGGTGACGGTCAGCGAGAAGGAGCCGAAGAGTTCGCCGACCACGCCGCCGACGAGGCCGATCGGCAGGAAGACGGCGACCGTGGTGAGGGTCGAGGAGGTGACCGCGCCGGCCACTTCCTTCACCGCGGTGATGATCGCCGACTGGCGCTCCTCGCCGTAGCCGAGGTGGCGCTTGATGTTCTCCAGGACCACGATCGAGTCGTCGACGACCCGGCCGATGGCGATGGTCAGCGCGCCGAGGGTGAGCATGTTGAGCGAGAGGTCCCGGGTCCAGAGCACGATCAGCGCGAGGACCACGGAGAGCGGTATGGAGACCGCGGTGACCAGGGTCGAGCGCAGCGACGCGAGGAAGACCAGGATCACGACGACGGCGAAGAGCAGACCGAGCGCGCCTTCGGTGGTCAGGCCGGAGATCGCCTTGGAGACCGCGGGGCCCTGGTCGGAGACGACGGTCAGTTCGGCCCCGGCGCCGAGGTCCTTGCGCAGGTCGGGGAGCTTGTCCTTGACCGCGTCCGAGATGGCGACGGCGCTGCCGTCCTTGTCCATGGTGGCCATCACGGCGAGGCTCGGCCGGCCGTTCGTCCGGGTGAGGGAGACCGCGGTGGCCTGCTCCTGCTCGACCTTCGCGACGTCACCGACGCGAACCGGCTTGCCGCGCTCGCCCGTTGCCCCGCCCTGGGGGACGATCCGCAGGTCCTGGATCTGCTTCAGGGAGGTGAAGGCGCCGCCGACCTGGACGGTGCGGCTCTTGCCGGACTCGGAGAACGAACCGGCCGGGACGGTCGCGCCGCCCGCCTGGAGCGCCTGGGCCAGCGTCATGGCGTTCAGCCCGGCGGCGGCGAGCTTCTTGTCGTCGGGGGTGACGGAGACCTGGAGGTCGCGCACCCCGTCGACGGTGACCTGGCCGACGCCGCTGATGTCCTCCAGGGCGGGGACGACCGTGCGGTCCAGCTGGTCGGCGAGCGCCTGCTGGTCCTTGTCGGAGGTGACGGCGAGGACGACCGCCGGGATGTCGTCGGTCGAACCGGCGATGACCTGCGGGTCCACGGTGTCGGGAAGCAGGGCGCGGGTACGGTTGACCGCCTGCTGGATGTCGGCGACGAGCTGCTTGGTGCCCTCGCTGCCGAAGTCGAAGGACGCCATGATGACGGCGCTGCCCTCGCTGGCGGTGGCGGTGATGCCGGTGACCCCGTCGACCGCCTTGAGGGAGTTCTCCAGCGGTTCGACGACCTGCTTCTCGACCACATCGGGGGACGCTCCCTGATAGGGGGCGAGCACCGACACCACCGGAAGCTCGATGGTGGGCAGCAGTTGCTGCTTGAGCTGCGGGATCGCGATCGCTCCGAATACGAGCGCGACGATCGAGATCAGTCCGATCAGGGCCCGTTGCGCGAGGCTGAATCTGGACAGCCAGGACATGGGTGAGGTCTCTCTTCTGTGGCGTGCGCGGCAGGTGGGGCGGGTGACTCGGGACAGACCCGGCCCGGTTACACCTTCGCTCACCGCCGGGGGTGCGGACCTCGGCCCCAGGGTCGCTTTCTCACTTCCCGCATACCGCAGGTGGAGTACGCCGAATCTCCACCCGTTACTCCACCCTGGGGCGCACCAGGCCCGATTCGTAGGCGATTACCACCAGTTGGGCCCGGTCCCTGGCGCCCAGCTTCGCCATCGCCCTGTTCACATGGGTCTTGACCGTGAGCGGGCTGACGACGAGCCGCTCGGCGATCTCGTCGTTGGAGTGGCCGCCCGCGACCAGGACGAGCACCTCGCGCTCGCGGCCGGTGAGCGCGGCGAGCCGTTCCGAGTACTCCGCGGCGCTCGGGCCCTCGTCGTCCGAACTGCCGCCCTGGGCGAGGAAGGTGGCGATCAGGCCCTTGGTCGCGGCCGGTGAGAGCAGTGCCTCGCCGGCCGCGGCGATCCGGATGGCGTTGAGGAGTTCCTCGGGTTCCGCCCCCTTGCCGAGGAAGCCGGACGCCCCGGCCCGCAGCGACTGCACCACGTACTCGTCCACTTCGAAGGTGGTGAGCATGACGACCCGTACGCCGGAGAGTTCCGGATCGGCGCTGATCATGCGGGTCGCGGTGAGCCCGTCCGTGCCGGGCATCCGGATGTCCATCAGCACCACGTCGGCCCGGGTGGAGCGGGCGAGTTCCACGGCCTGCGCGCCGTCCGCCGCCTCGCCGACCACCTCCATGTCGGCCTCCGAGTCGACCAGTACCCGGAACGCGCTGCGCAGCAGCGCCTGGTCGTCGACGAGCAGCACCTTGATGGGCGGTGTCATGTGTTCTCCCCCGTCCGGCCCGCCGTGTCCGGCTGCTCGGACTCCTCCCCGCGGGCCTTGACGGGCAGGATCGCATGGACCCGGAATCCGCCGCCGTAGCGGGGCCCGGCGGTGAGCGTGCCGCCGAGCGCGGTGACGCGTTCGCGCATGCCGAGCAGGCCGTGGCCGCCTCCCCCGCCGCCGGGCCGGACGGCGGCGACGGCCCCGTCCGGCGCGTCCGCGGCGCAGCAGCCCCCGCCGCCGGCGCCGTTGTCGATCACGGTGATCTCGGCGGTGGACCCGACCCGTACGACACTCACCTCGGCCCTCGCCCCGGGGCCGGCGTGTTTGCGGACGTTGGTCAGCGCCTCCTGGATGACCCGGTACGCGGCGAGGTCGACGGCGGCGGGCAGCGGGGGGCGCCGGTCGGTGCAGGCCACCTCGACGGGGAGTCCGGCCCGGCGGACGGTGTCGACCAGTTCGTCCAGGACCGCGAGGCCCGGGGCCGGTTCGGTGGGCGCCTCGGGGTCGCCGGACTGGCGCAGCAGTCCGACCGTGGCCCGCAGTTCGTCGAGCGCGGAGCGGCTGGCCTCCCGGACGTGGGCCAGGGCCTCCTTGGCCTGGTCGGGGCGCTTGTCCATGACGTGGGCGGCCACTCCGGCCTGGACGTTGACCAGGGCGATGTGGTGGGCGACGACGTCGTGCAGGTCGCGGGCGATCCGCAGCCGTTCCTCGGCGACCCTGCGCCGGGCCTCCTCGTCGCGGGTGCGTTCGGCCCGTTCGGCCCGTTCCCTGATCGCGTCGACGAACGCCCGCCTGGAACGGACGGCGTCCCCGGCCGCCCCGGCCATGCCGGTCCAGGCGAAGACGCCGAAGTTCTCCTGGCTGTACCAGGGCGCCGGGCCGAAGAACATCGCGGCGGCCGTCAGCGCCGCCATCGTCAGCAGTCCGACCCGCCAGGTGGTGGGCCGGTCGGTGCGGGCGGCGACGGTGTACAGCGCGATGACGGTGCAGGCCACCACGGGGACGGGCGGGTCGGTCCGCACCAGTTCGACGGCCGTCAGCCCGGCGGTGGCCCCGAGCACCGCCAGGGGGCGGCGCCGCCGCCAGAGGAGCGCGACGGCCCCCAGCACCATCAGGAGCACGCTGGCCGGCTCGGGCCTGCGGCCGGCGAAGACGGACCCGTCCGGGGCACCGGGGTGGACGAAGGACCCGATGATCATGGCCACGAGCACGGCCAGGGCGAGCGCGGCGTCCAGCGCGAGGGGATGGTCGCGCACCCAGTTCCGGACGCGCGGCACCCCGGTTCCTAGGGTGGTCACGTCGAGCTACGTTACGGCGTGTCGCGCGGGGACCGGTCCGGGCAGCCACCCGGGAGGCCCCGGGCGGGGAACGGGCGTCCGAGGGCCGCCCGGAGGACGGAAACGGACCGGAAGCCGTGGGCCGGGCCGTCCCGGACGCGCCCGTGCCCCGGGTCCGGCGGACCGGATCCGGGGCACGGTTGGCATGCGGCGGGTGCTGGAGGGCGCCGCGGGTCAGCCGGGGATCAGGCCGTCGTCCCGCAGCATGGCGCGCACCTCTTCGAGGGTCGCGTCGGGCGACGGCAGAATCAGCTCGGACGGCTCCAGGGAGTCGTCCGGCAGGGGCGTGCCGAGCTCGCGCACCCTGGCCAGGAGCGCGTGCAGCGTGGTGCGGAAGCCCGGTCCGTCCCCGCGCTCCATCTCGGCGAGCAGCTCGTCATCGAGTTCGTCGAGCTCGGCGAGATGGCTGTCGGCCAGGGCGACCTGGCCCTCCCCCATGATCCGTACGATCATGACGCTGCCTCAACTCTTGTCGAACCGGTGCGGGGACTGCGACGACTGCCGCTGGGCAGCGTCCTGCGGGCCGCCCTCGATCGCCTGCTGCGGCGTGGAGCCGCCGGCCAGCTCGGCCTTCATGCGCTGGAGTTCCAGCTCCACGTCCGTGCCGCCGGAGATCCGGTCCAGTTCGGCGGCGATGTCGTCCTTCGCCGTGCCGGTCGGGTCGTCCAGGGCGCCGGAGGCGAGCAGTTCGTCGATCGCGCCGGCGCGCGCCTGCATCTGCTGGGTCTTGTCCTCGGCCCGCTGGATCGCCAGGCCGACGTCGCCCATCTCCTCGGAGATCCCGGAGAAGGCCTCGCCGATCCGGGTCTGCGCCTGGGCGGCGGTGTAGGTGGCCTTGATGGTCTCCTTCTTGGTGCGGAAGGCGTCGACCTTGGCCTGCAGCCGCTGGGCCGCGAGCGTGAGCTTCTCCTCCTCGCCCTGCAGCGTGGAGTGCTGCGTCTCCAGGTCGGTGACCTGCTGCTGGAGCGCGGCGCGCCGGGACAGCGCCTCGCGGGCCAGGTCCTCGCGGCCGAGCGCGAGCGCCTTGCGGCCCTGGTCCTCCAGCTTGGCCGACTGTCCCTGCAGCTGGTTCAGCTGCAGCTCCAGCCGCTTGCGCGAAGTCGCCACGTCGGCGACCCCGCGACGCACCTTCTGCAGCAGTTCGAGCTGCTTCTGGTACGAGTAATCGAGGGTCTCGCGCGGATCCTCGGCCCGGTCAAGGGCCTTGTTTGCCTTCGCGCGGAAGATCATTCCCATACGCTTCATGACACCGCTCATGGGCTTCGCGCGCCCCCTTCTGACGGACTGAGCTCCAGCACTCCAACAGAACCCACAGTACGGGCCCTGCCTCTATTACCGCACTGTTCGAGCACGGATGTGCTCCTCCCCAAGGACGACTGCGTCCGGTCACCGCTCCGGCCCAGGGAGTAGGTGGAGGTCGGGGAGAACCGGTACGCCCGTATCCCGCCGAACCCGCGGGTACATCAGCCAGGACGCGGGCCGTTGCCGGATCGTTCCCGACCGGCCTGGGGTCATCGCGATCGAACCCGTACCCTTGGACCTTGTGTTCCGTAGCCGTTCGAAGGAAGAGAAGGCGCCCACCGACAAGGTGACGGCGGACCTCTCCAAGCAGCCCCGCGACCCGCAGGCTCCCAAGGGTCGCCCCACCCCCAAGCGCAGCGAGGCCCAGTCGCAGCGCCGTCGCGCCTCCAGTGGCGCGCCGCTCGACCGCAAGGAGGCAGCGAGGAGGCAGCGCGAAGCGCGCCGGGCGGACCTGGCCAGGCAGCGCGAGGCGCTCGCCAGTGGTGACGAGCGCTATCTGCCGATCCGCGACAAGGGCCCGGTGCGGCGCTTCGTCCGCGACTATGTGGACTCGCGTTTCTGCGTCGCGGAGTTCTTCCTTCCGCTCGCCGTGATCATCCTGATCCTGAGCGTGATCCAGATCAGGAACATCCAGAACATCTCGCTGTTGCTCTGGCTCTTCGTGATCGTGCTGATCGTCGTCGACTCGATCGGTCTCTCGATCCGCCTGCGGAAGCAGCTCAAGGAGCGCTTCCCCGACACCCCCAAGCGTGGCGCGGTCGCCTACGGCCTGATGCGCACGCTCCAGATGCGTCGCCTGCGACTGCCCAAGCCGCAGGTCAAGCGTGGAGAGCGGCCCTGAGTACGCACGTCTCCGGCACGGCCGGCGGTCCGTCCGCCGGCCCGCCCGGCGATGCCGGCCCGGCCGTCACCGGCTTCTCCGGGGCCTCCCCGGTGTGGCTGAAGGGGCTGGGCGGGCTGCGCAACACCGTCCGCCAGGAGCTGGTCGCCCGGCAGCTGGACGAGCAGATCGCGGCCCGCTTCCCGGTCGGGCAGCGGCTGCGGGTGCTCGACGTCGGCATGGGGCAGGGCACCCAGGCGCTGCGCCTGGCCAGGGCGGGGCACACGGTGACCGGTCTGGAGTCCGACGCCGAGATGCTGCGGGTGGCCAGGGAGGCGCTCGGCAGCGAGCCGGCGGGCATCCGTGAGCGGGTCCGGCTGATCGAGGGCGACGGCCTGGAGACCGGGGTGCACTTCCTGCCCGGCAGCTTCGACGTGGTGCTCTGCCACGGGGTGCTGATGTACGTCCGGGAGCCGGACGCGATGCTGGCGGGCCTGGCCCGGATGCTGGCCCCGGGCGGGCTGCTGTCGCTGCTCGTGCGGAACGCGGACGCGCTGGCGATGCGTCCCGGGACCGCCGGGGACTGGGAAGCGACGCTGGCCGCCTTCGAGAGCGACACGTACACCAACCGGCTGGGCGTCACCGTGCGGGCCGACCGGCTGGACGCCCTGACGTCCACCCTCGCCGGGATCGCGGCGCCCCTGCACGCCTGGTACGGGGTGCGCGTCTTCACGGACAACGTGAGCAACGACGTGGAGCTCCCCGCCGCCGCGGAACTGGAGCAGGTGCTCGCCGCCGAGGACCGCGCCGGGCGCACGGACCCGTACCGCCGGGTGGCCGCGCTGCTGCACCTGTGCGGCGTACGGGGCTGACCGCCCCACCGCGCCCGGCGGGGCGGGCGCGGGCCACGGCCGGGGCCGGCCGGCGGCGCACCCTGGCCGGCCGAACCCAACAGGCCGCCGGCGGCACAAAAAGCGACAATCCAGACATGGACGCTTCCCATTCCCGCAGCCGTGCCCGGCGCCTCCTGCTGCCCCTGACCGCAGGCGTGTGCACCGCCGTCCTGGTGAGCGGCTGCTCGGACCCGGCCTCCAGTTCGCCGAAGACCGAACCCAGCAGGCCGGCCTCCGCGATCCGGGCCGCCGACGACCTGCAGAACGACTACCAGACCGTGATCGAGAACGTGCTGCCGTCGGTCGTGCAGATCGACGGCGCCGAAACCCTGGGGTCGGGGGTCGTCTACGACTCCAAGGGCCACATCGTCACCAACGCCCACGTGGTCGGCAACGAGGAGACGTTCCGGGTCACCGTCGCCACGGGCGAGAAGGTGCAGCGCGCCTCGCTGGTGGCCACCTACCCGGAACAGGACCTGGCCGTCATCAAGCTCGACAGCGTGCCGGACGGGCTGAAGCCCGCGAAGTTCGGCGACTCGGAGAAGGTCGAGGTGGGGCAGATCGTGCTGGCGATGGGTTCGCCGCTGGGGCTGTCCTCCAGCGTCACCCAGGGCATCGTCTCGGCGCTCGGCCGGACCGTCAGCGAGAGCCGCACGGGCGGCGGCACCGGCGCGACGATCGCGAACATGGTGCAGACCTCGGCGGCGATCAACCCGGGCAACAGCGGCGGCGCGCTGGTCAACCTGGCCAGCGAGGTGATCGGCATCCCGACCCTGGCGGCGGTGGACCCGAAGCTGGGCGACAGCGCGGCGCCGGGCATCGGGTTCGCGATCCCGGTGTCGATGGTGAGGACCGTCGCCGACCAGATCATCAAGAGCGGCCGGGTCACCGACTCGGGCCGGGCGGCCCTGAACATCACCGGGCGCACGGTCGTCGACGAGAACTACCAACCGGCCGGGGTGGCCCTGGTGACCGTGGAGAAGGGCGGCGCCGCGGAGGAGGCGGGGCTGCGGGTCGGCGACATCGTCACCGGCATCGACGGCACACCGGTCACGACGATCACGTCCCTGGCCGAGGCGCTCGCCTCGGACAAGCCGGGTCAGAAGGTCACGGTGAAGTACATGCGCAACGGGGCGGAGAAGTCCGCGAAGGTCACGCTGGGCGAGATCTAGGACGCCCCCGGGGGCGGGCGGAAGTACGGCCGTGCGGGCCCGCACGGCCGTACTTCCCGCCCGGAGCGGGATCAGCCCTGGTCGGCCGCCTGGAGGCTCATGGGGCCGTAGATCTTCGTCGAGTCCTCGAAGAGCGTCACCTGCTCCGTCCCGCCGTCGAGGAGTTCCTTCCAGTACTCGCCGATCCAGGACTCCGCGTCACCCTGGGTGGTGAATTCCTCCGGCTGCAGCGCCGGCTCCGTCTCCGTACCGTCGGACTTCTCGAACCGCCACGTCCACGCCATGTCCGCCTCCTGGGTCGCGTTGCTGTCCGCAGCCTAGTGCTCCTCCCGGCAACCTCTGCCCCGCGGCGCCGCCCCGCACGCACGCTCCCGCCGGACGGAACCGGCCGGTCGCGGGGCCGGGGTCCGTATCCGGTGCGGGGCGGCGCCCGTACCCGCCCGAAGTGTCCCAAGTCGCGCACCCGCCGCGCGGACGCGGGAGGATCGGGGGCGTGGAACTGACTCTCCTCGGCACCGGAGCCCCCGACGGGCTGCCGCGGCCCGAATGTCCCTGCGCCGCCTGCGCCGTCGCCCGTGGGGCGCGCTCGCGGGCCGCCACCGCGCTGCTGATCGACGACGCGCTGCTGCTCGACCTCACCCCGGGCGCCGTGTTCGCCGCGGCCCGTGCGGGGCGCTCGCTCACCGGCGTACGGCAGGTACTGCTCACCCATCCGCACGACGGGCCCGCGGTGGAGCTGCCGCCCGGGCTGCCCCCGGCGGGGCGGGTGCCGGACGGCCGGGTGCTGACGCTGATCAGCGGCCACCGGGTGCGGGCGGTGCCCATGGACGCCCCGGGCACCGGGTACGAGGTCACGGCGCCGGAGGGGACGCGGCTGCTCTACCTGCCGCCGGGGGCCGCGCCCGCCGGTCTCGCGGAGCCGGTGGCGGAGCCGTACGACATGGTGGTCGGCGACGTGACGGGGCGGCCGGACGCGGTGGCACGGCTGCGGGCCGTCGGGGCGATCGGCCCGGGCACCGAGATCGTCGCCGTCCACCTGGACCACGATGCGCCGCCCGGGGCCGAGCTGGAGCGGCGGCTCGCGGCGGCCGGTGCGCGGGCCGTGCCGGACGGGACGACGCTGGGGGTGGGCGAGTACCGCGCGGGGCCGGGGATGCCGCGGCGCACCCTGGTGACGGGCGGGGCCAGGTCGGGCAAGTCGGTGGAGGCCGAGCGCCGTCTGGAGACGTTCCCCGAGGTGGTGTACGTGGCGACCGGCGGGGGCCGGGAGGGGGACGCCGAGTGGGCGGCCCGGGTCGGCCTGCACCGGGAGCGCAGGCCGGCCGCCTGGCGCACCGAGGAGACCTGCGAGCTGGTGGAGCTGCTGGAGTCGGACGGGCCGCCGCTGCTGATCGACTGCCTGTCGCTGTGGCTGACGGACGCGATGGACCGGGTCGGCGCCTGGGACGACGCGGCGTGGGCGGACGGCGGCGAGGCCGCCCTGCGGGAGCGGACCGCCGCCCTGGTCGCCGCGGTGCGCGGAACGCGGCGCACGGTCGTCGCCGTCACCAACGAGACGGGCTCGGGCGTGGTGCCCGCGACGGCCGCCGGACGGCGTTTCCGGGACGAGCTGGGCCGGCTGAACGCCGCGGTCGCCGACGAGTGCGAGCAGGTACTGCTGGTGGTGGCCGGCCAGGCCCTGACCCTGCGGGGCTGAGCGGGGCGCGTACGGGCGGGGCGGCGCGTACGGGCGTGCGGGGCGCGTGCCGTACGCGCCGGGCGGTGGCCGGGGCCGGGGTCGCTCCTCCCGGCCCGCTCCCCGCCGCCGGGCGCGGGCCACGGGGCCGCGCGGCCCCCGGCCGGGACGGGCCGCGCTCCGGCCGGGGGGCCGGAAACCCGGCGGGTACTGTTCCGCAGTGAGCCCGCCGCCGGGCTCGCCGGCCCACTCGACGCATCGACCCGCGAGGCAGATCCCCGTGAATCTGGACGACTTCTCCGACCTGATCGAACGCCCCGACGGCGGCGTACGGCGCGACGCCGAGGAACGCCGGGAGCGCCTGGTCGTTCCCACCGGTGCCCTCGGCCGCCTGGACGAGCTGGGCGAATGGCTCTCGGCCGCGCAGCAGGCCGTACCGGTCAGGGCGATCGAGCAGCCGCGCGTGGTCCTGTTCGCCGGTGACCACAAGGTGGCCGAGCTGGGCGTCTCCGGGCGCGCGGCCGGCAGCGCGCACGAGCTGGTGCGGGCCACGCTGGACGGCACGACGCCGCTCGCCGTGCTGGCCCGGCAGTTCTCCGTACCGGTGCGGATCATCGACGCCGGGCTGGACTGCGATCCGGAACTGCTGCCCGAGCCGGTGGTGCGCCATCGGGTGCGGCGCGGCACCGGCCGGATCGACATCGAGGACGCGCTGACGGCCGAGGAGGCCGAGCGGGCGGTCCGGCTCGGCATCGCGATCGCCGACGAGGAGGCCGACTCCGGCACCGACCTGGTGGTGCTCGGCGATCTGAGCGTGGGCGGCACGACGGCCGCGTCCACCCTGATCGCGGCGCTGTGCGGCACGGACGCCTCGGTGGTCACCGGACGCGGCGGGGCGGGCATCGACGACCTGGCGTGGATGCGCAAGTGCGCGGCGATCCGGGATGCGCTGCGGCGGGCCCGGCCGGTCCTCGGCGACCAGCTGGAGCTGCTGGCCACGGTGGGCGGGGCCGACCTCGCGGCGATGACCGGCTTCCTGCTCCAGTGCGCGGTGCGCCGGCTGCCGGTGATCCTGGACGGGGTGGTCTCCTCGGCCTGTGCGCTGGTGGGGCAGCGGGCCGCCTTCCGGGCCCCGGACTGGTGGCTGGCGGGTCAGGCGAGCGGCGAGCCGGCGCAGGGCAAGGCGCTGGACCGGATGGCGCTCAACCCCCTGCTGGACCACGGCGTCATCGTGGGGGAAGGAAGCGGGGCACTGCTCGCACTTCCCCTCGTCCGGGCCGCGGCCGCGCTGGCGGCGGAGCTGCCCGAGCGCAAGCCGGGCGCCGACGAGGAGGACGGGGCCGGCGAGGGGGCCGACGCGGCTGCCTCGTACGACGACGCGACCTGAGGGGCCCCGGGCGGTCCCCGGCCGTCCGGCCGGAGGTCACCCGGCGGGCGCCGGGCCCATCGCCGCGGTGCTCGTGCTCCGCGTCCGTACGGCCGTCCTTTCAGCCGCCCGTACGACCGTACGGGCCCGGCGCCGGGGTCAGGGCCTGCGGCCGGGGAGCGGGGTCCGGTCCGGCGCGCCGCCGATCAGGTCCTGGAACCTGCGGCGGGGGCCCGCCCAGCGCACGTCGTGGTGGTAGGCGCGCAGCAGCGCGCGGGCGCGGGCCCGGTGGCGGTTCCGGTAGAAGCGCCTCGCCCACATCGAGGTCGGCCGGGCCAGCCGGAGCGCCCCGATCAGCGCGACGAACGGGACGAGGGCGCCGACGACCGCGAGCCGCACCTTGCCCTTGAAGAGGGCGATCAGCACGAAGCAGAAGTTGACGACCACGGTCAGGATCACGCCGAGCCGGTCCTGCTGTTCGTCGCTGCTCAGCTCGTTCACGCCCAACGGCGAGAATCCGGCCAGGACCAGCAGCACCAGGGCGGCGGTGAGGACCACGGCCTCCACGCTCCGCCGCCCCTCCTCGGTCCAGTAGACGTCGTCGAGGTAGAGGATCAGGGCGAACTCGTCCAGCACCAGTCCCGCGCCCGTGCCGAAGACCACCGCGCAGATCCCCGCCCCGAGGCCGTGGCGTCCGCTGACCACCGCGCCGAACCCACCGACCACGCTCAGCACCACGCCGGGGACGACGTGGTGGATGTGCATCCCGCCGGGCGTGACGTTGCGGAACGGGCCCTTCCCGGCCCGGATCATCCGGGTGACGAACCGGGTGACGGCGAAGGTGAGCACGAAGGCGGCCAGGGCGAGCAGCAGGGGCACCTTCCCCGGCTCGACGATGTTCCGTTCGAACCAGTGACCCATGCCACCCACTCCCGATATGCCGCGTCTGCGACGCCTTGTCACGACATGGGCAATCTATCGGCCGACGGCACCGATTAGCCTGCGCGCCGTGACCTCCCTGAACAGCCACGGCGTGCGTTTCGCCTTCGGCACCCTGACGGTGCTTCCCGTCCGCGTCACCCGCTGGGACCGCGGGGCCGCCCGCGCCGGGATGCTGTGCGCGCCGCTCGCCGGTCTCGTCGTGGGGCTCGCCGCCGCGCTGCCCGGCGTCCTGGCGCTGCTGCTCGGCGCGGGCCCGCTGCTCGCCGCGGTGGCCTCGGCCGCCGTGCCCGCGGTGCTGACCCGGGGGCTGCATCTGGACGGTCTGGCGGACACCGCGGACGGCCTGGGCAGCGGCAAGCCGGCCGAGGACGCCCTGCGGATCATGAAGCAGTCGGACATCGGGCCGTTCGGGGTGATCACCCTGCTGTTCGTGCTGCTGGCCCAGGTCGCGGCCCTGTACGAGCTGTACGGGCGGGGCTGGGAGCACGGCGCGGCGGCGGCGGTCGCGGCGGCGGTCGTCGCCCGGCTGGCACTCACCCTGGCGTCCCGCCGGGGTGTGCCGCCGGCCCGTCCGGAGGGGCTGGGCGCGGCGGTGGCGGGCACGGTGCCGGTGGGGGGCGCGGTGGCGGTCGGGGCGGTGGTGGTCGCGGGCTGTGCGGGGGCCGGGGCGCTCCTCGGCGGGTACGGGGCGCCGCACCACGCGCTGGCCGCACTGGCCGCGCTCGGTGCGGCCGGACTCCTGCTGCGGCACTGCGTGCGGCGCTTCGGCGGGGTGACGGGCGACGTCTTCGGCGCCCTGGCGGAGACCGCGGCGACGGCGGCCCTGGTGGTCCTGGCACTCGGTTGAGGCCGTGGCGCGGACCCGGTTGGGATGCGCCGGGCGGGACCGGTCGAGGCCCGTCGGGGTCGTCCACCCCGACGTCCCGCGGGGTCCTGGCCGTCAACTCGCCTGTCTCCACGGCCCGTCGGGCCCGCGCGGGCTCCGCAGCGACCGCCCGGCGGGCGAGGCCCTCACCCCACGGCGCCCCGTGGGCGGCCCGCCGCCGTGATCTCGCAGCAAGGGCGCGCGTAGGCTCGTTCCCGGCACATTGCGGCGGCGTCTACGATGCGCCGGGCACGGTCGGCCCACCCCTCGACCGACAACGAACTCAACGGAAGCGAGATTTCACCACCGTGACTGCTCTCACTCTCAGCACTGCCGGTGCGGCGACGCTGCGCGCCGACGCACTCGTCGTGGGCGTCGCCAAGGGCTCCAAGGGGCCGGTCCTCGCACCGGGCGCCGAGGCCGTGGACACGGCGTTCGACGGAAAGCTCGCCACCGTCCTGGAAGCCCTGGGCGCCACGGGTGCCGAGGGCGAGGTGACCAAGCTCCCCGCGCCCGACGGCCTCAAGGTCCCGGTCGTCATCGCGGCCGGTCTCGGCTCCGTACCGGAGAAGGACGGGGCGTACGACGCCGAGGCGCTGCGCCGGGCCGCGGGCTCCGCCGCCCGGGTCCTGGCCGGGTCGAAGAAGGCCGGCTTCGCGCTGCCCCTCGCGTCCGCCGGGGACGCCGGGGCGGTCGCCGAGGGCGCGCTCCTCGGTGCGTACGCCTTCACCGCGTACCAGGGCGGCGAGGACAAGCTCGCGCCCAAGGGCAAGAAGAACGGCAACGGTGTCAAGCCCCCGCTGGGCGAGGTCGCCCTGCTCGGCGGCAAGCCGCGCGACAAGGCGTTCAAGGCGGCCGTCGAGCGCGCCACCGCGGTCACCGAGGAGATCAACCGCGCCCGCGACCTGATCAACACCCCGCCGAACGACCTGTACCCCGAGTCCTTCGCCGCCGTGGCCACCGCCGCGGGCAAGGAGCACGGCATCAAGGTGCAGGTCCTCGACGAGAAGGCGCTCGTCAAGGGCGGCTTCGGCGGTCTGCTGGGCGTCGGCCAGGGCTCGTCCCACGGCCCCCGCCTGGTGAAACTCGCCTACACGCACCCGAAGGCGGAGAAGACCCTGGCCCTGGTCGGCAAGGGCATCACCTACGACTCGGGCGGCATCTCGCTGAAGCCGGCCGGCCACAACGAGACGATGAAGTGCGACATGAGCGGTGCCGCCGCCGTGTTCGCCGCCGTCGTCGCGGCCGCCCGCCTGGGCCTCCGGGTCAACGTCACCGGCTGGCTGGCGCTCGCCGAGAACATGCCGTCGGGCAACGCCACCCGCCCCGGTGACGTGCTGCGCATGTACAGCGGCAAGACCGTCGAGGTCCTCAACACGGACGCCGAGGGCCGGCTCGTCCTCGCCGACGCGCTGACCCGGGCCTCCGAGGAGAAGCCGGACGCGATCGTCGACGTGGCGACCCTGACCGGCGCGATGGTGCTGGCGCTGGGCAACCGCACCTTCGGCATCATGGCGAACGACGACGCCTTCCGGACCTCGATCCACGAGATCGCCGAGGAGGTCGGCGAGGCGTCCTGGCCGATGCCGCTCCCCGCCGACCTGCGCAAGGGCATGGACTCCCCGACCGCCGACATCGCCAACATGGGCGAGCGGATGGGCGGCGGCCTGGTGGCCGGCCTGTTCCTGCAGGAGTTCGTGGGCGAAGGCATCACCTGGGCGCACCTGGACATCGCGGGCCCGGCCTTCCACGAGGGCGCGCCGTACGGCTACACGCCCAAGGGCGGCACCGGTTCCGCCGTCCGCACGCTGGTCGGGCTGGCCGAGCGCACCGCCGCCGGGGACCTCGGCTGATCTCCGGAGCGATGTACGGTACGGCCCCGGGCATACGTCCGGGGCCGTACGCGTTGCCTCCCACGGCGTCGTCGTACGGATCCGGCGGGGTTTCGCTCTGGACGAAACCAGCGTTCCCGCCCGTCTCCCGCGCCGGCCTTCCCGGGCGGCGCCGCACACCTGGAATCACCCCCGCTCCCTACTTCGCGGTAACCCACCGGGACGGATGATCGTCCGCCCCGGACCCGGGCCCCGCGTCCCGCCGACCGTCAACAAGTGCGAAGATGGGTTCTCGGCAGGACAGGGCCCCCACCACAGGGCCGACATAACACAAAGCGGCCGAACACCAGCCGACCGGCCGGTCATCCCCCAGCGACGGGGCCCGGCGTACGGCGCACATGCATGGAGGACGTGACGTGGCGAACGACGCCAGCACCGTTTTCGACCTAGTGATCCTCGGCGGTGGTAGCGGCGGTTACGCCGCGGCCCTGCGCGGAGCGCAGCTGGGCCTGGACGTCGCTCTGATCGAGAAGGGCAAGGTCGGCGGCACCTGCCTGCACAACGGCTGCATCCCCACGAAGGCCCTGCTGCACGCGGGCGAGATCGCCGACCAGGCGCGCGAGTCCGCGCAGTTCGGTGTGAAGGCCACCTTCGAGGGCATCGACATCGAGGCCGTCCACAAGTACAAGGACGACGTGATCTCCGGCCTGTACAAGGGCCTGCAGGGACTCATCGCCTCGCGCAAGGTCACCTACATCGAGGGCGAGGGCCGGCTCTCCTCCCCCACCTCGGTGGACGTGAACGGCCAGCGCATCCAGGGCCGCCACGTGCTGCTCGCGACCGGCTCCGTGCCGAAGTCGCTGCCGGGCCTGGAGATCGACGGCAACCGCATCATCTCCTCGGACCACGCGCTGAAGCTGGACCGCGTCCCGAAGTCCGCGATCGTGCTGGGCGGCGGCGTCATCGGCGTCGAGTTCGCCTCGGCGTGGACCTCCTTCGGCACCGAGGTCACGATCATCGAGGGCCTGAAGCACCTCGTCCCGGTCGAGGACGAGAACAGCTCGAAGCTCCTCGAGCGCGCCTTCCGCAAGCGCGGCATCAAGTTCAACCTCGGCACGTTCTTCCAGAGCGCCGAGTACACGCAGGACGGCGTCCGCGTGACCCTCGCCGACGGCAAGACCTTCGAGGCCGAGGTGCTGCTGGTCGCCATCGGCCGCGGCCCGGTCTCGCAGGGCCTGGGCTACGAGGAGGCCGGGGTCGCGATGGACCGCGGCTACGTCCTCGTCGACGAGTACATGCAGACCAACGTGCCGACCATCTCGGCCGTGGGCGACCTGGTCCCGACGCTCCAGCTCGCGCACGTCGGCTTCGCGGAAGGCATCCTGGTCGCGGAGCGGCTGGCCGGTCTGAAGGCCGTTCCGATCGACTACGACGG
Organism: Streptomyces sp. ML-6; assembly: GCF_030116705.1. Classification (NCBI taxonomy): domain Bacteria; kingdom Bacillati; phylum Actinomycetota; class Actinomycetes; order Kitasatosporales; family Streptomycetaceae; genus Streptomyces; species Streptomyces sp. ML-6. The sequence goes on from NZ_JAOTIK010000001.1 coordinate 1,873,484, forward strand.
TGTCCCCCGGGTGACGTACTGCCACCCCGAGGTCGCCTCCGTGGGCATCACCGAGGCCAAGGCCAAGGAGCTCTACGGCGCGGACAAGGTCGTCGCTCTGAAGTACAACCTCGCGGGCAACGGCAAGAGCAAGATCCTCAAGACCGCGGGCGAGATCAAGCTCGTCCAGGTCAAGGACGGTGCCGTGGTCGGCGTCCACATGGTCGGTGACCGGATGGGCGAGCAGGTCGGCGAAGCCCAGCTGATCTACAACTGGGAGGCGCTGCCCGCCGAGGTCGCGCAGCTCATCCACGCCCACCCGACCCAGAACGAGGCGATGGGCGAGGCCCACCTGGCCCTGGCCGGGAAGCCCCTTCACTCCCACGACTGATCCAGTCGACCGGGCGCGACGACCGACCCACTTCCGCACTTTCGTAAGGAGCAACCGAAACCATGTCGGTTTCCGTAACCCTTCCGGCGCTCGGTGAGAGCGTCACCGAGGGCACTGTCACCCGCTGGCTGAAGGCCGAGGGCGAGCGCGTCGAGGCCGACGAGCCGTTGCTCGAGGTCTCGACCGACAAGGTCGACACCGAGATCCCGGCGCCCGCCGCCGGCATCCTCTCCTCCATCAAGGTCGCCGAGGACGAGACCGTCGAGATCGGTGCCGAGCTGGCCGTCATCGACGACGGCACGGGCGCGCCCGTCGCCGCCGCGGCCCCGGCCGCCGAGCCCGCGGCCGCCCCGGCGCCGGCGCCGGCTGCCGAGGCCCCCGCCGCGGAGGCCCCCGCCCCCGCAGCCGCTGCCCCGACTCCCGCCGCCGAGGCCCCCGCCGCCGCACCGGCCGGTGGCGCCGCCGGTACCGACGTCGTCCTGCCGGCGCTCGGCGAGAGCGTCACCGAGGGCACCGTCACCCGCTGGCTGAAGGAGGTCGGCGAGGAGGTCACGGAGGACGAGCCCCTCCTGGAGGTCTCCACGGACAAGGTCGACACCGAGATCCCGGCCCCGGTCTCCGGCACGCTGCTGGAGATCGTCGTCGCCGAGGACGAGACCGCCGAGGTCGGCGCCAAGCTCGCCGTCATCGGTGCCGCCGGTGCCGCTCCGGCGGCTGCCCCGGCTCCGGCCGCCCCGGCGCCCGCCGCCGCTCCGGCCCCGGCGGCTCCGGCTCCGGCTCCGGCCGCCCCGGCCGCGCCCGCGCCGGCTCCGGCTCCGGCCCCGGTGGCGCCCGCCGCCCCGGTCGCCGCCCCGGCTCCGGTGGCCCCGGCCGCTCCCGCGCCCGTCGCCGCCCCGGCCCCGGTCACCCCGGCCGCGCCCTCCGGCGACGACGGCGCGTACGTCACGCCGCTGGTCCGCAAGCTCGCCGCCGAGAACGGCGTCGACCTGGGCGCGGTCAAGGGCACCGGCGTCGGTGGCCGCATCCGCAAGCAGGACGTCGTCGCCGCCGCGGAGGCCGCCAGGGCCGCCGCAGCCGCGCCTGCCCCCGTCGCCGCCGCCGCTTCGAAGGCGCCGAAGCTGGAGGCCTCCCCGCTGCGCGGTCAGACGGTCAAGATGACCCGCATGCGCAAGGTCATCGGCGACAACATGATGAAGGCGCTGCACTCGCAGGCCCAGCTGACCTCGGTCGTCGAGGTCGACGTCACCAAGCTGATGAAGCTGCGCGCCCGTGCCAAGGACGCGTTCGCGGCCCGCGAGGGCGTCAAGCTGTCCCCGATGCCGTTCTACGTCAAGGCGGCGGCCCAGGCGCTGAAGGCCCACCCGGTCATCAACGCCCGGATCAACGAGGACGAGGGCACCATCACGTACTTCGACTCGGAGAACATCGGCATCGCCGTGGACGCCGAGAAGGGTCTGATGACGCCGGTCATCAAGGGTGCGGGCGACCTGAACATCGCCGGCATCTCGAAGAAGACCGCCGAGCTGGCCGGCAAGGCCCGCGGTGGCGGCCTGACGCCGGACGACATGTCCGGTGCCACCTTCACCATCAGCAACACCGGTTCGCGCGGTGCGCTGTTCGACACCGTCATCGTGCCCCCGAACCAGGCAGCCATCCTGGGCATCGGTGCCACGGTCCGCCGCCCGGTGGTCATCGACCACCCGGACCTCGGCGAGACGATCGCGGTGCGCGACATGACGTACCTGTCGCTCTCCTACGACCACCGTCTGGTGGACGGCGCGGACGCCGCCCGTTACCTGACCGCGGTCAAGGCGATCCTGGAGGCCGGTGAGTTCGAGGTCGAGCTCGGCCTCTGAGCACCACCGCTGTAACCAGCCTCACCAGTGGCGCCCCCGTCCGGATCCCGTCCGGACGGGGGCGCCGCCGTATTGTCTAGGGCGTGTCCGGTCGTGCGGACAGCACCGCTCTGCCTCCGAAGGAGCCCCTCATGACCCCGCCCGTCGTCCACTCGCTGCGCGAACAGATCCGCGAGCACATCGTGGACGGGATCGTCAGCGGGCGCTGGAAGCCCGGTGAGCGGATCGTGGAGCGCCGGATCGCCACCGAGCTGGAGGTCAGTCAGACGCCCGTGCGCGAGGCCCTGCGGGAGCTGGAGACGCTCCGGCTGATCGAGTCGGCACCCAACAAGGGCGTACGGGTCCGCAACCTCACCGCGGCCGATCTGGAGGAGAGCTATCCGGTCCGGGCCGGTCTGGAGCAGATCGCGGCGGAGCTGGCCGCTCCGGTCCTCGGCGAGGACTGCTCGCTCCTGACGCCGCACGTGACGGCCCTCTACGAGGCGGACCGGCTGGCCGACGGCGAGGCGCAGGTGCGGCACACCGTGGCCTTCCACCGCGAGATGGTGCGGGCCGCCGGGAACGCCGTGCTGCTGCACACCTGGGAGGGGCTGGGCATCGAGGTGTTCACCGCCCTGTCGATCCGGTGGCTGGGCACGGTGCAGAAGTCGTACGCGGAGGAGCACGAGGCGCTCATCGAGGCGTTCCTGCGCAAGGACCCGGACATCGGCGTGCTGGTCAAGGCGCACGTGCTCGGCTGCGCCCCGCGTGCCTGAGGCCCCGGGGCACAAGCCCACGAGCCCGCTCGGGAGCGGCCGGGAGCCCGTTCGCGTCCCCCGTGAGGGTGTACACATCTGTCGAGAGAGGCGCTCTTCCGTGCAGGCGGTCGCCCCTTTTGAGCGCTAAATCCCGTCACTCCGTGCCCCGTTTCGCGGCACCGAATGCCAATTTCTTCATATCGAGAAGTTTTGCCCTTCACCCTTTGATCGATCATCGATCGGCGTCCTACAGTTCACTTCGCGGGCCCACCGGCCCCATCGCCCTGTCCTGCCAGTCAGGGCCTTTCTCCACCCCCCTCCACTCCGGAAGGCGGCGATCATGACCGACCCCGTAGGAAAGCTTCCGAGCGAGCTCGACCAGCTCCCGGACCGTGACCCCGAGGAGACCGCCGAATGGGCGGCCTCCCTGGACGCCGTCACCAAGGCCGCGGGCCCGCACCGCGCCGCGTACCTGATGCGGCGCTCGCTGGAGCACGCCGAGGGCGCCGGTCTCGCGCTGCCCAAGTTGCTGGAGACCGATTACGTCAACTCCATCCCGACCGCCGCCGAGCCCGAGTTCGACGGCGACCTGGAGATGGAGTCCCGGATCACCGCCTGGAACCGCTGGAACGCGGCCGCGATGGTCACCCGCGGCTCCCGCTTCGGCGTCGGCGGCCACATCGCCACCTTCGCCTCGGCGGCCTGGCTGTACGAGACCGGCTTCAACCACTTCTTCCGCGGCAAGGAGGGGGACGGCTCCGGCGACCAGCTCTACATCCAGGGCCACGCCTCCCCCGGCATCTACGCCCGCGCCTTCCTCGACGGCCGGCTGAGCGAGCGGCAGCTCGACAACTTCCGCCAGGAGGCGGGCGGCGACGGCCTGCCGTCCTACCCGCACCCGCGGCGGCTGCCCTGGCTGTGGGAGTTCCCCACCGTGTCGATGGGCCTCGGCCCGCTCTCGGCGATCTACCAGGCGCGCTTCAACCGCTACCTCGCCAACCGCAACATCAAGGACACGTCGAACTCGCACGTCTGGGCCTTCCTCGGCGACGGCGAGATGGACGAGCCCGAGTCGACCGCCGCCCTCGCGCTGGCGGCCCGCGAGGGTCTCGACAACCTGACCTTCGTCATCAACTGCAACCTGCAGCGCCTCGACGGCCCGGTCCGCGCCAACTTCCGCGTGGTCCAGGAGCTGGAGGGCGCGTTCCGCGGGGCCGGCTGGAACGTCGTCAAGACGCTCTGGGGCAGCGCCTGGGACGAGCTGTTCCGGCTGGACACCACCGGTGCACTGGTCCGCCGGCTCCGGGAGGTCCCGGACGCCCAGTTCCAGACGTACCAGACCCGTGACGTCGCCTACATCCGCGAGCACTTCTTCGGCGCCGAGCCCGCGCTGGTCGAGCTGTCCCGGCTGCTCACCGACGCGAAGATCGCCGAGTGCTTCTACACCTCGCGCGGCGGCCACGAGGCCCGCAAGGTGTACGCGGCGTACCGGGCGGCCCTGTCGCACAAGGGCGCGCCGACCGTGATCCTCGCGCAGACGGTGAAGGGCTTCACGCTCGGCAAGGGCTTCGAGTCCAAGAACGCCAACCACCAGATGAAGAAGCTCTCGGTGGACGAGTTCAAGGACATGCGCGAGCTGCTCGGCCTGCCGATCCCGGACAGCGCGTTCGCCGACGGCCTGGTGCCCTACGGCCACCCGGGCGCGGACTCCCCCGAGGTCCGCTACCTCCAGGAGCGCCGCGCCGCGCTCGGCGGCCCCGCCCCGGCCCGCCGGGTGCACGCGGTGGCGCTGCCCGAGCCGGAGGAGCGCGCGTTCAAGGCCCTGTACAAGGGGTCCGGCAAGCAGGAGATGGCCACCACCATGGCCTTCGTCCGCCTGGTCAAGGACCTGATGCGGGACAAGCGGACCGGCAGGCGCTGGGTGCCGATCGTCCCGGACGAGGCCCGCACCTTCGGCATGGAGTCGCTGTTCCCGTCGGCCGGCATCTACTCGCCGCTGGGCCAGACGTACGAGCCGGTCGACCGCGACCAGCTGATGTACTACAAGGAGGCCAAGGACGGCCAGATCCTCAACGAGGGGATCACCGAGGCCGGGGCCATGGCCGACTTCATCGCCGCCTCGACGTCGTACGCGACGCACGGCGAGGCGATGATCCCGTTCTACATCTTCTACTCGATGTTCGGCTGGCAGCGGACCGGCGACCAGATGTGGCAGCTCGCCGACCAGCTCGGCAAGGGCTTCATCGTCGGCGCCACGGCGGGCCGCACGACGCTGACCGGTGAGGGCCTCCAGCACGCGGACGGCCACTCGCAGCTGATCGCGGCCACGAACCCGGCCTCGCTCAACTACGACCCGGCGTTCGCGTACGAGATCGCGGTGATCGTCAAGGACGGTCTGCGCCGGATGTACGGCCCCGAGGCCGAGAACGTCTTCTACTACCTGACGGTCTACAACGAGCCGAAGCCGCAGCCCGCGATGCCGGAGGGCGTCGAGGAGGGCATCGTCAAGGGCCTCTACCGCTTCAAGGAGGGCGTGCCGGCGTCCGCGGACGCGCCGCGCGTGCAGCTGCTGGCCTCCGGCACGGCGATCCACTGGGCCCTGGAGGCGCAGGAGTTGCTGTCCTCGGACTGGGGCGTGACGGCCGACGTCTGGTCCGCCACGTCCTGGGGCGAGCTGCGCCGCGATGCGCTGGAGTGCGACGAGGCGCTGCTCCGCGGCGAGCAGCGGGTGCCGTACGTGACGCAGGCGCTGGAGGGCGCCCCCGGTCCGGTCCTCGCGGTCAGCGACTGGATGCGTCAGGTCCCGGACCAGATCAGCCAGTGGGTGGAGCAGGACTGGTCCTCGCTCGGCACGGACGGCTTCGGCCTGTCGGACACCCGTGACGCGGCCCGCCGCCACTTCGGCGTGGACGCGCGGTCGATCACGGTCGCGGCCCTGGCCCAGCTCGCCCGGCGCGGCGAGGTGACCGCGACCGCGGTCAAGGAGGCCCGGGAGCGCTACGGGCTCTGATCCGTGACGAAGCGGTGGCCGGGCCCGTCCCGGCCACCGCTTCTTTTCGTCGGTCCGTCCCTGCCCGGGGACGGAGGGCGGGGGCGGGCCGATGGTCACAATGGACCGCATGCGTGCCGCCCGTCTCATCAAAATGGTGCTGCTCCTGCAGTCCCGCCCCGCCATGACCGCCGCCGAACTCGCCCGTGAGCTGGAGGTGTCCGAGCGGACCGTCACCCGGGACGCGCAGGCGCTCTCCGAGGCGGGCGTCCCGGTGTACGCGGACCGGGGCCGGGCGGGCGGCTACCGGCTGATCGGCGGGTACCGCACCCGCCTCACCGGCCTCGCCCGCACCGAGGCGGAGGCCCTCTTCCTCTCCGGGCTGCCGTCCGCCCTGCGCGACATGGGTCTGGAGGACGCCGCGTCCGCCGCCCGGCTCAAGGTCTCGGCGGCCCTGCTGCCCTCGTTGCGGGACGCCTCCGACAGCGCCGCCCGGCGCTTCCACCTGGACGCCCCCGGCTGGTACCAGGAGCCGGCCACTCCCGAACTGCTGCCGGTCCTCGCCGAGGCGGTCTGGGACGACCGGCTCGTCCGGGCCCGCTACCGCCGCCGGGACGGCGAGGTGGAGCGGGAGATGGCACCGTACGGCCTCGTGCTGAAGGCGGGGGTCTGGTACCTCTGCGCCCGGGTGGCGGGCGACTTCCGGGTGTACCGGATCGACCGGTTCTCGGCCGTCGAGGTGTCGGACGAGCGGTTCGGGCGCGACGAGCGGTTCGACCTGCCGGGCTTCTGGGACGAGCGGGCCGCCCAGTTCGCCCGCTCGCTGCTGCGGGCCGAGGTGAAGGTGCGGCTGTCGCCGGAGGGGGTACGCCGACTGCCGCACACGATGGACCGTTCGGCGGTCCGGGAGGCGCTGGAGGCGGCCGGTCCGGCCGATGCCGAGGGGTGGCTCACCGTCACCCTGCCGGTCGAGTCCCTGGAGGTGGCCTACAGCCAACTGCTGGCGCTGGGGCCGGAATCGGAGGTCCTGGGACCGGCCGCCCTGCGGGACCGTTTCGCCGCGGCGGCCGAGCGGCTGCACGACCTCTACCGCTGAGGGCCGCCCTCCCCGCGTCCGCGTGCGTCGCCCGTCGCCAGGGCCGATGCTTGACCCGTGATGGACGAGACGGAGTTCTGGGAGATCGTCGACAGCACCCGCGAGGCCGCCGAGGGCGACCCCGAGGACCAGGCCGACCTGCTCGTCGAACGGCTGGTGCGGCTCGATCCCGAGGCGGTGCTGGACTTCGCCAGACACTTCGAGGCCCGTTACGACCGTGCCCACCGCTGGGACCTGTGGGGCGCCGCCGCCGTGCTGCTGGACGGCGCGGGCGAGGACGCCTTCGACTGGTTCCGCTGCTGGCTGATCGGCCAGGGCCGGGAGGTCTTCGAGGGGGCGCTGCACGACCCGGACAGCCTCGCCGAGCTCCTCGACGACTTCGACGAGGAGCTCGACGGGGACGGCGAGGACCTCGGCTACGCCGCCGACGAGGCGTACGAGCAGCTCACCGGTGCGGTCACCCCGGACCTCGGCCTGCCGCCCCGGGCGTCGGAGCCGGAGGGCACCCCGATCGACCTCGAGGACGATGCCGCCCTGGCGAAGCGCTTCCCCGCGCTTTGGGAGCGGTTCGGAGCGCGCTGAACGGGCCCGTGACCGCGGCGCGGACGGCGGGGCCCGTCGTTCCGGTGCCGCCGGTCGTGCCGGAGGAAACCGAGCCGGGGGCGACGGCCCTGCTTGTTGTACTCGCTCGTCGGCGCGTGCGTCTTGGACCGGCCGGGAACGGGCGGGCGGCGGAACGTCACCGGTCGAGCGAGCGCCCCATCATGACGTCGTCGACATAGCGTCCGCCCAGGAAGAACTCGCCGCGCAGCACGCCCTCGACGACGAAGCCCTCCGACTCGTACAGGGCCCGCGCGGGCGTGTTGTGGCCGAGCACCCGCAGGGTCATCCGGTTCGCCCCCTCGGCGCGCGCCGCCGCGAACGCGGCCCGCAGCAGCCCCCTGGCGACGCCCTTGCCGCGTGCCCGGCCGGCCACGGCGAGGCCCTGTATCTGCCGGACGTGCGTGTTGCAGGCCAGCGGGGTCGGCGGGACCAGCCGGAGGTAGCCGACGGGCCCCGGCTCGCCCGCCGTCTCGGCCACCAGGAAATCCTCGGGGCGGTGGCGGTCGTCGAAGAAGGGGCTGTACGGCGGTTGCGGCTTCGGCATCACGGCGTGCAGCGTCGACCAGGTTTCGCGGTCGAGTTCGGCGAGGGCGTCCCCGTCGGAGAAGACCGCGGGACGGATCGAGAACAGGTGGTTCTCCGGCGTGTACGTGTGGTTCTCGGACATGTGCGCCACTGTGTCACGCCGCGCCTCCCCCGGTCAGCCCGAATTCTCCGCCCCGCGCACGGACCGCGCACGGGCCGCGAGGGGCCGTGCGCCGGACGCGTGGGGAGGTCGGCGCACATGACGGCGCGGGGCCCGCAGGGGTCGTGGGCCCGGTCGGCGGCGCGCGCCGGAGCCGCTGCGGCAGGATGGAACCATGCTGCACTCCCGTATCGCTGTCACCGGAGCATCCGGACTCATCGGAGCGGCGCTGGTGCGCTCGCTGCGTACCGACGGGCACGAGGTGGTACGCCTCGTGCGGCACCCGGCGCGGGCCGGCGACGAGGTGGAGTGGGATCCCCGACGCGGTTACGTCGACGTGGCGGGTTTGGTGGGCTGCGACGCCGTCGTCCATCTCGCCGGCGCCGGGGTCGGCGACCGGCGCTGGACCGCCGCGTACAAGCAGGAGATCCGGGACAGCCGGGTGCTCGGGACGGCGGCGATCGCCGAGGCGGTCGCCTCGCTGGACACGCCCCCGAAGGTGCTGCTGTCCGGGTCGGCCATCGGCTACTACGGCGACACCGGGGACCGGGCCGTCGACGAGAGCGCCCCGGCCGGCGAGGGGTTCCTGCCGTCCGTCTGCGTGGAGTGGGAGGCGGCCACGGCCGCCGCCCAGGAGGCGGGCGTACGGACGGTGCACGCGCGCACCGGTCTGGTCGTCGCCCGCGAGGGCGGGGCCTGGGGCCGGCTCTTCCCGTTGTTCCGCGCGGGGCTCGGCGGCCGGCTGGGCAACGGGCGCCAGTACTGGAGCTTCATCTCGCTGCACGACGAGGTCGCGGCCCTGCGCCACATCCTGGACACCGAGTCGCTGTCGGGTCCGGTGAACCTGACCGGGCCCGATCCGGTCACCAACGGCGAGGTGACGGCCGCGATGGGGCGGGTGCTGCACCGCCCCACGCTCTTCGCCGCGCCCGCCCCGGCCCTGCGGATCGTCCTGGGCGACTTCGCCGAGGACGTGCTGGGCAGTCAGCGGGTGCTGCCCGGACGGTTGTTGGACTCGAGCTTCGCGTTCGCCTTCCCGGGCATCGACTCGGCGATCCGCGCGGCCCTGCGCTGAACGCGCCGGTGCGGACGCCGTACCGAGCACGCCGACGCCGTACCAAGCACACCGGCCCCGTACCAAACACACCGGCGGCGCGCCGGGAACGCACCGGCGCACGCCGGACCGCGCACCCCGCGCGTCCCCGGACCACGCCCCTCGCGCCGAATCGGACACGGATGCGACCCCGTGCAACGGTGCCCCTGGCGCGCGCGACTGCGACCCGGTCGGCGGCCCTCCTAGCCTCCTTGCGAACTCGGGCATTCCGGGGGCCTGTCGGGGGCAAGAGCCTCCCAGTAGTTGCGCCGACTCGGGGAGGGGCACGTGCTCAGCTCGGCACATCACGCGGACGTCGTCATCATCGGGGCCGGGATCGCCGGCCTGTCAGCAGCCCACCGCCTGACCGGCGCGGGGGTGAGTGTCAGCGTTCTGGAGGCCGGCCCGCGGGTCGGCGGCCGGATGGCCACGGCCGAGCTGGACGGCTTCCGGCTCGACCACATCGGCCCGCTCCTCAGCACCTCCTGCCCGGAGCTGCGCACGACGCCCGGCCTGGAGGGGCTGGCGCTGCGCACCTTCGCTCCGGGGGTCCTCGTCCACAGCGAGGGCCGCCAGTACCGGACCGGCGATGCACGGGGCGCGCGGGGCGCATTCAAGGCGGCGCGCGCCCTCGCAAGCGCCCCCAGGCCGCCGATGGGCGGGCCGATCGACCAGGCCCGGCTGGGCGCCGCACTGTCCCGGCTCGCCGCCACCCCGACCGCCCGCATCCTGGCCCGGCCCGAACAGACGGCGCTCGCCGCCCTGTCCCACCGCGGCCTGCCCTCCCGCACGGTCAACGGCTTCCTCCGCCCGCTGCTCTCCGCGCTGCTCGGCGACCCCGGTCTCAGCACGTCCAGCCGGTGCGCGGATCTCGCCCTGCGCGGCTACGCGCGCGGCCGGCTGTGCGTGCCCGAGGGCGGCTCGGGCACCCTGCCCGACCTGCTCGCGGCCTCGCTGCCGCCCGGCACGGTACGTACGGGCGTGCATGTCACGGCTGCCGACATCACCTCGGTCCGCACCAAGGAGCACGGCGAACTGGGCTGCCGTTCCCTGCTGTTGGCGACCGGCGCCGGGGCCGCCGCCGAACTGTTGCCGGGCCTGCGGACGCCGTCCTTCCATCCGGTGACGGTCCTTCACCACACCGCCCCCGTCGCCCCGCCGACCGGTGCCTCGCTGCTGCTGGACGCCGACCGCTCGGGGCCGGTCGCGCACACCGCGGTGATGAGCGCGGTCGATCCCTCGCGCGCGCCGCGCGGCCGGACGCTGATCAGCTCGACGGTGCTCGGCACCCCGCCGCCCGATCTGGACCGCACGGTCCGCGCCCATCTCGCCGCGCTGTACGGCACCCCCACCGACGACTGGGAGCTGCTGGCCTCCCACCACGACCCCGAGGCGATACCCGCGATGCCGGCCCCGCACGACCCGCGCCGCCCGGTCCGGCTGCTCTCCGGCCTGTACGTGTGCGGCGACCACCGCGACACCAGCTCGGTCCAGGGCGCGCTGGTGTCGGGCCGCCGCGCGGCCGAGGCGATCCTCACCGACCTGGGCGTGCGTCCGGGGCGCGGCAGCGGGACGGGGCTGCCCGAGGCCGCGTAGTCGGGACCATCCCCCCGCCCGGGGCCGCCCGGTCCCGGGCGGGGCGGGGCCGAGCGGGGCCGTCGTCCGCCCGCCGAACGAAATACCCGGCCCCGGCCCCTCGGGGCCTCACCCCAGTGCGGCGACCCGTTCGCGGTAGTTCCGTACGGCGGCCGCGTCCCGGTACGGCTCCAGGCGGCGCTCGAAGTCCCGTACGTACTCCGTCGCCCGCACCGAGCGCATCTCCGCGGCCTGCTGGGCGGCCTCGGCGCCGAGCGCGCACGCCTGGTCCAGTTCGCCGAGCCCGAGCCGCGCGGAGGCCAGCACCACCCGGCAGAACAGCCGGCTGCGGGCGTACGCGGGGGAGCGCAGCTGGAGCGAGCGCTCCGCGTGCTGGGCCGCGGCCCGGTGCTGCTGCAGGTCGCGGTGGCAGTGGCCGAACTCGTCGGCGAGCTGGGCCTCGTCGAAGTACCGCGCCCAGTGCGGCACCTCGTCCCCGGGCCGGGCGGTCTCCAGCGCGTGTTCCGCCCTCGCCAGCGAGGTGGTGCAGGGCCTGGCCTCGCCGAGCACGCCGTGCGCGCGGGCCTCGACGGCGTGCAGCAGGGCCTGGACGACGGGCGGCGCCGAGGAGCCGATGCCCTGCTGGGCCACCCGGGCCAGCTGCACGGCCTCCCTGCCGTGTCCGAGGTAGACCGCCTGTCGGCTCATGGTCATCAGGACGTAGCTGCCGTACGCGCGGTCGCCCGCGGCCTGGGCGAGCCGCAGGGCCTGGACGAAGTACCGCTGGGCCAGGCCGTGGGCCGCGATGTCGTAGGAGGTCCAGCCGGCCAGCCGGGTGAGGTCGGCGGCGGCGGAGAAGAGCCGGCGCCCGGTGGCCTCCCCGTACGTGCCGCGGAGCATCGGTTCCGCCTCGTGCTCCAGGTAACGGACGAGTGCCTGGCGGGCGTGGCCGCCGCCATAGGTGTTGTCGAGGGCGCGGAAGAGCTCGCCGACCGAGCGCAGGGCGGCCACGTCGCCGCCGCTGACCCGCTGGCCGGGGCCGCGTTCGGTCCGCTGGCGGGGGACGCCCGGGGTGCCCGGCAGGCCGGGGACCGCGGGGGCGCGGGCGCCCCGGGGGTGCGGTGGGGCCGGAGGGCCTGGCGGGCACGGGGCCGCGGGCTCCGCCCCGGCCGGGCCCGGGTGCCATGGGCCCGCCGGGGCCTGCCGTCCCGTGCGTCCCGTACGTCCCGCGCACCCCCGGCACCACGCGTGCGCCCATGGGGCCGCCGGGGCGTGCGGAGCCGCCCGGCTCGGCCGTCCCGTGGGCGCCACCGGCCCCGGCGTGCGCCGGGGGTGCGGGTTCGTGGCCCCGTCCCACCCATTCGTCGGCCCGGCCGATCAGCCAGTCCCTGCTGGGCACGACGAGTCCGGCGGGGGTGAAGGCGATCTTGCGCAGTTCCGCGTTGCTGCCCGAGTCCTTGCGCCACAGCCCGCTGACGATGTCGACCGCCTCCGCGGGCGTGGCCGCGAACTCCAGGCCGGCGTAGACCGGGGCGCACGCGTCGAGGCCCAGGTCCTGCGCGGAGAGGCGGCGGCCGAGCCGCCGGGTGAAGACCTCGGCGATCAGCGCGGGGGTGGTGCCGCGGGGTTGCTGACCGCGCAGCCAGCGGGTCACGGAGGTTTTGTCGTACCGCAGGTCGAGGCCGTGTTCGAGGCCGAGTTGGTCCACCCTGCGGGCGAGACCGGCATTGGAGAAACCGGCCTCGGTGATGAGCGAGGCGAGTCGGCGGTTGGGGGTGCGCTGCGGAGGTCGTTCCGACATCAGCTGTACGGTCTCCTGCCTTCGGGGCCGGTCGGCCGGCCCTTATGGAACGGCGCGAATTTAGCGGCCTCCGTGCCCATCACAGCTACCTTCGCTTCACTTTCATCCGATCGTGTGAGGATTGATGGTGGCGCTGACGGGTAAGACCTGCCGGGCCGCCGCCCCGGGGCCGGTCGTACAGTGGCCGGGGGCGTGATCCAGTGCATGGTGGCGCGGTTCCGGGCACCTCCCGGCTCCCGTCACCGCTAGTAGGAGGGCATCTGTCGTGGCTGAGCTTCGGTTCGTCCGGCTGGGATTCGGCGAGGAAGCCGTCGACTACCAGGAGGCATGGCAGAAGCAGCGCGAGGTGCACGCGGCCAGATTCGAGGACGCCGTCCCGGACACCTGTCTGCTGCTGGAACACCTGCCCGTGTACACGGCCGGACGGCGCACGACCGACAGCGAGCGTCCGCTGGACGGCACCCCGGTCATCGACGTGGACCGCGGCGGCAAGATCACCTGGCACGGCCCCGGGCAGCTGGTCGGCTACCCGATCCAGAAGCTGCCCCGCCCGGTGGACGTGGTCGCGCACGTGCGCCGGCTGGAGGACGCGCTGATCCGCACCGCGGCCGAGTTCGGCGTGGAGACCACCCGGGTCGAGGGCCGCAGCGGCGTCTGGGTGCTCGGCGACCCGGTCGAGGACCGTCCGTCGCTCGGCGGCCTCTCGCTCGACTTCGACCCCCGGCTCCAGGACGAGGAGTTCGACGCGCGGCTGAACGGCCCCGAGTACGCCCCGTCCAACGCCGGCCAGCGCCGCGAGGACCGCAAGCTGGCCGCGATCGGCATCCGGGTGGCCAAGGGCGTGACCATGCACGGCTTCTCGTTCAACGTGAACCCGGACAACACCTGGTTCGACCGGATCGTGCCGTGCGGCATCCGGGACGCGGGCGTCACCTCGCTCGCGTACGAGCTGGGCCGTGACATCACCATCGCGGAGGTGCTCCCGGTCGTGGAGAAGCACCTCCGGGACGTCCTGGAGAACGCGCACCTGGCGCCGCGCGTCGTCGAACGACCGGCGGATGCCGTGGCCACGGCATGACACTCTGGAGGGCCGACGGGGAATAGGACCTGTCGGCCACAGGTTGGCCAGACGTAAAGCCGTCTGAACCACGGGCGTACCCTGGTGTTCGCCGAAGAATCCAATGCAGTGAAAGCAAAGGGGAGTGCCGAAGTGTCCGCTGTCGCACCCGACGGACGCAAGATGCTTCGCCTGGAGGTCCGGAACAGCCAGACCCCCATCGAGCGCAAGCCCGAGTGGATCAAGACCCGGGCGAAGATGGGCCCCGAGTACAACCAGCTGCAGAAGCTCGTGAAGAGCGAAGGTCTGCACACGGTGTGCCAGGAGGCCGGCTGCCCCAACATCTTCGAATGCTGGGAGGACCGCGAGGCCACCTTCCTCATCGGCGGCGACCAGTGCACCCGGCGCTGCGACTTCTGCCAGATCGACACGGGCAAGCCGCAGGCCCTGGACCGGGACGAGCCCCGCAGGGTCGGCGAGTCCGTCGTCACGATGGACCTGAACTACGCCACCATCACCGGCGTCGCGCGCGACGACCTGGAGGACGGCGGCGCCTGGCTGTACGCGGAGACCGTGCGCCAGATCCACGCGCTGACCGCCGGCCGGGAGGCCGGCCGCACCAAGGTCGAGCTGCTGATCCCGGACTTCAACGCGGTCCCCGAGCAGCTCGCCGAGGTCTTCTCCGCACGCCCCGAGGTGCTCGCGCACAACGTGGAGACGGTGCCGCGGATCTTCAAGCGGATCCGCCCCGGCTTCCGCTACGAGCGCTCCCTGGAGGTCATCACGCGGGCCCGCGAGGCCGGTCTGGTGACCAAGTCGAACCTGATCCTCGGCATGGGCGAGACCCGCGAGGAGGTCAGCGAGGCGCTCCGGGACCTGTACGAGGCGGGGTGCGAGCTGATCACGATCACGCAGTACCTGCGCCCCTCCGTGCGGCACCACCCGGTCGAGCGCTGGGTGAAGCCGCAGGAGTTCGTGGAGCTGAAGGACGAGGCCGACGAGATCGGCTACTCCGGCGTGATGTCCGGGCCGCTGGTCCGTTCCTCGTACCGTGCCGGGCGCCTCTTCCAGCAGGCGATCGAGCGCCGGGACGCCGCCGCCGCGGCGCCCGCCGTGTGAATCCGGGCACAAGAAGCTACCGAGCAGTAACGGATGGTCCGACGCGGCTCATACGCTCTCCGCAGGTCGGAGGCGCGGATGGGCCGCGTCGGCGTGCGCGGCGCCCGGATCAGGGTTTCATTGGTGTTTGACCGACCGGTCATGCGCTGGTAACACCGAGCAATGACGCTGGGTGCACACGGGCGCAGTGGCTCGCGGTGGCCGTCCGGCCGCCACCGGCCCTGTTCCCCGCGCCCGCCGCTCATTCCGCGCAACGCAGTCCCGGGCACGTCCGCCCCGGGCAGCTGAGTCCACGCAACTCAGTCCGCACATCCGCTCCGAGGAGATTTCCACGATGCAGGCCGTGCCGGTACGCGCCACCGCCATCCCTTCCGTCACCGATGCCCTCCGCGCCGTCGAGTCGCTGCTCCTGAGCGGCGGCCAGCGCACCGCCCGCCGCAATGCCTGGAACGCGGTCGTGGAGGACCGGCGCCGGGCCAAGGACAGGGTCGAGGCCGAGTACGTACTGGAGGCCGCGGCCGACCGCCGTTCCTAGGCCACGTAAACTTCTGTACATGGCGAGGAAGGCAAACACTGAAGGCGCGGACAGCGCCGAGAACGCGGGGCGGCTCAAGCAGATCGCCCTGACCTACAAGATGGCCAAGAGGACCGATCCCAAGGTCGGTCTCGTCGTCGCGGGCGTGGGAATCGTCACCTTCGGTGTCCTTCTCGGGGTCGGCTTCCTGATCGACCACCCGATCTACCTGGGCATCCTGGGCTTCGTGCTGGCCCTCCTCGCAATGGCGATCGTCTTCGGACGGCGTGCCGAGCGTGCCGCCTTCGGGCAGATGGAGGGGCAGCCGGGCGCCGCCGCGGCCGTGCTGGACCGGGTGGGACGCGGCTGGACCACGACCCCGGCGGTCGCGATGAACCGCAACCAGGACGTCGTCCACCGCGCCGTCGGCAAGGCGGGCATCGTGCTGGTCGGCGAGGGCAACCCGAACCGGGTGAAGGCGCTGCTCGCGGCCGAGAAGAAGAAGATGGCGCGCATCCTGCTCGACGTGCCGGTGCACGACATCATCGTCGGCAACGACGAGGGCCAGGTGCCGCTGAAGAAGGTGCGCACCAAGATGCTGAAGCTGCCGCGCGTCCTGACCGGCCCGCAGGTGACGGCCGCCAACGACCGGCTGCGCGCGATGGGCGACCTGATGAGCAACATGCCCCTGCCGAAGGGCCCCATGCCCAAGGGCATGCGGATGCCGCGGGGCAAGATGCGCTGACGCCCGGACACGCCGAAGGGCGGGGCGCGAACCGGACCGGTTCGCGCCCCGCCCTTCGTGTACGTACGCTTTCGGCGGTGCCGGTGCCCCGGGCACGTCCCGGGCCGTCCCGGCACCGGACGCCCGCAGGACGACCGCCCCGGGTGTCCCGGACCGCTTCGGACGGGATGCCCCGGAGGCCGTCGGAGACCTCGGACGCCCGGATGCCGTCGGAGACCTTGGACGCGCCGGACGCCTCAGATACGGACCTGGACGGCGCGGGCCAGCCGGTCGTGCAGCCCGCGGCTGTCGCGGTCCCACACCAGGGCCGGGATCACCAGGCACAGCAGCACGCTGCGGACGACGGCCCGCCCGAACGACAGCCGGCCGCCGTTCTCCGCGATGACCCTGATGCCCAGGACGCGCTTGCCGGGGGTGCAGCCGATGGTCCCGACGGTGAGCACGCTCAGTACGAGGAAGATGCCCAGGGCCCAGTTTCCGGTCGCCTGCTGGTCACCGCGAGCGAACAGCCCGTATGCAATCAGCATGCACAGGGCCCAGTCGATGAAGATCGCGCCGAAGCGCCGGCCGAGCGGCGCGACGGAGCCCGGCCCCTGCTCGGGCAGGCCCAGCCGTTTGCCCCGGTGGCCGAAGTCGGCCCCCATCTCCTCGGCGGCCGCGCGCGGCCCGGACAGCCACGATCCGATTGCTTGCCTGTTGTCCACCCCAACACGGTACTGCGCCCGCCTCCTCCCCCCGCCCTGCGGGTACCGCGCAGGGCCCGGGACAACCGGGAAAGGACCGGGGAAACGGCGGGAGGAAGAGTGGGAGGAACGGCGGGGGCGATGCCTCCATTACCGGCCATGAGGCGCCGGTCACACCCGGCCCGGTTAACTTCTGCGAAACAAATGGGTCATGCTTGAGAAATCCGGTCTGCCTATGGTCAGGTCCAGCGTGTGCCACCGCACCGGCCTCACCACGAGCTGCAACCCCGTCCCTCCCGGGCCGGGAGTAGGAGGAGTTGGATGTTCCAGAACGCCGACGACGCGAAGAAGTACATCGCCGAGAACGACGTCAAGTTCGTCGATGTCCGGTTCTGCGACCTGCCCGGTGTGATGCAGCACGTCACCGTCCCGGCGGCGACCTTCGACCCGACCGAGGAGCTTGCCTTCGACGGCTCGTCGATCCGTGGCTTCCAGGCCATCCACGAATCCGACATGGCCCTGCGCGCGGACCTGTCGACCGCCCGGGTCGACCCCTTCCGCCGCGACAAGACCCTCAACATCAACTTCTTCATCCACGACCCGATCACCGGCGAGCAGTACAGCCGTGACCCGCGGAACGTGGCCAAGAAGGCGGAGGCGTACCTCGCCTCCACCGGCATCGCCGACACCGCGTACTTCGGCCCCGAGGCCGAGTTCTACGTCTTCGACAGCGTCCGCTTCCAGACGTCGGCGAACGAGAGCTTCTACCACATCGACTCCGAGGCCGGCGCCTGGAACACCGGTGCGCTCGAGGACAACCGCGGTTACAAGGTCCGCTACAAGGGCGGTTACTTCCCGGTCCCGCCGGTCGACCACTTCGCCGACCTGCGCGCCGAGATGTCCCTGGAGCTGGAGAAGAGCGGCCTCCAGATCGAGCGCCAGCACCACGAGGTCGGCACCGCCGGCCAGGCCGAGATCAACTACAAGTTCAACACGCTGCTCGCCGCCGCCGACGACCTGATGCTCTTCAAGTACATCGTGAAGAACGTCGCCTGGCGCAACGGCAAGACCGCGACCTTCATGCCGAAGCCGATCTTCGGCGACAACGGCTCGGGCATGCACGTCCACCAGTCCCTGTGGTCCGGCGGCACCCCGCTGTTCTACGACGAGCAGGGCTACGCGGGCCTCTCGGACACCGCCCGCCACTACATCGGCGGCATCCTCAGGCACGCCCCGTCGCTGCTGGCGTTCACCAACCCGACGGTGAACTCCTACCACCGCCTGGTCCCGGGCTTCGAGGCCCCGGTCAACATGGTGTACTCGCAGCGCAACCGCTCCGCCGCGATGCGCATCCCGATCACGGGCTCCAACCCGAAGGCCAAGCGCGTCGAGTTCCGCGCCCCGGACCCGTCGTCCAACCCGTACCTCGCCTTCTCCGCGCTGCTGATGGCGGGCCTGGACGGCATCAAGAACAAGATCGAGCCCGCGGAGCCGATCGACAAGGACCTCTACGAGCTGGCTCCCGAGGAGCACGCGAACGTCCAGCAGGTCCCGACCTCCCTCCCGGCCGTCCTGGACGCGCTGGAGGCGGACAACGAGTACCTGCAGGCCGGTGGCGTCTTCACGGCCGACCTGATCGAGACGTGGATCGACTACAAGCGCACCTACGAGATCGCCCCGATCCAGCTGCGCCCGCACCCGCACGAGTTCGAGCTGTACTTCGACCTCTAGGCCGCGGGGCCGGGTGGCCTGGGCCGGAGCCCTGGAAACAGGCAGTGACCCGCGAACCTCTTCCCGGTGGTTCTCGCTGTCGCCTCTCGCTCCCCACCCTCTGATGCACCGAGTGTGCGCCGCCCGACCAATTCGCTGATCGGCTGTCAGGGCTGTCGAGGGCCGCTACCCCGCCTGTGGGGCAGCGGCCCTCGGCGGCTTTCCGGACTTCGTGTACAGCCGCAGCCCTCTTTGGCCTCCCCGCCAAGGGGCGGATGGTCACACCTCCTGGTCCGGCTTGCTGCCACACAGGTTCATGAGCCCTCATCAAGGATCCGATGAGGGCTCACGAACGGTCGGGACTGACGTTCAACCACGGATGCAGGACAGCCGCGGACAGCTCACGCCCCCATGAGACCACCAGGGGCCGGGGCGGGTGCCGGTTCCGGGGCGGGTGCCGGGGCCGGAGCAGGTGCCGGGGCCGGAGCAGGTGCCGGAGCAGGGGCCGGAGCCGGGGCGGGTGCCGGGGCGGGTGCCGGGGCGGGTGCCGGAGCAGGGGCCGGAGCCGGAGCAGGGGCCGGAGCCGGAGCAGGGGCCGGAGCCGGAGCCGGAGCAGGTGCAGGGGCCGGAGCAGGAGCCGGAGCCGGAGCAGGGGCCGGAGCCGGAGCCGGAGCAGGAGCCGGGGCCGGAGCCGGTGCAGGTGCAGGGGCCGGAGCCGGTGCAGGTGCAGGGGCCGGAGCCGGAGCAGGTGCCGGAGTACCAGGCACCGTGTTGCCGCTGCCCACGACGACGGAGCCGCCAACGGTGGAACCGATGATCTGGTTCACGTTGTTGATCGTCTGATTACTGATCTGGTTGATCACGCTCTGCGACAGGCCAAGGCTTCTGCCCGCGGCCTGGGCGGCCGCCACGCCCTGTGCCGTCGCCTGCTGCGGGGAGGCGCCCCTGCTGATCGCCGTCTGGGCCGCCCTCGCTCCGGCAGCCACGGCGGCGGCGGTGCCCCCGGCCGCGTCACCCCCGGTGCAGGCCACGGGGCCCACGGAGACGCTGCCCGTACCCGTCACGGTGGACGGTCCGATACGACCGTCGGCAGCGGGGCGCAGCACCATCCCGCCGGGAGAAACGACGAACAGCGCGTTGGGGTCGAAGGCTTCTCCGGTCAAGGTGTTTCCCGCCACCCGGCATGTCTGGGTCGGTGCGGCGGAAGCGGGCGCGGCCGCGGTCACGGCCAGCCCTCCGACAAGCGCCGCTGCCACGGCGGAGCTCAGGACGAGTTTTCCCTTCACGGTTTTCCCCTTTCGGAAACTGCGCTTTCTTTCTGTTCCAGCCGCGTGCCGTCGTGTGCGGCGGGCCGGAGCCACGACGTGACCCCGGCGTGAAGCCGATAGGACGACGGGACTGAAAGCAGCAACTCCGGACGGGATCCGGAATCCCTCCTCACCCAGCTTGCACGCTCTCCTCGAGGATGTCGCACCGAAAGATTTCCCGGGTTCAACCAGTAATGACCGGGGAGTTGAGAAAGGCGCCCTACGGGACGCGCGCCGGGAAACGTTTACCCGGCTGAACGATGGCTGACCGGCAGCAGACCGGCCCGAACGATACGATGGTCATCAACACCCAGTACCGGTTCCGCGGAAATCGCATTCGTCGAACCATGGCGCCGGGATCACCGAAGCCCCAGAAACTTGTGGGGCAATCCAGTTCACCTCGAGCCCTTGAGCTGATGAACATGAAGAAGACAACCTTGCGGACCATCGGGGCCGCAGCGGCGGCTTCCTTCCTCGCGGCCGGCATCCTGGGCACATCGGCGAGCAACTCCTTCGCCTCACCGCAGATTTCCCAGGCCGCCCCGTCGGTGGTCAAGTGCTACTCGGACATCGACCATCCGAGCGAAATCGTTTGCTACCAGGTTTCGCAACGGGCCACGAACACGGGCAGTCAGATCGTTTTCTGGCCCTTCCTCATCCAGGTGCCCACGCCTTTGAATCATCCGGCGCCGGTCATCGTGAATGTCCTGCCACCTGATCTGCCTTCGGCGGGATTCTTCGACGACACGGGGCAGTTGCTCCAGTTGTCGGCCGGCTGAGACCGCCTTCACCGGATGACACCGGGCTTTCCAAAGACCGCAGGTGGCGTGTGTGCCCCGGAGCCCGGTGGACACGCACCCGTCGCGGGCCGAGGGACTGCCGTGGGGCGATCAGTGCCGCAGGGCCGTTCCCACCTCGGCCTCGATGTCGCCCGACAGCTTGCGGTTGCTGCGGGCCGTGGCGTCCTTGGATGCCTTGGGGGCGACGTCGGCGACCGTCACCACCACCGTGTCGACCAGACCGCCCTTGGCGTCGCGGAAATTGATCTGCACCGCGTAGGACTTCGCCGAGTCGCTGCCGTTCGTCACGGTGACCTTCGCGGTGGCCCGGCCGTCGCCGTCGGTGACCGGGGAGCCCACCTTCACGTCGCCCTTGGCGTTCACGCCGTTCTTGAAGCCCTTCAGCTTCTCGCCCGCCGCCGCTGTCGCCGAGGCCACCGCGTCGGCGCCCCTGGACGCCGCCGACGCGGCGGCGGACGCGGCCCTGGAGGCCGTGTCGGAGGCGCTCCCGCCGTCGTCGGAGCAGGCCGCGGCCGTCGACACCACGACCGCCGTCAGCAGTACGGCCGCCGGTCCCCGTACGGCGTTCCTCGTCATCGTGCCTCCCGGCGCTCGCCCCTTGCCCCCTTCTCCCCGGCCCAGTCAAAGGGGCGGCGGGCGATGCCGCATGCCGTGGGCCCCGGACGGGTGGTGGTCCGGGTGGCCGAAGCGGGCCGGTGCCGGGTCGCGGCGCGGCGCGGGACGGACCAGCCTGGGGGGCGTGAACGACACCGACCGGCCCGGGTGTGTGAACGAGACCGACCTGCCCGGGGGCACGAGTGACACGGCCCTGGCCAGGGGCGCAAGCGGCGGGGAGACGGCCCCCGCCCCCGGGGAGGCGCGGCCCCGGCGGTGGTGGCCCGGGGTGCTGCTGCTCGCCGTGCTCGTACCGGCCGTCGGCGGTGCCGTGGCCGTCGAGTGGACCGCCGGCGTACTGGTGCGGGAGGGGACGAGACCCCTCCGCGTCACCTACGAGGTCACCGGGACCGCCCGGGACGTCACCGTCACCTACCCCGCCTGGCAGGACGGCGGCCTGTCCACGGCGCGGCTGTCCCTGCGCTCCCTGCCCTGGACCGGGGAAGTGCGGACCAGGGGATTCCTGCGGGGCGGTTCCCTCGCCGTCACCGTCGGGAGGTCGGGCGGCGAGGTCTCCTGCGCCGTGACGGTGGACGACGGGACCGTGCGGACGGCCTCGGCCTCCGGAGCCTTCGCCACCGCCACCTGCGACGGCTTCTGAGCCTGCCGCGCAGAGGTGCCGCAAAGGTCCCGATGTGCCGGTACGCGCGTACGCGGCCGGGTTCCCGGGCTCGGTGAGGAGCCCGGGAACCCGGCCGCGCGGGATGCGTCGGGTCAGCGCCCGTAGCGGATCAGGGCGCGGACCATGCGGCAGGTCGTGTCCGACGGCGGGTGGACGCCGATGCGCTCGGCGGTCGCGCGTATCCTGGCGTTGGTCGCCGTCGACGGGTAGTAGACACCCGTGTCGAGCAGGGCTATCGCCAGGCGCATGGCCTTCAGGCGACGGTTGTGGGAGATGTACCACTCACGGGGCCGGCCCGCGGGGAGCGGCTTCTTCTGCAGGGGCTTGTGGAACGGCTTGGTCGTGACTGCGGCAACGGCCATGAACAACCTCCTGGCACGGTCGTGGAACCCTCACGAACTCCCTCCATTTTACGGCCCACCACTGACAATCGCCGCTGGCCAGCAGGGCTTTCGTGGATTCCCTCCGGCCTCTTCGGCCCCACCGGGAGCGGGGTCCTTCCGGGGCTTCGCCGTCCTGGGGAGCGGGGTCGCTCCCGTACCTTTGACCCCATGGAGATCTGGATCAATCCCGCCTGTTCGAAGTGCCGCAGCGCGGTGCAGCTGCTCGACGCGGAAGGTGCCGAGTACACCGTCCGCCGCTATCTGGAGGACGTGCCGTCGCCGGACGAGATCCGGGCCGTGCTCGACCGGCTGGGGCTGGAACCGTGGGACATCGCACGGACCCAGGAGGCGGACGCGAAGGAGCTGGGGATCAAGGAGTGGCCGCGCGAGGCCGGCTCCCGCGAACGGTGGATCTCGGCCCTCGCCGGGCATCCGAAGCTGATCCAGCGGCCGATCATCACCGCGGACGACGGGACCGCCGTCGTGGCGCGCACGGACGAGGCGGTACGGGACGCCATGGGCCGCTGAGGAACCGGTACGCGGAGCGGGTACGTCGGGCGGGTACGCCGCCCCCGGAAGCACCCCCGTACGGTATACCGGTCCGTCCGGCATACCGTACGGGCGTATCGGGGCCGTGGCCGCCCGTGCCGGGCCCCATGCCGCCGAGCCGTCAGTGGGCCGCCAGGAAGTCGGCCGTCCTGCGGTTCAGTTCGGCGGCCGTCGGTTCGTGCAGGGGCAGGGTGTGGTGGGTCGCGCCGGGGATCGTCACCGTCTCCGCGTGCGGCAGCAGCCGGGCCGCCGCGGCGGCGACGCGGGCCGGGTCGTGGGCCCTGCCGCTCCCGGCCAGCAGGCCCAGGGTCGGCACGTCCAGGCCGCGCAGGGCTTCGGGGGCGGGACGGGGGCCGATGACGGGGCGGGCGGAGGGGAAGTCCGCCGCGGCGCACCGCAACCGCAGCCAGGCCGGGTCCAGTGCGGCGCCGCCCGTCTCCCACTCCAGGAAGGCGCGCGTCCGCCTCGCGGCGGGGCGGAGCAGCATCGGCAGCGCGCGCAGCAGGTAGCCGGGGCGGAAACCGGCGAAGCACCGGGTGGGGTCGAGGAGGATCAGCTTCCGGACGCGGTGGGGGGCGTGCAGGGCGTGGTGGAGGGCGATCCAGGCCCCGTACGAGTGGCCGCACAGTGCGGCGCGGTCGGCGCCCAGCCCGTCCAGCACGGCGTCGAGCCAGGTCGTCAGGTCCCGCACGGTGCGGACCGGGCGCTCCCCCGCGACGCTGCGGCCCGGGTCGCCGACGAGGTCGACGGCGTGCACGCGGTGGGTCCGGCCCAGGTGGGCGGCCTGGGCGTACCAGACGGTGGAGGTGGCGCCGCCCCCGGCCAGCAGCACCAGGGGCGGGGCGTCCTCGGGGCCGTGGCTGTTGACCCGGGTGGTGCCGTACGGGGTGGGGAGTTCCGCGTGCGTCGTGCCGGCGGGCCATCTGGTCGCCAGGACCTCGTCGTAGGCCGCGAGGAAGGACGTGCTGACGGTCATGGATGTGCCTCCCGGATCGACTGCCGGCCGATATTATCTCGCTGAGCGAGGTAATTGGAACGGGTGGACCGGGAGAGGGGACGGCGTGATGAGCGACGAGGGGCCCGAGCTGGAGCTCGTCCATCTGCTGCGCAGGGTGACCGTCGAATTCGGGCTGCGCCAGGCCGAGTTCGCGAGCCTGCACGGGATGCACAGCACCGACGTGCGCGCGCTGATCTGTCTGCTGGACGCGGAACGGGCCGGTACCGCGGCCACCGCCGGGTGGCTCGGCCCGCAGCTCGGGCTCAACTCCGCGGGCACCACCTCGCTCATCGACCGTCTGGAGCGGCTGGGGCACCTCACCCGGGTCCGGGACACGCACGACCGGCGACGGGTGCTGCTGGGCGTGACGCCGCGCGCGAGGGAGCTGGGGCGGGCGTTCTTCGGGCCCCTGATCGAGGACACCACGGCGGTGCTGCGCGACCTAGACGAGCACGGGACGGCCGCCGTCCGGCGTTTCCTGGAAGCCGCGCACCGGGCGGTCGCCACGCCTCCCCCGCCGGCCACCTGAACCGGCCCGCCCGCCATCCCCGTCCCACCCCCTGCCCGGCCGGTCGCCCGAACCGGCCCGTCCGACGAAGCGGAGACCCCGTCCCATGCCCCGGCCCGATCCCTTCCCCCTGACGTACTTCAGCGACTTCGTCATCACCGGCACGGTGGGCGGCGCCGACGCCACCTCCACGCCCGACGAGGTCACGGCGCTGCTCGGCGACGACTTCGTGGAGAGCTTCGAGCGGGGGCAGCGGCTGCGCGGTTACGACCTCGCCGAGTTCGCCTGGCAACGGCTCTCGCCCGAGGAGCCCTGGGACGGCCTCTACGCCATGGTGCAGGCCCACCGGCTCGAAGTGCCCCTGCTGATGGACGACTTGGACCGGGAGCTGCGGCGGGCGGGCTTCCCCGTCACCGAGGTGGCGCCCGACGGGCTCGGCTGCCGTCGTTTCGTGCGGGAGGACAGCCGGGTCGGTCTGCTCGTCGACGAGGACACCGGGGCCGTGCTCAAGATCTCGACGCCGACGTGGTTCGGGACCGGCCCCCGGTACGCGACGCCCGCCTGGTCGCGGGAGGCCGGGAGGGACTGGGTGGAGCACCTGGTGGGGCTGGACCCCGACGGGCGGGAGCGGTGGGCCGCGCACCGCGCGCCCGGGGCGGCGGAGGAACGCGCCCGCTGGTGGTGGTTCCTGCTGGACTCCTGCCTGCGGCGGACCCCCAAGGGGCCGGACCGGACGGGGAGCCCGTGGGCGGGGCTGGCGCTCTGGCTGGTCGGGAAGTGCCGTACGGCCGGGGTGCTGGACCGGGCGGAGGCGGCGCTGGAGGTCGCCGGACGGGAGCTGCTGCCGCCGGACGAGGCCGTCCGGATGTGTCTCGACGCCATGCCGGTGTCCCGGGCCGGGGTGGCGACCAGGCACACCACCGCGTACACCCGGGAACACCTCGTGGCGGTCAACCGGTCCCGGCAGGCCAAGGCCCTGGCCCTGGCCGCCGGCGCCCAGCTGCGCAGGGGCGTGCGGGAGCCGGCGCTGCGGGCCGAGGTGGCGGCGTGGCTGGAGCTCCGCCCGGTACTGATGTAGCGGGCGGGGCGAAGCCACCGGGCCGAACCCGGAGGGCCCGGGTCAGGGCCGGGTCCGGGCCGAACCCGGCCTCGCTTCCCCTACTCCCTCTCCTGCTCCTCCACCTGCTTCTCCGCCTCGGCCAGCAGTTCCGTGAGGCGCAGGCCGAACCGTACGTCGCACGGGTCCGGCTCCCCCGTGCGCACCGATTCGATCAGCGCGTCCACCGCCGCCCGGAAGGAGCCGACCGCGTCGCCCCAGCGCGGCAGCGTGACGACTCCCCGCTCGCCCCGGAGCTCGATGACGGTGCCCACCGCGGCCGTCGGGGCGCCCAGGGCGAGCGTCACCGTGCTGGACGCTCCGGAGGTGTGACGGAGGATCAGGTGGACGGCGTCGGACGGGCCGCGCGCCGCGGTCAGCCGGGTCACGTCCCCCAGCACCGGGATCAGGACCGACAGGACGTGCGGGCCGACGTCCCACAGGCCGCCCTTCTCGCGACGCCAGGGCGATGCGGCGTACTCGCTGGTCGAGCCCGGTGCGAACAGCGACCCGATCCACTCGGCACGGGCGGTGAACCACCCGTCCAGGGCGGCCTGTTCACCGATCCAGACGGAGGTGTCGGCCGCGAACCTCAAGGTGCAGAAGACGACGGACGCGACCCCCGTCCGTTCGACGGCCCGGACGACCTCGCCGGCCCCCGCGACGGTGGTGGCGACCGGCTTGTCCAGCAGCAGGTGGCGTCCGGTGGCCGCGGCGCGGGCGGCGAGCGGGGCCTGGACGTCCGGCGGCACGGCGAACGCGATGGCGTCGCTGGTGGCGAAGAGCTCGTCGATGCCCGCGTCGCCGGTGTACGCCGTGGTGCCGTGCGCGGCGGCCAGCGCGTCCGCGGCCCCGGCGTTGCGGCCCCACACACCGCTGAGCACGGCGCCGGGGTGGGCGGCGAGGGCGGGGGCCTGGGTGTTGCGGGCCCAGGGCCCCGTACCGACGAGGCCGATGCGCAAGGGGGTCGGGGGAAGTGTCGTCATGGGGCAAGTCTGCCGGGTCGGCCGGACCCGCCCCGTATCGAGGCACCGCCCGGCCCCGGCACGGCCCGGGCGGGATCCCGGCCCCGCCGCCCTTATCCATTTGGCGGAGGGTGAGGTTCATGGCTACGTTTGCGGGGCCGGCCGCGGGACTCCGGCGCGACTTCCGGGACTTGCCTCTGAAGCAGTGATTTCGCTGTTCGCGCCCCCATTCCCCGGCCGGCATCGCACCGCCCCCGCCCCGGGCGGTGCGCGACACCACGGGGGAACCATGTCCACCAGCACCGGCACCGACGCCGGGCTCGTCGCCGCCGAGGACGTGCTGCTCTTCGTCAACGCGGCGATCACCGCCACCGGCCAGCGCGAGTTCCGCTCGACCGCGTACCAGCAGCAGCTCTCGCTGGACTTCCTGCACGAGTACGTACGGGTCAACTACCGCCGGCTCTACGCCTGCGCGCTCGCCCTCGACATCAACGACCACAACGCGGCGCGCATCGTCCACGGCCTGCTGGAGCACGCCGGGGACGCGACGCCCGGGGAGAAGCGCACCGAGGGCCGGCTGATCGCCGCCCGGCTGGCGAAACTGCCGCCGCAGCGCGTGTACCGGCTGTTCCGGGCGCTGCGCGCGGCCGGGGTGAACAACCGGCGCACCCGCGCGATCATGCGCGACTGGCTGGCCGCCCGGCCCGACCTGGCGCACGACGCGGTGAAGTACCGCTCCGGCCTGAAGACCGCGGCCCGCCACGCCCACCTCCCGCTCGACGGGACCGGGGAGCAGAAGAGGGCCGAGGAGCCGAAGGAGGCCGGAGCGCCGAAGAGGACCGGGGAGCCGGAGGGGGCCGCCGAGGTCGGGGACTTCCTGTTCCGGCCGGGGCTGCGCACCCACTACCGGCACCAGCTGCTCGACGCCTGGCGGCGCGCCCACTACGAGCAGCGGGCCGTCGAGGAACTGCCGTTCACCGTCGCCGAGGGCTTCGCCGCCCGGCACGGGATGAAGCGCGAGGCGTTCCTGGAGCGGGCCGCGCCGCGGATGACCCGGCTGGAGCGGCTGCGGACCCAGCGGCAGCGCACCGACGCGATCGGCCTGCTGCCCGCCGACGTGGACCTGACCGTGATGCCGCTGACCCGGCTCGCCCTGTACGTCCTGTCGCTCCACTTCGACGAGCGCCGGATCCGCCGCGCGGACCTGACCCGTGCGCTGCGTTCGGCGGCCCGGCGCGCGGCCGGTCCGCACGCCGGGAGCTGGGGCCGGGTGGCCGCCGTGCTGGACGACAGCTACTCCTCGTACGGCTCGGGCGAGAAGCGACGCCGTCCGCTCGCCGTGGCGCTGGCCTGCCACCACCTGCTGGAGGCGCTGGCCGCGCCGGGCGGGTACACCCCGCTGTGGACCTCGGGCCGCACCGATGCGCTGCTGGTCGGGCCCTGGGGGGCGACCCCGCTCGGCACCCGGGTGCTGGACGCCCTGGAGCTCGGCCCCGACCGGCTGATCATCGTGTCGGACGGCTGGGACAACGCCCCGCCCGGACTGGCCGGCGAGGTGCTCAGGGTGTGGCGGACCCGGCTCGACCCGGACCGGCGCACCGAGGTGGTGCACGTGAACCCCGTGTACGACGCGGACGGTTTCGACGTGCGGCGCCTGGCGCCGAGCGTGCCGACGGCGGGCATCCGGGACGCGGAGGACCTGCCGACGCTGGTGGAGATCGCGCAGTTCGCCGAGGGGCGCACGGGCCCTGCGGCCCTGTACGCCTATCTGGACCGGCAGGTCGCGCGTTTCGTGGCCGAGGACCGGACGGCCGGGGAGCCGACGGCCGGGGACCGGTCGGGAGCCGCATCGTGAAGACGGGAGCCGCATCGTGAACAGGCTCGAACTGACCGGGCTCACCCCCCGCCCCGCCCAGGTGTGGGGCGGCATCCGGCTGGTGCCACTGGTGCGCGAACAGCCGGTCGAGGGGCTCCGGCTGCACGAGGAGCTCTACCTGGACGCCCTGCCCGGCGTCGTGAGCCTCGGGCCGCGCGAGCACTACGTCTCGGTCATTCCGCACGGCTTCGTCGCCGACTGGTCCGGCGAGGGCGGGCAGAGCGTCGCGTACGGCACGCAGCTCGGCGCCCCGGCGGGCTCCCCGGGCGGGGGCCGGCCGCCCCGGACCGCCCGGCTCCAGCGCCACCGCCACCACCGCATGGCCAAGCGGCAGCCCGGCGACCGGCTGCGTTTCCTGCCGCTGCACCTCGCGCTGGAGGGGTATCTCGCCCTGCACTTCGGCGGACCCTCGACCGCCTGGGAGGAGTGGTCGCGGCAGGCGCTGCGCGACGGCCTCTCGCCGCGCGCCGAGGACGCGTACCTGGGGTGGACGGTGCAGGGGCTCGACGACGCGCTGCGGGCCTTCGAGATCCATCCCGGCCAGTGCGGCGTGATGGTGTACGCGGCCGACGTGCTCGCCGCCGCGTTCGTGGTGCCGCACCCGGACGACTACCGGCTGCTGCATCCCTCGCTGCTCCAGGACCTGTACGGCGAGCTGATCCACCAGTACGCGATGTACGGCGGGCCGGTGGCGGAGTTCACGGCGCGGATCTCCGACGGCGCGCGGCTGCGGACGCTCGCCGAGCTGCGGTCGGCGGCGCGGCGCCAGGAGCTGGAGTGGGCGCGGGCGCACGACACCCTGTTCGCGGGCGAGCTGCTGGACGGCTCGTACGCCTTCGACCAGGTGTACCGGATGGGTTCGTTCACGCTGTGGCGGTTCCTGCCCCCGTTCCGGCCGGGCGGGGAGGGGCAGCACATCGGCGAGACGATCACCGACCACAAGGGGCGGGTCGCGTACCTGAAGACGTTCCGGCTGTCCGAGGCCCAGATCCGGCGGGGGCACCTGCTGCACCGGCTCGCCGACGCGGACTGGCGGCTCCCGCGGGCGGCCGCGGCGCTGAACACCACCGAGGCGGAAGTGCGGCGCCGCATCCGCGCGGCCGGCTTCGAGTCGCTGCTGAAGGTCCGCTCGTAGGACGGGTTCGAAGGCGGTGCCGTCCGCCCGTGCACGGCGCGGGAGACCTCGGTAACACGGGGTTCACATCGGGGCAACGGACGGGAAATCGCGTCTTGCGAAGCTGCGCCGGACAGACCGGACCGCAGGACCGCAGCACCCGCAAAGGATGGCTTCCGTGACGTTCAAGGCCGAGTACATCTGGATCGACGGCACCGAGCCGACCGCCAAGCTCCGTTCCAAGACGAAGATCATGACCGGGAGTCCCTCGCAGGACGTGGACCGGCTGCCGACCTGGGGCTTCGACGGTTCGAGCACCAACCAGGCCGAGGGCCACGCCTCGGACCGGGTGTTGAAGCCGGTCTTCGTCTGCCCGGACCCGATCCGCGGCGGCGACGACATCCTCGTGCTGTGCGAGGTCTTCGACATCGACATGACGCCGCACGCCTCCAACACCCGTGCCGCGCTGCGTCCGGTGGCCGAGCGGTTCGCCGGTCAGGAGCCGGTCTTCGGCATCGAGCAGGAGTACACCTTCTTCGACGGCCACCGGCCGCTCGGCTTCCCCGAGGGCGGCTTCCCGGCCGCGCAGGGCGGCTACTACTGCGGGGTCGGCGCCGACGAGATCTTCGGCCGCGAGATCGTCGAGAAGCACCTCGACCACTGCCTGCGGGCGGGCCTCGGCATCTGTGGCATCAACGCCGAGGTCATGCCCGGCCAGTGGGAGTTCCAGGTCGGTCCGCTGTCCCCGCTGGAGGTCTCCGACCAGCTGTGGGTCGCCCGTTGGCTGCTGTACCGCACCGCCGAGGAGTTCGACGTCTCCGCGACCCTCGACCCGAAGCCGGTCAAGGGCGACTGGAACGGGGCGGGCGCGCACACCAACTTCTCCACCAGGGCGATGCGCGAGGGCTACGACGCGATCATCACCGCGTGCGAGTCGCTGGGCGAGGGCTCGAAGCCGATGGACCACGTCAAGAACTACGGCGCGGGCATCGACGACCGGCTGACCGGCCTGCACGAGACCGCCCCGTGGAACGAGTACAGCTACGGCGTCTCCGACCGCGGCGCCTCGGTCCGCATCCCCTGGCAGGTCGAGCAGGACCGCAAGGGCTACATCGAGGACCGTCGGCCGAACGCCAACGTCGACCCGTACGTCGTCACGCGGCTGATCGTCGACACCTGCTGCTCCGCGCTGGAGAAGGCCGGCCAGGTCTGATCCCGCGGCACCGTCGTGGCGAGGGGGCGTCCGTCCGTCAGGGTGGGCGCCCCCTCGCCGTGACCGCCCCCGGCCCGGACCGGCCCCGACCGGCCCGGAGCTGCGTGAGGAAGCCAACACCGGGGTGCGTACCGAGGGGTGGGAGGGGCCTGCTGCGCCGAGCGGTTGTCTGGTTCAATGGGGCCATGGTCGGCATCCAGTACACCTCGACAGGTCGCGGCGACCTCGAACCGTTCTGGCCTTCCCGTCAGCACCACGACTTCGACCGGGTGTGTTGCCGCGCGTTGAACGCGCAGGCCCTCTAAAGCCGCTCACCCCGGCCTTCGGTCCGCGCGCAAGCAAGTCCGTCCACCGACGACTCCTTCGCGCGAAAGAGCTGACCCCATGGCGAACACCCGTACCTTCTCCGCCTCTGCCGCCGCCACCGCGGCGCCCGCGGCCCCCGCTGCGGCCACCCCCTCCGCCCGCCCCTTCCCGCCCCAGCGCCACCGGCTGCGCGCCGTCGACCCCGATGAGGTCGCCCGGCCCGCCGCCGTGGCCGATTTCCTGCCGCCGGGCGCCACCTGGCTGCCCGCACCCCAGCACACCGTTCCGGCGCTGCCCGGCCGGCCGCCGATGATCGGCTACCTGGTGCTCGTACCCGCCGACCAGCGGCCCGCCCCCGGAAGCCCGCTCGCCGGGGCCGCCCAGTACGTGGTGCCGACCCCGGTGGAGGAGCCGGCCGCGGGCCCGGTGCGCATCGACCCCGTGCAGCGCACCGCCGCGGTGGACGGGAACCCGCTCGACCTCACCTACCTGGAGTTCGAGCTGCTCGCCCACCTGGTCGCACACCCCCACCGGGTGCACACCCGCGACCAGTTGGTGACCACGGTCTGGGGTTACGGGCACGTGGGCGACGGCCGCACCGTGGACGTCCACATCGCCCGGCTGCGGCGCAAGCTGGGCGCCGAGCACCGCCGCTCGATCCAGACCGTGCGGCGCGTCGGCTACAAGTACATCCCCTGACGGCACCGGGAACGCCTGACGCGGCCCCGGCCCGGCACCTGCCGGACCGGGGCCGCTCCTCGTGGCCGGCGGGGGGGTGTTGCTGGATACACCCCCGGCCGGGTGCCGGACCGGCTGACGCCCGGGCCGCCCGCCGGGTGAGACTGTCTGCGCGACGGGGTCCGGCACGAGGGCCCCACGAAGGGGGGCGGACCACGATGAGTACGGCAAGAGGACGGGTGCGCGGTGCGCTGCTGGCCGCCGGGCGGGGGTTCGTGCTGTCGTTCGCGAGCCTGGTCGGCTCGGTCACCCTCTTCGTGTGGACGGTGCTCTCCCTCGCCTTCATCCCGCTGGGCATCGGCCTGGTGACCACCCCGCACATGCTGGAGCTGGTGCGCAGGCACGCCAATCGGCGTCGGCTGCTCTCGGTCACCTGGTCCGACGTCCGCATCCCGGTCCCGTACCGCCCCTTCCCGGAGGATCTGCGCACCGGGTTCACCGGGCGGGTGGAGCGGACCACGCTGATGCTGAAGGACCCGGCGACCTGGCGCGACATCCGGTGGCTGCTGGTCGACATGACGGCCGGTTACGTGGTGCTGGCCCTGGTCGTCGGGCTGTTCGTCTATCCGCTGGAGGGCTTCGTCCTGGCGGCGGGCCTGTGGCGGGTCTTCACCGACAACCGGTACTGGTACGGGTTCGTGCCGGTCGACAGCCAGGCGACGGGGCTGGCCGCCGCCGCGCTCGGGGTGGTGCTGCTCGCGATCGGCCTGCGGTTCTCCGAGCCGCTGCTGCGGCTGCACTTCGTGATCACCCGCGCGATGCTGGCCCCCGTCCGGGAACAGGAACTGGCCCGGCGCATCGACCGGTTGACCGAGACCCGGCACGAGGCGGTGGACACCGCCGCCTCCGAGCTGCGCCGCATCGAACGCGACCTGCACGACGGCGCCCAGGCCCGGCTGGTCGCCATGGGCATGAGCCTGGGCACCGTGGAGGCGCTCATCGAGAAGGACCCGGCTCAGGCGAAGAAGCTCCTGGCCGCGGCCCGCGCGTCCTCCGCCGAGGCCCTCACGGAGCTGCGCGACCTGGTGCGGGGCATCCACCCGCCGGTCCTCGCCGAGCGCGGACTCGGGGACGCGGTACGGGCGTTGGCGCTGCGGATGCCCTTCGCGTCCGAGGTCGAGGTGGAACTGGCCGGGCGGGCGGACGCCGCGGTCGAGTCGGCGGCGTACTTCGCGGTGAGCGAGGCGCTGACGAACGCCGCCAAGCACTCGGGGGCGGACCGGGTCCGGGTGGACATCTGGCACGCGGACTCCGTGCTGCGGATGTCCGTCACCGACAACGGCAGGGGCGGGGCGAGGGTCGGGGCGGGGTCGGGCCTCAGCGGAATCGAACGCCGACTCGGTACATTCGACGGCGTCATGGCCGTCAGCAGCCCCGCGGGCGGCCCCACCATGGTGAC
Organism: Streptomyces sp. ML-6; assembly: GCF_030116705.1. NCBI lineage: Bacteria > Bacillati > Actinomycetota > Actinomycetes > Kitasatosporales > Streptomycetaceae > Streptomyces > Streptomyces sp. ML-6. The sequence goes on from NZ_JAOTIK010000001.1 coordinate 1,906,644, forward strand.
CATGGAGATCCCTTGCGAGTTGTCCTAGCCGAAGATCTCTTCCTGCTGCGCGACGGCCTGGTCCGGATGCTGGAGGCGTACGACTTCGAGATCGCGGCCGCGGTCGAGTCCGGTCCCGAACTGACCAGGGCACTCGCCGAGTCGGAGCCGGACGTCGCGATAGTCGACGTCCGGCTCCCGCCGTCCCACACGGACGAGGGCCTGCAGTGCGCGCTGGCGGCGCGGCGGGCCAGGCCGGGACTGCCGGTGCTGGTGCTGTCGCAGCACGTGGAGCAGTTGTACGCGCGCGAACTGCTGGCGGACGGCAACGGGGGCATCGGCTACCTGCTCAAGGACCGGGTCTTCGACGCCGACCAGTTCGTCGACGCGGTGCGCAGGGTCGCGGCCGGCGGCACCGCGATGGATCCGCAGGTGATCTCGCAGCTGCTCTCGCGGCGGTCGCAGGACAAGCCGCTGGGCGGACTCACCCCGCGCGAGCTGGAGGTCATGGAGCTGATGGCCCAGGGCCGTTCGAACATGGCGATCGCCGCGCAACTGGTGATCACGGAGCGGGCGGTGGCCAAGCACACCTCGAACATCTTCGGGAAGCTCGCCCTGCCGCCGTCCGACGACGACAACCGCAGGGTCCTCGCGGTGCTCGCCTATCTGGACCGGGGCTGATCCCGGCCGGACGCGCTGAACCGTACGGCCCACGAGGCCCCGCCCACGCGTCGTGGGGGCCGAACGGCTGGATCGGAACAAACCGCCGCCCGCCCCGTTGCCCGCCCCCTCACCCGTCATTAACGTGCGCACCGCACACGCCTGTTGTCGCATGCACCACCATGAACAACACCGAGGAGTGCGGACCGTGACGGAACCTTCCCTGCCCATCAGCTCCTCCCGCCCCATCAGCTCCTCCCGCGCCTCCGGCCCGTCCCGTTCCTTCGGCCCGCCCCGGCTCACGAGACGTGCGCTGCTGGGCGCGGCCGGAGCCGCCGGGGCCGTTGCCGCCGTCGGCGCCGCCCCGCGTCCGCCGTCGCCGCGCCGTCCGCCCCCGCCCGGGACCTCGCCCCCGCGCACGACGCGCTCCGCCGGCTGCTGCCGGACCACGCGGACCAGTTCCGTCTGCGCGCCCTCCCCCGGGGCGAGGGCGCGCAGGCCCCCGACCGGTTCCGGGTCACCGGCTCCACCGGCCGGATCGAGATCGCCGCGACCACGCCGGCCGCCGCGCTGACGGGGGCGCACTGGTACCTCAAGTACACCTGCGACGCCGTCGTCTCGTGGGCCGGCAGCCGTACCGCGCTGCCCCGTCGGCTGCCCGCACCCCGCACCCCCGTGGAGCGCTCCGCGACCGTGCCGCACCGCTTCGCGCTCAACGACACCCACGACGGCTACACCGCCCCGTACGCCGACTGGCCGCGCTGGGAGCGGATGCTCGACGTCCTGGCCCTGCACGGCTGCAACGAGGTCCTGGTGACCGCCGGCCAGGAGGCCGTCTACCACCGGCTGCTCCAGGACTTCGGCTACGACGACGCCGAGGCCCGCGCCTGGCTGCCCGCCCCCTCCCACCAGCCGTGGTGGCTGCTCCAGAACATGAGCGGATACGGCGGCCCGCTCGGCACCGGGCTGATCGACCGGCGTGCCGCCCTGGGGCGGAGCATCGCCGACCGGATGCGGGAACTGGGCATGGCACCGGTGTTCCCCGGCTACTTCGGCACGGTCCCGGACGGCTTCGTGGACCGCAATCCGGGTGCCCGGGTCGTCCCGCAGGGCACCTGGAACGGGTTGCGCCGCCCCGACTGGCTCGACCCGCGCACCCCCGTCTTCGCCGAGGTGGCCGCCGCCTTCTACCGGCACCAGGAGGAGCTGTTCGGCCCCGCGGCGCACTTCAAGATGGACCTGCTGCACGAGGGCGGCGACGCCGGTGACGTCCCGGTGCCGGACGCCGCCCGCGCCGTCGAATCCGCGCTGCGCACCGCGCACCCCGGCGCGACCTGGGTGATCCTCGGCTGGCAGGCCAATCCCCGGCCCGCGCTGCTGGAGGCCGTCGACACCGAGCGGCTCCTGATCGTCGACGGCCTCTCCGACCTGGACACCGTCACCGACCGGGAGAAGGACTGGGGCGGGGCCCCGTACGCCTTCGGCACCATCCCGAACTTCGGCGGCCGGACGACGATCGGGGCCAACACCGACCGCTGGACGGAGAAGTTCACGGCCTGGCGCGACAAACCGGGCAGTGCGCTGGTCGGCACGGCGTACATGCCGGAGGCGACCGAGCGCGACCCGGCGGCCTTCGAGCTCTTCGGCGAGCTGGCCTGGCGGTCCGAGAAGGTGGACCGGGAGGCGTGGTTCCGGGCGTACCCGACGTTCCGCTACGGCGGCCGCGACAGGGCGGCGGAGGCGGCCTTCGCCGCGCTGGCCGCCACGGCGTACCGGCTGACCAGCACCGACGGCCGCCCCGTCGACTCGCTCTTCTCACGGCGCCCGAACCTCACCGCCTCGGTGCGCACCGCCTTCGACCCGGCCGGTTTCGACCGGGCGTTCGCGGCGCTCCTCGACGTACGCCCGGCCCTGCGCGACTCGGACACCTACCGCCACGACCTCACCGACCTGGCCCGGCAGGCGCTCGCCGACCGTTCCCGGACCCTGCTGCCGCAGCTGAGGGCCGCCCACGCCGACAAGGACGTCGCCCGGTTCCGTACCCTCGCCGCGCTCTGGCTGAAGCTGATGCGACTGGCCGACGCGGTGGCGGGCTGCCACCGGGCCTTCCTGCTGGGGCCGTGGCTGGAGGACGCCAAGCGGCTGGCGACGAACCCGGCGGAGGCGGTCCGGCTGGAGTGGACGGCGCGCACCCTGATCACCACCTGGGCGGACCGGGCGGCCGCCGACCAGCTCGGCAACTACGCCAACCGCGACTGGCACGGGCTGCTGGCCGAGGTCCATCTCCCGCAGTGGCGGGCCTACTTGGACGAGCTGACCGACGCGCTCGTGGAGGGCCGGGCCGCGAAGCCGTTCGACTGGTACCCGGGCGAGGAGGAGTGGACCCGCCGGACCGACGTCCATCCGGTACGGGCCACGGGCGACGCCCACCGCACGGCGCGGCGGGTCTTCGAGACCCTGTCCACCGCCCCGTACCAGGGTGCCGTCACGGTCTCGGCCGATCCGGCGACGTTCACCCCCGGCAGCACCGGCACGGTGACGGCCGCCTTCCGCAATCTGAACGGCCTGCGGTCCACCGGCCGGGTCGACTTCGAGCTCACCGGCCTCGACGCCACCGCGACGGGTGACACCTCCCTCGACGAGGTCGCGGCCGGCGGGTCCGGTTCGGTGCACTGGCGGGTCACCGCCCCGTCCGAGCCGCTGACCGCTCCGCTGCGGCCGATGCCGTACGGGCTGAGCACCATGTACGGGCCGCGCGGCGAGGAGCGGGTGACCGATCTGCGGCGCGGCGCGGTGTACCTGGCGGCGCCGCTGGAGCCGGGCTGGCGCACGTACACGTCGAACGCTGCGGTCTTCGGGCAGTTGGGCGGGCGGCTCGCGATCAACGGGGCGGGCCAGGACCTGTGGAAGGGCACCAGCCAGTTCGGCACGGCGTACCGGGAGGGGGCCTGGTCCGAGGGGGCGGAGGTGACCGTGCGGGTCGACGCGCAGGAGAACACCGGGGGCTGGGCGCGGGCGGGGATCGTGGTGCGCAACGGCCTCGCCACGCCGGGCTCCGCCGGGTTCCTGAACCTGGCGGTGACCCCGTCGAACGGCGTGGCGCTCTCGTACGACACGAACGGCGACGGCACCCTGGACGCCTACCGGCGGATCACCGGGATCAAGGCCCCGGTGCTGCTCCGGCTGACCCGGACCGGGGACGGGTGCACGGGTTCCTGTTCCACCGACGGCGGGACGACCTGGCGGACGGTGGCGACGGTCGCCGTGCCGGGGACGGCGACGGCGCAGGACGTGGGGATCTTCATGAGCGCGACGAACGGCGGGAGCGGGCTGCGCGGCACGGCCGAGTTCAGCGGGTGGCAGCTGGGCTGAGGCGGCGGCCCGCCGCGCCGCCCGCGAGCGGGCCGGGTATTCCCCACGATTCGCCCGTTCCGCTGAACGCGCGGGCTGTCCGGGTGCACCCGACGGCGCGGCGCGGCGGCTGCGAACGCCCCTTCCCGAGGCTTGTCACGGTACGCAACCGGCCGGGCACGCCACTCGGCCGGACTCCTGCCCCGACCTGCGCGTATCGGGCCATCACGTGGCGGCCGCAGCCGACCCGGCCGACGGCCGGCGCCGGTTCGGGGCCGGGGAGGCGCCGCCGTCCCCGGGAAGATCCGCGGACGGGGCCGGAGCGTGAGCAGCCGCCCGCGGAGAGCCTCCGCCGGTCGCCGTCGGCCGGGCCGGTCACGCCGGCGTCACGCCGCGGTGACGCCCGCACCCGAGGATGGCTGGTGCAGGCAAGCTCAACCCCGCTTTCACACGCAAGGAATCCACCATGATGAGAAGCGTTCGGCAAGGAATTCCCCGCCTGATCGGCGTGTCGAGCTTGGTCGCGGCACTCGCCGGCGGCCTTGGCGTGGCAAGCGCCGCAGCAGCGCCCCAGGCCCAGGCCCCGTCCCAGATCGTCTGCACCCAGTCCTTCCCCCCGACCTGCATCGACACCGTCACCGGCAACATCGTCCAGCAGGGCACGCAGATCGGCAGCTTCGGCAACGTGCTGCAACAGGGTGCACAGACCGGCGGCACCGGCAACGTGCTGCAACAGGGCGCGCAGACCGGACGCGGCACCGGCAACGTGCTCCAGCAGGGCGCGCAGACTGGACCCGGTACCGGCAACGTGCTGCAACAGGGCGCGCAGACCGGACGCGGCACCGGCAACGTGCTCCAGCAAGGCGCGCAGACCGGACGCGGCACCGGCAACGTCCTCCAGCAAGGCGCCCAGACCGGACCCGGTACCGGCAACGTCCTGCAACAGGGCGCCCAGACCGGACGCGGCACCGGCAACGTCCTCCAGCAAGGCGCCCAGACCGGACCCGGTACCGGCAACGTCCTGCAACAGGGCGCCCAGACCGGACGCGGCACCGGCAACGTCCTGCAACAGGGCGCCCAGACCGGACGCGGCACCGGCAACGTCCTCCAGCAAGGCGCCCAGACCGGACCCGGTACCGGCAACGTCCTGCAACAGGGCGCCCAGACCGGACGCGGCACCGGCAACGTCCTCCAGCAAGGCGCCCAGACCGGACCCGGTACCGGCAACGTCCTGCAACAGGGCGCCCAGACCGGACGCGGCACCGGCAACGTCCTCCAGCAGGGCGCACAGACCGGCGGCCTCGGCAACGTCCTGCAACAGGGCGCACAGACCGGCGGTGGCTTCGGTGACGTCCTCCAGCAGGGCGCACAGACCGGCGGTGGCTTCGGTGACGTCCTCCAGCAGGGCGCACAGACCGGCGGTGGCTTCGGTGACGTCCTCCAGCAGGGCGCACAGACCGGCGGTGGCTTCGGTGACGTCCTCCAGCAGGGCGCACAGACGTGACTTCTGTCGCGTGCTGACCGTGTCAAACCCACCGGCCGAACCCGGTAGCACGAACCCGCCACTGAACAGTGGCGGGTTCTCCGGCTCCGGCGACTGCGGGTCCGCTGTTCTGCCCGGGCGACCCGGGCAATTTGCCGGGGCGCTACTGCCGCAGTTCGGACACCAGCCGGCACAGCCTCGGTGTGGGGCGGAGTCCCAGCTCGTCACGGAGGTGCCGCTCGTAGCGTTCGAAGTCGCACAGCGCCTCGGACAGGTTGTCCTCCGCCAGGTGGGCGCGGATCAGCGAGGCCTGACTGCTCTCCCGCAGCGGGTCCGCCTGCACGGCCGCGTGGGCGGCCGCCACGGCCCAGGCGAACTCCTTCAGGCCGATGAAGGTCCCCGTCAGGGCCTCGAGCGCATGCAGTCGAAGCTGCCGCCACTGCTCCGCCTCCGGGAGCACCCACTCGTCGTACCAGCCGGGCAGCAGATCGGCGGACAGCTGGTCGACGGCCGCCACGTCGAGGTCGAGGTCCTCGGCCGGGACCTGGGGGTCGAGTATGCGCCGGGCCAACGACCGGGCCCGGAACAGGTCCACCGTGACCTCCCGCGCGAGGCGCAGCTCGGCGGGGCAGATGTTCAGTGCCTGCTTCCCGAGGTCCTGGAGGCGTGACAGCGCCGAGCGCAGGTTCGTGTTCGCGCCCTGCTCGGACGCCTCGGGCCAGAGGTTCCCCGCGACCAGGGTCCGGGGGACGGCAGCGCGGTATTGTAGCACGATAAACGCCAACAGCCGCTTCGAGCCGACCGGTACGGTCAGCGGTTCCTCACCGACCACGATGTCGAAACCGCCGAGGAGAGAGATGCTCACGGACGGTCCGGCCCTGGTGGGCGGCAGCGAGAAAGCAAGATCGTATGAGCTCATGGCTTTGTGATCGCGTAGGGGTCGGTCCACCCGGCGCCCGTCGATCGGTCGCGCCGCCATTGCTGGGAGCCAGCGATCTGTGACACCTCCCGAAAAGCCATGCTGCTCCACCTGCCGAGAGATGTCGAATTGTTCTGACCCGGGCAGATGACCGGTATTTCCCGGCCCGGTTTCCGCCAGTGCGGTGCGTCGGCCGGCCCGTTTTCCGCCGGTACGGTGCGTCGGCCGGGCCGGTGGACGCGGCTGCGGTCGCCCCGCCGGGAACGGCGATGGTACGGAGGGTGCGGGGTCCGCGCGGATGCGGCGACCGGCCGGAACGGTCCGCGCGGCACGACCGGGGCCGGCGGGCGGCAACCGCGGTGGCACGGCGGTCCGTTGAGCCGTTCGCGGGCGGGCCGGGGTGACCATCGCACGATTCGCTCGTTCTGTTGAACGTGCGTCCACTGCCAGAAGTACCTTCCGCAGCCGCCCCGGTCGACGGGGAGCAGGCCGGGGCCGCGCTCGTCGAGCACTACCCGCGGCTGGTCCGGCTCGGCTATCTCGTCCTGCCGCCGTCGCCGGGCAGTCACCGCCGGGTGTTGAGGGCGCACGCCCTGGCCCAACGGTGCCTGCTGGCCGGGCACGCGTCGGGACACGGGCCGCCGGGCGGCATCCCGGCACCGCGCAGGCCCGGTGGCGCGGCGGCGGTGGACCCGGCCTACGCGGACGCCCGCAGACGGGTGCTGCGCGCGGCCCTGGAGGCGGGCCGGTCGCAGCGCCGGCCCCTCGGTGTCCGGCTGCCCCCGTTCCTGCCGCTCGTGTGGGGGCTGCGGCTGTTCCCGCACTCGGGCGGGGCCGACGGGCTCGCCCTGGAGAGTGCCCTGGCCTCGCTCTCCGGCCCCGGTCGCGCCGCCCTCGCCCTGCGCGGCCTGGAACGGCTGGCCGACGCGGAGGTGCGGCGGGTGCTCGCCGGTGCCGGGGTGGCCGACCCGCACGCGGCGCTCGCGGAGGCGGACGAGGTGCCCGAGTCGGGCGCGCTCCTCGACTCCCGGGAGTTCGACCCCTGTTCGCTCCAGGCCCGGCCGCCGGACCTGCTGCGCCGTCGGCGGCGCGCGCGGGCGGGCCTGACGGCCGTCGCGGCGCTGTTGGTGTGCGGGGCGCTGCTGGGGCCGGCGGACGGGGGCCGGGGCCGCGCCGTCACTGCCGGACCGGAGCAATTCACCGGTGACAGCGGGCAGTTGCTGGACCCCGCCGGGCTGCGGCGGGTGTCCGCGACGTTCTGGCAGCACTCGTCCCGTACCGACTTCACCTCCTGGCCCACCCGTGGCGACCGCACCGGGGACACCGCCCTGCTGCGACGCGCGCTCGCCGCGTGGGCCCGGCCCGGCGCCGGGGTGCGCACGTCGGCGACCCCGGGCACCCCCGTCGGCCCTCCGGCGGGTCCGCCCCAACTGCTGTACGCGGGCGGGACGGAGCGGGCGGCGGTGGTGCTCCTCCACGACGGGCTGCGCGTGGTGCGGTACGCGGAGCCCCGTCGCGGCGGCCCGGACGGGGGCGTCGTGCTCGACTTCGCCCGGGTGGACGGCGCGGACGCCGCCGCGGCCGGTGCCGTGGTCGTGGAGCGCGCGGGCGACCGCGTCCGCTACCTCGTCGCGCCCTGGGCGTCCGGGGTCCGGGCGCGGGACCTGCTGGCGCCGGGCGGTGCGCCGCGCCCGCTGCCCCGGGCCGCGGACGGCACGGTCGCCGCGCAGGCCGGTCCGGCGGCCACCCGCGACTGCCGCACCTGGGACGCCGTCGAGATCCGGGACGGTTCCGCCACCCGGCTGCTGACGGACCTCGGCGAACTGGTCCCCGCCCGGCTGACGTCGGGCCCGCCGGCCGCGCCGCACGACGTCGCCGGGCGGGCCGAGCGGGACGTCTGGGCGCGCACCGCCTGCCTGCTGCCCGCGCTGCGCTCGCACGGGGTGCGGTCGGTGAACTCCTGGCAGTACGCCGAGCAGCCGCTGCCCGAGGGCAACGGTTCCGCGCGCTGGCTCTGCACCAGGGCGGAGACCTGGCGGGGCACCGGCAGCCGGGTACTCGCCCAGTTCCAGGCCCCGTCGGCACCGTCCGTCGCGACGGGCGGGCCGCCGGGGGCGGTCGCGGCCAGGGCCGAGGACTCGCCGGCCTGCGGGCCGCGCGATCCCCGGGTGCTGGCCGGGGTGCTGTGGAAGTCGCAGGCCGGTCACTGGTACGTACTGGCCGCGGGCAGCGGGCAGTTCACCTCGCTGGCCACGTCGGGCGGGGTGACGGGGCGGTCCCGGGGCCGGTTGCTCGCCGTGCCCGCCGGGGCCGGGGACCGGGCGCGGCTGACCGGGACGCTGGCCGACGGCAGCCGGGTGGGGGCCCTGTGACGACGCCTCGGTCCGGCGGAACCCCGGGAGAACAGGGGTGCGCGGGGTCGGGAAGCGGTGTCAGGAAAACGCCGCACACCCCTGTTCTCCCGGCTTACCCCTCAGTACATTGACGCCATGTCTAACACGCAGCCGGCGCCGGTCGCTTCGGAGCGGACGCCGCTCAAGGCCCGCAAGGTCTCCTTCGCCTGGGAGAAGACACCGCTGCACTGGGTGCCGGGCGATCCCTTCACCACGCACACCATCAACGTGCTCCACCTCCTGCTCCCCGCCGGGGAGCGCTGGTTCGTCCACGTGTACCGGCAGGTGCTGCCGTACCTCCACGACGAGCGGCTGCGTCAGGACGTGATCGGGTTCATCGGCCAGGAGGCCGTGCACTCCCAGGCGCACGACGACGTCCTGCCCCGGCTGAAGGAGCTCGGCCTCGACCCGACGCCGTACACCGCGCAGGTCGACTGGTTCTTCGAGAAACTGCTCGGCGACCGGACGCTGCCGCCGGGCAGGGCGCGCACGTGGTGGCTGATGGAGCGGGTGGCGCTGATCGCGGCGATCGAGCACTACACCGCCTTCCTCGGCGACTGGGTGCTGAACGCCGACGAGTTGGACCGGCGCGGCGCCGACCCGATGATGCTGGACCTGCTGCGCTGGCACGGCGCGGAGGAGGTCGAGCACCGCTCGGTCGCGTTCGAGGTGTTCATGCACGTCGACGGCGGCTACCGGCGACGGGCCCGCACCTGGGCGACGGCGTTCAGTGCGCTGGTCTTCCTCTGGCAGCGCGGCATCCGCTTCTTCATGGAGAACGACCCGACCCTGCCGGCCGGCAAGGGGTCGTTCAAGGAGTTCTACCTCGGCGGCAGGCGCGGCACCCTGCCCGCCACCGGTGATCTGCTGCGTTCCGTCCCCCGTTACCTGAGCCGCGGCTACCACCCCTCGCAGGAGGGCAGCACGGCCCAGGCCCTCGCCTACCTCGCCCAGTCGCCCGCGGCCACGGCCGCCGAGGCCCGTACGACGGGAGCCGGCTGACCATGCCCTTCCCCCTGCCCCGCCCGCGCACCGTCGTTCTGGCCGCCGGCGCCGCGCTGCTGGCGAAGCGGGCCCTGCGCCGCCGCATCCAGGGCTCCCCGTTGTGGCCCCTGCCGGCCCTGGAGGAGCCGGTCTCGGGCCGCTCCGAACGGCGTTCCACAGCCGCCCGCCGGGTGCTGGTCACCGAGCGGACCACGCCCGCCGAGGGCGTCGTCCAACTGCGCCTGGAGGGCTCCTCGCTGCCCGCCTGGCGGCCCGGCGCGCACCTCGACCTCGTGCTGCCCTCCGGCCTGGTCCGGCAGTACTCCCTGTGCGGGGACCCGGCCGAGCCCGACACGTACACCGTCGCGACGCGGCTGGTCGAGGACGGCCGGGGCGGCTCCCGCGAGGTCCACGCGCACCTGCACGAGGGCGTGGAGGTGGAGATCCACGCCCCCCGCAACCGTTTCCCCCTCGTCGAGGCCCCCGCGTACCTCTTCGTCGTGGGCGGCATCGGCATCACCCCGGTCCTGCCGATGCTGCGGGCCCTGGCCGCCGTGGGCGCCGACTGGCGGCTGCTGTACGGCGGCCGGTCGCGCGCCTCGATGCCGTTCCTGGACGAGGTCGAGGGGCTCGGCGCGGCGGGCGGCCGGGTGACGGTCGTGCCCGAGGACGAGGCGGGCCGCCCGGACACCGCCGCGGCCCTGGCGGACACGGCGGAGGGCACGGCGGTCTACTGCTGCGGCCCCGAGCCGCTGATGGACGCGGTCGCCGCCACCCTCCCGCCCGGCCGGACCCTGCACCTGGAGCGCTTCACGGCGGCGACCGCCTCGTCGGCCGGTTCCGGTCCCTTCGAGGTCGAGCTGCGCCGCTCCGGCCGCACGGTGCGGGTGGCGGCGGACCAGTCGGTGCTGGCGGCGGTGCGCGCGGAGGTGCCGTACGTCTCGTACTCCTGCGAGCAGGGCTTCTGCGGGACGTGCCAACAACGCGTCCTGGCGGGCGAGATCGACCACCGCGACGAGCTCCTGACGGACGCGGAACGGGACGGCACGATGCTGATCTGCGTGTCGCGGTGCCGGGGCGAGCGGCTCGTGCTGGATCTGTAGGGGGGCCGGGGCCGTGGCCCGTCGCCCCTCCCCCGTCGTCCCACTCGGTACCCTGTCCACCATGACGACCGGGGTGCGGCGCAGGATGGGCGTCGAGGAGCGCAGGCAGCAGCTGATCGGTGTCGCGCTGGAGTTGTTCAGTCACCGCGCCCCCGACGAGGTGTCGATCGACGAGATCGCGGCCGCCGCGGGCATCTCGCGACCGCTGGTCTACCACTACTTCCCGGGGAAGCAGAGCCTGTACGAGGCAGCGCTGCGGCGGGCGGCCGACGAGTTGGCGGCGCGGTTCGTGGAGCCGCGCGAAGGGCCGCTCGGGGAGCGGCTGTTGCGGGTGATGGGGCGGTTCTTCGACTTCGTCGACGAGCACGGCCCGGGGTTCTCGGCGCTGATGCGGGGCGGGCCCGCGGTGGGTTCCTCGACGGCGAACGCGATGATCGACGGGGTGCGGCAGGCCGCGTGCGAGCAGATCCTGGCCCACCTCGGGGTCGAGGAGCCGTCGGCGCGGCTGGAGTTGGTCGTGCGGTCGTGGGTGTCGCTGGCCGAGTCGACGGCGCTGATCTGGCTGGACGGGCGGCGGATCCCGCGCCAGGAGCTGGAGGTCCAGCTGGTGAACGACTTCGTGGCGCTGGCCGCGGTGAGCGCCGCGTACGACACGGAGACGGCGGACATCGTGCTGCGGGTGCTCGGCCAGGAGCCGGCGGACGGGCCGTTCGGGCAGCTGCTGGAGCGGCTCTCCGCCCTGGCCCCCGCCGGACCGGCCGTTCCCGCACAGCGCCGCCCGTGACGCCCGGCCCCACGGGACACGGCAGGGCTCCGGCACCGGTCGAACGGTCTCTGAACCAGGCAGCCTTCGAGCCGCACGGTCTCTGATCGGGCAGCCTCCGGACCGGGCAGTCTCCGGACCGGGCGGCCCCCGAGTCCGGCGGGCGCTCAGCCGAGCAGTTCGGCCTGGAGCGCGGCCGCCAGTCCCACCTCCGCGTTGTCCGACCGGCCCCGCTCGAAGGCGCGCTGGTAGGCGGCGTCGCCGACGGCCGCACGGGCCTGGCGCTCGCACGCCTCGCGCACCGGGGCCAGTTCCGGGGTGCCGCGCTGCGGGTGGCCGACCATGTGCCAGTAGACCTGTCCCGTGCCGTAGACCCGGGCGGCGCGGGCACCCGCGCCCTGGGCGGCGATCGCCGCGGCCAGGATGTCCAGTCCGAGCGCGATGCCGAAGCGGTCGCGGAGGCGGTGCTTGCCCGCGAGCATGGAGCGGGCGTGGGCGGCGGACGTCTCGGCCTCGCCGCGCAGCAGGGCGATCAGGGCGAGCTGGTAGTCGACGTAGCTGCGGGTCCAGCACTCGTCCTGGGCCACGCAGACCGCGCGCAGGTCGGTGGCCGCCCGGGCCGCCTCGTCCAGCCGGCCGAGGCTGGTCAGGGCGAAGACCGTGATGAGGTGACAGCGCAGCCGGTAGGCGGCCTCGAGCCGGGTGGCGAAGCCGGTGGCGCGCAGCACCCGGTCGATCTGGCGGAGGCTCGCCTCGGGCCGGCCGGTCATCAGGTCGATGAAGCCGCACAGGTAGGCGGCGGCGAGCACGCCCTCGTCGGTGCCGTCGCGGGCGGCCTCCCTGGTGCACTCCCGGCCCAGGCGGCGGGCGGTCGGGTAGTCGCCCTGGAGCATGACGGTCATGCCCAGCACCCACAGGACGCGGGTGCGGTGGGGGCCCTCGGACGGTCCGGTGTCCAGGGCGCGCTGCGCGTATTCGCGGGTCTGCGGCAGGTGGCCGCAGCAGCACCAGAAGAAGCCGATGCGGCCCGCCATCTCCTGGGCGGCCGGGGTGTCGTGGGCGAGCAGGTGGTCCAGGGCGGCGCACAGGTCGGCGTGCGCGTCGGCGATGCGGTGGTACCAGGTGATCTGGTCGTCGCCGGTCCAGCCCGCGTGGGCCTCGCGGGCCAGGCCCAGGAAGCAGGCGGCGTGCCGGTCGGCGGCGGCCCGTTCCTCGCCGAGTTCGGCGAGCCACATCCGGCCGTACTCGCGGATGGAGTCGAGCATCCGGTGGCGGGGGCCGTCCCGTCCGACGACGGACTTGGCGACCAGGCCGGCCAGCGCCTCGCCCACCCCGTCCGGGGTGAGCGGTCCCTCGGCGCAGACCTCGCGGGCCGCGGCCTCGTCGAAGTCGCCGCGCAGCACGGTCAGCCGGGCCCAGAGCAGCCGTTCCAGCGGGGTGCACAGCTCGTGGCTCCAGCCGATGGCGGTGCGCAGGGTGCGGTGGCGCGGCGGTCGCACGGAGGGGTCGGCCGGTACGTCGAAGCGGGTGCCGATCCGGGCGGCGACCTGTTCGACGGTGTCCTTGCCGAGGGCGCCCGCCGCGAGTTCGATGGCGAGCGGGATGCCTTCGAGGCGGCGGCAGATCTCGGTGGCCGCGGCGGTGTGGTCGGGGGTGTCGAGGGCGAGGTGGGGGGCCGCGGTGTTCGCCCGGTCCCGGAACAGGGCCAGGGCGTCGCCGGTGACGGGCAGCGGCTGCACCTCGACGGTCCGCTCGCCCCGCAGTCCCAGGGGCTGCCGGCTGGTGGCGAGCACGGTGAGGCCGGGCGAGGTGGTGAGGATCTCGCCGAGCAGGTGTGCGCAGGCGGGGCGCAGGTGCTCGCACGAGTCGAGGACCAGCAGCATCTCCTTGTCGACCAGCCATTCGCACAGCGCGTCGATGGGCATGCGCAGGGTGTGGTCGGAGAGCCCGACCGCGTCGGAGACGGTCGCGATGAGCAGTCCGTCGTCGTGGAGCGGTGAGAGGTCGGCCCACCGCACGCCGTCGCGGTGTCCGGGTCCGGCCGCCGCCTGCCGGGCCGCGCGGACCGCGAGCCTGGTCTTGCCGACGCCGCCGCTGCCGGTGAGCGTGGTCAGCCGGTGCGTGGCGAGGATGTGTTCGAGCCTGGCAAGTTCCGCTTTCCGTCCGACAAAGCTCGTCGTCTCCTCGGGGATGTTGCTCGCCATGGTCACCGTCGCCAAAACAGGTGGACCGGCCGGTTCCGGACCCTGCTTCCGGTGGGGCACGGGCGTGCGGGGACGCCCGTGCCGTACCGGAGAGGGGCCGGGACCGGCCGGGGGGTGGGAGGGCGCGTCGGGGATGCGGTGCTGCGGCATTCCCCGACGGCTGCTGCCCCCCCAACTTAGCCCCGTCGGGGCTCAGCTCAGGACGAACACCGCCACCGTGCGTCCCGGTACGGTGAAGGTTCCCGAATTCCTCTCATACGTGGACTTCCTGACAGTAGAATCCGCGCCCTTGGCCTGGACGGGGTGCAGTGCGTACGGCTTCCCCGCCAGTTCGGCGACCTGCTGCGTCGTGGTGCCGGGGGCCGCGTTGAGGACGACCACCAGCTTCCCGAGCCGCATGGTGATCACGCCCGGCGTCTCGTCCTTCCCGGAGAGCGGGAAGGACAGGGCGGACTGCACCTGGCCGGTGGTGGCGAGGGAGAAGTCCGGCTCCGTGGAGCGGATGGTGAGCAGGTCCCGGTACGCGGCGGACGCGCCGTCGATCTGCGCGCAGCCGGGCCGGAGCGCCGCGTCGGCCAGCAGCGGCTTGGCGTGGGACCACTTGTCGGCGTTGTCGGCGGCCGGGGGCAGGCCGCGGCCGAAGCCGTTGCCGTCGCGGCAGTCCCAGTGCAGGGCGTTGAACCAGTCGCCGCTGTCGTAGGAGTTGCGGTCCAGGGACTTGGAGCGCAGCAGGTCGCTGCCCGCCTGGGAGAGCGCCGGTCCCTGGGAGAGGGTGGCCGTGGCCATCGCCAGGACCTGCATGCGGGCCCGGTCGGCCGCCGACGTGCCCGCCGGGAGCTTGAAGGCGAGCGTGTCGTACAGCGACTCGTTGTCGTGGGCGTCCGCGTAGGCGAGGGCGTCGCCGGGGGCGGCGGCGTATCCGGCGGGAGCGCCGTTGTAGTCGACCCCGGAGCCCTTGACCGTGCGGCCCGAGGAGTCGGTGAAGGTGTAGTCGGCGAGGTTGCCGGTGAGCCCGACCTTGATCAGGTCCTGGTAGTGCAGCAGCCGGGCCTTCTGTTCGGCCTTCGTGCCGTTGGCGGGCGAGGTGTTGGGGTCGGTGTAGAGGCCGCTGGCGAAGCCCTGCACGCCGGGGTCCTCGTCGAACGGGCCGCCGCCGCGCACCGCGTCGCGGGCCCGGTCGGAGAAGGTGGCGACGCCGGTGCCGGCCATGTTCTTCTGGGTGGCCTGGACGAAGCGGGCGTCGTCGGCGATCTCGCCGAAGTTCCAGCCCTCCCCGTACAGGACGATCCGCTTGCCGTCGACGCCGTCCTTCGCCATGGTCAGCGCGTCGAGGGCCTTGCGGACAGCGAGGATGTTGGCCTTGGGGTGGTGGCCCATCAGGTCGAAGCGGAAGCCGTCGACCTTGTACTGCTTGGCCCAGGTGACGACGGAGTCCACGACGAGCTTGCCCATCATGGTGTTCTCGGGCGCGGTGTTGGCGCAGCAGGTGGAGGTGGCGACGGTGCCGTCCGCCAGGAGCCGCTGGTAGTAGCCGGGCACGATCCGGTCGAGGACGGACTTGTCGTCCTGGCCGGCGGCGACGGTGTGGTTGTAGACGACGTCCATGACGGTCCGCAGCCCCGCGCCGTTCAGGCCCTGCACCATCTGCCGGAACTCGACGGTGCGCCGGGTGCCGTCGGGGTCGGAGGCGTAGGAGCCCTCCGGGACGGTGTAGTGCAGCGGGTCGTAGCCCCAGTTGTACCCGTCCTTCGCGGCGGCCTTCGCCACGCACGCCTGCTGCTCCTCGGAGTCGGGGGCATACACGGACAGGTCGCAGGCGGGCTCGGTGCGCCCGGACTTCTCCTCGGGGATGGTGCCGATGTCGAAGGCGGGCAGCAGGTGGACGTAGCTCGTGCCGGAGTCGGCGAGCTTCTTGAGGTGCTTCATCCCGTCGGAGCGGGTGTCGGTGAAGGCGAGGTATTCGCCGGGGTGCTTCGAGGTGCGGTCCGCGATCGAGAAGTCGCGGATGTGCAGTTCCTGGATCTGGGCGTCGCGCAGCGGGGTTGCAGCGGGCTTCTTCAGCCCGGACCAGCCCTTCGGGGCGAGCTGCGGGTCGGTGAGGTCGACGACGAGGCTGCGCGCGGAGTCGGTGGTCAGGGCGGTGGAGTAGGGGTCGGTGACCTTGTTGGTGACGAACTTCTGGACGGTGGGCGCCCAGACGTCCACCAGGTAGCGGTAGGGCCTGCCGGTCCAGCCCTTCGTGCCGGTGGCCGACCAGACGCCGGTGCGGTCGTCGCGGCGCATCGGCAGGGTGCGGCCGTCGAGTTCGAGGGCGACGGTGCGGGCGGTGGGGGCCCACACGGACAGGGTGGGGCGGCCCTTGCGGTCGAAGACCGGGCCGAGCGCGGCGTCGGCGGCGTTCTTCCCGTACAGGTCGTCGAGGACGCCGGCGGTCTGCACCCCGGTGGCGGCGAGCAGGGCGCCGTTGGCGGCGCGCTGGGTGGCGATCAGCTGGCCGCGCAGGGCCTCGCGGACGCGGCCCCGGTCCCGGGCGTCGACGGTGAAGGCGGGGTAGTCCTTGAGGTGCGGGTACTTCGCCTTCTGCGCGTCGGTGAGCGCGGACGGGGTGAGCCGCAGCCACTTGCCCTCGTCGCTCAGGGCGCCGTCGACGACGGAGATGCCGCCCTTCTCGGCGTGGACGAGCTGCTGGCTGGTGGCCTCGGTGGCCTTCACCTTCCACACGACGGTGTCGGCGTCGATCCACTGCGCCTCGGCCCTGGTGAGGTCGGGGGTGGGCACGCCGCCGGCCTGGGGCAGCAGGGGGGTGGAGGTTCCGGCGAGCAGCCAGACCTCGTTGCCGTGGGTGGCGAGGTCAAGGGACTGGTCGCTGGGGAGGTCCTTCTCGTCGCCCTTGTGCAGGATGTAGCTGAGCGAGGTGGCGCCGTCCACGAGCGGGACCTCGAAGGTGGCGCCGGAGGCGTCCTTCTTGACGGGCTGGAGCGGCTTCGCCCAGTCGGTGGGGTTCTTCGCGCCGGTCCAGGTGTGCAGGCCCCAGCCGTCGTAGTCACCGCCGGGCCGGTAGTAGTGCAGGACGGCCTTGGTGGTGTCCTGTGGCGGGTAGGCGCCGTCGGGGGCCTTGTCGGCCTGGCCGTCGCCGCCCTGCTCGATCCAGACCTCTCCGGTCCTGGCGAGTTCGACGGTGCGCTGCGGCCCGTCGGCGGTGCCGTCCTTCTCGACGGTGTACGGGAGGGTGGACGCGCCCTCTTCGAGCTTGATCCAGGCGAACGCGCCGTAGGCGTCGCGGCCGGTGAAGTCGGCCGCGGTGTCGCCGGAGCGGAGCTTCCAGCCGTCGTAGTCGCCGTCGGCGCGCTGGTAGTGGACGACGGCGTAATCGCGCTCGACGGCCACGGGCTTCGGCTCGGGGGGTGCCTGTCCGGCGGTGGTCGAGGCCGACGCGCTCGCGGTGCGTCCGGTGCGGTCGACGACGACCGCCTTGTAGCGCAGGGGTGTGCCGGCCCGCACCTCGTCGCCGAGGTGCTGGGTGACCTTGTACGGGGCGTGGTCGGCGGAGCCGAGCGTGACCCACTTGCCGTTGCCGGTCTGTGCGGCGAACACGACGCGGTTGAGCTGTCCGCCGGCCACGTCGGCGGACAGCTCGACGGTTCCGGTGGCTCCGGCGGCCGGGGCCTTCAGGGTGATCGAGGGCTTGGTGGCCGGGTCGCCCATCGCCTTCTGCGCGCGCAGCACGAGGCTGGACAGGGCGGGCACGGTGACGGTGATCTTCTTGTCGGCGCCGCTGCGGACGGTGTCCGAACCGCCGTACAGGGTGCGGAAGTCCGTGTTCGCCGTGCCGGTGGGCAGTTCGACGGTGCGCGGGGCGGTGCCGTTGTTGGCGGCGACGAGGTACTCGTACGGCTTCGCGGGGTCCGTGCGGGAGAAGGCGTACACGGGGCCCTCGGCGTACCGCTCGGTCTGGACTCCGTCGCGCAGGGCCGGGTGCTTGCGGGTGAGTCCGGAGAGCGCGGCGATGTTCCGGTACAGCGGGTGCTCCGGGTCGTACGCGTCGGAGGCGTGGGTGCGGCCGGTGCCCAGCTGCTCGTCGTCGAGGTAGTCGGCGGTCTTCGAGGCGAACATGGTCTGGCGGGCGTCCTTGTCGCCGCCGGCGCCGGTGAAGCCCTGTTCGTCGCCGTAGTAGACGACGGGGTTGCCCCGGCCGAGGAACATCAGTTCGTTGGCGAGGCGGGCCCGGTCGAGGAGTTCGGCGTCGTCGGCCTTCGGGTTGTCCTGCTTCAGGAACGTCCCGATGCGGCCCATGTCGTGGTTGCCGAGGAAGGTCACCTGCTCGTAGGCGTTGGCCTTGTCGGTGGTGTAGCGGTAGTCGTCGCCGAACACCGCGGCGAGCTTCCCGGCCGGGGCGCCCTGCGAGGCGTACTGGCGGGCCGCTTCCTGGAACGGGAAGTCGAGCGTCGCGTCGAGCCGGCCCCGGGTGACGTAGGGCGAGGTGACGGCGGTGTCGGAGGAGTAGACCTCGCCGAACATGAAGAAGTCGTCCCGGCCCCGCTTCGCCGCGTAGGCGTCGAGGGCGGTGGCCCACTGGGTCCAGAAGTCCAGGTCGACGTGTTTGACGGTGTCGACGCGGAAGCCGTCGATGTCGAAGTCGCGGACCCACTTCTCGTAGATCTTCGCCATGCCGGAGACGACCTCGGGGCGTTCGGTCCACAGGTCGTCGAGGCCGGAGAAGTCGCCGTACGTGGTGGACTCGCCGGCGTAGGTGGAGTCGCCCCGGTTGTGGTACATCGTCGGGTCGTTGAGCCAGGCGGGGACCTTTCGCCCGGTGTTCTTCGGGGTGTACGGGAACGAGTCCGCGTCCACCTTCGCCATGCCCTCGGCGTCGTCGAAGGGGCGGCCGTCCCGGTCCAGGTACGGGTAGGCGCCCTTGGGCCGGTAGCCGTAGGCCTTCTCGGCGTGGTCGACGGTGTCCGCGGTGTGGTTGGTGATGACGTCGAAGAAGACCTTCATGCCCTTGGCGTGGGCCTTGTCGATCAGCTTCGACAGGTCGGCGTCGGTACCGAAGTGCGGGTCCACCCGGGTGAAGTCGGTGATCCAGTAGCCGTGGTAGCCGGCCGAGGCGTCCTTGCCGGTGCCCTGGACGGGGCGGTTCTTGAAGATCGGGGCGAGCCAGATGGCGGTGGTGCCCAGGCCCTTGATGTAGTCGAGCCGGTCGGTCAGGCCCTTGAGGTCGCCGCCCTGGTAGAACCCCTTGTCCGTGGGGTCGTAGCCGGTCTTCGTGCGCGAACCGGTGAGCCCGCCGCGGTTGTTGGACGCGTCGCCGTCGGCGAACCGGTCGGGCAGGACGAAGTAGAACTGCTCGCGCGTCAGGTCGTGGCGGGCCGGTTCGCGGGCGAGTTTCGCGTCCGAGGGCGGGGACGGGGGTCTGGGCGCGGCGGACGCGGAGGCCGCCGGCACGACGGGCAGCAGTGCCGCGCACAGCGCGGCGACGACTCCCCGCCTCAGAGCCTGTCGGGTGGTTCGGGACACGGGCGGGTTCTCCTCGGGCTTTCAGGGGTGGGTGGTCCGGCGGTACGGGCCGGGGCCGGGCGTCTCGTGGCCCCGGCCCGTACCGGTCGGTGGGACGGGGCGGTGTCAGCCGCGCCAGACGTCGGCGGTCAGGGCGACGCGGCCGGAGGCGGGGACGGTGGCCGTGCGGTTGGCGCCGCTCTCCCAGGTGACGTTTCCGTTCGCGTCCGTGCGGACGTACTTGTACGCGAACGCCGTTCCGGCGGGCAGGGCGACGTCGAGCTTCCAGACGGGGTACGCCGCCGGGTCGAGCTTCGGCGCGGAGGCGGGGTTCCAGTTGCCGAGGGCGGGCTGGTCGCCGGTCACGTGGATGTTCTGGCCGGGCTGCGTGGTGGCGGTGACGCCGAAGGACGCGCCGGACTGTCCGGTGCCGCCGCCGTTGTCACCGCCCCCGTTGTCGCCGCCGCCGGTGCAGGTGCGGGCCCCGGCATGCAGGGCGAGGGCGGTGTTCGCGCCGAGGGTCGCGGTGAACTGCCCGGAACCGTTCACCGTGACGCCCTTGCCGGACTGGACGTCGCAGTAGTCGCCGGCGGGCAGCGAGGTCTGGAAGGTGCGGGTCAGCGCGGAGCCCTCGTGGTTGATCGCCACGTACGCCTTGGTGCCGCGGCCGAAGGCGATCCGGTCGCCGCCGTCGTCCCACCAGTCCGTGACGGCCTGGCCGCGCGCGGTGTTGCGGAAGCCGACCATGGAGGAGATCTCGCGCCAGGCGTGCTGGCACTTCCAGCCGTCGCTGTAACAGGCTTTCACG
Organism: Streptomyces sp. ML-6; assembly: GCF_030116705.1. NCBI lineage: Bacteria > Bacillati > Actinomycetota > Actinomycetes > Kitasatosporales > Streptomycetaceae > Streptomyces > Streptomyces sp. ML-6. Next base: position 1,926,787 of record NZ_JAOTIK010000001.1, read on the forward strand.
GTGCCGCCGTTGGGCGGGCCCGCGTCCTTGTCGGACCACTCGTAGCCGGAGTGGACGTCGGGCGAGCCGTACGGCCAGGCCAGCATGAAGACGTTGGCGAGGGTGTAGTCGGCGCCGTCCTTGTAGTTCAGGGTGTCGCCGCCGCGCTCGGTGTCGTGGTTGTCGACGAAGACCGCGGACCTGCCCGACTCCATGAAGCCCCAGCCCTCGCCGAAGTTCTTCAGGTGGGCGAGGTTCTCGTTCTTGAAGACCTGCTTGAGGCTGCGGGCGTAGCGGAACTCCTGGACGTCCCCGGTGCCGAGGTACTCCGAGGGCGATACGGCCTCGCCCGCGCCGTATATCGCCTCCTGCTTCCAGTGGACGTCCGGGTCGGCCAGCCGTGACTTGATGTTCGCCAGGTCGGCAGCGGGCATGTGCTTGGCGGCGTCGATGCGGAAGCCGTCCACGCCCAGGGAGCGCAGGTCGTCGAGGTAGGCGGCGATCCGGCCGCGGACGTGGTCCTCGCCGGTGTCCAGGTCGGCCAGGCCGACGAGTTCGCAGTTCTGGACGTTGGCCCGGTCGCCGTAGTCGCTGATCTGCGACTGGCAGTCGTTCATGTCGTCGGCCGAGTACAGGCCCGGGTAGCCGTACTTGGTGTACGAGGACCCGCCGGTGCCGGTGCCGGAGCCGGCCGACATGTGGTTGATGACCGAGTCGGCAACGACCTTCACCCCGGCGCTGTGGCAGGTGTTGACCATGTGGGCGAAGGAGGCGCGGTCACCGAGCCGTCCGGCGATCTTGTAGCTGACCGGCTGGTACGAGGTCCACCACTGGCCGCCCTGGATGTGCTCCTGCGGGGGCGAGACCTGGACGAAGCCGTAGCCGGCGGGGCCGAGGATGTCCGTGCACGCCTTGGCCACGGAGTCGAACTTCCACTCGAAGAGAACGGCGGTGACGTCCTTGTCGCCCGGCGTGGCCGCCAGGGCGTTCGGGGCGGGGATCACGAGAGCGGCGGCGCCTGCGGACAGGGCGAGCGCTGCGGACAGTGCTCTGCGTGCCATGTTTCCTCCTGCTGTGGGGGGAAATGCGGGTGACGGTGCAGCCTCACGTGGCAACGCGCCCTGCCCTCAAGGCTCTGAATGTTCTTGCTGCAAGAATGCAAACCTTGCCGCGACGCAGACCGTACGAGCCCACCCGCCCCTGGTCAACCCTTTGGACACCGTCCGCTCACATCCAGGAAATACAGCAGTTTTCTCCCCGCAAGGACTTACGCAAGACATTGCAACGCTGTTACGTTTCTCCCAGCTCCGGTCCGGCCGGCCGGGGGCTCCGGCGATCCCGGGCCCCACGCGCCCGGCCGGCCGGGCCGGTCACAGAACAAGAGGGGCACCGGAGGTCGCACTCCCCGCCGGCCCGACCGGGCCGACTTCCGGTGCTCCTCCTGTGCGCGTGTCCGCACACCGGCCCCCGCGCACCGGGCGCCGCCTAGGATCACCTCCCATGCGCAGCAGTCGCCCCCTGACCGGGCGCGGACGCGTGTTCGTCCGCGTCGCCATCGCCTTCGTCCTGCTCGTCTCGCTCGGCGGCGGGCTCGGCCTGGCCGTCGAGGGCTTCGAGGGGCGGGCGGCCCTGCGCGCCGGCCCGGTGGGCTCGCTGGTGCCCACGGACCGCACGTGCGGCAAGGAGTCCTGCACCTGGATCGGCACCTTCACCAGCGCCGACGGGGCCGTCACCGCCCACGATGTCGAGCTGAGGGACGCCACCGACGTGGGGCGCGGCGCTCCCGCCCCGGCCCGGATCGACGGAGTCCGGCTCGCCGAGGACGCCGGGGCCGCCTACACCGCCGACTACGCCTGGCACGGCCCCGTCGTCAACGGCGCCGTCCTGGCCCTGGTGGGCCTCGCGGTGGCGACCGGGCTCGTCCTGATGCTGCGCCGCCACCGCACCACCGCCGCGTCCGCGCGGACGGCCGGGTACGCGTAAGGGCCGGGTCTCCCCTCCGGACCCGGCCCCCGCCCGCACCGCGTCACGCGCCGCGCAGTGCCGCCGTGGAGCCGCGCACCACCAGCTCCGGCTGGAACACGTACTCCGTGCGCTGCACCGGGCTGCCGCCTATCTCCTCCAGCAGGGCCCCCACCGCCGCCGAGGCCATCGCCTGCACGGGCTGGCGCACCGTCGTCAGCGGCGGATCGGTGAACGCGATCAGCTGCGAGTCGTCGAAGCCGACCACCGACACGTCGCGCGGCACGTCCAGCCCCCGGTCGCGGGCCGCGCGGACCACGCCCAGCGCCATCAGGTCGCTGCCGCAGACGATGCCGGTGCAGCCCCGGTCGAGCAGCGCCCCGGCCGCGACCTGGCCGCCCTCGACGCTGAACAGCGTGGAGCAGACCAGGAGTTCGGCCTCCGCACGGTCCATGCCCAGCAGCTTCACGGCGGCCTCGACGAAGCCCTCGCGCTTGCGGCGGGAGGGCACGTAGCGCTGCGGCCCGATCGCCAGCCCGACCCTGCTGTGGCCGAGGTCGGCGAGGTGCCCGACGGCCATCCGCACGGCGGCGGCGTCGTCGGGCGAGACGAACGGCGCGCTGATCCGCTCGTTGCAGCCGTTGATCAGGACGAACGGTACGCCGCGCTCGGTGAGCGCGGCGTACCTGGCCGGGTCGGCCGACAGGTCGGCGTGCAGCCCGGAGATGAAGACGATCCCGCCGACGCCGCGCTCGACGAGCTGCTCGACGAGTTCGTCCTCGGTGGCGCCGCCGGGCAGCTGGGTGCAGAGCACCGGGGTGTAGCCGTGCCCGGCCAGCACCTGCTCGACGGACTGCGCGAACGCCGGGAAGATCGGGTTGATGAGTTCGGGCGTCACCAGTCCGATCAGCCCGGCGCTGCGCTGCCGCAGCCGTAGCGGACGTTCGTAGCCCAGGATGTCCAGCGCCGCGAGCACCCGCTGCCGGGTGGCATCCGAGACGCCCGGTTTCCCGTTCAGCACCCGGCTGACGGTCGCCTCGCTGACCGCTGCCTGGCCGGCGATGTCCGAGAGCCTCGGAGCACCGCCGGCCGCGGGGCCGCTCCTGGACAGGGGGACCGTCACACCGTCCACCACACCGTGGTGTCCGCGGGCAGCTCGATCCCGTCGCCGTCGGTGAGGACCGGGGCGCTGGACAGCAGGACGGTGCCGCGCACCGGGACGCGCACCGGGCGGTCCGTCGTGTTGACGGTGCAGACGAAGCCGGGGCGGGCGAGGACCAGCACTCCCTCGGGGGCCGCCGGCCACTCCACCGATGTTCCGGCGCCCAGCCCGGGGTGCGCCCGGCGGGCGGCGATCGCGGCCCGGTACAGCTCCAGCGTGGAGCCGGGCACGCCGGTCTGCGCCTCGACGCTCAGCTCGCCCCAGCCGTCGGGCTGGGGCAGCCAGCTGCCGCCGTCGCCGAAGCCGTACGAGCTGCCGCCGCGGGTCCACGGGATCGGCACCCGGCAGCCGTCGCGGAAGCCGTCCTGGCCCTCGGCGCGGAAGAACGACGGGTCCTGGCGGACCTCGTCGGGCAGGTCGGTGACGTCGGGCAGGCCGAGTTCCTCGCCCTGGTAGATGTAGGCGGAGCCGGGCAGGGCCAGCATCAGCAGGGTGGCGGCGCGGGCCCGGCGCAGGCCCAGCTCGCGGTCGCCGGGGGTGCGGATCTGGGTGCCGAGGCCGGGCGGGTTGGCGAACCGGGTGGCGTGCCGGGTCACGTCGTGGTTGGAGAGCACCCAGGTGGTGGGGGCGCCGACCGGGCGCATCGCGTCGAGCGAGGAGTCGATGACCTCGCGGAGCTCGGCGGCGTTCCAGGCGGTGGAGAGGTACTGGAAGTTGAACGCCTGGTGCATCTCGTCGGGCCGCACGTAGTTGGCGGTGCGCTCGACGGTGGGGGTCCACGCCTCGGCGACCAGGATCCTGGCGCCGGGGTACTCGTCGAGGATGGTGCGCCAGGAGCGGTAGATCTCGTGCACCCCCTCCTGGTCGAAGAACGGCATGACGTCGTTGCCGAGCAGCTTGAGCTGGTCGCGGCTGCCGAGGTCGGGCAGGCCCTCGGCCTTGACCAGGCCGTGGGCGACGTCGACCCGGAAGCCGTCGACGCCCATGTCGAGCCAGAAGCGCAGGATGGAGCGGAACTCGTCGGCGACGGCCGGGTGCTCCCAGTTGAAGTCGGGCTGCTCGGGCGCGAAGAGGTGGAGGTACCAGTCGCCGGGGGTGCCGTCCGGGTCGGTGGTCCGGGTCCAGGCGGGCCCGCCGAAGACGGACTCCCAGTCGTTGGGCGGCAGTTCGCCGTTCTCCCCCTTGCCGGGGCGGAAGTGGTAGCGCTCGCGCAGGGCGGAGCCGGGGCCCTCGGCGAGGGCGCGCCGGAACCACTCGTGCCGGTCCGAGGAGTGGTTGGGCACCAGGTCCACGATGATCCGCAGGCCCAGTTCGTGGGCGTCCCGGATCAGCCCGTCGGCGTCCATCAGGGTGCCGAACATCGGGTCGATGTCACGGTAGTCGGCGACGTCGTAGCCCGCGTCGGCCTGCGGGGAGGCGTAGAACGGGCTGAGCCAGACCGCGTCCACACCGAGGTCCTTGAGGTACGGGAGTCTGGCCCGGACGCCGGCGAGGTCGCCCATGCCGTCGCCGTTGCCGTCGGCGAAGCTCCGTGGGTAGACCTGGTAGATCACCGCGTCCTGCCACCAGCCGGTCTGGTGGGCCGGAGCGTCGGCGGACGTGCCGGTGGAGGGGGCAGCGAGGTGCTGGGTCATGTCGTCCCTGGGGTGTCTGGGTGGGGGCGGCGCCGGGTCCGGGGTCGGAGACCGGCGGCCGCCGTGACTTGGTGCGTGCGGGGCGTACGGGCGTGCCGGGCGGGGGTCAGCCCTTGACGGCTCCGGCGGACATGCCGGTGACCAGGTGGCGCTGGGCGAAGAGGAAGACCAGGGCCGCGGGTATCGCGATCAGTACGGAGGCCGCGGTCATGGGGCCCCACTGGGCTCCGTACTGGTTGACGAACTTCTGCAGTCCGCCGGCGAGCGTCAGGTTCTCGTCGCCGACCATGAAGGCGGAGGCGTACGCCACCTCGCCCCAGGCGGTGATGAAGGAGTAGAAGGCGGTGACGGCGAGACCGGGCTTGGCGAGCGGCAGGATCAGCCGCCAGAAGGTGCCGAACGGGGTCAGGCCGTCGACCTGTCCGGACTCGTCGATCTCGCGCGGGATGGTGTCGAAGAAGCCCTTCATCATCCAGGCGCAGAACGGCACCGAGATGGTGAGGTAGGTGATGACGAGTCCGGCGGGCTGGTTGATCAGGCCCATGCCCGACATGATGTTGTAGATCGGCACGATGAGGACGGCGACCGGGAACATCTGGGTGACCAGCAGGGTCCACATCAGCCCGCGCTTGCCGGGGAAGCGGAAGCGGCTGACGGCGTAGCCGGTGGTCGCGGAGACGAAGACGCCGAGGACGGTGGTGAGTCCCGCGATGACCACGGAGTTGCCGAACCAGGTCAGGAACTCGGTGTCCCGGATCAGGTTCGTGTAGTTCTCGAACGTCGTCTCTTTGAAGAAGTCGGTCGTCGTGGCGTACTTCGCCGGCTTCAGCGAGGTCAGCAGGACCCAGAGCACCGGGAAGACCGCGATGACGGACGCGGCGATCAGGGTGAGGTGCAGGGCCACGGAGGCGGCCGGGGAACGCTCCCCGCGGCGCCGGGGCCTGCGGGCGGAGTGCCGGACGGTGGTGGTCGGGGCGGCGGTGGTCACCAGTTGTCTCCCTGCGTGCGGAGCACTCGCCGGTAGACCACGGCGAAGAGCATCAGGAGGACGAGGATCAGCACGCCCCAGGTGGAGGACTGCGCGAAGTCGCGCGGGCTGATCTCGAAGGAGAATTTGTACGCCTGGGTCACCAGGATCTGGGTGGACTCGCCCGGACCGCCCCTGGTCAGCAGGAAGATCACCGGGAACATGTTGAACGTCCAGATGGTGGAGAGCAGGGTCACCGTGGCGGAGACCGGGCGCAGGCCGGGCAGGGTGACGTGGCGGAAGCGCTGCCAGGCGGTCGCGCCGTCCATCTCGGCGGCCTCGTACTGCTCGGCGGGTATGGACTGCAGGCCGCCGAGCAGGGCCACCATGATGAAGGGGACGCCGAGCCAGACGTTGACGGCGATGACGGAGAACTTGGCCCAGGTGGGGTCGTTCAGCCACGGGACGCCGTCGATCCCGGCGCCGCCGAGGATCTTGTTGAGCAGGCCGCGCTCCTCGTTGTAGAGGAAGCGCCAGGCGAAGACGGAGACGAAGCCGGGGATGGCCCAGGGCAGGATCAGGGCCATCCGGTAGACGGAACGGCCGGCGATCCTTCGGTTGAGGATGTTGGCGAGGGCCATGCCCAGGCAGAAGGTGATGCCCACGCAGGAGACCGTCCACACCAGCGTCCAGCCGAGCGTGCCGAGGAACTGGTCACCGGTCAGGGCGTCGGCGTAGTTGTCCAGCCCCACGAACTCGTAGGTGGCGGGCAGCTCGTTGACACCGATGGACCGGGCGACGTTGCGTTCGTTGGCGTCGGTCAGCGACAGCCAGATACCGCGGACCAGGGGGTAGCCGATGATCACGCCGATCACGACGACGACCGGGGCGACCATGGTCCAGGCGTACCAGTGGACCGACAGGGCCCGCCGGAGCCTGCTCGGCGGCGGGGGGTTGCCAGTACCGCGGCTCCGGCCGCGGGCGACGTCGTCGCCCGCGGCCTTCGCCACCGACTGGCTGGTGTGGACAGCCATCAGCCGGCCTGCCTTCCTGGGTTACTTCCAGCCCTCGAGGAGCTTGCGGTAGGAGTCGCCGGTCGCCTTGGCCGCCTTCTCCGGAGTGGTCTGGCCGGTGAGGACCTTGGTGTACTCGGTGTTCAGCGGGGCGAAGAGGCTGCCGGTCTCCGGGATCCAGGGACGCTCGACGGCGGTCTCCACGACCGGCTTGAAGAACTGGACGATCTCGCTGTCCACGGCCTGCTGCCTGCCGTACGCGGAGGTGCGGGTCGGGAGCAGGTTCAGCTCGCCGGCGACCTGCGCCTGGGACTCCACCGAGGTCATGTACTCGACGAAGGCGTAGGAGGCGTCCAGGTTCTTGGAGCCCGCGTAGACGGCCAGGTTGTGGCCGCCCTGCGGGGCGCCCTGCGCGACGGAGCCGGCCGGGACCGGGGCGATGCCCAGGTTCCCCTTGTCGGAGAACTCCTTGCCGGTCAGCGTGTCGGTGACGGCCCAGGGGCCGTTGATCATCATCGCGACGTCGCCGTTCTTGAACGACTGCATCATGTTCTCCCAGCCGTCCGTGGCGTCGGTCTTGGCCGCCCCGGAGTCGACGAGGTCCTTCACGACGCCGAACGCCTTGACGCCCGCCGCGTTGTCGACGGTGATCTCCTTGTCGGCCGCGGCGACCAGGTCGCCGCCCTCGCCGTACAGGAAGGACAGGAAGTAGTACGAGTCGTCGCCGCGCAGGTAAAGACCGGTCTTGCCGGTCTTCTTCTTGATCTTCTTGGCGACGGACTTCAGGTCGGCGATGTTCGCGGGCGGCTCGACGCCGGCGTCCTTGAACATCTTCTTGTTGTAGAAGATGCCCATGGAGTCGATGACCTGCGGCACCGCGTACGTCTTGTCCTTGTACTTGGTGGAGGCGGCGGCCTGCTTCAGGAAGTCGTCCGGGTTCTTCAGCGCGGCGGTGCCGTCGAGCGGGGCCAGGTAGCCGAGGTCGGCGAACTCGGGGGTCCAGGCGACCTCGGAACGGATGACGTCCGGAGCGCCGGAGCCGGCCTGCGCCGCGTTCTTGAACTTGTTCTGCGCGTCACCGAACGGGACGTTGACGTACTTCACGTCGACCTTCGGGTGCTTCTTCTCGAAGCCCTCGGCGATCTTCTTGAAGACCTTGTCCTCGCTGCCGACGTTCGAGGTGTCCCACCACGTCACGGTGCCGGAGAGCTCGCCCGACCCCTTCGTGCCGCCGGACTCGTCGTCGCTGCCGCAGGCGGTCGCCGCGAGCGCCAGGGCCGCGACCAGGGCGGTGGCCGTTATGCCACGTCGCATCTGAACTCCTTCAACTGCCGTACCGCTCCGTCGCGGCGCCGGGTCGACGAGAACGTAACAAGGATGAAAGAACACCGAAAGAGTTTGCGGAAGATTTCTGCAAGCCCCGGCGATCGTTACATTCGCGTGTCCTCACGGTTGCCGTCAAGACCCTTGACTGCGGCAGTCCGATCCTGGTGTCTCCTGGCCATGGGCCGCCGCATCGCGGTACGACGATCCGATCACCGCCTGCAAACCGGGGCTGCAAGAGCTTGCAACACGTTGCCGCAGGGCCACCCGGCCCGCGGTATGGCTCCGGGGTCCGGTCGGCCGGGCGCACGGGCCCCGGGGGCGCGGGAGGGGCACGGCGGGGGCTCCGGAGGGGCACGGCGGGGGTGCAGGAGGGGCGCGGCCGCCCGGTTCATGGCCCTGGTGGGCAATCCGACACACGCCCGGTACAGTCCACTTCCATGACCGCACGGCTTGCCGATATCGCAACTCAGGCGGGGGTCAGCGAAGCGACGGTCAGCCGTGTACTGAACGGCAAGCCCGGTGTTGCAGCGGCCACCCGTGAATCCGTCCTCGCCGCGCTCGACGTCCTCGGTTACGAGCGGCCCGTACGCCTGCGCAGGCGCAGCGCGGGGCTCGTCGGCCTGATCACCCCCGAGCTGGAGAACCCGATCTTCCCGGCGCTGGCCCAGGTCATCGGCCAGGCGCTGACCCGGCAGGGCTACACCCCGGTGCTGGCGACCCAGACCCCCGGCGGCTCCACCGAGGACGAGCTGACCGAGATGCTGGTCGACCGCGGCGTGGCGGGCATCATCTTCGTCTCCGGGCTGCACGCCGACACCTCGGCCGACATGCAGCGCTACGAGCAACTGCGCGCCAAGGGTGTCCCGTTCGTCCTGGTCAACGGCTTCTCGCCGAAGGTCCAGGCCCCGTTCATCTCCCCGGACGACCGGGCCGCGATGCGGCTCGCGGTGACGCACCTGGTGTCGCTGGGCCATCAGCGGATCGGCCTGGCGGTCGGACCCAAGCGCTTCGTGCCCGTGCTGCGCAAGATCGAGGGCTTCCGCTCCACCGTGCGCGAGCAGTTGGGCATCGGGCCGGACGAGGTGGAGGAGCTGATCCAGCACTCGCTGTTCACCCTGGAGGGCGGCCAGGCCGCGGCGTCGGCGCTGATGGAGCGGGGCTGCACGGCGGTGGTGTGCGCGAGCGACATGATGGCGCTCGGCGCGATCCGGGCCGCCCGCCGGCTGTCGCTGGAGGTGCCGCGCGACCTGTCGGTGGTCGGCTACGACGACTCGCCGCTCATAGCGTTCACCGATCCGCCGCTGACCACGATCCGGCAGCCGGTGACGGCGATGGGCCAGGCCGCCGTGCGCACCCTCCTGGAGGAGATCGGCGGCACCCCCGCCCCGCACAGCGAGTTCGTCTTCATGCCCGAACTCGTCGTCCGGGGTTCGACGGCGGCCGGTCCCGGGGCCGCCCCGGGCTCGTCCGCCGGACCCGTTCCAGGGTCGCACGCCCGCTCCTGAACCGCAGCTCCGCCGCCGGGAAGCGGGCCGGGACCGGGGCCGGGAAGCGGTGCCGCGCCCTCCCCGGCCGGGCCGTGCGGCGTGCGGCCCGGACCCGGCAGGGGGGTCGTCGGGCGAAGAAGTCTTTTCTGGCAGACTCTGTGCCTATGGGTGAATCGAGAGTGACGTCACAGGAAGGCCGGGCAGAGGCCACCCCGTCACCCATCGCGGACGAGGCGGCCCCCTCGGCGAACGCGGGACCCGTCACCGGACGGCGCAACAGCGGCCCGGTGCGACTGCGGTCCCTGCGTTCCCCCCGCCGGCCACGCATCTGGTTCGAAATCCTGCTGATCGCGGCCAGTTACTGGATGTACTCGCTGGTGCGCAACGCCGTCCCGGAGCAGAAGGCCGAGGCCCTGCGCAACGCCGACTGGATCTGGGCGGTCGAGAAGCACCTGGGGATCGCGGTGGAACAGACGGTCAACCACGCGGTGAACTCCGTGACATGGCTGATCGTCTCGATGAACTACTACTACGCGACACTGCACTTCGTCGTCACCATCTGCGTGCTGGTGTGGCTGTTCCGCCGTCACCCCGGCCGGTACGCGGCGGCCCGGCTGGCCCTGTTCATGACCACGGGGGTGGCCCTGATCGGCTACTACCTGTACCCGTTGGCGCCGCCGCGCCTGATGAACGGCGGCGGGTTCGTCGACACCGTCCTCGTCCACCACACCTGGGGTTCGATGGCCTCGGGCAACTTCAAGAACATGTCGAACCAGTACGCGGCGATGCCGTCGATGCACATCGGCTGGTCGCTCTGGTGCGGCCTGATGATCTTCGCGCTGGCCACCGCGCCCTGGGCCCGCATCCTGGGCCTGCTCTACCCGGCGGCCACCCTGGTCGTGATCGTGGCGACCGCCAACCACTTCTGGCTGGACGCGCTGGGCGGCATGGCGTGCCTGGCCGTCGGCTTCCTGATCTCGTACGCCTGGTACGACTCGCTGCCGCACCACCTCCCGAAACGGGTGCAGCCACCGGGCACGGAGGTGCGGGCGGTCTGCCTGTCCGCCGGTGTGCCGGCCGGGACGCGGCGCCCGACGGTGGATGCGGCGGCGCGCGATTCGGGCCCGTGGGGCGGCTGACCACGCCCGTACCCGTGGAGCGACCGGCCGCGCTCCGTACCGGTGAGACGGTCGACCACGCTCCGCGAGAGGTCCCTCACGCCCCGTAGAACCGCTCCTCCACCACTGCCCTGGCCCGTCGGGTGATCCGCCGGTAGTCGTCCAGCATGTCCCCGACGTGCCCCGGCTCGTAGCCCAGGTACCGCCCCACCGCGGTGAGTTCGCGGGGTCCCGTGGGGAACGTGTCACCCGGTCGGCCCCGTACCAGCATCACCGCGTTGCGGACCCGGGTGGCCAGCACCCACGCCTCGTCCAGCGTCTGCGCGTCCTCCACGGAGATCAGCCCGGCCGCGCAGGCCGCGGCCAGGGCCTCGCGGGTGCGGGTGGTCCGCAGCCCCGGTTCCACCCAGCCGTGCTGCATCTGCATCAGCTGGACCGTCCACTCGACATCGCTCAGGCCGCCGCGCCCCAGTTTGGTGTGGAGCGTCGGATCGGCGCCGCGCGGCAGCCGTTCGGACTCCATGCGGGCCTTCAGCCGGCGGATCTCACGGACCGCGTCCTCCCCCAGCCCCTCCATCGGGTAGCGCAGCGGATCGACCAGGTCGACGAACTCGCGTCCGAGTTCCGCGTCGCCCGCGACCGGTTCGGCGCGCAGCAGGGCCTGGCTCTCCCAGACCAGCGACCAGCGCCGGTAGTACGCCTCGTAGGACCCCAGCGTACGGACCATCGGCCCGTTCCTGCCCTCCGGCCGCAGGTCCGCGTCGATGATCAACGGCGGGTCGGCGGTGGGCAGCTGGAGCAGCCGGCGCATCTCGGACACCACCGCGTTCGCGGCGCGGGCCGCCTCCTGCTCGTCGACGCCCTCGCGCGGGGAGTGCACGAACAGCACGTCGGCGTCGGATCCGTAGCCGAGTTCGTGGCCGCCGAAGCGGCCCATGCCGATGACCGCGAACCGGGTGGGCAGGGTGTCCCCCCACTGCTCGCGCACGGCGGCGCGCAGGGCGCCCGCGATCGTGACGGCGTTCAGGTCGGTGACCGCGCCGCCGACCCGGTCGACGAGGGCCCCCGGGTCCTCCTCGGCGGGGTTGTCCTCCGTGCCGTACGAATCGATCAGGTCCCCGGCCGTGGTCCGGAACAGCTCGCGCCGCCGCACCCCGCGCACCACCGCGACCGCGGTCTCGGCGTCGTCCGCGCGCCCCACCGCGGCCAGCACCTCCTGTTCCAGGTGCTCCCGGGTGCGCGGCTTCAGCCCCTGCGGGTCGCCGAGCAGCGCCACCGCCTCCGGGGCCCGCAGCAGCAGGTCGGGGGCGAGCCGGCCGGCCGACAGCACCCGGGCGAGGTTCTCCGCCGCCGCGCCCTCGTCCCGCAGCAGCCGCAGGTACCAGGGGGTCTTGCCCAGCGCGTCGGACACCTTGCGGAAGCCGAGCAGCCCGGCGTCCGGGTCGGCGGAGTCCGCGAACCAGCCGAGCAGCACCGGCAGCAGGGTGCGCTGGATGGCGGCCTTGCGGGACACCCCGGACGACAGCGCCTCCAGGTGCCGCAGCGCGGCGGCCGGGTCGGCGTAGCCGAGGGCTTCGAGCCGGTGCCCGGCCGCCTTCGCGCTGAGCCGGGACTCGCCGGGGCCGAGCTGGGCGACGGCGTCGAGCAGCGGCCGGTAGAACAGCTTCTCGTGCAGCCGCCGCACCACGGAGGCGTGCCGCTTCCACGCCTGGTTGAGCTCGGTGATCGGGTCGGTGCGCATCCCCAGGGAACGGCCGAGCCGCCGCAGGTCCGGGGCGTCCTCGGGAACCAGGTGGGTGCGACGCAGCCGGTGGAGCTGGATGCGGTGCTCCATGGCGCGCAGGAAGCGGTAGGCGTCGTCGAGCTGCGCGGCGTCCACCCGGCCCACGTAGCCGCCCGCGGCGAGCGCGTGCAGGGCCTCCAGCGTGGTGCCGCTGCGCAGGGTGGAGTCGCTGCGGCCGTGCACCAACTGGAGGAGCTGCACGGCGAATTCGACGTCCCGCAGTCCGCCGGGGCCGAGCTTGAGTTCGCGCTCGACGCGGTCGGCGGGGATGTTGTCGACGACGCGGCGGCGCATCTTCTGCACGTCGGGGACGAAGTTCTCGCGGTCGGCGGCCTGCCACACGAGCGGGGCGACGGCCTCGACGTACTCCGCGCCCAGCTCGGGGTCGCCGGCCACCGGGCGGGCCTTGAGCAGGGCCTGGAACTCCCAGGTCTTGGCCCAGCGCTGGTAGTACGCGAGGTGCGAGGAGAGGGTACGGACGAGGGGGCCGTTGCGGCCCTCGGGGCGGAGGTTGGCGTCGACCGGCCAGATGGTGCCCTCGACCGTCGTGTCGGAGCAGATCCGCATCATGTGCGCGGCCAGCCGGGTGGCGGCCCGCAGGGCCTCGTTCTCCTCGTGGCCGTCCACCGGTTCCGCGACGAAGATGACGTCGACGTCGGAGACGTAGTTCAGTTCGTGCCCGCCGCACTTGCCCATCGCGATGACGGCGAGCCGGCACTGCGCGGCGTCGGCGGGCGCCGCCGTCCGGGCGATGGCGAGGGCCGCCCGCAGGGTCGCGGTGGCCAGGTCGGCGAGTTCGGTGGCGGCCTCGGCGACGTCCGTGGTGCCGCACACGTCACGGGCCGCTATGGCCAGCAGGCACCGCCGGTAGGCGACGCGCAGCGAGTCCGGGTCGTCGGCCCCGGCGAGCCCCAGCTCGAACTCGGGCACGCCGGGGTGCAGGTCGGTGGCCTCGTAGGTGACGAGCGCCTGCCAGTCGTGGGGGTGGCGGGCGAGGTGGTCGCCGAGCGCCTCGGAGGCGCCGAGCACCCCGAGCAGCCGGTCCCGCAGCGGTTTGGCGGTGACGAGCGTGTCCAGGAGGATCTGCCGCTCGTCCGGCTCCTCGGCCTCCACCAGCCGGACCAGGCCCCGCAGGGCCAGATCGGGGTCGGCGGTCGCGCCGAGGGCTTCGAACAGGACCGGGTCGGAGCGCACGGAGGACAGCTCCGGCAGGTCGAGGAGCCGCTCGGCGGCGGCGGGGTCGGTGAAACCGTGCCGCAGCAGTCGGGTGAATGTGCTGCTCCTGCGCCCCGGCACCGTCGTCATCGCGTGCTCTCCTGCTCGCCGTCCACACCATTCAGCGTTCCGAGCCTAGCCCGTGTCCGGGAATCGCCGCCCGCCGCGCGAGGGCCGACCCGGCCGGTCCGGCCGGTCGGGAGCGGGTGCGTGGTCCGCGCTTCCCGGGCACGATCACTGTGGGGGACCAGACCGGGAGGACCGCATGTCCGGATTCGAACCCTTCGCCGAGCTGAACGCCGACTTCAGCGACGAGAACGCGACGGCCTGCCCGTGGTCCGTGGCGAAGGAGTTGCTGACCGGGGCGGAGCTGTACTGGCTTTCCACGGTCCGTCCCGACGGCCGCCCCCACGTCACTCCGCTGATCGGGGTGTGGTCGGACAACGCGCTGTACTTCGCCACGGGCGCGGCGGAGCGCAAGGCCCTCAACCTGGGCGCCAACCCCGCCGTGGTGGTGACGACGGGCGTCAACACCCTGTCGGAGGGGGTCGACGTGGTGGTCGAGGGGCGGGCGGAGCGGGTGCGGGAGACGGACCGGCTGAGCGGGCTGGCCGGGCAGTGGGAGGCGAAGTACGGCCCCCGGTGGCACTTCGACGTCGAGGACGGCACGTTCGTGAACGCGGGGCACTCGGCGCTGGTGTTCGAGGTGCGGCCCCACAAGGCGTTCGGTTTCGGCAGGGGCGACCACTACAGCCAGACCCGGTGGCGGTTCAGCTGACCCGGTCCGGGCCCGGGGCTCGGACCCGGACCGGTGGCCGGCGCGGGGTGGCTGCGGCCCCGTGCCGGACCCCGGTGACCGGGTCGGGCCCGTCAGTGCCCGGTGGAGGGCGGGAGGGCCGGGCGGGTCGCGACGACGACGGTCGCGTACCGCTCCTCGGAGGTGACCACGCGCGGGATCAGACCGCTGCGGGCCACGGTCTCCTCGGCCCGCGCCGCCTGCCGTTCGCTCGTCTCGACCAGCAGGTGCCCGCCCGGGGCCAGCCAGCGCGGGGCCTCGGCGGCGACCCGGCGCAGGACGTCGAGGCCGTCCGCGCCGCCGTCGAGCGCCACCCTCGGTTCGTGGATGCGGGCCTCGGGCGGCAGCAGTTCGACGTCCTGGGTCGGTACGTACGGCACGTTGGCCAGCAGGATCTCCACCCGGCCGCGCAGCGCGGCGGGCAGCGGGTCGAAGAGGTCGCCCTCGTGGACGCGGCCCACTGCGCCGAGGTTGCGGCGGGCGCAGCGCACGGCGGCGGGTTCGACGTCGCAGGCGTGCAGTTCGACCCGGCCCAGCTTCGCGGCGAGCGCGGCGCCGAGGGCTCCCGAGCCGCAGCAGAGGTCGACGACGACCGCCTCGGGGCCGGCGAGTGCGGCGGCCCGTTCCACCAGGAACTCGGTGCGGCGGCGGGGTACGAAGACGCCGGGGTCCACGGCGATCCGCAGACCGCTGAACTCGGCCCAGCCGAGGACGTGTTCCAGGGGGAGTCCGGCGGCCCGCCGTTCGACCATGGCCGCGAGGCTCGCGGGGTCGGGGGCGGTGGAGACGATCAACTCCGCCTCGTCCTCGGCGAATACGCAGCCTGCGGCGCGGAGCGCGGTGACGACGGCGGGGAGGGAGAGCGGTGGGGCGATGGTCGACATGGGAGCGGAGCCTTTCGGGGAAGCCGATGGGCGCTCCGCGGTCGACTACCTGGGGCCGACGCGACCCTGCGGGGTGAGCACCCGTTCTGATCCAGCGGTAATGGGTCTCACCTCCTCGGTCGTGGTCCCCCGTGGTGGGGATGCGTCACCTTACCCCATGCCCCGGCCGGTTCCCGCCGAGCCGGTCGAGGCGGTCCTCGACCGGATGTCCTGACGGTTCGACGGCACGGGACGACGGCGGGGGCGGCACCGCGCTCGGTGCCGCCCCCGCCGTGGTCGCCGTCCGTGCGTCCGTGGGCTCGGCTCAGCGCGTCGTCGTGGTCGCCACCGCCACCGGTGACGAGCCGCCCTTCACCGCCATGCGGGGCTTGCCCGTCCCGTCCGCCGGTACGGTCCAGACGTCGCTCTTCCGACCGGATTCGCCCGGCAGTCCGTAGGCGAGCGTGTCGTCGTCCAGCCAGGCCGCCTGGTCGTCGACGCTGCGTTCCTCCGCGAGGGGTGTCTCGCGCATGGTCCGCAGGTCGAGCACGTACAGCCGCCAGGGCGCGGCCACGTCGTCGGAGACCTTCTTCTTGAAGGCCAGCCGGGTGTTGTCGGGCGACAGGGAGGGGCACTCGACGTTCTGCCGCAGCGCCTTCGCCGACCAGTCCCGCATGTTCCCCTCGACGAGGTACGTGCGGCCCTTGGTGGAGACGGTCGCGTAGAAGCGGTTGTCGTCGCGGGCGAAGGTCACCCCCCAGTAGTTGACGTCGGGGGCGTGGTAGCGGGCGCCGTCGATGGTGAGGGGGAGGGTCTCGATGGACTTGATGAGGTAGCCGGTGCGCAGGTCGAGGATGGCGGTGCGGGTCGAGAAGGCCGTGGTGGCGTACGAGTCGCCGGTCGTGAACACCGTCCAGGACAGCATCCGCCCGGAGGCGGAGACCCGGGCCCGGTTGGGAATGCCCGGCACGGTGATCCGGCGCTTCTCGCGCAGCCGACGGTCGAGGACGATCGCCTGCGTCCTCGGCAGCACCCCGGGCTTGGCCCGCAGACAGAGCGCGCCGTCGCCGGAGGCGTAGAACCGGTCGCAGGCGGGTCCGCCGGGGGTGCGGGCCTCGGTGGCGGAGGTGCGGGCCGCGGTGGCGGGGGCCATCGGCCGGTGCGCGACCCGGCCGGTGTCGGTGTCCCGGAAGTACAGGGCGGGCCCGTCGAGCACGAACGAGGCGTCGGCCTCGGCCTGTCCGCCCCCCGTCCGGCGCTCCGCGTGCATCACGTACCCGACGGAGCCGCCCGTGAGGAGCAGCACCGCGGCCACCACGACGGCGATGCGGGCCCGGGGCCCCAGCGGGGCCGCGGGGCGCGGGAACCTGATTCTCATGCGGTCCGCCTCTCGGAGTTCCGGTTTCCCGGCTCCGCGGGAGCCGGGGAGTCGTGCGGGGTGCGCGGGGTGCGCGGCAGCAGTGCCCAGCCGGCCGCGAGTGCGGCGAGCAGGACCGCCGTCGCCGTCCACAGCGCGGGGCCCTCCCCCCACAGCGTCCACGCGGCGCCGAAGCCCGCCGCGGCGAGCATCCGCGCCAGGGCCTGGCCGGTCTGGAGCAGCGCGAGTCCGCCCGCCCTGCCGTCGGCGGGCAGGACGGGCCCGGCGAGGGCCATCAGCACCCCGTCGGTGGTGGCGTAGAAGACGCCCAGCAGGACGAGGACGGGGGCCAGGAGCAGCAGGGCCGGTCCGCCGAAGGGGGCGAGGAGGGTGGCGTACACGCCGAGCAGCGCGAGGTGCCCGTACAGGAACGGCAACCGCCGTCCGACCCGGTCCGCGATCCGGCCCGCCGGGATCGCGAGCAGCAGGTAGCAGGCCGCCGCGCCGAGCGGCAGCAGCGGGAACCAGCCGACGGGGAGGTCGAGGCGGCGCTGGAGCAGGAGGTAGACGAAGGAGTCCCCGATGGTCGCGGCGCCGAGCAGGGCGGCGGCCGCGAGGATGCGCCGGAAGGCGGGGTCGCGGAGCGCCTCGAACATCTTGCGGGTGCGCCGGGCCGGTTTCACCGGCGGCGCCGGGGGGTGGCCGGGCACGTACAGGACCAGGAGCAGCACCCCGAGCAGGCCGATGCAGAAGCTGACGACGAACACCGCGTCGTAGGCGTCCGCGGTGACCCAGAGCAGGGCGAACGCGGCGAGCGGGCCGAGCAGCGCGCCGGTGGTGTCCATCGCCCGGTGCACGCCGAAGGACCGGCCGAGCGTCTCGGGCGGGCTGCTCAGGGTGATCAGCGCGTCGCGGGGCGCCGTGCGGATGCCCTTGCCGACCCGGTCGGTGGCCAGGGCCGCCGCGATGCCCGCGGTGGCGCCGCCCGCGAGGAGCAGGCCGAGCCGGGAGAGGGCGGAGAGGGCGTAGCCGAGGCCGGCAACCTGTTTGTGTCCGCGCCCGCGGTCGGCGGCGTGTCCGCCGAGCAGCCGCACGATGGCCGCGGCGCCGTTGAACAGGCCGTCCAGGAAGCCGAATTGGAGGGGGGAGAGACCCAGTCCGAGGACCAGGTAGAGCGGCAGCACCGCGGTGACCATCTCGGAGGAGATGTCGGTGACGAGGCTGACCGTGCCGAGTGCGAGGACGGTGCCGGGGACGCGTCGGCCCGCTCCGCCGGTGCGGGGCGGGGCCGGCGCGTCCCGGTGCCCTGTGGTGGCCAGGTACATCAGTGGCAGGAGTACTTCGGTCCGGCGTCCTTGACCTTGCCGTCGGTGCCGACGTAGCTCCAGGTGTAGTCGGTGTCGGTGAAGTCCAGCTTCAGGACGCCGTATTCACCGCTGATCCGCTTCTGGCTGTTGGGCTGGACCTCCTCGATGGGGTACGGCTCGGCGCCGCCCATCCCGCCGATGATCTCGGTGATGCCGTCCGCGGTGACCTTGCCGTCGGGGTTCTGCGGGGCGAAGCGCTCGTAGTGGTGGTCGTGCCCGTTGAGCACGAGGTCGGCCTTGGCGCCGTACAGGAGCTTCCAGACCGGCCGGCTGACCGGGTCGTTGCCGTGGCCGCCCGAGGAGTACAGCGGGTGGTGCCAGATCGCGGCGATGCACGCCTTGCTGTTCTTGGCGAGGTCGGCCTTGAGCCAGTCGATCTGGGCGCTCTGGTCGAAGGAGTTGGAGTCGAGGGCGATGAAGTGCCAGTTGCCCTCGTCGAAGCTGTAGTAGCTCTTGCCCTGGGGGTAGGCGATCGAGCCGTAGTACGCCTTGTAGCCGGCCAGCGAACCGGCCGGGTCGTACGTCTCGTGGTTGCCGGGCACCGGGTGCGTCTTGTTCTTGAAGACGCCCCAGGTCTTGTCGTAGTAGGCGCGGTAGTCGGAGATCCGGGCGTCGTCGTACTGGTTGTCGCCCATCGTCAGATAGAACTTGGGGTTGAGCTTCTGGGCCAGCGCGGCGGTCTTGGGGTGGGCGCAGTCGCTGTCGGAGGCGGTGCACTGGGCGGCGATGTCACCGGCGGCGACCACGGTGAAGGCCCCGGTGGGCTGGGGCGTTTCGCCGAGGGTGCCGTACACCTCGACCTCGTACAGCGAGTAGCCGTAGGAGGTGCCGCGCGCGGTGCCGTACACGCGCAGGTAGCGGCCCTTGCCGGTGAGGGAGGACCACTCGTCGGTACCGCCGTCGCCGGCCGTCTCGGCGGCGAGCCGGGTCCAGCTGGTGCCGTCGGCGGAGACCTCGATCCGGTACGCCTCGGCGTAGGCGTCCTCCCAGTCCAGCCGCACCCGCGTGATGTCGGCGGGGGCCCCGAGGTCGACGCTCAGCCACTGCGGGTCCTCGCCCTCGGCGCTGGCCCAGCGGGTGTCGGGGTCGCCGTCGAAGGCGTTCTGCGGACCGTACTGGGAGTCCTCCTCGGAGGACGAGGTGGCGGTCTTGCCGCGCGAGATGAGCGGGTCCTCGGCGGCGCCGGCCCGGTCGGGGTGGGCGAATGTCAGGCTGCCGGCGAGCAGCAGCACGGCGGCGACGACCATGCCGACCGTACGGCGCTTCGCGGGTGGGGTGAGGGGAACTGAGCCGTTCGGGTGCATCCCTGGACTCCTGGCCTTGTGGGGGTGGCGAGAGCTGGGCATCAGTGCTGACCCGTCCCGGCCCGCGTACGGGCAGGGCGGGATCGTGGTGGCCGGGCCAGAGCTCTCACTGAGCGCGTCATGCCCGCGGTGCGGGGCACCGCGCCAGGCCACCGCCGGGAATGCTAGCGAACAGTAAACTTTCCTACCAGTCCTTCAACTCCCTTTAATCCGCACCGAATTCAGCCCTCGCACACCCGTTTGCACCCGTCGGCGCGAGGGCATGAAAAACGGCTTCGGGCCGACGGTTTCCGCACCGTCGGCCCGAAGCCGTCCACACCCGTCGCCCCGAGGCCGCTCACGCCTGCCGGACCGGAACCACCCCCGCCCGGCGGGCCGGAACCACTCCCGCCCGCCGGGTCGGACCGGCCCCGGTCACAGCACCGGCAGCAGGTTCTTCAGCTCGAAGGCGGTGACCTCGCTGCGGTACTCCTCCCACTCCTGCTTCTTGTTGCGCAGGAAGAAGTCGAAGACGTGTTCGCCCAGCGTCTCGGCGACCAGTTCGCTCTTCTCCATCAGCGAGATCGCCTCGCCCAGGTTCTGCGGCAGCGGCTCGATGCCCATCGCGCGGCGTTCCGCGTCGGACAGCGCCCAGACGTCGTCGTCGGCGCCGGCCGGGAGTTCGTAGCTCTCCTCGATGCCCTTGAGGCCCGCGGCCAGGAGCACCGCGTACGTCAGGTAGGGGTTGGCGCCGGAGTCGATGGAGCGGACCTCGACGCGGGAGGAGCCGGTCTTGCCGGGCTTGTACATCGGGACGCGGATGAGGGCGGAGCGGTTGTTGTGGCCCCAGCAGATGTACGAGGGGGCCTCGCCGCCGGCGCCCGCGGCGCGGGAGGAGCCGCCCCAGATGCGCTTGTAGGAGTTGACCCACTGGTTGGTGACGGCGGAGATCTCCGCGGCGTGGGTGAGCAGCCCGGCGATGAAGGAGCGGCCGACCTTGGACAGTTGGTACTCGGCGCCCGACTCGTAGAAGGCGTTGCGGTCGCCCTCGAAGAGGGAGAGGTGGGTGTGCATGCCCGAACCGGGGTACTCCGAGAACGGCTTCGGCATGAACGTCGCCTGCACGCCCTGCTCCAGCGCGACCTGCTTCATCACCAGGCGGAAGGTCATGATGTTGTCGGCGGTGGAGAGCGCGTCCGCGTACCGCAGGTCGATCTCCTGCTGGCCGGGGGCGCCCTCGTGGTGGCTGAACTCGACCGAGATGCCCATGGATTCGAGCATGGTGATCGCCTGGCGGCGGAAGTCCATGCCGACGTTCTGCGGGGTGTGGTCGAAGTAGCCGGAACTGTCGGCGGGGGTGGGGCGGCTGCCGTCGACCGGCTTGTCCTTGAGCAGGAAGAACTCGATCTCCGGGTGGGTGTAGAAGGTGAAGCCCAGGTCGGAGGTCTTGGCGAGGATGCGCTTGAGGACGTAGCGCGGGTCGGCGAAGGACGGCGAGCCGTCCGGCATGAGGATGTCGCAGAACATCCGGGCCGTGCCGGGGGCCTCCGCGCGCCAGGGCAGGATCTGGAACGTTCCCGGGTCCGGCTTGGCGATCATGTCGGACTCGTACACCCGGGCGAAGCCCTCGATGGCCGAGCCGTCGAAACCGATCCCCTCGTCGAACGCCTGCTCCAGCTCGGCGGGGGCGACGGCGACGGACTTGAGGTAGCCGAGGACATCGGTGAACCACAGCCGTACGAAGCGGATGTCGCGCTCCTCAAGCGTCCTGAGGACGAATTCCTGCTGCTTGTCCATAGCCACATCCTTGCAGTTCAGACGGTCCGTGCACCACCGCCCGGGGTAGGGAGGAACTCCAGTATCACGACCCGGGATTTCACCCAGATTACGCACACGACGTGAGATGGAGCACCCGGCCACCCACTACGATCGGCGGCCGTGGCACGCGCGGGGCGGAGCGGCTTCGCAACGGCCCCGCACGCGCCCGTTCCCATGATCGACAGCCGCCCCCGCCCCCTTCCCAGAAGGATCTGACGCCATGAGCTTCGTTCCCGGGCCCCACCCGCAGCAGCCGCACGACGCCCACCGCGCGCGGCAGCGCCGCGACCGCGCCCTGGCCATAGGGCTGAGCGTGCTCGTCGTCGCGGGCCTGGTCGGTTTCGGCTCGTACCTGGTGCTGAACACGTCCGAGGCGTCGGAGCAGAAGCAGGGGGCCGTGGCCGGGGCCGAGGACGGCAAGGCGCCCGCGGAGGGTCAGCAGGGGAAGCCGGACGACGGCCCGATCGAGGGACTGCGGACGTGGGACGCGGAGAAGCTGACCCGCGACCACGTCACCACCCCCGTCACGTACCCGATGAAGCCCCCGGTCGGGGGTGACCACAACCCCGTTTGGATGAACTGCGACGGCGAGGTGTACGAGAAGGCGATCCCCGACGTGAACGCCGTGCACTCGCTGGAGCACGGCTCCGTCTGGGTGACGTACACCGGCGAGGCGCCGGCAGCCGACGTGGCGAAGCTCGCCGAACGGGTCGGCAGGACGCCGTACTCGCTGATGAGCCCGTACGAGGGCCAGAGCGGGACGATCATGCTGAGTGCCTGGGGCAACCAGCTGACGGTGGACGGCGCCGACGATCCGCGGGTCGGCCAGTTCTTCGAGAAGTTCGTGCAAGGGCCGCAGACGCCCGAGCCCGGTGCGACGTGCTCGGGCGGGCTGGGGACGCCGTGACCGCCCCACGGCCCGGCCGGCGCGTCCGGTGGGCGGTGGGCTCCGTCGCGGCGCTCGCCCTGTTGTGCGCGGGGGCGGCGACGGTCGCCGCCGCGCGGGACGACGGGGCGCGGCACCCGGGACACCACGCCACCGCCGGTGCTCCGGGCACGCCCGCGACGGACTCGGCGGACGCCGGTTTCGCCCGCGACATGGCGGTCCACCACCAGCAGGCCGTGGAGATGTCCTTCGTCGTGCGCGACCGCACGCGGGACGAGGAGGTGCGCCTGCTCGCGTACGACATCGCCAACACGCAGGCCAACCAGCGCGGCATGCTGCTCGGCTGGCTGGACCTGTGGGAGCTGCCGAGGACGACGGCCGGGCAGGAGCCGATGGGCTGGATGACGGGCGGCGGGCACGAGGGGCACGCGAGGAACGGCGCGGCTGGGGGCACGGGGACCGCCGGTCACCGGGCCCACGACGGACCGCTCATGCCCGGCATGGCCACCAGGGCCGAACTGGCCCGGCTCCGCACGGCGAGCGGCAGGGCGGCCGAGGTCCTGTACCTCCAACTGATGACCGACCACCACAAGGGCGGCGTCGACATGGCCCGCGGCTGCGCCCGGCTGTGCACGGTGAAGGCGGAGAAGCGGCTCGCCCGCGGAATGGTCGCCGCCCAGCAGTCCGAGCTGGACGCGATGGCCGACATGCTGAAAGCACGCGGGGCCGGACCCCGGTCCTGAGGGGCTCCCCGCCGCCGGCCCCCGCCCGGGCCCGGCGGCGGTCGCGTGCCCGACTCCGGCCCCGCGTCCAAGTCCGGCCCCATCCCCTTCACGCGCTCGAACAGGCATGAGCGGTCGCGTACTCCCAACGGGCGTATGACGATGGAATCACTCGGGGTCGTACAGCATGCCCACGGCACTCAGGAGGAAGCCCTCATGACCACCGCCAAGGACATCATGCACACCGGGGCCATGTGGATCCCCGCGCACGAGACGCTCGACCGGGCCGCGCAGCTGATGCGTGACCACAAGGTCGGTGCGCTGCCCATCTCGGCCAACGGCGAGCAGGACCGGATGATCGGCATCCTCACGGACCGCGACATCGTGGTCGGCTGTGTGGCGATGGGCCACGATCCGTCGAAGATGACCGCGGGCGACCTCGCCCAGGGCACCCCGCGCTGGATCGACGCGGAGGCCGGGGTGGAGGAGATTCTGGAGGAGATGCAGAGCCACCAGATCAAGCGGCTTCCGGTGGTCGAGAACAAGACCCTGATCGGCATGATCAGCGAGGCCGACCTGGCGCGGCACCTCACCGACGAGCAGATCGCCGGGTGGGCGGAGAAGGTCTACGCGCGCGGCTGACCGGCCCCCGCGGACTCCGGCCCGACGACAACCCGATCGACAACCCGACCGACGACAGACCGACGGCAATCCGACAACAGCCCGGCCACGGTCCGTCGCCCCCTCGCCCGGGGAGGTGACGGACCGTTTCGGTGCCCGCCCGCCCCGGGTCCGTCCTCCGCCCCGTCAGGCTCGGAACCATTGGGGCGATACGTTTCCGCACGCCTCCGTGTTCCTCCGCGCGCGAGTGATACCCGGCGGGGGTAGGGTGCTCGGCATGACCCTGAGTGGATGTGCGACGTACGGACAGTTGTCCCTGTTCGTCTCGCTGCTCATCGGGATCGCCCACCTCCTCGGGTGCGTCCCGACGCGGTTCACTCCGGTGGCCGGTCCGGTACCGCGTCCGGCCCCGGTCCGTCCCGCCCCGTTGTCGGTGCTGCGCATATAGAGGGGGCGCCTCCCCCCTCCCCCAGCAGACCGGAATACCGACAACACCCCGAGGTGCCCTCTCGTCATGCGCACTCCCCCCACCCGACGCGCCGTGCTCGGCGCCGCTGTCGCCACCGTCGGCACAGCAGTGCTGACCTCCTGTTCCACTGACGGCGACACCGCCGTCGGCGGCAAGAAGACCACCGGCACGAACCCCGGTGGCACGAGCCACGGCAGCGCGAACGCCGGTGGCCCGAGCCACGGCGGCGTGAACCACGGGGCCGCCCCCGGCCGGAAGCCCCAGGGCGAGTACGTCTCCCCCGACGGGGAGGAGGTCGCACGGGCCGAGGCCCGGCGGGGCTCCGGCCCCGTGCGGAAGGTCCATCTCGTCGCCACCCCGTCCCGGCTCGACGTGGGCGGTCTCGTCGTCGGCTCCTGGGCGTACGAGGCCCGGCTGCCCGGCAAGGAGCTCCGGGTCACGACCGGCGACACCCTGGCCCTCACCCTCGCCAACCACCTCCCGCACGACACCTCGCTGCACTGGCACGGCCTCAACGTGCGCAACGACATGGACGGGGTGCCCGACCTGACCCAGCCGCCCATCAAGGTCGGCGCGGAGTTCTCCTACCGGTTCACCGTGCCGCACGCGGGCACGTACTGGTTCCACCCGCACACGGGCGTCCAGCAGGACCGCGGACTGTACGCGCCGCTGATCGTCGAGGACCCGAAGGAGCCCCTCACGTACGACAAGGAGTGGGTCGTCGTCCTCGACGACTGGGTCGACGGGGTGGACGGTTCGACCCCGGACTCGGTGCTCGACGAGCTCAGCGGCGGCAGGGGCGGCATGGACCACGGCGGCGGCAGCCACGGAGCGCCCGCCGCCGCCTCAGGAGCCTCAGGAGCCTCGGGAGCCGCCGGGTCCGGCAAGGGCCCCGAGTCCGCCCGGCGCCGTTCCGGCCCCTCCCGGCTGAAGCGGGGCACCTACAGCAAGCTGCTGAACAGCCACGGGGGCGACGTCGCCTACCCGCACTACCTGATCAACGGCCGCATCCCGAAGTCCCCCACCTCCTTCACCGCCAGGCCGGGCGACCGGATCCGGCTGCGCATCATCAACGCGGGCGGCGACACCGCGTTCCGCGTCGCGCTCGGCGGGCACCGGATGACGATCACCCACACCGACGGCTACCCGGTCCGGCACACCACGACGGACGCCCTGCTGCTGGGCATGGGCGAGCGCTACGACGTGCTCGTCACCGCCAAGGACGGGGTGTTCCCGCTGACCGCGCTCGCCGAGGGCAAGGGCGCCTCGGCCCTGGCCCTGCTCCGCACCGGGAAGGGCAGGGCGCCCACCGCGCCCGTCCGGCCCGATGAGCTGTACGGGAAGCTGGTGCAGGCGTACGACCTGGACCCGGACGAGTCCTCGACCCTGTCCCGGCGCGAGCCCGACCGGGTCCTCCGGTACCGGCTGACCGGCAGCATGAAGAAGTACGACTGGGCCTTCGACCACAAGCCGTACGACCCGCAGCGGCGCCGCGCGGTGCGGGAGGGCGAGCGGGTCAGGCTGGAGTTCTTCAACGTCACGGAGATGTGGCACCCCATCCACCTGCACGGGCACTCCTTCGGCCTCGTGGGACCGGCGGGGCCCGCGCACCGGGCCACCCGGCGCGGCCGGACCAACTGGGCACGCAAGGACACCGCGATCATCCGGCCGAACAGCTCGCTGGCCGTGGAGTTCGACGCGGACAACCCGGGGCTGTGGATGCTCCACTGCCACAACATCTACCACTCGGACGTGGGCATGATGACGGTCCTCGGCTACCGCCGCTGACCGGCCCGCCGCCCCGTTCCCGGTGGGCCGCGGGCCCGGTCCCACGGCCCACCGGGACATCGCGTCAATCAGACGATTACACTGGTGCGCGTGCCTCAACTACGCCTCGCACTGAATCAGATCGACTCGACCGTCGGTGACCTCGCCACAAACGCCGAGGCGGTCGTCCGCTGGACCCGGCACTCCGCCGAACAGGGCGCCCATCTGGTGGCGTTCCCCGAGATGATGCTGACCGGGTACCCCGTCGAGGACCTGGCCCTGCGCCCGTCCTTCGTCGAGGCCTCGCGCCGGGCGCTGCGGGCGCTCGCCGTCCGGCTCGACGAGGAGGGGTTCGGGGAGCTGCCGGTCGTCGTCGGCTACCTGGACCGTTCCGAGACGGACCAGCCCCGGTACGGCCAGCCCGCCGGTTCCCCGCAGAACGCCGCCGCGGTGCTGCACCGCGGGCGGGTCGCGCTGACCTTCGCCAAGCACCACCTCCCCAACTACGGCGTCTTCGACGAGTTCCGGTACTTCGTGCCGGGCGACTCGATGCCGGTCGTGCGGGTCCACGGCGTCGATGTGGCGCTCGCGATCTGCGAGGACCTCTGGCAGGACGGCGGCCGGGTGCCCGCGGCCCGCGCCGCCGGCGCCGGGCTGCTGCTGTCGATCAACGCCTCGCCGTACGAGCGGGACAAGGACGACACCCGGCTGGAGCTGGTCCGCAAGCGGGCCCAGGAGGCCGGCTGCACCACCGCGTACCTGGCGATGATCGGCGGCCAGGACGAGCTGGTCTTCGACGGCGACTCGATCGTCGTCGACCGGGACGGCGAAGTGATCGCCCGCGCCCCGCAGTTCGCCGAGGGCAGTGTCGTCCTCGACCTGGATCTGCCGGCGGCCTCCGCCGAGCCGCCGTCCGGCGTCGTGAACGACGGGCTGCGGATCGACCACGTGGTGCTCTCCGAGGAACCCCTCCCGGCGTACCCGGCGGAGCTGGCCGGAGGGTACGCCGAGCGGCTGGACGACGACGAGGAGCTGTACTCGGCTCTGGTCGTGGGCCTGCGCGCGTACGCCGCGAAGAACGGGTTCAGCAGTGTGCTGATCGGGCTCTCCGGCGGCATCGACTCGGCGCTGGTCGCCGCGATCGCCTGCGACGCGCTGGGGGCGCAGAACGTGTACGGCATCTCGATGCCGTCGAAGTACTCCTCGGAGCACTCCAAGGGCGACGCGGCCGAACTGGCCCGCCGCACCGGGCTGAACTTCCGCACGGTGCCGATCGAGCCGATGTTCGACGCGTACATGGGTGCGCTGGGGCTCACCGGCCTGGCCGAGGAGAACCTCCAGTCCCGGCTGCGCGGCACGATGCTGATGGCCGTGTCCAACCAGGAGGGCCAGATCGTCCTCACACCGGGCAACAAGTCCGAGCTGGCGGTCGGTTACTCGACGCTGTACGGCGACTCGGTCGGGGCGTACGGCCCGATCAAGGACGTCTACAAGACGTCGGTCTTCCGCCTCGCGAAGTGGCGCAACCGGGCCGCGGAGGAACGCGGGCAGATCCCGCCGATCCCGGAGGCCTCCATCACCAAGCCGCCCAGCGCCGAACTGCGCCCGGACCAGGTGGACACGGACTCGCTGCCCGACTACGACGTGCTGGACCGGATCCTGGAGCTGTACGTCGACCGGGACCGGGGCCTGGACGAGATCGTCGCGGCCGGGTTCGACGAGGAGCTGGTGGCGAAGACCCTGCGGATGGTGGACACCGCGGAGTACAAGCGCCGGCAGTACCCGCCGGGCACGAAGATCTCTCCGAAGGGCTTCGGCAAGGACCGCCGCCTCCCGATCACCAACCGGTGGCGCGAGTCGCGCTGAGCGACGGGAACACGAACGGCTGTGACCCGGGAGCTTCCGCGCCCCGGGTCACAGTCGTACCCGGGCCGCGATCGGCAGGTGGTCGCTGGCGGTCCTGTCGAGCGTCCATGACGACACCGGTTCGACGCCCTTCACCAGGATCTGGTCGATCCGCGCCATCGGGAACGAGGCCGGCCAGCTGAAGCCGAAGCCGTCGCCGGCGGCGCCCTGGGTGGAGCGCATCTGGGCGGTGACCGCGTTCAGCGCGCGGTCGTTCATCGTGCCGTTGAGGTCGCCGAGCAGGACCACCTTGTCGAGCGATTCGCGGGCGATGGCCTCGCCCAGGGCGTCCACGCTGTTGTCGCGCTGGTTGGCGGTGAATCCGGCGTGCAGCTTGACCCGTACGGACGGCAGGTGGGCCACGTAGACGGCGACCTTCCCCTTCGGCGTCGTGACGGTGGAGCGCATCGCCCGGGTCCAGCCCATCTTGATGTCGACCGGACGGGTCTGGCTCATCGGGTACTTGCTCCACAGGCCGACGGTCCCCTGCACCGCGTGGTACGGGAAGCGCTCGGCGAGTGCCGCCTCGTACGCCGACACCTTGCCGCTCGGCAGCTCCTCCAGGGCGAGGACGTCGGCTCCGGAGTCCGCGACGTGCCGGGCGGTGCCCGCGGGGTCGGGGTTGTCGGCGTTGACGTTGTGGGTGGCCACGGTGAGGTCGCCGCCGGTGCCCGACTTGTCGGTGAGCAGGCCGCCGAAGGCGTTGAGCCAGACCACGACCGGCAGCAGGAGGGCGATCAGCGCGGTCGCCGAGCGGCGCACCAGGGCCAGGACCAGCAGCAGCGGGATGAAGACGGCGCACCAGGGCAGGAACGTCTCGGAGAGGCTGCCCAGGTTGCCGATGGCGTTCGGGATCTCGGAGTGGAGGGCCATCACGAGGGTGAGCAGGACCGAACACAGGGCGAGGAGGATGCCGCGCCGCCAGATGCCCCGGTCGCCGGTCAGCCTGTCGCGCAGGGCCCGCAGCCGTGCTCCCGGCCCGCCGGGAACCGGGCCCGGCCCCGATCCCCGCTCCGGCTCCGGTTCCGCACGGTCGTTCCCGGTGTCCGCTCCGTACGCCTGCACCATCGCGCTGTCCTCACTGCCTTGCCCTGCATGTCGCCGCGCCCACGACCCTAGGCGATGGGCGGCGCGTTTCCTGCCGTTCGCGACGGCCGTACTGCCACGAGGACGAAGGGGGGGGTCCGACGGGTTCCGGCCGGGCGGACTCCGTCCGGGCTTGTGACACAACAATCGCATTCGGGCAGGTGGGTCCGGGGCCGGGCGCGGGCCCAACGGGGGCGGGAGGTTCAGTCCCCGGCGGACGGGCGAGGGGCCAGGCCCTCGACCAGGAACCGGACGATGTGGTCGGCGAGGTCATCGGGCAGCGGCGCGTCGGGCCGGTGGACGGCGCGTACGAGCATGGGCCCCAGGAACAGGTCGTTCATCAGCTCCACGTCCAGGTCAGCGCGGAGTTCACCGGCGTCGACCGCGCGCCGCACCGCGGCCAGCATGGCGGCGCGGCGCGGGGCGATGACGGTGCAGTTGTACTCCTCCCACAGTTTGGGGTGGCTCTTCATCTGCGCGAAGACGTTGTGCAGCAGGGCCGAGGAGCGCCGGGCCAGGCCGCAGCCGCGGACCGACTCCAGCAGCAGCCGCAGGTCGGCGAGGCCGGCGGTGCCGGAGACCACGGGTTCCGGCAGCTCGATGTCGCGCAGGACGTCGACGAAGAGCTCCTCCTTGTCGCTCCAGCGCCGGTAGATCGTCGCCTTGCCGACGCCCGCGGTCCGGGCTATCCGCTCGATGGACAGGCTGCCGAGCGGTTCGCCCGCCTCCAGCAGTCCGGCGACGGCGTCCAGGATCGCCCGTTCGGCCGCCGCGCTGCGTGGCCGGCCCCGTCGGGGTTCCGGGTCCTTCCGGGACGGACGATTCCGTTCCTCTTCCTGCGTCCGCACGTCGTTCCACCTCTCACCACGCCCTCCGACCGCCGTCCCGATTCTCGCCGACGGCGGCGGCGCTCCTGTCGGCCGCCCCCGGGGCCGGGGTCGCCGGGCCCGGGGGCGAACTTCCTCAGCTTCTCGGGGCCGTCCTCCTCACCGGTCCGCCCCCGCCGCGCGCACCGGCCGGCCGCCCTTCCCGGAGCCGCCGGGCTGCTGTCCCGCGGGCGGTTTCCCCGGCAGGAACAGGGCCACCACGAGGGCGCCCACCAGTGCGATGGTGGCCGAGCCGATGGCGGTGACGTGCATGGCCTTCAGGAACGCGTCGTTCGCGGCGTCGATCAGCGGGGCGCCCGCCGGGCCCATCCGGTCCGCCACGCCGAGCGTCGCCTCGATCGACTCCCCCGCCGCCTCCCGGAGACCGGGCGGGAGCGCGCCGAGGTGCCCCTCGATGTCGCCCCGGTAGACGGTGGACAGCACCGAGCCGAGCACGGCGACCCCGAGCGCCCCGCCGACCTGCCGGAACGTGTTGTTCACCGCCGAGCCGGAACCGGCCTTCTCACGGGGCAGCGCCTGCATCACGGAGACCGTGACCGGCGTCATCACGTGCGCCATGCCCGTGCCCTGCACGAAGAGGAGCAGGCACAGCACCCAGACCGGCGTGGTCTCGTCGAACAGCGCGAACGCCGCGAGCCCGATCGCCACCAGCAACATGCCGACGGTGCACACGGCACGGGCGCCGAAGCGGTCGACGAGCAGCCGGGCCCGCGGTGCGAAGATCATCTGGGTGGCGGCCAGCGGCAGGAGCATCAGGCCCGACTCCAGCGCGCTCCAGCCGCGCACGCTCTGCATGTAGAAGGCGGAGAAGAAGGTCACCCCCATCAGCGCGAAGAAGACCAGCCCTATGGCGGCCACGGCCGCGGCGAACGACGGCTCCTTGAAGTACGAGACGTCCATGGCCGGGTGGGTGCTGCGCTTCTCGTGCCGGACGAACCCGACCAGGACCAGCAGACCGCCGGCGATCGGCAGCAGCACGGTGGCGTCGGTGAAGTCGGCGAGTTCGCCGCCGCGGATGATGCCGTACACCAGCAGGACCAGTCCGACGATGGAGAGCAGCACGCCGATCGGGTCGATCCGGCCCGGCCTCGGGTCCTTGGAGTCCGGCACCAGCAGCACCATCGCGATCAGCGCCACGATCACCACGGGCACGTTGACCAGGAAGATCGAGCCCCACCAGAAGTGTTCGAGCAGCAGCCCGCCGGTGATCGGGCCGATCGCGATGGCGAGTCCGACGCTGCCGGCCCATATCCCGATGGCCCGGGGCTGCTCGTCGCGCTCGAAGACGTTCATCAGCACCGCGAGCGTGGCGGGCATGACGAAGGCGGCGCCGAAGCCCATCAGGGCGCGCCAGGTGATCAGCTCGGCCGGCGAGCCCGACATGGCGGCCAGGGCGGAGCCGACGCCGAAGAGCAGGATGCCGAAGAGCAGCACCTTCTTGCGGCCGATGCGGTCGCCGAGCAGGCCCGCGGTGAACAGGAGCCCGGCGAACACGAGCGTGTAGGAGTTGATCGCCCACTCCAACTCGCTCTGGGTGGCCCCCAGTCCGGTGGGTGCGGGGCCGGCGATGGTCTTGACCGCGACGTTCAGGATCGAGTTGTCCAGCACCACGATGAGCAGACTGAACATCAGAACGACGAGGATCGCCCAACGGCGGCGGTGGACCGCCTCCGGGACCTGGGGCACGGCGGTGCGAGCGCCGGACGGTATTGACATGCCAGGAGCCTAACCCGTTTCGATACGAGACCGTCTCGTATTGGAAAGACTTTTACGACAAGAGTTTTTTCGACCGGGTCTTGAGCCCGCGTCCGCTGCCCCACTTCCCGCGAAGGGGCACGGGATGCCACCATGGAACCGGTCCGGGGACGCCGTGAGGGCGCCTCGAGATGACGAAGGAGCCCACAGCAATGTCGCTTCAGGCTGCGCGGAACCAGTCCGCGAACATTCCCGCGGAAACCTCCGCGAACACCCCCGCGAACACCCCCGCAGGAACCCCTGCGAACACCTCTGCGGGAGCCCCCGCCGACAGCAGCAAGGCGCTGTACGGAGGGAAGAGCACCCGCCGCATCTCCGTCCACGACATCGCCGC
The DNA here is from genome assembly GCF_030116705.1 of Streptomyces sp. ML-6. NCBI lineage: Bacteria > Bacillati > Actinomycetota > Actinomycetes > Kitasatosporales > Streptomycetaceae > Streptomyces > Streptomyces sp. ML-6. Next base: position 1,958,349 of record NZ_JAOTIK010000001.1, read on the forward strand.
CGCCACCGGGCGCGGCGAGAAGTGGCCGATGCTCACCGCCTACGACGCGATGACCGCGTCCGTCTTCGACGAGGCCGGCATCCCGGTCATGCTCGTCGGCGACTCCATGGGCAACTGCCACCTCGGCTACGAGACCACCGTGCCCGTCACGATGGACGAGATCGCGATCCTCTCCGCCGCCGTCGTACGGGGCACCCGGCGCGCCCTGATCGTGGCGGACCTGCCCTTCGGGTCGTACCAGGAGGGCCCCGTCCAGGCCCTGCGCAACGCGACCCGGCTGATCAAGGAGTCCGGGGTCGGCGCGGTCAAGCTGGAGGGCGGTGAACGCAGCCACGAGCAGATCAAGTTGCTCGTGAACGCCGGGATCCCGGTCATGGCCCACATCGGCCTGACCCCGCAGTCCGTCAACGCGATGGGCTACCGGGTGCAGGGGCGCGGCGAGGAGGCCGCCCAGCAGTTGCTGCGCGACGCCAAGGCCGTGCAGGACGCGGGCGCCTTCGCCGTCGTCCTGGAGCTGGTGCCGGCCGAGCTGGCCGCCGAGGTCACCCGCACCCTGCACATCCCGACCGTCGGCATCGGGGCCGGTCCCGACACGGACGCCCAGGTGCTGGTCTACACGGACATGGTCGGGCTGACCGGTGGCAAGGTGCCGCGCTTCACCAAGCAGTACGCGAACCTGCGCAAGGTGCTGGGCGACGCCGCGAAGGAGTTCGCCGAGGAGGTCGTGGGAGGCGCCTTCCCGGCCGCCGAGCACACCTTCCACTAGGCCCCCTGCCGGGCTCCGGGCCGGGACGCGTTCCGGCCCGGAGCCCGGTGCCCCGCGAAAGGCCCGGTGGCCCGCTCAAGGGCCGTGACCTGCACCGAGTCCGGGAACCAGACCATTTCCCGCACCACCGACAGCCCGCCGACATCCCCCATCGGCGGGCTGTCGGCCTGCTGTCGGCGGCCTGTCGGTGACGGCTGGTGCCATGGTCGGCATGACGCGAATCGACAAGAACCCCAGGAGCGGCCCGAACGCCGTCGAGGTCCGGGGACTGGTCAAGCACTACGGCTCGACCAGGGCTCTGGACGGTGTGGACCTCGACGTGCGCGAGGGCACCGTGCTCGGTGTGCTCGGCCCCAACGGCGCCGGCAAGACCACGCTCGTGCGCTGCCTGTCCACCCTGGTCCGGCCCGACGCCGGCCGCGCCGTCGTGGCGGGCTTCGACGTGGTGCGCCAGCCCCGGCAGCTGCGCCGCACCATCGGCCTGACCGGCCAGTACGCCTCGGTCGACGAGAAGCTCTCCGGCCGGGAGAACCTCTACATGATCGGGCGGCTGCTCGACCTGTCGCGCAAGGCGGCCCGGTCCCGGGCCGACGAACTGCTCGAGCGGTTCTCGCTCACCGACGCGGCCGGGCGCGCCGCGATGGACTACTCCGGCGGCATGCGGCGCCGGCTCGACCTGGCCGCCTCGATGATCGGCCGCCCGGCCGTCCTGTATCTGGACGAGCCGACGACGGGGCTCGACCCCCGTACCCGCAACGAGGTCTGGGACGAGGTGCAGCGGATGGTCGCGGAGGGGGCGACCGTGCTGCTCACCACCCAGTACATGGAGGAGGCCGAGCAGCTGGCCGGCGAGCTGACCGTCATCGACCGGGGCAGGGTCATCGCCCACGGCGGGGTGGAGGAGCTGAAGACCCGGGTCGGCGGGCGCACCCTGCAGATCCGGCCCTCGGACCCGGCGCACCTGCCCGCCATGACCCGGGCGGTCCGGGAGGCGGGGCTGGAGGGGCCCGGAGGCGTGCAGACCGTCCCGGACGAGGGGCTGCTGTGCGTACCGGTCCTCAGCGACGAGCAGCTGACCTCCGTCATCGGCCTGCTCGGCGCGCGGGGCTTCCCGCTGGCGCACGTCACCACCGTGCTGCCCAGCCTGGACGAGGTGTTCCTGGCCATCACCGGCGGGAAGAAGAACCCTTCCGCCGTCGACACGATCCCCGAGGAGGTCGCAGCATGAGCACGACGACCCTGTCCCCCGCTCCCGTCGGCCCGGCCCCGGCGGAGCCGGTCCACGACGAGGACCGGATCGGGCTGCGCGGCAACCTGCGCCACACCGGCGCGCTGGTCCGGCGCAATCTGCTCCAGATCAAGAAGGATCCGGAGTCGATGTTCGACGCCCTCCTGATGCCCGTCGTCTTCATCCTGCTGTTCGTGTACGTGTTCGGCGGCTCGGTCGGCGGCAGCATGGGCGGCGGCCGGCAGGAGTATCTGAACTACCTGGTCCCCGGGCTGATGTCGATGATGGGCGTGAGCATCGCCTCGGCGGTCGGCACCGGGGTCAACGACGACTTCCGCAAGGGCGTCATGGACCGGTTCCGGACGATGCCGATCGCCCGTTCCTCGGTCCTCGTCGCGAAGATCGTGGTCGAGCTGGGCCGGGTGATGGTCGCCACCCTGATCCTGCTGGGCATGGGCTTCGCGCTCGGCATGGAGCTCCGGAACCCGGTGCTCGGGCTGATCGGGGCGGTCGCGCTGGCGGCGGTGTTCAGCGCCGCCATCATGTGGATCTTCATCCTGCTGGGGCTCGCCATGAAGACGGCCCAGGCGGTTCAGGGGACGGGGATGCTCGTGCTGATGCCGCTCCAGTTCGGCTCCTCCATCTTCGCCCCGACCGAGACGATGCCGGGCTGGCTGCGGACCTTCACCGAGTACAACCCGCTGTCCAACCTGGCGGACGCGATGCGCGGCCTGATGATGGGCGGGCCGGTCGCCCACTCGGCGTGGGTGACGCTCGGCTGGGCCGCGGCGATCACCGCGGTGGCGGCGCCGCTCGCGGTGGCCAGGTTCCGCGGGAAGAGCTGACGGACGATCCCCCGGCCGACGCGGTCTCCCGGCCCGGCCGACGCGGTCCCCCGTCCCGGCCGCGAAGGGACCGGGCCGGGCCGGGCGGCCGGGACGCGCCGCTCACCGTTCCCGGTACGAGTTCCCGAGGGCGAGGGCCTCCTCCATGGAGAGGCCGCCGCCCTCCGCGTGCGCGGCCTCGTAGGCGGCCCGGCCGAGGACGGCGACGGCACCGCGTTCCGTCCGGTCCCGGTCGTCCCGCTCCGCCCAGGTCGGCACATGGCCCCGGGGCAGCAGTGCCCGGCACGCACCGAGCAGCCGGGCCGCGTCCGCGGCCCGCCGCTCCCCGCCGAGCCCGACCAGGGCCCGGGCCAGGACGACGAGATGGATGGCGGGCAGCTGGGGCACCATCATCCGCGTCAGCGGGTCGTGGGACTGCTCCAACGCCGTCAGGACCCGGCGCAGGGCGTCGGCGTACCGCTCGTCCTGGTTGTCCAGCCAGGCCAGTTCGCCCAGTACGAACCCGTCGAAGGCCGTCTCCGTCCCGGTGCGGAACTCCTCGCGCGCCGTGTTCATCTGCTCGCGCGCCTCGCCGGTCCGGCCGCTGCGGCCCAGCCACATGGCGAGGTGGAGGCGGGCGGCGGGCAGCACTTCGTGCGCGGCTCCCCCTTGCTCGGCGAGCACCTCCCGCAGGATCGCCTCGCCCTCCGCGCCGCGGCCCAGTTCGACCAGCGCGGAGGCGTACCGGGTGCGCAGCACCGCCACCTGGGCCCGGGCGTCGAGCCTGCGGGCGTGGCCGACGGCGGCCCGGAAGTCCTCGGCCGCCTGCGCGTGGTCGCCCAGCCGTTCACTGGCCTCGCCCCTGGAGGAGAGCGCCTCTGCCGCGCCCCAGTCGTCGCCGAGCCGGCGGAAGATCTCCAGGCCCTCGTCGGCGTTCCGCCGCGCCTCGGCCGCCCATTCGGGCCGGTTGGCCAGGACGTTGGCCCGCATGTGGAGCGCCGTGGCCAGCTCCCACTCGTGGCCGAGGTCGCGGCAGGCCCGGACCGCCTCGCCCAGCAGGCCCCCCAGGTCCGCATGCTCACCGGTGAGCATGACCGCGAAGAACCAGAACGAGGCCGGGACGCGGCAGGTCTGCGGCTGGCCCGCCCGGTAGGTCTTCGCGATGACGGCCAGCCGGGCCCTGCCCTTCTCGTCGTGCCAGGTCTCCCTGGTGTGGTCCACGCTGAGCAGGTGCACCAGGGCCACCTGGCGCCGCGCCTCCTGGAGCAGTTCGGGGTTCATGGGCGGCGGCGCGTCGGTGCAGCGCTCGTACAGGGAGGGCGCCGGCTCGGCGGGCGGGGCGAAGGGGTCGGGCCCCAGCGCGGCGGCCTCGGTGGCCCAGTGCAGCGCATCGACGCGCAGGTCGCGTATCTGCCAGTACCAGGCCAGCGAGAGCACCAGGCAGAGCGCCTCCTGTTCGTCGCGGGCGGCGACGGCGTGGCGCAGGGCGGTGCGGAGGTTCTCGTGCTCGCGCTGGAGGAGCTCGATGGCGGACCGCTGTCCGGCGCCGCGCAGTTCGGGATCGGTGGTACGGACCAGCTCCCGGAAGTGCACCAGGTGGCGCCGCTCCACGGCGTCCCGTTCGCCCGCCTCGTCGAGCCGTTCGGCGGCGTACTCGCCCACGGTCTCCAGCAGCCGGTAGCGCATGGCGCCGTCCGCGGCGGGCGTGGCGACGACGAGGGACTTGTCGACCAGCGAGCCGAGCAGCCCGGCGACCTCGCGCGCGTCCCGGGGGCCGTCCGCGCAGACCTCCTCGGCCGCGGCCAGGGTGCAGCCGCCGGCGAAGACCGACAGCCGGCGCAGCACGGCGCGCTCGGGTGCGTCCAGGAGGTCCCAGGACCAGTCGACGACGGCGCGCAGGGTCTGCTGCCGGGGCAGTGCGGTGCGGGCCCCGTTGGTGAGCAGCCGGAACCGGTCGTCGAGCCGGTCGGCGATCTGGCGCGGGGTGAGCATCCGCAGCCGGGCGGCGGCGAGTTCGATGGCGAGCGGCAGCCCGTCGAGGCGTCGGCAGATCTCGGCGGCGGCGGCCGCGGTGTCCGGGTCCGCGTCGGTGCGGAAGCCGGGCCGGGCCGCCGCGCCGCGGTCGGCGAGCAGGCGCAGCGCCACCGGGCCGGGCAACGGGTCGACGGGGCGGACCAGTTCGCCCGGGACGCCCAGGGGTTCCCGGCTGGTCGCGAGCACCGTCAGCCGGGGGCAGTGGGCGAGCAGGTGGTCGGCGAGGGCGGCGGCGGCCCCGACGAGGTGTTCGCAGTTGTCCAGGAGCAGCAGCATGCGGCGCCTGGAGCAGTGCTCGGTGAGGCGTACGAGGGGGGTTGCCGGGTTCCGTTCGGCGGCCCGCAGCCCCTCGGCGCCCGCGCCGCGCAGCACGGTCTCGCGGGCGCCGAGCGCGGTCAGCACGGCTTCCGGTACGGCCTCGGGGTCGTCGAGGGGGGCGAGTTCGGCCAGCCAGACCCCGTCCGGCCAGGCGTCCGCGACGGATTCGGCGGCCTCCTGGGAGAGCCGGGTCTTGCCCGCGCCGCCGGGGCCCAGGAGGGTGACCAGCCTGGCGTGCGCGAGGTCGTGGTGCAGGGCCCCGATGTCGTCCTCGCGCCCGACGAAACTGGTGAGCCTGGCCCGGAGGTTTCCCCGCGGTGCGGTGGGGGTTCCGGTGCGGGCGGGCGGCACCGGGGGCTGCGGGGCGGGCCGGGGCGCCGGTTCCTGGTGGAGCAACTCGGCGTGCAGCGCCCGCAGTTCGGGGCCGGGGTCGGTGCCGAGCCGGTCGGCGAGCAGGGTGCGCACCTCGTCGTGGGCGGCCAGTGCCTGGGCCGTGCGTCCGGCATCGCGCAGGGCCCGCAGCCGCAGTGCCTGGAGCGGTTCGTCGAGGGGGTGCTCGGCGCACAGGGCGACGAGTTCGGGCAGGACCTCCTCCGCCCGGCCGAGCGCGAGGGCGGCGCCGAGCCCGCCGCGTCGGGCGTCCAGGCGGCGGGCCTCCCAGCGGGCCTCGGCGGCGCGCCGGTCGGACAGGTCGGCCAGGACCGGGCCGCGCCACAGGGCGAGCGCCTCGTCGAGGGTGCTCAGGGCCTTCGCCGCGTCCCCCTCGGCCAGGGCCCGGAGGCCCTCCGTCGCGAGCCGTTCGAAGCGGTGGAGGTCGATCGCGTCCGGTTCGGCGGCCAGCCGGTAGCCGTTTTCCGCGGAGGCGACCGCCGCGTGCCCGAGGGCCCTCCGGAGCCGTCCGACGAGCGCCTGGAGGGCGCCCACCGCGTCGGCGGGCGGGTCTCCGTCCCACACCTCGTCGACGAGCACGGCGGTCGGGACGGTGCGGCCGGCGCGCAGTGCGAGGGCGGCGAGCAGGGCGCGCAGCCGTGCCCCGCCGAGGGCGACGGCCGTGCCGTCGTCGCGGAATGCCCGAGTGGTCCCGAGGATGCAGTAGCGCACCCGCCCATTCTCCGCGACCGACGCCGGAAGCGGCGGAACCGGGACGCGGGCCGCCGGCGCGCGGGGTACGGGTACGGGCGCGGGCGTACGAGTGCGGGTGCCGAGGCGCGGAACCACCGGCCCGGCGCGGGGCGTTCACGGGACGTCGGTGCCGTGCCGCCGGTACGGTCGACCGGACCCGCCACCCGCCGCCTCGCCCCTTGGCCCCTCCAAGTCCCCGCCTCCCCGCGCGTCCGTCAGGAGTCCGCCGATGAGCACCGCAGCAGCCCGCAGCGACCGGCGGATCAGTCCGGTCTTCCTCGGCATCGCCGCCGTGGCGGCGGCCGCGGGCTGGGCGGTGTGGACGGACACCGGATATCCCTACGGGCTCGCGGTCTTCGTCTTCGTCACGGCGGCGTGGGTGGTCTCGCTCTGCCTGCACGAGTACGCGCACGCCCGCACCGCGCTGCACGGCGGGGACACCTCCGTCGCCGCGAAGGGCTACCTCACGCTCGATCCGCTCCGTTACACCCATGCGCTGCTCAGCATCGTGCTGCCGGTGCTGTTCGTGATCATGGGCGGTTTCGGGCTGCCCGGCGGGGCGGTCTTCATCGAGCGGGGCCGGATCCGCGGCCGCTGGAGGCACAGCCTGGTCTCGGCGGCGGGCCCGCTGACGAACGTGCTGTTCGCGCTCGTGTGCACGGCACCGTTCTGGCTGCACGCGCTGGACGGCGTCCCGAGGGAGTTCCGGTACGCGCTGGCGTTCCTGGCCCTGCTCCAGGTCACCGCGGCGATCCTGAACCTCCTGCCGGTCCCGGGGCTGGACGGGTACGGGGTGATCGAGCCCTGGCTGTCGTACCGGATCCGTCGCCGGGTGGAGCCGTTCGCGCAGTTCGGGCTGCTCGCGGTGTTCGGCCTGCTGTGGATCCCGGAGGTCAACGAGGTCTTCTTCGGCGCGGTCCACGGGCTGCTGGAGGCGCTGGGCGTGGACCGGCTCGGCGCGGAGTGCGGCCGGGCCGCCTACCAGTTCTGGGAGAACTGGAACGAGGAGTACCCGGTCTGTGCGACGGCCCCCTGAGCGGGACCGGTGGTCAGCCGGCGGACTGGGCGGCCCGTACGCGCTGCCGACGCAGGTGGAACCACGCCATGTTGGACGAGAGCCCGACCAGCAGCACCCAGACGATCCCGAGCAGGAGGCTGCCCCGGACGAACGAGATCACCGCCGCGGCGACGGCCAGCAGGCAGACGACGGCGGAGTAGAGAGCGAGTCGGGGCATGGGGAGCGGCTCCTGTCCGGAGTGGTGCACGGGTCTCCTCCAGTGTCCCCCATGCCCCGTTCCGCCCGTCGCCGGGCCGGTCCGGGGGGCCTCGGCGCGGCCCCGGCTCAGATGTCGGTGACGCGGAGCCCGGCGTGCGCCTTGTAGCGGCGGTTGACCGAGATCAGGTTGGCGACCAGCGACTCGACCTGGTGGGCGTTGCGCAGCCGTCCGGCGTAGATGCCGCGCATGCCGGGGATGCGGCCCGCCAGCGCCTGGACGGTCTCGACGTCGGCGCGGACCTCGCCCAGCACCATCACGTCGGTGTCGATCTCCTCGATGGCCTCGTCCTGGAGCAGCACCGCCGAGAGGTGGTGGAAGGCGGCGGTGACCCGGGACTCCGGCAGCAGGGCGGCGGCCTGCTCGGCGGCGCTGCCCTCCTCGGGCTTCAGGGCGTAGGCGCCCTTCTTGTCGAAGCCGAGCGGGTTGACGCAGTCGACGACGATCTTGCCCGCGAGTTCGTCGCGCAGCGACTCCAGGGTCTTGGCGTGGCCGTCCCACGGCACGGCGACGATCACGACGTCGCTGCGGCGGGCGCACTCCGCGTTGTCCGCGCCCTCGACGCCGTGGCCCAGTTCCCCGGCGGCGGCCCGGGCCCGGTCGGCGGCCCGGGAGCCGATGATCACCTTCTGTCCGGCGCGGGCGAGCCGGTAGGCCAGTCCGCGGCCCTGCGGCCCGGTCCCGCCGAGCACGCCGACGGTCAGCCCGGAGACGTCGGGGAGGTCCCAGGGGTCCTTGGCGGGGGGCTTGGCCGCGCCACCGTTGTCATTCGTAGTCATGGCTCCGACATTAGCCGGACCGGTGACCGGGGCCCCCTGGCGCCCCGGTGCCCCCGTTCGGCTGGTCCGGTGCCGTTCCCCGGCGCGGGGCACGGGTGCCGGGGCATGATGCCGGGCCATGGATGCCGTACGTGTCGCCCTGCTGCGCGAAGTGCTCGCCGGGACCGAGTGGCCCGCCGCGACCCGGAGGTTCGCCGGGGCGCTGCGGTCGTCCGTCGTCCCGCACGGCGGCGGGCTGCTGCTGGTGGGGACGGCGGAGTACGAGCCGTGGCACCTGGCGGCCCACCTGGTCGACGAGTCCGCCTGGTCCGGGCTGCCGGAGCTGGTGCCCACCCTGGTGCGGCACCGGGTGGAGCCGGGCGGCCCGGCGCACCTGGCGGTCGGCCTGGGCCGGATCGAGGCGGCCGGGCGGGGCGAGACGCTGCTCCTGGTGGCCCCGGAGCGGCCCGGGGAGGGGCTGCTGGAGCGGGTGCACGACGCGCGGCGCGCCGGGGCCACGGTGCTCTCGCTGGACGGCGGCGACCCGGAGGTCCGGGGGCTGGCCCACGAGACGCTCGCGGTGACCGGTGCCGACGACATCGACCTGGACACCGTGCAGCACCTGGTGAGCGCGGCCGCCGGGGAGAACAGCGCGCCCGCGCCGCGCGGCCGTCGCGGCTTCCGGGACCGGCTGTCCCGGCTCGTCGACCAGCTGACGGCGCCTCCCCCGCCCCGCTGGTGAACCACGGGCCGGAGGACGACGGCCCGTCCGCAGCCACCACAGCACCAGCCGCCACCGCCGCCCCCGCGAAAAGTTGTTGCACCGTGCGAGCGCCGCGTCGGAGCATGGCCCCTCGTGACCCCTGCCCCGCCCCCGCCCGCCGCGTCCCCGGCGGCCCGGCTCCTCGCCCTGCTGCCCGACCTCACCCCGCTGCGCTCCCACGCCGACTTCCGGCTGCTGTGGATCCAGGGCCTGGTGACGTACTTCGGCAGCTTCATGGCCCTGATCGCGCTGCCGCTCCAGATCAAGGAGCTGACGGGTTCCCCGCTGGCCGTCGGCGCGATGGGGGCGGTGGAGCTGGTGCCCCTGGTCGTCTTCGGCCTGTACGGCGGGGCGCTGGCGGACGCCGTGGACCGCCGCAAGGTGATCCTGGCGACGGAGGCGGGGCTGGGGGTGCTCGCCCTGATCCTCCTGGTCAACGCGGCGCTGCCGAGTCCGATGCTCTGGCCGCTGTACGTGGTCGCGGCCGGGGTCTCCGCGCTCTCCGGGCTCCAGCGGCCGGCGCTGGACTCCCTGATGGCCCGGATCGTGCCGCACCAGCAGCTGACCGCGGCCGCCGCGCTGAACTCGCTGCGCTGGCAGTTCGGCGCGATCACCGGTCCGGCGGTGGCGGGGCTGGTGGTCGCCTACGCCGGGCACGCCACGGCGTACACGGTCACGGTGGTCACCTTCGCCGTCTCCGTGCTCCTGTGCCTGCGCCTGGCGCCCGCGCCACCCGTCCGGGACAACGCGAAGCCTTCGCTGCGCGGGATCGTGGAGGGCGCGAAGTACGCCTGGAGCCGGCCGGTGCTGCTGGGGACGTACGCGGTGGACATGGCCGCGATGTTCTTCGCCTTCCCGAACGCGATCTTCCCGTTCCTGGCGGACGACCTGGGCGCCGACTGGTCGCTGGGCCTGATGTACGCCGCGGACTCGGTCGGGTCGCTGCTGCTGGGGCTGACCAGCGGCTGGACGGCGCGGGTGCGGCGGCACGGACTGCTGGTGGTGTTCGGGGCCGCGGTCTGGGGGCTGGCGATCGCGGGGGCCGGGTGGTTCGGCAACGTATGGCTGGTGCTGGTCTGCCTGGCGGTGGCGGGCGCGGGCGACATGCTCAGCGGGCTCGGCCGCTCCACGATCTGGAACCAGACCATTCCGGAGGAGCTGCGGGGCCGGCTGGCGGGCATCGAGGTGCTCTCGTACAGCGTCGGACCGCAGCTGGGTCAGGTGCGGGCCGGTGCGATGGCGGGCTGGACGGGGACCAGGGCGGCGATCTGGAGCGGGGGCGTGGCCTGTGTGGCCTCGGTCGCGCTGCTCGCCGCGACCCTCCCCAAGCTGCTCACGTACGACTCCGAGACCGACGAGGACGCGGTGCGCAGGCGGGCGCAGCGCGAGGCCGAACAGGTGGAACGGGCCGGGCCGGGCGGCGCGGAGGCCAGTGCCTCCGGCGCCTGAGCGACGGGAGCCCGGGGCCGGCCCCGAAGGACCCGGCCCCGGGCTTCCCGGGCGGCTCCGGCCCGGCCGGCCCGGCGTCTTTCACGCCTCCGGGTCCGTGGGGGTGTCCCGGTCGTGCCACTTGGGGTCGTTCTCCCACTCCAGATTCCGTTCCCGCGCGGTGTCCATCGCGTGCTGCGCCTCCTGGCGGGTGGCGTACGGCCCGAAACGGTCCTTGGCCGGGCACTCGGGGCCCTCCTCGACCTTCTGGTGCTGCAGGCAGTAGAACCATTCACCCGGCTTGCCCACGGTGCGCTTCTTGAACAGGGCCATCACGGCTCCTTCCCTCGGGGCCATGCTGCCCCAAGCGCGCTGGTTAGACTCGCTGACATGTCTGGCCAGTCGCTGCTCGTACCCGGGGAGATCACTCCCATCCGCACCGTTCCCGGAAACATCCGGCGCCCCGAGTACGTGGGCAAGCCGGCCCCGACGCCGTACACCGGTCCGGAGGTCCAGGACGCCGACACCATCGAGCGCATGCGCATCGCGGGCCGGATCGCCGCGCAGGCGATGGAGGAGGCCGCGAAGCACATCGCACCGGGCGTCACGACGGACGAACTCGACCGGGTCGCCCACGAGTTCATGTGCGACCACGGGGCCTACCCGTCGACGCTCGGCTACCGGGGCTTCCCCAAGTCGCTCTGCTCCTCGCTGAACGAGGTGATCTGCCACGGCATCCCGGACTCCACGGTGCTGCGCGACGGCGACATCGTGAACCTCGACGTGACGGCGTACATCAACGGCGTGCACGGCGACAACAACGCCACGTACCTCTGCGGCGACGTGGACGAGGAGTCCCGGCTCCTCGTGGAGCGCACCCGGGAGGCGCTGAACCGGGCCATCAAGGCGGTCCGGCCGGGGCGGCAGGTCAATGTGATCGGGCGGGTCATCGAGTCGTACGCCAAGCGCTTCGGCTACGGGGTGGTGCGGGACTTCACCGGGCACGGGATCAATTCCTCGTTCCACTCCGGCCTGATCATCCCGCACTACGACAGCCCGCACGCGACCACGGTGATGAAGCCGGGTATGACGTTCACCATCGAGCCGATGCTGACGCTGGGCACCCACGACTACGACATGTGGGACGACGGCTGGACCGTCGTGACGAAGGACCGCAAGCGCACCGCCCAGTTCGAGCACACGCTGGTGGTGACGGACACGGGCGCCGAGATCCTGACGCTCCCGTAGCGGTTCCGCCGGTCGTCCCGCCGGTCGTTCCGCGGAAGTCCCCTGGAAGCCCCACAGAAGTCCATAGAAGTCTCGCGGAAGCGGCCGTCCTCCCCGGGCGGCCGCTTCCGCATGTCCGCCCGCGGGCCCTCCACCTCCCCGAGGAGCGGAACCAGGCGTATCGTTTTTACCGACAGCCTGTCGGAAACTTTCCCGACAGAACGTCGGGAAGCTGTTGACTTAGGTAAGCCTAAGTAGCAGGATCGGGGATGTCGACAGCAGCCTCCGCACGGGGGCCGCCGTCGGTGTTCCCCTCTCTTCCCCGGACTTCCCGTCCCCCTCGGCCCCGGAGGCCCGCCTTGGACGCAACCACCGCCACCCCCTTCTCGACGCTCATCCGCACCGCCTCGCACGAGCAGCACACCGAGGCGGAGACCTCGTCCTTCATGAGTGACCTGCTGGGCGGGCGGCTCGGGGTGGACGCCTACACGCGCTACACCGAGCAGCTGTGGTTCGTGTACCGGGCCCTGGAGGAAGGCGCGCGGGAGCTGGGCACCGACCCGGTGGCCGGACCGTTCATACGGCCCGAGCTGATGCGCACCGCCGAGCTGGAGCGGGACCTGGCCCATCTGCGGGGCGCCGACTGGCGCGCGGGCCTGGAGCCGCTGCCCGCCACCGCCGCGTACGCCGCCCGGGTCGCCGAGTGCGCCCGTTCCTGGCCCGCGGGATACGTCGCGCACCACTACACCCGCTACCTCGGCGACCTCTCGGGCGGCCAGATCATCCGCGACCGGGCGGAGCGCACCTGGGGCTTCGCGCGAAAGGGCGACGGTGTGCGGTTCTACGTCTTCGAGCAGATCCCCAACCCCGCCTCGTTCAAGCGGGACTACCGCGAGCTGCTGGACGGGCTGGACGCGGACGACCTGGAGAAGCAGCGCGTCATCGACGAGTGCAAGCGCGCGTTCGCGCTGAACACGGCGGTGTTCCGGGAGCTGGGCGAGGCGTTCCCGCTCAGCGCGTAGCGTCCGGACGGCGCGGCGGACGGTGGCGACCGGAGTACGGCGGTCGCCCCGCCCGCCGCGTCGTCATGCGCCCGGCCCGTGTTCGGCGCGTGTCCGGCCGGGGCCGGCCAGCGCGACGCGGCCCCCGATCTCCACCGTGCCGTCGGGGGCGGGCGCGGTGAGGATCTGGGAGCCGCGGCCCTGGATGATGTTGAGGGCGCGCCCCAGGTGCGCGCTGAGCAGCAGGGCCGCCGCCCCCGTCGCCTCGTCCTCCGCGATCCCCCCGGTGCAAGCCCCGGCTCCACCGGAGCGGCTGGCGCCGCGCTCATCGATACGCCTGGGGAAGGCCCTCGCCCTGACCCGGCCCGCCGCCTCGTCCTCCCAGGCCCACGCGTACAGCCAGCCCTCGCCCGGCGGGGGCCCGGTCAGCGCCTCGACCTCGGCGACGGACGCGTACCGTTCCAGCAGGCGCGGCGGCGCCCACTCGGGGCGGGCGGAGATCCAGGTGAACTCCCCGTCCTGGCGGGCGAACACGTCCCCCACCGGCAGTTCCAGGATCTCCAGGTCGAGCAGCCAGGCGGCGCCGACGAGCGGATGCCCGGCGAAGGGGAGGCGGAGCCCGGGGGTGTAGATGTCCACGTGGCCGCGCTCGGGGTCGTCGACGAACACGGTCTCGCTGAACCCGAGTCGGCGGGCCAGCTCCTGCCGGGACGCCTCGTCGGGGTACGTGCGGCCGTCGCGCACGACCCCGAGGGCGTTGCCGTGCCTGCCGTCGGGGCCGCAGAACACCCGCAGTACGTCGATGCCTGCGGGCATGTCGAAGTCGCTGTCACTCACGTGCGCATTCAAGCATCCGCCCGGGCGCCGGCCGTGCGAACGGTCCGTCACCCGGGCGGGGCCGCCCCCCTTCGGGGCGGGCGGGTCAGGCGGTGCGGCGCCGGCGGGCGGCGACCACGACCCCGGCACCGGCCGCCACGACGACGCCCGAGGCGGCGATCAGCGCACCGGCCGGGAGGTCGGAGCCGGTGGCGGCGAGGGCACCCGAGCCCCCGACCGTCCCGCCGACCGACCCACCGGTCGATCCGCCGCCCACGCTGCCGCCACCGGTGGTGGTCGCGGCGCCTCCCGCGGTGCCGGTGCCGCCCGCGGTGCCGGATTCGCCCTCGGCGCCGGGGAGTTCGGCACCCTTTTCGAGGGCGACCGCGATGGTCGGCGCGTCGAACTGCTCGCCCTTGCGGTACATCCCGGCGAATGCCCCGGCCCCGTCGGCGGTGAGGGTCGCCGGGATGCCGGAGAGCTTCAACACGCCCTTCTTCGCGGCGAGTTCGCCTGCGGGGAGCTTCAGGTCGGCGACGGCGAGGCCGGTGCGCACCGAGACCTCCTTGGTCTTGCGGTCCTTGGAGGTGACGTCCGCGACGAGCGTGCCCTTCGTCCCGTTCACCCGGACCTCCAGGTTGGTCAGGGAGAGGTCGAGGGCGTACTCGCCGTTCTCCTCGTGGCCCAGGAAGCGGACCTTGCCGTCGAACTTCGCGGTGAGGGTCTGCTCAGTGGCGTCGAAGCGGCCGGTGGCGCCGGGGAAGCGGTAGCCGCCGGCGGAGGCGGTGGCCCCGGCCGTCGTCTCGATCCGGCCCTGGGCGAGCGGGCCCGTGACGTACGCGCGGAACGACTTCTTGACGCCCCAGTCCAGGGTGCCGTCGAGGATCTCGCCCGGCTCGGCGGCCGGTTCGCCGGAGGAGGAACCGGACGGGTCGGGGGACGGGGCGGTGGACGAGGTGGGGCCGCCGCTCGGCTCCGTGGAGGGGCCGGTGGAGGGCTTCGTGGACGGTTCCGTGGACGGGCCGGTGGACGGCTTCGTGCTCGGGTCGGGGGACGGGGGTGCGACCGCCTTCACCGAGAGGGTGGCCGGGTCGAGCGCCTCGCCCTCCTTGTACTGGCCCTGGAACGCCTCGGCGCCGGCCTTCGTCAGCGTCGCCGGGATGTCCGCGAAGACCATCGCGCCGTCCGCGCCCCGGCCCGGCTTCACCCCGGAGAGGTCCAGGGCCGCGAACCTCACGTCGTCGCTGGTGCCCTTCGGGGTGGTGACGTCCATGGTGATCGCGCCCTCGGCGCCGGCCGTGGCGAGCTTCACGTCGGAGAGCGTGATGTCGAGCGCGCCGTCGTGGGCGTAGAAGTGGACGCCGCCCCCGAAGGCGGTGTCGGTGGCGTGCGTGGCCGTGTCGTACGTGCCCTTGCCGTCGGCGAAGGTGAACACGCCGTTGCCGGCTGCCTGGGTGGCTCCGTCCCGGACGGTGATCTTCCCTCCGGAGAACGGCGCGGCGAGGTACTTGCGGAAGGACTCCTTGACGCCCCAGTCCAGGGTGCCGTCCTTCAGTTCCAGCTTCGGTGCCGCCGCGGCACCGTCGGCGGTCGTGGTGGTCGTGGTGGTCGTGGCCGCGGTCGCGGGAAGGACGAGCGCGCTCACGCCGAGGGCGGCCGCCGTGGCGACGGCGGCGGCGAGGGCTATGGGGCGGCGGGTGGCTGCCATGGTGGTGGGACTCCTCTGGGGGACGGAACGGGGTGGAGGAAGGGAAACGGGGGTGGGGCGGGGCGGGTCCTAGTCGGCGTTCCGCCGGGCGCCGCGACGGCGGGCGAGGTACAGGGCGCCCCCGGCGGCGGCGAGTACGGCCGCGCCTCCGATGACCGGGTACAGGCCGGTGCCGGGACCGGAGTCGGCGGCCGGGGCGGCCTTCTTCACCAGCGGTGCGGACGGCTCGGTGGACTGGTCGGGGGACGGGTCGGGGGCGCTGCCCAGGTCGGGCAGGGCGGGCAGTTCGGCCCCGGCGTCGACGGCCACGGCCAGCGAGACCGGGTCCATCGCGGTGCCCTTCCGGTAGAGTCCGCCGAACGCCTCGGCGCCCTGGGCGGTGAGGGTCGCGGGGGCCTCGGTGAGGACCGCGAGGCCGTTCTTCGGCTCGAAGTCCTTCGCGGTGAAGGTGACCAGCGGGACGGCCTTGCGCCGGTCGCCGTCGCCGCGCACGTCGGCCCGCAGCGTGCCCCTGCCCTTCTCGATCCGGACCGCGACGGCGGACAGTTCCAGATCGAGCCCGTCGGCGGCGGTGAAGCGGACGCTGCCGGCGAAGTCGGCGTCCAGGGACTGCCCCCGGGGGTCGTACGTGCCCTTGCCGCGCGGGAAGCGGAAGAGCGCGCCGCCGTCCCGGGCGCCGTCGGCGAGGGTCCATTTCCCCTTGCCGACGGCGCCCGTGACGTATTCGCGGAAGGTGCGGCGGACGCCCCAGTCGACGGCGGCGTCCTCGAAGCGCCCCGCGGCCCTGCCGGTGCCGCTCTTCTTCGGTTCCGGCTTCTTCTCCTTCTTCTCCGGGGAGGGGGAAGCGGCCGGCTTCCCCGCCGGGGCGGTGCTGTCCACGGAGAGGCTGACCGGGTCGAGCGGGGTGCCCGCCGTGTAGTAGCCGGCGAACGCCCTGGCACCCTGCGCGGTCAGTGTCGCGGGGACGTCGCGGAGGGCGATGGGGGTGGAACCGCCCTTCATGTCGATCCCGGACAGGCCGAGCGTGGCGAGCGGCACCTGGGCGGCCGAGGTCACCCGGCCGCTCCCCCGGTCCTTGCTGACCATGTCGGCGTACACGGTGCCGCTGCCGCCCGTGATGCGGACGGTGGGGCGGCTGATGGTGAGGTCCAGTTCGTGGCTGCCGTCGGCCTTCCTGTGGCCAACGAAGTGAACCCCGCCGGAGAAGGACGAGCCGAAGGCCCCGGTCGCCGGGTCGTAGGAACCGGTGGCGGAGTGGAAGCGGAACCGGCTGCCGCCGGCCGTGGCGGCGCCGCCGGTCAGGCTCCAACTCCCGTTCGCCACGGGGCCGGTGACATAGCTCTGGAAGGAGGACTTGATGCCCCAGTCCAGCCTGCCGCCCTGCACCGGGCGGGCCGCCGCCTGCGCCTCGACGGCCGGGAGCAGGGCCGCCGACACCGTCGCGAGGAGCGCGACGGCGAGTGCGCGGGCAGGTCTGGACGGCAGCATGGAACCCCTCCGAGGTCTGGAAAGTCAGGTAAGGCTAACCTAAGCTACACATGTCTCGCGGTGGTACCCCCTTTCACCACATCACTCGCGAACCATGACCAACGCCCCACCGCAGAACGACAGGACGGTGCCCCAGTGCGCTTCTCGCAGGACTTCGCCCCACCGGGCCAGGGCGGCGACCGGCGGCCGGGGCGCCGGCCCGGCGGAGCCCGGGGCCCGCTGGGGGCACTGGCCGCCGGGCTCGCCCTGGCCCTCGCCCTGACCGGCTGCGGCGGCGACGGCACCGGTACGGAGGACACCCGTACCGGAACCGGCGCCGCCGCTCCGGAGCGGGCCGTCGACCGGGTCGAGCCGCTGGCCACCACGCCCGAACCGCGGCTGCCCGCCACCGTGAAGTCCGCCGACGGCACCCGGGTCACCATCGGCTCCGCGGACCGGATCGTCCCGCTGACCGGCGGCCTGAGCGAGATCGTCTTCACGCTCGGCCTCGGCGGGCGGGTGGTGGCCCGCGACATCACGGCCACCTTCGAACAGGCCGCGGAGCTCCCGGTGGTGACCCGCGCGCACGACGTCTCGGCGGAGAGCGTGCTGTCGCTGAAGCCGACCGTCGTTCTGGCCGAGACCACGACCGGACCGGCGGAGGCCGTCGAGCAGATCCGGGACGCCGGCATCCCGCTGGTCGTCGTCGCCCCCGCCAAGGAACTCTCCGACGTCGACCGCCGGATCGACGCCGTGGCGGCCGCCCTGGGCGTACCGGACTCCGGCACCGAGCTGAAGACCCGGACCCGGTCCCGGATCGAGGCGGTCCAGGAGTCCGTGCCCGCCCCCGCGAAGGGCCGGGGAAAGCCCCGGGTCGCCTTCCTCTACCTGCGCGGCTCCGCCTCCGTCTACCTGCTGGGCGGCCGGGATTCCGGGGCGAGTTCGCTCCTCGAAGCGGCGGGGGCCGTCGACGCCGGAAAGGCGTCCGAGCTGAAGAAGGACTTCACCGCCATCACCAGCGAGGCACTCGCGAAGGCCGCGCCCGACGCCATCCTGGTGATGCGCAAGGGGCTCGAATCGGTGGGCGGCGTCGACGGGCTGGTGAAGATCCCGGGCATCGCCGAGACCCCGGCCGGGATGGACCGGCGGATCGTCTCCATCGACGACGGGGTGCTGCTGAACTACGGTCCGCGCACCGACCGGGTGCTGAGCGACCTGATCGCACAGCTCCACCCGGAGGACGGGGCCGACGGATGACCACCGCCTCCCCGGATCACATCCGCTCCGACGCCACCACGCCACCGGAGCACCCCCGTTCCGGGGCCATCACCTCCCCGGAACACATCCGCTCCAACGCCACCACGCCACCGGACCACCCCCACTCCGAGGCCACCACCTCCCCGGAACACATCCGTTCCGACGCCACCACGCCGCCGGAACGGCCTTCGGCGCCGGGGGCCCGGCGCCCCCGCACCCTCGTCCTGACCGCCGCCCTGCTCGCCGCGCTCGCGGTGGCCTGCCTGCTGTCCGCCGGGCTCGGCGCGTACCACATCCCGCTCGGCGACGTGCTCGCCTCCGTCCAGCACCGGATCGGCCTGGGCGGGGCCGCGCTGGACCGGGTCGGCGAGAGCGTGCTGTGGAACGTACGGCTCCCCAGGGTCGTCCTCGCCCTGCTGGTCGGGGCCTCGCTGGGCTGTGCGGGCGCCCTGATGCAGGGCGTGTTCGGCAATCCGCTCGCCGAGCCCGGGGTGATCGGGATCTCCTCCGGGGCCGCCGTCGGCGCGGTCGGCTCGATCGCGCTCGGGCTGACCTTCCTCGGCAACTGGACCATCACCGTCTGCGCGTTCGTCGCCGGGCTCGCGACCGTGCTGCTGGTGTACGCGCTGTCCCGGTCGGGCGGGCGGACGGAGGTGGTGACGCTGATCCTCACCGGCATCGCGGTCAACGCCTTCGCGGGCGCGCTGATCGGGCTGTTCGTCTTCTTCGCCGACAACGCCCAGGTCTCCCAGATCACCTTCTGGCAGCTGGGTTCGCTGGCCCAGGCGACCTGGCCGAAGGTGCTCGCCGTGCTGCCCTGCGCGGTGCTCGGGCTGCTCGTCGCGCCGTTCCACGCCCGGAAGCTGGACCTCCTCGCGCTCGGTGAGCGGCCGGCCCGGCATCTGGGGGTCGACGTCGAGCGGCTGCGGATCGTGCTGGTGCTCGTCGTGGCGCTGCTGACCGCCGCGGCGGTGGCGGTCGCCGGGATCATCTCGTTCGTGGGGCTGCTGGTGCCGCATCTGCTGCGGATGGCGAACGGCCCCGGGCACCGCTTCCTCCTGCCCGGCAGCGCGCTCGGCGGGGCCCTGGTGCTGGTGGTGGGCGATCTCGCGGCCCGTACCGTCGCGGCCCCCGCCGAACTGCCGCTCGGTGTGCTGACCGCCTTCTTCGGCAGCCCGTTCTTCTTCTGGCTGCTGCGCAGGACCCGTCGCAAGCAAGGTGGTTGGGCATGAGGACCCCGAGGAATCCGTTCCGGGTACGCGCACGGCGCCTGCCGCCCGCTCCCGTCCCCCACGGCTCCCCCGTCGTCGAGGCGCGCGGGCTGCGGGTGCGGCTGGGGCAGCGGCCGGTGCTCGACTCCATCGACCTGACCGCGCACGCGGGCGAGGTGCTGGCGCTCGTCGGGCCCAACGGGGCCGGGAAGTCGACCCTGTTGGCCGCGCTGGCCGCCGACCTGCCCGCCGGGAGCGGCGAGGTCCGGATCGACGGGCGCCCGGTCGCCGACTGGTCGGCCGCCGATCTGGCGCTGCGCCGGGCCGTGCTGCCGCAGTCCGCCGCGCTGTCCTTCCCGTTCCCGGTCGAGGACGTCGTCCGGATGGGACGGGCGCCGTGGGCGGGCACCGCGGGGGCGGACGAGGACGACGCGGCCGTCGCCGGGGCGATGGCCGCGACCGAGGTCACCGACTTCGCCCCGCGCCCCTTCTCCGCGCTGTCCGGCGGCGAGCGGGCCCGGGTCGCCCTGGCCCGGGTGCTGGCGCAGCGCGCCCCGCTGCTGCTGCTCGACGAGCCGACCGCCGCACTCGACCTGCGCCACCAGGAACTGGTGCTGCGGGTCTGCCGGGAGCGAGCCGCGGCGGGGGACGCGGTCGTGGTGGTGCTGCACGACCTGGGGCTGGCCGCGGCGTACGCGGACCGGGTGGCCGTGCTGAACGGCGGACGGATCGCGGTGGCGGGCCCGCCCGGCGAGGTGTTCACGGACGGGCTGCTGGGCGAGGTCTACCGGCAGCCGGTCGAGGTGTTCCCGCACCCGCGGACCGGGGTGCCCCTCGTCGTACCGACCCGCCCCCACCCGGACCGCCCGGACCGCCTCGACCACCGCCCGGACCGCCTCGGGCCCGCCCGGACCGACCGGACGGAACCCAAGGGGGCTTGACCACTGCTTGACCATCCCATGAGCCCTTCGTGGGGTGCCCGTGAACTCCTCATGGGGCACTCGTGATCGCCCCGTTCCCGGGCTCCGGGGATGAGAGCTGAATCACTGCACGGGTGGGTACCGGTCAGGTAAGCCTCGGTTAAGTTAGGTCCGCCTCACTGGCCTTTGTCCGACCTTCCACCCTTCTCCTCCCAGCCTCCGTGGAGCCCTCATGCGAGCCGTTCGTCTCTCCGTCGCCACCGCCGCCGCGACCGCGGCCGCCCTGACCGCCGTCACGGGCTGCGCGGAGAAGAGCGACGGCAAGGGCGACGGCGCCGTGCGGGTCGTCGCGAAGGACGACGCCTGCGAGGTGTCGAAGAAGGAGCTGCCGGCCGGTCACGTCGAACTGGCCGTGGAGAACAAGGGTTCCAAGGTCACCGAGGTCTACATCCTCTTCCCCGACGACCGCATCGTCGCCGAGCGCGAGAACATCGGCCCCGGCACCAAGGCGAACATCACCGCCGAGGTAAAGGCCGGTTCGTACGAGATCGCCTGCAAGCCCGGCATGAAGGGCCACGGCATCCGGCAGAAGCTGAAGGTCACCGGCGGCACCGCGGTCAAGCGCAGCCCCGAGATGGACAAGGCGGTCGCGGAGTACCGCACCTACGTCCAGGCCCAGGCCGACGAGACGCTGCCGAAGGCCAAGAAGTTCACGGACGCCGTCGCCGCCGGTGACATCGAAACCGCCAAGAAGCTCTACGCCGACTCCCGGCTCGGCTGGGAGCGCACCGAGCCGGTCGCCGAGTCCTTCGGCGACATCGACCCGAAGGTCGACATCCGCGAGGACGGCCTGGAGGACGGCCAGAAGTGGACCGGCTGGCACCGCCTGGAGAAGGCGCTGTGGCAGGACAAGAAGTTGGGCGCCGAGGAGAAGGCCCTCGCCCCGCTCCTGTACAAGGACCTGCTCGACTGGCAGAAGCGGGTCGGCACCGCGGAGATCACCCCGACCTCGATGGCCAACGGTGCCAAGGAACTCCTCGACGAGGTCGCCACCGGCAAGGTCACCGGTGAGGAGGAGCGCTACAGCCACACCGACCTGGTCGACTTCAAGGGCAACGTCGAGGGCGCCCAGAAGTCCTACGAGCTGCTGAAGCCGATCGCCACGAAGAACGACGCGGCCCTGACCGCCGACCTGGACAAGCGGTTCGCGGAGCTGAACACGCTGCTGGACAAGTACCGCGCGGACAAGGACTCCTACGACTTCACCTCGTACGACAAGGTCGGCAAGGCGGACCGCAAGGAGCTGTCGGACGCGGTCAACGCCCTGGCCGAGCCGCTGTCCCGGCTCGCCGCCGCGGTCACGAAGTAACGAGCGGGAGGGCTCTGGTCATGTCCGGACAGACACCGGCCGGCGAAACCCCGAAGCGGACCTCCGGCCCCGCCCCGTCCCGGCGGGCGCTGCTGGGCTGGGGCGGTGCCGGGCTCGCGCTCGGCGCGGTCGCGGCCGGCGGCACGGTCGCCGCGGTGCGGTCCGGCGACCCGGCGGTACCGGCCGCGGACAGCGGCGCGGCGGTGCCGTTCCACGGCGCGCACCAGGCCGGCATCGCCACCGCCGTGCAGGACCGGCTGCACTTCGCCGCGTTCGACGTGACGACGAAGGACCGGGCCGAACTGGTCGCGCTGCTCAAGGAGTGGACGCGGGCGGCCGAGCGGATGACGGCCGGTCACGCGGTCGGCGACGGGGCGTACGGCGGCCCGGCCGAGGCGCCGCCGGACGACACGGGCGAGGCGCTGGGGCTCAAGCCGTCCCGGCTCACGCTCACCGTCGGCTTCGGCCCCTCGCTCTTCGCCAAGGGCCGGTTCGGTCTGGAGGAGCGGCGTCCCGCCGCGCTCGTGGACCTGCCGAAGTTCCCCGGCGACAACCTCGACGCGGCCCGCAGCGGCGGCGACATCTGCGTCCAGGCGTGCGCGGACGACCCGCAGGTCGCGGTGCACGCCATCCGCAACCTGGCCAGGATCGGCATGGGCCGCGTCGCGATCCGCTGGTCCCAGCTGGGTTTCGGCAAGACGTCGTCCACGACGCCGGACGCCCAGACCCCGCGCAACATGTTCGGCTTCAAGGACGGCACCCGGAACATCTCCGGCACCGACACCGCCGCCCTGGACAAGCACGTGTGGGTCGGTGCGAAGGACCGGGCGGACTGGATGACCGGGGGTTCGTACCTGGTGGCCCGCCGCATCCGGATGCACATCGAGACCTGGGACCGCGCCCCGCTCCAGGAGCAGGAGGACATCTTCGGCCGCGACAAGGGCGAGGGCGCCCCGGTCGGCAAGCCCTCCGAGCACGACGAGCCGTTCCTGAAGGCGATGCTGCCGACCGCGCACGTGCGGCTGTCCCACCCGGACAGCAACGACGGCGCGACGATCCTGCGCCGCGGCTACTCCTTCACCGACGGCACCGACGGCCTGGGCCGACTCGACGCCGGGCTGTTCTTCATCGCCTACCAGCGCGACACCCGCAAGGCGTTCATCCCGCTCCAGCGGCGCCTCGCGGCGCACGACGCGCTCAACGAGTACATCCAGCACGTGGGTTCGGCGCACTTCGCCGTCCCGCCGGGCGTCCGCGACAAGGACGACTGGTGGGGCCGGGCGCTGTTCTCGTAACGGGTCGAAACGGAAAGGAGAACCGGGACGTGTTCAGCAACTTCCTGATCGGCCTGCGCGAGGGACTGGAAGCCGGCCTCGTCGTCTGCATCCTCATCGCCTACCTGGTGAAGACCGGCAACCGGAACAAGCTGGTGCCGATCTGGACCGGGGTCGGGATCGCCGTCGTCATCAGCCTGGCGTTCGGCGCCGGGCTCGAATTCGGTTCGCAGGAGATGACGTTCAAGGCCCAGGAGGCGCTCGGCGGTTCGCTGTCGATCATCTCCGTCGGCCTGGTCACCTGGATGGTCTTCTGGATGCGGCGCACCGCACGGCACCTGAAGTCGGAACTGCACGGCAAGCTCGACGCGGCGCTCGCCATGGGCACCGGCGCGCTGGTCGCCACGGCGCTGCTCGCGGTGGGCCGGGAGGGCCTGGAGACCTCGCTGTTCGTGTGGCGCGCGGTGCACGCGGCGGGCGACGGCTGGCATCCGATGATCGGCGCGTTCCTCGGGATCGCGACCGCCGTCGTGCTGGCCTGGCTGTTCTACCGGGGCGCGCTGCGGATCAACCTGTCGAAGTTCTTCACCTGGACCGGCGGCATGCTGGTGGTCGTGGCCGCGGGCGTGCTCGCGTACGGCGTCCACGACCTGCAGGAGGCCGAGTTCGTCGGCGGTCTCCACGACCGGGCGTTCGACATCAGTTCCACGATCCCGCCGGACAGTTGGTACGGCACGCTGCTGAAGGGCACGTTCAACTTCCAGCCCGACCCGACCGTCCTCCAGGTCACGGTGTGGGCGCTGTATCTGATACCCACGCTCGCGCTGTTCCTCGCCCCGGTAGGGTTCGGACGGTCAGGGGCCCCCTCCGGAGGGGCGACGGATCAGAAGGCGCGGAAAGCTACGGATGAGAAGCCTGAGGCCGATTCGGCTGGCGACGGGGCTCGCGACGGCGACGGTGCTGTCCTTGACGGCGAGCGGGTGCGTGACGGTGCACGGCGAGCTGGAAGTGGTGCCGACGGCAACCAAATCTGAGGCCGCGCAGGCACTGAAGGACTTCACCGCCGCGTACAACGCGGCGGACAAGGCGTACGACCCGGCCCTGGACGCGGACCGGGTCACCGGCCCGCTCGGCGCGATCAACCAGGCCGGGCTGAAGGCACGGCAGAAGAACAGCCCGGACGGCAACCCGAAGCACACGCCGCTGGAGCTGACCGACGCCACCTACGTCATCCCGAAGAAGGCCGGCTGGCCCCGGTGGTTCCTCGCGGACACCGACTCCAACCGCGACCAGGACAGCGGGAAACTGGACACCCGCTGGCTGATCGTCTTCACCAAGGCCGGGCCCGGCGCCGGGTGGAAGGCCGCCTATCTGGCGGTCGTCGCCCCCTCCCGGGTGCCCGAGTTCGCGAAGGACGACGAGGGCCGGGCCGTACCGGTGGCCGCGGACGCCGCCGGACTGGCCGTGGCGCCGGAGGACCTGGGCAAGCAGTACACGGACTACCTGCAACAGGGCACCCCGGACGTCTTCGCCCCCGGCACCACCACCTCGGGCTGGCGGGAGACCCGCCGGAACACCCGGCGGGCGGGCTTCTCGTACCAGTACATCGACCAGCCGCTGAACCGCGACGCGTTCGGCCCGCTGGGGCTGCGGACGAAGGACGGCGGGGCGCTGGTCTTCTTCAGCAGCAAGCACTTCGAGCGGCAGACCGCGGCGAAGGGGCTGCGCCCGCCGGTCAACGACGACGTGTCGGCGCTGCTGACCGGTGAGGTGAAGTCCACCCTCACCAAGGAGCGGATCTCCAGTCAGCTGGTGTACGTCCCGAAGAAGGGCGCGACGGAGAACGACGGCAAGGTGGTCGTGCTGAACCGGCTGCCCGGCCTGACGGCGGCGAAGGGCTCGTGAGGGTGCCGGGGCGGCCGTGACCCGGCGACCGTGACCCGGCAACCGTGGTCCGGTACGGGAGGGCCCACCCCGCCCCGCTCCGGACCGTCCCGGGCCGCCCGCCCGGCGGCCCAGCAACTCAACGGCTCAACGGCTCAACGGCTCAACGGCTCAACGGCCAGGCCACCGCGTCGTGGTCGAGTTCGCTCTGGTCCGCGGCGTCGGCGTACTGCGCGCACGCGTCGGTGAGCGTCTCCAGCAGCGTCAGCGGGTCGGGCAGCGAATGTTCCGGCCCCCGCACCCATCGCACGTCCAGTTCGCCCGGCAGCCTGGCCGGCGGCAGGAGCACGTAGCTGCCCCGGCAGTGCCACCGCATGCCGGGGTGCTCGTCCATGGTCTCGGGGTGGCAGTCCAGCTCGCAGGGCCACCACTCGTCCTCGTCCTCGGGCGTGCCCCGGGTGGCGGTGAAGAAGAGCATCCGGTCGTCGCCGGACCGGGCGACGGGGCCGACGTCGATGTCCGCGGCGAGGAGTCGCTCCAGCGCCTGCTCGCCCGCGGCCAGCGGCACGTCGAGGACGTCGTGGATCATGCCGGTCGCGGTGATGAAGTTGGCCTGCGGCTGGCTGCGGGCCCAGCGCTCGATCTGTGCCCGGTCGGTGGTGGACTGGGTCTGCCAGGCGAAGGAGACGGGATGGCGGGCGGGCGTGGGACAGCCGATGCGTTCGCACGAACATCGGTACCCGACCGGGTGGGCGGCCGGTGCGATCGGCATTCCGGCTTCGGCGACAGCCAGGAGCAGCGCCTCCCGGGCGGTGTCGTCGACCTCGCTCTGGTGCGGTTTGGGTCGGCGGCGAAGCCATTGGGAAAACTTGCTCTCTGAGCCGCGATTACGGCCGAAATCGGCGCCCATCTATCCCCTTACCTGAATGTTGCCCCTACCCATGGTCCCACCATCCTGCGCCTCGGGTGGCCGGACTTCCGAAGCGGGGTACGGACGACGACACCACGGGTCGGGAACAATGCGTCCCCTTGTCACGAAATGACGGGTGTGCCTCGGGGCCGTCCCTCAGGGGTGCGGCAGCATCCCCCGCAGGACGTGGTCGACGATCGCGTCCGCGTAGTCGTGGGTGAGCGGGCCGGTGCGCAGCAGCCAGCGGTGGGTGACCGGGCCGACGAGGAGCTCCAGGGCGACCCTCGGGTCGGCGTCGGCCCGCATCTGCCCGGCCTCCTGGGCGGCTCGCAGCCGTGCGGCGTACAGCTCGAACGAGGGGGCGAGCAGCTTCTCGACGAATTCGGCGCCGAGCCGCGGGTCGACGATCCCCTCGGCGGCCAGCGCCCTGGTGGGTGCCTCGAAGGCGGGGTCGTTCAGTTCGTCGACGGTGGCCCGCAGGACGGTCCCGAGGTCGGCGGCGAGGTCACCGGTGTCCGGGAGCGCGGGGGCGGGCTCCCCCTCGGCCCGCCCGGCGGTCCGTTCGCCGAGGGCGATGAAGGCGTCCAGGAGGACGGCCGCCTTGGACGGCCACCAGCGGTAGATCGTCTGCTTGCCGACGCCGGCCCGGGCGGCGATGGCCTCGATGGTGGTCCTCGGGTAGCCCACCTCGCCGACCAGGCCGAGCGCCGCGTCGTGGATCGCGCGGCGCGAGCGTTCGCTGCGGCGGCTGGAGTCGGGCGTCCGGTTCTCTGTCATGCCGGTCAATCTAGCAACGCCACGAGTCGATACGTATCGTCTCCCCGCAACTCGCCTCCCCTCGCAACTCGTCCGCCCACAACTCGCCCCCCCTCGCAACTGGTCCCCCCGCAACTCGTCCACCCGTCGCGCGGAACCCGGCGGCCGCGGCCCCGGAGCGCCCGGCTCCCGTCCGGCCCGGACCGCCTCTCCGGCTCCGTGCGGAACCACCCGTTCGGATCACTGTGCGGCGGGCCCCGGAGAGCGGACCATGGGCTCACCCACGCACACCCGTGCGCTGTCCCCGGCAGGCGATCCCTGCCTTTCGTGAGGAGCATGCATGCCTCGTGAAGCCACACCCCGCCGCTACCTGATGTGCGCCCCCACACACTTCAGGGTGACGTACTCCATCAACCCCTGGATGGACCCCAGCAAGCCCGTGGACCTCCCCCTCGCCCAGACCCAGTGGGAGGACCTGCGCGACCGGTACCGCGCCCTCGGGCACACCGTGGAGCTGCTCACGCCCCGCCCCGACCTGCCCGACATGGTGTTCGCCGCCAACGGCGCCACCGTCGTCGACGGCCGGGTGCTGGGTGCCCGGTTCGCGTACCGGGAGCGGTACGAGGAGGCGGGGGCCCACCGCGAGTGGTTCCGGGCCAACGGCTTCACCGAGGTCCACGAGCCGGACCACGTCAACGAGGGCGAGGGCGACTTCGCGGTCACCTCGTCCTACGTCCTGGCCGGGCGGGGCTTCCGGTCCAGCCCGCTCTCGCACGGCGAGGCGCAGGAGTTCTTCGGGCGTCCGGTGATCGGGCTCGACCTGGTCGACCCGCGCTACTACCACCTGGACACGGCCCTGTCCGTGCTCGACGACGCGGCCGACGAGGTCATGTACTACCCGGAGGCGTTCTCGCCGGGCAGCCGCGCGGTGCTCGCCCGGCTCTTCCCCGACGCGTTGATCGCCCGGGAGGCGGACGCCGCGGCGTTCGGCCTGAACGCGGTGAGCGACGGGCTCCACGTGCTGCTGCCGCAGGGCGCGACGGGGCTCTTCGACCCGTTGCGGGCGCGGGGCTTCGAGCCGGTGCCGATGGATCTGGGCGAGCTGCTGAAGGGCGGCGGCAGCGTGAAGTGCTGCACGCAGGAGCTGCGGGCGTGAGGGGGCGGGCCGGCCCGTCCGCGGGCGGCCCCCGGAGCCTGCCGGGCGGCCGCCCGGCAGGCTCTCAGCCGTGCTCGCCGGGCGGCGGCCAGGCGTCGCCCCACGCGACGTCCCGGGCGGCCCGGTACAGCTCGCCGTGCCGCTTGGTGACCGTGGCGCGGCGCAGGGCCTCGTCGCGGGTGCACAGGTCCAGCAGCACCTGCCCCTTGCGGATCTGCGGCTTGCGGGTGACCCGCTCCCGGACGGGCCGCGCCTCGAAGCGGGTCGCCACGACGTAGCTGAACTTCTCGTCCTCGTACGGCAGCGAGCCGCCCTTGACCTGCCGGTGCAGCGAGGAGCGGCTGACCCGGGCCGAGAAGTGGCACCAGTCCGTGCCCGGCTCGATGGGGCAGGCGGCGCTGTGCGGGCAGGGCGCGGCGATCGTCAGGCCGGCGGCGATCAGCCGGTCGCGGGCCTCGATGACGCGGGCGTAGCCGTCGGGGGTGCCCGGTTCGACGACCACGACCGCCTGGGCCGCCGCGGCGGCGGTGTCCACGAGGGCGGCGCGGGTGTCCGCCGGGAGTTCCTTGAGCACGTAGGAGATGGTGACCAGGTCCGTGGCGGCGAGGCCGGGGCCCTCGCCGATCCGGGCCCGGCGCCACTCGACGGCGCGCAGGGCGGGGGCGCCGGAGAGTTCCGCCAGCTCGCGGCCGAGGGCGAGCGCGGGCTCGGACCAGTCCAGCACCGTCGTCCCGGTTCCTTCCCAGGCCCCCGCCACGGCCCAGCTCGCTGCTCCGGTGCCGCCGCCCACGTCGGTGTGGGTGGCGGGTGCCCAGTCGGGGGCCGCCTCCCGGAGGGCGTCGAGGGCGGACCGTACCGCCTCGAAGGTCGCGGGCATCCGGTACGCGGCGTACGCGGCAACGTCGGAGCGGTCGCGGAGCACCGGCGCGTCGGTGGGGGTGGTGCCGCGGTAGTTGGCGATGAGCCGGTCGACGGCCCGGGACGCCTGCCGGGGCGGCAGGCCGTCGAGCAGTCCGGCCAGCGCCGCACGCAGTGTTTCCGCATTGGGGAGGGTGGCGTTCACCGACAAATTGTAGGCAAAGACGACGCACCCGGCGCCGCCGCGCTATCCGCGTAGAACTGAGCGGAATCCGAACTGCCGCGATGCCTGCCCAAGTTGCTACGCTGACCGCCGCGAGGTCGGGATCACCCATCGAGGGGAACCATGAGACAGAAGATCGTGCGCCTGGTTCTGGTCGGCGGAGTACTCGTGCTTGTCATGCTTCTTCTGCTGGCCACGTGCGGAAGTGGCGGGAAGAACAACGACGTGCCGAAGAAGCAGGCCAGGAAGAGCCCGGCCGAGGTGACGCAGCTCACGGTCCCCTCCGCGTACGCCCCGGAGAACGGCTGGGAGCTCATCGGCACCTCCCCCGACTACGCGCTGTCCCGGACGACGGGCCGTCTCGCCTATCTGGTGCGGGAGTCGGACACCAAGTACCAGCTGCGGACCATCGATTCGAAGACCGGGCAGCCCGGCTGGCACGGGGAGAGCTGGCGGCCCCCGTCGCCGAAGCACTTCCCGCGGCTCCTCCAGGTCACCGTCGACGAGCACGAGTACTTCGTGACGTGGGCGTACGGAAAGGTCGGCGAGAACGCGCTGACCCCCGCCGACACGATCGTCTCGCTGGACGTCTACGACGTGGAGGACGGCTCCCGGCGGCGCGTCGAGGTGCCGTGGAACTCCGTCCCGACGGTCTCCACCACCGGCCCCGGCATCCTCATCAGCGACGGCCGGACCCACAGCACGGTGGTCGACCCGGTGACCGGCCGGGTGTCGGACGTCGCGCCCTCCGCGCTCAAGTACCCCAAGGGCTGCAAGACCTGCAAGCAGCTCACCGAGGTGCTCGGGCTGACGCAGAAGGGTCTGCTGGTCAGCGGGTCCAGGGAGTTCTGGGTGCAGGGCGGCTGGTTCAGCCGCAACGTCGCTCCCAAGGGGACGGACAAGGCCAGCGGGATCCCGACCTCGGTGATCCCCGGGGTGATCCTGGCGAAGTGGCAGCTCGACAAGAAGGCCAAGCGCGCCGCCACCCACGACCTGTGGGCGGTGCACGA
The DNA here is from genome assembly GCF_030116705.1 of Streptomyces sp. ML-6. Lineage (NCBI taxonomy): Bacteria > Bacillati > Actinomycetota > Actinomycetes > Kitasatosporales > Streptomycetaceae > Streptomyces > Streptomyces sp. ML-6. The sequence continues at coordinate 1,987,911 of NZ_JAOTIK010000001.1, forward strand.
CGCGGAGTCGGGCAAGACGCTGGCCTCGGTGGAGTGCAGCAAGCCCGCGATAAAGCCGGGCCAGTACCCGCAGCTGGTCGCCGCCCCGTCGGGCAGCTATCTGGTGGCCGGGCCGCTCGCCTTCGACGTGGCCACGAAGCGCGGGTTCTGCTTCGAGGGGGCGGACGGCACGAAGCCGCTGACGCTGGCGTCCGTGAACGACGAGGGCGTCGCGTACGGCGCGACGAGCGCGCGCAACGCGGCCGACGTCCTGGCCGGGCGCGGCACCCCCGTCGCGGTCGCGGTCCGCAGCGGTTCGACGGGCGCCCTGCCGTCCAACGTGCGGCTGCCGGGCGCGGAGACGGCGGACGGGGTCGGGCTGTTCCGCTGGACGGACGAGAAGGACCGCCCGCACCTGATCGGCTACCCGAGGTCGGCCTCGTAGGACTGTTCACCGGACCATGACGGGCCGGGCGGACCGGGCACGCGCCCGGCCGTCCGGCCCGTTCCGTTTCCCGGCGTCTCCCGGGCCCCGTCGTCCTGCGTCATGGGGTCATGGCGTCATGGGGTCGACGTCCGCTGCCAGGGCCGGCACATCCCGAGGAAGCAGGCCATCGCGCCCACCCCGCACACCAGCTGCACCAGGGCCATCGGAACGGCCGTGTCCTCGCCCGCGATCCCGACGAGCGGGGAGGCCACGGCACCGATCAGGAACGAGGAGGTGCCGAGCAGCGCGGAGGCGGACCCGGCGGCGTGCTTGGTGCGCATCAGGGCCTGCGCGTTGGTGTTCGGCGCCGCGAGCCCCATCGCCGACATCAGCACGAACAGCCCGGCCGCGACCGGTACCAGGCCCACGTCCCCGAAGACCCCGGACGTCATCAGCAGCAGTGCGGTGGCGGCCAGCACGATGACCGAGAGCCCGAAGGTCAGCACCTTGTCCAGGCTGACCCGGCCGACCAGCAGCTTGCCGTTGATCTGGCCCACGGCGACCAGCCCGATCGAGTTGACGCCGAAGAGCAGGCTGAACGTCTGCGGCGAGGCCCCGTAGATCTCCTGCATGACGAACGGCGAGGCGCTCACGTACGCGAAGAGGCCGGCGAAGGCGAGGCTGCCCGCGATCATGTAGCCGGTGAAGACCCGGTCGGCGAGCAGTCCGCGCATGGTGCGCAGCGTGTCGCCGATCCCGCCGGTGTGCCGGTCCTGCGGCGGCAGGGTCTCGTGCAGCCACTTCCAGACGACCAGGGTGAGGACCAGGCCGACGAGGGTGAGGACGGCGAAGACGCCCCGCCAGTCGGTGAACCGGAGCACCTGGCCGCCGATGAGCGGCGCGATGATCGGTGCGACGCCGGAGATCAGCATCAGGGTGGAGAAGAACTTGGCCATCTCCACGCCGTCGTACATGTCGCGCACCACGGCGCGGGCGATGACGATGCCCGCCGAGCCGGCCAGGCCCTGGAGCAGGCGGAAGCCGATGAGGAGTTCGGCGGTGGGGGCGAAGACGCAGATCGCGGTGGCGACGACGTAGACGATCATGCCGAGGAGCAGCGGCCCGCGCCTGCCCCACCGGTCGCTCATCGGTCCGACGACGAGCTGTCCGAGCGCCATGCCGGTGAGGCAGGCGGTGAGGGTGAGCTGGACGGTCGCGGCGGGGGCCTGGAGGGACTCGGTGACCGCGGGCAGGGCCGGGAGGTACATGTCCATGGAGAGCGGCGGCAGTGCGGTGAGGCCGCCGAGGACGAGGGTGACCAGGAGGCCGGTGCGGCGGGCCGCTCCGGTGACGGCCGGCTTGCCCGGAGGCGTCCCGGCGGTGCCGGCGGCGGCCGTGCCGGTCCGGTCGGTCGCGTCCGCCCGGCCGGTCCCGTCCGCCTTGTCGGTCCGGTCGGTCTTGTCAGTCTTCCGGTCCCTGGTTCCGGCGCCGGGGGCGGTTCCCGGCTCCGCCGTCCCGGTTCCGGTGGTCGATGTGTGTGTACGTTCCTGCTGGGCCCGGCTTGCGCCGCTCTCCGGCATTGTCATCTCCATGTCGTTGAATCCGCATCTATGCTCTCAGCTCAGCTGGACTGGTCGAGACCTTCCTGGGGAGCAGTCATGACGGGCACGGACAGGGTCGTTCGGTGGGGCGTGCTGGCCACCGGCGGTATCGCCGCGACATTCACCGAGGACCTCCGGTCGTTGCCGGGTTCGGAGGTGGTGGCCGTCGCGTCCCGTACGGAGACCTCCGCGCGGGCCTTCGCCGAGCGGTTCGGGATACCCCGGGCGTACGGCGACTGGGCCGCCCTCGCCGCCGACGACGAGGTCGACGTGGTGTACGTGGCGACGCCGCACTCGGCGCACCGGGAGGCGGCCGCGCTCTGCCTGGAGGCCGGGAAGCACGTGCTGTGCGAGAAGGCGTTCACGCTCAACGCCCGGGAGGCGGAGGAGCTGGTGAAGCTCGCCCGGGACCGGGGGCTCTTCCTGATGGAGGCCATGTGGACGTACTGCAATCCGGTCGTCCGGCGCATGACGGAGCTGGTGCGGGACGGCGCCATCGGCGACATCCGCACCGTGCAGGCCGACTTCGGGATCACGGGGCCCTTCGGGGCCGGGCACCGGCTGCGCGACCCGGCGCTGGGCGGTGGCGCGCTGCTGGACCTCGGGGTCTACCCGGTCTCGTTCGCGCAGTTGCTGCTGGGCGAGCCGGACCGGGTGCAGGCGGACGCGCTGCTCTCCCCCGAGGGCGTCGATCTGCACACCGCGATGCTGCTGGGCTGGTCGGAGGCGGGCGCCTCGGCGCTGCTGAACTGCTCGATCGTGGCGGACACCCCGCGGACCTCCTCGATCACCGGCACGAAGGGGCGGATCGACTTCCCGCCCGGCTTCTTCCACCCGGAGCGGTTCGTGCTGCACCGGCCGGGACACGACCCCGAGGAGTTCACCGCCGCAGGCCTTGGAACCGCCGGTGGGGTCGGTGGGGCCGGTGAGGGGCTGCGCGGCCTGCAGTTCGAGCAGGCCGAGGTGGCGCGGGCGCTGCGGGCGGGCGAGACGGAGTCGCCGCTGGTGCCGCTGGACGGTTCCCTCGCCGTGATGCGGACGCTCGACGCGGTACGTGACCGCATCGGCGTCCGCTACCCGGCCGACGCCTGAGAACCTGCCGGGTCGGGCGGGCCCGCCCGATCAGGCGGGCATGAGGCCCTGGTTGCCCACCTCCGTGACGAAGGAGGCGGCGGTCGACAGCGGCGCGCCGGGGGTGGTGACGGCCGACACCGTGCGGTAGTCGGCACGCGCCTGCTTCTGGTCCAGCGTGACGACGGCGTAGCCGCGCCGGCCGTTGAAGAACTTCATGTGCGGGTTGGCCTGCATCTGGTTGTTCCAGCTGCCGGGCTTGTCCGAGCCGTCCTTGCCGCTGCTGATGGACGTGGCGACGATCTCCGTGCCGACGGTGCGCGAGGACGGGTCGCCGAAGTCCTTCTTCAGGTCGAAGCCGTAGCCGACGTGCACGTCGCCGGTCAGCACCATCAGGTTGTCGATGCCCGCCGCCTCGGCGCCCCGCAAGATCCGCGCCCGGGAGGCGGGGTAGCCGTCCCACGCGTCCATGGACACCTTGAACGCGTCGGTGGGGACGTCGTGCCGCTGGGCGAAGACGACCTGCTGGGGCACGAGGTTCCAGGTGGCCCGCGAGGCGTGCCAGCCGTCCAGCAGCCAGCGCTCCTGGGCTGCGCCGGTCATGGTGCGCGAGGGGTCCTCGGACTCCGGTCCGGGCTTCTGCCAGCCGTCGCCGTACGCCTGGTCGCTGCGGTACTGGCGGGTGTCGAGGATGTCGAACTGGGCGAGCCGGCCGAACTGGAGGCGCCGGTAGAGCTTCATGTCGGGGCCGGTCGGCCGCTGCGGGGTGCGCAGCGGCTGGTTCTCCCAGTACGCGCGGTAGGCGGCGGCCCGGCGCAGCAGGAACTCCTCCGGCGGGACGTCGTTCTCGGGGGTGCCGCCCGCGTAGTTGTTCTCGGTCTCGTGGTCGTCCCAGGTGACGACGAAGGGGTGCGCGGCGTGCGCGGCGCGCAGGTCGGGGTCGGACTTGTAGAGGGCGTACCGCAGCCGGTAGTCCTCCAGCGTGACCGTCTCCCGGTTGAAGTGGGCGGGGAGCCTGCGGTCGGTGTAGTTGCGGGCCCCGCCGGTGGCGTTGACGGCGTATTCGTAGAGGTAGTCGCCGAGGTGGAGGACGACGTCCACGTCCTCCCGGGCGAGGTGCCGGTACGCGGTGAAGTAACCGTCGTGGTACGCCTGGCAGGAGACGGCGGCCAGGCTCAGCCCGCTGTTGCGGGCGTTGCGGGCGGGGGCGGTGCGGGTCCGGCCGACGGGGCTGATCCAGGTACCGGCGCGGAAGCGGTAGTAGAGGACGCGGTCGGCGTCGAGGCCCTTGACCTCGACGTGGACGCTGTGGTCGAACTCCGGGTGGGCGGTGACCGATCCGCGCCGGACGATGCGGGAGAAGCGCTCGTCGCGGGCGAGTTCCCAGCGCACCTGCACCCGGGCCCTGGGCAGTCCGCTGTCGGCCTCGTACGGGCGCGGCGCAAGTCTCGTCCACAGCAGGACCGAGTCGGGCAGCGGGTCGCCGGAGGCGACGCCGAGGGTGAACGGATCGTCGGTGATCCTCCGGGCGTCCAGCTCGGCGGCGCTCGCGGTGCCCGCGGTCGGCAGGTTGACCGAGAAGGCGAGCGCGGCGGCGGCACCGGTGACCGTGAGGAAACGGCGGCGGCCGACGTTCCTGGCTGCGTCGCGCATCTCCTGCTGGTGCGATGAGTGCGTCATCTGTCCCTCCCCTTGCTGGTGGTGTACTCGGTCAGTCCACCGGCCCGGCCCATCGAATGGCTGTCGTGTTCGCGTCGATCGGGCGTCGGGGGGATGAGTAATGCGGCAGGAACGGGTTCACGGGACAAAGCGCGCATTCACGGCCGACGGGCAAGGTCCGCCCTTCGGCGACCGCCCCAGGGGCGAACCCGTCACCCCGTACGTCTTTCGTCACCCCGTACGTCTTTCTGACCCGCCATGACCTCACGCACCCCACGTGTCCCGGAGCGGGAAGGGCGTACGCTGCGGCCCCATGAGCGACAGAGCGTTGAACTCGGATGCGAAGACGGCGGTCGTGACGGGTGCGGGTTCCGGGATCGGCCGCGCGGTGGCGCTCGCCCTGACCGGGGCCGGCTGGTCGGTGGCGCTCGCGGGCCGGCGCCCCGGGCCCCTCGCCGAGACCGCGATGCTGGCCGGGGCGGACGCCCGGGTGATCACCGTTCCCGCCGACGTGTCCCGCCCCGAGGACGTGACCGCGCTCTTCTCCTCGGTACGGGAGTGCTTCGGCCGCCTCGACCTGCTCTTCAACAACGCGGGCACGTTCGGGCCGGGCGCCGTGCCCGTCGAGGACCTCGCGGTGGAGGACTGGCGGGCGGTGGTGGACGTGAACGTGACGGGCGCGTTCCTGTGCGCGCAGGCCGCGTACCGGCTGATGAAGGAACAGGATCCGCAGGGCGGCCGGATCATCAACAACGGCTCGATCTCGGCCCACGCGCCGCGCCCCCACTCGGTCGCCTACACCACGACCAAGCACGCCGTGACCGGGCTGACGAAGTCGCTGTCGCTGGACGGCCGTCCGTACCGGATCGCCTGCGGCCAGATCGACATCGGCAACGCGGCCACGGACATGACCGAGCGGATGCGGACCGGCACCCTCCAGGCCAACGGCGAGCTCGCGGTCGAACCGGTGATGGCGGCGTCGGACGTGGCCCGGACGGTGCTCCACATGGCGGAGCTGCCGCTGGAGGCGAACATGCAGTTCGCCACGGTCATGGCGACGACGATGCCGTACGTGGGACGCGGCTGAGGACCCGCACCGGGCGCGGACGGCAACCGCCCCCGCCCGAACCGGGCACCGGGCGGGGCGGTTGCCGTCCGCCGGAACGCACCCCCCGACCGGGCCGCACGCGTCGCCCCTTATGCTCACAGTTCTTCACGCAAGCTTCACGGAAGGACCACAGCATGCGTATACGCGTCGCGGCACCTCTCGCCCTGGCCGCCGCCACCGCCCTGGCCGGCTCCCTGTTCGTCACGGCCCCGGCGTCGGCCGCCTCGCACCAGGCCGGACTGCACCTCGGGAAGATCCAGTACGACAGCCCCGGCAAGGACAACCGCAGCAACACGTCCCTCAACGCCGAGTGGGTGGACATCCACAACAACGGCAAGTCCAAGCTCCAGCTCAAGGGTTACAAGCTCAAGGACAACACCGGCTACACGTACACCTTCGGCAACTACACCATCGGCGCCGGCAAGACCGTCAAGGTCCACACGGGCCGGGGCAAGAACGCCTCGGGCCACGTCTACTGGAACCGTGGTTCGTACGTCTGGAACAACACCGGCGACAAGGCCCGGCTGATCAAGCCGAACGGCAAGCTCCAGGACTCCTGCTCCTGGACGAAGTCGGGCAAGGGCACCAAGAACTGCCACTGACCCCGGCCCGCGTCGCGGCCCGGCCCCACCCGGCACGGTCCGGTCCGGTCCGGTCCCCGGATCGGGGCCGGGTGGGGCCATTCGGGGCTGTTCGGGGCCATTGGGGGGCCATCCCGGACCGGTCGGGGAATGACCCGGGCCGCGACGGGGTTGACCAGCGGCATGACTCAGAATTCGGCCACCGAGGTCCTGCGCTACACCGCGTTCTCCGCCGACCCCCGGGGCGGCAATCCGGCAGGAGTCGTCCTGGACGCGTCAGGTCTCGACGAGGCCGCGATGCTCGCCGTCGCCGCGGAGCTGGGCTACAGCGAGTCCGCGTTCCTGACGGGGCGGTACGAGCCGGAGGCCGCGCACCCCTCGGACAGCGCGGGCTCCCCGGTCGACACTGGCTCCCGGACCGCCACGGACTCCCCCGTCGGCCGCGGGTACACCATCCGCTACTTCAGCCCGAAGGCCGAGATCCCGTTCTGCGGTCACGCCACCGTGGCCACGGCGCTCGCGCTGGCCGAGCGCGACGGCCCCGGCGAGCTGGTGTTCAGCACGCTCGCGGGCCCGGTCCCGGTCACCGTCGCCCGGGAGGGCGGCGAGCTCCGCGCCACGCTCACCAGCGTCGAACCGCACGTGGCGCGGATCGCGCCCGACGCCCTGGCCGAGGCGCTCGCCGCCCTGGACTGGCCGGCCGCCGACCTCGACCCGGCCCTGCCGCCCCGGATCGCCTACGCGGGCGCCCGTCACCTGGTGCTGGCCGCCGCGACCCGCGAACGCCTCGCCGACCTCTCCTACGACTTCGAGCGCCTCGAAACCCTCATGCACCGGCTGGACCTGACGACGGTTCAGCTGGTGTGGCGGGCGGCGCCGGACGTCTTCCACGTCCGTGACCCGTTCCCGGTCGGCGGCGTGGTCGAGGACCCCGCCACCGGCGCGGCGGCGGCGGCCTTCGGCGCCTATCTGCGCACGGAGGGCCTCGCCCCGGACAGCGCGGTCCTCACCCTCCACCAGGGCGAGGACATGGGCCGTCCCGGCACCCTCACCGTCGAACTGCGCGCGGGCGACCCCCGGGTGCGGGTGAGCGGAACGGGAACCCGGATCGACGCCTGACGCCCCCGCCGCCCGGAGGCGGCCCCGGCCGGCACCGCCTCCGCCGTCACACGCCCCGGCCGTCGATCATCGACATCAGCAGCTCGTGGGTATCGGCGTCCGCGGCGGCCACGAGCCCGCGGCCGCCCCGCTCGACCGGGACGCCGTCGATGCCGGTGACCACGCAGCCCGCGGCCCTGCACAGGGCGATGCCGGCCGCGAAGTGGACGCTCCCGGACAGGTCGCCGCCGTCGGTGACGTAGGCGGCGCGGCGGCCGGCCGCGACCCAGGCCAGGGCCAGCGTCGTGGACACCACCCGGGGCCGGAACCGTTCGACGAACCCGGGGTGGGCCAGCAGGTCCGTGGCCCGGAATCCGGGCGCGCCCGGGAACGGCGGGTCCAGGTTGACGTCCACCAGCCGGGTGTCGGAGGTGGGCACCAGGGGTGCCTCGGCCCCGTCCCGTCGCATCCGGGCGGTCTTCCCGTCGGTGAGGAAGACCTCGTCGCCGAAGGGGTCGGCCACCGCCGCCGCCCCGCCGCGCAGCGCCACGTTGACGGCCACCAGCATGGTGCCGACCGCGTAGTTGAGCGTGCCGCACAGGGGGTCGACCAGCCACTGGCGCACGGAGTCGGCCGCGCCCCGCCGCCCGCCCTCCTCGCCGAGCACCGCGTCCTCGGGCCGGGCCGCGCGGATGACGTCGAGGATCGCCTGCTCGGCCGCCACGTCGGCGGTGGTGGCGAAGTCCCCGGCGCCCTTGTCGATGCGGTCGAGCCGTCGGCCGTACAGGTCGCGCACCACGTCCGCACCGGCCCGTGCCGCGGCTACGGCGACCTCGCAATCATCAGGATCCGCACAGGAGTTGACCATGCCGTGCAGGGTAACGGCACCGTCCGCCGGGAGAATCCGGCCCGCCCTCAGATCTGCTTCTCCGGCCGCTTCCCCGGCTGCTTCCCCACCTGCTTTCCCAGCCGTTTCTCCAGCAGGATGACCCGGTAGGTGTGGCCGAGGCCGCCGTCCTTCGAGCGCTCGCGGACGGTCTCGTAGCCCGCCGCCCCGTAGTACTCCCGGAGCCGGGCGTTGTCGGCCAGGCAGTCGAGCCGGCAGAGCGCGCGGCCCGCGTCGGCGATCCGGGCCTCCGCCCGTGCCAGCATCCGTCGCCCGGTGCCCGGGGGCGCGACGCGGCGGTCCGTCATGAGCCGGTGGACGTAACCCGCGTCCGGGGCCTGAGGACCCCAGGCCGCCGGGTCGTCCCACCACAGCTCCCACGCCCCGGCGACGGGCCCGTCCTCCCCGAGGGCGGCGAGCCAGACCTCGCCCTCGCTCAACCGTTCCCGGAAGTGCCGGACACCGAGCTCGCCCGGCTTCCACTGGTCGATGCCGTGCGCGATCTGCCACCGCGCCGCGTCGTCCCGCAGCCGGACCAGCTCCGGCAGGTCGGGCTCGCCCGCGCGCCGGAAGCTCAGGGGCGCGTGCTCCGCCGTGCCGGAGCGGGAAGGAAACTGGCCATCGGGTATCTCGTTGCTCACAGCCCGGCACTCTATGTCTGCCGGCGGGTGGTACGAAGTCTGTCCCACGGGCCGGGTCTCGGGCCCCGGACCCGGGCCCGGACCCCATGACCAGTTCTCACCACAGGAGTTGTCGATGTCCGTCCGCAGAGTCGTCCCCAACATCCGCACCACCGGCGTCCCCACCGCCGAGGGAATGCGACGGAGCGCGGAGTTCTACGGCCGGCTGGGGCTCCAGGAGGTCATGAACCACGGCTGGATCGTGACGCTCGCCTCGCCGTCGGAACCCTCGGTGCAGCTGAGCGTCATGGGCTCCGACGCGACCGCCCCGGTCTCGCCGGACATGAGCGTGGAGGTGGAGGACGTGGACGCGGTCCACGCCGCCATGAAGGAGAGCGGCGCGGAGATCGTGTACCCCTTGAGCGACGAGGAGTGGGGCGTGCGCCGCTTCTTCGTGCGCGACCCGGACGGCCGGGTCGTCAACGTCCTGGGGCACCGCTGACGGCTTCCGGCGCGGTGCCGGGGTCGTCCTCGTACGGGAGGATCCGCCGCAGCAACCCCTTGGGATGACCTCGTTTGCGCCATTCCCTCGGGTAGCCGATGGAGACCTCCTCGAAGCGGACGCCGTCGTACCGGGTCGTGCGGGGGATGTGCAGATGGCCGTAGACCATCGCCGCCACGTTGAAGCGCCGGTGCCAGTCGGCGGTGAGTTCCGTCCCGCACCACTGGGCGAACTCGGGGTACCACAGCACGGCCATCGGGTCGCGCACGAGGGGCCAGTGCCCTGCGATGACCAGCGGGATCTGCGGGTCGTGCGCCGCGAGCCGCCGCTCCGTCCCCGCGACCCGGGCCCGGCACCAGGCGTCCCGGCTCGGGTACGGGTCGGGGTGCAGCAGGAACTCGTCGGTGCACACCACCCCCGTCCGGTGCGCGTACTCCAGGGACTCCTCCTTGGTCGTGGTGCCCGGCGCCCGGAAGCTGTAGTCGTACAGCAGGAACACGGGCGCGACGGCCACCGGCCCGCCCGGCCCCCGCCACAGCGGGTACGGGTCCTCCGGCGTGGTCACCCCGAGGCTCCGGCACAGCTCGACCAGGTGCTCGTAGCGTCGTCGGCCCCGCAGTTGGACGGGGTCGTTCGCGGGCGTCCACAGCTCGTGGTTCCCCGGCGTCCAGATGACCCGCGCGTACCGGTCCGCGAGCAGCCGCAGCGCCCACTCCACATCGGCGACCCGCTCGGCGACGTCACCGGCGACGATCAGCCAGTCCTCGTCCGATTCCGGTCGCAGGGACTCGACGAGGGGGCGGTTGTCGGCCATCCCCACGTGCAGGTCGCTCACCGCCATCAGCGAGCCACGGCTTCCAACGGTGCGATCGGACATGCAGAACCTTCCCGAGGAACAGCTGGAACGACTGGAAGAGCTGGAAGAGCTGGAAGAGCTGGAACGAGTGAGACGAGTGGAACGAGTGAGACGACTGGAACCGCCGGGACCACCGCGACCGCCGGAACCGTTGGACAAGACCGTTCCCCGCAGGTGTCCCGGAACTCGCCCGATTGCCTCGCTGATCCATCACCTGGCGGGCATGAATCCTCCTACGGCCACTCAGCTTGGCAGGAGAGGCCCATGGGGTTCGACGCGGGGGCGCGGGTTCTGACGGCGCCTCGCCCGGTCCACTCGGCGGAATCAATGCCTCCGGACGGGCCGGCCCCGCCGGTCCGGCCGCCCGGCGGGCTCCACCACTCCCCCGGGGCCGGTGAGGGGGCCGATCGGCGGCTTTCGGGACGGTCGGCCGGAACGGGCGGGGGCATGATGGAGAGGGCCATGGCCACGGATGCGGACGCGGCCGCGGCCGGGCGGGCCTTCCGGGAAGGACGCGGGCGTTCGACGACCGGGGCGCGCGGCACGGAGAGCGGCGCCCGGCGCGGAATCATGGGCAGCGCCGGGAAAGGGAGCTGAGTACGTGGTGGACGGAAAGACCCTCCCAGGCGCGGCCGTACACAGCGGGCTCCCGTTCGCGGACGGCGCCGCCGGGGCCCTGCTCGACGCCGAGGGACGGATCATCGGCTGGACCCCGGCGGCGGCGGAGCTGCTCGCGCTCCCCGCCGACGCGGTCCGCGGCCGCCCGGTACGGGAACTGCTCGCGGACCCCACAGCCCGGACCGGGCTGTGGGTCGACCGGCCGGAGGGCGTCCGGTCCGGGACCGTCCGGTCCGGCGAGGCGGTGCTGCGTACCGGCCGGGGCGAGAAGCTGAGCATCGTCTTCCAGGTCCTTCCCCTCGCGGGCGAGGACACCGATACCCCCACCGGTACCGAGACCAGCACCGGCCCCGGCCCCGGCCCCGGCGCAGACTCTGTTCCCGGGGCTTTTGTGGAACCGGCGCGGTACTTCGTGCTCGCGGCCCCCGCCGGGATGGTCTCCCGGTGGCGGCAGGACCGGGCGTTCACCCGGGAGCTCTTCCTCCAGGACCGGCTGGGTCTCGCCGTGTTCGACGAGCAGCTGCGGCTGGCCAGGACCAACACCCATCTGCTCCCGTACACCGGTCTCCCGCCGGACCTGCGCGGCCTGCGCCTGGGCGACTTCCTGGAGCCCGACGACGCCGCGGCGGTCGAGCGGCGGCTGCGGGAGGTCCTGCGGACGGGCCTGCCGCTGATCCTGGCGGAGGAGCGGGTACGGACCATCGAGGATCCCGGCAGCGGGGCGGTGTTGGCCATCTCGGCGTTCCGGCTCCAGGCACCGGACGGGCAGGTCTTCGGCGTCACCGCGCTGTTCACGGACGTCACCGAGCAGCGCCGTTCCGACGAGCGCCTGGCGATCCTGCACCACGCCACCGCGGCCGTCGGCGGATCGCTGTCCGTCACGGGCACCGGCGAGGAGCTGGCCGCCGTACTGGTGCCCGGCCTGGCCGACCTCGCGGTGGTGGAGATCGCGGAGGCGGTGTTCACGGGCGAGGAGCCGGTCCCGGGCAAGGACGGGCGGCTGTTGCTGCGCCGGACCGCCGTGGCCGGGGAACCCGCCACGGAGGCGCCGGCCGAGGCCGGGGGCCCGACCGACACCAGGAGCCCGGTCGAGGCCGGAGGCCCGGTCGAGGCCGGAGGCCCGGTCGGCACCGTGGTCTCCGTCGACGCCGGGGTCCCGCCCCACACCGCCCCCTCCGTCACCAGCTCCCCTGCGTCGATGACCGCCCCGTTGCGGGCCCGGGGCAGCTTCCTCGGCCGGGTGACCGTCCGGCGCGCGCCCGGCCGCCCCGACTACGAACCGGCCGACCTGGACCTGTTGTGCGAGATCTCCGCACGCGCCGCCCTCGCCCTGGACAACGCCCGCCGCTACACCCGGGAGCACCGGTCGGCCGTCGGGCTGCAGCGCAGTCTGCTGCCGCCCGCGCAGGCCGAGACGGTCGCCGTGACCACGACCGGTTTCTACCTGCCGGCCGATCCCACCACCGGTGTCGGCGGCGACTGGTTCGACGTGATCCCGCTCTCCTCCGCCCGGGTCGCCCTGGTCGCCGGGGACGTCGTCGGTCACGGGCTGGGGGCCACCGCCACCATGGGACGGCTGCGCACCGCCGTCCGCACCCTCGCCGACCTCGAACTGGAACCGGACGAGTTGATGGTGCACCTGGACGACCTGGTCTCCCAGCTCCGCGACGAACCCCACGACCTCACCCGACCGGACGACGACGGGGCGCCGCCCGGCGGCTGGACCGACCCGATCGGCGCCACCTGCCTGTACGCCGTCTACGACCCGGTCTCCCGGCGCTGCGCGATGGTCTCGGCCGGGCACCCCCCGCCCGCCGTCGTGGCTCCGGACGGGACCGTCTCGTACGTGGAGCTGACCCCCGGGCCGCCGCTGGGCGTCAACGGCCTGCCCTTCGAGGTGACCGAGGTCGAACTGGCCGCCGGCAGCATCCTCGCGCTCTACACGGACGGGCTGATCGAGGGACGCGACAGCGACCTGGACGAGGGCATGGCCGGACTGCGCCGCTGCCTGGCCCGCCCCGGCGCCACCACCGCACCGCTGCGGGAACTCGGCCAGGAGATCATCTCCGGCCGGCCCGTGCACCACCTCGCCGACGACGTCACGCTGCTGCTCGCCCGCACCCACGCGGTGCCGCCCGGGAACACGGCCGTCTGGCCGGTGGACCCGGACCCGGCCGCCGTCGCCCGGGTCCGGCAGGAGGCGGCCCGGCAACTGCGCGCCTGGGGACTGGAGGAGCTGGTCTTCACCACCGAACTGGTGCTGAGCGAGCTGGTCACCAACGCCATCCGCTACACCGGCGGCCCGGTCGAGGTGCGGCTGATCCGGGCGGGCCAGCTGACCTGCGAGGTCTCCGACCCCAGCGCCACCCAGCCCCGCATGCGCCGGGCCCGGGTCACCGACGAGGGGGGCCGCGGCCTGTACCTGGTCGCGCAGCTCACCACGCGCTGGGGCAGCCGCTACACCCGGCACGGCAAGACGATCTGGGCCGAGCAGCCGATCCCGCCCGCGAACGGGCCACGAACGGTCGGGGAGGTTCCGCTCGCGGAAGTCCTGGGGCTCCTGAACGGGGAGGTCCCGGAGCCGTGACCGGAACATCGGCGCGGGTCCGGGGCCGGTCCGGCTGTCACAGGCCCGTGCTTGACTCCCGGTCATGGACGAACAGGAACTGCTCGCCGCCGTCGACGCCCTGGTGACCCATGACGGGCGGGACGCGGTGTGCGGCCCGGTCGGCGACGGTGCGGACCCCGTCCGCCTGCCGACGGACGAGTCGGTCGACTTCAGGGCCCTGGGCAGGGTGCTGAGCAGCCGGTACGGGCAGGCCCGCAACCTGGCCATGGGCGGGTACGTCGATCCGACGGTGACCGCGCGCACCGGGGCGCCGCTCCTCGCCCCGTTCGGGGACCGGGTCGTGGAGATGCGCGCGTGGAACCACGCCGGCCGGTGGATCGGCTGCGGTGCGGTCCGGACCGACGGGGCGGTGCGGCCGGTGGTGCTGGTGGCCGGGTGGTCCGTACGGCGGCGGCCGGACGCGGGGGCGGTGTCCCGGCGTCCGGACGAACGGACCATACCGGGCACGGGAAAGGACGAAGGAAAGTGGTCGAACGGGCCGGCGGAGGGGACGACCTGGGTGGACCGGGTCGTCGCCGTCACCGGATGGACCCGGGAGCGGGGCGCCGCCGTCGACTGGGCGGCGGTCGAGTCCCGGCTCGGGACGGCGCTGCCGGGTGACTACAAGGAGCTCGTCGAACGGTTCGGTCACGGCGACTTCGACGACTACCTCGGTCTCCTGATCGCCGACGGCCCGCCCGGCAGCCTCGACCTCGTCGAGTTCAACGAGTTCTGGAACCGGGCGGCCGCGGAGAACGGCGGCGGGCCGTGGGAGCCGTACCGCCTGCACCCGGCTCCCGGGGGCCTGTTGCAGTGGGCGAGCACGGAGCAGCAGAGCTCGTTCTACTGGCTCACCGAGGGCACCGACCCCGACCGGTGGCCCATCCTCGTCACGGGTGACGACTACGGCGAGTGGGACCGGTTCGACGGCTCGACGGCGGAGTTCGTCCACCGTCTGCTCACCGACCCGCGGTTTCCCCGTTCCACCGCGCGCCACTTCGACCGGCACTGGTTCACGAGTTACGAGAACCCGGACGAGAACCCGGACGGCGAGGAGGACGCTCGGAACGACCGGCCCCTGGTACGAAGGTTCGAACAACGGGGCGACGGGAACGGCTGAGAGCAAGTGCCGGCAGGGGGGGGCCGCCTCTCCGGCAGGCATATGGGAGGGGCGGGGACGTGGGCGGCATGAGGGATGCCTGGGAACGCGCCGGGGCAGCCTGGGAACGCGCCGGGGACGCCGTGGCGCGCGTGTTCCGGTCGATGCAGGAGTGGACACCGCGCCGACCGCGCCTGGCGGGGGCGCTGTTGGGCCTCGGAGCGGCGCTGATGCTGGTGGGGTGCGGGCTGGTGGGCGTCGTCCTGGGGGACGACTGGGAGCTCGCGAAGCTGCTGCTGATCGTGGCATCGGTCGTCGTCATACTCGATCTGCCGCTGATCCTCGTACCGACGGAGAAGCAGATGCTGGTGATACTGCCCTGCCTGATAGTGCTGCTGGTCTCGGTGCTGGTCGGCTTCCGCGACTCCGTGCTGAGCCTGCGCGGCGAACGGACGCCCGTGACGGTCACCGAGGTCACCAGCTTCCGGAAGCCGATCACCGGAGGCGACGATCACACGTGCGGGCTCCGGCTCCCGGACGGCCGCAGGACATCCGTCACGGGCACGAAGGTCTGCACCGCGTACACCCGCGTCGGTGACCGCATCCATGTGTACGCCGACCCGCACGGCCTGGTCGCCCCGACGGGAACGGCCCCCGTGATCACGTTCCCCGTACTCGGGACGGTCGTCGGAACGGCCACGCTGCTGCTGGTCGTGGCGGCGTCCCGGACGATGGGCCAACGGCGCCGCACGCCCGGCTAAGGGCTGTCCCGCGTCACATACCATCGGCGGATGGACGACGCACGATTCCTGGACCTGCTCGACGATCTGTGCCGTCGACCCGCCATGTTCACCGGCGAACGGACGGTCTCCTCCGTCGCCGCCTTCCTGACCGGCTACTACATCGGTGTGTCCCATTCCGAACCCGGATCCGGGCCCCTCGGGCATTCTCCGCACGGGCGCTGGGGAAGGTGGGTCGAGATGCGCTACGACGTCTTCGACCCCGCGTGGTCCTGGAGCCGGATCCTGCTGCACCACCACGGCGACGACCAGGGGGTCTTCGAGGTCCTTCCGTCCCTGTTCCGCGAGTTCCTCGCGGACCGGGACGCCCATGGCGCCGAAGGGCTCGCGGCGCGGCACCACGAACAGTTCGCCGGCCGGTGCCCGGCGCCCGAGCACACGCACACCGCGACCCCCTGCTGAGCCCGGCCGGGTCGGTAGGGTCGACCACGTGGTGAGGCGTGGCGGGAGCGCGAAGGCGGAAGCGGGCACGGACACGGATGCGCGGCCCGGGGCGACGGGACCGTCGCCGGCGTCCGGGAGGGCGTGGTCGTTCGACGCGGCACTGTGGGTAGTGCTGGCCGGTGCGGGGTTCCCTGTCAAGTCCTTGTGTTCACGTCTTGTGCCTCCTCGGCGTGGTGGCACGGGTGGTGGCCGTGCAGAGGCTGGGACAGCCACCCAACTGTTCGGACGAGCAGCTTCTGCCAGGTCGACTCTGCCTTGTTCACCGGCGTGATGTAGGCCGCTTCCATGAAATCGGTGGGCCTGTTCGTGGTCCCGGCACCGAGCATGTTCCCGATGCAGAGCAACATGCGGCGGGCGGCTCTCAATTCATCACTGATGGACCCGATGCTCCACTCACCCAGATTCTTTGAGTCGCCCGGGATTCTCAACCTCCTGGGACGCGGTCTCACGCCTTCGTTTTGGCGGGCGCCGACTGCCGGAATTCGCCTATAAGAAGTAGCCCAGTATCTTTCTGGACTCGCTCCGGTTGAGCATCCTATGAACTCAACACCGTTGCGTTAGCGCCGTGAACGGTTGCTGAGGCCGTGCTCGAAGAATGCAATGGCGGCGTGGACGGTGTAGTTCTGGGACTTCTGGGGGTGTTGTCCGGCGTTCGGCCCGTACTTGCTGGTGGGGTTCTTGCGAGTACGGGCCTTTGCTCGTTGCCGTCGGTGGGCGGGCAGGAGGTTGCCCGGGGTGGCGTGGCCGATCGAGCCGACCAGGTCTATGAGGGTGCCGGGGAAGATTCCATGGCCGGCGGTGACGGTGTCGGTTGCGGTGGTCAGCAGGACGGTGAAACTGATCCGTTCCATGGGTACTTCCGGCCGTCCGGTCAGGGCGTCGTCGCCGGCGCGGATCAGAGCCTGGTAGGCGGTGAGCAGGGCGTAGACCTCCTGGTCGAGGCCATCGATGCTGCGGGAGCGCAGGACGCGGCCGTCGAGCATGGTGGCCTTGTTAGGCCATCGCCTGCGAGGCATTGAGCACTCGCGAACATTGTCTTCGCGGGTCATGGCGATTCATCGGCGCGGCGGTCGGTCGCCGCGAGGTACCCGTTGATCGCGTCTCTGTTCCGGGTGAGGCACCGAATCTTGTCGGTCATCTTGTCCCGCTCGCGTTCGAGCGTTTCCACCATGTCCGGGGTGATGTAGGGCATGTGGATGCTCTGCGGCTCGTTCAGGCACGGCAGGATGCTCCGGATCAGCCTGGTGGGGATGCCGACATCCAGCAGGCCGCGTATCTGCTGCACTCGGTCGACCAGATGCTCGTCATAGTCGCGGTACCCGTTGGGCAGGCGCTCCGGCTCGATCAATCCCTGTTCCTCGTAGTAGCGGAGCAGGCGAACGGGGGTGTCCGTGCGCGCAGCTATCTCGCCGATCCTCATCTGCCCTCCTCAGCTCAGAACCGATTTGACCCTCACATTGATGTCAAGGTTCAGCATGGAGCCTATGACACATGTCGAAGAGATACACGACCTTGTCCGAACCCCCGCCGCACCGAATGCGCGGCGGTTTCCGCTGTGGGGGCTGCTCGCTCTTGCGATGGCCGCGTTCATCACCCTGCTGACCGAGACCCTGCCCGCCGGCGTGCTTCCGGCGATGGCCCGGGATCTGGATGTCTCCGTCTCGGCAGCCGGGCAGACCGTCACCGTATACGCGGTCGCCTCGGTTCTCGCAGCCGTTCCCTTGGTGAAGATGACGGCGGAGTGGCCTCGCCGCAGGCTCCTGCTGACCGCGGTATGCGGTTTCATCGTGGCGAACACAATCACAGCGCTCTCCACGAGCTTCGCGCTCACACTCGTGTCGCGGTTCGTCGCCGGCACCGCTTCCGCGTTGATCTGGGCGCTGCTCGCCGGCTACGCGCGGCGCATGGTCGAACCCCACCAGCGGGGCCGCGCGCTGGCGATCGCATCCGCGGGAACGCCTGTTGCGCTGGCGATTGGGGTTCCCGCCGGCGCGTTCTTCGCGCAGACGCTCGGCTGGAGGGTCTCGTTCGTCGCCATCAGCATCCTCACGGTGCTTCTCGCCCTTTGGATTCTGTTCTCGGTACCGCAGTTTCCCGGCCAGAGGCGAGGCGAGCGGCAGCCGCTCGTGGGTGCATTGGGGATGCCCGGCGTGCTGCCGGTGCTCGGTGTGGTCGCCGCCTACGTGCTCGCACACAGCGTGCTCTACAACTACATCGCCCCGTTCCTCGGATCAGTCGGCCTCGAGGAACGAGTCGACGCCGTGCTCCTGGCGTTCGGCGGGGCCTCCATCCTCGGCCTCTGGCTCGTCGGTACGCTGATCGACCGCCACCTCCGCACGCTGGTGATCGCGAGCTCTTGCCTGTTCGCCCTTGCCGCGGTCGTGCTGGGACTCTTCGCGCAGTTCCCCGCTCTCGTATTCATCGGGGCGGCGCTGTGGGGCCTCGCGTTCGGCGGGGTGGCGACCCTGCTCCAGACGGCAGCCGCCGAGGCCGCGGGGCCGGCGGTCGACACGGTGCAGTCGCTCTTCGTCACGGCCTGGAACGTCGCGATCGCCGGCGGTGGCGTGATCGGCGGAATCCTCCTCGCGGGAGCAGGCCCCGAAGCGCTTACCTGGGCGACCCTGGTCATCGCCGTCCCGGCGATCCTGATCTCCGCGCTCGCACGCCGCAACGCATTCCCCGGGCTTGCCGATCGGCGGCGCCGCGAAGCCGCTTCCTGAGAAAACCCGTCTGAACGGACGGGTCTGTCAAATGAACGGCCCTGTCTCACTTTCGGTGGTAACGGAGGGTGGCGCTACCCGAGGCTCCGTGGTGATCAGCGGTCTGGCGCGCAGGGCACCACCCTGGCCTCGGTGACGTCGCAGAGGCAGCAGCGTGCGGTGCCGGTTGCCGGGTAGTCGGAGTTGGTCGGGGGTGACCTGTCCCCGAGTGTCCCTCCCCTCGGAGCGGGACTGTCCAACGCCGAGATCGGGGCGGAACTGTTCCTGGTGGAGGGCACCGTCAAGGCCCACGTGAGCGCGATCCTCGGCAAGCTCGGGGTACGCAACCGGGTGGAGGCGGCCATCGCCGCCCACGAGGCGGGCGTGGTCGAACGCCCGTAGGCCAGCCTTGCCCCGTGCGGAGGGGGCGGACGAACCGCCGCACGGGTCAGTACACCTAGATCCGCGAGTTGCGCAGCGACTGCCACGCGGCGCCGGCCAGCGCCCGCGTGGACCGCGGGACGGACAGCTTCTCGTGCTCGCGGTACAGCTCCCAGTTGTACCGGACCAGCGACAGCTTGTTGGAGGACAGCGATCCCGCCTGGTGGGCCCGGTACACCGCGAGCGGCTCGGCCAGGCCCCGGGCGTCGGCCCCGTCGCGCATGATCGACAGCCACAGGGCGTAGTCCTGTCGCTTCCGCATCTCCGGCATCAGCCGTGTGCCGAGGACGGTGCGGTCGTACATGGCGGTCAGGGCACCGATGTAGTCCCGGACCAGCATCGCGCGGTAGTCCACGTGTTCCCGCGCGCGGATCACGCGCCCGTTCGGGACGAAGTCGACACTCTCGCCCTCGTGATCGGCGTCCATCTTGAAGTACGAGGTGAACGTCAGAGGCGCACTGCCCGCCGCGGCGAAGGCGAGTTGCCGCTCGGTCTTCTCCGGGAGCCACATGTCGTCGCTGTCGAGAAAGGCGACGTAATCCCCCCGGGCCCGCTCGATGGCGAGGTTGCGCGCCCGGCCGGCACCGCCCTGTTCCGGCGCCGATCTCGGCAGGACGCGCTCGTCCTGCCGGGCGAACTCCATCAGCAGATCCATGGAGTCGTCGGAGGACTTGTCGTCGGTGACCAGCAGCTCCAGGTCGCTGTGGGTCTGCGAGAGCACCGACCGGACCGCCGCACCGAGGGTCGCTGCCGAGTTGTACACGGGCATCACGACAGACACCAGGGGCACAGCGTTTCTCCTTGCCGACCGAGAACGATGGTTCATTCAAGCACTGGAATCGTAATGGGAACCGCCACGCGTGTGGTCGCCGGTCGGGACCACGCGACGCACCGGCGGCACGGGGAAGTACTGACGACACAGGGAGGCACCGGCGACACGGGGAGGTACCGGCCGCGGCCGGTGCGGTGGGCCTCGGCCCACCGGCAGACGAGTCGGGCTGTACGCCGGGTTCTGTCACCCGGTCGCCTCGCGGCGGCCGGGGAGACGGCCATCCATCTAGGACCGGCATTGCTGCCGGCCTCGTGCGGTCTACCCGCGAACTCGGGCGGGCCGCCCTCGATCATTCGCGCAGGGCCGTCTCGCGACGACCCCTCTTGACCTTGCTCCGGGTGGGGTTTACCTAGCCGCCCGGGTCGCCCCGGGCGCTGGTGGTCTCTTACACCACCGTTTCACCCTTACCGAGGACCGAAATCCTCGGCGGTCTGTTTTCTGTGGCACTGTCCCGCGGGTCACCCCGGGTGGCCGTTAGCCATCACCCTGCCCTGTGGAGCCCGGACGTTCCTCGGGGAGATCCGAGGATCCCCACGCGGCCGTCCGCCCGGCTCGTCTGCCGTGCCGACCATGCTACCCGCCCGGCGGGGGCGGCCGGACGGGATGGGGGTGGGGCAGGTTCGGGCCGGGTTCGGGCCGGGTTCAGATGAGTTCCTCGGTCTCCAGGTCGAAGGCGAACGGCTCCGGGAGGGCGAGCCGCTTGCCGAACGGGACCGTGCAGTGCTGGCGGTAGTCGTCGCCCTCCGGGTCGCTGAACAGCGTCAGCGAGGACTGCTCCCGGTCCACCAGGAGGTAGAGCGGGATGGGGCCGCGGGCATAGCAGTGCCGCTTGTCCGTGCGGTCCGCCCGGGGCTTGGTCGAGGTGACCTCGACGACGAGGGCCACCCCCTCGCACGGCATCCAGGGGTCGGCTCCCCGGTACAGGCGCAGTTCTGTGGGCGCGAAGGTGCCGTCGGGAATGACGTGGTTCTTGGGACAGCGTCCGCCGCTTGCCAGCTTCAGTCCTTTGTTCCCGGAGAAATCCATGTCTGTCCGGGACCGCCTGATCACCTGCTTCAGAATCAGACTGATGTAGTCCTCGTGGTCCCCGTCCGGCGGCGGCGTCACGACAATTTCCCCCTCGATCAGCTCGGCCCGGAAGCCCTCCGGCGTATCCAGCGCCAGGAAGCCCTCCAGCAGGACATCCGCCTGCGTGAGCGGTTCGTACGGCATGGCAGTCATGTCACGCCCCTTCCTCGGTCGCTCGCCAGATTGGGACATCTTCGGGCCCGCCGTCCGTGAGATCGGGAGTAGCTCCCTCGATCGTGGCACAGACAGGAGCGACGTTGCCTGATACCGGTGGGGCCGGGCGTGCTTGACCTTGTCGTGACGTCAAGGTTTCTACTGGCCCCATGCGCATCGGAGAGATCGCCGCGCTCGTCGGGGTCACCTCGCGGGCGATCCGGCACTACCACCACATCGGTCTGCTGCCCGAGCCCGCTCGCCGGGCCAACGGCTATCGCTCGTACGGCGTGCGGGACGCCGTGGTGCTGGCCCGGGTCCGGCGGCTCACCGAGCTCGGGCTCGGGCTGGACGAGGTGCGGGACGTCCTCGCCGACACGGCGGGGTACGAGCTCATGGACGTGCTCGCCGGGCTGGACGCGGATCTGGCCCGGCAGGAGGGCGAGATCCGGGAGCGGCGGCGTCGGCTGGCGGGGCTGCTGGAGACGCCGGTCCCCGCCGAGGGGCCCGTGCCGCCCGCGCTCGCCGAGTTGCTGGGCACGGGACCGGCCGTCGCTTCCCCCTCGGCCGCCAGGGACCGTGAGCATCTGACGCTGCTGGACCCGGCGGGGCTCGGCGGCGGGGTCCGTGCCGCGCTGGCGACGATGGCCGAGGACCCGGACCTGCCCCTGCTGTACGAGCGACTGGACGCGCTGGCCGGGGCGGCCGTGGACGATCCGCGGATCGGGCCGCTCGCCGCCGACGTGCTGGCCGCCGTGCCGGACGAGGGGGTGGCGGAGATCCCTTCGGACGGGCCGGTCGTCCCGGGGTTCGGGGAGGCCCTGCTCGACGACTGGGCGCCCGCCCAGGCCGAGGTGGTGCGCCGGGTGATGGCCGGGCTGGCGGCCCGGATGGCGGAGACGGCCCCAAGGGCGAACACGGACACGGGTGCGGAGGAGGGGGCGGGATGAGGGCGCGGGTTCCGGGGTGGGTGATCGGGGGTGTGGTGGCGGCCGAGGTCGCCCTGGCGGGCTGTCTCCTGGCCGGGGTCCGGGTACCGGGGGCGGTGCTGTTCGCGGCCGAGGCCCTGGTGGTGACCGTGTTCGGGTTCGAGTGCGCGGTGTTGTGGCGGCTCCTGCGCGCGGGCCGGCGGGCCGGGCTCGGGTGGCCGGAGGCGCTGCGGGCGGCGCTGCGCACCGCCGTACCGGTGCGGGTGCGCCGGCTCGTCGGGCACGAGGTGCGGGCCCTGCACAGTCTCGGGCTGTGGCTGCTGCGACGGCGGCACGCCGTGCCCGAGGGTGCCGTCGCCGCCTCGTACACGGGGCCGCAGACGGCCATGATGTACGGCCTGCTCTTCGTCTCCGTGGTCGAGACGGTGATGCTGGCGCTGCTGATCCCGTGGCCGCTCGTGCACGGGGTGCTGCTCGTGGTCGACGCGTACGGGGTGGTGTTCGTCCTGGCGCTGCACGCCTCGTGCGTGACCCGGCCGCACGTGGTGGGCGCCGACGGGGCGCTGCGCCTCCGCTACGGCGGGCTGTTCGACCTGCGAGTTCCCGCCGGGGCGGTCGCCGGGGCGCGGGTCGAGCGGCGTTTCCCCGAAGGAGGGCCGGTCCGGCCGGGTCCGGACGGGTCGCTCGATCTCGTCGTGGGCGGGCAGACGACCGTGAGCGTGGAACTGACCGCTCCGGTGGAGTACGTACGGCCGCTGGGCGGGCGCGGGCTGGCGCGGACGGTCCGGTTCCACGCGGACGACCCGGGCACCGTCGTGGCCGCGCTCACGCGGGGGCGAGGAGCCCCTTCGCCGAGCCAGGATCCGCCCGGACCGGCCTGACCCGCAGCCGTTCCCGTACGTCGTCCCCCGTGCCTCCCCGTACGCTGGCGCGGGGGCCCGGACCCGTCCCCGCCCGTGCGTACGAAGGAGAATCGCCGTGCTCGTGCTGTTGCCGCCCTCCGAGGGAAAGGCCGCCTCGGGGCGTGGTGCGTCCCTGAAGCCGGAGTCGCTGTCGTTGCCGGGCCTGGCGGCGGCGCGGGCCGCGGTCCTCGACGAACTGGTCGAGCTGTGCGCGGCGGACGAGGAGAAGGCCCGCGAGGTGCTCGGGCTGAGCGAGGGGCTGCGCGGCGAGGTCGCGAAGAACGTGGAGCTGCGCACGGCCGGGACGCGTCCGGCCGGGGAGATCTACACGGGGGTGCTGTACGACGCGCTGGACCTGGCCTCCCTGGACCCGGCGGCCAGGCGGCGGGCGGGCGGCTCGCTGCTGGTGTTCTCCGGGCTGTGGGGCGCGGTGCGGGTGGGCGACCGGATTCCCTCGTACCGCTGCTCGATGGGGGTGAAGCTGCCGGGGCTGGGCGCGCTCGGGGCGTACTGGCGCGGCCCGATGGCGCAGGTGATGCCGGAGGCGGCCGGGGACGGGCTCGTCCTGGACCTGCGGTCCTCCGCCTACACCGCGGCCTGGAAACCGAAGGGCGAGGTGGCGGAGCGCACCGCGAGCGTGCGGGTGCTGCACGCGCAGCTGGTGGACGGGGTGGAGAAGCGGTCGGTGGTCAGCCACTTCAACAAGGCGACGAAGGGGCGGATCGTCCGCGACCTGCTGATCGCGGGCGCGCGGCCGAAGGGGCCCGCCGAGCTGGTGGAGGTGCTGCGCGACCTGGGGTACGTCGTGGAGGCCGAGGCGCCCGCGCGGGCCGGGCGGGCATGGTCGATCGATGTGGTGGTGACGGAGATCCACTGAGCCCTCGGGGCCGTGCCGGGGGTCTCGGGGCCGTGCCGGGGTCTCGGGGCCGTGCCGGGGTCCCGGGCCGTGCCGGGCGGGCCACAGGAGCCACGAGATTGCAACATGTGCAACGCTCGTTGCGTACAGTGCTGTTCTCGCGGCAGGATGGGCGCATGACCTCCTCTGCCTCCTCCGCCGCCCCTGCCGCCTCCGTGCTGGATCTGGCCCCCGTCGTTCCCGTGGTCGTCCTGGAGGACGCCGCCGACGCGGTGCCGCTCGCCCGTGCCCTGGTCGCGGGCGGGCTCCCGGCCATCGAGGTGACGTTGCGGACCCCGGCGGCCCTGGCGGCGATCGAGGCGATCGCGGCCGAGGTGCCGGACGCGGTGGTCGGCGCCGGCACGGTGATCTCCGTGCGGAACGTCGCCGACACGGTGGCCGCGGGGGCGCGGTTCCTGGTCAGCCCCGGCTGGACGGAGCGGCTGCTGGACGCGATGAAGGCGTCGGGGGTGCCGTTCCTGCCGGGCGTCTCGACGACGTCCGAGGTGGTCGCGCTGCTGGAGCGCGGGGTCACCGAGATGAAGTTCTTCCCGGCCGAGGCGGCGGGCGGCACGGCGTATCTGAAGTCGCTCGCCTCGCCGCTGCCGCAGGCCCGGTTCTGCCCGACGGGCGGCATCTCGCCCGCCTCCGCGCCGTCGTACCTTGCGCTGCCCAACGTCGGCTGCGTGGGCGGCAGTTGGATGGTCCCGGCGGACGCGGTGGCGGCGAAGGACTGGGCACGGGTGGAGCGGCTGGCGGGCGAGGCGGCGGCCCTGCGCGGCTGACCGTCGCGGACCGGGAGGCGATGGTCCACGGAGTACGGACCACGGACTACGAACTACGAACTACGGGCTACGGGCTACGGATCGCGGGCCGGTCGGCCGCCGGGCGCACCGGCGGCCTTCCCGGTCATCTCAGGTGCGAGGTGTCGTTCAGCAGCCGGACCGACGTGTTCCCGTCCGCGTAGTACGCGACCGCGGAGACCGAGGCCGCCGAGAGCTCCATGCGGAACAGGGCCTCCGGCGGGGCGCCGAGCGCCAGCCGGACCAGGGTCTTGATCGGCGTCACGTGCGTGACCAGGAGGACCGTGCGGCCTGCGTAGCGGGTGGTGAGGCGGTCCCTGGTCGCCGCGACGCGGCGGGCCACCTCGGCGAAGCTCTCCCCGCCGCCGGTGGGGGCCGCCTTCGCTGAGCCGAGCCAGGCGTCCAGGTCGGCGCCGTGGCGCTCGCGCACCTCGGCGAAGGTCAACCCCTCCCAGGCGCCGAAGTCCGTCTCGCGCAGGCCGTCCTCGATCCGGACCTCCAGGCCGAGCCGGGCCGCGACCGTGCCCGCCGTCTCGCGGCAGCGGCGCAGCGGGGAGCTGACGATCTCCTCGATCGTGCCGCGGGCGGCCAGTGCCTCCGCGATGAGCTCGGCCTGCCGACGGCCGACCGCCGAGAGTCCGGGATCGCTGCCGCCGCTGCCCGAGAACCGCTTCTCGGGGGTGAGCGCCGTCTCGCCGTGCCGGAGCAGCACGAAGGTGGCGGGCGCACCGAGATCGGGCGCCGCCGCCCAGCCCACCTGGGGCGCGGCGGTGGCGGCTGCCGTCGGAGCCGTGCCCGCCGGAGCAGTGCCCGTCGCCCCGTCTGCCGTGTCCGTCGGAACCGGAGCGGCCTGTGCTGCTGAACCCGCCGTACCCGCCTGTGCCGTACCCGCCGCGCTCGCCGGTACGGCCCGGTCCGTACCGCCCGCGCCCGTGCGGCCGGCGAGGGCGGCGCGGGCCTTTGCGGCGCCCGCCGCCGCGTCGCCGGGCGGGCCGGAGACCGGCGGCAGGTCCGTCGCCGACGCGGACCCCCGGGCGTCGAGGGCGGCCGTCGAGGCCGACGGCTCCCACTGCTTGCCGCGCCTGCCCGCGTCCATCGCCTCGTTGGCGAGCCGGTCCGCGTGCTTGTTCCTCTCGCGCGGGATCCACTCGTACGTGACGGCGGAGGGCGGCAGGATCCTGGCGGCCTCCGCCGCCAGCGGCTTCATGTCGGGGTGCTTGATCTTCCAGCGGCCCGACATCTGTTCCACGACCAGCTTGGAGTCCATCCGGACCCGTACCTGGAGCGCGCCGTCCGCCGAGGCGTCCGGCACCAGCGCCTTCGCCGCCCTCAGGCCCGCGATGAGGCCCTTGTACTCGGCGACGTTGTTCGTCGCGACGCCGATGTACTCGGCGGCCTCGGCGAGGGTCTCCCCCGTCACCGGATCGATGACCACCGCTCCGTAACCGGCGGGCCCCGGGTTGCCCCGGGAACCCCCGTCGGCCTCGACGACGAACTGGCGCGGCTGGGTCATTACAGGCCCGACTCCGCCGTGCGGACCAGGATGCGGCGGCAGTTCTCGCAGCGCAGCACGGTGTCCGGGGCCGCCGCCTTCACCTCGTTGATCTCGGTGATGTTCAGTTCGAGGCGGCAGCCCTCGCAGCGGCGCTGGTAGAGGCGGGCCGCACCGACGCCGCCCTGCTGCTCACGGAGCTTGTCGTACAGCTTCAGCAGGTCCGCGGGGACGGAAGCGGCGACGACCTCGCGCTCCTTGGTGACCGTCGCGACCTCGGCGTCGAGCTCCCTGGTCGCGGCGTCGCGGCGGGCGGTCGCGTCGTCGACCTTGGCCTGGACGGCGGAGACCCGGTCGGACAGTTCGGTGACGCGCTCCTGGGCGGACTCGCGGCGCTCCATCACTTCGAGGACGACGTCCTCCAGGTCGGCCTGGCGCTTGGCCAGCGAGGCGATCTCGCGCTGGAGGCTCTCCAGGTCCTTCGGCGAGGTGATCGCGCCGGAGTCGAGGCGCTGCTGGTCGCGGGCGGCGCGCTGGCGCACCTGGTCGACGTCCTGCTCCGCCTTGGTCTGCTCGCGGGCGGTGTCGCTCTCCTCGGTCTGCGAGGCGACCAGCAGGTCGCGCAGCTGCGCGAGGTCGCTGGTGAGCGACTCGATCTCGGCGTGCTCGGGCAGCGACTTGCGCCGGTGCGCGAGCTGCGACAGGCGTACGTCGAGGGCCTGGACGTCGAGGAGTCGGATCTGGTCGGCGGGCGCGGCGTTCAGTTGGGGGCTCCAGAAGAGTGGTGGGTGGTGGTGGTCCAGGGGTCGGTGACCTGCTTCGAGACGTGGACCCGCAGGCCCCATCCGTGGCGGTCGGAAATCGCGTCGAGCTGCGCTGCGGCCTGCTCGCACCAGGGCCATTCGGTGGCCCAGTGGGCGGCGTCGATCAGACCGAGCGGGGAGTGCTGGACGGCCTCGGAGGCCGGGTGGTGGCGCAGGTCGGCGGTGAGGAAGGCGTCGACGCCCGCGGCACGCACCGCGTCGAAGAGGCTGTCGCCGGAGCCGCCGCTGACCGCGACGGTGCGCACCGTCGCCGCCGGGTCGCCCGCGAGCCGGATGCCCTGCGCGGTGGCGGGCAGCCGGGCGGCGGCGCGGGCGGCGAACTCGGCCAGGGTCTCGGGGTGGTCGAGCACGCAGATCCGGCCGAGTCCGCGACGGCCCTTCGGGTCGGACGGGTCCGGCACGAGCGGGCCCTCGACGCGGAGGTCGAGCGCCCCGGCCAGCGCGTCGGAGACGCCCGGGTCGGCGGTGTCGGCGTTGGTGTGGGCGACGTGCAGCGCGATGTCGCGCTTGATGAGGGTGTGCACGACCCGGCCCTTGAAGGTGTCGGCCGCGACCGTCGTCGTACCCCGCAGGTAGAGCGGGTGGTGGGTGACGATCAGCTGGGCGCCGAGCCGGATCGCCTCGTCGGCGATCTCCTGGACGGGGTCGACGGCGAACAGCACCCGGTCGACCTCGGCACCGGGGTCTCCGCACACGGTGCCGACCGCGTCCCAGCTCTCGGCCCTCCCGGGCGGCCAGAGGGCGTCGAGTTCGGCGAGGACATCAGACAGACGGGGCACAAGCAAAGGCTACCTGCCCTCCGTGGCTCGCCGTCCAGGGCTCCGGCGGCCCGTGCGGACGGCCGCGGCCCGCGCGGCACCGCCCGCCGCACCGGCGCCGCACCCCGGAACGCGGCCCGGGCCCGCCCCGGAGCACGGTCCGGGGGGGCAGGCGATCGGAGAACCGCTGCTTCGGCGAAGGCCGGGGCCGCAGAGGCCCTGCTTCCCGAAGGCCGGGACCGCGAAGGTCCTACCTCACGGGGCCGACGCGGAGGTTCTACTTCACGAGGTCGGCGCGGAGGTCGTCGAGGACCATGTTCGCGGCCGTGACACCCAGGCCGAGGTACCAGGTCTCGTCGGGGACGTCCTTGGCCCGGCCCTCCTTGACCGCCTCGAGGTTCTTCCACAGCGGGTTGGACTGGGTGGTGTCGCGCTCGGTGGCCTTCACGTCGCCGTAGACGCCGGTGAAGATCCAGTCGGCGTCGGCGTCGTCGATCTTCTCCGGGCTGATCTCCGCGGCGAGGTCGTCGATCTGCTGGTTCTCGGGGCGCGGCAGGCCGACGTCCTCGAGGATGGTGCCGATGAAGGACGCCTTGGCGTAGAGGCGGATCCGGTCCGGCATGTAGCGGACCATCGAGATGGTCGGCTTCTTCGGGCCGATGTCCTCGCCGAGCTTCTCGGCCTTCTTCTCGTAGGCGTCCAGCTCGCGCTTCGCCTCGGCGGTCTTGTCCAGCGCGGCGGCGTTGAGGAGATAGTTCTCCTTCCAGGTGAAGCCCGGACGGATGGAGAACACGGTCGGTGCGATCTCGGAGAGCGCCTTGTACTTGTCGGCGGCGCGCAGCTGGCTGCCGAGGATCAGGTCGGGCTTCAGGCCGGCGATCGCCTCCAGGTTGAGGTTGTTGATCGTGCCGACGTTCTTGGGGCTGCCCGCGTCCTTCTTCAGGTACGAGGGAATGGCCGCGTCGCCCTCGGAGGGCGCGTAGCCGACCGGCTTCACGCCCAGCGACACGACGTTGTCGAACTCGCCGACGTCCAGCACGACGACCCGCTTGGGCGCGGACTTGATCTCGGTCGTGCCCATGGCGTGGGTGAGGGTGCGGGGGTACTGACCGGCCTTGGCGTCCGTCCCGAACTCCGCGGTCTTCTTCGCGGCGTCGGCGAAGTCCTTGCCCCCGGTTGCGACGGCCGCCTTCTTGTCACCGCCGTTCCCGGAGCCGGTCGCGCCGTCCGATTTCCCGTCGTCGCTCCCGCAGGCCGAAAGGGAAAGGGCGGCGGCCACCACCAGGCCGACTGCGGCAGTACCGCGGCGACGAAGGGACATCACTTGCTCCAGTCGAGGGTCACACAGGCATCACTTAGGAATGCCTAACCTTAATCTCCTCGATTCTCGTCCAGCACAGGCACCCCCTCGATCTCAGGCAAACCCGGGCACCGCCACCCTTATGTGTGAAGTGGCAGGTCTCGTGTTGTTCGGCAGGAAGTGCGAAAACTAGCTTCGGTCGCCGGAGGTGACCATTCCATGACTGCCTGTGCCATCGAGAACGGGACTGCGAGGGCGACCGGAGCTGCCGGGACCGCTTCCGGCCTCCCCGCGCCGTTCGCCTCCAGCGTGTCCGTGTCCGTGTCCGTCCCCGTACGGCCCACCCCGGTGCTGCCGCCCGGAACCGCCCGGCCGGCCGGGGAGCACGCGTCGGCCACGACCGCGCTCCCCGCCGCGCCCCCACCCACATCCACGCCCGCGCCCGTCCCCTCGTTCACGATCTCCGCGGATGGTGCGTACGCGGCCCGGCTCGCCCTCGCCGACATGGCCGGCCGGGACAGCCGGGACGGCGGGGACGACAGGGACGGCGGGCAGGCGTGGTTCGTGGAGCGTTGGACGCTCGACGGGCACGAGCCGTACGCCGTGCCGCTCCCCCTCGACCAGCCGGAGGAGCCCGACTCCGAGGTGCTGCCGCTGGCCGACGGGCGGGTGCTGATCCGGCGCCGGGTCGCGGACCGGCACGCGGTGTCGCTGCTCTACCCCACCGGTCCCGGTACGGGCGAACTCCCGCTCGGCACCGTCGAATGCGCGGACCTGAGCCTGCTGCCGCCGTGCCCGGACGGGGCGAGCGCGTACGCCCTGTCGGCCGGCGCGCACTCCACCTCCGTGTGGCTGGTGGCGGGCGGCGCCTTCGGTCCGGAGCACGTGGCGGAGGTCCCGGGGCGCTGTTCCGGCGGCGTCTGGCTGGACCGGGCGGGGCGGATACTGGCCCTGGACCGCGAGATGCCGGGCGGCGGGCCGGTCAAGGCCGTCGCCGTGGACCTGGAACGGGGCGGCGAGGTGACGCCCTTGCTCCAGATCGCCCCCGGCAGCGACGACCGGCTGCTGCTCGCCGACCCGGACAGTGGCCTGCTGCTGATCCGCTCGAACGCGCCGGGGCACGACCGGCTCGGGTGGGGCGTGCTGGGCAGCAGCCTGCCGGTGCGTTTCCCCGAGTGCCTGCGCCTGCCCGATGCGGCGGTGACCCCGTTCGCCGTGCAGCCGGGGCAGATGCTGATGCCGGAGAGCTGCGCGGTGGCCCTGCGGATCGACGGGGCGGCGGGCAGCTGGGTCGGGGTGTGGCGCCCGGCGGGGCGCCGGCTGCATCAACTCGCCGCTCCCGAGGGGTGGCAGGCGGGTCGCGGGGTGTGGAGCCGGGACGGCGTGCTCGGACTTCCGTACTCCGACGGGGACGTGCCGTGCGGCGTGGCACTGCTGGAGGCACCGGCGGACGGGGAGCTCCACACGCCGCTGCCGTCGCCCTCGGCAGGGGCGATGGCGGGGGTGTGCGCGGAAAGCGGTATGCAACCGTCCGCCGCCGCTTCGCCTCTATCGACGTGCAAACCTGTTCCATTGGGGCAGGCGCCTCTCGTCGGGCGTGAGATTCCTGGTTAAATTTCTGGGCCCGGGCAGCGCGGTCGTGACGCGCGGTCGCCGATGGCGGCCGTGCCGTGCGCGGTGGCGTGATCGGCCCTGGTGACACATGTAAGCGACCACAACGGGGTGACTTCCCACATGTCTGAAGCCCGAACCGACACGACCCTGACGCGTTCCCAGGACGCGGACCGGGCCGAAGCCGGCGGCTCCGGAAAGCACCGAGGGGGCGAGTCGGTGGACGAGACGGCGGCACAGCCGCACGGCCGCCACCGGCGCCCCTCCGAGGGGGACGGCGAAGCGGCCTGACCGCACCGCACATCAACGAGGGACGGGTGGGCCCCGGTAGCCGCACGGCTACCGGGGCCCACCCGTTTCCCGTCCGTTCAAGTGCTCCCCTCAGTCCCGTCAGTCCCGTCAGCCCCGTCAGCTCTCTCCGTCCCGTCAGCCTTCTCAGTCCCGTCAGCCCCGTCAGCTCTCTCCGTCCCGTCAGCCTTCTCAGTCCCGTCAGTCCCGTCAGCCCCGTCAGCCCCGTTTCAGGCCGAGCACCTCCGCCGCGGCGAAGGTCTCGTTCGGCGGGCGGTCCTCGTAGTACGGGGAGATCAGCTCGTCCAGCTCGTCGAAGGTGAAGGTCTCTTTCGCGGAGTCGAACTTCGCCGCGACCCTGGGGCGTTCGACGATCGCGACCATCCCGCCGTGCACGACCAGCAGCTGCCCGTTGACCTTGGCGGCGGCCGGCGAGGCCAGGTATCCGACCAGGGGCGCGACGTGCTCGGGGGCGAGCGCGTCGAGCCGGCCGTCCTCGGGCACCTCGAAGCCCGCGAAGACGTCCTCGGTCATCCGGGTGCGGGCCCGCGGGCAGATCGCGTTGGCGGTGACGCCGTACCTGGCCAGGGCCAGGGCCGTGGAGGTGGTGAGGCCGACGATGCCGCCCTTGGCCGCCGCGTAGTTCGGCTGGCCCGCCGAACCGGCCAGGAACGCCTCCGAGGAGGTGTTGACGATCCGTCCGTGGACCGGGCCGCCGGACTCCTTGGCACGGGCCCGCCAGTGCGCGGCGGCGAAGTGCGTGGTGTTGAAGTGGCCCCTGAGGTGGACCCTGATGACGGAGTCCCATTCGTCCTCGGTCATCGAGAAGATCATCCGGTCGCGCAGGATGCCCGCGTTGTTGACCAGGACGTCGAGCTTTCCGTACGTGTCGACGGCCAGTTGCACGAGGGCCCCGGCCTGCTGGTGGTCGGAGACGTCACCGACGTGCGCGACCGCCCGGCCGCCCGCCGCCCGGATCTCCTCGGCGACCTCCTCGGCGGGGGTCGCGGACGCCTCGCCGGAGCCGTCGCGGCCCGGTTGCCCGTAGTCGTTGACGACGACGGACGCGCCCAGCCCGGCCAGTTCCAGCGCTTCGGCGCGTCCGAGGCCGCGGCCCGCACCCGTGACGATCGCGGCCATGCCGTCCAGGGGAAGTGACATCGGAATCTCGGGGTCCTCTCAGGAGGGGAGATCGGATTTCAGGGAGGGAAGGTCAGATCTCGATGCAGGTGCGCAGCGACTCGCCGGTCCGCATCTGGTCGAGGGCGTCGTTGATCCCGTCGAGCCGCACCCGGTGGGTGATCATCGATTCGAGGTCGATCCGGCCGGCCCGCCACAGCGCGATGGCCCGTTCGTACGAGCGGAGCACGTCCCCTCCCCCGTACATGGAGGGCAGGATGCGTTTCTCGTCGAAGAACAGCTCGAACATGTTGACCTGGAAGTTGTCGTCCATCGCGCCCGCGCCGACGATGCAGAGGGTGCCGCCGCGCCGGGTGTTCTCGTACGCCGTGCGTGCGGTGGCCGACTTGCCGACGACCTCGAAGACGTAGTCGAAGCCCTCGCCGGAGGTGATCCGCTGCTTGGCGTCGGCGAGTTCGTCGGGGGCCAGGGTCTCCGTCGCGCCGAACCGCAGCGCCGCCTCGCGCCGGGAGGCCACCGGGTCCACGGCGACGATCTGGGCGGCGCCGTTCACCCGCGCCCCCTGGATCGTGGAGATGCCGACGCCGCCGCAGCCGAGCACGGCGACCGACGAACCGGCTTCCACCCGCGCGGTGTTGATGGCCGCGCCCAGTCCGGTGGTCACCCCGCAGCCGATCAGCGCGGCGATCTCGAACGGCACGTCGTCGGGGATCGGTACGGCGCAGCCCGCGTCGACGACGACCTCCTCGGTGAAGGTGCCGGTGCCCGCGAAGCCGAAGACGTCCTTGCCGGGGCGCTTGAAGTTGGGCGTGCCCGCGTTCATGAAACCGGCCAGGCAGAGCTGGGTCTGTCCGCGCCGGCACGAGGGACACTCCCCGCACGCGGGCAGCCAGCAGACCAGCACCCGGTCCCCCGCGCTCAGCCCGGTGACGCCGTCGCCGACGTCGAGGACCTCGCCCGCGCCCTCGTGGCCGGGGATGAACGGGGCGGGCTGCGGCAGCACTCCGCTCATCGCCGACACGTCGGAGTGGCACAGTCCGGTGGCCCGGATGCGGAGTCTGACCTTGCCGGGGCCGAAGCCCACCGCCTCGACGTCGTCGAGGACCTCCAGTTTGTCCTGGCCTATCTCGTGCAGCAGGGCGGCGCGCATGGTGCGGCTCCTCTCGTGGACCCGTGTCGGGTGCCCGTGCGGGGCGCCCGTGCAGGGCCCCGGAACTCGTGGAGTTGGTTCAGGAGTGTTCGACGAAGGTGTCGCCGAGGACCGCGGCGTCGTCCCGTTCCACGGCCCTCACCTCGACCCGTACCTCGTTCTCGGCGGTCCACATCTCGATGCGGAGGGTCTCGCCGGGGTGGACGATGCCGGTGAACCGGGTGCGGTAGGAGCGGATGCGGGTCACGTCGCCGCCGAGCACCGTGTCGGTGACGGCCTTGAGCGTCATGCCGTAGGTGCACAGTCCGTGCAGGATCGGCCGGGCGAACCCGGCGCGCGCGGCGAACTCCGGGTCGGCGTGCAGCGGGTTCCAGTCGCCGGACAGCCGGTACAGCAGCGCCTGGTCCGGACGGATCGGCCGTTCCACGACGTGGTCCGGGGCGACGGCGGGACGGGCGGCCCGTTCGGAGGGGCCGCGGTCGCCGCCGAAGCCGCCCTCGCCCCGGACGTAGATCCGGGCGTCGTTGGTCCACAGCGGGCCCTCGTCGTCGGCGGCCTCGGAGCGCAGCACCAGTACGGCCGCCTTGCCCTTGTCGTACACCGCGGCGATCTTCGAGGTCTGTACGGCGCTGCCGCGCACCGGGATCGGCCGGTGCACCCGCACGCTCTGCCCGCCGTGGAGAACGGCGGCGAGGTCGATGTCGATGCCGGGTGAGGAGAGGCCGCCGAGGGAACCCATGCCTCCGCCCGCGACGGTGGCGAAGGAGGGCAGCACCTGGAGCCGGGATTCCAGGGTGTAGCGCAGTTCGCCGGGGTCGACGGCGGGGTCGGCCGGTTCGGGACCGGCACCGGCGCCGATGCCGAGGTGGTAGAGCTGCACGTCCTTGTGGTCCCAGTCGATGTGGGCGGACCGGGGTTCGGCGGCGAGGGCTTTTTCGACGTCGATGGGCATGGGGATCCGCTCCTTGATGGTGGGAAGACCCCGGCGCGGCCGTCCGCACCGTCGGCCGCACCGAGGTCGCGCGGGACCGGCCGCGGCGCCCGTTCCAGAACGCGTTCCAGCCGGTGGCCCCATGTATAACGCAGCGCCCGACAGTTGTGAATACTATTGCTGACACATCGTCAGATTCATTGCGGGGCAAGGATGATGGGCCCGCATCGGACCGGTGGCCGTGACATATGTACTGCCGAAGTCCGGACACACGCCTCTGCCCGGACGCCCCTCCCGTCCCCGGCATCGGCGGCACCGGTCCGACCGGCCTCACCGAACGCCTCGCCGCGGCGGGCGGCTCGCTCCGGGCGGGCCCGGAGCCCGGCGGCGGCTTCACCGTCACGGCGGAACCGCCGGTGGGCGAAGGCGTGCCGGACGGCGGGGTCCGCTCCCCCGGCCCGGCCGCGGACCATACGCTGGAACGGTGAACGAGATGCCGCAGGATCACCGCCCGGCACGACCGGTACGGGTGCTGCTCGCCGAGGACCAGGGGATGATGCGGGGCGCCCTCGCGCTGCTGCTCGGTCTGGAGCCGGACCTGGAGGTCGTGGCGCAGGTCGGTGCCGGGGACGAGATCGTGGACGCCGCGCTGCGGTCCCGCCCCGACGTGGCGCTGCTGGACAGCGAAATGCCGGGCCGCAGCGGGCTGGACGCCGCCGCCGATCTGCGCACGGAGGTGCCGGACTGCCGGGTGCTGATCCTGACCACGTTCGGCCGCCCCGGTTATCTGCGCCGGGCGATGGAGGCCGGGGCCGCGGGGTTCCTGGTCAAGGACGGGCCGGTCGAGGAGCTCGCCGTCGCGATCCGCCGGGTGCTGGCCGGCGAGACGGTCATCGACCCCGCCCTGGCCGCCGCCGCGCTCGGGGCCGGCCCCAGCCCGCTCACGGCGCGGGAGCGGGACGCGCTGAACGCCTCGGTGGACGGGGCGACGGTCGCCGACATCGCGGCGAAGCTCCGCCTGTCCGAGTCGACGGTGCGCAACTACCTGTCGGCGGCGATCGGCAAGACGGGGACGCGCAACCGGATGGAGGCCGTCCGGGCGGCGCGGCAGCAGGGGTGGCTGTAGCGACCGGCCCGGCACGTACGGATACCCGTCCCCGTCCCGCTAACGGCGCAGCAGGGTCACCACCGCGGCGCCGCCGAGGCCGATGTTGTGGGTCAGGCCGACCTGTGCGTCCGGTACCTGCCTGGCACCCGCCTCTCCCCTCAACTGCCAGGTGATCTCGGCAACTTGGGCGATACCGGTGGCGCCGAGCGGGTGCCCCTTGGAGATCAGCCCGCCCGAGGGGTTGACCACCCAGCGCCCGCCGTAGGTGGTGGCCCCGGATTCGACGAGCTTGCCCGACTCGCCCTCGCCGCACAGCCCGAGCGCCTCGTAGGTGAGGAGTTCGTTGACGGAGAAGCAGTCGTGCAGCTCGATCACGTCGAGGTCGGCGGCGGACAGCCCCGAGGCCGCGTACACCTGCTGGGCGGCGGCCCGCGACATCGGCAGGCCCACCGCGTCGATGCAGGTCCCGGAGGCGAAGGACTCCTCTGTGTCGGTGGTCATGGCCTGGGCGACGATCTCCACCGCCCGGTCGTGCAGGCCGTGTTCGTCGACGAAGCGCCGGGAGACGACGACGGCCGCGGCGGCCCCGTCGGAGGTGGGCGAGCACTGGAGCCTGGTCAGCGGGGAGTGGACGGGCTTCGCGGCGAGCACCTCCTCGACCGTGTACGGGTCCTGGAACTGGGCGTACGGGTTGTTCACCGAGTGCCGGTGGTTCTTGGCACCGACCGCCGCGAGCTGCGCCTCCGTGGTCCCGTACCGGGCCATGTGTTCGCGGGCCGCGTTGCCGAAGATCTGGGCGGTGGGCGGGGTCTTCCCGAAGCCGTGGGCGGCGGCCATGATCCCGTAGTGCCGGGCCACGGGCGACGCCCTGAAGTCCGCGGCGCCGCCGTCCGCGCCCCCGCCGCCGAGCGAGCCGCGCGTCATCTTCTCGAAGCCGAGCGCGAGGACGCAGTCGCTGATGCCGCCCTCGACGAACTGCCGGGCCGTCATCAGGGCGGTGGAGCCGGTGGCGCAGTTGTTGTTGACGTTGTAGACGGGGATCCCGGTCAGGCCGAGGCCGTACACGGCGCGCTGCCCGGCGGTGGAGGGCTGGAAGCAGTAGCCGACGACGGCCTGCTGGACCCGTCCGTAGGGGATCCGGGCGTCGGCGAGTGCCGCCGTTCCGGCCTCCTTCGCCATGTCCCAGTACTGCCAGTCGCGGGTCTGCGGCTTCTCGAACCTCGTCATCCCGACCCCGACGACGTACGCCTTCGCGGGTTGTGCGGTTGTGGCGGGTTTCATGGGTGGTGGGTCCCTTCAATCGCGCGGGAGGCCGAGGATGCGCTCGGCGACGACATTGAGCTGGACCTGGGTGGTGCCGCCCGCGATGGTCAGGCAGCGGGACATCAGGAAGCCGTGCAGGGCCCGTTCCCCGGCGCCCTCGCCCGTGGCGCCGGCCGGTCCGAGGAGTTCGAGGGCCAGTTCCGCGACCTTCTGCTGGTGGGCGGTTTGGACGAGCTTGCGCACGGAGGCGCCCGCGCCGGGTTCGAGGCCGGAGACCTGGCGCAGGGTGGTCCGCAGTCCGATGCAGCCCAGCGCGTGCGCCTCGGCGGCCAGCGCCCCGACCCGGGCCCGGTACGCGCCGTCGAGTTCGCCGCAGTGGGCGATCAGCGCCTCCAGGCCGGTGTCGAAGGTCATCTGGTCGGCCATGTGGACGCGTTCGTTGCCCAGGGTGTGCCGGGCGACCCGCCAGCCGTCGCCGGGCTCGCCGACGATGGCGTCGGCGGGCAGCAGGACGTCGTCGAAGTACACCTCGTTGAAGAGGGAGTCGCCGGTGATCTCCTTCAGCGGCCGGATGTCGATGCCCGGGGTGTTGCGCATGTCGACGACGAAGTAGCCGAGTCCCCGGTGCTTGGGGGCGTCGGGGTCGGTCCTGGCGAGCAGGATGCCGTGGTCGGCGCTCCGGGCGGCGCTCGTCCACACCTTCTGGCCGTTGATCCGCCAGCCCTCCCCGGTGCGCTCCGCCCTGGTGCGGAGCGAGGCGAGGTCGGAGCCCGCGCCGGGCTCCGAGAACAGCTGGCACCACAGGAGTTCGCCGCGCAGCGTGGGCGGCAGGTAGCGCTCCCGCTGTTCGGCCGTGCCGTGGGCGATGAGCGAGGGCACCACCCAGGTGGCGATCCCCAGGTCGCTGATCCGCACCCCCTGTTCCGCCAGCTCCTGCTGCACGACCAGCTGTTGTACGGGGTCGGCGCCCAGGCCCCAGGGGGCGGGCAGGTGCGGGGCGGCGTAGCCGGTCGGGGCGAGGGCGCGGCGGGCCTCCTTCGGGTCGAGGCCGCGGGCGGCGGCCACCACCCGGTGCGCCTCGGCGCGGTGGGGGGCGGCCCGTTCGGGGAGTTCGAGGGCCAGTTCGCGGCGGGCCCCGCTCCCGGCCAGCCGCACGGCCCGCAGCCGGTGGGCGTCCCCGGCTCCCAGCAGCTGCCGTGCCACCAGGGCCCGGCGCAGGTACAGGTGGGCGTCGTGCTCCCAGGTGAAGCCGATGCCGCCGAGGATCTGGATGCAGTCCTTGGCGCAGCCGTACGCGGCGTCGAGGGCGTCCGAGGCGGCGAGGGCGGCGACCATGGACCGTACGTCCGGGTCCTTCTCGCCGTCGGCGGCGCGGGCCGCGTCCCACACCAACGCGCGGGCCCGCTCGACCCGGACGAGCATGTCGGCGCAGAGGTGCTTGACGCCCTGGAACCGCCCGATGGGCCGGCCGAACTGCTCGCGTGTCCTGGCGTGTTCGGCGGCGATGTCGAGGGTCCTGGCGGCGGTTCCGCAGGCTTCCGCGGCGAGGAGGACGGCGGCGAGGTCGCGGACGTGCGCGGTGTCGGTCCGTACCAGGCGCTCCGCGGGGACGAGGACGCCCTCGGCCACGACGTCGGCCGTGCGGCGGGTGGGGTCGGCGCCCCGGTGCGGGTGCGCGGTCAGCCCGTCGGCGGCGGCGTCGACGGCCAGCCAGATGGTGCCGGAGGCCGATTCGGCGGCGAGCAGGATCAGGTCCGCCCCGTCGCCGGAGAGGACGGGCGGGGAGGTGCCGTCGAGCAGGTAGCCGCCCTGCTGTTCGACTGCGGTGAGGGTGCCGGAACCCAGGGCGACGGCGCCGATGCGGCTGCCGGAGGCGATGCCGGGCAGCGGTTCGCCGCCGCCCGCCGCGTGCAGTACGGCCCCGGCGAGGGCGTTCGCCAGGTACGGGCCGGGGAGCGCGGCCCGGCCGGCCTCCTCCAGGACCACCGCCAGGTCGAGGAGCCCGCCTCCCCCGCCGCCGTGCTCCTCGGGGAGGTGGAGGGCGAGCAGGCCCTGTTCGGCGAGGACGTCCCAGTAGCCGGGGCGCCCGCCGGGGGTGCCGGTACCGTCCGCGTCGAGGAGCGCGCGGAGCTCCTCGGGCGGTACGGCGCGCGCCAGCACGCCCCGTACGGCCTGCGCCAACTCCCTGTGTTCTTCGGTGATTCCGATGCCCATGCGGATCCTCGCCGGTCGCAGCCACTGGAACGGCGCAAGAGTAGAACACGTTTCAATCTGACGGAAGGTCAGAAAACCGTCGACTCTCCCCGCCGCCTCCCGGAACGGCCACCCGCCCCGCACCCTTCACGCCCCGCCCTCGCCCTTCACGCCCCGCCCTTCGGCCACGCCACGCCCACCCACGCCCGCGCACCCCACGCCAATCCGCCGCGCACGTCCGCGCACCACGCCAATCCGCCGCGCACGCCCGCGCACCACGCCACCAAAACCGCCGCACACGCCCGCGCGTCACCGCCCCGCGACCGCCGCACGGTTCGCCCCGTGCGCGCCCCGCCCGGGTCAAGTGCCCCTCCGCCCCGGTCAAGTGCCCCCCGCCCCGGTCAAGTGCCCCTCCGCCCGGGGTCGGTGCGCCAGCGCGCCCCGCTCGTTCCGCGCTTCCCGGAATACCTTGGACGACCGGAAGGTTTCACCCTGCACGCACTTGGCGGGGGACATCGTCCGCCGTCGGGCCCGCGCACTTCGTCGAACCCGCGAACCCCGCCGGGCCCGCACACTCCGCCGGACCTTTCACCGCACTCGACCATGCCGCCCGGAGGCCGCACGCATGCCACAGACGTCGAACGAACAGCACGCCGGGGACCCCGCCGAGCCGTCCGCGCCCCGGGCGGGCGGTGGCGTCGTCCCCGTACTCGCCTTCGCGGGTATCACCGTCGCGGTGATGCAGACCCTGCTCGTCCCCGTCATCAAGGACCTGCCCGCCCTGCTGCGCACCGATCCGGCCGACGCCACCTGGGTGCTGACCTCGACGCTGCTCGCGGGAGCCGTCGCCACCCCGATCATGGGCCGGCTCGGCGACCTCCACGGCAAACGCAGAATGCTGCTCGCCAGCCTCGCCGTGATGGTGGTCGGCTCCCTCATATGCGCCTTCACCGACGACCTCGTCGTCATGATCGCGGGGCGGGCGCTCCAGGGCTTCGCGATGGGCGCCATCCCGCTGGGCATCGGCATCATGCGCGACGAGCTGCCGCGCGAGAAGCTCGGCTCGGCGATGGCGCTGATGAGTTCCTCGATCGGGGTGGGCGGCGGGCTCGCGCTGCCCGCTGCCGCGCTGGTCGCCCAGCACTTCGACTGGCACACCCTCTTCTTCGGCTCGGCCACGCTCGGCGTGCTGTCGATGGCGCTCACCGCCCTGGTGGTGCCGGAGCCCGCGCTGCGCGCGCCCGGCCGGTTCGACCTGGTCGGCGCGCTCGGGCTGTCGCTCGGCCTGGTCTGTCTGCTGCTGCCCGTCACCAAGGGCGGTGACTGGGGCTGGGCCTCGGGCACCACGCTCGGACTGTTCGCCGCCGCCCTGGTGATCCTCCTCCTGTGGGGCCTGTTCGAACTGCGCAGCCCGACCCCGCTGGTCGACCTGCGGACCTCCGCCCGGCGCGAGGTGCTGCTCACCAACCTCGCCTCGGTCATGGTCGGGGTCGCCTTCTACGCGGTCTCGCTGATCCTGCCGCAGCTGCTCCAGCTGCCCACGTCGACGGGGTACGGCCTGGGCCATTCGATGGTGGTCGCCGGGCTGTGCGTGGCGCCGCTCGGGCTGACGATGATGTTCGTGGCCCCGCTGTACGCCCGGCTGTCGGCCCGCCGGGGCCCCAAGGTGTCGCTGATGCTCGGCCTGCTGGTCATCGCGGTCGGCTACGGGGCGGGGCTCGGCCTGATGGGCGCCGCCTGGCAGACCGTGCTGATCGCGGTGACGATCGGGGCCGGCATCGGACTCGCGTACTCCTCGCTGCCCGCGCTGATCATCGAGGCCGTCGACCCGTCCGAGACGGGCGCGGCCAACGGCCTGAACACCCTGATGCGCTCGATCGGCACCTCGGTGTCGAGCGCCGTGATCGGCATGGTGCTGGCCGACACCGCGCTGTCGACGGACCAGGGGCCGCTGCCCTCGATGGAGGGGTTCCGCATCTCGTTCCTGATCGCGATGGGTGCGGTGGTGATCGGGCTGGCGCTGGCCTCGTTCCTGCCCTCGCGGCGCGAGGCGGTGCGCCCGGCGCTCCTGGCGAGCAGCGAGGACGACGTCGAGGAGGCCGCCCCGGCGGCCCCCACCGCGTCCCGCACGGTGGCCGGTTCGGGCGGTTTCCGCGGCCGGGTGGTGGGCACGGACGGGGTGCCGGTGGCCCGTGCCAACGTCACGCTGATCGACCACCGGGGCCGGCAGGCCGGGCTCGCCGTGACGGACGAGCACGGCCACTACGTCCTGCCCGCCCCGGCCGGCGGGAACTTCGTGCTGGCCGGTTCGGCCGCCGGGTACGCGCCGCGCGCCTGCCCGGCGACGTACCCGGGTGACGGCCTGCCGGTCGAGGCCGATCTGGTGCTGGGCGTCAACGCGCCGGGGCGTCGAACCTCGGTGTCGTGGTGAGCAGGTGGGAGACGTCCGTCCCGGCCGCCAGCTCCTGCGGCGGTGCGCCGCGGGTGAACAGCCGGGCGGGGTGGGCGCCCTCCACCCGGGCCAGCGGTCCCTCGACCCGCAGCCACGAGCCCTCGCGCAGGCCCAGCACCGGCACGTCGTTCTCCTCCAGGAACTCGGTGAGCCGCTCCTCGCGGGTCTCGCCCTTGTGGGTGCTGGCCGGGTCCGGATCCAGGTAGTGCGGGTTGATCTGGAACGGGACGAGGCCGAGCGCCTCGAAGGACGGCGGCTGCACGATGGGCATGTCGTTGGTGGTGCGCAGGGTGGGCGCCGCCATGTTCGTGCCGGCGCTGGCCCCCATGTACGGCAGTCCGTCGCGCACCGCCTCGGCCACCGCCTCCCGCAGACCGGTGCGGTACAGGGCGCTCAGCAGCCGGAAGGAGTTGCCGCCGCCGATGAACACGGCGTCGGACGCGGCGAGTTCGGCGATCGGGTCGGGGTTCTCGTGGACGCCGCGGACGGTGATGCCGGCCGGTTCGAGGGCGTCGCGGACGCGCGCGGTGTACGTGTCGTGGTCGGCGAGCGCGTAGGGGACGAAGGCCAGCCGGGCCCCGTCGGGCAGGAACGCGGTGACGGTGTCGAGGGCGTGTTCCAGGTAACCGCGGCCGTACTGGGTGGAGTTGGAGAGCAGCAGCAGATTCACGGGGTTCCTCTCGGTCTTCTTCGGTTCATCAGGTGGTGCGGGGGCGGCGGGCGCGGGGCCTGGGGCGCTGCGGCGGCTGGGTGAGCCGCTTCTCCAGCAGCTGGGCGGCGTGCCGCAGCGCGTCGAGCCGGTCCTCCGGTGCCCCCGCGAAGAGTTCCTCGGCGCCGCCGAGGCTGAGGCTGCCGTACGGTTCGCGGCCGAGGAAGACCGGTACGGCGACGGTCGCGATGCCGGTGTCGTACTCGCCGACCGTCCAGGCGTAGCCCTGGGCGCGGATCTTGAGGAACTCCTCCTCCAGCCGGTCCGGGTCGGTGACCGTCCGGTCGGTGAACCGGGCCATGGGGCGGCCCCGGAAGAGCCGGTGGCGCTGTTCGTCGGGCAGGTACGCGTAGAACGACTTGCTGGTCGCCCCGGCGTGCGCCGGGTAGAGCTCGCCGACCAGGGGGTAGTAGCGCAGCGGCCCGGCCACGCCCTCCTCGGCGGCGACGCACCGCATGTGGAAGCTGTCCGGCAGGCAGAAGAGCACCGTGTCGCCGGTGACCCGGCGCAGCTCCTCCAGGACCGGCCCGGCCAGCAGTTCCAGTGATCCGGACCGCTCCCAGAGCCTGCCCAGGCGCAGCACGGCGGGGCCGATCCGGTAGCGGCGGGTGACCGGGTCGGAGACCAGGAAGCCGCGTCCGGCGAGGGTGGCGAGCAGCCGCTGGGCCACCGAGGTGTCCCAGCCGAACTCCTCGGCGACCTCGGTGACGCCCCAGTCGGGCCGGGTCCGCTCGAAGGCGAGCAGCACGAGGAGCGCCCGGTCGACGGTTTGCAGGGCCCCGGCGGGGGTGCGCCGGTCCAGATCGAAGTCCGCCATCGTCATCTCACCATTCAGACCTGAATTGCAAATAACGGGAAACAGTTGCGTTCAACGCTATCCGATCCCGAATGTGTCCTCAGCACCCCGCCCCGCGCTTCCTCCCGTCGAACGTCGGCCCGGGTGTCCGGATCAGCCCGGGTGTCCGGATCAGTGAGATCGGTGAGCCCGGGTGAGCGAGAAAGGCCCCCCATGTTGAAGTACGTGCTGGACATCGTCGATCTGCTGGACGATCCCCAGGTCAATGGCAAGACGGTCGTCGAGTACCTCGACTCCGTGAGCGGTGCCGAGGGCTCGTCCGCGAAGGTCACCACGGTCGCCGGCGAACAGGGTTCGACGGACTTCGTGATGGTCCGCATCCCCGGCTCGCGCGGACGCGCGTCCGGGGGCGACGCCCGCACCCTGGGCGTGGTGGGCCGGCTCGGCGGCATCGGCGCCCGGCCCGAGGTGACCGGTCTGGTCTCCGACGCCGACGGCGCGGTCTCCGCGATCGCCACCGCCGCCAAGCTGCTGGACATGCGCCGCCGCGGCGACGTGCTGCCCGGCGACGTGATCGTGGCCACCCACATCTGCCCGAACGCGCCGACCGAGCCGCACGACCCGGTGCCGTTCATGGGCTCGCCCGTGGACATCGCCACCATGAACCGGCACGAGGTGACCGACGAGATGGAGGCCGTGCTCTCCATCGACACCACCAAGGGCAACCGGATCATCAACCACAAGGGCCTCGCCCTGTCCCCCACCGTCAAGGAGGGCTGGGTGCTCCGGGTCAGCGAGTCGCTCGGCGAGCTGCTGGCCGTGGTGACGGGTGAGCCGTTGGTCACGTATCCGGTGACCACGCAGGACATCACCCCGTACGGTAATGGGGCACACCACATCAATTCGATCCTGCAGCCCTCCACCGCGACGGCCGCCCCGGTCG
Organism: Streptomyces sp. ML-6; assembly: GCF_030116705.1. Lineage (NCBI taxonomy): Bacteria > Bacillati > Actinomycetota > Actinomycetes > Kitasatosporales > Streptomycetaceae > Streptomyces > Streptomyces sp. ML-6. Next base: position 2,031,548 of record NZ_JAOTIK010000001.1, read on the forward strand.
TCGGCCTGGCCATCACCTCGGCCGCCGCGGTGCCGGGCTGCGGTACGGGCGCGAGTCACGAGACGGACATCGCGTCCGCCGCCCGCTACGCCGTGGAGGTCGCCAAGGCCTACGGCGGCGGCCACCTGGACTTCCACGACGCGGGGGAGTTCGAGAACCTCGTCAACCGCTACGGGCCGCTGGCACACCTGCAGACCTTCGGCCGTACCTCCCAGGAGTCCTGATGGCAGCCACCCCGCAGGCCGAGGCCGGGGCCCCCGAGTCCAAGGCCATCGGCAGCGACGACTACTCGCTGTCCCGCGTCCCGCGCGACAAGCGCTTCGGCTTCTGGTCGATGCTGCTCCAGTGGCTGGCCCAGTCCGGCTCGATCTCGCAGTTCACCCTCGGCGCCACCATCGGTGTCGGCATGACCTTCGGCGACGCCTTCCTCGCCTTCACACTCGGCGCGGTGATCCTGGAGATCGTGATCTTCGCGATCGGCCTGGCCGGCATGCGCGAGGGGCTGGCGACGCCCATGCTGACCCGCTGGGTCGGCTTCGGCCGCAACGGCTCGGCGCTGGTCAGCTTCATCATCGCGGTCAGCCTGGTCGGCTGGTTCGGCGTCCAGAACACGATCTTCGGCAACAGCGTCTCGGCTCTGATCGGCGGCCCGGCCTGGATGTGGTGCGTGCTGGCCGGCATCGCCATCACCGCCCTGGTGATCTTCGGCTTCTCGTACATGGCCACCTTCGCCAAGATCGTCACGCCGCTGTTCTTCGCGATGGTCGCCTGGTCGGTCATATCGACGCTGAAGGACCACTCCATCAGCGAGCTGATCAGCTCCCCGCCGCCCGGCGAGACGATCCCGCTCGCCGTCGCCGCCACCGCCATCGCGGGCGGCTACATGACCGGCGCGATCGTGTCCCCGGAGATGACCCGGTACAACCGGAAGGGCTCGCACGTCTTCCTGCAGAGCGCCTCGTCGATGATCCTCTCCGAGTACATCGTCGGCCTGACCGGCGTGCTCCTCGGCCACCTGGTCAAGAGCAGCGAGGTCTCGCACATCGTGCTCTCCACCTCCGGCGCCTTCGGCGTGATCGTGGTCCTGATGTCCACCGCCAAGATCAACGACTGGAACCTGTACGGCTCCTCGCTCGGCGTCGTCAACTTCTTCCAGGTCGTCTTCCGCAAGCGGCTGCACCGCGGCGCGGTCACGATCGTCCTCGGCATCGCGGGCACGGCCCTGTCCGCGGTCGGGATCATGACCCACTTCACCGAGTTCCTCTCCGTCCTCGGCGTCGCCATCCCGCCCATCGGCGGCATCATCGTGGCCGAGTACTGGGTCGTGAAGCGGATGCGCAAGCCGCTGGACGAGACCCGCGAGTCCGAGACCCTGCCGAAGTCCTCGCCGACCTGGGTCCCGATGTCCATCGTCATCTGGATCGCGGCGTTCTGCGTCGGCAAGTTCTACGACGGCGGCATCCCGGCCCTGAACTCGCTGGCCACCGCGTTCGTCCTGTACAGCGTCCTCGGCCTGCTGGGCTGGGTGAAGCCGTACGGCACCTCCACCCTGGACGACGAGGACGCCTCCGCCCCCGCCGCCCGCGCGACAACCCCTGTGGGAGCAGCATGACCACCCCCGACCCCGCCACCCCGCTCGTCCCGGCTTCGGCCGAGGCCCAGGACGAGGTCATCGGGCTCTGTGCCGAACTGATCCGGTTCGACACCTCCAACCCCACCAGCGACGAGCGCGCCTGCGCCGACTGGGTGGTGGGCCGCCTCGCCGAGGTGGGCATCGACTCCGAGCTGGTCGAGTCCGCCCCGGGCCGCGCCAACGTCATCGCCCGGATCGCGGGCGCCGACCCGGATCGCGGCGCCCTCCTGGTCCACGGCCACCTGGACGTGGTGCCCGCCGACGCCGCCGAGTGGCAGGTCCCGCCGTTCTCCGGCGAGATCCGCGACGGCTACCTGTGGGGGCGCGGCGCGATCGACATGAAGGACACGGTGGCCGTCATGCTGGCCACCGCCCGGCACTTCGCCCGCACCGGCACCCGGCCGTCCCGCGACCTGGTCCTGGCCTTCCTCGCCGACGAGGAGGCGGGCGGCAAGTTCGGCGCCCACTGGCTGGTCGAGCACCGCCCGGAGCTGTTCGCCGGGGTCACCGAGGCGATCGGCGAGGGCGGCGGGTTCTCCTACGCGCTCGACGACACCCGGCGCCTCTACCCGATCGAGAACGCTCAGCGCGGCATGGCCTGGATGGAGCTGACCGCCACCGGCCGGGCCGGCCACGGCTCGTCGCCCAACGACGAGAACGCGGTCACCGACCTCGCTGAGTCCCTGACCCGCATCGGCCGCCACACCTTCCCCGTCCGGCTGATCGAGCCGGTACGGGCACTGCTCCAGGAGGCCGCCGAACTCCAGGGCGTGGAGCTCGACTTCGAGGCCGAGGACCTGGACGCCGAGCTGGCGAAGCTGGGACACGTCGCCGACTTCATGCAGGTGGTGCTCCGCAACTCCGCGAACCCCACCATGTTCAATGCCGGTTACCAGACCAACGTCATCCCCGGAAAGGCCACCGCCCGGGTGGACGGCCGTTTCCTCCCCGGCCACGAACAGGAGCTGGTCGACACCATCGACAGCCTCCTGCTCCCCTCGGTCACCCGCGAGTGGGTCAACCACGACATCGCGATGGAGACCACGTTCGACGGCCCGCTGGTCGACGCCATGTGCGCGGCCGTGCGCGCCGAGGACCCGGACGGCCACCCGGTCCCGTACTGCAACCCGGGCGGCACCGACGCCAAGGCCTTCACCCACCTCGGCATCCGCTGCTTCGGCTTCAAGGGCCTCAAGCTCCCGCACGACCTGGACTACGGCCGCCTGTTCCACGGCGTGGACGAACGCGTCCCGCTGGAGGGCCTGCGCTTCGGCGTCCGCGTCATGACCCGGCTCTGGCAGAGCTGCTGATTCCCCATTCGGCACCCCTGCCAGGGGCCCCGACCCGGGCCCACCCCGCGTACGCCCCCACCGGAATCCATGCCGTCGGTGGGGGCGTACGTTCTGCTCGGTAGAGTGCCGGGCATGGGTGCAACGTCTGCCCGGCCCGCCGGGCGCCCCGCTTCGTGGTGGCGCGAGCAGTGTCTCGAACTGCTCGACGCGGGTGACTGGTACGGGCTGTACCGCACGGCGATGTCCTGGCGCGTCGGCGGCGGGGGATCGTTCACCCCGGACGCCTGGCTGATGGATGTGTGCTCGGCCCTGCTGCACGGTCAGCCGAAGACCGCGCTGCACTGCTGCGACATGGCGCTGAACACCTGGGTCGAGCGCCCCGGCGACCGGGCCGTGCTGCGCTTCGTCCGCGGCCTGCTGATCGCCGACCACGTCAAGGACCCGCTGCGCGCCCTGGACGACCTGGAGTCCGCGCTCCACGGCCCGGACTGGCTGGCGACGCAGGCCGCGCCCGAGCTGGACCGGGTGGCGGCGGAGGCGAGCCGCTCACGGGTACGCAAGCCCCGCGCGAATCCCGCTCCCGAGCTGGACGTGGCCTACCGGGACCTGACCCGTTCGCAGGCCTCGGCTCCCACCCCGTCCCCGACGGAACCGCTGCCGGCCGACGGAGCGGTCCCCTCGCTCTGGGACCAGGCCATGAGCCGCCTCCGGGCCTGAGGGCTTCTCGGCACAGCCGAGGGCCTCTCGAAGAGCGTGCTACATGGACGATGCCCGTTGCCATGCTCCCGTCGGTCAACGCCACGGCGTCCGGCGCGAGCGCGGGGAGCGCCGGCGGCGTGCTGGTCGCCGGGCGGCCGGGCCGGGCAGTGTGATGGATGGTGTCCTCGGCGGCCAGCAGCGGGGGGAGGCCGCCGGTGCAGAAGGGCAGATGCGCGTCGGCAGCAAGGAGAGTGACCCGGGCCGCTCCGGCAAGGTCCTCGTCCCCGCCCGCGGCCGGCTCGCCCTGGAGATAGACCGCGAAGAGGTCGCGGGCGGCAGCTTCGGGGAGGGTCTCACTGTGCACGGCGGCCGCCCGGCAGTCCCCGCCATCCGCTTCGGCGGTCTCTGATGAGCAGAACCCGCTGGGCCGTCGGGTCGGTGGTCAAGGTGTAGGCCGCGTCGACGCGTTCGAGTGGGGCCGGCATCAGCTCTTCCCTTCGCAGGGGCTGTTCCGTCCCGGGTGTGGGCTCGCCGGTGAGGTCAGGACCTGGGCGAGGTGGTCGGCGATGGTGAAGGCGACCTTCGGGTCGGCGAGGAAGCCGGCTGGTTCGATGCTGCGGGTGACCATCAGCGGGATGACGTCCCAGTCCAGGTCGCCGGGGGCCTGGCAGGCGCGGGCGGCTGCGGCCGCGTGCTCGGTGATGGTGGATGCCTTGGCGAGGAGCTTGTCGCGGTAGCGGGCGGTGAAGCGTTGGACGTGCTGGAGCAGGGCGTGTGGGGCGACCGCGCCTTCGGGGTTCTTCGCCTCGATGACCCACAGCCGCCGGGTGGCCGGGTCGGCGACGAGGAGGTCGATTTCCCCGGTGAGGCCGGGGATGCCGAGCTGGGCGGAGGTTGGGAGGTGCGGAGGAGCCAGGGCAGCAGGAGCAGGCGGCCGCCGTGTTCGATCAGCGGGTGGGTGGCGGGCCGGATGCGGCGTTCGACCTTGGTGAAGCACCGACGAAAGGTGCCTCGTCCCCGTGACGGAAGTCGCTGGTGGCGGGGCACCTTTCTTGGTGTGTCCGGACCTCCTGCCGGGGTTGCTGCTCGATCGCGGGGAGTGAGCGCTTTGCCCCCCCTGATCGCACCGGTGTGTCCAGGTGCATGATGTGCCTGGACACGGGGAGGACGCATGACGCAGACCACGCCGCCGGCATGGGGGCTGACACCGCCGGGGACTCCTGGGAATCCGGGCGTGCCGCCGCAGGGGTTCATGCCCGTGCGGCCTCCGGACGGCGGGAACGCTGCGGTGTTCACCGTCGGGGCTGTGGCAATCGGGGCTGAGACCGTGATCGCCGCGCTGGTCGCCGTCCTGCACATCTTGCAGTCCGAGTCCCACGGAGGCGAAGGCGGCCTCGGATGGCTGTTCGGCACCGTGTTCGCGCTCGTGCTGCTGGCAGTCATTTCGGTTATCGCAGGGCTGGCCGGTTCGGCGATGGCGGTGCTTCCCCTCGTCCTTCTCGGGCGTGCGGTGGCCCGCCGTACGGGTCGGCGCGACAGCTGGCAGCTCACCCTGGCCACTGTGGCGGTCGTTGCCGTCGCCCTGGCGCTGCTCATCGGCTCCTGCATGCTCCTGGTCGGCTTCGGCGGCCTGCTCGTTTATCCCGTCCTTGCCCTCAGCCTCATCGTCGGGCTGGCACCCGCGACCCTGTGCGCCCGGGCGGCGGGGAACCCCGGGAAGCCCGGGGCCCGATGGCGGGTGCTCGGGGGTGTGGCGCTGGGCGGTCTGGGGCTGCTCGCGGTGACGCTTGCGGTCGGGGTCGCGGCGTACAGCTCGGGGATCCTCAAGATCTACGAACCGCCCCGGCTCACTGAAGCCGACATGGTCGGCACCTGGACGGACGACGACGGCGGAAGCCTCCGCTTCGAGGCGGACGGCACGGTGACGGCGAAGGGCGTCAACGAGTACGAGGCCACGGGTGAGCAGTCCGGCGCCTGCAACCGCACCGGGAAATGGCAGCTGACCGAGAACGAGGGTGTCGGTCGGCCGCTCGAGCTCAGCATCGCGGACTGCGAGAGCCTGTCCTTCGGCTGGGACATAGGCGGTACGGAGGAACACCCGACGGTCTTCACCTGGATCGGCGAGCCGGATTCGGGTGAGCGGTACATCCTTACGCGGCAGCGGTAAGCCATCCGGTGCCGAGGTCTCGGGCCTGACCGGGTGCAGGTGTGCGGTCATGCCGCCCTCGATCCGTGGCCTCCACCGCCACATGGGTCCCGGCCGACTGCCCCGAAGCGACGCCGTAAGCACCACGCGGTACGCCAGGAAGGTGGGAAACGATCTCCACCGACGTGGGATGGCCCTGGAGATCGTCTTCAAAGATCAGATCCAGAGCAGGATCGAGGCGATGGTGACGGCGGCCCGGTAGGACTCGCGGGTCTTGTCGTATCTGGTGGCGAGGCCGCGCCATTGCTTCAGCCGGTTGAAGCAGCGTTCGACGACGTTGCGGAGCCGGTGGGTCCGGCGGTCGAATCCGGGTGGCCGGCCGCCGCGCGAGCCGCGGTTGAGTCGGCCGAGCGCTTGGTCGACGCGTTCGGGAATGGTGTGCGGGATGGCGCGTCGGCGCAGGTGGGCGCGGATCCTGCGTGAGCTGTAGCCCTTGTCGGCGATGACGTGGTCGGGCCGGGTGCGCGGGCGCCCCGGCCCGACCCTGGGCACTCGGATCGTCTCCAGGACCGGTTCCAGGCGGGTGCAGTCGTTGGTGTTGCCGCCGGTCAGGACGAAGCCGAGCGGGCGGCCGCGTCCGTCGCAGGCCAGGTGGAGTTTGGCGCTCAGTCCTCCACGGGATCGGCCGAGGGCGTGATCACCCGCTTCGTCCCGGTCGAGGGCCCCCTTTTGCCGCCGGTGGCGTGCTGGTGGGCGCGCACGATGGTGGAGTCGACGGAGACCAGCCAGTCGATGTCCCCTGCCGCATCCCTCTCGGCCTGGATCGCGTGGAGCATCCGGGAGAACGTGCCGTCCAGAGCCCACCTGCGGAAGCAGGTGTAGAGGGCCTGCCAGGAACCGTAGCGCTCCGGCACGTCCCGCCAGGACGTACCGGTCCGCAGCTTCCAGACGATCCCGCTCAGCACCAGCCGGTCGTCTTACCGCGGACGACCGGACACCCCGGAAGCCGGCAGGAACCGCGACAGCACGGCCCACTCGGCATCCGAGAGTTCATGACGACGCACCATGACCGACATGATCCCTCATCACTTGATCAGCTTTGAAGACACGCCCTAGTACCAGGGGCGGGTGTCGTGCGTGGGCAGCGGACGCAGCTGCGGCCACTGCTGGAGCAGGCGGTCGGCCAGGGCGGAGCCGAGGCGGCCCACGGCGTGCAGATGGTCGTGGTCGCGGGTCATGTCGGCGACCACGACCAGGCGGTGGACGAGCCGCTCACTCGCAGTGATGTAGCCCCACTCGAAGTCCTCGGAGGGCACCCGGGCGAACTGGTCGGCCGTCCCGCGGTGGGCCCGCTCGACGAGCGCGTCGCCCCGGATCAGCCAGCCCGCACACGCGTCGGCGAGGTCACCCGGCATGTCCTTCCCGGTGAGGCCGCGCCAGGTGGTCCGGTAGACGTCCTCGGCCTCCGCGAGCGGGGCCGCGGCGACCGACATGGCGCACCAGCAGGTGGGGAAGCCGATGCGGAAATAGGCGAGTTCGACCAGGCCGTTGCCGAGCGAGGCCCCCTCGAAGTCGACGAAGCGGACGCCGTCGGCGGTGCGCACATCGTTGCCGGGACAGGGGTCGCCGTGCAGCAGCGCGTGATGCGGGGCGGGGTCCAACCGCTCCAGGAGACCCGCGAGTTCATCGGGAACCGCGGGCGGCACGGGTACGTCGAGCGCCCTTGCCAGGGCGAGGAAGGACTCCGCGTCGGCGGCCGTGGGCCCCGACCAGACCGGCAGTGCGCCCGCGTCGGCGGGCCCGGTCAGGGCGTGCAGCCGGGCGAGCGACTCGGCGTACCCCGGCATCCAGTCGTCCGTCCCACCGAGGTCATCCAAGTGTTCGAGGACCATCACCCGCGAGGTCGGATCCGTGGCGAGCACCGCGGGGGCCACGGCGGGCCCGGAGGCCCGCCCCGCCAGGCGCAGCCCGGCGACCTCCCGCGCGAAGCGCGTGTCCGCGTCGGCTCCCGTGTCCCCGCCGCCGACGATCTGCTTGACGATCACCGACCGCCGGTCGGCCGGCCGCACCCGCCACACCCGCGACCGCGGACTGCTGCCCAGGAGTTCGGCCTGCTCGGGAGCGCCCACGGTGGAGAGCAGCGCCTCGCTGAAAGGAACCCGGTTCGACATGCCGACGAGCGTAGTCCCGGAATGTCGTTGCGTTTGGTGCGCCGGGCACCGCTCGGTCGTGACGACCACGGAGCGCCTTCTCCCAGGGGCGGCGGAGGTCCCTGCCGGGGCGTTGACGGGGACCTCCGCCCGGAAGGCGCGTCAGGCGATCGTGTCGTCGGCCTTCAGCTCGTCGACGAACGCGCGCCAGGCGGCGGCCGGGAACAGGCAGACGCCCAACTCCGGCGCCTTCGAGTCGCGTACGGCCATCTGCACCCCGTCGAGCCGGGCGCCCTCGACGCAGTTGCCACCCTGGTTGTTGCTGTAGCTCGACTTGAACCAGTGGACACCAGCGAGCCGATGAGCGGTCATGTGAGTCAGTGCTCCTTGATCCTGTCGACGAACGCGTGCCAGGCGGCGGCCGGGAACACGCAGACGCCCTGCCCGGGGTCCTTCGAATCCCGGATAGCCATCACCCGCCCACCGAGCCGAGCGCCCTCGACGCACTCGCCGCCCTGGTTGTTGCTGTAGCTCGACTTGAACCAGTGGGCACCCGCGAGCTGATGAGTGGTCATGTAGATCAATGCTCCTTGATTGCTTCTCTGATCATGCCGAGAGACTCCTGCGGCCCCACAGCAAGAATCTGGAGGTCGTTGAACGCCTCTTCGTACAGGACTACGTCGGCACGCTTCCGCATGACCGAGGCCCCACCCAGGTACTCCAAATAGACGATGGACTCCGCGTCGTCGAAGCGGAGCAGTGTGAAGGCGCCGTTCATCCCAGGGTGCACACCCGCCTTGAAGGGGACGACCTGCACCCGCACCGAGGGTCGCTCGGCCACCTCCGCCAGATGCTCCATCTGCGCCCGCATGACGGCCGAGCTGCCGACCTTGCGACGGAGAACCGCCTCGTTGATGACCGCCGCGAACTTGAGCGGCGCCGAGTCGCGGCGCAACGCCTCCTGCCGCGTCATCCGTACGTCAACAAGTCGGTCGATCTCATCGGCAGAGAGCCTTTCGGACGCTCCCTGGTAAATGGCTCGCACATAGTCCTCGGTCTGGAGAAGACCGGGAACGAACTCACCCTCGTACTTGTGCAGAGCTGCAGCCGTGGCTTCCAGCCCCAAGTACGCCTTGAACGTGGGGGCGATGACCGGCCGGTACTCGGGCGACTGCCACCAGTCCCTCTTGGTCTTGGTGACGGCCGCGTACCCCAACAGCAGGGCACGCTTTTCGGGGGCCGCCCCGTAGATCTCGCAGAGCGCCATCACATCGACGGCCTCGACAACCGAATTGTCCCCCGTCTCCAGCCTGGTCAGCTTCGACGGGCTGCAGATCAAGGTGCGGACGACCTGGGTCGACGTGAGACCGGCTTCGTGCCGGAGCTGCCGGAGTTCACGTCCTAACTGAAGACGGCAGAGTGCGGGCGTCGCCGACTCCACATCCGTGATCATCTACTGCCTCCCAGGACTTGTTACCCAGTGTGACGGAGAATGTTCCGCTGCCGCAAGGAGTGTTCTGCGCCGACGCAGAACACTCCGCCCAGGGGCGCGAATGCGTCGAAACGGCACAGAAATTCACGCGGGAATCTGTTCGCAGAAAACTGCCGCGACACTCCCAGACTACCCTCCGCACAGACCTGATTACCAAATGTCGCCGAAGCGGGCCCTTCGGTCGCCGCACACGCTTCCTCCCGGACAACTGCCGTGCGATTACAGCCAGGTTGACGATCAACGGGAGGGCTCCCCCGAGAGGTCGTAGCCTTTCCGGGGCGCCGTGCCGCGTACGGCAGGTACCAGAAGTTCCGGGCGTGACGAACATGGCGAGGTATGCAGGCATGTGGGGTCGAGGGACGCTGATCAACGACCGTTACGCACTGGTCGGACGGTTGGGCAGTGGCGCCATGGGCGAGGTCTGGCGCGCCGAGGACCAGGTGCTCAAGCGCGAGGTCGCCGTCAAGTTCCTCCGCCCCTCGGGCCTTGAGGACAATTCCTTCCTCCCGCGCTTCCGGAAAGAGGCCAAGGTCCTCGCCTCCATCCGTCATCCGGGCGTCGTCGGCGTCCACGACTACGGCGAGCAGACGTTCCCCGGGAACGGCGACGGACACGGCACGGCGACGCAGGCCGCGTACATCGTCATGGAACTCGTCGAGGGGAAGACGCTGGAGGAGCTGCGCGAGGAGCACGGGCTCCTTCCGCCCGCCAGAGTCCTCGACCTCGCCGCCCAGGCGCTCGACGCGCTGCACACCGTGCACCGGCTCGGCATCGTGCACCGTGACATCAAGCCGTCGAACCTGATGCTCCGCGAGGACGGCCGGGTCACGGTGACCGATTTCGGCATCGCCCGCACCGAGACCGGCACCCGGCTGACCGACCCGCACGGGATCATCGGCACGCCGCGCTACATGTCCCCCGAGCAGGCCCGGGGGCTGCCCGTCCTCCCGGCCTCCGATCTCTACTCCATCGGCGCGGTCTGCTACGAACTGATCACCGGAATACCGATGTTCAGAGGTGCTTCGCCCCTCGAGGTCGCCCTCAAGCACATCGAGGAACCGGTGCCGGCCCTCCCCGACGACGTTCCGGAAGCGACCAGGGCCTTCCTCGCCCAGGCACTCGCCAAGGACCCGGAGGACCGCTACGTCAACGCCGCCGTGATGGCCGCCGCTGCTCGCCGGGCGGCCAAGGAACGCAACAACACCGGGGAACGCCGCACCACCGGGAACCGCGACGCCGCCGAGCAACGCGGGACCACCGACAACCGCGACGCCGCCGAGGAACGCGGGACCGCCGGGAAGAGCGACGCGCACCCCCGTCCACACTCCCGTCCACGCCCGCGCCCGCGCCTCCGACCGGTGATCCTCCTGGCCGCGTTGTTCGTCTCCGCGGCCACCGCCACGGCCCTGTACTTCGCCCCGCCGCCCTGGAACTCCGACGCCGACGCCGACTCCCACTCAGGCCCCGGCTCCAACTCCGACCCGCTGCCCGACTCCGCCGCACCGGCCGGGGACGCGAAAACGAACGGGCCGGGTGCGGGCTGGGAGGATCGCGGCGTCATCCAGCCCGAGAAGTTCCCGTCCACGAGCACCTTCTGGGTGGTCAACATCAACCCGGAGGACCCCAAGGCCGAATTCGTCGCGGTCGACAAGGACCAGACCTTCCGGTTCTGGTGGAACAACGGCCCTTCGGACACGGGCTGGAAGCCCTTCTCCCCGGGGCAGAACTCCTACGCACCCCCGGCCGGGGCCGTGGGCAGCGCCCTCCGCTTCGGCGACATCGACGGGGACGGGTTTCCCGACTGCATGGTCGTCGCCCCGGACGGCCGGCTGAAGGTCCACACCTGGAAGAAGGAGAACCCGTCGGGCGCCCGCATGTGCATGAACGACTACCCCGGCACCCCCGACGTGTTCTCGGACGGACCCACCGGCGAGCAGCCGTCAGTCGACCCGAAGTCCCGCATCGTGTTCGCGGACGTCACCGGAGGCGGACGGGACGACTACCTGCTGATCGAGCCGGACGGTACGACGACGGCCTGGTACAACAGGGACTTCCAGTCCACGGGCGGACGGGAGTACCTGGACTGGGCGCCGCCCGAGAACATCGACGGCGCCCGGACGGAGCCCGAGGAGATCCTGTACGCGGACATCGACGGGGACAGGCGTGCCGACCGCATCCTGATCACCGCCAAGGGCGGCGCCCGTGCCTGGCTCAACGAGGGCGCCGAGGGGGCGGGCGGGAAGTTCCGGGAGATCGGAAGGATCGCGGAGGACTCCGGAGTGCCCCCGCAGGAGGTGCGGTTCGCCGACGTCGACGGGGACGGCAGGGCCGACTTCCTCCGCATCGAACGGAACGGCGTGACCCACGCCTGGCTCAACCGGCTCAAGCCGGAGCAATTCGGCAGCTGACGTCTCCGAGCGCCTCGGGCACCCTTGCCTCCTACGCGATGTCACCCAACGTGACGAAGAACATCCCGGCGCCGCAGGGGGTGTTCCGCTCCCCCGCAGAACACCCCACCCGGGGTCGCGAACGCGCTGGAACAGCACGGACTTTCGCGCGGAAACCTGCTCGCAGAAAGCCGACGTGGCACTCCCCCGGTCGCCGTCCGCGCTGCGACGATTACCGAAGGTTGCCGAAACGGGCGCATACGGCGGCAGCGCCGCGCGGCCCGCCCGCCTGCCGCCGCCACCCCGGATCCACAGCACCCCGGATCCGTAGGTCCGTAGATCCGTAGGTCCGTAGGTTCCGAGCCAGGGAGTCCCCCATGCCGCATCCCTCGTCGCCCTCCTCTCCCGACCAGCCGCCGCGAGCGGTCGGCGGCATCCTTTCCCTGGACGTCGAGTCCGCGCTCCGGGCCGCCGACGAGGCCCTCGCCCTCCGGCTCGGCACTGTCACACGCCAGGAGATCGACACCCGGACCGCCGAACTGCGCGGGCACGTCGGCCTCTTCGCCGAGGCGGTGCTCGACCACGCACGGACCGCCGCGGACCGCTCCGTCCGGTGGGAGGTCGACCAGCTCCTCGCCTCGACGCCGAGGGACGGCGCGCTCGTCTTCAGCGCGTACCAGCACCTGCGCGACCTCGCCCGGATGCTGCGCCGGCTGGCGGACTCCGCGGCGGAGCACGGGGTGACGTCATGAGCGCCGACGCCCGGCCGCAGGACCACCAGTCGCAGGACCACCAGTCGCGGGACCACCGGCCGTGGGACTACACGACGTTCGCGCCCCCGGGTCGGACCTGCCCCGCGTGCCTGCGCCCGGTCCGGCCGCTCGACCGCTGCTTCCGGGGCGAGATCCCCGGGGCGGCCGAGGAGCCGGTCGTCCTCTACCGCCACATCGACTGCGCGAACCCGGAGCGCCCGTCACACGGCTGAAGGGGCTTCACGACCGGTGGCCCCCGTCGAAGGGCGTCCCCGGACCGGACGGACTCCCCCGCCGAGATCTCCGACGGGGGCGTGCGGCACGATGGGACGCCGTCGAACGCGTAGCCCCGAGACCGTCCCCACCCACCCCCACCAGGAGGAACCCGTGCCCGCCGAGTCCGCCGTCGAGCTGTCGCCCGAGATTCTCGCCGCCTTCCAGGCCGCCAAGGGCTTCATGCCGGTGGGCGAGGGGCTCGCGCTGTACCGGGCCGCCGTCGAGGCCGCCGCGCTGGGGCTGCCGATCCTGGAGGTCGGCACGTACTGCGGGCGCTCCACCGTCCTGCTCGCCGATGTCGCGCGGGCGGCCGGTGTGACGGCGCTCACCGTGGACCACCACCGCGGCAGCGAGGAGCAGCAGCCGGGCTGGGAGTACCACGACCCGACCGTCGTGGACCCGGAGGTGGGGCGGATGGACACGCTGCCGACCTTCCGCCGGACCCTGCACGCGGCGGGTCTTGAGGACCACGTGGTGGCGCTGGTGGGGCGGTCGCCGCAGGTCGCGGCGGTCTGGGGCGGGAAGCTCGGGTTCGTGTTCATCGACGGCGGGCACACCGACGAGCACGCCAACGCCGACTACGAGGGCTGGGCGCCGCACGTGGCCGAGGGCGGGCTGCTGGTGATCCACGACGTGTTCCCGGACCCCGCGCACGGCGGCCAGGCCCCGTACCGCATCTATCTGCGGGCGCTGGAGTCCGGCGCGTTCACCGAGGTCTCGGTGACGGATTCGCTGCGGGTGCTGCGGCGTACCGGAACCGGCATCTGAGGGCGGCCGACGCCGCTTTCGGAGCACGCCCGAGACCCTCTGTAGCATCGCGTGGTGCCGTACGACGAGAGCGTTCCCCCCACACCGCGCCGCCGGCCCCTGATCGCCGCCGCCGTGCTCGCAGCCGTGTGCCTGAGTGCCGCGGGCTGCGGCGCGGGCGACGACGGGGGCGGTGGTACCGCTGCCCGGCCGGGGCCGGACGGCAGCGCCGCCGCCTCCGCACCTTCCTCCGCGTCGGCGTCGCCGTCGCCTTCGAGGAGCGCCCCGGCGCCGGGAAAGAAGTCCGCCTCCCCCGCTGCGTCCGCTTCCGCTTCCAGGCCCGCGAACAAGATCTCCGGGCCGTTGTCGGGCAAGACCGTGGTGATCGACCCGGGGCACAATCCGAACAATCGCCTGCACACCCGGGAAATCAATCGTCAGGTGGACATCGGGACCGGGCACAAGGAGTGCGACACCACCGGCACTTCGACCAATTCCGGTTATGCGGAGGCCCGGTTCACCCTCGATGTGTCGCACCGGTTGCGTGATCTCCTCCTGAAGCAGGGGGCCGAGGTCCTGCTGACGTACGACAACGACCGCTCGTACGGGCCGTGCGTCGACGAACGGGCCCGGATCGGGAACGAGGCGAAAGCCGACGCGGTGGTCTCGGTGCACGCGGACGGTTCCGCAGTCGGCAACCGCGGTTTCCATGTGATCCTGCCCGCGGCCGTGCGGGGCGGGGCGGCGGACACCTCGGGGATCGTCGGCCCTTCGCGCGATCTGGGAACCAGGATCGCCGGCCTCTTCGTCCGAGCCACCGGAAGCGCTCCCTCCAATTACATCGGCGGCAATACCGGATTGGACACTCGCAAGGATCTGGGCGGACTGAATTTGTCGACCGTGCCCAAAGTCTTCATCGAATGCGGCAATATGCGTGATCCCAAGGACGCCGCACTGCTCACCAGTCCGGACTGGCGCCAGCGGGCCGCACAAGGCATTGCCGATGGCATCAGCAGCTACCTCAAGGGGTAACAAGAGGTGGTTCTGGGGCGAAAATGGGGGGATGCACGTCCAGCCTCCGGGCAGGGCAACAACCCGACCGGGCAGACGATAGATTCATCCGTACGATGGGGGCCTCCCCCGAGCTTCGTGCCGTGCCCGCCGTACCCGTGCAGGCGGCAACGACGACCGCCCAGACGAGACGACCGACTAAGGACCTTCACGTGAATATCCGCTCCCTCACTCGAGGCGACGGCGTGGTGATCGGAGCAGCGGTCGTGCTGTTCATCGCCTCTTTCCTCGACCTCTTCAGCTACGACTGCCCCACGGGCGTCAACTGCTCCGGCTACAACGCCCCGAACGCCTGGGACTCGCTCGGGCTCCTCATGAGCCTCTTCATCGCGGGCATCATCGGTGCGGTGCTGGTAATCGTGGGCCGTTCCATGCCGGCCCGCAAGGTCGTCGGCTTCGACCTCGGCCAGTTCGGTGCCGCGTTCACCGTCTTCTCGCTGTGGACGGCCTTCTGGACCATCATCGACGGCAGCGACGCGGGCGCCGGCATGATCCTCGGCCTGCTCGCGACCATCGCGCTCGCGGGCGGCGCGGTCGCCACCCCGCTGGTCCCCGCGCTCAAGGCCCCGCTGATGGGCGCCCCGCGCCCGCAGGCGGTGCAGTCCCCGTACGGCCAGGGCCAGCCCGGCCAGGGCTACGGCTACCCGGGCGGCGCCCAGCCGCAGCCGTCGTACGGCGGCCAGCCCTCCTTCGGCGGTCAGCCGCAGGCGGCCGGTCAGCCCGACGCGCAGAACGCCCAGCCGCAGGCCACGGGGGCGGGTGCGCCGGCCGGTGACTTCACCCCGTTCTGGTTCGCGGTGCCGGTGGCCCGTCCGCTGTACGGCGAGGACGGTTCGCCGTCGCCGATCGCCGAACTGGCGCCCGGCACCTGGTACCTCGCGGTCGAGCAGCGCGGTCAGACCCTGGTCGCGCAGACCCAGGACGGCCGTCGCGGCGTGCTCCAGGACACCACGGGCATCCAGCGCGGCTGAGCCCGGCGCACCACCCGCAGTCACGACAGTGGCCCTCCGCCCCTTCCGGGCGGGGGGCCACTGTCGTACCCTCCGTCCGTGCGCATCGATCTGACGTAGCGTCAGAAATGCTGGGAGCTGGGAGGTGTCGGATGCGGCTCGGACTCGCGCTCGGCTACTGGGGCCGGGGCCCCGACCCCGCCCATCTCGAACTGGCCAGGACCGCCGAGCAGTTGGGGTACGCGTCGGTGTGGACGGCGGAGGCGTGGGGCTCGGACGCGTTCACCCCGCTGACCTGGATCGCCGCGCACACCTCCCGCATCCGACTGGGCACCAGCGTCGCGCAGATGGCGGCGCGCACCCCCACCGCGACCGCCATGCACGCCCTCACGCTCGACCACCTCTCCGGCGGCCGGATGATGCTCGGCCTCGGACTGTCCGGCCCGCAGGTGGTGGAGGGCTGGTACGGGCGGCCGTTCCCCGCGAGCCCGCTGACCGCGACCCGTGAGTACGTCGACGTCGTCCGCCAGGTGCTCCGCCGCGAGGCGCCCGTGGAGCTGGCCGGGCGGTTCCACTCCCACCCGTACACCGGTCCGGACGCCACCGGGCTGGGCAAGCCGCTGAAGCCGATCACCCACCCGCTGCGGCCGCGGCTGCCCGTGCTGCTCGGGGCGGAGGGGCCGAGGAACATCGCACAGACGACCCGGATCGCCGACGGCTGGCTGCCGCTGCACTGGTCGCCGCTGCGCACCGACGTGTACGCCGCCTCGCTCACCGATCTCCCCGACGGCTTCATGATCGCGCCGCTGGTCCGCGCCCGGGTATGCGACGACGTGGCGGAGGGGCTGCTGCCTGTGAAGGCGATGCTCGGTTTCTACATCGGGGGGATGGGGCACGCGGCCCGCAACTTCCACGCCGACCTGATGGCACGGATGGGGTACGGGGCGGAGGCCCGGCACATTCAGCGGCTGTTCCTCGAAGGCCGCAAGGAGGAAGCGGTACTGGCCGTGCCCGACGCGTTCGCGGACGAGATCTCGCTCGTCGGCCCCCGCGAACGGATCGCGGAGCGGCTGGAGTCGTGGCGCGCGGGACCGGTCACGGACCTGCTGGTGACGGCGCCGGACCCGCACACCCTGCGGGTGCTCGCCGAACTCAACGGATAGGGCGCCCGGCAGCCGGGCACGGGCGCGGACCCGGTCGCGACCCCGGACCCGGACCCGGCCCCGGGCACGCGGGGAACGGGGCCGAAGGTCCTCCGGGGGGCATGTGCTCCGGGGGTCACGCGCCCCGGGGGTCCGCGGCTTCCGGCTGCCGTGCGGCGGAGCAGCCCCCTCCCTCGGGGGCTCCGAGGAACCGCTCGGCCCAGCTGCCCAGCTCCTCCAGGGCGGGCCGCAGGGCCTCACCGGCGGGAGTGAGCCGGTAGGTGACGCGCAGCGGTGGACCGGCGTCCACCTCGCGGCTCACGAGGCCCGCCTCGCCGAGTTCGGCGAGGCGGTCGGAGAGCATGCGCTCGCTGATCCCACTCACCGCTCGGCACAGTTCGGCGAAGCGGCCGGGACCGCTCATCAGGCTGGCGAGGATGACGCCGTTCCAGCGCTTGCCCAGAAGGACGAAGACGCTTTCCATCGCGCCGCCCACACCCGCGCACTGCCCCGCATCATGCTGCCCCATCGCCATGCGGCCATGGTATCGCCCACCCTCCTGGTACTTATGAAAAGTAAGCTACTCTTTCTTTGTAAGTAGCTGATGAAACCGCCGTGCGGTGTCGGGCTGCGCCGGTCCGGCGCGCCCGCGCCCCCCGCGCGCCCATTTCCGAGGAGTGTTTTCCATGGCCGTTCTGCTGCACATCGACTCGTCCCTGTTCCCGCCGGAGGGTTCCGGCTCCCGTCAGGTCACCGCCGCCTTCCGCAAGACCTGGGAGGAGGCGCACCCACAGGGCAGCGTCATCTACCGGGACCTGGCCGCCACTCCCGTACCGCACCTGGACGCCGCCACCGTCACCGCCGAGGCCGTCCCCGCCCTGCGCGAGGAGCTCATCGCCGAATTCGAGAAGGCCGATGTCGTCCTCATCGGCGCCCCCATGTACAACTTCACGATCCCGTCCACCCTGAAGGCCTGGCTGGACCAGATCATCCTGGTGGGGCGGACCTTGGGCGAAGGTGTGTCGCTGTCCGGCAAGCGGGTCGTGATCGCTTCCTCGCGCGGCGGCTCCTACCAGCCCGGCACGCCGCGGGCCGGCTTCGATTTCGACACCAACTACCTGCAGAAGGTGCTGGGCGAGGTGCTCGGCCTGCCGGTCGAGGTGATCACGCGCGAGCTGACGCTGGCCGCCGTCAACCCCGCCATGAACGAACTGGTGCCGCTGGCCGAGGAGTCGGCGCGGCAGTCGCTGGAGCGGGCCGCCGCGTCCGCCCGGGAGCACGCCGCGCTCCTGGTCTGACGCCGGGGCCGACAGTCCGGGCCCGGCGGGCCCGGGCGACCGCCTCTTGACTCGGTCTCGGCAAGTGGTCGCTCAGCGGCCTGGGCGAGCTCTGCGAACGCCCCTGTCGCTTCAACGAGTTGCGTCGGGCCGTGCCCCGGATCACGCAGAAGTCGCTGACCGCCACGCTCCGGCGGCTCGGCTCCGGCGGCTCGAACGCAACGGCGTGATCGAGCGCAAGGTCCTCTCCACCCGCCCGGTGGCGGTCAGGCACCGGATCACACCGCTGGGCACGACCCTCCGGCCTCCCGTCGATGTACTGCCGGCGTGGGCCTCGGCGAACATGCCGGCCATCGCACGCGCGCAAGGACTTCGATGCGCGGGAGGAAGCGCGGCTGCTCGCGGAACTCGACGAGTAGGGCCTCCCGTTCGAACCGAACCGGGCTGAACCGGGCTGAACCTGGCCGAACCGGGCCGGGCCGGGCAGCGGGGTCCGTGTGCTCCGGCATCATCCGGGCGATGGACCTCGGGCAGCCGGGCGTGCCACGGTGGTGGCCGGTGAACCACCGGCCGGACGGGGGCCGGTGACTTCCCCCGTTCCGGGGCCGGTTCGAGGAGTGGTCGTAGGGTCATGCAGCGTTTTTGGCGCTCCCTGTTCCGGCAGAACGCCCCGGCCCCCACATCCCCGGCCGACGAACCACCGGCCCCAACATCCCCGGCCGCGGAGAGAGCTGCCCCTGGGGACACGGGCCCGGGCGCGGTGCTTCCCCCCGGGCCGCCGGCTCCCGCGCCCTCCGTCGCGGACCCGGCGGCGCGCTGGGCCCCCGGTTCGACCGTGGCCGGGCTCTACCGGGTGGATGCCCTGCTGGGCGCCGGTGGCATGGGCGAAGTCCACCGGGTGCGGCATCTCGGCTGGCAGCACGACATGGCGGTGAAGAGCCCCCGGCCCGAGCTGTGGGCGGGCGAGCAGGGCCCCGAGGCGTTCCTCGAAGAGGCCCGGGTCTGGGTGGGCCTGGAGCCGAACCCGTACATCTGTGCCTGCCACTACGTGCGCGTGGTGGCGGGGGTGCCGCGGATCTTCTCCGAGTTCGCCGGGGGTGGCAGTGTCGCCGACGAGCTGCGCGGGGGCCGGATCACGACGGTGGAACAGATCCTCGACATCGGCATCCAGACGGCCTGGGGCCTGCGCGCCGCGCACCGGGCCGGTGTGGTGCACCAGGACGTCAAGCCCGCGAACATGCTGCTGGGCGTCGACGGGCGCGCGATGCTCACCGACTTCGGACTGGCGCGGGTCGGGGCCGGGACGGTCCCGGCCGGTGCGGTGCCACCCACCGCGCCGGGCGGGGACGCGTCGATCCTGGTCACCCGGACCGGGATGACCCCGGCGTACGCCTCCCCCGAGCAGATGGCGGGTTCCCGGGTCGGCCGGCGCAGCGACATGTGGTCGTGGGCGGCGTCCGTGCTGGAGCTGTTCCTCGGCCAGGTGGTCTGGATGGCTGGTCCGGTGGCCGGTGAGGCTCTGCGGGCCGTCGTCCGGGAGACCGCCGTACCCGGTGAGACCGCCGTACCCGGTCGTCCACCGATCCCGCACGAGGTGGCCGAGTTGCTGGACGCGTGCCTGTCCGACGATCCGGACTCCCGCCCGCCGGACATGGACGCCGTCGCCGCCCGGCTGGTCCGCGTCCACGAGGCACGGACCGGCCGCCCCTATCCGAGGTCCGCCGCGCCGACGGTGTCGCATCTGGCCGACGGCTGGAACAACAGGGCGTTGTCGCTGCACGACCTCGGCGAGGCGGAAGCCGCCGACCGGTGCTGGCAGAAGGCCCTGGAGGCCGACCCCAGGCACCCCGGCGCCGTCTTCAACCGGGGGCTGACGCGGTGGCGGGCCGGGGAGATCACCGACACCGCCCTCGTCCGGGACCTGGAGTCGGTGCGCTCGGCGCACCCCGGCGACTCCCGCCCCCTCCACCTGCTGGGCCTCGCCCACCTGGAACGGGGCGACGCGCAGGCGGCACTCGAAGCGCTGCGCGGGGCCGGGCGGTCGGGCCCGGCCGATCCCGGGACCGATGCCTCGCTGCGCGCCGCGACCCGGGCGGCCGAGCGTTCCGCGCCCGGCCGCACGCTCCCCGGGCACAGCGCCGCGGCCCGCTCGCTCTCGGTGACCCCGGACGGCCGGTACGCCCTGTCCGGCGGTTCGCGGAACGAGGTGTTCCGGTGGGACCTGGACACCGGCACCCGGATCGGCACGATCGACTCCTCGGCGGGTCAGATCCTGTGCGTCGCGCTGACCCCGGACGCGGGCGCAGCCCTCGTGTACGACGGGCCCCTGGGGAACGAACCGTCCTGGTGGGACCTGACGAAGGGAAAGCGACGGAGCGTCCTGAAGGGCCACCCGGAACAGGTCACGACGCTGGTGCTCACCCCGGACGGCCGGCACGCCCTGACCGGGTCCCGGGACCGGACGCTGCGGTGGTGGGACCTGCCGCGCGGGCGGTGCCGACGCGTCCTGACCGGCCACACCGGCGAGATCTGGTCGGTGGCGGTGACCCCGGACGGACGCCGGGCGCTGTCCGGCGGCTCCGACGGCACGGTGCGCTGCTGGGACCTCGCGACGGGGCGCTGCTCGCACACGCTGACGGGCCACGAGTGGATCTGGTCGGTCGGTGTGTCCCCGGACGGGCTGCTGGGCCTGTCCGGCGGGGCGGAGGGCACCGCACGGGTCTGGGACCTCACCGCGGGGCGCTGCGTGCGGGTCCTGGAAGGCCACTTCGACTCCGTGCAGTCCGTGGCCGTCGGCCCCGACGGACGCCACGCGCTGACGGGTTCCGCCGACGGCACGATGTGCTGGTGGGACCTCACGGACGGCCGTTGTCTGCGTACGTTCACCGTCACCGACCAGGGCATCGAGGTGGTGGCGTTCGCCGGGCCGCACGATGCCGTCGTCTCGTACACCGGCGGCATCGAACGGTTCCGGCTCGAAGCCGGCGACCCGGCGCCGTGGAGCTACAGCCCTCCTGGGAGCGCGGAGGAGCTGGGCGCGCGGACGGCGTCGTTCCGGGAGCATCTGGAGCGGTCCCGGCGGCTGGCCGGGTCGGGCGACGTGGCAGGCGCGGCGGCCGCCCTGCGCTCGGCCGGGGCGATTCCCGGTTTCGCCCGCCATTCGGAGGTCGTCGGGCTGTGGCGCAGGATCGGTCCGTCCGGCACCCGGACCGGTCTGCGCGACGTACGGCAGGCCGAGGTCGTCGGCGGCAAGGAGAACGGGCGCCTCAGCGACGTCGCCCTCACCGGGGACGGCCGACGCGCCCTGACGGGCGGGTGGGACAACCGGGTACGCCTCTGGGACCTCACCACGGGGAAGTGCCTGTACGCGTTCACCGGGGCGGGTCCCGAAGGCCCGGAGTTCACCTCCCTGCCCTTCGGCCGCCCCAACCTCTACCGGGTGCAGGCCGTGGCCATGACGCCGGACGGACGGTTCGGCGCCGCGGCGAGCGGGCAGGGCTCCGTACAGACCTGGGACCTCACCACCGGTGCCGCGGGACGCGTCCTGCCCGACGGGAACGGCTCGGCCGAAGCCGTCGCCGTCACCCCCGACGGCCGTCGTCTCCTCGTCGGGCACCTGGACGGCACCGTACGCCTCTGGGACACGGCCACCGGCCGGTCCCTGCACACCCTGAGCGGGCACACCTCGACGACGGACGCCGTCGACCTCACCCCGGACGGCCGCTTCGGCCTCTCCGGCTCGTGGGACCGCACGGCCCGGCTGTGGGACCTCGGGACCGGCAGGTGTCTGCGGGTCATGACCGGGGCCGAGGAGCCCGTCAGCGAGGTCGCCCTCACCCCGGACGGGCGCCGGGCGTTCCTCGGCGGCTGGGCGGCCGACGCGCGCTGGTTCGACGCGCGCACCGGCGAATGCCTGCGGGTCCTCACCGGGCACACCGGGGCGATCGCCTCGGTGTCCGTCACTCCCGACGGGCGTCACGGCCTCACCGCGAGCTGGGACGGCACCATGCGCTGGTGGGACCTCGGCGACGGGAGCTGCCTGCGCACCACCCCGTTCCCCGGGCACATCGGCCAGGTCTCCGCCGTGGCGGTCACTCCGGATGCCCAGTCCGCGCTGTCGGTGGGCCCGGAGGGCGCCCTGTGCCGGTGGGAGTTCGACTGGGACTTCGACTTCCCGTCCTGACCGGTCGGGGGTACGGGGACGGGTGTACGGGGCCAGGGCGGCGGCGATCGGGCGCGGGCCGGTCGGGCAGGGCCTGGTCGAGCCGGGTCGGGCCGTCAGTCGGGGTCGGGCCTGGCCGGGTCGGTCGGCCAAGTGCCGGTCCCGGTCCCGGTCCTGGTGCTGACGGGGGCGGGGCGCACCCGCCGCCGGGTCGCGGTGCGCTCCCAGGGCTGCGGGTCCGGGTACGTCAGGAGTTCCAGGGTGCTGCCCCACGGGGTGCGCAGGTACGCGAACCGGTTGCGCTCCCCCGCCTCGGGGCCCGGCAGCGGCTGTGGCTCGGCGAGCAGCACGGCCCCCGCGGCCACGCAGTCCCGTACGGCCGCGTCCAGGTCGTCGGCGTACAGCGCCAGGTGCTGCCAGCCGAAGTCGCAGGGCAGCACCGGGGGTTCGCGGCGGGGCCCCTGGAACTCGAACAGCTCGATGCACGGGCCGTCGCAGGGCAGGGCCAGCATTCTGACCGCCAGTTGCAGGGTGCCCGCCGGGACCCCGAGCCGCCGCTCGACCTCCGGCCCGCCCTTCGGGCCGTCATGGCGGCGCAGGGTGTCGTAGAGCACCTCGGCGCCGAGCGCCCTGACGAGGAAGAGGGTCGCGGTCTCCACATCGGGGACCGTGACCCCGATGTGGTCGATGCCTCGCACGGTTGTGGCCGTCATGGGTTCACCGCTCCTGTCCGGGACCCGCACCGCCCGTCCCGCCCCGGAGCGGGCCGGGACCGGCGTCGTGCGCCGCGCGGGCTCCGGCTCCCGACCCCGGGCGCACCCGGTTCCGGCGTCCTGCCCCGCGCGGGCGGGCCGTCCCACCTCCAGCTTCGCTCAGCCCCGCCCCGCCCGCACAACGGGCCCGCCCGGAACCCCCGGCCGGTGCCGCCCGGAACCCCGGGCCGGGCTCAGCCGAACGCGGCGCGCTCCAGCCAGAAGTCCAGCAGCTCCGCGTCGCCCAGCACCTCGACCCGGTCGCTGTCCGGCCCGAGGCGGCGGTTGAAGACCAGCATGACGTCGGTGAGCGTGCCCCGCAGCGCCACGGTCGCCTTCTCGTGGGCGCGCCGCCAGGTGAAGCCGTCCTCGCCGAACTCGATCAGCCACTCGGCGTCCGGGACGTCCGTGGCGTGCAGATGGATGGAGCGCCCGGCCCCGGTCAGCTCGGCAGCCTCCGGGTCGCCCATGGAACGGACGAAGGCGACGATCTCCAGCCACTCCTCGATGGTGTCCGCGGCCAGCGCCGGCGGCACCTCGTAGCCGGTCTTCGCGGTGAGCGCGGCGTCGGCGTGGTGGACGATCGTCTCGTGCGCCATCCGGCGCGCCCAGAATCCGGTGCTCCGTTCCCATCCCCAGGTCCACACCTCCTGGTCCGGCCCGGCCTCCCGCAACGCCCGGACGGTCTCCGCCGCGCCTTCCGCGAGCCAGGCGTCCAGCACGTCGGGGTCGTCGCTCTTCGGCTCGAACCGCGGCACCTGCTTCTCCGTGACCTCCTCGGTGGCCCGGGTGCGCAGGATCTCGCCCACCCAGCGGTGGGCTCCGCCGACGTGCACGGCGAGGTCGCGCAGGGTCCAGTCGGGGCAGGTCGGGACGGTCGCGTCGAGGTCCGCGCCCCGGAGCGAGTCCCGGAACGCGTCGGTGCGGGCGATGATCTCGGCGCAGTAGTCGTCATGCGAAAGCGGAAGTGAACTCATGCGGCGACCCTAATGCGGCCAGGGACCGGAGCCCCATGGTTTTTATTCGCACGCCCGTCCGTAAATCGGCATGAAACGGCCTGCTCATCCGCCTAGTTGAGCGGTGCTGGGCACCTTGTCCTTCACCTCGGCGCCCGCGCTCGCGCCCGCGTCCTTGACGCCGTTGATCACGCTCTCGAAGATCCCGATGTCGCCCTCGCCCGCCTCGCCCTTGCGGAGCTTGGCGCCCAGGTCCTTGAGGGACTCGATGCCCGCGGTCAGGGGTGCGACCGCCTTCGACAGCAGCGGGTCGCCCTTGGCGTTGACCGCCGCCGCCTTCAGCCGGTTGTAGGTGAAGGCGCCCGCGAGCCCGGCCTTGACCAGTGCGAAGGTCCGCCCCTCCGCGCCCTTCTTGAACTTGCCCGCCCGGTACGGCTTGACGATCCACTGGTACGTGGCCCCGGCCGCGAGCCCCGCGTTGGTGACGAAGCGCGTCTTGGCGAACTTCTGCGCCTGGGCCGAGGAGGTCCCGCTCGGGGAGGCCGTGGCGCTCGCACTGCCGCCGTCGCCGCCGCACCCGGTGGCGCCCACGAGCACGGCACAGGCCAGCAGCAGCGCAACGAGCGTCCGGCACAGCGGTACGGGACGCGTCCGGCACAGCGGTACGGAACGGGGCGCGGCCGGACGGGTCGTGGCGGGGCCGGTCATGGCGGAACTGGGCACGGCAGGGTCGCGCATGGCGGAACTGGGCACAGTGGGCCTCCTGGCCGGACACCTCGGAAATTCCTACGGAGAGTGGCTGGATTCTGCACTCTCCGTAAGGTTTGTCCGGCCAGGCGTGGCCTGCCACCCGGGAAACGCTGTCCGGGTGGCCGGGCCCGCCCCGCCCGCGACGGGGTCCGGGGCCGCTCCGGTCAGCAGCAGTCGGGGTCCAGTCCGCGCGGCAGGTGCTCGCCGCCGAACACCGCGGTGGTCGCCTCGTCGCCGCCGAGCGCGGCCACCGCGAGCAGCAGCGAACCGGCGGTCCAGGTGGTGAGTTCCTGGGGCCATATCGCCCGGTTGCCCTCGAAGACGTACCCCGTCCAGTACATGCCGCCCTCGGCGCGCAGGTGCTGGATGGACTGGAGGATCTCCAGGGCCCGGTCGGACTCGCCCATCACCCAGAGCGCCAGGGCGAGTTCGGCGCTCTCGCCGCCGGTGACCCACGGGTTGGGGAGCACGCAGCGCACCCCGAGGCCGGGGACGACGAAGCGGTCCCAGCCCTCCTCGATGCGGTCCTTGGCGGCCTTTCCGGTGAGCGCGCCGCCGAGGACCGGGTAGTACCAGTCCATCGAGTAGCGGCTCTTGTCCAGGAAGCGTTCCGGGTGGTTGCGGATCGCGTGGGCCAGTGCCCCGGCGGCCAGCTCCCAGTCGGGCTGCGGTTCCTCGCGCCGTTCGGCGATGGCCAGCGCGCAGCGCAGCGCGTGGTGGATGGAGGAGCAGCCGGTCAGCAGCGCGTCGTGGACGGGGGTGCCGTCGGCCTCGCGCTTCCAGCCGATCTGGCCGCCGGGCAGCTGGAGCCGCAGGACGAACTCGATGGCGGCGTAGACGGTCGGCCACATCCGGTCGACGAAGGCGTCGTCCCCGGTGGCGAGGTAGTGGTGCCAGACGCCGACGGCCACGTACGCGCAGAAGTTGGTCTCCAGGGCCCGGTCGGTCGGCTGCCCGGCGTCCCCGTCGTGGTAGGCGGCGTACCAGGAGCCGTCCCCGTTCTGGTGTCGGGCCAGCCACTCGTACGCGCGTGCCGCGGCCTCGTGCTCGCCCGCGGCGTCGAGGGCCATGGCGGCCTCGGTGTGGTCCCACGGGTCGAGGTGGTGGCCCCGGAACCAGGGCAGCGCGCCGTCCTCGCGCTGGACGGCGAGGACGGCGGCGACGGTCTCGGCGGCCTGCTCGGCGGTGAGGACGCCGGGCAGCACGAGGTGTTCGGTCTGTTCGGGAACGCTCACGCCTCGGCCCTGGTGAGGTCCTCGGCCGTGGCGGCCACGGGCAGGTGCGGCTTGGTCGCGTACGCCACGAAGCTCTTGCCGACGACCGGGTTGAGGAGCTGCTCGGCGACCCGGGTCGCCATCGGCTTCTTCATGATGTCCCAGACCAGCAGCTTGTGGTACGCGCGGACCGGCAGGGCCTTGTCGTTGTCCACGCCGAAGGCGCACTTGAGCCACCAGTAGGGCGAGTGCAGAGCGTGGGCGTGGTGGGTGCCGTACGGCTTGAGGCCGGCGCCGCGCATCTTGGCGAGCAGTTCGTCGGCCTTGTAGATGCGGATGTGGCCGCCCTCGACCTCGTGGTACGCGTCGGAGAGCGTCCAGCAGACCTTCTCGGGGCCGTAGCGCGGCACGGTGACCGCGATCCGGCCGCCGGGCCTGAGCACCCGGACCATCTCGGCGAGCACGCCCTTGTCGTCGGGGATGTGCTCCATGACCTCGGAGATGATCACGACGTCGAAGGACTCGTCGGGGAACGGCAGGTTGAGCGCGTCGCCCTCCATCGCGGTGGCGGTGGCGCCCTCGGGGGCCTCGCCTGCCTCCTTCATCGCGGCGAACCACTTGGCGACCTCGCGGATCTCCTCGCCGTTCCGGTCGAGGGCCACGACCTGGGCGCCGCGCCGGTAGCACTCGAAGGCGTGGCGTCCGGCGCCGCAGCCCAGGTCGAGCACTCGGTCGCCGGCGGCGAGCGGGAAGCGGGTGAAGTCCACGGTCAGCACGAGTGCCTGCTTTCGCGGTCGGAGGGGATCGGGGCGGAGTCGGGTGCGGGGGCGGGAAGTCGAGGGCGGGGGCGGGTGCGGGGCGCCGGGTCGGGTGCGGGGCCGGGCGGCCGGGTCAGCGCCGGCGGCCGGCGCCGGACCGGGCGGCGATCGCCTCGCGGTAGAGGGCCGCGGTGCCGATGGCGGCCTGCTTCCAGGTGAACCGGGACAGCACCCGCTCGCGGCCCGCGGCGCCGAGCCGGGCCCGCAGTTCCGGGTCGGCGAGCAGCCGGCCGAGCGCGTCGGCCAGGGCACCGGGGTCGGCGGGCGGCACGGCCAGACAGGTCTCGCCGTCGGGTCCGGCGACCTCGGGGATCGCGCCGCCGGTGGTGGCGACCAGGGGCGTGCCGGTGGCCATGGCCTCGGCGGCGGGCAGGGAGAAGCCCTCGTACAGCGAGGGGACGCAGGCGATCTGGGCGCCGCGCACCAGGTCGACGAGTTCGGCGTCGCTGATGCCCTTGACGAACTCGACGGCGTCCTGGAGGCCGTGCCGTTCGATGGCCTGCGCGACGGGTCCGTCCTCGGCCCGCTTGCCGACGACCACGAGGTGCGCCCGCGGGTTGTCGGTACGGAGCTTGGCGAGGGCGTCGACGAGGTGGACGAGGCCCTTCAGCGGGACGTCGGCGCTGGAGGTGGTGACGATCCGGCCGGGTATCTCGGTGATCGACGGGTCGGGGGACCACAGGTCGGTGTCGGCGCCGATGTGGACGACGTGGATGCGGTCCGGGCGCACCCCGAGGTGGTCGACGATCTCCTGCCGGGAGGAGCCGGAGACGGTGAGCACGGAGGGCAGGCGGCGCGCGACCCGCTTCTGCATGCGGGTGAAGCCGTACCAGCGGCGCACGGAGGCGCGGCGGCGCCGGTTCTCGGCGGCGTCCAGTTCCAGCTGCCGGTCGACGGTGATGGGGTGGTGGATCGTGGTGACGAGCGGGGCACCGAGGTCGACGAGCAGGCCGTAGCCGAGGGTCTGGTTGTCGTGGATGACGTCGAACTCGCCGCGGCGGGCGGCGAGATGGCGCCGGGCGCGCAGGCTGAAGGTGAGCGGTTCCGGGAAGCCGCCGGTCCACATGGTGGCGACCTCGGCGAGGTCGATCCAGTCCCGGTACTCGTCGCGCTTCGGGGTGCGGAACGGGTCCGGCTGGCGGTAGAGGTCCAGGCTCGGCAGCTCGGTGAGCGGGACGCCCTCGTCGAGCACCGGGTAGGGCTGGGCACCGATCACCTCGACACTGTGGCCGAGCCGGGCGAGTTCGCGGGCGAGGTGGCGGACGTAGACGCCCTGGCCGCCGCAGAAGGGGTTGCCCTTGTAGGTGAGGAGTGCGATGCGCAATGGGCGGTCGTCGGCGGTGCCGGACGTGTTCGGGCCCGTCCGGGGGCCCGACTCTATGGCCTCAGCGGTCACACT
Organism: Streptomyces sp. ML-6; assembly: GCF_030116705.1. NCBI lineage: Bacteria > Bacillati > Actinomycetota > Actinomycetes > Kitasatosporales > Streptomycetaceae > Streptomyces > Streptomyces sp. ML-6. The sequence continues at coordinate 2,059,613 of NZ_JAOTIK010000001.1, forward strand.
CGGCCCCCTTCTCGCTGCGTTTCCGCCGGAGCGTAACCGCTCACGCTAATCTAGAACAAGTTTCAGTCTGGATCGTTCAATGAGCTACGAATCTACCGGCAGGTAGCGTCGGTGCAACGGCCGGATCAGGTGATTCGCGCCACCACCGGGCCCCCTGGCATGCTGTCGCCGCCGGGAGACCGAGCGCCTCCCTCCGATCGCGGACAGCAGCCATGGATGGGGGACACATGACCGCGGAAGCCAGACCGGCGTTGCCGCCCCTGACCGAACGGCAGGAGGCCCGCCGCCGCCGCATCCTGCACGCCAGCGCCCGGCTCGCCGGGCGGGGCGGTTTCGAGGCGGTGCAGATGCGCGAGGTCGCGGAGGCCGCGGGGGTCGCGCTGGGCACCCTGTACCGCTACTTCCCCTCCAAGATCCACCTGCTGGTCGCCACCATGCAGGACCAGCTCCAGCACATGCACGCGACGCTGCACAAGCATCCCCCGGCCGGGGACGACGCGGCCCAGCGGGTCGCCGACACCCTGATGCGGGCGTTCCGCGCGCTCCAGCGCGAGCCGCACCTGGCGGACGCGATGGTACGGGCGCTGACCTTCGCGGACCGCAGCGTCAGCCCGGAGGTGGACACCGTCTCGCGGATCACGACGACGATCATCCTGGACGCGATGGGGCTGGAGCACCCGACGCCGGAGCAGCTCTCCGCGGTCCGGGTCATCGAGCACACCTGGCACTCGGCGCTGATCACCTGGCTGTCGGGGCGGGCGTCGATCGCCCAGGTGAAGATCGACATCGAGACGGTGTGCCGGCTGATCGACGTGACCCGGCCGCCGGAGGCCCCCTGACACCGGGGAGCGCCCTGGCATCGGGGAGCACCTCGGAACCGGGATGCGCCCCGGTGCCTGGGCGTGTCCCGCGACGGCCCCGGGGCTCCTTCCGAAATTCCCGGTCACCGCCCCGGGGCCACTCGTCAGCGTTTCCGACCGTCCGTCACCGCTCCCGGCCCCTCGTCAGCGTTTCCGACCGCTCGTCACCGCTCCCGGTTCCTCGTCAGCGTTTCTGGCTGCTCGTCAGAAGATGCAGCCGCAGGGCGAGTTGAAGCTCCAGCGCCCGGCCCGGCTCGTTCCAGTCCGCTCCCAGCAACGCCTGCACCCGGTCCAGCCGCTGCACGACCGTGTTGACGTGCACGTGGAGTTCGTCCTTGGCGCGGACGAGGCTGCCGCCGGAGCCGAAGTAGGCGCCGAGGGTGCGCACCAGTTGGGTGCCGCGCCGTTCGTCGTACTCCAGCAGCGGCCCCAGCGTGGCCGAGACGAAGCCGTCGACGTCCTGCGCGTTGCCCAGTACCACGCCCAGGAAGCCGAGTTCCTCGACGCAGGCCCCCTCTCCCGTGCGCCCCAGCACTCGCATGGCATTCAGGCAGCGGGCGGCCTCCTGGTGGGCGCGGACCAGTTCCCGGACCCCGCCGGCCGGACCCGCGGCGGCGACGGTGACCGGGGTCTGGGCCAGTTGCCCGAGCCGCTCCGCCGCGGCGCGGGCCGCGTCACCGGCCGCCGTCGCGTCGGCCGTCGCCCCCGGGCCGTCGGCCGCCGTCAGCAACACCACGCTGCCGGCGTGCTCCGCGGACACGCCGTGGACGTCGCCGCCGAACAGGTAGCGCACCGCGGCGGGGGCCAGCCGCTCCCGGGCACCGCCCTCGGCGACCTCGGCCACCAGCAGCAGATGCGGGCGGTCGAGGTCGACGCCCAGCCGCCGGCCGCGTTCGGCGAGGCCGTCCGGGTCGCGGTCGGCGCCCGTCAGCAGGTCGGTGATCAGTTCGCCGCGGACGCGGTTCTCGGTCTCGGCGACGGTGCGCCGCAGCAGCAGGAGCAGTCCGGTGACCACGGCGGCCCGTTCGTAGAGCCGCCGGTCGGAGTCGTCGAGCCGGCCGTCCCGGTGCAGGACCAGTCCGGCGAGGAGTTCCGGCCCGGCCAGGACCGCGCAGATCCACCGGCCGTCGCGGTGCACGGCCCGGGCGCCGGTGCGGGACTCCTCGACGGTCTCGGCAGGCCAGCCGGCGTCCATGGCATCGGGGGTGAAGTCGGTGCCGTCGGGCCGGACGGCCGCCAGGGGGCGCCCGGCCGGGTCGTGGATGGCCAGCGGGGAGTCCAGCAGCCCCGCGACCGCCGCGGCGACGTCCTTGACGTCCCGGCCGCGCAGCACCAGGTCGGTCAGCCGGTCGTGGGACTCCTCGGCCCGCCGCATGGCCGCCGAGTGCTCCCGCACCGCCGCGTTGGCCTCGGCCAACTCCGCGTTGGTGACGGCCAGTTCGTCCAGCGCGGACCGGGTGTCGGCGAGCGCGCGGGCGGTGTCGATGGCGATCGCCGCGTGGGCGGCCAGCGAACAGAGCAGGGCGACCTCGTCGGGGCTGAAGACCCGGGCGGCGCGGTCGGCGGCGAAGAGGACGCCGATGACCTTTCCCGTACCGCCCCGGCTGGAGCCGAGCAGCAGCGGGACGCCCAGGATGGCGACGAGCCCCTCGTCCAGTACCCCGGCGTTGATGTTGGGGGTGTGGTGGAAGCGGTCGTCGGTGCGGTAGTCGGGGGTCGCGTACGGTCGCGCGGTCTGCGCCACCAGGCCGCCGAGCCCGTGCCCGAGCTCCAGCCGCAGCCGTTGGAAGACCATCGACACCGACCCGTCGGTGACCCGCATGTAGGTGTCCCCCGCCTCCTCGTCGGGGAGCGTGAGGTACGCGGTGTCCGTGCCGAGCAGCATCCTGGCCCGGCGGACGATCGCCTTCAGCACCGCGTCCAGGTCGCGGGAGGCGGCGAGGTCGCCCGCGGTGTCGAAGAGCGCGGTGAGCTGGAGCTCGCGGCGCCGGTGCTGCCGCAGGACGCCCCTGATCCGCAGCGCCGTGGCGGTGGCCCGCTCCACCTCGGCCAGATCCCCCGGCGCCACCCCGTCCGCCCGCGCCTGCGAGGAGACGGCCCCCAGCGCCTCGGCGGGGGCGTCGTCGGCCAGCAGATCGAGCAGACGGCGCAGATGGGGGGCGGCGGAGGCGGACGGTTCGGTCATGAGCGGTCGGCAATCGTCGGAAGTGACGGGGACACCGGCCGGCACCCCCGCCGCGTTCGTACCCGCCCGACGGGCTCCGGCGCAAGACGCAGAGCTCTTTTCAACCGGCCGGATCCGCGGCTCGCCGTGGCCCCGGAGAGGGCCTCCTACCGCTCCGTGCCGCCTCGCGCCCCCCACCGTGCCGGGACGCGATCTTGCGAAGCCGCCAAATATCTTCTTCCGGGCTCCTGCGGTAGAAGACGTTCGGCTGAATCGGCTCGCACAGCGCCACGAGGACATCCCCTTCGCGCAGGGATATCTCTTTCTCGAAGAACGTCTCTCGACTCCTCCGGGCGCGGATCACACGAAAGGACAGGGTATGCACCCCGGAGAGAGATCAACGAATTTGGGCCGCTTAAGCGTTGTCCCATCTTTGCGACAGAGTTCAACTCCTCCGCTCTCGATCAGAACGATGGACCATTTAAAAGTCATGCTACGAAATGAGTCACGCATTGCCGCATGAAAAATTATCCCGGTCCTCCCACGCCGAGCCGCGCGATTGAGGGACGAGCGAACACGCCAGGGGATTTTCTCTTCATCGCCGAAGTGGATCACCTTGAGCGGCTGATTCTTCACTTCATCCCCTTTCCCGGATACGCCAATTCTCGACGAACACCCCGCCCAGCCGATCGAGATGGCTCTTCAAAGCGCCTCGGACAGGGCGGTCGCAATCCAGAAGAGCCCGACAAGAACCGCCCCACCTCCGATCAGCCGGAAAGTTCCGACCGTGGCAGTCCCCATCTCAACACGGCAGGAGTAGTAATCGAATATCCGAGTCGCCAGATTCCAAAAATTCCCCGACAGGCAGAACCCGAAGACCAGGACGACCACTCCGACCAAGAAAGAAAACACCAATCCCCCAGGGGTTCTCATCACCACAAAAAGCCACAGCCCCGGATCATCAGGCAAAAGTATCGCAACCATGCAAGGGGCGAAACCGGTGAATTATTGATTTCGAGCGCCACACTCACCGGATCGGATCCCCGTCAACCTCTACCCGTCCCGGGCATCACTTTCCTCCCCGAGACCACGAGTCGGACCGGGCCGTTTCCTGAGATAATTTCCAATAATCCCTGCCATCCCCATGGCAAAGGCAGGCGGAATGACATCCTCCCAGATTCCGCCAACTTCCTGTGCCCCTTGCCTGACTGCAACTATCCCCGCAGCCAGCAGGACGAGCACGAGCAGAGGGTGCTTAATTCTCCTCATTGCCCGAACCCCCTCGGCCACAATCCCATACCGAATGATCTGCAGACTCCAGGTATCCGCCACGGGGCTGCGCCGATAGAAGACGTTCGGCTGCACAGGGTCACACGTCACCAGCAACACGTCTCCCTGATCGAGTACAACCTCCCGCTCGACTCTTGTGGAACGTTTTTCACGCGTCCGAAGAACATCGAGCTGGAGCAAGTGCGGCCCTGGAGAAAGCGGAATGAAGTGAACTTTTCTGATGCTGGTCCGGTCCACGCCGCAGAGCTCACGTCCACCTTCCGTGACGGAAACCAAGCACCATTTTGGCGACCAGCTGCGGGGAGGATCACGCAAGTCCACCTGCACGAGCAGACCGGTCCGGCCTCGACGACGAGCCCTGCGAATCAGACGAAGGGATCTCCCCTTCACCCTGCCGTCAAATGAACTGTTGACCTGAACCGCAACGCCTTCCACATTTCCCCCGTCCGCAAGCCGCCCGATTTGCCGCACCTCCCAGGCCAACAGACAGCAGAAATCCGACCCGAACCCGGGGCTCGACAATAATGCACCCGGCTCTACCCCACCCAACCCTTCACCGCCACCTGGATAAAGCCACCCCCCGACAGAGGAGCAGATCAGCAACGATTCAAGGCCATCATGGGAGTATTTACATCCATATCGGCGTTAAAGCCTGTTGGGGTTGGGTGGGAGGTTGGTGTGGTTTTCGAGCTTGTCATAGCCGTAGCTCCGTCCATGCGCGTCCGGACCGCCAACCGTGTCCTGGGCCGGCCCGGCCGGGTGGTCGCAGGCGGACTTCGCGGTACCGGCCTCGGTGAGCCGGCCCAGCGGGTCGATGGTGAAGCACCGGGCGTCCATGGACCGCTCAGTGTCCGGCCACTGGCAGTGATGGCACCGGTGGCGTCGTCGGCCGGGCGGGCGATCTAGTCCTCCGGTGGGAACACCGTTTCCCCCGTGGCGGTCAGGGTGATCGTGATCGCCTCCACCGGGCAGCCCTCGGCGGCGGCCAGGACTCCTTCGTCGGCGTCGGTCTCGGGGGTCGAGGGGCGGGACTGGCGGGCGGAGTCCAGGGCGAAGCCGGTCGGGGCGTGGTTCACGCACAGGCCGGAGCCGATGCAGATTCCCCGGTCGACCTCCACGGTCCAGCGGTCCCCCATCACGCACCGCCCTCGTACCCGGCGGGCAGGTGGATCATCTTGTGCTCGAAGTACTCGCCGTAGCCCTCGGGGCCGAACTCCCGGCCCAGGCCGGAGTTCTTGTAGCCGCCGAACGGGCCGAGCATGTCGAGGCTGAAGGTGTTCACGCTGTACGTGCCCGTCCTGACCCGGCGGGCGATGTCGATGCCGTGCTCGGTGTCGGCGGTCCAGACGCTGCCGCTGAGCCCGTAGTCGGAGTCGTTGGCGATCCGTACCGCCTCGTCCTCGTCGCCGTACGGCAGCAGGCAGATGACGGGGCCGAAGATCTCCTCGCGGGCGATGCGCATGGAGTTTTCGACGTCGCCGAAGAGGGTCGGTTCGACGTACCAGCCCCGTTCCTGGGAGGCCGGGCGGCCGCCGCCGGTGAGGATCTTGGCGCCTTCGTCCTGGCCGATCCGGATGTAGTCGAGCGAGCGCTGCTGCTGGCGCCGGGCGACGAGGGGCCCGAGCTCCGTGGCCGGGTCGAGCGGGTCGCCGACCTTCAGCGCGCCCGCCGCCGCGGCGAACGCCTCGGCCGTCTCGTCGTAACGGGAACGCGGCACGAGGATGCGGGTCTGGGCCACGCACGCCTGGCCGTTGATCATCCAGGCGAAGGGGACGATGCCGGCGACGGCGGTGTCCAGGTCGGCGTCCGGGAGGATCACGGCGGCGGACTTGCCGCCCAGTTCCAGCGTGACGCGGGTGAGGTTGCGGGAGGCGACCTCCATCACCCGGCGCCCGGCGGCGACGGACCCGGTGAACGACACCTTGTCGACGCCCGGGTGCCCGACCAGGTACTCGCTGACCTCCCGGTCGGCCGGCAGGATCGACAGCACCCCCTCCGGCAGCCCGGCCCCGGCGGCGATCTCGGCCAGCAGGTAGGCGTCCAGCGGGGATTCGGGCGAGACCTTGAGGATCGCCGAGCAGCCGGCCAGCAGCGCGGGCGCGAGCTTGGCGGCGGCGGTGAACTGCGGGACGTTCCACGGCACCACCGCCGCGACCACCCCCACCGGTTCCCGGCGCACCAGCAGCGGCCCGAGCACCCCGGCCCGCCGCTCCTCGTACGGGAAGGTGCGGGCGACGGTGATCGCCGCGTCCCACACCATCATCGCGGCGAGCGCCTGCACCATGACGCTCGACGTGTACGGAGTGCCGTTCTGCGCGCTGATGACCCGGGCGATCTCCTCGTACCGGACGGCGAACGCGTCCTTGATCCGGGTCACCACCGCGATCCGCTCGTCCAGGGACATCCGCGGCCACGGCCCCTCGTCGAACGCCCGCCGCGCGGCGGTGACGGCCCGGTCCACGTCCGCCTCGGCGGCATGCGGCACGCGCCCGATGGCCTGCTCGGTGTGGGGCGAGACGACCTCGATGACGTCCCGGCCCAGCGGGTCGACCCACTCCCCGCCGATGAACAGTTTTCCGTGTTCGACAAGCTCGGTCATGGCTGCTGCCTCCCGCGAACCGGCGCAATATCGGAATCTGACTATCTGTCAAAACTGATACCAGTTCCGGTTCCAGGAGTCCACGGGTGCGCGCACGACAGGGGAACGGCAGGGAGCGGGACTCGTGTGCGGCAGGCCGCGCGCCTGCCGCGGAAGCCCTCCCGGCTTCCCTCTCGACGGACCGGGAAGCCGAGGGGCTCACTTCCAGACGTGCACCGGCCCGGGGGCATGGACCAACTTGTCCGCGTAGTTCCGCTCCTTGCCCGCCATCTCGATCTCGATGTACGAACCGCCGGAGAAGACCAAGTAATTGTTCCGCTCGTCCGGCACCTGGACGACCGCGTCGATCCTTTCCCGGAAGCCGGGGTACCGCGCGAAGGTTCTGCTCCAGTCGCCGAGCTGCTGCCACCCCTTCACCAACCTGCCCTCGGGGCCGGTACCGTCCAGTCCGTACCGGGCGTACCGGCTTCCCGAGAACACCCAGAACTCCGGCACGTCCTCCTCCGGCACCGGCATCAGCGCGTCGACGACGGTCGGCGAGTCGACCACGAGCCCGAAGGCGCCCGCCCAGTCGCTGAGCGGCCCCGGTTCCGTGAGCCGGCTGTCGTTGTACGGCTCCGCGTCCTCGACGCGGAGCCGGATGTACCGCGAACCCGAGAAGACCCAGTATTCGCCGTTGGCCCCCGGGACCGGCAGCACCGCGTCGATCTTCTCGCTGAAGTCCGGCAGACCTTCGAAGGCTCCGCTCCAGTTGCTGAGCGGCTGGGGCCCGACCTCCCACCCGAACCGCTCGCGCGAGTCCGACGCGTCGACCCGTACGTACTGGTTTCCGTAGAACATCCAGAGCCGCTTCGTACCGTCCGGGGCGGGCATCACCGCATCGACGCGGACCTCCCCGAGCAGCGGGGAGGCCGACGCCCCGGGGGCGGCCGCAGGGTTCGATGCCGCAGGGTTCGGTGCCTTCGGGGCCGGCTTGCCGGTGCGTTCCGCTTCGGTGCCGGTCCCGTCGCCCTGCCACAGCCGGCTCAGCGCGAAACCGGCGCCGGCCCCTCCCGCGAGCGCGAGGCCGGCCGTGAGCACCGCCCGACGGGACGGCCGACGGCGCGGCGCCTCCGTATCGGCCGCGAACCCCGCCCCCGAGGGGGCCGTCGTGTCGTGCGGCGGGGCTCCGGCCGTGGTCCCGGGGTCCGGCGCGATGGCCAGGGGGCGCAACAGGGCGGTGGCCCGGGCGGCGGTCGGCCGGTCGGCCGGGTTCTTGCTCAGCAGGGCTTCGAGCACCGGGGTCAACGGCCCCGCGCCGGACGGGATCTTCGGCTGTTCCCGCATCACGGCGTGCAGCACCGCGGCGGGCTCCGAGCGGGCGAAGGGGGAACGGCCGGTCAGCAGCGCGCACAGGGTGGCGCCCAGCGAGAACAGATCGCTGGGCGGCCCCGCCGGGCGGTCGCTCAGGCGTTCCGGCGCGATGAAATCCAGGGTGCCGATCACCCCGCCGGGCGTGGTGAGCGACTCGGTTCCGGCAAGGGCCACGATGCCGAAGTCGCAGAGCACGACGCCGCCGTCGTCCCGCAGCAGGATGTTGGCCGGTTTCACGTCCCGGTGCAGTGCGCCGGTGGCGTGCACCGCGTCGAGTGCGGCCAGGAGCTGGAGGCCGATCCCGGCGATCCGGGACGGGGGCATCGGGCCGAGCGCGGCAACGTGTTCGGCCAGCGAGCGGCCCTTCACGAGTTCCATCACCACCCACAGCCGGCCCTCGTGCTCCACGAGGTCGTAGACGTTGACCACGTTGGGGTGGGAGATCCCGGCGATGGCACGTGCCTCGCGATGCGCCCGCCGTGCGCGGTCGGCGAACTCCTCGCCGCCCGCCTGCAGATGCACCTCCTTGACCGCGACGGGGCGCCCCAGGAGCTGGTCGGTGGCGTGCCACACGGTGCCCATGCCGCCGCGGCCGAGGTGTTCGAGGAGGAGGTACCGCCCGGCGATCACTGGTTGTTGCACGTCGTCACCCACACGCTCAAGCTAGCCGACCACGGCGCCCGACGCAGTGATCAATCTGGACTCGACCAACGCTGAGCAAGCCAAGGTTGACGCGCCCAGGAACGCGCGGCGGCCCCACAAGATGGTCGACCGGGGCTACCAATGGAACAGGTTCTCGTTACAGTGGGCTCGGTGCACCGCACAGCCGTACGTCCGGTACGCCGATCAGGCCGCGGAGAGACGGGGAAGCCCATGACCCAGGTGACCGATCACGGCGGGGGCGTGCACAGCATCAGGGTGCCGATCCCGGACAATCCGCTGGGCCACACCCTCGTGCACGTCCTCGACACCGATCGCGGGCCGGTCCTGATCGACACCGGCTGGGACGACCCCGGGGCGTGGGACGCGCTCACCGCCGGGCTGACCGCCGTGGGGACGGACGTCGGCGAGATCCACGGGGTGATCATCACCCACCACCACCCCGACCACCACGGCCTGTCCGGGCAGGTGCGCGAGGCGTCCGGGGCCTGGATCGCCATGCACCCGGCGGACACCGAGATCGTGCGCCGCACCCGTGAGTCGGAACCCGGCACCTGGCTGACGTACCTCGTGGGCAAGCTCACCGTCGTCGGGGCGCCCGAGGAGCACCTCGCGCCGCTGCGGGCCGCCGCGGCCGGGAGGGGCGCGACAAGCGCCCTGCCCGGGTCGCGGGCCGCGCTCCCGGACCGGGAGATCGTGCCCGGGGAGCTGCTGGACCTGGCGGGGCGCCGGCTGCGGGCCGTCTGGACGCCCGGCCACACGCCGGGGCACGTCTGCCTGCACCTGGAGGAGGAGCATCCGGGGAACCTGCCGGGCCTGGGGCGGCTCTTCTCCGGGGACCACCTGCTGCCGGGGATCAGCCCGCACATCGGGCTGTACGAGGACCCGGACGACGCCACGGTCACCGATCCCCTCGGCGACTACTTCGCCTCGTTGGAGCGGGTCGGCCGGCTCGGGGTCGCCGAGGTGCTGCCCGCGCACCAGCACGCGTTCACCGACGCGGCGGGCCGGGTGCGCGAGCTCCTCGACCACCACGAGGAGCGGCTGGCCGGGCTGCTCGGGCTGCTGGCCGTCCCGTCGACCCCGTGGGAGCTGGCCGAGCGGATGGAGTGGAACCGGCCGTGGGCACGGATCCCGTACGGCTCGCGGAACATCGCCGTCGCCGAGGCCGAGGCGCATCTGCGGCGGCTGGTGAAGCTGGGGCGCGCGGAGGCGGTGGCGGGCGGCGAGCCGGTGAGGTACGTCGCGGTGTGAGGGATCCCGTCCTGCGCGGGGCCCCGCCGGGAGCAGCGGGCCACCGGACGGGACGGGCCGGGCCGGGCACTGCTGGGAGCAGCGGGCCAGGGGACGGGACGGGCCGGGCGCCACTGGGGACAGCGGGCCACGGGACGGGACAGGCCGAGACGGACCAGGCGCCGCTGGAGGCAGCGGGCCACCGGACGGGACGGGCCGGGCCGGAGGCCGTCCGGAGCCGCCCGGTAGAGTGGGCGGGTCGTCATCATGCCCGTTCAGGGGGAAGCCGGTGCGAATCCGGCACTGACCGCGCAGCCGTGAGCCGTCGCCGCAGGCGGTGAGTCGGAATGCCCTGTCCGAGGTCGTGACCGGCTCGCGCCACCGGACCCCCGGTGGCCGGCACCGTCGAGGTATACGGGGCCGAGCCCGGTGCCTGAGCGTGCCTGTGCCCGGTTCCGCACCAGGAGAGGCCCCGCCCGCCATGACCGTACGCCGCAGCGTCGCAACGCTCGCCGCCGCAGCAGCCGTGCTCTGTTCGGCCGCCGCCCCGGTCGCCGTCGCGGCGCCGTCCCCCACGCCCTCCCCCTCCGCCGCCCTGCCGTCGGGGCTGTACGGCACGAAGGACCCCACCTACGACGGGGTGTGGCGGCAGTCACTGGCCTTCCTCGCGCAGAAGGTCGAGGGCGTCACCCCCGCCGCGAAGTCGGTGGACTGGCTGGTCTCCCAGCAGTGCGCCGACGGCGCGTACGCCGCGTACCGGCCCGACGTCTCCCGGCCGTGCGACGCGAAGACCGTGCTGGACACCAACGCCACCGCGGCCGCCGCCCAAGCGCTGGCCGAGGTGGGCGGCCATGGCAGGACCGTGGACAACGCGGTGCGCTGGCTGAAGTCCGTGCAGAACGAGGACGGCGGCTGGGGCTACGCCGTCGGCGCGCCCAGCGACGCCAACTCGACCTCCCTGGTGATCGGGGCCCTCGCCCGGCAGGGGCAGCGGATCACCGACATCACGACGCCCGGCGGCAAGACCCCCTACGACCCGCTGCTCGCCCTCGCGATCCCGTGCGGCGGCAAGGACGGCGGCGCCTTCGCCTACCAGCCCGACAAGAAGGGGAAGCTCGTCGCGAACGCGGACGCCACCGCGGCCGCCGTGCTCGGCACGATGGGCAAGGCCCTGGCCGTCGGGAACAACGCCGCGGGCAAGAAGCCCAGCAGCTGCGCCCCGGGCGACGCCCCCACCCCCGAGCAGGCCGCGCAGAACGGCGCCCACTACCTCAAGGGCGCCCTCGCCGAGCACGGCCACCTGAACGCGCCGCCGATGCCGGGGGCCGCCGACACCACCCCGCAGCCGGACTTCGGCAACACCGCGGACGCGGTCGTCGCGCTGTCCGCGTCCGGTCATCAGAACGAGGCGGACGGGGCCGTGGCCTGGCTGAAGAAGAACTCCCGGGGCTGGGCCGAGCAGAACGGCCCCGCCGCCTACGCGCAACTGGTCCTGGCCGCGCACGCCACCGGTGAGAACGCCCGGGACTTCGGCGGCGTCGACCTGGTCGCCCGGCTGAACGAGAGCGGCCCCGCGCCCGCCTCCGTGGTGACGCCCGACCCGGCCGGCGACACCGGGTACGTGCCCACGGAGCAGGACCGGGTCCACAGCGGCGACGACGTGATCGGGGGCGTGTGGTGGTACGTCGGCATCGGTCTGGTCGTCGCCGCGGGCGCGTTCTTCCTGATCAGCGGACGCCGGAAGAACCAGCGGCCGTGAGGCGGGCGGGAAGGGCCGGCGCGCCGCCGGCGGCACCGGGCGTCCTCCTGGCGGTCCTGGCCGTCCTGTCCGTGCTGCTCGGCACGGGGACGGCCCATGCGGCGGGTTACCGGTACTGGTCGTTCTGGGAGGGTTCCGGCACCGGCTGGACGTACGCCACCCAGGGCCCGTCCCTGGTCCGGCCGGACGACGGCACGGTGCAGGGCTTCCGGTTCGCGGTGAGCGAGGACTCCCAGGACGCCGCGACGCCGCGCCACGCCCCCGACTTCGCGAAGATCTGCGCGGGCACCCCGGCGCGGGACGGCACCAAGCGGATCGCGCTCGTCATCGACGCGGGCTCGGCGGCGGATGCCCCGTCCGGGGAGACCCCGCCCGCGCCGCGCACGGCGTGCGCACGGGTCGCCCCCGACGCCAGCTCCGCCGAGGCGCTCGCCTCGGTGGCCGAGCCGCTGCGCTACAACAGCTCCGCGATGCTCTGCGCCATCTCCGGCTATCCGCGCTCGGGCTGCGGCGAGCAGGTCTCGGACGAGGGCCGCGGGGCACCGTCCGGGTCCGCGTCCGGCGCCACGCCCCCGGCCGACTCCGGCTCCGCGGGCAACTCCGGCACCGTGTCCGGCTCCGGTACCGCGTCCGACGCCGTCGACACCTCTGGCGGCGGTCCGTCCGCCGGGGTGTTCGTCGGCGCCGCCGCCGTGCTCCTCCTCGGCGTCGCCGCGATCGCGCAGGCCCGCCGCCGACGCGGATGACCGCCCCGACCGACGGCCCGGCCCCCGGTACCGCTCCGACCGACGGCCCGGCTCCCGGCACCACCGTCCCGACCGGCACCCCCGCCATGGCCCGGCCCCTCCGCGCCCCTGCCACGGCCCGGCCCCGCCACCCGCTGCTCGCCCCCACCGCGACCCGGAGCAACGCCGTGCCCGCCGGGGCCTGGTGGCTGTGGGCGCTGGGGCTGGCCACCGCCGCGTCCCGGACCACCAACCCGTTGCTGCTGGGGCTGCTGGTGGCGGTGGCCGGTTATGTGGTCGCCGCGCGCCGCACGGACGCGCCGTGGGCCCGCTCGTACGGGACGTTCATCAGGATCGGGCTGTTCGTCGTCGCCGTGCGGCTGGTCTTCTCCGTCTTCCTCGGCTCGCCGCTGCCGGGCACGCACACCCTGTTCACGCTCCCCGAGGTGCCGCTGCCCGACTGGGCGAAGGGGGTCAGGATCGGCGGCCGGGTCACCGCCGAGCAGCTGGTCTTCGCGCTGTACGAGGGGGCGAAGCTGGCCACCCTGCTGATCTGCGTCGGCGCGGCGAACTCGCTCGCCAACCCGGCCCGGCTGCTGAAGTCGCTGCCGGGGGCGCTGTACGAGGCGGGGGTCGCCGTCGTCGTGGCGATGACGTTCGCGCCGAACATGGTCGCGGACGTGATGCGGCTGCGCACCGCCCGGCGGCTGCGGGGGCGCCCGACCGGTGGCGTCAAGGCGGTGCTCCAGATCGGACTGCCGGTCCTGGAGGGCGCGTTGGAACGGTCGATCGCGGTGGCGGCGTCGATGGACGCGCGCGGCTACGGGCGCACCGCCCGGGTCCCGGCCGCCGTCCGCCGCACCACGAACGTCCTCGTTCTCGGCGGGCTGCTCGGGGTGTGCGCGGGCACGTACGGGCTGCTGGCCGCGCAGGGCGCGGTGTACGGGCTGCCGCTGCTGGCCCTCGGGCTGGTCGCCGCGGCGGTCGGGCTGCGGCTGGGCGGGGCCCGTTCGGTCCGTACCCGCTACCGGCCCGACCGGTGGGACGTCCGGGCCCGGCTGGTCGCGGGCTCGGGGGTCGTGGTGGCGGTGGCGATGATCTGGGCGAGCGGTGTCGACGAGGCGGCGCTGCACCCGGGGGTCACGCCGCTGACCGCGCCGGTGTTCCCGCTGTGGCCGGCCGCGGCGGTGCTGATCGGACTGCTGCCCGCGGTGGTGGCGCCGGTGCCGCCGCCGGTGGGCGGGGCGGAACCCGAGGAGGGCCAGTGATCAGGTTCGAGCAGGTCTCGGTGCGGTACGAGGGCACGGAGCGCCCCACCCTGTCCGGGGTCGATCTGACCGTGCCCGAGGGTGAGTTGGTGCTGCTCGTCGGCCCGTCCGGGGTCGGCAAGTCGACCCTGCTGGGTGCCGTGTCCGGGCTCGTGCCGCACTTCACCGGCGGCACCCTGAGCGGCCGGGTCACGGTCGACGGGCGCGACACCCGTACCCACAAACCGCGCGAACTGGCCGATCTGGTCGGCACGGTGGGCCAGGATCCGCTCTCCCACTTCGTCACCGACACGGTCGAGGACGAGCTGGCGTACGGGATGGAGTCGCTGGGGCTGGCCCCCGACGTGATGCGGCGGCGCGTCGAGGAGACCCTGGACCTGCTGGGCCTGGCCGGGCTGCGGGACCGGCCGATCGCCACGCTGTCCGGCGGTCAGCAGCAGCGGGTCGCGATTGGTTCCGTCCTCACCCCGCACCCCAAGGTGCTGGTCCTCGACGAGCCGACGTCCGCGCTGGACCCGGCGGCGGCCGAGGAGGTCCTCGCCGTGCTGCAACGGCTGGTGCACGACCTGGGCACCACGGTCCTGATGGCGGAGCACCGGCTGGAGCGGGTGGTGCAGTACGCGGACCGGGTCGTCCTGCTGCCGTCGCCGGGCGCGGCGCCGGTCATGGGTACGCCCGCGGAGGTCATGGCGCTCTCCCCCGTCCATCCGCCGGTCGTGGCGCTGGGCCGGCTCGCGGGGTGGGAGCCGTTGCCGCTCTCGGTCCGTGACGCCCGGCGCCGGGCCTCCGGCCTGCGCGAACAGCTCTCCTCGGCCCGGCCGCCCGCCCCGGCGCCGGTGTCCTCCGCCACCCCGGCGCCCGTCGTCCCCGCCCCCACCGCCGGGCGGCGCGGGGTCCTGGCCCGGCTGCTGGGCCGCGGCGCGCGGACCGTCCCGGAGGCGGAGCCCGTGTCCGACGTCCCGGCGCGGGTCGAGCGGCTGGGGGTACGGCGCGGGCGGGTCGAGGCGCTGCGCCGGGTGACGCTCACCGTCGCCCCCGGCGAGACCGTCGCCCTGATGGGGCGCAACGGGGCGGGCAAGTCCACCCTGCTGGGCACCCTGGTCGGCATGGTCGAGCCCACCACCGGCACCGTCCTGGTCGGCGGCCGGACCCCGCACCGCACGCAGCCGCGCGAGATGGTGCGCCGGGTCGGCCTCGTGCCGCAGGAGCCGCGCGACCTGCTGTACGCGGACACGGTCGGCGCCGAGTGCGCGGCGGCCGACTCCGACGCGGGCGCCGCCCCCGGCAGCTGCCGGGCCCTGGTCTCCGAGCTGTTGCCCGACGTGCCGGACGACACCCATCCGCGCGACCTCTCCGAGGGGCAGCGCCTCGCGCTCGCCCTGGCCGTGGTGCTCACCGCGCGGCCCCCGCTGCTGCTCCTGGACGAGCCGACGCGCGGTCTGGACTACGCGGCGAAGGCCCGGCTGGTCGGGGTGCTGCGCGCGCTCGCGGCCGAGGGGCACGCGATCGTCCTGGCCACGCACGACGTGGAGCTGGCGGCGGAACTGGCGCACCGGGTGGTGATCCTCGCCGACGGGGAGGTCGTCGCGGACGGGGAGACCGGGCAGGTGGTGGTCTCCTCCCCGGCGTTCGCCCCGCAGACCGCGAAGATCCTCGCTCCGCAGGAGTGGCTGACCGTGACCCAGGTGCGCACCGCGCTGGAGGCGGGCGCATGAGCGGGCGGCGTACGGACCCGGCAGCGGGTACGGGCACGGGTACGGAAGCGAGTGCGCGGACGGAAGCGGACATGGTCGCGGAAGCGAGGACGGGTACGGGTACGGCCACGAGGACAGAAACAGGCACGGACACGGGTACGGCCGGTGCCGGGCGGCAGGTGCGGGCGGTGCGGCTCGGGCCCCGGGCGGTCGTCGCGCTGGTCCTCGTCGGCGTGATCGGGGTGTTCGCGTTCGGCTGGCCCCTGCTGGCCGACGGCGGCTCCGGCCTGGCGCACTCCGGGAACGCGCCGTGGCTCTTCGCCGCGCTGCTGCCGCTGCTGGTCGGCGTGGCCGTCGCGACGATCGCGGACGGCGGTCTCGACGCGAAGGCGATCGCCATGCTGGGGGTGCTGGCCGCGGTCGGTGCCGCCCTGCGCCCGTTGGGGGCGGGCACGGCGGGGCTGGAGCCGATGTTCTTCCTGATGGTGCTGAGCGGCCGGGTGCTCGGGCCGGGGTTCGGCTTCGTGCTGGGCGCGGTGACGATGTTCGCGTCCGCGCTGCTCACCGGCGGGGTGGGGCCGTGGATGCCGTTCCAGATGCTGTCGATGGGCTGGTTCGCGATGGGCGCGGGCCTGCTGCCGGGGCCGGAACGGCTGCGCGGGCGCGCCGAGCTGCTGATGCTCGCGGGCTACGGGTTCGTGGCGGCGTTCGCGTACGGCACGGTGATGAACCTGGCCGGCTGGACGGTGGTGCCCCCGTCCGGCTCGGGCATCTCGTTCCACCCGGGCGATCCGCTGGCGGACAACCTGGTCCGCTTCCTCGCCTACTGCGCGGCCACTTCGCTCGGCTGGGACCTGGGCCGGGCCTCGCTCACCGTGGTGCTGGTCCTGACCGTCGGTCCGGCGCTGCTGAAGGCGCTGCGCCGGGCCACCCGCCGCGCCGCCTTCGAGGCCCGGGTCACATTCGACGCCCCCCGCGAGTGAGGGCTCCCACAGGCCCTTGGTCCTCCCCTAACCGGGTTAGTAGCGACCCGGCGGACCGACACCCACCGAACGTCCGCTTTGACCTGCTATGCCACCTTCGGGGTGGCTGGGATCGACCGGGACCTTCGGGGCCGGCTGCGAGGCGGGCTCGTATCCGGGGTCGTTGCGGTGGTTGAAAGCCGCCGCTAACACTGGACCAGTCGCCGAAGACCGCCGGGTCCCTCGCATCGGACCCCGGTCGACGAACCCCGGTCCACCCGCACGGCCACGTGCTCCGGACCGGCGCGCGACTTCCCCCGTACCCGACGTCAGGACTCCCGTGTCGTTCGCCCGCAACATCCTCGCCCTGCCCCGCACCGCCCGTCGCACGTCCGCCGTCGCCGGCGCCGCCGTACTCCTGGGTGCCACCGGTGTCGCCCTCGGCGTCTCCCCGGCCACAGCCGCCCCGACAGGTGCGCAGGCCACGGCGCGGGCGCTGATCGGTGACGCCGCGCAGTTCCAGTGCTTCAGCAACATCGTCCAGCACGAGAGCAACTGGAACCACACCGCGACCAACGCCTCCTCCGGCGCCTACGGTCTCGTCCAGGCCCTGCCCGGCTCGAAGATGGCCTCGGCCGGCTCCGACTGGCGGACCAACCCCACGACCCAGATCAAGTGGGGCGTGGACTACATGAAGTCCCGTTACGGCAGCCCGTGCGACGCCTGGGCCTTCTGGCAGTCCAACGGCTGGTACTGATCCCGGCGGCGGAGCAGGACGCCGTCCGCCTTCGCCGCACTGAACACCCACACTGAGCACCCACCGTCGATGCGGGGTGGCCCCGGCCGGGGCCACCCCGCATCGACGCATCGTGGGTACCGCCCCCCTCCTCGGCGGTACCGCCCCCACCTCGTCGGTACCGTCGATGCGGGCGATGCCGCCCCACCTCGTCGGTGCGGCCCGTTCCGTCAGTGCCGCCCGGCGAGTTCGTCGAACCAGCGGACGATCTGCGGGCCCGCCTTCATGTACGTGCCGTTGTGGTCGACCTCGCCCTGGTCCACGACCGGGGCCCGGACGCCGTGCGAGGCCAGATCGGCGGCGCAGTTGCGGGCGTTGGCGATCGGGACGTCGGTGTCGCCGGACGAGGAGTGCAGCCGTACCGGGACGTCCGGCTTCCAGTCGCAGTTGCCGTCCTGGGCGCGCGCCGCGGCCAGCAGCCCGCCGGTGGGATGCCGCACCTGGCGGTAGTAGTCGTCGGTGAGCAGCTCCTTCAGGGTCGCGGGGAGCGCCGGGATGATCTCCTCCTCGGTGTGGTGGGTGTCGAAGAGCCGGTCGACGATGTCCGCGTACGGCTTCCGGAACGCCTCTGAGGTGCCCTTGTAGAGCGGGTGCAGCCGGCTCTGCGCGGTGAGGTAGTACGTCATGTAGAAGACGGCACTGGTGTCGTTGACCCGGCCGTCGAACAGGGCGGGCGTCTCCGCGTGCTCGATGTCGTAGGGGCCGGAGACCGGGGCGAGGGCCCGGAGCCTGAAGTGCCGGTCCACGCCCCTGTCGAGGGCCCGGCCCAGGGCCATCGCCACCTGGCCGCCCTGGGAGAAGCCGCTGGCGTACACGTCGCCGGTGAGCGGGCGGTGCAGTTGGCGCGCGACGGTGCGGGAGGCCCGCAGCATGTCGACCGAGGCGGTGACGGCGGACCTGGTGTCCATGTACGGGTGACGGCCCGGCCCCTTGCCGAGGCCCAGGTAGTCGGGGGCGGCGACGGCCCGGCCCGCCGAGGCGTGGAGGTAGGGGGCGAAGCGGCCGAAGCCCTCGCCGACGGAGGGCGCGTAGTCGCGGTGGGCCATCGTTCCGTGGGTGTCGGAGACCAGGTCCAGCCTGCGGGGGCCGCCCTCGGGGAGGACCAGGAGCCCGGTGGCGGTGGTGGGCGCGCCCTGCGGGGTGACGGTGCGGTAGGTGAGGCGGTAGGCCCGCAGGCCGTGGCGGACGGTGCCGGTGTCCAGGCCGGCCGAGGCGAGGAAACCGGTGACGGCGGCCCGGTCGAGGGCGGCCACGGGGGTCACGCCCAGGAGGGTTCCCCTGCCGTGCGCCGCGGCGTGCGGACGCGTCGGGTCCGGTGCGCCGGAGGGCTGCTGGGCGAGGGCCGGGGCGGTGCCGAGCGTCGCGAGGACCATCGCGGCGGCGGCGGCCGTCGCCCGTCGTGCGACGCGGCGCCGCCCCTGCCGGGTCCGACGGTTCGTGGGGCTGGTCTCGTTGTCCATGACGACGACGCTATGGGGCCGCGTTCGTCGCGGACATCGGCGTGGGCCCCGGCCCGGGGTGTCGCCAAGTACACCCCGGGCCGGTGGTGTTGCCAGGTGCGTCGCAGTACGGTCGTCGGGTTCGCAGCCGCTGTACGGCCACGAGGTCACAGCCGCTGGATGATCGTTCCCGTCGCGAGCGCACCGCCGGCGCACATCGTGACCAGCGCGAACTCCTTGTCGCGGCGCTCCAGTTCGTGCAGCGCCGTGGTGATCAGCCGGGCCCCGGTGGCCCCCACCGGGTGGCCGAGCGCGATGGCCCCGCCGTTGACGTTGACCTTCGCGAGCCCGTCGAGGTCCCGCTCGAACACCCGGGCCCAGCTCAGCACCACCGAGGCGAAGGCCTCATTGATCTCGACGACGTCGATGTCCTTGAGCGACATCCCGGCCCTGCCCAGCACCGCGCGGGTCGCGTCGATCGGCCCGTCGAGGTGGAAGTGCGGGTCCGCGCCGACCAACGCCTGGGCGACGATGCGGGCGCGCGGTTTGAGCTTGAGCGCGCGCGCCATCCGTTTGGACGCCCACATGATCGCGCAGGCGCCGTCGGATATCTGCGAGGAGTTGCCCGCGGTGTGGATCGCGGTGGGCATGACCGGTTTGAGCCGGCCGAGCCCCTCCATCGTGGTGTCGCGCAGGCCCTCGTCCCGGTCGACCAGGCGCCACATGCCCTGCCCGGCCGCCTGTTCCTCCTCGGTGGTCGGCACCTGGACCGCGTACGTCTCCCGCTTGAAGCGTTCCTCGGCCCAGGCGACGGCGGCCCGCTCCTGCGAGAGCAGGCCGAACTCGTCGACGTCCTGCCGGGTCAGCCCGCGCCGGCGGGCGATGCGCTCGGCGGCCTCGAACTGGTTGGGCAGGTCCACGTTCCACTCGTCGGGCCAGGGCTTGCCCGGCCCGTGCTTGGAACCGCTGCCCAGCGGCACCCGCGACATGGCCTCGACGCCGCAGCTGATGCCGACGTCGATGACACCGGCCGCGACCATGTTGGCGACCATGTGCGAGGCCTGCTGCGAGGAACCGCACTGGCAGTCCACGGTGGTGGCGGCGGTCTCGTACGGAAGCCCCACGGCGAGCCAGGCGTTGCGGGCCGGGTTCATGGACTGTTCGCCGGCGTGGGTGACGGTGCCGCCGACGATCTGCTCGACGCAGTCGGCCTGGATGCCGGTGCGGCCGAGGAGTTCTCGGTAGGTCTCGCCCAGCAGATAGCCGGGATGCAGATTGGCGAGCGCCCCCTGGCGCTTGCCGATGGGGGTGCGTACGGCTTCGACGATGACGGGTTCCGCGGCCATGAGCTCGTCCTCTCCTCACACGTCCGCAGAGGCGTCCCGGCACCCGCGGAGTGAAACTAGTACGCGTTCTAGTTCTACGGGCAGTCTCACGAAGGTCACCCCGGGTGTGCAAGGGTCTTGCACATCACCAACGCCCGTTCCACACCCGCCCCATGGGGTCTTCACGCCACGAATCGGCCACTCCCTCTTGCCAGTTGTAGAACTCGTTACTACCTTTCGGACAACTTCTGATGGGTCGTCAGACAGTGCTCGGGCGGCTCTCGGACCGACCTGGAGTTGCCGATGCCCTGCCCCCATCTGCCCGAAGGGTTCGACTTCACCGACCCCGACCTGCTCCAATCCCGCGTCCCGCACCCGGAGTTCGCACAGATGCGGCAGACCGCACCGGTCTGGTGGTGCGCCCAGCCTGCCGGTGTCTCCGGTTTCGACGACGAGGGCTACTGGGCCGTCACCCGGCACGCCGACGTCAAGTACGTCTCCACCCACCCCGAGCTGTTCTCCTCGAACACCAACACCGCGGTCATCCGCTTCAACGAATCGATCACCCGCGACCAGATCGAGGTCCAGAAGCTGATCATGCTGAACATGGACCCGCCCGAGCACACCCGGGTCCGCCAGATCATCCAGCGGGGCTTCACGCCGCGGGCGGTGCGCAGCCTGCAGCAGACCCTGCACGACCGGGCCCGTTCGATCGTGACGGCCGCGCGCGCCGCCGCCGACGCCGAGGGCTCGTTCGACTTCGTCACCCGCGTCGCCGTCGAACTGCCGCTCCAGGCCATCGCGGAACTCATCGGCGTACCGCAGGAGGACCGGTCCAAGATCTTCGACTGGTCCAACAAGATGGCCGCGTACGACGATCCCGAGTACGCGATCACCGAGGAGGTCGGCACCGAGGCGGCCATGGAGCTCGTCTCGTACTCGATGAACCTGGCGGCAGCCCGCAAGGAGTGCCCGGCCGGTGACATCGTCTCCCAGCTGGTCGCCGCGGAGGGCAAGGGGAACCTCTCCTCCGACGAGTTCGGCTTCTTCGTGATCCTGCTCGCCGTGGCCGGCAACGAGACCACCCGCAACGCCATCAGCCACGGCATGCACGCCTTCCTCACCCACCCCGACCAGTGGGAGCTCTACAAGCGCGAACGGCCGGCCACGACCGCCGAGGAGATCGTCCGCTGGGCCACTCCCGTGGTCTCCTTCCAACGGACCGCCACCCAGGACGTCGAACTGGGCGGGCAGTTGATCAGAAAGGGGCAGCGGGTCGGGCTCTTCTACTCCTCGGCCAACAACGACCCCGAGGTCTTCGAGAACCCGGAGACCTTCGACATCCTCCGCGACCCCAACCCCCATCTCGGGTTCGGCGGTGGCGGGCCGCACTTCTGCCTGGGCAAGTCCCTGGCCGTGCTGGAGATCGACCTGATCTTCAACGCGATCGCCGACACGCTGCCGGACCTGCGGCTGCTCGACGATCCGCGGCGGCTGCGCTCGGCATGGCTCAACGGGATCAAGCAACTCCAGGTCGGCGTCGGTTCCGGTGCCGGTACTGGTGCCGGTGCCGGTGCCGGGAACGGGAACGGGAACGGGAACGGAGCTGAGCGCTCCGGGTGACTTCGGGCGGCGGGGGCCGCTTCTCCCATGCCCGGCCCCCGCCGCCCGTCGTGCACACCGCCCGCACCCCACCGTCCGTCGTGACACCGCCCGCCCCTCGGCCGAACCCCC
The DNA here is from genome assembly GCF_030116705.1 of Streptomyces sp. ML-6. Taxonomy (NCBI): domain Bacteria; kingdom Bacillati; phylum Actinomycetota; class Actinomycetes; order Kitasatosporales; family Streptomycetaceae; genus Streptomyces; species Streptomyces sp. ML-6. The sequence goes on from NZ_JAOTIK010000001.1 coordinate 2,081,474, forward strand.
GTACGGGAGCCGCACGACGACGCGAGGATCATGGCGGGCATGCCCGCCCTGCTCTCCGCCTTCGCCCCCATCTGGACGCTGACCGCCATCGGTTACGCGGTCGGCCGCAGCGGCCTGCTGGGCGGGCAGGCGGAGGCCGTGCTCGGCCGGTTCGTCTTCCACGTGGCCATGCCCGCGGCCCTGTTCACCATGGTCTCCGGGGCACGGCTCGACTCCTTCGCCAACCCCTCGATGGTGGCCTTCGCGGCGGGCACCGCGCTGGTCTGCGGGCTCGGCTTCCTGGTGGCCGGCCGGCTCTTCGGCCGGGGCACCGCGGACCGGGCGATCGGCAGCATGACGTCGGGCTACGTCAACTCCGCCAACCTCGGCATCCCGGTGGCGGTCCAGGTCCTCGGCGACGCCTCGTTCGTCGCCCAGATCATCCTGTTCCAGGTGCTGTTGGTCTCGCCCGTGATCCTGACGCTGCTGGACTCGGGGACGAAAGCGGGTACGGGTACGGGCGCGAGGAAGGAGGCCGGTACCGGGGGCGGCGCGAGGTCCGGGAGGGCCGTCGTGCTGCGGCGGATGCTGGCGATGCCGGTCCGCAACCCCATCATCATGGCCTCGTTGCTCGGCGTGGCCGTCTCCGCGCTCGGGCTGCGGCTGCCGTACGCCCTCGCCCACTCCTGCGACCTGCTCGGCGCCGCCGCCGTGCCGACGGCCCTGATCACCCTGGGCCTTTCCCTGAACTCCCGCCCGCCCGAGGCCGGTTCGACGGACCCCGCGCGGCACCCCGCGCTCGCGAAGGACACGGAACGCCCGACGCGCGCTGAACACCGGGCAGCCCCGGGACACCCGACGCGCACGAAGCGCGTCGAGCGGGCCGAGGTCGTCGTGACGGTGGCGCTCAAGACACTGGCCCAGCCCCTGATCGCCTTCGCCGTCGGCGGCCCGCTGCTGCACCTGCCGGAACACCAACTGCTGGCCGTCGTCCTCTGCTCCGCGCTGCCGACCGCCCAGAACGCCTTCATCTACTCCCAGCAGTACGGCCTGGACATCCGCCCGGCCCGAAACGCCGTGGTGGCCTCGACGGTGGTCTCCATGGCCACGCTCTCCCTCGCCACCTGGGCCCTGGGCGCGGCCCCCTCCTGAGCTGTTCGAGTGGCGGACCGGCACAAATGGGCGGATCCTGGTCAGGCGGCGATCCACGCCGAAGGGGTGTCAGAACGATGCGTTCGTCCTGACACCCCTTCGGCCCTTCGTGGATTCCACTCAGCTCCGTCTGCCTGCCCCCGCGTCGGCTGTCGCGTCCGCCGTCGCCGGTCCCGGTGCCGGGACCGATGCCGTCCGACCCGTCGCGCCCGGTGCACCCCGCTCCTCCAGTTCGTTCCGCGGTGCGTCCTGCCCCGCTTCCGCCGCTGCCCGCGGCCCCGACAGGACGTGGGTCAGCCCGAAGCCGAGCGAGACCACGACCGCGCCTCCCACCGCGTCCAGCACCCAGTGGTTGGCCGTGGCGACGATCGCGGAGACCGTGAACAGCGGGTGCAGCAGCCCCAACGCCTTCATCCACGCCTTCGGGGCCAGCACGACGACGATCACGCCGCACCAGAGCGACCAGCCGAAGTGCAGCGAGGGCATCGCCGCGTACTGGTTGGTCATCGAGGTCAGCGTTCCGTAGTCCGGCTTCGCGAAGTCCTGGACACCGTTCACCGTGTCGATGAAGCCGAGACCCGGCATCAGGCGCGGCGGGGCGAGCGGGTAGAGCCAGAAGCCGAGCAGGGCGAGAACGGTGGCGAAACCGATCGCGCTGCGGGCCCAGCGATAGTCCGCGGGGCGCCGCACGTGGAGCACACCGAGGATCGTCAGCGGCACGATGAAGTGGAACGTCGTGTAGTAGTGGTCGAAGAAGTCCCTCAGCCAGCCGATCTTCACGACCGCGTGGTTGATCCCGTGTTCGATGTCGATGTGCAGCCACTGCTCGAGGGCGTGGATCCGGCGGCCGTGGCGTTCGGCGGTGCCGCGACCGGCCGTCGCCGCGAGCCTGACGTGCGAGTACGCGGAGTACACGACCCTGATCAGGAGCAGTTCCAGCAGCAGGTTGGGCCGGCTGGACACCCGCCGCCGGAACGGCAGCAGCGGAATCCGGCTCCACCGGGCGGGGGCGGGGGCCGCGTACCGGGTGGGGACCGGGTGCTGCCAGTGCTCCGAGGCGCGCGGCAGGAACGGCACCGCGCAGGCCGCGGCGATCGCGGCGAGCAGCAGTACGTTGTCGCGCAGGGGGAAGAGGGCCGCCATGTTCGGCAGCAGCGTCTTTCCCGGCAAGGTGATGACGAGGACCACGACCACGGGCCAGACCGGCCGGTCGGCGGCCCGCCCGCCGACCCGTCCGACCGCGGCGAGCAGCACCCACAGCAGCTGGTGCTGCCAGGCGGTCGGTGAGACGGCGACGGCGACGCAGCCGGTCACGGCGACGGCGAGCAGCAGCTGCCCGTCCCGCGCGTACCGCACGGCGCGGCGCAGCCCGACCCGGCAGACGGCGCCCGCCAGCACCACGAGCAGCGCGATTTCGAGCGGGCCCGTGAGCCCGAACCGGAGCAGCGCGCCGTGCATGGACTGGTTGGCCAGGTCGGCCGCGTCGTCGCCGAGCCCGGCCCCCGCGACGTGGTGCACCCAGTACGTCCACGAATCGCCCGGCAGCACGGCCCAGGTCAGCGCCGTGCAGACGACGAACGTGCCGCCGCCGGCCCTCGCCGCCCGGCGGCGCCCGGTGAACCACAGCAGGGCGGCGAAGAGCAGCACGGTCGGCTGGAGCGCCGCCGCCAGACCGATCAGCACACCCGGGGCGCGTTCCCCGCGGACCACGAAGAAACCCAGCAGCACCAGCAGGACCGGCAGGATGCTGGTCTGCCCCAGGTGCAGCGCGTTGCGGACCGGCAGGGAGAGCATCAGCAGACTGATCGCGACGGGGGCGGCCAGCAGGGCGGTGCGGCGGGAGACCGGCCCCGGCAGGGCACGGGCCACGACGACGCCCAGGACCGCGACGAGCAGCAGCGAACCGAAGGTCCAGACGACGCCCAGGCTCTGTTCCGCGGTTCTGGCCAGGGGCTTCAGAACCAGCCCGGCGAACGGGGTGCCGGTGAACCGGTCGCTGTCGTAGAGCGATCCCGGCAGGCGCAGGACGCCGTTCTCCCCGATCCAGATCTCCAGGCCGGTGAGCCGTTCGCCCGGCGGCCGTCTCAGCACCCCCGCCATCTGCCGTACAGCCAGTGCCGCCACGACCAGCCAGAGCAGGGCTCGAACCGCCCCGGTACCCGCCGCCGTTCCCGTACCCGTCGCCGTCGCCGCGCCTGTGCGCACACCCTGCTCCGCATTCGCCACGCTGCGCCGATCCTCCCGCCGGTCCTGTGCCCGCCGCTCGACCCGGGCGCGCTGTGAAACCTTCGCATTACCGCATGAGATAGACCCAATCCGCCTTCTCTTCATCTGCCCGCCATGCCGCTTTTATTCGAAATAACTTCCACATGCTTGGACATGCGACCGATATCAACACCGGGCCCGGAACCGGAATCTGAACGGGAACCGGCACCCGCACCGGCACCGGTACCGGAACCGGAATCACCTCTCGCACGTCCTCACCCGTGTTCGTCGGCGTACGGGGGAGGAAAGCGGCGCATGCAGGTGCGGGGCTCGGAGGGGAAGCCGCGTCCGCGGGGCGGACGGCGCGCATGGGCGGTGCGGGCACTGTCGTTGCTGTTGTTGCTGGTGTCGCTGCAGCTCGGCTCGCTGATCGACCCGGCGTACGCGTGCGGCTGCGGGGCGATGGTCCCGAGGGACGAGAGCCGGGTCTCGGTCGACCGGGAGACGTCGGTGGTGGCCTGGGACGGCCGTACCGAGCAGATCGTCATGCGTCTCACGGTCCGGGGCGACTCCCCCGAGGCCGCCTGGATCATGCCGGTGCCGCACCGTGCGAGCGTGGAGCTCGGCGACCCGGACCTCTTCTCCGAACTCTCCGCCCTCACCGCCCCGGTGTACGAGGATCGGCACTACTTCTGGCCGCGCTCCGACGACTGGCCGTTCGACTCCTCGACCGGTGACAGGGCCGGGGCGCCCGCCGCCGGGGCCCCGGCGGTCTCGGTGGTCGGCCGGGAGCGGCTCGGCCCGTTCGACGTGGCACGACTGGCGGCGACCGACCCCGAGGCGCTCCAGAACTGGCTGGAGGACAACGGGTTCGAGCTCCCCGACCGGCTGGCGACGGCGCTGGAGCCCTATGTCGAGCAGAAGTGGGAGTACGTCGCGGTGCGGCTCGCTCCCCGCGAGAAGGGAAAGCCGCTCACCGGCAGCCTCGAACCGCTGCGACTGCGCTTCGCCAGCGATCGGCTGGTCTACCCGATGCGCTTGTCGAAGCTCGCCCCGACGCCGCAGGAACTGGACCTGTACGTCCTCGCCGCGCACCGGATGGAGCCGATCGGCCCGATCGGCGGCGACGCGCCGGAGGTCACGTACGCGGGCCGGATCGACCCCGCGTCGGAGCCCGGCGGCGCGGACGCGCTGGCCGCGATGACCGGCGGGAAGCCGGTGTTCCTCACCGCGATCGAGCAGTCGTTCCCGCGCCCGGAGCGGATCGACGGCGACCACGAGCTGCGCGCGGCCGACGCCGACACCCCGTACCGGACCGTGGTGTACACGGACCGGCTGCTGACCGTGGCCGGCATCCCCGCCTGGGTGCTGGCGCTGCTCGGGGTCGTACTGGCGGCGGTCGTCGTGGCGGTGCTGCTGGTGCGACGGTCCCGGGGGCGGCGGCCGGTGGCGCCACTGGGGTGAGGACGGGCCGGCCGGGCGAACCGGGAATTCGTTCGCCCGCTTGATCGCGCGCGCCCAGAATGACCGGCATGACTGGCACCACCGGTACGACCGGCACAACTGGCCCGACCAGCACGACCGACCCAGCCGGCCCGACCTGGACCTCGGCCCCCGAGGCGTTCGACTCGCCGGACTCCGCGCTGCTGCGGCGCGACTACTACGACGAGGTCGCCAGCCGCTACTGGGGGCGGCCCGCGACCGCCGAGGAGATCGACGAGGGGCTCACCGACGACGGTGCCGAACTGCTCGTACCGCCCACCGGCGAGTTCGTCGTCGGCCGGTTCGGGGGCAGGCCCGCCGCCTGCGCCGGTCTGCTGGTGGTGGACGCCGGCGTCGCGGAACTGACCCGGGTGTTCGTGCGCCCCGAGTACCGCGGCACGGGCGGCGGCGCGCTGCTCATGGCGGCGGTCGAGGACGCGGCGCGCGCCCTCGGCGTACGCACGCTCAGGCTCGACACCCGCAGCGACCTGGTCGAGGCCCGGGGGCTCTACGCCAAGCACGGCTACCGGGAGGTCCCGGCGTTCCACCGGCGGCAGTACGCGGAGCACTGGTTCTCGAAGGACCTGCCGGAGCTGTAGGAGCCCCGGCCGTACGGTCCGACGTACGGCTTCGACGCGCGGTCCCCCGGGTGATCCAGTGCGCGGGCCGGCGGACGGTCCTATGTGCGGTCCGATGTACGGCCCGGTCCCGTTCGAGCCGCGTGGTCCCGTTGCGGTTCGGGGCCGTGCGGCCGTTCCCTGCTCGACCCGCTCATCTCGGAGGTCAGTTCCGCCACGAGATCGACCAGGTCGGACGGGCAGTCCGGCCCCCACCAGTCGCCCAGCAGCTCGGCCATCGACGCCTCCCGGGCCTCCGCGAGCCTCACCACCACCTCCTCGCCGGCCTCGGTGAGCACCAGTTGCACGCCCTCGCGCCGGACCAGTCCGCGTTCCTCCAGCTGGCGCACGGCCTCGTTGATCGCCCGTAGCGGCACGGGGGTGGTGTCGGCGAGCACGGCGGGTTCGACCGTGCCGTGCCGTTTGACGCGCAGCAGCATCCAGCTCGCCGCGGGCAGCAGGTCGTAACCCGCCCGCTCGGTGATCTTCACGTAGATCTCGCGGCGGCCCTCGCGGGTGGCGAGCACCGACAGGGCGCGGGCGCATTCGTCGTAGGAGGACCGCTCGACCGGGTTCGACGCCAGGGTCTCGGTGGAGTCGGGGGCGGTCACCGAGCCGCGCAGCTTGTCCTCCTTGAGGAACCAGGCGAAGACGAAGGCGATCAGCACGACGGGGGCCGCGTACAGGAACACGTCCGTGATCGAGGTCGAGTACGCGTGGAGCACCTCCGGCCGCAGGGCGGGCGGCAGCTGTCCGATGGCGCGCGGGTCGGCGGCCAGCCCTTCCGCGTCGGCCCCGGGTGGCAGCGGCCGGCCGGCGAGCGCGGCGGTCAGTTCGTCGGTGAGCCGGTTGGTGAAGACCGTGCCGAAGACGGCGACGCCGAACGAGGCGCCGATGGAACGGAAGAAGGTGGCCCCGGAGGTGGCGACGCCGAGGTCCTGGTACGTGACGGCGTTCTGCGCGACCAGCACCAGGACCTGCATCACCAGGCCGAGCCCGGCACCGAAGACGAAGAAGTAGGCGCTCATCTGCCAGGTGCCGCTGGTCTCGGTGAGCCGGTGCAGGAGCAGGAGCCCGATCACGGTGATGCCGGTGCCCGCGATCGGGAAGACCTTCCAGCGGCCGGTGCGGCTGACGACCTGCCCGGAGGCGGTGGAGGTGAGGAGCAGACCGAACACCATCGGGAGCATGTGCACGCCGGACATCGTCGGCGTGATCCCGTGCACCACCTGGAGGAAGGTCGGCAGGTAGGTCATCGCGCCGAACATCGCGAACCCGACGACGAAGCTGATGACGGCGACGAGCGAGAAGGTCCTGATCCGGAAGAGCTTCGGCGGGAGGACCGGTTCGGCCGCGCGGCGCTCCACGCCCACGAAGGCGACCAGCAGCAGCACGCTCAGGACGGTGAGGCCGATGATCTGCGCAGAGCCCCAGGCCCAGGTGGTGCCGCCGAGCGAGGCGACGAGGACGAGGCAGGTGGCGACGGAGGCGATGAGGAAGGTGCCGAGGTAGTCGATGGTGTGCTTCGTGCGGTGGACCGGGATGTGCAGCGCGGCGGCGATCACCAGGAGCGCCACGACACCGATCGGCAGGTTGATGTAGAAGACCCACCGCCAGCTGAGGTGCTCGGTGAAGAACCCGCCGAGGAGCGGTCCCAGGACGCTCGTGGTGCCGAAGACCGCACCGAACAGCCCCTGGTACTTGCCCCGCTCGCGGGGGGCGACGAGGTCGCCGACGATCGCCATCGAGAGCACCATGAGTCCGCCGCCGCCGAGGCCCTGAAGGGCCCGGAAGCCGATGAGCTGCGGCATGTTCTGGGCGACGCCGCAGAGCGCCGAGCCGATGAGGAAGATGACGATCGCGGTCTGGAAGAGCTTCTTGCGCCCGTACTGGTCGCCGAGCTTGCCCCAGAGCGGGGTCGCGGCGGTCGAGGCCAGCAGGTAGGCGGTGACCACCCAGGAGAGGTGCTCCAGTCCGCCGAGATCGCTGACGATGGTCGGCAGCGCGGTCGAGACGATGGTCTGGTCGAGTGCGGCCAGCAGCATGCCGAGGAGCAGCGCGCCGATGGCCACGAGGACCGACCGCGTGGAGCGGCCCTCACCGGGTATCGGGGCGGGGGCCGGGGTCGGGGGGCTCGATTGCTGGGCCATGGAACGTCTCCTCGGGTCCGCTACATCCCCATCCTGGACGTTCCGCCCCGTTATGGCCTGCCGAAGCGGTGACGACCGCTCTCCGGACGGTGTCGTGTTTCGCCCTGGTGCCAGGTGTCGCATTTCGGTACGGCATTGGGCATCCCGGCTGCGGATTGCATAATCGCAGGGCATTCGACGGGGAGGGGCCCACCACGATGACCGGACACATATGCCCGGAGTGCGGTACGGACGACGGACCGGGCGGAAGCCCCGAGGCCGGCCGGGGGGCCGCCCCGGGCACCGGCTGCATCTGCGGACGGCGGACGCCCGAGCGGTACGGGCCGACGCCCGGAGCAACCTCTGGAGCAACCCCCGGGACGACGTCCGAGCGGTACGAGGCGCAGTACCGGGCCGCCGAGCGGCAGCGGGCCGAGCGGTCGGCGGCCGAGGAGGCGGAGAGGGCGGCGGCGGAGGACTTCGACCCGCTGCGCATACGGCCGTACGTGACACTGGGGAACGACCCGTCGCCGGCCGCCCCCGAGGAGCCCCGGGGCCCGCGCGAGCCGCATGGACCCGGACCCTGCGAGGAAGCGGACGCGACGATGCCGCTCCGGCTGGGCCCGGTGGCGGGGCCGGTGACAGGTCCAGGGGCGGGTGCGACGACGGGTCCGGTGACAGGTCCGGGGGCGGGTCCGGCGACGGGCCCCATGGCAGGTCCGTCATCGGCCGCCGCCGGTTCGTCCGGGATGTCCGACACCACGGCCCTCGACTCGCCCTTCGTACCCCCTTCCGCGCTTTCCGCGTCCGCCCCCACCGCCCCGGTCACCACCGGCGCGCACTCCGAGGAGGCCGGCCGGCGGCGCAGCCCCTTCGCGGTGGCCGCGATGGGCGCGGTCGCGATCGCCGTGGTGGGCACGGCGACCTTCGCGAGCGGGCTCCTCGGCGGCGGCAGCGGGGACACCGACCGCGAACAGGCCCTGCCGAGCACGGTGGCGAGCCTTCCCGAGGCGACCCTCCCGCCGGAGGAGTCGGCACCGGCCCCCGCGCCGGCCCCGCCCTCCTCCGCACCGGCCCCCGCGACGCCGTCCGCCCCGGCCCCGTCGAGCGCCTCGCCGTCCCCTTCCGCGTCCACCACCGCCTCCCGGCCGCCCACCGCCCCGTCCACCACGCCCTCGAAGTCCGCGAACCCCACGGCCACGGACACCCCGCCCCCCTCACTGACCGGAGCCACGCTGCGCCGCGGCGACCAGGGGCCCGCGGTGACCGAGCTGCAACACCGCCTGGCCGAGCTCCGGCTCTACGCCGATGCGGCCGACGGCACCTACACGGACCGGGTCGAGTACGCCGTGAACATCTACCAGCGGCACAAGCCGGTCAAGGGCGACCCTCCGGGGGTGTACGGCCCCCACACGCGCCGCGCCCTGGAGGCGGACACGACGGGCCGGGGGAACTCCTGACGCCTCGACCCTGACTCCGGCCCTGGTCCCGGCCCCGGCCCCGGTCCCGGCATCCCGGTCCGGGAGGGATTGGCTTTCCCCGACAGGTTTTTGTATCGTGATGGAACAAAGTAGCCTCCGCCCGCCACCCCTGACCGGCGGGCGAGGCTGCTTGCCCCTTCTTCCCTCCCAGCTTCTCCGCGTTTCCGCACCTCGTTTCCGCGTTCGCGCATCCCCGCACCCTGGAGCCCGCCCATGCCGGCCACCGTCCTCACCGCCCGCGCCCTCCTCCTCGACATGGACGGCACCCTGGTGAACTCCGACGCCGTGGTGGAGCGCTGCTGGCGGCGCTGGGCGCTGCGCGAGGGGCTGGACCCGGAGGCGGTACTGAAGGTGGTCCACGGGCGGCAGGGCTACGCCACGATGGCGGTGCTCCTCCCGGACCGCCCGATGGAGCAGAACCACGCGGACAACCGCGCCATGCTCGCCGAGGAGACCGCCGACACCGACGGCGTCGTCCCGGTCGGCGGTGCGCCCGCCTTCATGGACGCGATCGCCGCGCTCCCGCACGCCCTGGTCACCTCGGCCGACGCGGCCCTGGCCCGGACCCGGATGAACGCGGCCGGCCTGCGCATCCCGGCCGTCCGCGTCACCGCCGAGAACGTGGGCGCCAGCAAGCCGGACCCCGAGGGCTTCCTCAAGGGAGCGGCCGAACTGGGCTTCGCCCCGGCGGACTGCGTCGTCCTCGAGGACTCGGAGGCGGGCATCGCGGCCGGCCGTGCGGCGGGCATGCGCGTCCTCGGCGTCGGCCCGCGCGCCGCGACCCTCTCCCCCGACGTCCATGTCGAGGACCTGACGCAGATACGGGTGGAGGCGGCGGCCGACGGATCGATCCGCCTGCACATCGACGCGCGATAACCCGCCCCGGACCGCGCCCGCGCACCACCACCGCGGGCCGGGCCCGTCGGCCGCGCCGACTTCCGCCCCGGTGCCCGACCCTCCACCGCGCCCCGCTCCACCCCGCCCCGGCGGGCTCACTCCTCCCGGTGCAGCCGCCCCCGCGCCACCAGTTCGAGCACCGTCGCGACGGCCGCCGCCTGCACGGCCATCAACGCCACCAGTACGAACAGCTGCACCGCCCCCGCCTGCACCGGTGAGGCGCCGCCGAGCAGCATGCCCACGAAGGCTCCTGGCAGGGTGACGAGCCCCACCGTCCGGGTCTGATCGAGCCCCGGCAGCAGCGCGTCCGACGCCGCGGGCCGGGCGATCTCCAGCCGCGCGTCCCGGTCGAGCAGCCCGAGCGCCATGCCCGCCTCCACCTCGCCGCGCCGGCCCGTCAGCTCGTCCAGCGCCCGCCTCCCACCGAGCACGGTCGCGGTCAGCGCGCCGCCGATCAGGATGCCGGTCACCGGGATCAGGGCGATGCCCCGGACCGGGAGCAGTCCGGTGAGCAGCAGCAGGGCGACCACGGGCACGACCCCCACCGCGATCGGCAGGGCCGCCCACCACCAGGTGCGGTTGCGGGTGATCCGGCGCCCCGCGGTCCGTACCGCCACGGCGTACATCAGTGCCACGAACGCGAGCAGCGGCGGCAGCGCGTGGACCACCCAGCCGATCAGCAGGGAGACCGCGGCGAGTTGGACCGCCGCCCGCAGCCCGGCCAGCAGGATCTCGCGCGACCGGCCGAGCGAGGCCAGGGCCGCGACCCCGGCAGCCGCCGCGAGCAGCAGGGCGAGAACCACCCCGAGCGTGACATCGACCGGTAGCAGCACCCCACAACCCTACGGCCGGCCCGCGCCGGACCGCCGTCGCGAACCGGCCTTCACAACCGTCCGCCTGGCGTCGCGTCAGCCCGCCGGACGGTACGTGCGCCCGCGCAGATGTGGACGTACGCCCCTCTGCTCCAACCAGGTTGGCCAGAACCCTTGATGTGACGTGCCCATGTCGCCACCCTGTTACCTGGTGCCCACCCCACGGAAACCTGGCGCCGTCACGATGACCGGGCCCCACCGGTCACCCGTCCAAGTTCCCCCCACATCAAGGGAGTTCGCATGTCAGGTGTCTACGCGCGTCGTCTCGCCGTCGTCGCCGCATCCGCCGCCTTCGCCGCAACCTCCGCACTGCTCACCGCCCCCACCGCCCAGGCGGCCATGCCCACTCCGGTCTCCGCCTCGACCGCCCGCTCGTACCTCGGCGACCTGACCGTCTCCCCCGAGGGTTCGTCCTCCGGCTACAGCCGCGACAAGTTCCCCCACTGGATCACCCAGTCGGGCACCTGCAACACCCGTGAGGTCGTGCTCGAACGCGACGGCACGAACGTGGAGCAGAGTTCCAGCTGCGCGGCCGTCAGCGGCAACTGGTACTCGGAGTACGACGGTGCCACCTGGACCGCCGCGTCCGACCTGGACATCGACCACATGGTCCCGCTCGCCGAGGCCTGGCGGTCGGGCGCCAGCAGCTGGACCACCGCCCGACGGCAGGCGTTCGCCAACGACCTGACGCGTCCGCAGCTCATCGCGGTCACGGACAACGTCAACCAGTCCAAGGGCGACAAGGACCCGGCCGACTGGCTGCCCCCGCGCACCTCGTACCTGTGCACGTACGCGCGGGCCTGGGTGCACGTGAAGCACTACTACGACCTGAAGGTCGACTCGGCGGAGAAGAGCGCCCTGCAGGGCATCCTCAACAACTGCTGACCCGGGCGACGGAGACGAGGACACACGCCGTCGTCCTCACCGCCCTCGCCGCACCGGCGGGAGGCCGCCGCCCCGGCCCCACCCGTACGGAGCCGCGCACCCCGCGCGGCTCCGTACGCGCGTGCGCGCAGAACCCCGTACGCGCCTCTGTGACTCCGTACACGCATGCATGCGCGCGGGACGCGGAGCGCTCCCATGACGCCCGGCGGCGCCGGATACGACCCCCGAGAACACGGAGTGTTTTCGGCCGAGTACGGCGACGCGTGGTGGACACGCGAGGCGCCGGCACCCCGTCGCCCGGCCGCGGTCGGCGCCCGACGCCGGAAACACGGCCCGGAACCACGCGCGGGCCCCGCCGCACCCCGAGCCCGACCGGTCGGTGACGCCCGGCCCCGCCGGCACCCCCGCACCGGAGCGCCCCGGCCCCCACGCACCCCGGCGGCGGTATGTGCACCGGCGGGCGATGTGCTCCCCCGCGGCCGTCCCGGCGCCGACGGCCCCCTTTCGCGACGCCCGGCCGCGCTCCGCGTCCCCCATCGCGCGGCTGACCTGCCCCCGCCCGCCCGCGAACCGCCCCCGGCGCACCCCGGACCGGATTCCGCTTCGCCCCGCCCCGGCACATCGGCGATCCGACGCCCCGAAGCCGGTCCGCCGCACCCCGATCGCACCCCGGCCGCACCCGCCCCGCGCCCCGGCCGCCGGACCATGACATTCCTCACCGGTGGCCGGAAAGTTACGCCGCCATTGGTTCAGGCCAAGCCGTCACACCAAGGACCGCAGATGAAGGCGGTAGCACCTCACGGGCTGGCCGACGAGCACATGACGATTTTCGGCCACTTGCAGGATGTTGAAGTTGCAAGCATTGGTGAGGTTTCCCTAATCTGTGCCACTCAATCGGTTCACGTCCCCACCAGACCGAAGGAGCACGCCCCCCATGAACGCACGCCTGAACCAGGCTCAGCCCTATGTCCTCTGCCTGTTCCGAATAGTCATCGGCCTGCTCTTCGCCTGCCACGGCGCCTCGTCGCTCTTCGGCCTCTTCGGCGGCACCCACTCGGTGTCCGTCGGCACCTGGCCCGGCTGGTACGCGGCGGTCATCCAGCTCGTCGGCGGCATCCTGGTGATGCTCGGCCTCGGCACCCGCGTCGCGGCCCTGATCGCCTCCGGCTCCATGGCGTACGCCTATTTCAAGGTCCACCAGCCCGAGGCGCTGCTCCCGATCGAGAACAACGGCGAGCCCGCCGCCATCTTCTGCTGGGCGTTCTTCCTGCTGATCTTCACCGGCCCCGGCGCCCTGGCCCTGGACCAGCTGTTCAGCCGGCGCGGTGCGGAGAGCGGCAACGCCGAGGCCCGCGAAAAGACCTCGGCCGTCACGGTCTGATCCGCCCGGGGCCCCTCCCGCCCACAGGGACCGGGCCCCCGCCCACAGGGACCGGGCCCCCGCCCACAGGGACCGGGGCCCGCCCCGGGACCGACGGGCAAGCCAGTCGCCGCCCCTCGTGAACCGGCTCCACCCGCGGCTGACCGGCCCGTCGCAGGCCGCTCCCCTTCCCTGCGACCGCCACCCCCGTCGGACCCCGTCACCGGGACCGCCGCAGGACCCGCCCCGGGGTCGCCTCAGAACCCGCCGAGGGCCCGGCGGAAGGATTGACCGAAGGCCCGGCAGAAGGACTGGCCGAAGACTCGGCAGAAGGACCCGTTCCTCACGTACATCCGGATATGCGCCCGGAACCGAGGCTTCCCATTTACGGGTGTACGTGAGGTTCCCAACATCATCCGTATTTTATCGATCACCGGATAAACGGCAGGCGTACGCTGTGCAGCCGACCCTGCCGCTCCTGCCGCTCCCCCGCGACGTCGCGGCGTTGTTCCGAATCGGGGAGTAGTAGGTGCTTGAGAGTGTGGGTGCGCTGACCGGCAGCCCATGGATCTACGTCGTGGTGGCCCTCTCGGTGCTCCTGGACGTCTTTCTGCCCGTACTGCCCAGCGGCGTGCTGGTGATCACCGCCGCCACGGCCGCCGCCGCCGGTTCGACGACGGTCGCGGGCGCCGCCTCCGCGGCGGGCGCGGCCGAGCAGGTGCCCCAGGTGCCCTCGCTCCTCGCCCTGATCCTCTGCGCGGCCAGTGCCTCGGTGCTCGGCGACCTCGTCGCGTACCGGCTGGCCTGGCGCGGCGGGGCGCGCCTGGACCGGGCCATCGCCCGCTCCCGCCGTCTCACGTCCGCGCAGGAACGCCTCGGCACGGCCCTCTCCCGCGGCGGCATCCTCGTCATCATCGCCCGCTTCGCCCCGGCCGGACGCTCGGTGGTCTCCCTGGGCGCGGGCGCCGCGCATCGCGACGTCAAGGAATTCCTGCCCTGGTCGGCCCTGGCCGGGGTGGCCTGGGCTGGTTACAGCGTGGGCCTCGGCTACTTCGGCGGCCAGTGGCTCGGCGCGACCTGGGTGGCCACGGGCATATCCGTCCTCGCCCTGTTCATGGCGGGCGCCCTGGCCGCGTACCTCATGCGCCGACCGGTCACGGAAGCCGCCGCGGCCGCCCCGGCGACCACTACGACGCCCTGACGCCGCCCCGTATCTCCAATCCGTCCAGGAGTCCGGCGGTCGCCCTGGCGATCTCGTCGACGGCCCGGTCGAAGACCTCCTGGTTGTGCGCGGCCGGGGCGCGGAAGCCGGACACCTTGCGCACGAACTGCAGGGCGGCGGCGCGGATCTCCTCCTCGGTGGCTTCCTCGGGGAGGGCGGGCGGGCGAAGGGTCTTGATGCTTCGGCACATGCCCCCAGTGTGAACCGGACCACTGACAACGCCCCGCCGTCCCACCGATCCACCCCCGGCCCGCCCACCGATCCACCCGCCCGATCCAGCCGCCCGATCAGCCTCCGTCCTCAGACGATCACCTTCGAACGGTCCGTGCACAGGGCCCAGATCACGAACGTGTCGATGGCGATCGAGATGACCGCCCAGACCGGGTGGTACGGCAGCCAGACGAAGTTGACGATCAGGTTGATGGCGGCGATCACCACACCCGTGGCGCGGGCCCAGAGGGCACCCCTGAGAATGCCCCAGCCGACGAATCCGAGCACGATGCCGACCACGAGATGGATCCATCCCCAGGCGGCCACGCTGAATTCGAACGTGTAACTCCCGATGCGCGTGTAGACCTCGTCGGAGGCGATACCGGCGATGCCCTTGATCACCCCGAAGGCACCGTCCACGAGGAGCAGGACACCGGCGAACATGGTGCCTCCGGCCGCCCAGGGGTTGCTGTCCTCCGGGGCTGCGGGACCGACCTGACCGGGCGTGGGCGCCGAGTGAGCCATGGGAACCTCCTTGGCCGTGACGGGACGGCGAACAGAACCGACCCTGCGCGGCTCCCTCCCCCGCGACCACCCGGGCACCCCCATGCGGGTGAGCCCCCGAACGCCCGGCACCGCCCTCCCGCGCCCGCCCTCGAACACCGCCCCCGCCGACGCCGCCGCGCGCCCGCCCCGGAGCTCAGCCCTCCCAGCGCGACCGCCCCTCCCGGAACGTGCCCTACGACGACGGCAGTCGCGTCACCTTCGAGACCCGGCAGGTCATCCTGCCCGGGACCTTCCCCAGCCCCTGGGCCTTCTCCACCGCCTTCTGCCCGGCCGCCAGATCGGTCGCGGCCGCCAGCCCCGAGGCCCGGCGGGTGCCCTCCCCGTCCACGAACTCCACGGACACGATGTAGGACGCCTGGTCCTCGGAGCGGTTCACGATCTCCACGTCCGCGTCGGGCCACTCGGTCAACGAGTCGATCGCGCACCTGGTGATCCGCACGTCGCCCGTGCCGTCCGTACCTTCCCGGGCGGGCGGCTCCGCGGAGGCGTCGGACGCGTCGTCCGGCGCGGGCGTGCCCTCCCCCTCCTTCGCCGGCGTCCTGCCGTCCGACGCCTCGGCCACCGGCCGCTTCGAGTCGCCCGACGGCGAGTCGTCGCTGCCCAGGACCGCGATCAGCACACCGAGCGCCAGCAGGGCGGCCGTACCGCCCACCACGGAGAGCGTGACGATCAGCCCGGTCCGGGACTTCTTCGGCGGCTGCGGGTAGCCGTACCCGCCGGGGCCGGGCTGCGGCCAGTGCTGATACGGCGCCCCCTGCGAAGGGTCCGGGGCGGACGGGAACGGCGGCGAGGGCGGCTGCTGCCCCGGCTGTGGCGGCGGGTAGCCGTACGACATGGATGATCCCCCCCCCTGGGACAGGGCCTGTTCGAACGGAGATACGTTACGGCCAGGCCCGGCCCGCCCTTCGAGCAGGGGGAGAAACAAGAGAGTGCGGGGTAAAGAGAGAGGGAGCCGACACCCGCACCCGCCCCGCACCCGCCCCGCAGTCACATCGCCCTCACCCTCACCGTCACCGTCGTCGCCGTCACCGTTGCCGTCACCGCTGATGCGGTGGACACAGGCCGAACCTAAACTGGCGTGAACACGAAGATCCCGGACAAGGGAGACACGTCATGGCCAAGCGCGGAAACAAGCGACGCGCCCGCAAGAAGAAGAACGCCAACCACGGCAAGCGTCCCAACGCCTGAGCCGAACCCCTGAGCCCCCGAACTCCCGAACCACCGAGCCCTCGAACCCCCGAGCCCCCGAATCGCTCTGCGCCCCTCCCGCACCGTGCGGGAGGGGCGCGGCTTCCGCGCGCACCGGTACGGATGTCCCGGTCCGGCCCGATCAAACCCCTACTTTTCCCTACGTACAACACCCCGTCGCCGTCCTGTAATCGGACCGGGGGGTCAAGGGTGCGAACCTCGCGTCCACCCGCGCGAGTGCGGTGTGGGATCACTTCCGTACATCGGTGGGCCGCGTGCTCACAGGGTTCCTACTGTCAGCGGTATTGCTCGACGACCGCAACGGGGGGTTACCCGTGACGATGACAACCAAGGCGTACGAGGTCGACCGGCAGGACCTCGTACGCGCCCCACGGCCGGGGACCGGGGCCGTCCTTCCGGCCCGTGGACCCGTCCGCCGCACGCCCGGACCGTGCACACCACCGCCGGTACCGGGCCGAACAGCCGTGACCGCACCCGACATCGGCCCCGGGGTCACCACCGGGGGCAGCGCCGGGGTCCGGCCCGAGCCGCACCACCCTGACACCCCCTGATGACCCCCTCCCCGGCCGTTCCTCCCCCGACGGGACGACGGCCGGGCCGGAGCACCACCCATCCATCGGAGAGGAGGACGGCACCATGCGATGCAGCAAATGCGGCGCCCAGATGAGCCAGACCGCCGGCGGCTGGTGGCAGTGCTGGGGCTGCGGCAACAGCCAACCCGGCTATGCGGAAGCCGATGAACGGCCGTACGCGGACCGGCGCACCCCGACCGGACGGCCGCCGGACGGGAACCCGGACCGCGGACCGGACCGGGGGACGGCCGAACCCGGCCCGGTGCTCGTGCAGCTGACGGTTTGTACACGTTTTCGACCCCGCGGCCGAGTCCGACCGCCTTCACCGGGGTATGGAACCCGTACGGGTCGGTCGTCATCGCGGAGCAGCCCGCGTTCGCGCGGACACCGACGAACGGCATGAAGTACGCGGTCACGGCGGCGGATCACCACCGGCGCGGCCCCGTACTCACGGGTGGAGAAGATGGAGCGGATCGACAGCACGGCGAACGCGCCCCGCGGACGGGGTTCGCAACGTCACGTACACCTCGGGCTGAAGGGGAGGAACACATGGCACAGCCCATGACTGCCGCGCGGGTGCTGTCCGCACTGCGCGCTGAGGGTGTCCGCGTGGTGGAGGTCGGCAACTGGCGCACGCACAACCGGAATTCGAAGGGCCCCTGGGGCCCGGTCAACGGCAGCATCGTGCACCACACGGTCACCAAGGGGACGGCGGCGACCGTGGCCATGGTCCGGGACGGGTACGCGTCCCTGCCCGGACCGCTGTGCCACGGGATGATCGCGAAGGACGGCCGGGTGCACATGGTCGGCTGGGGCCGCGCCAACCACGCCGGCGGCGGCGACCCGCGGGTCCTGGACCAGGTCATCGCCGAGTCCTACGGCACGCGCCCGACCTCGCCGACGAAGGGCAACGCCAACGGGGTCGACGGCAACGCCCGGTTCTACGGCTGGGAGTGCGAGAACCTCGGCGACGGCAAGGACCCCTGGCCCAAGGCGCAGTACGACGCGATCGTCCGGGTGCAGGCCGCGTTGTGCCGGGCGCACGGCTGGTCGGCGAAGTCGGTGATCGGCCACCTGGAGTGGTCGAACGACAAGGTCGACCCCCGTGGCTTCACCATGCCGAAGCTGCGTTCCGACGTGGCCGAGCGCCTCAAGCACCCCGCGAGCTGGAACCCGAACGAGGAGGACCCCATGGCAGGCATCACCAAGCGCGACATCTTCGACGCCGTCTGGAAGACCGACGCGATCGGCGGCCCGACGGACGCGGCGGACCACAAGACCAACCCCACGTGGCAGCCGCAGTCCATCCTGAAGGACATGCAGGCCCGCATCCGCTCCATGGACAAGCGGATGGCCGCCCAGACCGCCGCGATCACCGCCCTCGCCGGCCAGCTCGGCAAGGGCGCCGACACCGCGACCATCGTCACCGCGGTCCGGACCGCGATCGAGCAGGCCGTGGTCGACGACAACGCCGCGGCCGACACCAAGGGGGCCTGACGGCACCGGGATTCCTCCGGGTTCCGGCCCGTGCAGGCGGTACGCCCCTCGCACATGCACGGAAGGTCCCCGGCCATGATCGGCCGGGGACCTTCGCATCGGTGGGCGCGGACGGTTTCGAACCGCCGACATCTGCTTTGTAAGAGCAGCGCTCTACCCCTGAGCTACGCACCCGTGGATGAAGGAACAGCGTACATGGCCCGAGGCCCCCGGTCACAAACGGTTTCCGTCGGCGGCGGGGGGTGCGGCACCGGGCGCGGCACGGGCGGGCGGGCCGTGCGGGGGTTATCCCCACCCCTCGTACGGTAGCCGTCCGCATTCTGTCCGGGGCGGGCGGCTTCGTACGGTGGAACTGCCGCGGCGGAGCGCACGCGGCACCTGGCCGTCCGACCCTGGGGGGAAGATCATCGTGGCAGTCCGTACCCGCACTCTCATCGCGTCCGGTGGGGCCGTGCTCATGGCTCTCGTGCTCACCGGCTGCGGCAGTACGGATGTCGCTGACGCGCCCGCCGAGCACAAGTCCTTCGCACTGAGCGGGAAGACGTTGACCATCCGTGCCGACGACTCGTCGGTGGAACTCGTCCCGGCCGATGTGCGGAAGGTCGAGGTCACCCGGCGCGTCGACGGGTGGGTGATGCTCGGGAACGGGCCCGAAGCCCGGTGGGGCATGGAGGACGACACGCTCACCCTCGCGGTGAAGTGCGACGCCCTGATCAGCGACTGTGCCTCGGAGCACCGGGTGAAGGTGCCGCGCGGGGTGCGGGTGGTCGTCGAGGGGGACAACGGGGGGATCACCGCGTCCGGCTTCGACACCCCGCTCTCGCTGACCTCCGACAACGGCAGGGTGACGGTCCGGGACTCCAGTGGTCCGCTGGAGCTGAAGAGCGACAACGGGAGCATCGTCGCCGAGCGGGTCTCGGCCCCGTCCGTTTCGGCGCAGTCCGACAACGGCAGGGTCCGGCTGGAGTTCGCCTCCGTGCCGGACCGGGTGGACACCGTGAGCGACAACGGGGGGATCGACGTCGTTCTGCCGGGCGGTGCCACGAAGTACGCCGTGGACGCCTCCGCCGACAACGGGCGCGTTTCGGTGGACGTGCCCCGCGACGGGAGCAGCCGTCATGTGGTGAGGGCCCGGAGCAGCAACGGCAAAATCGACGTCCGCGGCGCGAACTAACCGGCCTGTGTGTTCGTCCTTACCTGGTGGGAGAATGTACCGGGCAGGGCGAGACGGCACGGGAGAGGGATGTGACGGCGACACACGCGCAGCCGCGGGCGAGAGCGGGTGGGAATTCCGCCGTCAGGGATGTCCTCGGGCTGATGCTGTTGCCGGTGCCGCTGCTCGTGGCCGCGCTGCCCGCCGCCTTCGCCGGTGGCGGTACGAGACGGTGGTTCGGCGGGCGCGGGGAGGGCCAGCGCGCCGACGCGCAGGCCGCGAAGGACGCCGCCGCCTCGGCCTTCTACGAGCTGGACACGGCCCAGCGCGACCTGCGGATCTCCATCGAGACGATCACCGCGGTCGACAGCTCTCCCCGTGCCCGCAAGGCCGTGGACGACTTCGCCGCTCTCGGGCAGCGGATCGACGCGGTCAGCCACCTGTACATCACCGCGGTCGACGCGTACGACCTCGACCGGGACGATCTCGAACCCTCGGTCGCGGCCCGCGCCAGGACCGAGCTGACCACGGCCAGGGACGAGCTGATACGGGTCAAGGGCGAGCTGGACCGGTTCGCCCAGGGGCTCGGTCCGCTGCTGGGCAGTGCGGAGACGCAGCTCGCCCGGCTCGCGCCCGCCGTGGAGCGGGCCCGGCAGGCACTGCTCGGTGCGAGCAACGCACTCGACGCGGTGCGGGCCTCCGGGCTGCGGGCGGACCATCTCGCCGCCCGGCTGGCGGCCCTCGCCCCCGAGCTGACCAGGCTCAACGAGGGCGCGGGCCGGCACGGCGTCCAGGAGACCCTGCAGCGCGCCGACCGCGTCCTGCGCGATGCCGAGGCCGTACGGGCCGAGGCGGACGAGCTGCCCGCGCGGGCAGCCGAGATCGATCACCGGCTAGTCTCGCTGCGCACCCGCGCCCAGGCGCTGACGAACCGGGCGGACTCGGTGGAGCCGGTGCTGAGCGAGCTGCGACGGCGGTTCTCCGCGGCCTGCTGGCAGGACCTCCAGCCCGTTCCCGAGCAGGCGGTCGTCAATGTGCGGCGGGCCGAGGAGAAGCTGGAGGAGGCCGCTCGGGCCAGGGACGAGCAGCGGTGGGCCGACGCGACCTCCCGGCTGAGCACGGTCCGCGCCCTGCTGAACGCCACGGACGAGGCGGTGTCGGCGGCCGGGGACCGGCTGCAGCGGCTGGACGGGGTGGCCAAGGACCCGCAGCAGGAGATCCAGCGGACCCGGTTCGCGGTCCGCGACGCCCAGCGCCTCGCCATGGAGGGGCGCAGCACACCCGATCCGCGCCATGCCCGCCCCCTGGACGACGCGGTGGCCCGGCTGGACCGTGCCGTCACCGGGCTGGAGGGGCGGCACCCCGACTACTGGCACTTCCTGACCGAGACGGAGGCGGTACGGCGGACCGCCGCGCGGGTGGTCTCCGAGATCCGTGAGGAGCGCGGGGCCGGGGCCGGGACCGGGGGCTGATACCGGGGCCGGATTCCCCGGATTTCTGGGGCCGGTGTTTCGGGGGACGGTGTTTCGGAGGCCGGGGCTTTGGGGTTCGGTGTTTCGGGGGCGGTGTGTTGGGCGCGGGCCCGGGTTTCTGATGTGCGGCGGCCGGGGCGCGGGCGGATCCTGGTGGTAGTACGCCCGAAGGAGGCCGACATGGCCACCCATGTACTGCGCGTCCCTGGGCGGCGGGCGCCTCGTCGTCGCAAGGTCACCGCGCTCGACAAACATCTGCCGGTCGACCACCGGCTCAGCCGGGTCTACCGGGTCGGAGCGGGGCTGATGGGGCTGGTGCTGTTCGTCTTCGGGGTCCTGGGGCTGATCGACAGGATCGGCTTCTTCAGCACCGGTGGGGCCACCGTCGCGGGCCTCAACACCAACGGCGCCCTCAGTGTCCTGTCCATCTGCGTCGGCCTGCTCCTGTTCATCGGGATGGTGATCGGCGGCAACTTCGCCTCGACGCTCAACATGGTGCTGGGCATCGCCTTCATCCTGAGCGGCTTCGTCAACCTCGCCCTGCTGGAGACCGACTACAACTTCCTCGCCTTCCGCATCCAGAACGTGCTGTTCAGCTTCGTGGTCGGGCTGATGCTGATGGTCTTTGGCATGTACGGGCGGGTCAGCGGCGGCCTTCCGCACGACAACCCGTACTGGCGGGCCCGTCACCCCGAGGAGGCCGAGCGGGAGATGCGGCTGGAAGGGAGGACGGCGGCCTCGATGCCGGTGGTCCGTCGCCGTTAGCCTGGGACCATGCCTCGTTACGAATACCGCTGCCGCTCCTGCGGAGACACGTTCGAACTCAGCCGCCCGATGGCGCAGTCCTCGGACCCCGCCCCCTGCCCCGCCGGGCACGACGACACGGTGAAGCTGCTGTCCACGGTCGCCGTGGGCGGGTCGTCCGCCAAGTCCGCGCCCGCCGCTCCGTCGGCCGGTGGCGGTGGTGGGGGCGGTTGCTGCGGCGGCGGTTGCTGCGGCTGAGCACGGGTGACCCCGGGGTCGCTCCGCAATGCGATGGCCCCGGGGCCTCATTGTGCGCCGCGCACCCCCTCACTTCTTGCGCGAGAGCGTCAGGCCGTCGGAGACGGTCAGCATCACACTGTCCATCCGCGGATCCGCGGCCACGTGCTCGTTGAACTCCTTGATCGCCGCCGCTGCGCCGGTGGCCTGCGGGTCGGTCACCTTGCCCTGGAAGAGCACGTTGTCCGTGACGAGCAGACCGCCCTGCCTCATCCGGGGCACCAGCTCCTCCCAATACGGGATGTAGTTGCCCTTGTCCGCGTCCAGGTAGGCGAGGTCGATGTGCGGCTCGGCCGGCATCGCCCGCAGCGTGTCGAGCGCGGGGGCGAGGCGCAGATCGATCCGGTCCGCGACGCCCGCCTTCTCCCATGCCTCCCTGCCGTACGCGGTCCACTCCTCCGAGATGTCGCAGGCGATCAGCCGGCCGTCGGCGGGCAGTGCCTGCGCCATCGACAGGGCGGAGAACCCGGTGAACGTCCCGACCTCCACGATGTGCCGGGCCCCGGTCAGCCGGACGAGGAAGGCGAGCAGCGGACCCTGCTCCTGCGCGGACTGCATGCCGGCCTGCTCGGGCAGGCGGGCGTACGTGGTCCCGATCAGTTCGCGCTGCACCGCGTCGAGCGGCGGGTTGTGCGCCAGCATGTAGGCGTACAGCTCGTCCGTGATCTTGGTTTCGTTGCCCTTGGCCATCCTGTGCTCCTCGTGCCTCGATCGGCCGGTGTACCGATACCCGGCGTCAGGATGATCTTCCCTCCCCGAGGCCCGAAGCGCCGCTTATGCCCGGAGAGCCCTTCGAGGCCCGGAGCGCCGTTTATGCCTGGAGCGCTCCCGATTCCTGGAGCTCTTCCGGCGCCCGGAGTCCTCCCGCCACCCGGAACTCCTCCGAAGTCCGGAGGAAGCGCCGCAGGATCTCCTCGCCCGCGGCCACACCGCGGCCGGCCGTCACCTCCACGTGCGGGGCGCTCCAGCCGGTGTCGGCCAGTTCGCCGTGGGCGGGGCGCCAGGCGCGGTGCGCGGCCAGGAGCAGGTCGGCGTCGAGGAGGCTGTCGCCCGCGGCGAGGGTGAGCGCGGCGCCGGTGCGGCGGGCCACCTCGTCCATCGCGGCGCTCTTGGTGAGCGGGCCCGGTACGGCGTAGATCTTGCGGCCCTGGAGGGAGACCGTCCAGCCGCGGGTCCGCGCCCACTCCCCCAGCTCCTCGACCCAGCCCTCGGGCAGCAGTGCACGTTCCACGACGAGGTAGGCGAAAAGGTCCTCGGCGACCCGTTCCTTGAGCAGCCAGGCGGGGTCGGCCGCGGCCAGGAGATGGGCGCGCACCTCGGCGAGCGGGGCGCATTCGTCGGCGAGCCTGCGGGTCACCCGCCGCTGCCAGTCGGGGTCGGACTCGCCGTCGACGAGGAGGTGCCCGCCGTTGGCGCAGATCGCGAACCGCGGTGCGGGGCCGGGCAGATGGACGCGTCCGTACTGTTCGCGGGTGCGCGTGGTCGTCGGGACGAAGACCGTGGTGCGGGCCAGCTCGTCGAGCAGCGCCGCCGCCGTCTCGGTGAGGTGGGAGAGCGGCTTGTGGTCGTACACCTCCACACAGAGCAGCCGGGGGGCCTCGGCGTCCGGCATGGTGAGCTGGAGCGCCCCCGCGGAGTAGATCAGCGTACGGTCGAGGTCGCTGGCGACGAGCACCACGGGAGCGGAGGCGGGGGCCGGGGTGGAAGCCGGGGACACGGCGGCTCCCCGTGCGTTCGGGGCGGCGGTCACTTGGACTCCACCGCCCGGCCGTCCGCGCCCGTCGCGCCCCTGGTGTACTTCGGGTGGATCAACCCGACGCAGGAGTACGGCAGTTCGTCGACCTCCTCCACCGGTACGCCCCGCTGCTCGGCCAGCAGCCGGATGTGGTCGAGGTCCGCGCCCGCACCTCGCTTGGCGAGGATCTTCCACGGGACGCGGCGCAGCAGTACCCGGGTCGTCTCGCCGACGCCCGGCTTGACCAGGTTCACGTCGTGGATGCCGTACTCCTCGCTGATGCGTTCCACGGCGGCCCAGCCCTCCCAGGTGGGGGCCCGGTCCGCCGTGAGCAGTTCCTTGACCCCGGTGTCCACGGCGTCGACGACCTCGTCGAAGTGGGCGGCGACGGTGTCGAGGAAGTGGCCGGACACATCGGCGTCCGCCAGCTCCCGGTAGAACTTCGCACCGTGGAAGTCCTCGGGCCCGACCAGGTCGGCGCGGAGCACGGTCCGCGAGATCAGCCCGGAGACGGTGGAGTTCAGGCAGGCGGACGGGATGAGGAAGTCCTCGCGCGTGCCGTAGGTGCGGACGCAGCCGCCCGGATCGGCAAGTACCGCGATCTCGGGGTCGAAGCCCTCGAACCCGGCGAGCGCCTCGGACAGTTCGCGGGTGATCGCGCCCTTCCCGGTCCAGCCGTCGACGAAGACGACGTCCGCCGGGTCGTGGTGGGCGGCCAGCCAGCGCAGGGCGTTGGCGTCGATGCCCCGGCCCCGGACGATGGAGACGGCGTAGTGCGGCAGCTCGATGCCGTGCCGGTGGCGGGCCCAGCGCCGCATGAGTACGCCGACGGGCGTGCCGGCCCTGGCCAGCGAGACCAGGACGGGGCGGGGGCCGCGCTCGGCGAGCACCGTCTCGGTGACGGTGCCGACCGCGCGGGCGACCCGGGCGGCCGACAGGTCCAGCGCCGCCCTGAACAGCTCCTGGTAGCGCTCGGAGGGCTGGTACTCGACCGGCAGCGACTCGGCGTAGTGCGCGCCGCCGCTCTGTATCGCCTCCTCGCGTTCTTCGGTGGGCGCCTCCAGTTCGGCGTCCGAGAGGTCCTGGAGCAGCCAGCCGACCTCGTCCGGCGCGTAGGAGGAGAAGGCGGGGCCGCGAAGGGGCTCGGGCAGCACGGTGGTTTCCTGCCGTTCGGATCCGTCGGAGGAGGAAGAGGAGGTGACGGGGGCGGTGGTGGGGTCCTTCCGGAGGGCCGACGCCGCGTGCGGGGGCACGTACGAGGGGACGACTGCCAGCAGGACGTGGTCGGTGTGCGCGGCAAGCTGCGCCAGCAGGCCGTCGGAAGCGTGCAGTTCGGGGGTGTCGGCGGCGGAGTCGACGGTCAGTACGACGGCGTCGAACCCGGCGCCCGCGACGTTGTACGCGTACCGGTCGCCGGGTCCGTCGGCCGGGTTGTCGTGCGCCGGGAAGACCAGCCGGCTGCGTATCGCGTAGCCGGGGTCGTCCACGGCGAGGACGGGGGAACGCGTCGTGGTGGAGTAGCGCACCTCGGCGTCGAGGCGGTCCTCCAGCGCCGTGCCCAGGCGCAGGGGGGCGTACATCAGCTCTTCGAAGCCGAGGACCAGTACGCGGCGGGCGTCGCCCAGTGCCTCGGCGACGCGGTCGGCCATGGCGGGCAGCGCCGGTTCCAGCACCGTCCGGTGGGCGGGGGTGAAGCCGTGCCGTCCGCCGTCGGGGACGCCCGCGGGCCACTGGAGGTCCACCCGGGTGCAGGGCCGGACGGCGGGCGCGGCAGCGGCAGGTCCGGCGCCCCGCGCGCGCCCGGCGCCGTCCGCCGATTCCGATTCCGGTTCCGGCCCCGTTCCCGGTTCCTGCTCCGGCCTCCGCTCCGCTCGCGTTCCCGGCTCCTGCTCCTGCTCCGATTCGTGGGCGGCGACCAGGGCCCGGCCCTTCTCCAGGACGCCCTCCGGGAGGAGGACCGTGCCCGCGCTCCGTGCCACCAGGTCGATGCGCGCGCCCGTCTCCTCGGCGAACCCGGTCAGCCTTTCCCGGTCGGCCGGCGACCTCATGTCCACGAGCGCGACGATGACGTAGCGGCTCCGCGGGTAGCGCTCGTGCAGTGCGCGGATGGTGTTGAGCACGGTGTTGCCGGTGGAGAACTCGTCGTCCACCAGCACCAGCGGTCCGTCGGGGGCTCCGGCGGCCGACGGGCCCGCCAGCAGCTCCGGGTCCTCCGGGAGCAGCAGGTGCGAGGTGGCGTGCGAGTGGGACTCCTCGAAGCCGCCCGCCTGCGCCACGCCCTCGACGGGGCGGCGCGTGGAGTGGAGGTACGGCGCCACGCCCAGGCCGTCGGCGACCGCGTGGCCGAGGCCGGTGGCCGTCTCCGCGTAACCGAGCACGACCGCCCGGCCCGCCTCGGCGTCACCGAGGAGTTCGCGCACCCGTCGGCCGAGCTCGAATCCGGCGCCGTACACGACGGAGGGCTTCTGCGGCACGTGCTTGCCGAGCACGTTCGACACCAGGAGGTGGGCCCGCTTGGGGTTGCGGCGCAGGGCGAGGCCCAGCAGCTCTCTCAGCTCGCCGTCGCCGTCGGGCCTTCCGTCGCCGACGAGCTCCACGCCCAGTCGCTCCGTCACCCAGCTGCCCGACCACACCACGTTCGCCGTCTCTTTCCTCGCCGCGCGCTCGCTCATCGAGACACGCCCGTTCGCCGCCGGAGGTCCGTCCCGCGGCGCACCACCGCACCCGGCCGTGTACCTGCCGCTGTTCGCCGTACGCCCGTCCCCAGCCGTCTCTCCGGCCCCCGTCGTGTCCCCGCCGCGCGGCCCGCACTCATTCCGCGAGGCCCGCGGCCAGCAGCTCCACGAAACCGACGTCCGCCTTCGCCACGCCGAACACCTCGGCCCGTCGCAGCGTCCGCTCAGCCCAGGCGCGGTGCGGCTTCACCTCGTTCATCTTGTTCGTGTAGGCGGAGCGCATCACTCCGCCGCCGTCCCGCTCCGGCCGCAGGATGTCCTGGGCGTCGCTGTACTCCTCGTGGCTGACCACGGACAGCGCGTGCACGGGCGCCACGTGCGACGGGTGGATGCAGGTCTTGCCGAGCAGGCCGTTCGCCCGGTCCAGCTCGATCTCGCGCAGCAGCCCGTCCAGGTCGTGCTCGATCAGCGTCGTGCGCAGCTCCTCGGCCCGGCCCTCCAGGAAGGGGCTGCGGCGCAGCTGCGGTTTGAACATGCGTTCCTGGAGCCGGAAGTACTCCCACACCGGGCCGGTGATCGTGAAGCCCGTGCCGTCCGCCCGGCCCAGCACGTTGACCACGTCGGCGATCACCGAACCGACGATCTGCACGTCGTACGCCGTCATGTCGGGCGCCCTGCGCAGCCCGTACGCCGAGCAGAAGTCGGTGACGCCCAGCCGCAGTGCGAGGACCTGCTCGCGGTACTCGTCGACGGTGCGGGCTATCCCCCGGAGGGTCTCGCTCCGGGTCTCCAGGTACAGCAGCTCGGGCGACTCGAGGACGGGCATCGCGAACAGTCGCTGATCGCATGCCTTCTCGGCCTTGACGAGCGCCTCCAGGAAGGGAACGCCACGCTCTTCCGTGAACTTCGGAAGTACAAAACCGGACAACATTCGGACGGTGCGGCCGAGCCGGTGCACCAGGTCCACGATCTGGTCCGGCTCCCGGACCCGGATGAAGAGCAGGGGCCCCTCGACGCCGCGTGCGTCCAGTTCGGCGAACTGCCTGACCAGGTTCTCCTCGGCATCGACGACCTCGGAGTCGTCGATGGAATCCTCCAGGCACAGCACCATGGAGACAACACCGCGCCCGGCCTGCTTGATGATGTCGTCGGCGAGCCGCGGTCTGGTGGCGGGGCTGTACAGAGTGGCGCCCAGGGCAGCCGAAAGCATCCGGGGCGGCGAACCCGCACCGAATTCGCACGGTTCCCGGAAGAACAACGCCTCCCTCACCGCGGGCGCGATATGCCCGAAATGACGCATGTAACTCCCCCGAACTGCCTGACCGGCCGGACAACGTATGGCCGGTAATAGTACGTACGGACGGGTGTCGGCAGTTCCCCACGTGCATGAATTCCGGGTAACTCGTCCATTTCCCGACGTGTCGGAGCGCGCCGGAAGGCATGCCTCCGGAAGATCTGGTACGACCCCGCGTTGTCCACGCGGGCAGCCAGCAGGCAGGATGACGGGCATGACGCACGCGATGGTGAAAGGCTCGAACGTCCCTCTGGACGCCATGGCCGTACGGGCCGTGCTGCGCTGGACCCCGGGGACCGGCGTCCCGGACGTGGACGCCTCGGCGCTGCTGCTGGGAAGCAGCGGCCGCGTGCGCTCGGACGAGGACTTCGTCTTCTACAACCAGCCCCGCCACCCCTCCGGCCTGGTGCGACGGCTCCCGAAGCGCAGTGTCCCGGAAGGGCTCACGGACACCATCGAGGCCGATCTGAATGGGCTCGACCCCTCGGTCGAACAGGTGGTCGTCGCCGCCTCCTCCGACGGGGCCGCGTTCGCCCAGGTGCACGATCTGCGCATCCTGCTGTACGACGCGGCGGCGGCCGACGGGGAGCCGCTCGCGGTCTTCGACGTGCGGCCGGAGACCGGCGAGGAGACCGCGATCATCTGCGGCGAGCTCTACCGGCGCGGCGATGGCTGGAAATTCCGGGCCGTGGGGCAGGGCTATCCGACCGGTCTGATCGGCCTGGCGACCGCGTTCGGCATCTCGGTCGACGAGGGAGAGGCCACGGCGGAGCCTCCGTCGGCCCCCTCGTCCGCACCGGCCCCCGCCCCCGGCTTCCCGCCGCCCGCGCCCGACTTCCCGCCGGCCCCGGCGCCCGACCCCGACTCGCAGGCCACGGTGCAGCACCAGCAGCCCGCGTACGGGTATCCGCAGCCCGCCTACGGGTACCCACAGCCCGCCGCGGCGACGCATTCGCCCCATCCGGTCGCTCCTCCCGCCCACCAGCCGGGGTACGGGTATCCGCAGCCGGCCGCCGCCCAGCAGCCCCCGGCCCAGCCCCCCGCCTACGGCTACCCGCAGCCCGCCGCCGGCGCGGCGCCCGCTCCGGACCCGAATTTCGTGCTGCCGCCGCAGGGGCCGCAGTTCGTGAGGTCCTGAGCCGTCCGAGCCGGACCCCGGGCCCGCCCGCACGAGGGCCCGAAGCCGTCGAGGACCCGAAGCCGTCGAGCCCCCGGGCCCGCCCGCGCGAGGGCCCGGAGCCCCCGGGCGTCCGGGCTCTCCCGTGCGAGCACCCCGGAGCGGCGGGCGCGGCGTCCGGCCTCAGGCCCGGGACTTGTAGCCGCGTCCCCACTGCATGCCGAAGCCGTACATCCGGTCCAGCTCCGACTGGAAGCCGTACACGAACTTCACCTCGCGCCGCACGATCAGCTCGCCCTTGACGTTCTCCACCGTGAACACGGCGCAGGAGCGGGCCTGCGGGGCGCGCTCGTCCAGTTCGATCTCGATCCGCGGTCCGCTGCCCGTCGGGTAGAGCGTCACCGTGGCGTGCGTGCGGTCGAACGCCGGCGTCTGGTCGTAGATGTAGACGAAGAACAGCAGCCGCTTGATCTCCTCGTGGTGGTCGAGGTTGACGTAGACGGTCTCGCCCGAGGGGGCCCCGAAGCGGTCGTCGCCGCTGAGCCGGATGTACGGCGGTCCGTTCAGGTCGCCGATGAGGTTGCCCAGCGGCTGGACGACACCCTTGGTGCCGTCCTTCAGCTCGTACATGCAGCCCAGGTCGAGGTCGACGTTGACCATGCCCTGGGTGTGCGCCTGGACCACGTCCGGCTGGAAGAGCTTCAGGGGGCGCAGCAGCCGGCCGCTCTGCCGCGATCTCCCCTCGATGTCGGACGTGCGCATCCGCCAGGAGAGGTTGACCCGCAGCGTGCCGGCCACCGTGCCCTGTTTGTTCAGCGAGACCGTGGCGTGCCGTCGGGAGAGCACGATGGAGTCGGTGATCGCACCGCCCGAATCGAACGGTGACTCCCGCCCCGGCCACAGGTTGTCCCAGAACCCCATCCCCAGCCCCCACACGTAATCGGTAGAAAAGTGCCCCGGTCCCACGACCGCCCCGCACATCACAGCGGGACGCCCACATCACAGCGGGGCGGCCGCCGGGCCGGGTCCGGATGTCTCCGGAGAACCGTCGCCGTACGGACCGCCCCGCTGAGAGCGTTCCTCAATCCCTACCGGGTCACACCCCGGACGGGACTTCCTCCTTGGAACCTTCGCCGCCCTCGGCCTCCAGCGCCTTGTTGCGCCGGACCGAGGACCAGAAGGACAGGCCGATCAGCGCGACACCGATGAGGCCGGTGATCAGCTCGTTGACCTGGTACTGGATGGTGATGAGCAGGAGCACCGCGAGCGCGCCGATGGCGTAGTGGGCGCCGTGCTCCAGGTAGACGTAGTCGTCGAGCGTGCCCTGGCGGACCAGGTAGACCGTGAGTGAACGGACGTACATGGCGCCGATGCCGAGGCCGAGGGCCATCAGCACGATCTCGTTGGTGATGGCGAAGGCGCCGATGACACCGTCGAACGAGAAGGACGCGTCGAGCACTTCCAGGTAGAGGAACATGAAGAACGCGGCCTTGCCGGCGAGGGCGACGGCCGAGACCTTCTTGCCGCTCCGCTTGGCCTCTTCCTCGGCCTCGTGCTCGCGCTCTTCCTCCTCCTCCAGCTTGTTCTCGAAGAAGCCGGAGAGGCCGCCGACGATGAGGTAGGTGATCAGACCCGCGACGCCGGAGAGCAGAACGGTTTCCGCCTTGTCGGCGTGGCCGCCGCCGTGCTGGTGCGCGTTGGTGGCGAAGGTCATGGCCGTGACCAGCAGCACGATGAGCGCGATGCAGACCGACAGCATGTCGACCTTGCCGAGCTTGGCGAGCGGACGCTCGATCCAGTGCAGCCACTGGATGTCCCGGTCCTCGAAAATGAAGTCGAGGAAGATCATCAGCAGGAACATGCCACCGAATGCGGCGATCGCCGGGTGGGCGTCGGTGACGAGTTCCTGGTAGCGCTCGGGCTCGTTGAACGAGAGGTCGACCGCTTCGATCGGACCGATCTTGGCGGTGACTGCCACGATTACGACGGGGAACACCAGTCGCATACCGAAGACCGCGATGAGCACACCGATCGTCAAGAAGATCTTCTGCCAGAAGGCATTCATCTTCTTCAGGATCCCGGCGTTGACCACCGCGTTGTCGAAGGACAGCGAGATCTCCAGGACGGAGAGGATCGCAACCACCCCGAAGGCCTCCCACCCCCCGTAGAACGCGGCTGCGGCAAGGCCTAGCGCGGTGACCGCGAACGACCAGCCGAAGGTTTTCAGAAGCACTGGCTACCCCATCGTGTAAGTAACGGGTCTCCCCCGGTGTGTACGGGGCTCCCCCGCGCCGTGCGCGGTTTTACGAAACGTTGACCCCGAAGTCTAGAGCGATGCCCCGAAGCCCGGACGCGTACCCCTGTCCCACCGCCCGGAACTTCCACTCGCCGTTGTACCGGTAGAGCTCGCCGAAGATCATCGCCGTTTCCGTCGAGGCGTCCTCGCTGAGGTCGTAACGCGCGAGTTCCTGACCGTCCGCCTGGTTCACCACGCGGATGAACGCATTGCTGACCTGGCCGAAGGTCTGCCCGCGGTTGTCCGCGTCATGGATCGAGACCGGAAAGACGATCTTGTCGCAATGGGCCGGCACCTGCGTGAGGTTCACGATGACCGACTCGTCGTCGCCGTCGCCCTCACCCGTGAGGTTGTCCCCGGTGTGCTCCACGGAGCCGTCGGGGCTCGTCAGATTGTTGTAGAACACGAACCATTCGTCGCCGAGCACCCGGCCCGACTGGCACAGCAGGGCGCTGGCGTCGAGGTCGAAATCGGCGCCCGTAGTGGACCGGGCGTCCCAGCCGAGCCCGATCAGCACCTGGGTGAGGTTGGGTGCGGCCTTGGAGAGGGAGACATTGCCTCCCTTGGCGAGCGTGACGCCCATGGTGTGTCCTCCCCGATTTGTTGAACCGTCTGTTGAGCCGCATCCGGCGCCGCACGGAAGTGCGGCGCCGGACGGAGTGTCTGCTGGCGTGGACCGGGCCGCGCCCGGACGGCGGGCCCCGTCGCTGTCTTCTCAGACGTTGACGCCGAAGTCCTGCGCGATGCCGCGCAGGCCCGAGGCGTACCCCTGGCCGATGGCGCGGAACTTCCACTCACCCGCGTTGCGGTACAGCTCGCCGAAGACCATGGCGGTCTCCGTCGAGGCGTCCTCGCTGAGGTCGTAGCGGGCCAGCTCGCTGTTGTCGGCCTGGTTGACCACGCGGATGTACGCGTTGCGCACCTGGCCGAAGCTCTGCTGGCGGGTCTCGGCCTCGTAGATCGAGACCGGGAAGACGATCTTCTCGACATCGGCCGGGACACCGGCGAGGTTCACCTTGATGACCTCGTCGTCGCCCTCGCCCTCACCGGTGAGGTTGTCACCGGTGTGCTCCACGGAGCCGTCGGGGCTCTTGAGGTTGTTGAAGAAGACGAAGTTGCCATCGCTGCCGACCTTGCCCTCGGCGTTCGTCAGCAGGGCGCTGGCGTCGAGGTCGAAGTCACCACCGGTGGTGGTACGGGCGTCCCAGCCCAGACCGACGATGACCGCGGTCAGGTTGGGTGCGGCCTTGGTCAGCGAGACGTTGCCGCCCTTGCTGAGGCTGACTCCCACGAGTCCTCCCATTGGTTTCCTTGGGGGCCGGCGGACGCCGGCGCCTCCACGTTGCGTTGGCATCCGATCAACGACTGGATCCTAGTGACCGGTTCCCGGCCAAAGCAGGCTTTTGGCCGGGTCGGCCGCAGATCCGCCGGTCCCGGACCGCCGGATCGCGGGCGCGGACCGCGAGCCCGGCCCCGGCCGGAAGTCCCGGTTCGAAAATCCCGGTTCGGAAGTCGCGGATCGGGGGGTCGGTGGTTCCCGGCCGGGGCGCCCGGCCGGAGACCGCCGATCAGAGCGCGTCGAGCGCCTTGATGTAGTCGTTGAGGTCGCGTGCGTCGGGCAGACCGTTGACGACGGTCCAGCGCACCACGCCCTCCTTGTCGATGATGAAGGTGCCGCGCACCGCGCAGCCCTTCTCCTCGTCGAAGACGCCGTAGGCCCGCGAGGTCTCGCCGTGCGGCCAGAAGTCCGAGACCAGCGGGTACTCGAGGCCCTCCTGCTCGGCGAAGACCCGCAGGGTGTGGATGGAGTCGTTGGAGACGGCGAGCAGCTGGGTGTCGTCGTTCTCGAACTTCGGCAGCTCGTCACGGAGCGCGCAGAGCTCACCCGTGCAGACGCCGGTGAAGGCGAACGGGTAGAACAGCAGCACGACGTTCTTCTCGCCACGGAAGTCGGAGAGCTTCACGGTCCGGCCGTGGTTGTCCTTCAGCTCGAAATCCGGGGCCTTGGTACCGACCTCGATCGCCATGAAAAGCGTCCCTTCGCTACGTTGACCGGGCTGGGCTGTCCGGGTGGTCCCCACCCTACGCAGAGCCCGTGCCGAGCCACACGGAGCCCACGGCCGACCGGCCCCGCAGAGCCCGTACAAAGGCCCTGGAGTCCGTACGAAGGCGAAAGCCCGCACGAAGCCCCGGAGAGCCCGTACGAAGGCCCCCGGCCGGCTCGGTGCCGTCGGGGGCCTTCGGGGCGAAACGCCCGGCGAGCGTGGCTCAGCGCTTGGACTTGGCCGCCTTCGGCGTGACCAGACGGCTGCCCGTCCAGTCCTTGCCCGCACTGATGCTCTTGGTCTGGGAGAGACCGGCCGTCTGCGCGGCCTCGTTGATGTCGCTCGGTTCGACGTATCCGTCACGGCCGGTCTTCGGCGTCATCAGCCAGACCGTGCCACCGTCCTCGATCAGACCAATGGCATCCACCAGCGCGTCCGTAAGGTCGCCGTCCTCGTCCCGGAACCACAGCAGCACGACGTCGGCGACGTCGTCGTAGTCCTCGTCCACGAGATCCTGGCCGATCGTGGCCTCAATGCCCTCACGGAGCTCCTGCTCGACGTCGTCGTCGTAGCCGATCTCCTGGACCACCTGTCCGGGCTCGAACCCCAGGCGTGCCGCCGGGTTGGTCCGCTCCTCCGCGTGGTCCGCGGTCGCGCTCACGGGTTGCCTCCTGATCATGTTTCGGAAAATGCTTCAGCCACGCGCGTGCGCGGGGCATTGGCCGTAGTCCACACGGGAGTGGCGGATCGCGCAAGTACCCAGCGTGCGAGACCGCCTAAACGGTGACGTTCCCTGCCACGTCGCCGCACTGTCGGCGGATCCCTCCGCGGGGTCCGGCGCTGCCGTCCACCCCCATTTACGTCCTTCCACAGCTTATGCCGTTTCGGTCCCCCATTCGGAGTCGAACATCCTTTGGGAACGCTTGGACGCCTTGGGCGTATGGTTGCGGTTTGGACCAGGCCATCCCCGTACGGCGGTCGCGATGTCTCGCAACACGGCGGTTACCCCGCGGTAGAGATGACGTTTACGCCCCTGCGGTACACGATGGTGATGGCGTACATGCATACATCCCGGGGGCGTGTTCTCCCTCAATCAGGCCCCGTAGAGCACCACCGAACAGCGAAGGAACAGCGTGGCTTCCGGATCCGATCGCAACCCGATCATCATTGGCGGCCTGCCGAGCCAGGTCCCGGACTTCGATCCCGAAGAGACCCAGGAATGGCTCGACTCGCTCGACGCCGCGGTCGACGAGCGCGGCCGCGAGCGGGCCCGTTACCTGATGCTCCGGCTCATCGAGCGCGCGCGAGAGAAGCGCGTCGCCGTGCCGGAGATGCGCAGCACGGACTATGTGAACACGATCGCCACGAAGGACGAGCCGTTCTTCCCCGGCGACGAGGAGATCGAGCGCAAGGTCCTCAACGCGACCCGCTGGAACGCGGCCGTGATGGTGTCGCGCGCCCAGCGTCCGGGCATCGGCGTCGGCGGCCACATCGCCACCTTCGCCTCCTCCGCCTCGCTGTACGACGTGGGCTTCAACCACTTCTTCCGGGGCAAGGACGACGGCCGCGGCGGGGACCAGATCTTCTTCCAGGGGCACGCCTCCCCGGGCATCTACGCCCGCGCCTTCCTGCTCGACCGGCTGAGCGAGGCGCAGCTCGACGCCTTCCGCCAGGAGAAGTCGAAGGCGCCCGACGGCCTGTCCAGCTACCCGCACCCGCGGCTGATGCCGGACTTCTGGGAGTTCCCGACCGTCTCGATGGGTCTCGGCCCGCTCGCCGCGATCTACCAGGCCCGGATGAACCGCTACATGGAGGCGCGCGGCATCGCCGACACCTCCGACTCGCACGTCTGGGCGTACCTGGGCGACGGCGAGATGGACGAGCCCGAGTCGCTCGGCCAGCTCTCCATCGCCGCCCGCGAGGGCCTGGACAACCTCACCTTCGTGGTCAACTGCAACCTGCAGCGGCTCGACGGCCCGGTGCGCGGCAACGGCAAGATCATCCAGGAGCTGGAGTCGCAGTTCCGCGGTGCCGGATGGAACGTCATCAAGCTGGTCTGGGACCGTTCCTGGGACCCGCTGCTCGCGCAGGACCGCACGGGCATTCTGGTGAACAAGCTGAACACCACGCCGGACGGCCAGTTCCAGACGTACGCCACCGAGTCGGGCGCGTACATCCGCGAGCACTTCTTCGGGGACGACCCGCGGCTGCGCGACATGGTCAAGGACATGACCGACGACCAGATCCTGCACCTGGGCCGCGGCGGTCACGACCACCGGAAGGTCTACGCGGCCTACGCGGCGGCCAAGGCCCACAAGGGCCAGCCGACGGTGATCCTGGCGCAGACGGTCAAGGGCTGGACCCTGGGGCCGAACTTCGAGGGCCGCAACGCGACCCACCAGATGAAGAAGCTCACGGTCGAGGACCTCAAGCGGTTCCGCGACCGGCTGCACATCCCGATCACGGACAAGGAGCTGGAGGGCGGCCTGCCGCCGTACTACCACCCGGGCCGTGACTCGGAGGAGATCCAGTACATGCACGACCGCCGCAAGGGCCTGGGCGGTTACGTCCCGACCCGTGTGGTGCGCGCGAAGCCGCTGGCCCTGCCCGGGGACAAGACGTACGCGGCCGCGAAGAAGGGCTCGGGCCAGCAGTCGATCGCCACCACCATGGCGTTCGTCCGCATCCTGAAGGACCTCATGCGGGACAAGGAGATCGGCAAGCGCTTCGTGCTGATCGCGCCGGACGAGTACCGCACCTTCGGCATGGACGCCTTCTTCCCGAGCGCGAAGATCTACAACCCGCTGGGTCAGCAGTACGAGGCGGTGGACCGCGATCTGCTGCTGGCGTACAAGGAGTCGCCGACCGGTCAGATGCTGCACGACGGCATCTCGGAGGCCGGCTGCACGGCGTCGCTGATCGCCGCCGGTTCGGCGTACGCCACGCACGGCGAGCCGCTGATCCCGGTGTACGTCTTCTACTCGATGTTCGGGTTCCAGCGCACCGGTGACCAGTTCTGGCAGATGTCCGACCAGCTCGCGCGCGGCTTCGTGCTGGGTGCGACCGCCGGTCGTACGACGCTGACCGGTGAGGGCCTCCAGCACGCGGACGGCCACTCGCAGCTGCTCGCCTCGACCAACCCGGGCTGTGTCGCCTACGACCCGGCGTTCGGCTACGAGATCGCGCACATCGTCAAGGACGGTCTGCGCCGGATGTACGGCGGGACCCCCGAGGAGAACGAGGACGTCTTCTACTACCTCACGGTCTACAACGAGCCGATCCAGCACCCGGCCGAGCCCGAGAACGTGGACGTCGAGGGCATCCTCAAGGGCGTGTACCGCTTCAAGGCCGCCGAGCGGGGCGAGATCCCGGCCCAGATCATGGCGTCCGGCGTGGCGGTCCCGTGGGCGGTCGAGGCGCAGCGCATCCTCGCCGACGAGTGGAACGTCCGCGCGGACGTCTGGTCGGCGACCTCCTGGAACGAGCTGCGCCGCGAGGCCGTCGAGGTGGAGCGGTACAACCTGCTGCACCCGGAGGAGGAGCAGCGCGTGCCGTACGTCACGCGGAAGCTCTCCGGCTCCGAGGGCCCGTTCGTGGCGGTCTCGGACTGGATGCGTTCGGTGCCGGACCAGATCGCGCGCTGGGTGCCCGGTGCGTACCAGTCGCTGGGCGCGGACGGCTTCGGCTTCGCGGACACCAGGGGCGCGGCCCGCCGGTTCTTCCACATCGACGCGCAGTCGATCGTCCTGGCGGTGCTCACCGAGCTCGCGAAGGAGAACCGGATCGACCGTTCGCTGCTGAAGCAGGCCATCGACCGGTACGAGCTGCTGGACGTCACGGCGGCCGAGCCGGGCGCGGCCGGCGGCGACGCGTAGGCATCCGACGCGTGAAGGGCGGCGGGACCTCCTGGTCCCGCCGCCCTTCGGTGTCCGGGGCCGGTGCTCCGGTTCGCCGACTTCCCGGTGCCCCGGCCCCGGACTCCTCCCCGGTCCCGCTTCCGGTCAGTTCTCCCAGATCTTGAAGGCCCTGACCTGGTACGGGGACCGGGGCGTCCAGGTGCCGCCGCCGGGATAGGTCTCGAACTCGCCGGTCTCGGCGCACTCCGCCGACTGGTAGGTGGTGACGGGGCGCCCGGTGCGGTTGGCGAGCGACTGGGCGTTGCCGCCCTTCGGCAGCGGGACGCAGCTCTCGATGTCGACGGTGGACAGTTCGTGGGTCTGCCGGGCCCCGGTGAAGTCCGGCTTCGCCCAGAGGCAGAGCTGGCCGCTCCCGCAGCTCCCGAGCCCGACGGCCGCCGC
Source organism: Streptomyces sp. ML-6 (assembly GCF_030116705.1). Lineage (NCBI taxonomy): Bacteria > Bacillati > Actinomycetota > Actinomycetes > Kitasatosporales > Streptomycetaceae > Streptomyces > Streptomyces sp. ML-6. Next base: position 2,118,936 of record NZ_JAOTIK010000001.1, read on the forward strand.
GCCGGGCGCGGTGCGGGCGCTCGCGGGGCGCGGGGCGGCCTGCGGGCCCGCGAGGTGGCCGGCGGCCGGCGGGATCAGGGCGGTGGCGGCCAGGGCCGCGGCGAGGAAGGTCGTACGCATGATCATCAGCCCCCGTGGCTTGTGGATCAGTGGATCGGTCGTATGCACCCTGACCTGCGACGCGGCGCCCGGAAAAGGGGTCGCGGACCACACCACCCTGATAGGCGACAGCCCCGCCGGAACATTCCGGCGGGGCTGTCGTGCACGCTGTGTTGACGTACGGGAACCCGGCGTCGGGGTACGGACTCCGAGTCCCGGGGCGCGGCAGGACCGGTCAGATGTGGCCGGCGCCCGCTCCCGCGGCGGCGTTCTCGCCGCGCTTGGTGAGGGTGGCGACCACCGCGGCACCCACCGCGACGATGCCGGCGACCGTGAACGCGGTGCTCATGCCCGACACGAAGGTGTCATGGGCGACGCCCGCGATCTTCTGCGCGATCTCCGGCGGGACCTCGCCGCCCACCGGCGGGATGCCGACCTCGACGGCCGAGGACGCCTGGTCCAGCTGCTCCGGGCTCAGCGGCGGGAGCTCCGCGTCCTTCCAGTTGCCCTCCAGCTTCGAGTCGACCTGGGAGGCCATGACCGCACCCAGCACCGCCGTACCGAGGCTGCCGCCGACCTGCATGGCGGCCTGCTGGAGACCGCCCGCGACACCGGAGAGCTCCATCGGGGCGTTGCCGACGATGACCTCGGTGGCGCCGACCATCACCGGGGCGAGGCCGAGGCCGAGCAGACCGAACCAGATCGACATGGTCACGGTGCCGGTGCCGATCTCCAGCTGGGACATCCCGAACATGGCGACCGCCGTGCACACCATGCCGCCGACCAGCGGGACCCGCGGGCCGAACTTGGTGATCATGGCGCCCGCGAGCGGCGAGGCGACGATCATCATGCCGGTCAGCGGCAGCAGGTGCAGGCCGCTGTCGACGGGGCTCAGCCCGTGCACGTTCTGGAGGTAGAAGGTGACGAAGAACAGCCCGCCCATGAAGGCGAAGGCCATCAGCACCATCAGGACCGTGCCCGCGGACAGCGGCACGGAACGGAACATCGCGAGCGGGATCAGCGGCTCCCTGACGTTCTTCTGAGAGAGCGCGAAGACCACGAACAGGACCAGCGCGCCGCCCAGGAAGCCGATCGTCTTGTAGTCGCCCCAGCCCCACTCGGCGCCCTTGATGAGCGCCCAGATCAGGCAGAACATCGCCTGGGACAGCAGCACGATGCCGCCGATGTCGAAGGAGCGCGGCGCGTTCTCGGCGCGGTGGTCGCGGAGGATCACCAGGCCCAGCGCGAGTGCGATCACGCCGACCGGCACGTTGATGAAGAAGACGGACTGCCAGTTGACGTGCTCGACGAGCACACCGCCGAGGATCGGGCCGCCCGCGGTGGAGGCGCCGATCACCATGCCCCAGATGCCGATCGCCATGTTCAGCTTCTCGGCCGGGAAGGTGGCGCGCAGCAGGCCCAGCGCGGCGGGCATCAGCAGGGCGCCGAAGAGGCCCTGGAGCACCCGGAAGACGATCACGAAGGCAACGCTGTCGGAGAGGCCGATGGCCCCCGACGCCACGGCGAAGCCCACGACGCCTATGAGGAAGGTCTGGCGGTGGCCGAACCGGTCACCGAGCTTGCCCGCGGTGATCAGGGAGACCGCGAGGGCGAGCATGTACCCGTTGGTGATCCACTGGACGTCGGCGAGCGAGGCCTTCAGGTCCTGTTGGATGGCGGGATTGGCGATCGCGACGATCGTGCCGTCGAGCGCGACCATCATCACGCCGATGGCCACGGAGAAGAGCGTCAGCCAGGGGTGGCCGCGCAGCCCCTTGGCAGGTGCGGGATCGACGGAGCCGTTCGGCTCCCGCGACGCCTTTTCGACGGTGGTCTGACTAGTCATGCCAGGGACATTAGTGTCAGTCGCTGACAGTTGACAAACCAATTCACAAGCAAGTAACTGTCACGTGGCTCACAGATACGCTGAGCAGGACAGAGCAGGAGAAAGAGGACCCTTCAAGTGATCGCTGGGCAGCAGGCCGCACGCTCGACCGGGCTGCGCGAACGGAAGAAGCGCCGCACCCGGGACGCCCTGCTGCACACCGCCCTCGATCTTTTCACCACCCAGGGATACGAGGAGACCACCGTCGACGAGATCGTCGACGCGGTGGAGGTCTCCCAGCGCACCTTCTTCCGCTACTTCGCCAGCAAGGAGGAGGCCGCCCTCGCCATCCAGGAGATGGTCGAGTCGCGCTTCCTCGAGGAGCTGCACCGGCGCCCCGCCGAGGAGACCCCGTTCGAGGCGTTGCGCGGCGCCGTCCTGTGCACCTGGAGCAGTATCGGTGAGGCGATCGAGGCGATCGTCCCGGTCGAACTCCACATGCGCACGCACCGGATGATCGAGTCGACGCCCTCGCTGCTCGCCGCCCATCTGCGGCGGAGCTGCCACATGGAGAACCAGGTGGCGAGGCTGATCGCCCGGCGCGAGGGCCTCGACGTGGACGAGGACCCCCGCCCGCGGGTCGCCGTGGCCGCGTTCTGCGGGGTGCTGCGGGTGGCCGGGCAGCTCTGGGGGCAGGGCGGGGACGCCGGCCTGGACTCGCTGCGCGCGCTGACCGAGACGCACCTGGACCAGCTCGGCCCGGCCCTGGCGGGGGACTGGCGGACCGGGGCCGGGGCCGGCGCCGTTCCGGGGGCCCGGGACGGCGGGCAGCCGACGGCGACCGGGCAGTGCGCGGTCGCCGACCGTCCGGCGGCCCACGACCGGTAGCGGACGACGGACGGGCGCCCGGCGGGCGTCCGGCGGCCAGTGATCAGCCTTCGGTGATCAGCCGTGCGCGCCCAGCCGTCGGCAATCAGTGGCCGGTGGCTCAGCCATCGGGGCAGAGCCGGGGGCGGGCGACAGCCCCCGGCCCGCCACCCCGCGCCGCCCGCCCGAGGGGCCATGCGCCCCGATGCGCCGTACGCCTGATGTGCCGTACGCCTCACCGCCGCGCCATGACCGAGCTCACAACAGCCGCTCCCCGGCGGCCACATGCGGCGCCCGGGACGCCCTCCGCGCGCCCCAGCGTGCCCGTGACGACCACCCAGCGTGAGATCATCGCCCCCGAATTCCCCGCACCCGAGTGATGTGCGTCACCCTGCCCACGACTGCTGACGCGCGTCTCCTAATGTGGGCCTGAGTGACTTCCTTCGACTCCTCCCCCACGCTCACCGCCTGGCGCGCGCTGCTCGCCGTCGCGGTCGTATTCGTGATGCTGGCGACCACCGGCTGGACCGCCGTACGTCATCAACGCTCCGACGAGCCGCGCGAGATCGCGCTCGCCTCCTGGGCGCGGGGCAAGGTGGCGGGTCGCGCGCTGCCGGGCGTCGATGCCCCGCCGCACCGGCTGGCCCGCTTCTTCGCCTCGCTCACGGCCGCGCAACGCACCGGACTGGCCGACAGATACCCCTTGGTCGTGGGAAACCTGAACGGTGCCCCGGTCACGCTGCGCTACCGGGCCAACCGGCTGGCGCTGATGCAGGCGCGGAAGGTCGAACAGCGGCGCACGCACGACGTCCGACTCTCCCCCGAGGGACGCGCGGAGGCACTCCGCCGGGCGCACCGCTTCGCCTCGATGCTCTCCCGGGGCCGGCACTTCCTCGCCTTCGACCCGTCCGGAAGGGGCCGTGCCGCCGAGGTGTTCGGCGATCTCGACCGGGCCGAGCGGGTCTCCGTGATCGTCCCCGGCGTCGACACCGGCCTGCTCACGCTGGAACGGTCCGCGCCGAGGACGCACGCCGCGCCGGTCGGCATGGCGAAGTCGCTGTACGCGGCCGAGCGCGCCGAGCGCCCCGGCGTCCGTACCGCCGTGATCGCCTGGGCCGACTACACCACCCCCGCCGGCATCGGGGTGGACGCGGCCCTGGGCAACCTCGCCGCGCGCGGGGCGGTGCGGTTGAACGCGCTGATGGACGCCCTGCCCGGCAACGCCCCGGTCTCGCTGTTCTGCCACAGCTACGGCTCGGTGGTGTGCGGGGTCGCCGCGCGCGAACTGCCCTCCAGGGTCGGCGACATAGCGGTGGCGGGCAGCCCCGGCATGCGGGTGGAGAACGCCCGTGAGCTGCGCACCGACGCCCGGGTGTGGGCGATGCGGGACCGCGGCGACTGGATCGAGGACGTGCCGAACCTGCGGCTCGGCATCCTGGGGCACGGCGCCGACCCGGTCGACCCGGGCTTCGGCGCGCGCGTCGTCTCGGCGGGCGACGCGATCGGGCACAGCGGCTATTTCGAGCCGGGAACCGAGAGTCTCGACAACTTCGCCGCGATCGGTGTGGGGGCCTACGAATCGGTGAGCTGCGCGGAGTCCGACGACAACTGCCGGGAACGAATCGCCGGATCCCAGGACATCTGACGGTCGCGGTGTACCGCAACCGTCCTGCACATCATGGTCTGCTCCGAAAGGGGACGAGTGAACAAGTGCCGCCTACGATGAGGCACATGGGTGATGTGCTGGCCGGAATTCAGGCCACCTGGGAGTTCGACGCCGACTCCGTGCTCATCCGCTTCGAACGGGGGATCCGCACGCCGAAGCTCTTCCAGAGCCTGCGTGAACGTCGTGTTCCGCACGCGGCGCTGTCATCGGTGACGCTGACCCCCGGCAAGCGGGGCACGGTGATCCTGCGCGCCGTGCCGAGGCCCGGTGCCGATCCGCTGATGGAGGCCGCCGCCGGGCAGCTCAAGGACAGCTGCGATCCGTACCGGCTGGTGCTTCCCGCCGAGCGCGAGACGCCGGCGGAGTACTACGCGGACGCGTTGCGCTCCGTACTGGGCGCGGACGCGGCGGAGCCCGCCGAACGGTTCCTGGTCGCGGCCCCCGAGGCACCGATGCAGTTCAAGGCGTACGACGGACGGGCCGGCTTCGACGGGCAGCGGGTCTCCTTCCGCTGGTTCTGGACGGGTGCTTCCACGGCGAAGTGGAAGGCCGGCGACCAGACGTTCGGCGTGACGGAGCTGAGCGGGGTCGAGTGGCGCTCGCCCGAGGGGCTCGAGGGCTATCTGCGTCTGATCCCGAGGGGCTCGGAGTGCCTGCCGCCGGAGGGCCGCGCCAGTACCGGCATGGGCCTGGAACCGGACACGGCCGGCCTGGGCGCGGCGCCGGGACCGGACGGCGCGGGTCCGGGGCTGCGGGGCCCGCAGTCGATGTCGCCCCGCCCCACGCGGCCGGACCAGGACCCGGCCGCGGTGGTCTTCGGCCTCGGCTACGGCCCGGTGCACGAGTCGCTGCCGTTCGCCGCGGCCGTGCTGGAAGCCGTGCGCAGAAACCATTCGGCCGCCGCCCCGGCCACCGTCCTGGCAGGTGCGGTACGGCGCGACCCCTCGGACATCGCGGACCGCATCCGGCACCTCGGGGAGCTGCACCGGGCGGGTCTGGTGACGGACGACGAGTTCAGCGCCAAGAAGGCCCAGCTGCTCGCCGAGCTGTAGGACCGAGGGCTTCCCGCACCGAGGGCTTCCGGTGCCGGGAGGTCACGGGTGCCCGACGGGAGGTCACGCCCCCGGCCCCAGGAGGTCACCGGTCCCCGACGGGAGGTCATGCCCCCAGCACCGGAAGGTCCCGGCCCGGCCGGTCGGCCGGTAGTACCCCCGTACGAGAAGCCGCGGCGAACCGGAACCCTGGTATGACGCCACCGGGCCGGTCCGCTGCCTAGGCTGCTGCGGCCATGACCACTTCCCCCTCCCCCGCCCCGGCCGAGGCGTCGCCGCGCCCGCAGCCCGCCGCCGACGGCCTGGTGAGCGCCGCCCGCCGCAATCTGCGCGAGATCGCCCACGGCCTGTGCCACCCGTCCCACCCCCCGGTCCCGCCGCTCGCGAACGCGGCCAAACGGTGGCGGAGGCTGCTGCCGTACGTGGTCGTCATCGCCCTCACGGCGCTCTTCCTGCCGGTCACGCTCAACGTGCTGACCAACGAGTACGGGATGAACGACACGCTGGCGGGCCTGCTGGCCGTCGCCCAGGCGGCGCCGCTGCTGATGCTGGCGCACCGCCCGTTGCAGGCGTGGTGGATCGTCTTCCCCGCCGACGTCCTGGGGGCCCTGGTGCTGCTCGAGTACCCGGACCCGCCGCAGGGCATCTGGCCGTGGCCCCCGCCCACGCTGATCTCCTACTGCTTCGTGATGCTGGCGGTGGCCCTGCGCGAGACCCGGCGGACCGCGGTCTCCGTCTGGGCGCTGACCGCCACGACGAGCCTGGTCCTGCACCTGGCCGCCACGACCCGCAGCAACGGCACCTCGGCGCTGCTCCCGGCGATCGGCGCACTGCTCATGGTGATCGGCGCGGTGATCCGGGAGCGGGGCGACGCCCAGCGCCGGCTCGCCGAGCAGGAGACCATCAGCGAGGCCGAGCGGGCGCAGCGCACGCTGCTGGAGGAACGCGCCAGGATCGCCCGTGAGCTGCACGACGTGGTCGCGCACCACATGTCCGTGATCACGGTCCAGGCCGACTCCGCGCCCTACCGGATCGACGGGCTGCCCGAGAAGGCGCGCGAGGAGTTCGAGGCGATCGCGGCGAGCGCGCGGGAGTCGCTCACGGAGATGCGGCGGCTGCTGACGGTGCTGCGCAACGACGGCACGGAGGGCGAGCGGGCGCCGCAGCCGGGGCTCGACCGGCTCCAGCAGTTGGTGGAGGCGACGGTACGGGCCGGGCTGCCGGCCGAACTGTCGCTGCCCGCCCGGCTGCCGGACGTACCGCAGACGGTGGACGTGTCGGCGTACCGGATCGTGCAGGAGGCGCTGGCCAACGTGGTCCGGCACGCGCCCGGCGCGCTGACCCGGGTGTCGGTCGCGTCCGACGGCGCGCATCTGACCGTCCTGGTGGTCAACGACCGGGCGGTGGGCCCGGTTTCGCCGCTGGAGACGACCGGGACGGGGCACGGTCTGGTCGGCATGCGGGAACGCGTACGGTTGACGGGCGGCACGCTGGACACCGGACCGCTGCCCGACGGCGGCTTCCGGGTGGCGGCAAGGCTGCCCCTGACCCCTGTGACGTCCCAGGCCCCGGAGGACTCTTGACCATTCGCGTGATCATCGTCGACGACCAGGCCATGGTGCGGGCGGGGTTCGCGGCGCTGCTCTCGGCACAGAGCGACATCGACGTGGTCGGTGAGGCCCCGGACGGCCGCCGGGGCATCGACGTCAGCCGGACCGCCCTGCCGGACGTGGTCCTGATGGACGTCCGGATGCCCGAGATGGACGGTCTGGCGGCGGCCCGCGAGCTGCTGAACCCGCCGGCGGGGGTGACGCACCGGCCGAAGGTCCTGATGCTGACCACGTTCGACGTGGACGACTACGTGTACGAGGCGCTGCGCGCCGGGGCGTCCGGCTTCCTGCTGAAGGACGCGCCGCCCGCGGACCTGATCTCGGCGGTGCGGGTGGTCGCGGCGGGCGAGGCGCTGCTCGCCCCGTCCGTGACCCGTCGTCTGATCGCGGACTTCGCCCGGCAGGGGCCCACCGGCGTCACCCGGAGCGGGCACGCGCTGCGGCTGAACGGGCTGACCCCGCGCGAGTCGGAGGTGCTGGAGCTGATCGCGCGGGGCCTGTCCAACCAGGAGATAGCGGGGAAGCTGGTGCTGGCCGAGCAGACCGTGAAGACCCACATCGGACGGGTGCTGGCCAAGCTGGACCTGCGGGACCGGGCGCAGGCGGTGATCTTCGCGTACGAGTCGGGAGTGGTGGTGCCGGGCGAGGCGTAGGGCCTTTCGCCCGGGACATACCGGTACGGGTCGTTCCGGGCGGGGCGCGGACCCCGGACGCCCGGACGCCTCCTGGTCCGTCCCGGTCCTGTGCTCCCGTGCCCTCCGGGTCGGCCTTGTAACACCCAGGTAGCACTTCGCACTTGGCTCCCCGGTGTGACGCCTCCGACCCCGCCGGCCTCCTAGTTTTCTCTCCGTCACGCCAGTGCGGCGTGCGGGAGTCCGGGTGGGCCGGAGGGGGAGAACGGGATGCGCCGTTACGCGAGGACCCTGATCACGATCGCGCTGGCGATCACCATCGTGACAGGTACGGCCGGCTGGGCGTCCGGGAACGTGCAGCAGGCCGTGACCGGGCCGCCGCCCGGCACCGCCGCCTGGCGTGCGGACCGGCTGCCGGGCCTCCTGCTGCCCGACCCGGAACGGGCCACACCGGCCGAAGTGAGCGATTTCTTCCGGCGGTTGACTGCGGATCAGCAGCAGACCCTGGTGACGCGGCATCCGCTCGTCGTGGGCAATCTGGACGGGGTTCCGGTACGGCTGCGCTACCGGGCCAACGCCCTTTCCCTGCGCGCCGATCACGATCCCCGGTACGCGCGACTCGCCGCGCCGGGCCGGCAGATCCTGGCCTTCGACCCGCGCGGCCGCGGCCAGGTCGCCGAGGTGTTCGGGGACCTGGGCACCGCGCGCCATGTCGCGGTCGTGGTGCCGGGCTCGGACATCGACGCCGGGACCTTCGACCGTACGAACGACGTGTACGGCACCCCGGCCGGCATGGCGAAGTCGCTGCACGCCCGGACCGGGCCCGGCAGCGCCGTCGTCGCCTGGGCCGGGTACACCACCCCGGTGGGGCTCGGCATCGACGCCGCGACGGGCTCGCTCGCCGAGGCGGGGGCCGACCGGCTGACCCGATTCACGGACGGCCTCGCGGCCGAGGGGGTGTCCGAGCCCGCCGTGTTCTGCCACAGCTACGGCTCCGTCGTGTGCGGGCTCGCCGCCTCCCGGCTGCGGGCCAGGGACCTGGTCGTGCTCGGCTCGCCCGGGATGCGCGCGGACGATGTCGCCGCCCTGCACACCGACGCCCGGGTCTGGGCCGCGAAGGACGCCACGGACTGGATCGACGACGTGCCGAACGTCGAGGTGGCGGGGGTCGGCCACGGGCCCGACCCGGCCGCCCCGGAGTTCGGCGCGCGGCACGTCCCGGCCGACGACGCCCGCGGGCACACCGGCTACTTCGCCCCGGGCACGGACTCGCTCCGCGCCTTCGCCGCGATCACCGAGGAGAAGGCGCGGTGAGCCCGGGGCGGCGGCACGGACGACAGGGCCGGAGCGCCCGGCACCGCTCCCGGCCCGACCTCTCGGCTACTCGCGCGCGGCGGCCGTCGAGCTCATGTCCGGGTAGCGGGCCCCCGCCACCCGGCCCGCGATCGGCTCCAGCAGCGTCAGCTCCTCGTCCGTCAGCGTGAGCCGGGTGGCCGCCACGTTCTCCAGCAGCCGGCTGCTCCTGCGGGTGCCCGGGATCGGCACCACGGTCAGGCCGTGCACCCGGTCCCGCTGCTGCACCCAGGCGAGTGCCACCTGCGCGGCCGACGTGCCGCGCGCCGCCGCGATCTCGTGGACGGGCTCCAGCAGGGCGGCGTTCCTCCTCGCGTTGTCGCCGGTGAAGCGCGGCTGGTACGTACGGAAGTCCCCGGCCGACAGCTCCTCGGCCGCGTCCGTGAACGCCCCGGTGAGGAAGCCCCGGCCGAGCGGCGAGTACGGCACGAAGGTCACCCCGAGCTCGGCCGCGGCGGACACGACGCTGATCTCGACGTCCCGGCTGAAGAGCGACCATTCGGACTGGACCGCAGCGATCGGGTGCACGGCGTACGCCTCGCGCAGCTCCGCCCCGGTGACCTCGCTCAGCCCGAGCTGCTTGACCTTGCCCTGCCGCACCAGCTCGGCCATCGCTCCGACGGACTCGGCCAGCGGGACGGCCGGGTCGCGGCGGTGCATGTAGTAGAGGTCGATGACGTCGGTGTCCAGTCGGCGCAGGCTGTCCTCCACGGCCCGGCGGATGTACGCGGGGTCGTTGCGCACGCCCCGGTAGTGCGGGTCCTCGGGCTTCCGCTCGATGGCGAACTTCGTGGCGAGGGTGATCTCGTCCCGGTGCGCCCCGACGAACGGGGCGAGGAAGGTCTCGTTGGCGCCGTTGCCGTAGGTGTCGGCGGTGTCGAAGAGGGTGACACCCGCCGCCAGCGCCGTCTCCAGCGTCTCGCGGGCGGCCCGCTCGTCCGTGGCGCCGTAGAACTCGCTCATGCCCATGCAGCCGAGCCCCTGCACGCCGACCTGCGGGCCGCCGTTGCCGAGCTCCACGGTGGTGATCTTGTCGTCAGTCATCAGACGCAGGGCCTTTCCGACGCCCGCCGGGCGCTCGCATAGAAGTCGATCTTGTAGTCGAGCACGGCGAGGGTGTCCTGGAGCTCCGCGATCCGCGTCCTCACGTCGCGGCGGGTCGCCTCCAGCAGCTCCTGCCGTTGCTCGAAGGTGTGCTCCCCCTCGCGCAGCAGTTCCGCGTACCGGACCATGTCGGCGACCGGCATCCCGGTCAGCCGCAGCTTGCCGACGAAGGTCAGCCAGTCCAGATCGCGGTTGGTGAAGCGGCGCTGGCCGGTGTGGGACCGGTCGACGTGCGGCATCAGCCCGATCCGCTCGTACCAGCGCAGGGTGTGCGCGGTGAGCCCGGTGAAGGCGGCGACCTCACTGATGGTGTAGCGGTCCTGGCCGTCGGGCCGCGGATGCGCCCGGGGGGCCGATGCGCATGCGTCCGTCCTCGTGGAAGTGCTCTCCATCACCGTCATGCCCTCCACGCTAGAACCTTGGAGTGCACTCGAAGCAAGCGCGAAACCGGGGCCGGGCTCCGTGCCCGTCCCCGCCCGTTACGCTCGTACGCATGCAGAGCCTGGCGATGATCGACAACTGGCCCGTCCCCACCGCGGCGGCTGCCGTCGTACGAGCGGACGGCACCGTCGTCGGTACGCACGGCCCGACCGCGCACCGTTTCCCGCTCGCCTCCGTCACCAAGCCGATCGCGGCCTACGCGGCGCTGGTGGCGTACGAGGAGGGGGCGGTCGAGCTGGACGAGCCGGCCGGGCCCGAGGGGTCCACCGTGCGGCATCTGCTCGCGCACACCAGCGGGCTCGCCTTCGACGAGCACCGGACGACGGCCGCGCCGGGCACCCGGCGGCTCTACTCCAACGCGGGCTTCGAGGTGCTCGGCGACCACATCGCCAAGGCCACCGACATCCCGTTCCCGGAGTACGTGCGCCAGGCCGTGCTGGAACCGCTCGGGATGACGGCGACCACGGTGGACGGCTCGCCCGCCAGGGACGGCGTCTCGACCGTCGACGACCTCGTGCGGTTCGCGGCGGAGGTGCAGACCCCGCAACTGCTCGACCCGCGCACGGTACTGGCCGCGCAGAGCGTCGTACACCCCGGCCTGAAGGGCGTACTGCCCGGCTACGGCCACCAGAACCCCAACGACTGGGGCCTCGGCTTCGAGATCCGGGGCTCCAAGTCACCGCACTGGACCGGCAGTTCGTCGTCCCCCGCGACCTTCGGCCACTTCGGCCAGTCCGGCACCTTCCTGTGGATCGACCCGGTCGCGGGCGCGGCCTGCGTCGCACTGACCGACCGGGCCTTCGGCCCGTGGGCGGTGGAGGTGTGGCCCCCGTTCACGGACGCGGTGCTCGCGGAGCTGAACTCCGGCCGCTGACGTCGGCGGATGCCGTCAGCGGGGGCGGGAAACCACGTCGTCGTCGGCCGGTTTCCCGGCGGCCAGGCATTCGAACCACACCGCCTTGCCGGTGCCGTCGCGACGCGGCTCCACGCCCCACTTGTCGGTGATCGCGTCGACCAGGAGCAGTCCCCGCCCACCCTCGTCGAGGGCGCTCGCGCCCTCGGCCAGGCGCGGCAGCTCCGGACAGCCGTCCGTGACCTCGACCCGCACTCCCCCGGTCGGGAGCAGGAAGATCAGCGTCTGGGCGCGCCGCCCCGGAACGTGCCGCACGACGTTGGCGATCAGCTCGGTGAGCGCGAGTTCGGCCGCCCCGGCCACCTCGAGCAGACCCCAACCGGTGAGGTACAGACGCAGGATGCGGCGCAGGTGCCGGGCCGAGTGCTCCCCCAGCGCGAAGTCGGCGTGGTAGGTCGGCTCCACCACGCCTCCGGCCCATGGATCAGTTACGTGATTCATGTCACCAGAGTGCAGCGACACGGTTACGCTCGGCTACGCACCGAAATGAACGCCGCAAGGTGTTGAACGCCGGAGGTACCCCGCCGTGGCCAACATCCAGACCCTCGACCCCAACGCTTCCCCGTTGAGCTACTACGGCTGGGAGTTACGCCGCCAGCGAGAGGCCCACAACCTCAAGCAGTCGCAGCTCGGCGACATCATCTTCTGCACCGGCTCCCTGATCGGCCAGGTCGAGACATCGAGGAAGCTCCCCACCCGCGACTTCTCCGAGCGGGTGGACGCGGCACTCGGCACGGGCGGGGTGTTCTCGCGGCTGATCGGCCTGGTTCTGCACAGTCAACTGCCCGCCTGGTTCCAGCCGTACGCGGACATGGAGGCCAAGGCGACGTACATCTCCACGTACCAGGCGCAGGTGGTATACGGGCTGTTGCAGACGGAGGACTACGCGCGGGCGCTGCTGGCCACCGGCATGCCGGACGACCTGGAGAACCAGGTTGCGGCCCGGATCGAGCGCCAGCGCGTCCTGAAGAAGGAGTGTCCCCCACTCACCTGGGTCGTCCTCGACGAGGCCACACTGCACCGACCGATCGGCAGCCACGAGGTCATGCGGAGGCAACTCCTTCAGTTGTTGGAGTTCTCCGACCAGCGCTGGACGCGGATTCAGGTACTGCCCTTCGCTGCCGGTGAACACTCCAGCCTCGCCGGGTCGTTCAACTTCCTACGCTTCGAGAAGGACCCCGACATCGTCTACACGGAGGACGTCATCTCCGGTCATATGACCGCCAGCCCTGACACTGTCAGGGAAGCCTCGCTCCGTTACGCTCATCTGCAGGCCGCAGCCCTCTCCGTCGAGGAGTCCGCGGCACTGATCACCCGCGTGATGGAGGAGCGTTATGGAGACCGGTCACGATCTGAGGAACGTGCGGTGGCGTAAGTCCAGTTACAGCGGAAACACTGGCGGCGACTGCGTCGAGGTGGTCGACGGCCTCCCCTGTGCCGTGCCCGTGCGCGACAGCAAGAATCCGGACGGGCCCGTCCTGATCGTCGGGGCCGATGCCTGGCAGTCCTTCGTGGACGGGCTGCGCTGAGGCCGCCCGCACGCACCTCCGTACGACGAAGGGGCCCGGGGCGACGGCGGTTTCCAGCCGTCGCCCCGGGCCTCTTCCGTTTCCCCGCCCCGCGCGGACCGCGCCATGCCGAGTGGCCCCGCAGCGCGATCCGGTCCGCGAGCCGCTTCGTGGTCAGCGCGCAGAGGAAGCATTCGGCCTCCGGCCTCGCCTTCGGAACGGCTGCGGAGCCGGTGGCGTCGAACCGACCGGAAGTACGATCGCCGGCGGCGCGCGTCGTGCTTTCGCCCGGTGACCCGGGATGCGCTGCTCCCGACGATGGATTCATGTCAAAAGAAGAACCCGTCCCTGTGCTGCGAGCCGAGGGACTGACGAAGAAGTACGGCCGTCGGGAGGCGCTGAGCGGGGTCGATCTGAACGTTCCGGCCGGTCGTGTCGTCGGCTTGGTCGGTCCGAACGGGGCCGGCAAGTCGACGCTGCTGAATCTGGCCTGCGGGCTGCTGGAGCCGACGTCGGGCTCGTTGCGCGTGCTGGGGGCCCCTCCGGCGGCGAGCGCCGCGCACCTGGCGCGCGTGGGGTTCGTGGCGCAGAACACCCCGGTGTATCCGTCGTTCAGCGTGGCCGACCACCTTCGGCTGGGCGCGCGCCTGAACCCGTCGTGGGACCAGGGCCTGGCCGAGCGGCGCATCGCGCAGGTCGGGCTCGACCCCGACCAGAAGGCAGGACGGCTGTCGGGCGGTCAGCGCGCGCAGCTGGCGTTGACGGTCGCCGCCGCCAAGCGCCCCGAGCTGCTGATCTTCGACGAGCCGGCCGCCGCGCTGGACCCGCTGGCGCGCCAGGGGTTTCTGGTGAGCCTGTTGGAGTTCGTCGCCGAACTCGGCGCCAGCGCCGTGCTGTCGTCGCATCTGCTCGGGGACATCGAGCAGGCGTGTGACCACCTCATCGTGTTGTGCGACGCGCGGATCCAGGTCGCCGGTGAGGTACGGGACCTGCTGGCCACCCACCACCGGCTGGTCGCGCCCCGCGGCGAGCTCGACCGGCCGGCCGCCGGGGTCGAGGTCGTCCGGGCCGAGCATCACGCCCGGTCCGATGAGGCGGTGGTGCGTACCGGTCTCCCTCCGTCGGAGATCCCGTTCCGGGCCGGGCCCGTCACCCTCGAAGAGCTGGTGCTCGGCTACATGTCGCGGGCGAGCGCGCCCGTGGCGGGGACCGGGGCCAGGACCGTCGCCGGGGCCGTGACCGGGGAGGGAGTGCGATGATCTGGCTGAACTGGCGGCAGTTTCGTCTCCAGGCGCTCGTCGGCGCCTTGGGACTCGCCGTGATCGCCTTCTACCTGCTGTACGTGGGACTGGACATCCGGGACGCCTACGACGCCTACCGGGCCCGGTGCACCGACCCCGCCGCCTGTGCGCAGGCCGGCAGCCAGTTCCAGGGCGCCTACCGGAACACGCTGCTGTTCCTGGCCGGCGGGCTCGGGCTGGTTCCCGTCGTCATGGGGGTGTTCTGGGGGGCGCCGCTCGTCGCGCGGGAACTGGAACTCGGCACCCACCGGCTGGCGTGGAACCAGAGCGTGACCCGCCGCCGCTGGCTGCTCGGCAGGATGGCGTTCGTCGGTGTGGCCGCGATGGTCCTGACCGGCCTGGCCGCCCTGATGCTCACCTGGGCCGCCTCCCCGTACGACCGGGTCGCCTCCGACCGGTTCGGCACAGTGGAGTTCGGTGCCCGCAACATCGCCCCGATCGGCTACGCCTTCCTCGCCTTCGCCCTCGGCACCACCGTCGGCCTGCTGGTGCGCCGGACGCTGCCGGCGATGGCCGTCACCGGCGTGGTCTTCCTCGCCGTCCAGTTCGCCGTGCCGAACCTGGTACGACCGCACCTCATGGAGCCGGAGAAGGCATCCCTGCCGATGACCGCGCACGTCATCAACCAGGCCAGGAACCTGGGCAGCATCACCGGCGCCCCGGTCATCGGCGGCCTGCGGGTGCCCGGCGCCCCCGACGCGTGGATCAGCCGGACCAGTGCGCTGCTCACCGCCGACGGGCGCACGGTGGGCGGGAGCGCGTTCGGCGAGTGCCTCGACTCCCCGCCCAGGACCGGCGCGGGCGGCACGTTCGGTGACACCGCGGTGTGCCTGGCCGGACTCGACCTGCACGTGGACGTCGAATACCACCCCAGCAGCCGGTACTGGGCGTTCCAACGGGCCGAAACCGGGCTCTATCTGGTGGCGGGCGCGTTCCTCACCGCCATCGCCGTGCGGCGCGTCGGGCGCGCCTGACGCGATCACGCCCACTGATTCCCGTCCGCCGGCTCCCGTCGGCCGACTCCTGTCCGCTGATTCCCGTCGGCTGATTCGCGTCCGCTGGTTCGCGTTCGCCGATTCGCGTTCGCCGATTCCCGTCCGTTGATTCCTGTCCGTTGATTCCTGTCCGCTGTCGATTTCGAGAACCAGGTGTCTCATGCCGCTTGCCGACAGTCATGAAAAATCCGCCGGTCCGTTTCCGACGAAACCGGCTGTGCCGGTCGACCTCTGGTTGGGCGTCGTGTTCGTCCTGGGCATCGCCTTCACCACGTACATGCTCATCGTGAGCTGGGGCGGCGCCTACTGGGTCCACACCACTGTTGTCGCGGTGGTGATGTGTGGGCTGGCGCTGCTGCGCGGGCGGGGAAGGCCGTGGACGGCGGCGGCGGGCGTGGCCGTCGCGGCTCTCGGCGTCGGGGTGTCCCTGGTCGGCGGCCTGCCGCAGGAGCCGTCCCCCATGGCGGCACTGGCACTCGCCGTGCTCGTCGGTTCCTCCCTCAGAACGCTGCCGGTGCTGCCTGCCGTCGCCGTCTCCGCGGGCGGCGTCGCGGTGATCGCGTTCGCCTGGGTCCGCGGGTACACCGGCGTGACGAGCATGGCGACCCTGCTGCTGTTCGGCGGGCTGATCGCCGGGACGTCGCTGCGGGCGTTCGCCCGGGTCCGGGGGTCCGGCGCTCCGTCGTCGCGCTCGCTCGGCCGACCGCGGCGGTAGCGATGGCACACGACCGGGACGTGCCGGGCACCGTCCTGCCGGATGCCGTCCTGCCGGGCACCGTCGTCGAACGGCTTGTCGATAGCCTGTCCGGCATGATCATCGCGGGGGGCTGGAACCGGGTCGTCCTCATGGCCGGGCTCGGCCTCGTCCTGCCGACGGCGATCGTGGTGCAGGCCGTCGCCATCGCACAGAGCTGGGGCTCCTGGTACTGGGTGCCGGGCAGCGTCGGCGCGACGGTGGTGTGTCTGGCGGCGTGGGCGGGGCTGCGCCGGCCGCTCCGGCCGGCGGTCGCGGGGGTCGGCGTCGCGGTGGCGGCCGTCGCGGCCACCTTCGTGGCCGGCTCCGACCTTCCCGCCGAACCCGGCCCGGCCATGGCCCTGGGGTTGGCGGTACTGACCGGCTCCGCGCTCCGGACCCTTGCGCCGGTACCGGCCGGTGCCCTGGCCGCCGCCGGGCCCGTGGTGATCATCGCCGGTCAGCTCGCCGCCGGGCCGCCGCCCACCGGCCTGGCGGGGGTGACGGCGGTGGACGGCTTGTTCTGGCTGGTCGGCGCCGGCACCGGGCTGTTGCTGCGGATGTCGGACGCGCGGGCATCGGCCGCCGCCGAGCGGGTGCGCCGGGCCGAACGGCTGGAGCTGGCCCGGGAACTGCACGACGTCGTGGCCCACCACATCACCGGCATGGTCGTCCAGGCCCAGGGCGTCCAGGTGCTCGCACGGCGAAACCCCGACCAGGTGGCCGACCACCTCGGCGAGATGGAGGCCGCCGGCATCGAGGCCCTGGCCGCGATGCGCCGCGTCGTCGGGCTGCTGCGCGACACCGACGACGCCGACGACGCCGCACCGGCGTCCCCCGGCCCTGAGGGGCTCGACGCCCTGGTCGAGCGTTTCGGCCGCAAGGGCCCCACGGTGCGCCTGAGCCTGCCCGAGGGGAACACCGCCTGGCCACCGGAGGTGACCAGCACCGTCTACCGCATCGTCCAGGAGGCACTGACCAACGTGCTGCGGCACGCGCCCGGAGCCCGCTCCGTCACGGTCACCGTCGAACAGGACCCGCACGAGGTCACCGTCGAGGTCACCGACGACGCCCCGGCGGTCCCGGCCTGGCCCCCGCATCGTGGCGGCTACGGTCTGGTCGGCATGCGCGAACGCGTCGAGACGCTCGGCGGCTCGCTGCGCGCCGGACCACGGCCCGGCACCGGCTGGTCGGTGCGGGCGACCCTGCCCGCCACCCTCAGGGAGCCACGATGACCATCCCGGTCCTGCCCGCCACCCTCAGGGAGCCACGATGACCATCTCGGTCCTGCTCGCCGACGACCAGTCGATGATCCGCCGGGGACTGCGGCTGATTCTGGAGGACCAGCCCGACATCGAGGTCGTCGGGGAGGCGGCCGACGGGGCCGAGGCGGTCGCCCTGGCCCGGCGACTGCGCCCCGACGTCTGCCTGGTGGACATCAGGATGCCCCTGCTCGACGGCATCGAGGTGACCCGCGCACTGGCCGGCCCGCAGGTGCCCGACCCGATGCGGGTCGTCGTGGTCACCACCTTCGACCTGGACGAGTACGTGTACGGCGCCCTGCGGGGCGGTGCGACAGGGTTCGTCCTCAAGGACGCCGGGCCGGCGCTGCTCGTCGAGGCGGTCCGCGCGGCCCACAACGGCGAGGCACTGGTCTCGCCGTCGGTCACCGTCCGGCTGCTGCGGCACCTGACGACCGCCCCGGCACCGTCGCGGGCCGCCCGGCCCCTGCCGCTGTCGGACCGCGAACTCCAGGTCGTCCGGGCGCTCGCGCGCGGCCGGACCAATCAGGAGATCGCCGCGGAGCTGTTCATCTCCCTGAGCACGGTCAAGAGCCACCTGTCGGCCATCCAGACCAAACTGGGGGCCCGCAACCGGGTCGGAATCGTCACCTGGGCATGGGAGAACGGCCTCGTCGACACCCGCTGACACGGCCCCGGAACCGACGGCCGACCGCTCAGGCCGACAGCTCCCAGACCAGCACCTCGGCCGCCCCGGCCGCCACCAGTTCCGGCCCCTCCTCGCCGGTGATCCGCACCGAGTCGCCCGGCCCCAGCAGCTCGCCGCCGTCGCCGAGCCGTACCGAACCGGCCGTCACGTGCACGTACACCAGCGGCGCGGCCGGCAGCGCGATCCGCTCCCCCTCGGCGACTCTGCGCACGTAGAAGGTCGCACCGGCCGCCGGGAGTTCGTACGGGGCGGTGGCGTCGGCGAGGCCGGGGACGATCGTGTACGCGGGTTCGCCGCCCGCCTCCCGCGGGGCCAGCCACATCTGGATGAACGTCAGCGGCCCGGGGCCGTCGTTCCGTTCGACGTGGCGCACGCCGGACGCGGCGCTGAGGTGCTGGAGGTCGCCGGGCCGTACGACCGTGGCGTGACCGGTGGAGTCACGGTGGGTCAGCTCGCCCTCGACGACCCAGGTGACGATCTCCGTATGGCTGTGCGGGTGTTCCTCGAAGCCCGCGCCGGGGGCGAGCCGTTCCTCGTTGACGGCTATGACCGGACCGAAGCGGAGGTTGTCCGGATCGTAGAAGGTGCCGAACGAGAAAGCGTGCCGGGACAGGATGCCGGCGTCCTGGTCCCCGCCCTGGAAGCGGTCGTCGGCGCGGTGTACGGAGATCACGGGACCACGGTAGCCGGGCGGGAGCGCGGACGAACCCCCGGCCACTACCCACCCCTACGCCCCGCGGCGGCCCCGGCCACTACCCGCCGGTACGACCCGCGGCGGCCCCGGCCCTCCGTGCCTGTCGCCCGATAAGGCAGTCTTGTTCTCGTGCCCCGACCCGATCCTGAGCAGCCCGCTGCGAACGACGCCCACCTGCATGCCGCGACCCTGAAACGGCTGGAGCAGTCCTCCGGCCGGCTGGCCGCCAACGCGATCGCCCGCATGGACGAATCGCTGCCCTGGTACCGGGCGATGCCACCGGAGAACCGGTCTTGGATCGGCCTGGTGGCCCAGGCCGGCATCGCGGCGTTCACCGAGTGGTTCCGGCATCCGGAGACCCCGCAGGCCATCTCCACCGACGTGTTCGGCACCGCTCCGCGCGAGCTGACCCGGGCGATCACCCTGCGGCAGACTGTCGAGATGGTGCGCACCACGATCGAGGTCATGGAGGCCGCGATCGAGGAGGTCGCCGCGCCCGGTGACGAATCGGTGCTGCGCGAGGCGCTGCTCGTCTACGCCCGGGAGATCGCCTTCGCCACCGCCCAGGTGTACGCGCAGGCCGCCGAGGCCCGCGGGGCCTGGGACGCCCGGCTGGAATCGCTCGTGGTCAACGCGGTGCTGTCCGGCGAGGCCGACGAGGGTGCCGTGTCACGCGCCGCGGCGCTCGGCTGGAACTCCCCCGAGCACGTCTGCGTGGTGCTCGGCACCGCCCCGGACGGCGACAGCGAACTGACCGTGGAGGCGATCCGGCGGGCTGCCCGGCACGCCAAGCTCCAGGTCCTCACCGGGGTGCTCGGCAACCGCCTCGTGGTCATCGCGGGCGGCAGCGACAACCCGCTGCACGTCGCCAAGTCGCTGATCGGCCCGTACGCGGCGGGGCCCGTCGTCGCCGGGCCCGTGGTGCCCGACCTGCTGGCGGCCACCCGGTCCGCGCAGGCCGCGGCGGCCGGGCTCAGGGCGTGCGGTGCCTGGCAGGACGCCCCGCGACCGGTGCTGGCCGACGACCTGCTGCCGGAGCGCGCGATGGCGGGCGACCCCGCCGCGCGGGACCAGTTGGTGGAGGAGATCTACAGACCGCTGGAAGAAGCGGGTTCCGCCCTCCTCGAAACACTGAGTGTGTATCTGGAGCAGGCGAGCAGCCTGGAGGGCGCGGCCAGAATGCTCTTCGTTCACCCCAACACCGTGCGCTACCGGCTCCGACGTGTGACAGACGTCACCGGATGGTCGCCTTCCGATGTCCGCTCGGCGTTCACGTTGCGGATCGCCCTGATCCTGGGGCGCTTGGCCGCCAGAGATCCACAGTCCTAGACTTTTGTCGAACATCAACAATTCCCCATACGGTTCTTGGTCCCTGTCCCCACGGGTGCTCCGGACCGTTCACAAGAGAGAGTGTGAGGGTGCTCGTACTCGTCGCTCCCGGCCAAGGCGCTCAGACGCCCGGCTTCCTGACTCCCTGGCTCGACCTTCCCGGTGCCGCAGACCGCATCGCGGCCTGGTCCGACGCCATCGAGCTCGACCTCGTCCACTACGGCACCAAGGCCGAAGCGGAGGAGATCCGTGACACCGCGGTGGCGCAACCGCTGCTGGTCGCCGCAGGTCTGCTCTCTGCTGCCGCGCTCGACGCCTCCCCGGCTGTCGTCGCAGGTCACAGCGTTGGTGAGATCACCGCAGCCGCCTTCGCCGGAGTCATCGGCGACGACGCCGCGCTGCGCCTGGTGCGGACCCGCGGGCTCGCCATGGCCGAGGCCGCCGCGGTCACCGAGACCGGCATGTCGGCGCTGCTCGGGGGCGACCCCGAGGTGTCGGTCGCGCACCTGGAGAAGCTCGGGCTGACCCCGGCGAACGTCAACGGCTCCGGCCAGATCGTCGCCGCCGGCACCGTAGAGCAGCTCGCCGCGCTGGCCGAGGACATGCCCGAGGGCGTGCGCCGCGTGGTCCCGCTCAAGGTCGCCGGCGCGTTCCACACGCACCACATGGCGCCCGCCGTCGACCGGCTGCGCGAGGCCGCCGCGGGGCTCGAGGTCTCCGACCCGACCGTGACGTACGTCTCCAACGCCGACGGCAAGGCCGTGGCCACCGGCGACGAGGTCATCTCCAGGCTGGTCGGCCAGGTGGCCAACCCGGTCCGCTGGGACCTGTGCATGGAGACCTTCAAGGAGCTGGGCGTCACGGCTCTCATCGAGGCGTGCCCCGGCGGCACGCTCACGGGGCTCGCCAAGCGCGCGCTGCCCGGCGTGAAGACGCTCGCGCTCAAGACCCCCGACGACCTCGAAGCGGCCCGCGCGCTCATCTCCGAGCACGCGAGCGCCTAAGGAGCCCCGGAAGAGCATGTCGAAGATCAAGCCCAGTCGGGGCGCTCCGTACGCACGCATCCTGGGTGTGGGCGGCTACCGCCCGACCCGGGTCGTGCCCAACGAGGTGATCCTCGAGACGATCGACTCGTCCGACGAGTGGATCCGCTCGCGCTCCGGCATCGCCACCCGCCACTGGGCCTCCGAGGAGGAGACCGTGGCCGCGATGTCCGTGGAGGCGTCCGGCAAGGCCATCGCGGACGCCGGGATCAGGGCCGAGCAGATCGGTGCCGTGATCGTCTCCACCGTCTCGCACTTCAAGCAGACCCCGGCCATCGCGACGGAGATCGCCCACAAGGTCGGGGCGGGCAAGCCCGCCGCCTTCGACATCTCGGCCGGCTGCGCGGGCTTCGGCTACGGACTGACCCTGGCCAAGGGCATGGTCGTCGAGGGTTCGGCGGAGTACGTCCTGGTCATCGGCGTGGAGCGGCTCAGCGACCTCACCGACAAGGAGGACCGCGCGACGGCCTTCCTCTTCGGCGACGGCGCCGGCGCGGTCGTGGTCGGTCCCTCCGACGTCCCGGCCATCGGGCCGACCGTCTGGGGTTCCGAGGGCGACAAGTCCGAGACGATCAAGCAGACCGTGCCGTGGAACGAGTTCCACATCGGCGACGTCTCGAAGCTGCCGCTCGACCGGAACGGCGACATCAAGTTCCCGGCGATCACGCAGGAGGGTCAGGCGGTCTTCCGCTGGGCCGTCTTCGAGATGGCGAAGGTCGCCCAGCAGGCGCTGGACGCGGCCGGGATCAGCCCGGAAGACCTGGACGTCTTCATTCCGCACCAGGCCAACATGCGGATCATCGACTCGATGGTGAAGACCCTGAAGCTGCCGGAGGGCGTCGTCGTCGCCCGTGACGTGGAGACCACCGGCAACACCTCCGCCGCCTCGATCCCGCTCGCCATGGAGCGGCTCCTGGCGACCGGTCGGGCGAAGAGCGGGGACACCGCGCTCGTCATCGGCTTCGGGGCGGGTCTCGTCTACGCCGCGACGGTCGTTACCCTCCCCTAGGCACACCAGGCCGTTCCGGCCCGGACGTCCTAAACCCTGTAAATAAACACCGAAGGAGCCATCATGGCCGCCACCCAGGAAGAGATCGTCAGCGGTCTCGCCGAGATCGTCAACGAGATCGCCGGGATCCCGGTCGAGGACGTCCAGCTGGACAAGTCCTTCACCGACGACCTGGACGTCGACTCGCTGTCCATGGTCGAGGTCGTCGTCGCCGCCGAGGAGCGCTTCGACGTGAAGATCCCCGACGACGACGTCAAGGGCCTCAAGACGGTCGGCGACGCTGCCGACTACATCCTCAAGCACCAGGGCTGATCAGCCCCGGCTCCTGTGTCGCCACCCAGCGGTGGCGCCGCTGATTCACGACCCTCTACACGTGGAGAAGATTTTCCAGTGAACTCGACCAATCGCACCGTGGTCGTCACCGGTATCGGCGCAACCACTCCGCTGGGTGGCGACTCGGCGTCGACCTGGGAAGGTCTGATGGCCGGTCGTTCCGGCGTCAAGCCTCTCGAGGGCGAACGTTTCGCCGAACTCCCCGTCCGGATCGCCGCCCTCGCGGCCGTCGACCCTGGCGAGGTACTGCCCCGCCCGCTCGCCCGCAAGCTGGACCGCTCGGCGCAGTTCGCGCTGATCGCGGCCCGCGAGGCGTGGGCGGACGCCGGCTTCACCGGCAAGGCCGGTGAGGACGAGAAGATCCAGCCCGAGCGGCTGGGCTCGGTCATCGCCTCCGGCATCGGCGGCGTGATCACCCTGCTCGACCAGTACGACGTGCTGAAGGAGAAGGGCGTACGCCGCGTCTCCCCGCACACCGTTCCCATGCTCATGCCCAACGGCCCGGCGGCCAACGTCGGCCTGGAGGTCAACGCCCAGGCCGGTGTGCACACGCCGGTCTCCGCCTGCGCCTCGGGCGCCGAGGCGATCGGGTACGCCGTCGAGATGATCCGCACCGGCCGTGCCGACGTGGTCCTCGCCGGTGGCACGGAGGCGGCGATCCACCCGCTGCCGATCGCCGCGTTCGCCAACATGATGGCGATGTCCAAGAACAACGAGGAGCCCGAGAAGGCCTCCCGCCCGTACGACACCGGCCGGGACGGCTTCGTCCTCGGCGAGGGCGCGGGCGTCGTCGTCCTGGAGTCCGCGGAGCACGCCGCCGCGCGCGGCGCCAAGGTGTACTGCGAGGTGCTGGGCCAGGGCCTGTCCGCGGACGCGCACCACATCGCGCAGCCCGAGCCGACCGGCCGCGGTATCGCCGCCGCGATGGAGAACCTGCTGGAGCAGACGGACCTCAAGCCGTCCGAGGTCGTGCACCTCAACGCGCACGCCACCTCGACGCCGCAGGGCGACGTCGCCGAGCTGAAGGCCCTGCGCAAGGTGCTGGGCGACGACCTCGACCACGTCGCGATCTCCGCGACGAAGTCGATGACCGGGCACCTCCTCGGTGGCGCCGGCGGCATCGAGACCGTGGCCACGGTCCTGGCGCTGCACCACCGGATGGCCCCGCCCACGATCAACGTGAACGACCTCGACGAGGCCGTGGAGGCGGACATCGTGCGCGACGAGCCGCGACCGCTGCCCGAGGGTTCGATCGCCGCGATCAACAACTCGTTCGGCTTCGGCGGGCACAACGTGGTCCTGGCGTTCCGCAGCGTCTGACCCGCGGCCCCCGGCCGGTCATGAAGAGGCCCGCCTCCCCACGCTTCGTGGGGAGGCGGGCCTCTTCGGTTGCGGCAACGGTCCTCGTTCGCCGCGGGAAGGATGCCTTCGGTCACGAAAGGAGATCTCCTCGGCCGCAGGAGGGATGTCTTCGGTTGCACGGGAGTGTTGCGGGGGCGCCCGGCGGGGGTTTCCCGGTGCCGCACGCCCCCCGGGGCCCGTTCCGGGCCGTTTCCGGCCCTCACACCACCTGGTGCAGCCACCGCACGGGCGCGCCCTCGCCCGCGTGCCGGAAGGACTCCAGTTCGTCGTCCCACGGCTTGCCGAGCAGCTTGGCGATCTCGGCCGCCAGTTCCGTCTCGCCCCGCGCGGACCGTGCGAGCGCCGCCCGCAGCCGGTCCTCGGGCACCAGGATGTCGCCGTGCACCCCGGTGACCGCGTGGAAGATGCCCAGGCCGGGGGTGGAGCTGTAGCGCTCGCCCTCCGCGGCGGGGCTCGGCTCGGCCGTCACCTCGAACCGCAGCAGGTCCCAGCCGCGCAGCGAGGAGGCCAGCTCGGAGGCCGTGCCGGGGCGGCCCTGCCAGGAGAATTCGGACCGCCAGGTGCCGGGGGCGGCGGGTTGTCTGATCCAGTCCAGCTGGACCCGTACCCCGAGGACACCCGCCACCGCCCATTCGACGTGGGGGCAGAGCGCGCGCGGTGCGGAGTGAACGTACAGAACTCCACGTGTCGTCACCGGGACCTCCAGTGTGGGACGAAGTTCGCCTTCCCCAGCGGCCTCGCGCCCGTGCCGCCTCTTCCCGGCCGGCTCCCGAGGTCGTCATCAGTAAACAGCATCGGGGTGAAACTCCTGAAAAGGGAAAGTATGTGACGTGGTGTGATTTACGGAATGCCACCCGAGTGGAGCCGGGCCGGGGAAGCGTGGCTGGTTCGACGAGGAAAAGCTACCGCGCGGGGGCGCCCGGGGTGTGACGTACGGTCGGTCCCGGGCACATCATTCGCGCAGCTTTCACCCGCCGGGGCGGCGGGGCTTTCCCACCGGTGCCACACGGGGTCGCCGGGGCACGAGCGAAAGGATCCGAGGATGCAGGATCGTTCCGTCCGCCGACGGTCGCGTACCGCGGCGGCCGCCTTGGCGGTGGCCTCACTGCTGGGCACGGCCGCCCTGTCCGGCTGTGACTCCGGACCCGACGGGACGACGAAGGGGGCGGCCGGCCGGAAGCCCGCGGCAAGGCCCGCTCCGGTGTGGGACCGCAGTCCCGGTTCGGTGGCCGCCGTGGGCGACTCCATCACCCGGGGCTTCGACGCCTGTTCGGTGCTGACGGACTGCCCGGAGGTGTCGTGGGCGACCGGCACGGACCAGGTGGTGCGCAGCCTGGCCGTGCGGCTGCTGGGGGCGTCGGGGGCCGCGGCCCGGAGCTGGAACCACGCGGAGACGGGGGCCCGGATCGCGCAGCTGCCGGAGCAGATGGCGCTGGCCGCGGAGGAGAAACCCGATCTGGTGACGGTGATGATCGGCGCCAATGACGCCTGCCGGGACTCGGCCCGGCACATGACGCCGGTGGAGGACTTCCGCACGTCCTTCGAGATGTCGATGCGCCGGCTGCGGGCCGGGGCCCCGAAGGCCCAGGTGTACGTGTCGAGCGTGCCGGACCTGAAGCGGCTCTGGTCCATGGGGCGCGGGAACCCGCTGGGCAAGCAGATCTGGAAGCTGGGGATCTGCCGGTCGATGCTGGGCGACGCGGACGACATGGGTGCGGCGGCGGTGGCCCGGCGGGGCTCGGTGCGCGAGCGGGTCGTGGCGTACAACGAGGTGCTCCGGGAGGTCTGTGCGAAGGACCTGCGCTGCCGCTACGACGGCGGGGCGGTCTTCGGCTACCCGTTCACCGGCGCGCAGCTCAGCCGGTGGGACTGGTTCCATCCGGGGCGGGACGGGCAGGCGCGGCTGGCGGAGATCGCGTACCGCAACGTCACGGCGGCCCGGCCGCCCGCGTAGGGTCGTCGACCATGATCACTGGTTCGGGCACGGCTGTGCGCACGGAAGAGTTCGGCACCCTCGCGGACGGCACCCCGGTGCACCGCTGGACGCTGGAGCGGGACGGCACGCGGGTGCGGGTGCTGACGTACGGCGGCATCGTGCAGTCGGTGGAGGTGCCGGACCGGGAGGGGGCGCGGGCGGACGTCGCGCTCGGGCTGCCGGACCTCGCCGGGTACGAGACGTTCACCGGGCCGTACTTCGGCGCGCTGGTCGGGCGGTACGCGAACCGGATCGGCGGGGCCCGGTTCGAACTGGACGGGCGTACCCACCGGGTGACGCCCAACGAGGGGCGCAACCAGGTGCACGGCGGGGCCAGGGGCTTCGACAAGCGCGTGTGGCGGGCCCGGGAGGTGGCCGGTGACGGCGTCGAGCTGCTGCTGGTCTCCGAGGACGGCGAGGAGGGCTTCCCGGGGCGGCTGACGATGTCGGTGGCGTACACCCTGGACGAGGGCGGGGCGCTGCGGATCACGTACCGGGCCACGACGGACGCCCCGACGGTGCTGAACCCGACCAACCACACGTACTGGAACCTGGCGGGCGCCGGCGGCGGCAGCGCGCTGGGGCAGGAGCTGCGGATCGCGGCGGGGCGGATCACCCCGGTGGACGCCGAGTCGTTGCCCACGGGCGAGTTCCTGCCGGTGGAGGGGACCCGGTTCGACTTCCGGGCGCCGCGTCCGCTCGGCCCGGCCTACGACCACAACTTCGTGCTGGACGCGGACGGTCCGGGTCCGGTGGCCGAGCTGTACGACGCGGGCTCGGGGCGGGTGCTGACCGTCGCGACGACGGAGCCGGGCCTCCAGCTGTACACGGCGGACCACTTCGACGGGCGGCCGTTCGGCCCGTGCGCCGGGGTGGCGCTGGAGACCCAGCACTTCCCGGACTCCCCGAACCGGCCGGAGTTCCCGAGCACGGTGCTGCGGCCGGGCGAGGAGTTCGTCTCGACGACCGTGTACGGGTTCTCGGTGCGCTGAGCCGGACGGTACGAGGGAACGCCGGGCGGCGGGCGGCCGCCGCCCGGGGGTTCCTCCGCTCCTGGCGGTTACTCCTCGATCTCGACGACCGCCGTGCGGCGCACGTCGCCGAGCGAGTGGGCCGCCTGCACCTCGTACGCGCCGGGGACCAGGACCCAGTCGTACGCCTCCTCGTCCCAGATCTCGTACGCGCGCCGCTCCAGCGCGATCACCGCGTCGGCGCTCTCGCCGGGGGCCGCCTCGACCCGGGCGAAGCCGGCCAGCCGGCGGGCGGGGCGGCCGGGGTCGGCGTGCCGGGGCGCCAGGTAGACCTGGACGGTCTCGGCGCCCGGCCGGGTGCCGGTGTTGCGGACGCGGACGGTGACGGAGTCCTGGTCGGCCACCAGGCTCTCGTACTCCCAGGTGGTGTAGCCGAGTCCGTGGCCGAAGGGGTAGGCGGGCTCGGTGCCGGCCTTCTCCCAGGCCGGGTAGCCGACGAAGACGCCCTCGTCGTAGTGGAGTCGGCCGTCGGTGGGGGTGGTGGAGGAGACGGGGGCGTCGGCCAGCGCGACCGGCCAGGTGGTGGGCAGCCGGCCGCCGGGTTCCTCGGCGCCCAGCAGGACGTCGGCCAGCGCGTGGCCGGCCTCCTGGCCGGGGAACCAGCCGAGCAGCACGGCGGCCACCTCCTCGCGCCACGGGAGTTCCACCGGGGAGCCGGAGTTGACGACCACGACGGTGCGGGGGTTGACGGCGGCGACGGCGGCGACGAGTTCGTCCTGGTGGCCGGGGAGCCTCAGGTCGGTGCGGTCGAAGCCCTCGGACTCGACGCGTTCGGTGGTGCCGACGACGACGATCGCGGCGTCCGCGCCGCGGGCCGCCTCGACGGCCTCGGCGATCAGCTCGTCGGGGTCGCGGCGCGGGCCGAGGTGGCAGAGGGAGAACGAGACGCCGAGGATCGGTCCGTCCCCGGCCAGGGTCTCGGGGACCTGGCGCAGCGAGACGTGGACGGGTTCGCCGGCGGCGAGGGTGATCCGGCCGCGTTCCAGGGGGTTGCCGAAGAACGCCTCGCCGGGGTCGGCGGAGCCGGTGACCCGGTGGACGCCGTCGTACAGGGTCTCGTCGGCGACGGTGAGGGTGAGCGCCCCGGTGCCCCGGGTGCCGAAGACGTGCTCGCCGCTGTCGCGCGGGACGAAGGTGCCGGTGATCTCGACGCTGTGCAGCCGTTCGCGGGTGACGCCGGCGGGGAGGTCGTCGCCGAGCCACTGGAGGGTGCCGTCGTGCAGCGGGGCGGAGCCGATGACGGTGCCGTCGGCGTCGCGGCAGACGGCCCGGAGCTCGAAGCCCCGGTGGGCGGGGACGAGTTCGTCGTTCGGGTCGGCGCCGACCCGGTAGTCGAGCGTCCCGTCGGGGAGGGCCGCGGCGAGGCCGTCCAGCGGGGTGACGACGTGGTGCGGGTAGACCTGGGCGGAGCCGCCGCCGAGGACCCGGGCGTCCCGGGCGAGCGCCCCGCTGAGCGCGACCCGGCGGACGGCGCCGACGTCGAGGGGCAGGGCGGCGCGGCCGTCGGCGCGCGCCTCGTTCCGGACCAGGACGAAGGAGCGGCGGGCGATCTCGCGGGCCAGGTCGTCGCCGTCGAGGGGGCCGGGGCGGGCGGCCGGGTCGACGACGGGCGGGGCACCGTCCAGGAGGTCGACGCGGGCGGCCAGCCGCAGCACGTTGCGCACGGCGCCGTCGACGACGGACTCCTCGACCTGCCCGGCCCGTACGGCGTCGGCGAGCGCCTTCCCGTACACCGTCCTGGGGCCGGGCATCGCGACGTCGAGTCCGCCGCGGGCGGCGCCGACGGTGGAGCGGGCGGCCAGCCAGTCGGAGACGACGAAGCCGTCGTAGCCCCATTCGTCGCGCAGCACCGTGTTCTGCAGGTGGTGGTGCTCGGTCATGGTGGAGCCGTTGACCCGGTTGTAGGCGGACATGATGCCCCAGGGGTGGGCGTTCCTGACGATCCGTTCGAAGGGGGCCAGGTAGACCTCGCGCAGTGCGCGCGGGGCGACGACGTTGTCGACGGTGAAGCGGTCGGTCTCGGCGTCGTTGGCGACGAAGTGCTTGACGGTCGTGCCGACGCCGCCGTCCTGCACCCCGCGCACGTAGCCGGTGCCGATCTCGCCGGTGAGGTACGGGTCCTCGCTGTACGCCTCGAAGTGACGTCCGCCGAGCGGGGAGCGGTGGAGGTTGACGGTCGGGGCGAGCAGCACGTGCACCCCCTTGCGGCGGGCCTCCTGGGCGAGCAGCCGGCCGGCCCGGCGGGCCAGTGCCGGATCCCAGGTCGCGGCGAGCGCGGTGGGCGAGGGCAGGGCGACGGACGGGTCGTCGGCGCTCCAGGAGACGCCGCGGACGCCGATCGGCCCGTCGGACATCACCAGGGAGCGCAGCCCGACGGCGGGGATCGCGGGCAGGGACCACATGTCCTGACCGGCCAGGAGCCGGGCCTTGTCGTCGAGTCCCAGCGCGGCAAGCGCCGCTTCGACCGCGGCCTCGCGGACCGCATCGGGGTTGCTGGGTGTGGACGTGTCCGCCACGGCCGTACCTCCTCGTCGGGTTTTTCTGCGCTGGACGTCTCCCATCCTCGCCCCCGTGACCGGTAGATCGGTAGGTTTCGTTACCATTTCGTCATTTTCCGGGATGGCGTACGGTGCGGTCCGGGGGGACGGGGACCGATGGCGTGCCGGAAGGGGCCGGGGAGATGGCGCGGGCCAGAAGCACGGAGCGGCGGGCGGAGATCGTCCGGGCGGCTCTCGAAGTGATCGCCGAACGCGGCTACCGCGGCGCCTCCCTGAGCGCCGTCGCCGAGCGGGTCGGCCTCAGCCAGCAGGGCCTGCTGCACTACTTCCCGACCAAGGAGGCGCTGCTCGTCGCGGTGCTGGAGGAGCGGGACCAGTGGGACACCGGCGGCTGCACGCGGAGCGACGGCGTCTGGCGGATCGAGCTGCTGGCCTCCCTCGTCGAGTACAACGCGATGCGTCCCGGCATTGTCCAGACGTTCTCGGCGCTGCTGGGCGAGAGCGTGACGGAAGGTCATCCCGCGCGGGAGTTCTTCACCCGCCGCTACACCCAGGTCCGGGCGAGCATGGCGGCGATCCTGCGCGCCGAGCACGGCGAGCGGCTGCCGGGCGGGCTGACGCCGGAGCGCGCGGCGCCGCTGCTCGTGGCGGTGCTGGACGGGCTCCAGTACCAGTGGCTGCTGGACCCGGAATCGGTGGACATGCCCACGGCGTTCGAGGACTTCCTGGCCCTGCTGCGGCCGGGCGGACCGGACGACGCGCCGCGCTCCCCCGCCCCGTGAGGCGGCCCGAGGAGGCGTCAGTACGGCGAACGCGACAAGGCACCTGCGGGTGATTTCCGGTCGGTCTACGCGCGTCCGGGCGTGGTCCGCCCTCCGGCGGGTCCCAGGGTTGGCCGCATGATTTCCCAGCCCGCCGGACCCTCGTCCGGCCTGCCCTCCCGCCGCACCCTGCTCACCGGCGCCGCCGCCGGTGCCGCCGCCCTCGCCGCGGGCGCGGCCGGTACCGCGGACGCCGCCGCGCCGGGCGCCGCCGACGCCCTTCCCGACTCCGGCACCGCGCTCGCGCCCGCGGCCGCCGCGTCGGACTGGAACGCCTGCCTGGACGTCGCCCGCGCCATCCTCGTACGCGACGGGCAGGACCAGCCGCTGGTCCCCCGCTACCGCGACATCCTGCTGTCCAAGGGTCTGCCCCGCAGCGGCAGGCCCCCCAAGAAGGTGCTGATCGTCGGCGCCGGCCCGGCCGGGCTCACCGCCGCCCATCTGCTGCGCGGGGCCGGGCACTCCGTCACCGTCATCGAGGCCAACGGCAACCGCGTCGGCGGCCGGATCAAGACCTTCCGCAAGGGCGGCCACGAGAACGCCAAGGCGCCCTTCGCCGACCCGAAGCAGTACGCCGAGGCCGGCGCCATGCGGATCCCCGACAGCCATCCGCTGGTCACCGGGCTCATCGACGGCCTCGGCCTGAAGCGCCGCCGCTTCCACCTGGTGGACGTCGACGCCGAGGGGCGGCACGTCAACCGCGCCTGGATCCACGTCAACGGAGTCCGGATGCGCAAGGCCGACTACGTGCGAAAGCCCCGGGCGGTCAACCGTTCGTTCGGCGTCCCCGCCGAGTTCGAGGACAAGCCCGCCGCGACGATCGTGCGCGAGGCGTTCGCCCCGGTCCGCAAGGAGTTCGAGGGCAAGGAGGGCCGGGAGCTGGTCGAGGGCTGGGCGCGGGTGATCCAGCGGTACGGGCACTGGTCGATGTTCCGGTTCCTGACCGAGGCCGCCAAGCTCGACGAGCGCACCGTCGCCCTCGTCGGCACGGTGGAGAACCTCACCTCCCGACTCCACCTCGCCTTCGTGCACAGCTTCATCGGGGCCTCCCTGATCAGCCCGGACACCGCGTTCTTCGAGCTGCCGGGCGGCACGGGCGTCCTCGCCGACGCGATGTACGAGCGGGTCGAGGACCTGGTGCGGCTGGACCGCCGGGCCACCCGGATCAGCCACGGCGAGGACGGGGTCCGGGTCGAGACGGTGTCCGAGGGCCGCGACGGCAGGCCGCTGGTGCGCCAGACGTTCACCGGCGACCGGGCGATCGTCACCGTGCCGTTCTCCGGGCTGCGCCACATCCCGGTCACGCCCCTGCTCTCGTACGGCAAGCGGCGCGCGATCACCGAGATCCACTACGACGCGGCGACCAAGGTGCTGCTCGAATTCAGCCGCCGCTGGTGGGAGTTCGAGGAGAAGGACTGGAAGGCCGAGCTGGAGCGGATCGAGCCCGGTCTGTACGACGCCTACCGGCTGGGCGGGGCACCGGCCGACGGTTCGCTGCTGGGCGCCCACCCCTCGGTGCCGCCCGGCCACATCCCGCCCGACCAGCGCGTGCACTACGCGGCGCACCGGGCCACCGCCCGCGGCCAGTCCGAGGCGGCGCACGTCATCGGCGGCGGTTCGGTCACCGACAACCCCAACCGCTTCATGTTCCAGCCGTCCCACCCGGTCGAGGGCAGCGCGGGCGGGGTCCTCCTCGCCTCGTACAGCTGGTCCGACGACGCGTTGAAGTGGGACTCGCTGGACGACGCCGAGCGCTATCCGCTCGCCCTGTCCGGGGTGCAGGACGTGTACGGGCAGCGCGTCGAGGTGTTCTACACGGGCGTCGGCGCCACCCAGTCGTGGATGCGCGACCCGTACGCGTACGGCGAGGCGTCGGTGCTGCTGCCCGGCCAGCACACCGAACTGTTCGCCCATGCGCGGTCGGTCGAGGGGCCGTTGCACTTCGCGGGCTGCCACACCTCGGTCAAGCCGGCCTGGATCGAGGGGGCGTTGGAGTCGGCGGTCAGGACGGCGCTGGAGGTGCACACCGCCTAGCCGGGGGCGGGGCGGGCGGGCCCTCAATCCCGGTCGGGGTCGTACGGGTTCGGCGCCCCGGTCCCGCCCCGCGCCCGGTCCCCGTCGCCCTCCTCGTCCCCGCCCGTGCCGTCGGCCCGCACCAGGTCCCGGGCCAGCAGGGTGGCCCCGGCGACGGCGCCCGGCATCAGGAACACCGCGACGAACGGGATCAGGAAGACCAGCGCCAGCGGCACCCCGAAGCCGAGGACCAGGGCGCGTCGGCTGCGGAGCAGCACGAGCCGTTTCCTCAGCTCCATGCCGCGGCGCTGGAGCGCGACGGCGGTCAGCTCCTCGCAGAGGAAGTAGCCGGTGACGCAGAAGCCGAGCGCGGGGATGACGGTCTGGCCGAGGACCGGGACGAACCCGAGGGCGAAGAGCAGCGTCGAGTAGAGCCCCACCCGCACCAGGACCCGGACGCTGTCCCGGGCTGAGATCCACAGTTCCCGCCAGAGCGGCAGCCCGGACTCGGGGACCTCGCCGCCCTCGGTGCGGTCCACCTGCTCGGACAGCGATTCGTAGAAGGGCTGGCCGACCAGCAGCGTCACGGCGGTGAACGTGATCACGGCGAGGAACAGTCCGAGGCCGAAGACCAGCACGGTCAGGGTGGTGCGGAGCAGCCCCTGCCAGGGCGAGGACCAGTCGTCGGCGAACGGGGTCGCCCAGCCCACCAAGTCGTCGGCGCCGTACCCGAGACCGATGAACGCCGCCACGTACAGCACGAGCGTGACGAGTCCGGGCAGCAGCCCGAAGCCGAACCAGCGCCCGTGCCGTCCGACCCAGCGCTGTCCCTTTATCAAGTAGCCGAAGCCCGCCCCAAGATCACGCATGGCGTCAGGGTACTGGGACCGGCGGGGGCCTTCGAACAGGAAGCCGGGGCCGGGCGGTCCGGGGCTTCGGGAACACGGCCGGGGGCCGCACCCCCTGCGGGATGCGGCCCCCGGCGCGAGCGAGCGAACGGGCGGACGGGCGGACGGGTCAGGCGACCGACAGCTCGACCTTGATGTTGCCGCGCGTGGCGTTCGAGTACGGGCACACCTGGTGGGCCTTCTCGACGAGTGCCCGCGCGGTGTCGGCGTCGACGTTCGGAATGGTCGCGGTGATCGCGACCTCCAGGCCGAAGCCGCCCTCGGCGGTCTTGCCGATGCCGACCGCGGCGGTCACCGTGGAGCCGGAGATGTCCGCCTTCTCCTGGCGGGCCACGACGCCCAGCGCGCCCTGGAAGCAGGCGCTGTAGCCCGCCGCGAAGAGCTGCTCCGGGTTGGTGCCCGCGCCACTGCCGCCCATGGCCACGGGCGGGTTGACGACGACGTCGAGCTTGCCGTCGTCGGACGAGACGCGGCCGTCGCGGCCGTTCTCGGCGGTGGCGACGGCGGTGTAGAGGACGTTGATGTCCTGAATGGTCATGGTGCGGATTCCTCCTGCTGTGCGCCGCGACTCGCGCCCACGATCGCGGCGGCCTGCCGACGAGACTAAACGGTCCCGCCCGTGGTTGTCAGCGGCGTCCCGGGCCCGGCCCGGGACGTGACGGGTGCGCCGGAGCGGCGGTCAGACGAGGGAGACGACCATCTTTCCGGTGTTCTCGCCGCGGAGCAGACCGAGGAAGGCGTCGAAGCCGTTCTCGATGCCCTCGACGGTGGTCTCGCGGTACTTCAGCTCGCCCGAGGCCAGCCAGCCGGCGACCTCCCGGACGAACTGCGGCTGGAGGTCGGCGTGGTCGCCGACGAGCATGCCCTGGATGCGCAGCCGCTTGCCGATGACGAGGGCGAGGTTGCGCGGGCCGGGCGTCGGCCCGGTGGCGTTGTACTGGGCGATCATGCCGCAGACGGTGATGCGGCCGTGCGGGTTGAGGGCGGAGATCGCCGCTTCGAGGTGCTCGCCGCCGACGTTGTCGAAGTAGACGTCGATGCCGTCGGGGGCGGCCTCGCTCAGCTGCTCGGCCACGGGGCCGTTCTTGTAGTTGAAGGCGGCGTCGAAGCCGTACTCCGCCACGAGGAGCTCGACCTTCTCGTCGGAGCCGGCCGAGCCGATGACCCGGGAGGCGCCCCTGAGCTTCGCCATCTGGCCGACCTGGCTGCCGACCGCGCCGGCCGCGCCGGAGACGAAGACGGCGTCGCCCTCCTTGAAGGAGGCGACGTCGAAGAGGCCCGCGTAGGCGGTGAGCCCGGTCATGCCGAGCACGCCGAGGTAGGCGGAGAGCGGGGCGGCGGACGGGTCGACCTTCACGGCGTGCTCGGCCGGGACGTCGGCGTACTCGCGCCAGCCGAGCCCGTGCAGGACGTGGTCGCCGACCTCGATGCCCTCCGCGTTCGAGGCGATGACCTCGCCGACCGCGCCGCCGTCCATGGGCCGGTCGAGCTTGAAGGGCGGGACGTACGACTTCATGTCGTTCATCCGGCCGCGCATGTACGGGTCGACCGAGAAGTACTGGTTGCGGACGAGGACGCGGCCCTCGCCGGGGGCGGCGACCGGGGCCTCGCGCAGCGCGAAGTCCTCGGCCTTCGGCCAGCCGTGGGGGCGGGCGACGAGGTGCCATTCGCGGCCGGACGCGGGAAGTGCTGCGGGCATGGCTCGGGTTCTCCTCAATGGCTCAGGGGGTGGGCTCCGGCCCGGCCGGGCCGGAGCGTTCGCCGGGCCGGGTCCGCGCGGGCCCGGCCCGCCTCGGCCTGTCACCGGTCCGGCGGACAAAATACTTCATGATGTGAAACAACCATGCTTCTAAATATTTCACCTTGTCAAGCAACCGGCTATCCTGGGTGTCATGCCCACCCCTCCAACAGACCCTCTGACCCTCGAAGTCGTCGAGCTCATCGGCACCGTCGTGGCGCGCTACTACGAGGAGTACGACGAGGCCGCCGCGGCCCACTCGCTCACCGGTGCGCAGGCCCGCGTGCTCGGGCTGCTCGCGCTGGAGCCGATGCCCATGCGCCGGATCGCCCGGAAGCTGAAGTGCGAGCCGTCGAACGTCACGGGCATCGTCGACCGCCTGGAGACCCGCGGCCTGGTGGAGCGCAGGCCCGACCCCACCGACCGGCGGGTGAAGCTGGCCGCCCCGACGGAGCAGGGTGCGCGGATCGCGCGGGAGCTGCGCGAGTCGCTCACCTTCGCGCGGGAGCCGCTGGCCCGGCTGTCGGACGGGGACCGCGCACTGCTGCGGGACCTGCTGCGACGGATGCTGGGCGGCCCGGAGCTCCTGCCCGAGCGGCCGGGCCCCTCCGGCGGCTGACGACCTCTTCGGCGAGGAGACCGCGCCCGGCCCCTCGGAGGCTTCTTCGCCGAGGAGACCGCCCGGCCCTCCAGGGGCTCCTTCACCGGGGAGGTGGGACGGGGCGTACCGCCGCGTTTCCTGTCGGGGCGTCAGCTCCGTACCCTCCTCCGGAGCCTCCCAGCGCGCGCCGCGGCGGCCCAGGGCGCACCATGCGAGAGAGAACCGGTCGCAGCCCGTCCGGTGCCCACCCGTCCGCGCCCCCGGGAGAACCTGCCGTGACCGTCAGTCTTGAGCAGCTGCGCCGTTGCCATGTCGCCGTCGACCTCGGGGCCGCCCGGACCCGGGTGTACGTCAAGGGGCTCGGGCTCGTCGTGGACGAGCCGAGCGTGGCCGCGGTGAACACGCGTACCGGCTCGCTCATCGCGGTCGGGGCGCTCGCCGAGCAGATGACGGGCCGCACCCCCGACTACATCCGGGTGACCCGCCCGGTCTCCGGCGGGACCGTCATCGACATCGAGATGGCCCAGCGCATGCTCCGCCATCTGCTCGGCGAGAAGCTCCGCCGCCAGTTGCGCCGCAAGCCCTGGCTGCGGGCCGCCGCCTGCACCCCGCACGACAGCGATCCGCTCGCCCAGCGGGCCGCCGTGGAGACCCTGGTCGGGCTCGGCGCCCGGCGGGTCGAGCTGGTCGACACCCTGATCGCGGCGGCCGTGGGCTGCGGGCTGCCGGTGGAGCAGCCGACCGCGACCATGATCATGGTGTGCGGGGCGGCGACCACCCAGATCGCGGTGCTCTCGCTCGGTTCGATCGTGAGCGCGGTACGCATCCCGGTCGGCGGCGACGCCATCGACCACGCGGTGATCCAGTACCTGCGCCAGCACCACGCCCTGATGCTGCCGAGCCAGTCCGTGCGCCCGCTGCAACTGGCGCTCAGCGGCGGCGGCCTGACCTCGCGGGGGCCCGCCACGACCGAGATCCACGGCCGGGACGTGGCGACGGGCCTGGCCCGCTCGGTGCGGGTCGAGACGGCGGCCGTGCGCCAGGCCATCCACGCCCCGCTCACCGGTGTCCTGGACGGGCTCGGCAAGATCCTCCGCGACTGCCCGC
The DNA here is from genome assembly GCF_030116705.1 of Streptomyces sp. ML-6. Lineage (NCBI taxonomy): Bacteria > Bacillati > Actinomycetota > Actinomycetes > Kitasatosporales > Streptomycetaceae > Streptomyces > Streptomyces sp. ML-6. Next base: position 2,155,447 of record NZ_JAOTIK010000001.1, read on the forward strand.
CCGACCTGGTGGCCGACCTCGTGGACTGCGGGATCATGATGGTCGGCGGCAGCGCCCTGCTGCCCGGCCTCGACCAGATGCTGCGGGACGCGACGGGCATGCAGGTGCACATCGCGGAACGGCCGGACGTCTGCGCGGTACTGGGACTCGGTGCCATGCTGGACGGCCGGATCGAGCCGATGGTCCTCGACCCGCTCGCCTGCTGAGCACGAAGGGGGGCGCGACGCGTGCCCGAGGAGACGGAACCCCCGCCCGCGACGTCCGGGCTGCCGATGTTCCTGGAGGCGGTGCTCAGCATCGGCACCGACCTCGGGCTGCGGGCCACCCTCCAGCAGATCGTGGACACCACGACCGCCCTGACCGGGGCCCGGCAGGGCGCGCTCGGCGTGCTCGACCAGGAGCGCGGCACCATCGGCGAGTTGTTCACCTCGGGTCTCGACGAGGCCGAGCGGCGGCGCATCGGCGACTTCCCGGACGGACACTCGGGGATGCTCGGCACCCTCGTCGGCGCGCCGGAGCCGGTGCGCTCCGACGGCCTGGGCGCCGACCCTCGTGCCTGCGGGGTGCCGCCGGGCCATCCGCCGGCGCGGTCCTTCCTCGGGGCGCCGATCCGGGTGCACGATCAGGTCTTCGGCAACCTCTACCTCACCAACAAGCGCGTCGGCCTCTTCACCGACGCGGACGCGGCGGTGCTGAAGGCGCTGGCCTCGCAGGCCGGGATCGCGATCGCCAACGCCCGGCTGTACGAGGCGGCCCGGCAGCGGGAGCGCTGGATCGAGGGGGCCGCCGCCGTCACCACCGCGCTGCTGAGCGGCGGGCACCCGGCCGACGCGCTGACGACCGTCGCCGAGGGCGCCCGGGTGCTGGCCGACGCGTCCGCCGGGGTCATCCTCCAGCCGAACGCGGAGGGCGGCATGGAGATCGTCACCGCGTCCACGCTCGACGACCCGGCCGGCCTCGTCGGTACGACCATCGCGCCCGGCTCCGACGTGCTGGTCCAACTACTGGGCGGGGAACCGGTGTTCATCGAGGACTCGGCCACCGATCCCCGGATGACGACGCATGTGCGGTCGCGGTTCGGTCCCAGCATGATGCTGCCGCTGCGCAGCGGCGGCCGGCTGATCGGCACCCTCGCCCTGCCCCGGCGGCGCGGCGCCCGCCCGTACACGGGCACGGAGCGGTTGCTGGCCTCGCAGTTCGCCTCGCAGGCCGCGCTCGCGCTGGTGCTGGCGGCCGCCCAGCACGACCGGGAGCAGCTGGCGGTGTACGAGGACCGGGACCGGATCGCCCGCGATCTGCACGACCTCGTGGTGCAGCGGCTGTTCGCGACCGAGATGATGCTGGAGTCGACCCGCCGCAGGGCCGTCGCCCCGGAGACGGGCGAGCTGCTCGACAGGGCGGTCGACGAGCTGGACTCCACCATCCAGGAGGTGCGGACGACGATCTTCGCCCTCCAGCAGCCGCCCGCCGAGGCGCCCGCCACCTTTCGCGGCCGGGTGCTGCGGGAGACCGGGGGCGCCGCCGTCGTATTGGGCTTCCAGCCGTCGGTGCACTTCACCGGGGCGGTCGACGCCCTGGTCCGGGATCCCGTGGCCGGCCGGCTGCTCACCGCGCTGCGGGGCTCCCTCGCCGCCGCGCACCGGCGGGCCGGGGTGTCGGCGATCGAGGTGGAGGTGGACGCGACGGCCGCCCTCCCGGACGGGCGGACCGCGGTCCGGCTGACGGTCGCCGACGACGGCCGCGAGGAGGACGGCTCGCGCCCGGCGACCTTCACCTGGCAGGAACCGCTCTGAAACCCGGCGGGCGCCGCCCCGGAGAACGCCGGTGGGCACCGCCCCGGAGAACCCGGGGGCTCGGCGGCCCGGAGAACCCGGGGGTCCGGCGGCCCGGTGGGCACCGCCCCCGGAACCCGGCGGCCCGGTGGGCACCGCCCGTCTCCTCGTCGCCCGGGTCCTCACCTCGCGGGCGCCGCCCTGAGCGCGACCCGGGTGTTGGAGTGCGCGACTCCGGCCTCCCGCTTGAGTCTGCGCAGCAGCCCGTCAAGGGCCGCGGTGTCGGCGACGGTGGCCCGTACCAGGTAGTCGTGGCCGCCGGTGACATGGACCACCTCGGTGATGCCGGGCAGGGCGAGCACCGCCCGCTCGAACGTCTCGTTCGTCGTGTCGATCCGCAGGGTCACGTCGATGAAGACGACGAGACCGGTGCGGGTGTCGGCGGCCGGGTCGATGATCACGGTGAAGCCCCGGATGACGCCGTCCCGGCGCAACCGCCGCACCCGGTCGGCCGCGGCGTTGGCGCTGAGCCCGACCCGCACGCCCAGGTCGCGGTACGAGATCCGGGCGTCCTCCTGGAGGATGCCGAGGATCTCCCTGTCCAGCCGGTCCATACTGCGATTGTCTCAGCTTTGTCCGATTCGCGACGGTGCGCGGCGTGGCCGGGGCGCCCGCCGGCCGGGGGTCCGTCCCCGGCAGCGTTGCCCCGCATGGCGCATTCCGGCGGGCCCGCGACCGCCGTACGCCCTTGACTGAGGGGGTGGATACCGCCGTCAAGCAGGCTTCCGCCCCGGTCGACGCACCGTCCGCGGCCGCCTACCGCAACCTCGTGATGGCCACGATCGGGTTCGGGCTGACCTTCTGGGCCTGGAACCTGATCGCTCCGCTGGCCGGGGACTTCAAGGAGCGGCTCGGCCTGTCCTCGTTCGAGCAGTCGCTGCTGGTCGCGGTGCCGGTGCTGGTCGGTTCGGTGGGGCGGGTGCCGGTCGGCGCGCTCACCGACAAGTACGGCGCCCGGCTGATGTTCCCGCTGGTCTCGGCGCTCACCGTCGTGCCCGTGCTGCTGCTGATCCCGGCGAGGGAGTCGTACGGCGCGATGCTCGCGGTGGGCTTCCTGCTGGGCCTGGGCGGCACCACGTTCGCGATCGGCATCCCGCTGGTCAACTCGTGGTTCCCCCCGGCCAAGCGGGGTCTCGCGCTCGGGGTGTTCGGGATGGGCATGGGCGGGGTGGCCCTGTCCGGGTACTTCACCCCGCGGATCGCCGAGCGCGGCGACAACCTGCCGTTCCTGGTGGTCGCGGCGGCGCTCGTGGTCTACGCGGCGCTGGCCGCGGTGCTGATCGGCGACCGGCCCGACCGGGTGGTGCCGAAGGAGTCCCTCGGCCGCCGGCTGGCCGGCGCGGGACGGCTGCGGGTCACCTGGGAGCTGTCCGCGCTGTACGCGATCGGCTTCGGCGGAATCGTCGCGTTCGGCGTCTACCTCCCCACGTACCTGAAGACCTGGTACGACCTGTCGCCCACCGACGCCGGCACGAAGGCCGCCGGGTTCGCCCTGGTCACGGTCATTTTCCGGCCGATCGGCGGCTGGCTGTCGGACCGCGTCCACCCGGCCCTGGTCACGGCGGCGGCGCTCGGCCTGGCCGCCCTGATGGCGATCGTCCAGGCGTTCGACCCGCCGCTGGCCCCGGGCGGCACGATCGCGCTGCTCTGCATGGCGGCGGGCCTGGGCACGTCGAGCGGCAGCATCTTCGCCCTGGTCTCCCAGGTGACGCCGCAGGCCCAGGTGGGCAGCGTGACCGGGATCGTCGGGGCGACGGGCGGCCTGGGCGGTTTCGTGCCGCCGCTGGTGATGGGGGCGATCTACAGCGCGAAGGACTCGTACTCGATCGGCTTCATGCTGCTGTCGGACCTGGCGCTCGCGGGATGCGTGTACGCGTACGGCCGGATGCGGACCGTCCGGCGGGAGTGAGGCCGCCGGACGGTCGTGGACCGTTCTTCCGGGAACGCCGAGCAGGCCCGCCCGCCCCAGGCGCCCGCGCACGCGCCCTCGCGACGATGCCGCGGCCCGGGACGGCCGTGGACCGTTCCGCGCGCCTGTGCGCCCGCGCACGCGCTCCGGCCGGGACGTGTGCGCGGTGTCACGGAACGTACGGCGGGTGGTGGGGCCCGCCACCTCGCTAGGGTGCGGTGGGTGACTCCTCTTCTGTCTGTGCCGTCCGACGGTTCGACCCGGGAAGCCGTCCGATTCGGCGAACACGCCATGACCTACGACCAGTTGGCCGCCGCTTCCACCGCGCTCGCCGGGCGTCTCGCGGATGCCGGACGGGTCGCCGTATGGGCCACGCCCACCCCCGCGACGGTGGTCGCCGTGGTGGCCGCGCTGCGGGCCGGGGTGCCCGCGGTGCCGCTGAACCCGAAGACGGGCACCCGCGAACTCGCCCACATCGTGGCCGACAGCGCCCCGGCCGTGGTGCTGGCCGGGGCGGGCGACGCGCTCCCGCCGGTGCTCGACGCGCTGGACCGCATCGACGTCGACACGGCCGGGGAGGGCCCGTTCGCCGAGTTCCCCGAGCCCTCCCCCGAGTCCCCCGCGCTGATCGTCTACACCTCCGGCACCACGGGCCCGCCCAAGGGCGCGGTGCTGCCGCGCCGCGCGATCGCCGCGTCGCTCGACGCGCTGGAGGACGCCTGGCGGTGGACCGGGGACGACGTGCTGGTCCACGCCCTGCCGCTGTTCCACGTGCACGGCCTGATCCTGGGCGTGCTCGGGCCGCTGCGCCGGGGCGGCTCGGTGCGGCACCTGGGCCGGTTCAGCACCGAGGGGGTGGCCCGGGAGCTGTCGTCCGGCGGCACCATGCTCTTCGGCGTGCCGACGATGTACCACCGGCTCGCCGAGGCCCTCGACGGCGCGGCGCCGGACGCGGCCGGGCTGGCGAAGGCGCTGGCCGGGGCCCGGCTGCTGGTGTCCGGCTCGGCCGCGCTGCCGGTCCACGACCACGAGCGGATCGCGGCGGCGACGGGCCGCCGGGTCATCGAGCGGTACGGCATGACGGAGACCCTGATGAACACCGGCGTACGGGCCGACGGCGAGCCGCGCCCCGGCACGGTCGGCGCGCCCCTGCGCGGCGTCGAACTCCGTCTGGTCGAGGAGGACGGCACCGTCCTCACCGACCCCGGCGCCATCGGCGAGATCCAGGTGCGCGGCCCGAACCTCTTCCTCGGCTACCTGAACCGCCCCGACGCCACGGCCGCCGCGCTCACTGCGGACGGCTGGTTCCGCACCGGCGACATGGCCACCCGCGACCCCGACGGCTATGTGCGGATCGTCGGCCGCAAGGCCACCGACCTGATCAAGAGCGGCGGCTACAAGATCGGCGCCGGCGAGATCGAGAACGCGCTGCTGGACCACCCGCAGGTCCGCGAGGCCGCCGTCACCGGCGAGCCGGACCCGGACCTCGGCGAGCGGATCGTCGCCTGGGTGGTGCCGGCCGACCCGGCCGCTCCCCCGTCCGGCGAGGAGCTGGCCGACCACGTGGCCGCCCAGCTGTCCCCGCACAAGCGACCCCGCACGGTCCGCTACCTGGACGCGCTGCCCCGCAACGACCTCGGCAAGATCATGAAGAGGTCGCTCCGTGCCTGAGCGGCTGACGGCGAGGGCGGCGATCGCGGCGATCGCCACGGAGTTCGAGGAACTCACCGGCGACGGCGTCGACCGCACCGGGGACGGGCCGCTGTGCTGGGACGGGTACGCGGACTCCCGGGCCCGCGCCGTCGCCCGTACCGGGGAGGCGGAGTCCGTCGTGCACGGCCTCGCCGCCGTCGGCGGGCAGCGCTGCGTCCTGGTCTCGTTCGAGTTCGGCTTCCTGGGCGGCTCGCTGGGGCAGCGCACCGGGGACCGGCTGGTGGCCGCGTACGAGGCCGCCCGGACCCGGTCGCTGCCGCTCGTCTCGCTCATCGCGACGGGCGGCAGCCGGATGCAGGAGGGCATGGTCGCGCTGACCCAGCTCCAGCGGGTGGCCGGGGCCTCGGCGCGGCTGCGGGCGGCGGGCCCCGCGCAGCTCGCGGTCCTGCGCGACCCGACGACCGGCGGCGGCTGGGCCACGCTGGGCGCGGGCGCCGACGTGATCCTGGCGCTGCCGGGCGCCCAGGTCGGGTTCGCCGGTTCCCGGGTGCGGCCCGCCGACGCGGACCCCCACGCGTACACCGCGGAGGGGCAGCTGGCCGCGGGCCAGATCGACGCGGTCGTCCCGCCCGGGGAGCTGCCGGGGACGGTGGCCGGCTGGCTGCGGGCGCTCGCCCCGCAGTCCGCGCCCCGGCCCGCCCCGGTGCCGGAGGCCCTGTCCGCCGCCGGTCTCCCGGCGACCGGCTGGGACGCGGTCCGGCAGGCGCGTGCCGCGTCCCGGCCGCGCGCCGAGACGTATCTGGACGCGTACTTCGAGCACCGGCTCCCGTTGCGCGGCGACCGCTGCGGGGGCACGGACCCGGGGCTGCTGTGCGGTTTCGGGCGGCGCGAGGGCCGCTCGGTGGCGTACGTCGCCCAGTGCGGCACCGCGACCCGCCCGGCCGGTTACCGCACGGCGGCCCGGGTGATCCGGCTGGCGGACCGGCTCGGCGTGCCCGTGCTCACCCTGATCGACACCCCGGGCGCGGCGAACGACGCGGCGGCGGAGCGGGCCGGGGCGGGCGCCGCCATCGCCGACGCCTTCGCGGCCGTGGCCGGGGCCCGGGTGCCCGTCACCACCCTGGTGATCGGCGAGGGCGGTTCGGGCGGCGCGCTGGCGCTGGCGGCCCCGGGGAACACCCACGTCACCCGGGACAGCTACTTCTCGGTCATCGCCCCGGAACTGGCGGCGGCGATCCTGAAGCGCCCGCCGGAGGAGGTGCGGGCCACGGCGGACCAGCTGCGGCTGCGCCCCCAGGACCTGGTGGAACTGGGCTTCGCCCGCTCGGTGGCGGCACCGGCGCAGGAGGGGGCCGGGGAGGGGACCGGGGACGGAAGCGGGGACGCGCCGCGGGGGTGAGTCACGGGCGGGGCGCCACAGCTCCGAGCTGAGCGCCACGGCCTCCGAGCAGGGGCCACAGGGCCCGATCAAGGCCTTTCCCCCGCCCGGCAGCGGTGTCATGGCTGCGGGTTCTGCGCGTCGTACCGTGCGAACCCGCGCCACCGCAGCCCCAGCAGGGTCACGGCGACGACACAGGCGATCCCGCCCCCGGTCACCGCCAGGCCGGGCGAGGCCAGGTCGGCGACCGATCCGGCCAGGAAGTCGCCGAGCCTGGGCCCGCCCGCCACGACGACGATGAACACGCCCTGGAGCCGTCCCCGCATCTCGTCCGGCACGGCGGTCTGGAGCATGGTGTTGCGGAAGACCATCGATATGTTGTCCGCGCATCCGGCGAGCGCCAGGAAGATCAGCCCGAGCCAGAGCTGGCGGGTCAGCCCGAAGACCGCGACGGCCGCGCCCCAGCCGGCCACGGCCAGCAGCACCGCGAGGCCGTGGCGCCGGACGCGGCCCAGCCATCCGGAGAACACCCCGCCGAGCAGCGCGCCCAGTGCGGGGGCGGCGACCAGCAGCCCGGTGGTCTTCGCGTCGCCCCCGTACCAGAGGACGGCGACGACGGGGAACAGCGCCCGGGGGTGGGCCAGCACCATGGCGCACAGGTCGGTGAAGAAGGTCATCCGCAGATTGGGCCTGGCCCCCAGGAAGCGCAGCCCGTCCGCGACGGACGCCCGCTTGTGCCCCGAGCCCTCCTCGCGCTGCGGCAGCATCGCGGGCAGCCGCCACATCGCGTACAGCGAGGCGGTGAAGGTGATGACGTCGACGGTGTACGCGGCCCGGTAGCCCCACCAGCCGACGACGAGTCCGCCGAGCATCGGCCCGGCCAGCATGCCGGTGGTGCTGGTCATGGAGTTGAGGGCGTTCGCCGCGGGCAGCTGCTCGGCCGGCAGCAGCCGGGCGATCATCGAGCTGCGGGCCGGTGCGTTGACGGCGAAGCAGGCCGCCTGGAGGGCCACGACCGCGTACAGCAGCCCCACCTGTTCCACCCCGGCGACGGCGGCGGCGAGCAGGACGACGGAGAGCCCGAACGATCCCGCCGCGCTGACCAGCCCCAGCTTGCGCCGGTCGAGGGTGTCCGCTACGGCACCGCCGTACAGTCCGAAGACGACGAGCGGCAGGAACGAGCAGAAGCCGATGAGTCCGACCGAGAAGGCCGATCCGGTGATGTCGTAGACCTGGAGCGACACGGCGAGCGAGGTCATCCCCTGCCCGATCCAGGAGACCGTGTTCCCGAACCAGAGCCGCCGGTAGTCGGGAGAGGTCCTCAGCGGTGTCAGGTCGGCGAATATGCGGGTGCGGCGGGCGGGTCCTTCGGTCGTTTCGGTCACAGCGGATGGTAACGGGCGGTGTTCCGGCCGCCGCCGGGCGCGGCCCGTTTCCGGCCGGGCGCGCCCGCCGTGGGGTTCCGGCCGGCGCGGGGGCGGCGGGAAGCGCGGGGCCCACCCGGCCCGTCACCGTCCTGCGGCGGGCGGCCCGTTCGGGGCGCGGTGCTCAGCTCCAGTGGACTCCTGACGGTTCGGCGGGCCGGGGCTCGGCCCCGTCGTGCTGCCGGACGCGGCGTTCGAAGAGCGTGGCGTACAGGCCGCTGTTGCCGAGGAGCTGGGCGTGCGTGCCGGACTCCACCAGCCGCCCCTCGTCCAGGACCAGGACGCGGTCGGCGTCCGCGGCGAGGGCCAGGTCGTGGGTGATCACGATGGTGGTGCGGCCCCGGGCCAGTCGCCGCAGCGGGGCGAGGATGCGCTGTGCGGCCAGCCGGTCCAGCCCGGTGGTGGGCTCGTCGAGCAGGAGCACGGGGGCGTCGCGCAGCATGGCGCGGGCGATGGCGATGCGCTGCAACTGGCCGCCGGACAACCGGGGCGTGCCGGTGGATATGACAGTGTCATATCCCTCCGGCAAGGCACGGATGAACCCGTCGGCGTCGGCCGCCCGCGCGGCCTCCACGACCTCGTGGTGGCTCACGTCGGTGCGCCCGCAGGCGATGTTCTTCTCGATGGTGTCGTGCAGCACGAGCGTGTCCTGGGGCAACAGCGTGATGTTCCGGCGCAGGTAGGTCAGCGGCAGCCGGTCCACGGAGACGCCGTCCAGCCGGATGCTGCCGGAGTCGGGGTCGTAGAACCTCAGCAGCAGCGCCGCCAGGGTCGACTTGCCCGCACCGCTGGGGCCGGTGATGACCACGAGTTCCCCGGGGCTCGCGGTGAACGAGAGGTCCCGGAGCACGGGTTCGGCGCCGTGGGGGTAGCGGAAGAAGACGTGGGACGCCTCCACCTCGCCGAGCGCCCGGCTCCGGGGCGGTTCGGGCACGGAGGAGGCCGGGTCGGTGACGGAGGATCGGGAGTCGAGGATCTCCAGCAGTCGTTCGGCTCCCGCGGTCGCCGCGGTGGCGGTCAGGCCGAGCTGTCCCAGCGAGCGGATCGGCGGGTAGAGGTAGCCGATGAAGGCGGCGAAGGCGAGGAGTTCACCGAGGGTCATCCGGCCCGCGGAGATCTCCCACGCCCCCAGGCCGATGATGGTCAGGACGCAGATCGTTTCGAGGACCTCGACGAACTGCTCGTAGAACTCGGTGAGGCGGACGGCCTTCACGGCGGTCCGCAGCCGTACCCCCGCCTTGTCCGCGAGCCGGTTCTCCTCGTCCTGCTGCCGGTTGTACGCCTGGGTCATGACGACGTTGACCAGCGTCTCCTCGACCACCGCCGTGATGGCGCCGTCCGCCGCCCGGCCGCGCCGGGACACCGCGCGCAGGGGCCCGGCGAACCGGCCGGTGACGATCAGGAGCAGCGGGACCATGACGAAGGTGGCGAGCGCCAGGTCCCAGCGCAGCATCAGGGCGGCGCCGGCGTAGAAGAGGGTGCCGAACAGCGCCGAGGCCAGGCCGACGATGCCGGAGACCACCAGCGCTTCGATGGCCTCCACGTCGCCGGTCAGTCGTTCCACCAGGTCACCGCGGCGATTGCGCTGGAAGAAGTGCGGTGGCAGCGTCTGGATGTGGCCGAAGACGCGGGCCCGCAGCCGCAGGACGAAGCGCTCGGCGGTCCAGACCGCGAGCGAGCTGCCCAGATACCCCACCACGGCACCGGCGACCGCGACGGCGAGCCACTGCCCGGCGGGTTTCCAAAAGGCACTGACGTCGCCTTGTTGCAGGGCGGTGTCGGTGAGTTCGGCGAAGAGCAGGACCGTGACGGTCTCGGCCAGGGCGGCCAGAACGGCGCACAGAAAGATCACGATCAGCCAGCGCCGGTCCCCCTTGGTCAGGGGCCAGAAGCGCCGGAACGACATCAGGATGCCGATGGGGTCGGTACGGATCGGAATGTCCGTCACCGAGTCCCGGGGCGGCTCCTCGGTACGGGCTGAACGCTGGAACGAACCGCGAAGGCGCATGGGCGTCACGTCACAGAGGTCGTGGGCGTCATGACAGAGGTCGTGGCCGCCCTGTCACGGAAGCCCCGGGGTCGTGGGCGTCAGGCCACGGGAACACCGAGGTCCTGGGCGTCATCCACGGGAACACCGGGGTCGCGGACTCACGCCCCCGGACGCCGGGGCCGCGACACTCGGGCGCGGCCCCGGGCCACACAACCGCGAGGCGGACCCGCGCAATGCGCGCGAGCCTGCCTCGGGCTGGGTTTGACGTCAGGGATGGGAGTCAGTAGCCCCACCGACGTCCACGCCGGCCGTAGCCGTAGCCGTAGTCGTCGTAGTAGCCATAGTCACGGAATCCGCGTCCGCGTCCACGTCCACGTCCGTATCCACGTCCGCGTCCGTATCCACGTCCGCCTCGACCGTGGTCCCTGTCCCTGTGGTCGAAGATGCTGCGTACGTTCATCTTCGCCTCCTTCGGAGGATGCTTGTGCCACTCCTTGCTTCTGCAGCGGCACTTCCGACACTACGTCGACCCCCTACGCGCAACAAGTCGTACAAGCCACAATCAGCATAAAAGCCATGAAATACCCAAATCCACCAGATCGTTACTGTCGGTCACTCTCCGGGCACCCCCTGGGCGGCAGCCCCGCCGGCAGGGGCCGTCGGGGCCGCACACCCCGGGAGCCGAGGTCCACACCTCCGACACCACCCCCCACCCACCGGAAACGACTTCCTCGCGGAGTTCCCCCCGTGACAACGACCGCACCGTCCGGGAAGAACGCCAGACGAAGAACACCAGACATCGAATGACCCCGCCGTGGCGGAATGAGACCCGCGGCTCACCGAGGGCGCCCGGGCTCCGTTTAGGGGACGGGGAGTTCGCACGTTCGGCTCCTTTCCCGCCCGGTTCCGCTCCGCAGAGACACCCTTGCCCCCGCACTTTTCACCCCGAACAGACCCCGCCCGAACAGGTCCCACCCGAGGGGCAGGGCGGCAGCGGCCACAACACCCGCGCCGATCAGCAGCACCCGGCGGCCGGGGAAAGAGCCCGGCCCACCGAGGACCGCACGGCGATACGACGGTACGGACGATGGTTGTCACATCATCGGCGACGACCAGGACACCCCGGCCAACGCGCCCAAGTACCGCACCACCTCGGCCCGCTGTTTGCAGGTCAGCGGGCGCACGACGCCGTACAGCGTCCACGGGGGATCAGAACTGAATATTCTTTCTAGAAAAACCTTCAAGAGCCCACCCTGCAGCGTTCCCTGCGGGCAGCTCGGACGACTCCGCTGCCACCGGAGCCGGACAGGCCCATCACCGAGAGACCGGGAACGATTGCGCGACGAACCCGGAGCAGCAACGCGATCCCCGCCCTGGACGCGACCACCGAGGCCGACGAAGCCGGGCCAGAACCTCCACCCCACCTCTGGCCGCAGCGCCCACACCCATCACCCGTCCTGACATTTCGGGCGGATGTCAGGGGATGCACCGGACGAACCTCCGGCAAGCCAACGCCCCCGCCCAACCCCCACAATCCTCGCAACTCCCACAGATCGCGGGTGCTGCGGGGATCGTTAGAACCCGAGGCGGGCGCGGGGGCGACTGCATGACCACCGGCCCCGCGCTGCCCTCGCACAGACCATCCCCGCGGGCGCGGGGACAACGCTAACCACGGCCCCGGCGACTGCGGACTCACCGGACCATCCCCGCGGGCGCGGGGACAACATCGCCACCAGCTCGGCGGACATCGGCACCCGCGGACCATCCTCGCGGGCGCGGGGACAACTCGGCGTCGGTGTCGGCGCCGCCGTCGATGTACGGACCATCCCCGCGGGCGCGGGGACAACCTCCAGACCGGCAAGTTCGGCCAGCTCGACCGCGGACCATCCCTGCGGGCGCGGGGACAACACGTCGCATGACGGGTCAGGCATCGGTTCCTCGGGACCATCCCCGCAGGGGCGGGGACAACTTGGCGGGCGAGCGGCGCGCGCCGTGCTGTCGTGGACCATCCCCGCGGGCGCGGGGACAACGTCAACCTGAACGAGCACAAGGGAGTCCGCGTCGGACCATCCCCGCGGGCGCGGGGACAACTTCCCGCTCGCACTCGAATGCCGCGTTCTCGACGGACCATCCCCGCGGGCGCGGGGACAACACGATCGGCGCATCAATGAACTGGCAGCACTTCGGACCATCCCCGCGGGCGCGGGGACAACGCTGAATCGTTAAGAACTGCTACGGGTTGCTACGGACCATCCCCGCAGGCGCGGGGACAACACCGAGACCGAGTCGAGTTGGTTTCCGACCGGACCATCCCCGCGGGCGCGGGGACAACCATCCACCCGCCGGTTCGTCGAGCTGACTAGACGGACCATCCCCGCGGGCGCGGGGACAACGTGATCGTGACGGTCATGCCGTTGTTGCTCAGCGGACCATCCCCGCGGGCGCGGGGACAACGTCTCGACCGTCTTGTACATCGTGCCGCCGCACGGACCATCCCCGCGGGCGCGGGGACAACCAGAGGTGCTTGGCCTGCCCGGTGACGGCCATCGGACCATCCCCGCGGGCGCGGGGACAACTTTAGGTAAACACTTCTCCAACCCTAAGCGGCAGGACCATCCCCGCGGGCGCGGGGACAACCATCTCGAAGGGGGTGAGACTGCCGAGCTTGCCGGACCATCCCCGCGGGCGCGGGGACAACGTCGACCAGGCCCGCACGTTCTCCATGGTCATGGGACCATCCCCGCGGGCGCGGGGACAACCCGTCACGGAGGTGGATCTTGACCCTGTCGGCCGGACCATCCCCGCGGGCGCGGGGACAACTTCCGGGCCGTAGGCGGTCACTTGCGGCCGTACGGACCATCCCCGCGGGCGCGGGGACAACCCCAAGGGCCCCGCCTTCGACGACATGGACGCCGGACCATCCCCGCGGGCGCGGGGACAACGGGCTTACTGCGTCGAGCAGTGCACCGATCGCCGGACCATCCCCGCGGGCGCGGGGACAACCTCAAGGGGTCAGGGGAGAACGCGAAGTCGACCGGACCATCCCCGCGGGCGCGGGGACAACTACACCACCGACCAGATCGGCGTGCACCCCGCCGGACCATCCCCGCGGGCGCGGGGACAACTGCGTCTTCCGCGCGCCGGTCGGGGGGCCGGCCGGACCATCCCCGCGGGCGCGGGGACAACGGCGCCTCGCTGATTCTCGCGGGCCTGATGCTCGGACCATCCCCGCGGGCGCGGGGACAACGATTACGACGATCGTCGGGAGCTTGAGCCCTTCGGACCATCCCCGCGGGCGCGGGGACAACACCGAGACCGAGTCGAGCTCGACCCGTACCTACGGACCATCCCCGCGGGCGCGGGGACAACGGTTCGGGTGAGCTCTACGAATGCGGTTCCGACGGACCATCCCCGCGGGCGCGGGGACAACGCGAGGGTCTGGGGTTCGGGCACGGGGTGCTCCGGACCATCCCCGCGGGCGCGGGGACAACCCGGTGTCCGAGAGCACGAAGTTGGTGACGGCCGGACCATCCCCGCGGGCGCGGGGACAACTTTGCGCGCCCGAATGTGGGGCCGCCGTGAACAGGACCATCCCCGCGGGCGCGGGGACAACGGGGCGGCGCTGTAGTCCTCGGTGAGTGCCAGAGGACCATCCCCGCAGGCGCGGGGACAACGTACTCATCCTCGACGACCTCAGCCTCGAGTACGGACCATCCCCGCAGGCGCGGGGACAACTCGTCGGCGGCGCGCTGCATCTTGCGGGAGACCGGACCATCCCCGCAGGCACGGGGACAACAACAACGCCCCTCCCGCGCTGCGGGAGGGGCGGGGACCATCCCCGCAGGCGCGGGGACAACTGGTTCTGGCCCGGTCACCGGGAGCCCCCCGAGGGACCATCCCCGCAGGCGCGGGGACAACGCCCGAGCAAGTCCCCGGCCAGATCCCCGCATTGGACCATCCCCGCAGGCGCGGGGACAACATGTGGCTGAGACCAGCGGAAGACGCCGAAGGCGGACCATCCCCGCAGGCGCGGGGACAACACCCCGAAGTGCCGGGGCCGGCAGGTCAGTAGCGGACCATCCCCGCAGGCGCGGGGACAACCCGGCACCCCGGGCCGACCGGCCCGGGAAACCCGGACCATCCCCGCAGGCGCGGGGACAAGGACCGCCAGTCGGAGGGGGCCGGGCTCCAGCGAGGACCATCCCCCGCAGGCGCGGGGACAACACACGACCACCGACCTCCTCACCGGCACCGATACCGCGGGGACCATCCCCGCAGGCGCGGGGACAACTCGACCATGCGGCGCTCCATCGGGCGGGCTTCCGGACCATCCCCGCAGGCGCGGGGACAACGCTTTGACCTGCGAAGACGAACGAGATGTCCGAGGACCATCCCCGCAGGCGCGGGGACAACCCGGTACGTGGTGCCGATGGGCGCGGTGGCATCGGACCATCCCCGCAGGCGCGGGGACAACCCGGGCATGGCGTCCTCCCTCGTTTTCGAGCGAGGACCATCCCCGCAGGCGCGGGGACAACCCCGGCAGCGCCTACGCCTACGTGCCGAGTGCCGGACCATCCCCGCAGGCGCGGGGACAACCACGAGGGGGGCCGGCTATGGCGGATACGGCCCGGACCATCCCCGCAGGCACGGGGACAACGGTGAGCGCCGGTTCTTGCACGACCGGCCCACCGGACCATCCCCGCAGGCGCGGGGACAACAAACGCTACCTAGCCGTGGCAACAGACATCGGCGGACCATCCCCGCAGGCGCGGGGACAACTCGAAGCAGACCCACGTTTCCTTGCCACCGTCCGGACCATCCCCGCAGGCGCGGGGACAACTCGGGGAGCCACCGGAGGCACATCCCGCACTCCGGACCATCCCCGCAGGCGCGGGGACAACGCCACCGTCTCGGCACCGATCCCGTGCGCGATCGGACCATCCCCGCAGGCGCGGGGGCAACGCCACCGTCTCGGCACCGATCCCGTGCGCGATCGGACCATCCCCGCAGGCGCGGGGACAACACCTCGGCGGTGGCTGGGCCGGAGGTGAGCATCGGACCATCCCCGCAGGCGCGGGGACAACTGGTCGAGGTCGAGGAACGTCAGCGCGTCCTTGGGACCATCCCCGCAGGCGCGGGGACAACGCGGACCCGCTGGGGCTCGGCTTTCGCCGCCCACGGACCATCCCCGCAGGCGCGGGGACAACAGCACGGCCAGCGCGAGGCCCGGGATGTTGTACGGACCATCCCCGCAGGCGCGGGGACAACATCCCGAGCGCATCCAGGTCCGCCCGCCGCTCCGGACCATCCCCGCAGGCGCGGGGACAACCCCGCGCGCATCCGCGAAAAGCACTGCGTCACAGGACCATCCCCGCAGGCGCGGGGACAACTCTCCAATGTTCCTGCCAACGTCGACAAACTGCGGACCATCCCCGCAGGCGCGGGGACAACCGGTATCTCCTGCACCATCCCCCGCGTCACCTCGGACCATCCCCGCAGGCGCGGGGACAACGACGATCATGCCGACGTGAGGCTGAAACGGTCAGGACCATCCCCGCAGGCGCGGGGACAACGCAGGGACGGACGGACGGGGGTACCCCGTCGTCGGACCATCCCCGCAGGCGCGGGGACAACTGCGGTTGAAGCGATGAGCCGAGGCAACTGGTCGGACCATCCCCGCAGGCGCGGGGACAACGCGGCTACGGCCTCAATCTGGTGTTCACGAAGCGGACCATCCCCGCAGGCGCGGGGACAACTCCAGGTCGGCCAGGGAGCAGGCCCAGTGGAACGGACCATCCCCGCAGGCGCGGGGACAACGCGACTCCTGAAGTCCAGGGGGCGCTGTTTCAGGGACCATCCCCGCAGGCGCGGGGACAACATGGTGAACACGCACCGGGACTCGTCGAGCTTCGGACCATCCCCGCAGGCGCGGGGACAACCCGACCCAGCCCGGATGCGAACGCAGCTACGGAGGACCATCCCCGCAGGCGCGGGGACAACGCCCCCTTTCATGCTCTCGCCCCGCAGATCACCGGACCATCCCCGCAGGCGCGGGGACAACGCTGAAAGCGAAGGCGCTGGCGCCGGTGCTGCTGGACCATCCCCGCAGGCGCGGGGACAACAACCGTTGCGGCCGGCCCCGCCGCTGACGCACAGGACCATCCCCGCAGGCGCGGGGACAACACATCGCGGCAGCTGCTGCCCCCCGCCAGCCGAGGACCATCCCCGCAGGCGCGGGGACAACAGGGCACGGGGGCACGGCGCAGACCGGAAAGAGGGACCATCCCCGCAGGCGCGGGGACAACATGAGCACCCGCCGCAGAGGCCGCGCCTCAGAAGGACCATCCCCGCAGGCGCGGGGACAACTCAGAAGTGGTGGCAGGCTCAGTACGCCGTTTCGGACCATCCCCGCAGGCGCGGGGACAACGTCAGCCGCTCCTCCACCGGGGGCCTCCAGCGCGGACCATCCCCGCAGGCGCGGGGACAACCCGCCCCTCCTCGTCCCGCACCACCGTGCCGTCGGACCATCCCCGCAGGCGCGGGGACAACACCACGAGGTCAGTGAGGTGCGCCTCTCGGAGAGGACCATCCCCGCAGGCGCGGGGACAACCGATCGTGCCGCCCTCCACTACATCCGCCCCCCGGACCATCCCCGCAGGCGCGGGGACAACACCACGCCGAGGAAGAGGGGCAGATGCGCACGAGGACCATCCCCGCAGGCGCGGGGACAACGGTCACATTCATGGGCGAAACGCCCATCGGTAAGGACCATCCCCGCAGGCGCGGGGACAACCGGCCCAGGTCTCGGCCACCCAGGAGAGCTCCGGGACCATCCCCGCAGGCGCGGGGACAACCAACCGCTCGGGCCTGAACGTTTCGTCAGGCCCGGACCATCCCCGCAGGCGCGGGGACAACCTCGGACTTCAGCCGCTCGTTCTCGGCTCGGGCGGACCATCCCCGCAGGCGCGGGGACAACGCCGACCACATCCCGCACCCCATCGAGCGGCCCGGACCATCCCCGCAGGCGCGGGGACAACATTGCAGCTGCTGATCGACTGCACGGCCCCACCGGACCATCCCCGCAGGCGCGGGGACAACCACGAGTGCCGGAAATCCTCCTCGTTCGACAGGACCATCCCCGCAGGCGCGGGGACAACGCTCCGACGGCTGTCGGCCCGGCTGACCTCGTCGGGACCATCCCCGCAGGCGCGGGGACAACGTCCTCCCCGGCGAGCACCGGGTGTTCATCGTCGGACCATCCCCGCAGGCGCGGGGACAACACCGATGCGGTGCCCCGCCTCGGGGAGGCCCGCGGACCATCCCCGCAGGCGCGGGGACAACGTCCGGTCGGGGCAGCCGCTCCGCGCCAGCCCCGGACCATCCCCGCAGGCGCGGGGACAACGACAGCCTCGGACCCTGGAACGGAACGGACCCCGGACCATCCCCGCAGGCGCGGGGACAACGTTTGCCGCGGAGGGGGTGGGGAGCAGTACCCAGGACCATCCCCGCAGGCGCGGGGACAACAACTGGGCGCGCAGGGTGTCCGGGTCTGTTTCCGGACCATCCCCGCAGGCGCGGGGACAACGTACTGGGCGCAGGCCGCGTTCCCCTTGTCGGCGGACCATCCCCGCAGGCGCGGGGACAACACTTGTTGAGCTGGGGTTTTATCGGGCGGAGGGGCTGTTTTCATTTAGTTGCTTCTGGGGGCGGGCCGAGAGGATCAGCCCGTCGAAGTCGACAGGCTGCCAGCGATCCCGGCCTGCGGTGCGGACGGCCCATCCTTGTTCGTTGGCGGCTGGCTCGATGAGGATGGCTTGGCCGTCGCCGATGCGAGTGGCCAGAAGCTCCCAGAGACGATCGCGGATGCGGCGGCTGGGGTTGCCGACGAATACCCCGGCGCTGGCTTCGACCATCCACCGGGTGAGGTGCCCGCGAAGACCCTCCGGGGCTGCGACGAGAATAATCACGGTCATGATGCGGCTTCAGGATCGTCGAGCTCAGGTCCGATGACGGCGATGTGGCTGTCGGTCATCCCATGTGCCGACATGTCAGCTTGGCCGGCATAGTTGGTACCG
The DNA here is from genome assembly GCF_030116705.1 of Streptomyces sp. ML-6. Lineage (NCBI taxonomy): Bacteria > Bacillati > Actinomycetota > Actinomycetes > Kitasatosporales > Streptomycetaceae > Streptomyces > Streptomyces sp. ML-6. The sequence goes on from NZ_JAOTIK010000001.1 coordinate 2,173,708, forward strand.
CCCGGAACGGACCCCAGGTGCTCATCCCACAGGAGATTGACCTCGGGGTCTTCGAAGTCCGTTCCTTCGGGAGTGAGCAGATTCTTCACGTCGGTGACGATGCGGCCGAGAAGCTTGTCGCGGGCAATGAGATCACGGAGCCCAAGTCGTGCGTCGCGTTCCTCGGTGAGGCCCTGCGCGGCCAAGTCGAAGGCGAGTGGGATGGTGTATTCGGCCTTGTAGAGGTCGGCGATGTCCAGGACGAAGGATGTGGCTTTGCCTGTGTGGACGAAGCCGAGCCCCGGGCTGGCGCCCAGCCCGATGATGACGGCATGGCAGATGCCATAGAGGGCAGCGTTGGCTGCAGACAACAGGCGATTGAGGTCGTCACCCGCCGCGAACGCATCCCCAGGTTTGTAGACCCGGCCGTTCCAGGGAACTCCGGTCCGGGCGGCCTGGGCCTTGTAGAACTTGCGGATGCGCGTGCCTTCACGTCCGCGGAGTTGTTGCATGGTGAGGGCGGAGACGTCCTCTCCAGGAAATCGCATGCTGTACATGGCGCGGGCGACGGCAAGGCGTTCCTTGGGCCGGGTGACGAGCCATGCCTGGCGGTGCAGAAGGCCGGCACCCCGGCTGGGGCCGAGGCCAGCCGCGTACATACGGACACCCTGTTCACCCACCCAGCACACAGTGGTGCCGGAATCGGCGAGCAGGCGGATGGCGCCGTGGGTGACGCGTGTCCCGGGGCCGAGAAGCATGACGGCGACCATGGCCGCAGGTACCCGGACGGTTTGCCGCTTGTTGATGATGACGACGGCGTTCTCGTCCCGGTCCAGATGGCTTCGCTCGACGTAGACGCTGGAGACACGGTCGACGAGACGGTGCAGGTCCTGGGGGTCGGCCTTCCACCAGATGTCGGGCACGGGTGTTCATTCCTTTTCGGGGAGAGGAGCAAGGGTGAGCAGTCCGCACCCGTACGCCTTGGAGGGGCCGATGCCGCCGAGGAGCCGCTCGGTGAGGATGTCCGGATCCGTGATGCGCAGGCTTCCTTCGAAGGTGACGGAGTTCATGACGACGTGGGCCTCCTTCCCGGTGGCGGACCCTTTCCCGAAGGAACGGCGCCGACGGGCGATGATGCGGATGTCGCGCGGCGGTTCCCCGGCCGCGTCGTGGATTCCGTCGAGGTCTGGGGCGGCGGGGATGTCGAAACCCCACCGCAGGGTGCGGGTGAGGAACCACTTGAGCTGCGCTTCGGCAGTCCGGTGGCCGAGGCGGAAGCCGCGCCGATCGCCCGCGTCGATGCGTGCTTGCTGGCGAGTGGTGGGCTTGTCGGGCCGGTTGGTGTTCTGAACGGGGTTGGCGGTGAGCCGGAAGGCAAAGCTGCGGCCGGGCGCGAGCTGCCGCAGGAGCGGGGCGTAGTCACGCACGGCGTAGTGCTCGCCGTCGGCGTCGGGCCACCCCGCCTGCTCGACCAGGTGGGACCAGTCAGGTCTGTTCGCGGTGAGGACGAACAGTTGGGGGCGATGAGGGTTGTCCGGGTCGAGCCGCCACAAGGTACGTGACTGGTCGGGCTCACCGGGGATACCTGCTTGGACCGCGCCGTGCATGGCCCTTGGACTGGCCAAGAGTTTGCGGCTCTGGGCACGCAGGGGGTTGATACGGATGCGGGAAAGGTAGGGCATGTCAGTTACCAACCGAGGAGAGCAAAGGGGTCGTGGCCGCCCGTGGCCGGGGGGTGGTCCGGGTCGGGGGTGAGTCCGGTGGGAGCTGCGAGGTAGGTGTGCCGGATACGACGAGTGGTGAACGTCCGGTTCGTCGGCGCGAAGGACAGGGGGACGTCGTCGCGGATCTCGTCCCCGGCCGGATCGTCGAGGGTGGCCGGGAGATCTACATGAGCGGCGTTGCTGTTCCTGCGCCCCCACCGGTTGCGCACCGCCTTGGTCACCTGCCAGGGCTCCGCGCGCAGCACGTCTTCCAGGGCACCGGTGCGTTGCCCCAGCACCAAGGGCTGGGCGGGTACGCAGGAGCGACGGCCGAGGGAGAGCGGGAAGGCCGGGTGGCGTACGGCGTGTTCGAGGGCAGTGATGAGTTCGCCGGGGCCTTCAACGGCTGCGAGGAAGACGGCGTCCTGGAGGTAGAAGCGTTGGGTGACATGCGTCCGTTTGGCCGGTGAGGTGGGCTTCTGCACGCCGTTGGCGGACACTGCGGCGGAAAGGAGCGGTCGGCCCCGGTAGTCGCTGACGGTGTGGTAGTCGCGTAGGAGACTGCCGGGCTGGTCGACCCGGATGCCGAGGCCGAGCCCGGCGAGGTCGTCCACGTCGGCGTGCCGGGATCGCCCGGCGGCAGCGGCGAGGAGCCCCACGACTCCGGACTTCGTTGGTTCAGGGCGTGTCTCGCGGCGGTTGAACATACTGCGGTCGCCCCACGACTGGAGTGGGGCGGCGAGACGCAGCAGGAGTACGGAGGTGCGGCCGGGCGGCGTCACGCCTCTTCTCCCAGAGCGGAGGTGATGTGGGTACGCAAGGTAGTACGCAGGTCGGCGAAGGGCACGGATTCACCGAAGGCACGGGCAAGGGCTTCAGCGGTGTCCTTGGTACGGGGTTCGTCAGTGGTGAAGATGTGGCTGGCCGCTCCGTAGAGCGGAGCGTCGCCCCATGTCCTTGCCTCGCCCGTGTACGCCTCGGCGAGGCGGCGGGCGGACTCGGCCTGGATGCCGGCCTTCGTCGCCACGGGTTCCTCGAAGGCGGAAACAAGGTTGACCGGCTGGTCCGTGCGTACGACGACGGCGACGAGACTCGGCCGGGTGCGGTGGGCGAAGGAATTCTGGTAGCCGGTGGGAGCGGACAGGACGAAGCCGTCGACAAAACCGTCGAGGGCATCGAGAGCGGCGTCGGTGTCACCGCCGAGGTTTTCGACGAGCTGAGCGAACCCGACCGTGGCGTAGCGGTAGAGGGTGGCGGAGTTGAACCCGATGGTACCGATCATTCCGGCCCCGGTCTCGTCCCGTTCGTTCTGGTCGTCGACGGCGGTGAAGTAGTCGAACTCGAGTTGCGTCTCATGGGTGGAGATCGCATGGGCCACCTGTACGGCGGCATCCACGTTGAGCTTGGGGATGTCGGCGACCATACGGCCGAACAGTGCGACGCCCACGGGGTGCCCGGTGCTGAAGCTCTCCACGACGGGGAGTTCCTTGACTTCCTCGGCCAAGGCCTTCTCGTCCAACGCCACGAGGTCGGTGGCGCGCTCGGCCACGAGAGCCGCGACGGCGTCCAGTTGAGCGTTGCCGTAAAAGAGGAGGTAGGCGGTGTCGCTGGCCTTCTTGCCCTGACTCAAGCCGAGTTGAGCGAGGAGAGCCTCGGCGAGACGGGTGGAGTCGTCACGCTCCAGGCCCGTGCTCCGCACGATCCGCGCAGTGAGTTCCTGGGCGATGCGCTTCGTGCGGGTGGCGCGGTCGGGCTCGGGGACCTGCGTGTCGAAGTGCTGACGGGTCGCCCGCTTCCACGCCTGCGAGGACACCCGGGAGCGGCGCACACCACCGAAGACGGCTTCCTTGGGGTTGCCCTGATCGTCCCTGTTGAGGTTGGCGGGCGGCACGGTCTGAACGACGTGTACGTCGATGTAGAGGCGCTGGGTCATCGGATTGCTCCAAGTCATGGGTAGGTGAATAGCGGTCGGTCGGCCGCCAACTGGCGCTCACGTGGGCACACAGGAAGGGCGTCCAGGGCGAACACCGGAGGCAGCAAAGGGTCAGCCGTCAGTGCGTCGGCCCGTAGCACCCTGCGTCCAGCCGTAGTAGTCCAGGCCCCAGCGGCGGCGTACGCGGGAGCGTGAATCGGGCCGGTTCCAGTCGCGGATGTCGGAGATCAGCCGGTTGTAGTCGACGGGCTCCTTGATGTCCTTGAGCTGGCTGATCAAGCCACGCAGCCGCAACGCGAGCGTGTCCGTGGAGGTAGCGGAGAACACCTGCTGAAAGCGGGAGTCGACCGCTTCGTCGCTGGTGCGTTTGTGGCGCCGGAGTCCGAGCACGGCCCGGCCGAGCCCCACTCCGTCGCAGTGCATCGGCCGGTCCTGGCTCTGCTGGTGCAGTCCGTAGAGAGCGAGCGCGATGTGTTCGGCTTCCTGCTCGGCAGAGACTTCTCCCCGACGCGCGGCATAGTCGTCGACGGGGCAGGTGTAGAACGGGAACATCTCCAGCACGGTTCCGGCGGGACGGCCCAAGCCCCGGCGGAGAATCTGAAGGTCTTCCCCGGGTGGGCGCTTCTCCGCCGCTGTGCCCTCCTTGCGGCGCCAGGTGCCGTCCGCGGCAATGTACCGGTGCCAGATCCTCGGCTTCGTGGGCTCTTCTTCGGTCATGATCGTGTCCAGACGTGGTGAGGATTCTGTATCGCGAAAGGCGTGCCGTGACGCCTCGGGGCCGGCATGGCCAAGGCAGTGACCCGGGCGTCGCGGATACGGATGCCGCCCAGGTCCACATGCTGCTCACTGACCGCGAAGAGCACCGTCGTCCTTTCGCACGGTGTCCGCTCGGTGAAGGATCTCCGCGCGACGCTTGAGGAAGAACGCCTCAGCCAGCGAGACGCGGTGCGTCCGCTCCGGCTTCCCCTCCCCCTGGGAGACGCTTCTCCCCAGAAACGCCCCGACGGGTACCGCCTGGAGGAGACGGTCGGCGACCTCCCAGCTTCGACGCCAGGCAAGCTGTTCCCAGGCAAGCTGCCCCGCCTCGATCCGCTCCGGGTCGTCCACGCCTCTCATGCCGGCCAGCAACCTTCGCACCAGAGGATCCAGGGCGTGCAGAACGAGCTCGCCCGGACGTTGCCCCTTGTCCCACGGGATCGGCTCGGTGCCGAGAGCACGGCGCAGATCGGCCGAGAGGTGGTTGACGGCTGTGGCCAACTGCTCTGCCTGCTCCGCGACTTCGAGAAGTGCGGAGCGTACGTCGCTGTCCTCTCCCAGTGCGGCCAGCGGCAGGGGCAACGCGTCGAACATCACGTCGTCAATGACGGCCGACTGATTGCCGTAGGCGATACCGGAAAGTTCCACACGCAGCGGGTACGCCTCGTCGAGGTCAAGGGCCAAGGCGCCGGCCTGGTCCAGAACCTTGCTCGTGGCGAACCCACTCGTATTTTTCCCCACCTCCCGGAATTGCCGCTCGGGCGCCAAGAGCGCGTCAAGTCCGCGCCACGCGGCCTTACCGGGTTGGAGGCGCAAGGGCCGGCGCAGCGGCAAATCACCGCGTTTGTTCTTGCCCGTCCCCCGACTGCCGCTCGGCTCGATACGCCACATGGTCTGCGGCTCGGTCTCGGACGTGTACGGCATGCGGTCCCCCGCGGCAACCAATACGCGTGTCACCCGCAGACCTTCGTCGGTCATCTCCGGGAAGAGCCGGATCCGGCGGGCCTGCCAGGTCCACAGATCCAGGAGCCCTTCAGGTACCCGTTCCTGCCACTGCGGGGTACCGGTCGAGTGCGGATGCGTGGGGTCACGCCTCCGCCACTGCGGAAGATCGGTCGACGTCGGCGATGCCCCAACCGGAAGGTTCAGCAACAGTGTCTCGAACAAGGTTGTGCCGACCAGCAGAGTCACGCCCATCTGCCCGAGCGGCCCGGTCGGATTTCCGACCGTTTTCCCTGCCTTCGCCTTCGGATCGCCCACGACACCCGTCTTGATCGCAGCGGTGTCCCAGCACTGCGTATGGAGCAGCCAGTGCGCCGCCTGGGCCGGGGTCAGCGAGAAGGTGTCCCCCTCCGTACGCGAGGCGAACAGCGGGACGTTATTGCCATTCGCGGCAGTCGCAACAATCAGTCCGGCGTTCTTCGTCTCGTCCTTCGCAGTGCGCATCCCGGCAACCTGCCCAAAGGGCTGCACCGGGTCAAAGAGGTCGAACAGCCCACTGTGCGTATCCAAGTACTCGCCAAGCTTGAGACGTTGCTCCTGCGACCACCGACCAGCTGAGAACCACTCCATCCATTCACGCTCGTCGGCCGGACGCCCCAAGGCATCAAGCACCACAGGCAGCAGAACCTGGCGGAATACCGCCGGTCTCTGGGTCGGGATCTCCACCACCAGGTCACCGAACTCGTGGGCATCCAGCAGTGCGGTGCGCAGTGACCGGTCGCGCGCCGGTCCTCGCGCAGCCGGCGGCAGGAGCAACCATGGGTTGTCCGTCAGGGAAAAGCCATGCGTCATCAGTCCCCCCTCAGATGGAACCTTCTTTGTTTAAAGCTAGCGCCCCGCTGGGGCGTGCGCACACTTTCTCCACAACCAGGTGCAAGAATCCGGCCGTTGACCCCGCAGCCATCGGACGTCACGGCCGGGCTGAGGGGATGGTCCCCTTCTCTGTTTGCACAACGAGCCGGGAATCGCTTCGACCCCGCGCCACGCGGGGTACCGAGCCGCCGGGCAGGAGCCCGGCGGCTCGTCCGCACCAAGGTCTCAACTCCGCACGAGGCAAGCGGATATGAATCCTCTCAAACCTGCCGAAGCCCGAACTTGTCGTCGTACGAAACCGTGATGTCTCCAAGTTGGGCCATACGTGAAGCGTCCAGGACCAGAGCACGACTCCGCCGCAGCCACGGGTGCCCGTGCCAGCCGGGCAATGGGGACAGAACGGAGGCCGCTTGAGTGAACGTCGACGGCAGTCGCACCACTGAGCCAAGCACCTCGTCCAGTACCTCCGGCGCAACATCACCGTTGACGCTCAAGGCACGCCCTGCCAACGTCCGGAAGACCTCCTCGCCCTCTTCCCGGACCACCAGGACGACCTCGACGGATTCATCGCCGTCACGGACCGCCGCCTGCAAGGAGCTCTCGTCACTGCCCGCCGTGGACCCGCCGTGGTGCAGACCCGCCAGCGTCCGCTTCTCGTGCTCACCGTACGGAGTCAGCAGGAACCGCCGCGCATCCTCGGCCCGGCTTCGGTCCCGCTCTTCCTGCTCCCGCCGGGCAGCCTCACCTGCCTCCCGCCACACCGCAGGAAGCAGGGCTGGATCCGCTCCGTACACCTGCTCCACCAACCGGGGCACTGCTCCCGGCACCGACCACGTTTCGCCTGCGTCGGCCAGTACCGCAGCAGTTCGCAGCAACAGATGGCTCCCGTAGATCTTCTCGCTGGCATACACGAATGCCGGCTCACGGCATTCACGTGGCTCGAACCCGGTGACGAACACCTTGGGTGTCCGCAGTCCTTCCGGACGCCACGTGCCCTCGTGGCGATGCAGCCGACCCACCCGTTGGAGCAACAGGTCAACGGGAGCCAGGTCCGTGACCAGCATGTCGGCATCAACATCAAAGGACTGCTCGGCAAGCTGCGTTGCCACCAGAATCAACCGGCCGCCCCTGGACCGCGAAGTTTTCGGGCCCAGCAACCGCAGGCATTCCTCCGTGAGATCGGCACGCCTGGCAACCGTGAATCGCGAATGGAGAAGACGCACTTCGTCGTGATCGAACCGCTCACACAGCTTCTCATAGAGGCTCTGGGCGCGCGCGACGGAATTGCGGATGACGAGCGCGGTTCCCCCATCGATGAGCTCGCTCGCCAGCAGATCGCCTACTCGTGCATCCGCCTCCCCCTGTAATCGCTCCCGCTCCGCACGGGAGGACCCCGGGCCAGGGACTGCCTCGGGTACTACCTGAACCGCGACATGAAGGTCCTCACGCCAGCTGTCCGTGGCCTCCACATGGAATTGCGCCTCCCCCGAGGCCGGAAGCCACGCCGCTGTAATGCTCGGATAACCGGACGGTTTCGGAACCTGCGCCCTTAGTTCCTCCCGGGATGCCGCGCCGGCCAAGTACGCGTCGACCAATCCTTGGCGTTGCACGGGGGCAAGCGTCGCCGAAAGGACAATCACCGGAACCCGAGCCTGCCCCAACCAGCGCAACGCCTCACGCAAGAACTGACTCATGTAGACGTCGCACGCGTGCACTTCGTCGAGAATCACGACCTTGCCGGCCAAGCCGGCCATGCGCAGCATCACATGCCGTGTGCGGGTAGCCGCGTACAGAAGCTGATCGATCGTCCCGACCACGAACGGAGCGAGCAACCCACGCTTCGCCCCCAGAAACCACTCGGCAGGCGCCTGCCGCTCCGGCATCTCCCGGGTGATGGATTCCGAGCTGTACGGGTCGTCATCCAGCCCGAACTCATCCACCCCACAGAACGCCTCGTCCGCATACGCGCCCGCGTCCTCCAGCAGAGCCTTCCACTCCCAGTTGAACGCTCGCTTACCATGCAGCAGCACCACCCTGGAGGCAAGCTGCTCGTCCACTGCCTCGACCCACCGACGTGTGCGGGTGAACATGGGGTCGCTGGTCGCCTGAGTCGGCATTCCTACGAAGACGCCATCCTCACCGAACCTCGCCGCGAGAACTTCAGCCGCCGCCTGAGCCGCCTCTGTCTTGCCCTCCCCCATGGGCGCTTCGACCACCACAAGTCCCGGGCCGCTCATCCGGTGTGCCGTCTCGACCACCATCATCTGCGAGGGGCGAGGTCCGTATCCGAATCGGTTCCGGAACGCGTCGGGCCCCGGCATTTCCAGAACACCCCACCCACCCTGCAAACCCAGCGCCTTCCACGCCGAGACGGCCCGCTCGCGGGAAGCGCTCATGCTCACCAACACCGGGTCATCCATGCCCACGAAGAAGCGCTCGTCGCTTGCGATCCAGTCCGCCATGACCACCAGGCCACTGAGCTGCAACTGGAGAGCCCGGGACGGAACCATCACCGGCTCCACCTCACGAAGCCCCGCAAACCCGACCTCCCGCGTGAACACATCGAGTAGAACCTGCTGAACTCGACGCCAAACTCCTCTTCCGCGCAGCTGCCCCTTCGCGGAGGACGGCTCCCGAACATCCCGAAGTGAAGGAAAAGCGCCATGGTGCCCCGCCATCAAGGGCCAGACCCAATCCACCTGATCGACGCCCCAACCGACATCGGTCAGAAGCTCGCGCGCCATCAGCCCACCGGCCCAGTCGTGGCGCCAGCGCCGCTGCTGCTTCGCCCCTGCGGCAGCACTCCTCTCCACCCACGTCAGTCCTGCCCGTTCCACGGCCTCAGCGCCTTCCGGCCACAAACGCTGATGCGCCGGCGTCGCCTTCCCGCAATCGTGAACCCCGCAGATCCAGACAAACAGCCGCCGCCCGCTCCCTGGTCCACCCGCAACCTCGTCCAAGGCCGACCGTGTCGAAGGCGCGAGGAAGTCGTCCCACAGCAGCTCCGCCACTGCCGCTGTATCCAGCAGGTGCGCCATCAGGAGGTTCGTGCTTCCCCCGGCTCGCTCCCGCGACTTCCCCCAAAGCGTCTCCAACGCCCGCACCACAACCGGCTCGTAGAGCCCGTTCAGCCTCTGCAGGTCCACACCGTGCCTCCACGTACTGTTCTCAGGACTGAGCACCAGAGCGTAGAGGCGAGCACTGACAACCCACCCAAGTCGCAGAAAAGTTCCAAACTCTTGAGCATAAAGAAGTAAGATCCCGCGCCCATGCTTTCCAAGGCCGCAGAGGCAGACAGTTGCATCGGCAACATGACGCCCAGCACACGACAGCGCTTCTTCGCATCACCGAACCGTCCACTACAGGTGCCCGAATCAGCTCCGAAAGCGATGACAACACCCACCTTCACTGCCGCACGTTGTCCCCGCAGGCGCGGGGACAACGTGCGGCAGTACGCTCAGGCCATGCCTGCCTGAGGACCATCCCCGCGGGCGCGGGGCAACGCGAAGCTGTTGGGCCTGGGCCTGTACTACGGCGGACCATCCCCGCAGGCGCGGAGGCAAGCCGGTTGGCCGGTGAGAACGGGTCGAGGTGCATGGGACCATCCCCGCAGGCACGGGGACGACACACTGATGCGCGGGTTCCCGCCCGGCTGCGCAGGACCATCCCCGCGGGCGCGGGGACAACACCTCCGCGCCGCCCGCCCAGGTGGTGAAGGTCGGACCGTCCCGCGGGCGCGGGGACAACACCACCGGCCGGCCGCGCTGGTCCTTGACGGTCGGACCATCCCCGCGGGCGCGGGGACAACATCGAGAAGTCAGGCTCCACGGACGGGAACCTCGGACCATCCCTGCGGGCGCGGGGACAACGTCCACCTCCGCGTGGGCGGCACGCTTTTCGACGGACCATCCCCGCGGGCACGGGGACAACAGCTCGCCGATCACGAGCAGATCGAGACCACTCGGACCATCCCCGCGGGCGCGGGGACAACGAGAACGCCATCGTCGCCCACCGCCGGTGGGGCGGACCATCCCCGCGGGCGCGGGGACAACGCCGGACCCCTGACCGGCATCCTGCCCGACACCGGACCATCCCCGCGGGCGCGGGGACAACCGCTTTGACGTCCGGCCTGTATCAAGATCGAGAGGACCATCCCCGCGGGCGCGGGGACAACCGGGGAGTACGGCGTCGATCATCGCGGTGGTCCGGACCATCCCCGCGGGCGCGGGGACAACGCTGCTGCCGAGCCGCCCTCACTGCCGCTCTTCGGACCATCCCCGCGGGCGCGGGGACAACTCGACCTCGACGTCGTCGTCGGCCGACTGCCGCGGACCATCCCCGCGGACGCGGGGACAACTGGCGGGCATGGTCGTCGATCAGGGCCAGTGCCGGACCATCCCCGCGGGCGCGGGGACAACGGTGGTGCACCGCGAGACCGGCACGCAGGTCGAGGACCATCCCCGCGGGCGCGGGGACAACAGCCCCTTGCGGAACAGGCGGGCACGCTCGCGCGGACCATCCCCGCGGGCGCGGGGACAACGGGGGCGAAGAGCCGGTGTGCGCTCTCCACGACGGACCATCCCCGCGGGCGCGGGGACAACCGTCAATCTCGTACCAGCGGAGGACGATGCGGACGGACCATCCCCGCGGGCGCGGGGACAACCCTCCCAGACCTCTGAGCCGTCCTCGCTGACGAGGACCATCCCCGCGGGCGCGGGGACAACTTCCGGCTCACGGAGGATCCCGACCTGGGTGTCGGACCATCCCCGCGGGCGCGGGGACAACCAGACCCTGATGCAGATCGAAAAGGGCGTGACCGGACCATCCCCGCGGGCGCGGGGACAACGGGGGGAGCCATTCGGCGGGGTCCTGGTCGGCCGGACCATCCCCGCGGGCGCGGGGACAACGGGGGGAGCCATTCGGCGGGGTCCTGGTCGGCCGGACCATCCCCGCGGGCGCGGGGACAACGGCGAGCCGCCCCACAGCTCGTGGGCCCCTGCAGGACCATCCCCGCGGGCGCGGGGACAACGACGCGGCGGCCAGGCGCCGGGCGCGGGTGGACGGACCATCCCCGCAGGCGCGGGGACAACGGTGCGGCGGCCCTGCCACCTGCGGATTTCGGGGGACCATCCCCGCAGGCGCGGGGACAACCCCCCTATCGGAGGCGACTTCCGCTGTCTGCCGGACCATCCCCGCAGGCGCGGGGACAACTATGACGTGGGTCAGTGTTTCCGGGGGGATTCGGACCATCCCCGCAGGCGCGGGGACAACGAATCGGGTTCGCCCCGTCGGACTGCTGCGGGCGGACCATCCCCGCAGGCGCGGGGACAACGGTGCGCAGCACGTGATCGAGGGTGTCCCGGGCGGACCATCCCCGCAGGCGCGGGGACAACGTGGGCGCGGTCATCGTGGCGTCGCAGTCGTCGCAGTGGTACGGACCATCCCCGCAGGCGCGGGGACAACGGCCTCCGGCATCTCCGCAGGCCGTGTGATCCAGGACCATCCCCGCAGGCGCGGGGACAACAGCGGGCTGCCCGCCACATCGCCCGGATCGTGCGGACCATCCCCGCAGGCGCGGGGACAACCCGGAAGTCGTCCTTGAGGTCGGTGCGTACGTCGGACCATCCCCGCAGGCGCGGGGACAACCACAGGCCCGCGTACACAAGTACGTCCAGATGCGGACCATCCCCGCAGGCGCGGGGACAACTCCTCCGCCCTGGTCCGGGCCCTAGCCCTGGTCGGACCATCCCCGCAGGCGCGGGGACAACCCGCCTGCATCTCGCGCCCACTCTCCACCGCGCGGACCATCCCCGCAGGCGCGGGGACAACCTGGACGAGCAGGGGTTCACCGAGAAGTCTCCGGGACCATCCCCGCAGGCGCGGGGACAACGTACATCGCAATGACGGGGCGCCGACATGGCTCGGACCATCCCCGCAGGCGCGGGGACAACGAAGCTCAGAAGTCACGTAGCGGCTCGCCCGCCGGACCATCCCCGCAGGCGCGGGGACAACCGGCCCGTACCGTGGACGGCATCCCATCCGCGCGGACCATCCCCGCAGGCGCGGGGACAACTGCTCGGCTACTGCGGCGCCGTGTGCGGCCGACGGACCATCCCCGCAGGCGCGGGGACAACGATCCTCCGAACAGGCCGCTCCCGCCGGTGCGCGGACCATCCCCGCAGGCGCGGGGACAACTGGCCACGGAGGCGCAGGAGGTCCACGGCCTGCGGACCATCCCCGCAGGCGCGGGGACAACGGAAACCCGGCGGCCACCATGGGCCCGCAGGTCGGACCATCCCCGCAGGCGCGGGGACAACACGTGGGCCGCCGTCGGCCGGTCCGGGACTGGCGGACCATCCCCGCAGGCGCGGGGACAACCGCCTTTTCTCTCGCTGTGACTCCTGACACTCCGGACCATCCCCGCAGGCGCGGGGACAACGGCATGTAGCCGTAGCGCCCCTCCTGGCCCGGCGGACCATCCCCGCAGGCGCGGGGACAACTTTCTGGTCAGCGTCGCCGAGATGCTGCCTCGCGGACCATCCCCGCAGGCGCGGGGACAACCGTGCATGGGTTCCTCCTGGTTGGTCGCCCCGGGGACCATCCCCGCAGGCGCGGGGACAACAGCACGGCGACGTGCAGGTGCGGGTGCCACCCGGGACCATCCCCGCAGGCGCGGGGACAACCGTGCGACATCCGCTGGCCGATCAGGGGCAGTCGGACCATCCCCGCAGGCGCGGGGACAACATGACAGAGACCTACGTATGCGCCCTGGTCGAGGGACCATCCCCGCAGGCGCGGGGACAACACGACGATGTCCTGGATGCCGAGCCGGGCTCACGGACCATCCCCGCAGGCGCGGGGACAACATGGCCGCAGCCGCCAACGGCCTGCAGAACCTCGGACCATCCCCGCAGGCGCGGGGACAACCTTCGGTCCCCGGTCCCGAGTATCGAGGAGGCAGGACCATCCCCGCAGGCGCGGGGACAACCCGGAAGAGGCCCAGATAGCCGTCACCCACCTCGGACCATCCCCGCAGGCGCAGGGACAACCCGTAGCTGTCGGAGGGGGCGATGGCCCAGGTCGGACCATCCCCGCAGGCGCGGGGACAACCGCGAGCAGTACGGCATCCGCCGTGTGCTCACCGGACCATCCCCGCAGGCGCGGGGACAACCCTCCTCCGGGATCACTGACGGAAGGTCAATGGGGACCATCCCCGCAGGCGCGGGGACAACTTCGACACCGACATGGACTGCACCCGCAGGCCGGGACCATCCCCGCAGGCGCGGGGACAACGTCGAGGAAGAGATCGCCAGCCGCCTGCACGCCGGACCATCCCCGCAGGCGCGGGGACAACGCAAAAACAATCCGGCGAGTCGCCCCGCAGATCGGACCATCCCCGCAGGCGCGGGGACAACCCAGCGGTGGTGGCGTTCCGCGGGACGGGACGCGGACCATCCCCGCAGGCGCGGGGACAACTCTCGGGAACGTTGGCGTGCAGGCCAGTCGGCCGGACCATCCCCGCAGGCGCGGGGACAACGGATGTACTCGCCGTCATCGGTGTAGTGCGCGAGGACCATCCCCGCAGGCGCGGGGACAACATGCCGCCGGAGACGACGTAGCAGTAGCCGGGCGGACCATCCCCGCAGGCGCGGGGACAACGAACCACAACGCCTGCGCAGCCAGAAGGTCATCGGACCATCCCCGCGGGCGCGGGGACAACGCCGAGCGTGGCCAGCAGCCAGCGGCGCGATGCGGACCATCCCCGCAGGCGCGGGGACAACGCCCTCTCCTTGGGGTACTGCTTCTCGACCCTCGGACCATCCCCGCAGGCGCGGGGACAACCAGCCGCTTCACCGGTTCGAAGACAAACCCGGCGGACCATCCCCGCAGGCGCGGGGACAACCCGGAGGTTTTGGGGTTGCCGTCGTTCTGGTACGGACCATCCCCGCAGGCGCGGGGACAACGCCAGGCGAGATATCCCCGACGGGTGCGGGGACGGACCATCCCCGCAGGCGCGGGGACAACCTGGCCGGGTTCGTCACCGAACGGCCACCGCTCGGACCATCCCCGCAGGCGCGGGGACAACATCATCGCCGCGTTCCCCGCGCTGATCCTCGGGGGACCATCCCCGCAGGCGCGGGGACAACCGGACGGGTGGCGCAAAGGAACGCACAGGATAAGGACCATCCCCGCAGGCGCGGGGACAACTCCTCGACCACGTCCTCCGGCGACGGCACCCCCGGACCATCCCCGCAGGCGCGGGGACAACGGATGAGCAACTGGCCCCACACGCTCGCCCTAGGGACCATCCCCGCAGGCGCGGGGACAACCTGCAGGGCGGCGGTGACGCGGTTCGGCTCCACGGACCATCCCCGCAGGCGCGGGGACAACCGCCACCAGGAACTGGGCGGCAGCCTGAACCAAGGACCATCCCCGCAGGCGCGGGGACAACTTCCTGCACCTGCCCGATATGAAGCCCACTGACGGACCATCCCCGCAGGCGCGGGGACAACTTCCTGCACCTGCCCGATATGAAGCCCACTGACGGACCATCCCCGCAGGCGCGGGGACAACGGCGAGGAAGACGATGGCGACACCTCAGTCGACGGACCATCCCCGCAGGCGCGGGGACAACAAGCCGACGGAGATGATGACCGCCAGGATCGGCGGACCATCCCCGCAGGCGCGGGGACAACGGCCGTACGTCCGACAGGAATATCTGGCCTGGCGGACCATCCCCGCAGGCGCGGGGACAACCTGGTTCGAGGTGTTCGGCAACGCGCCCAGCGCGGACCATCCCCGCAGGCGCGGGGACAACCACCAGCGACACGAGAGGAGTACAGCCCTCCACGGACCATCCCCGCAGGCGCGGGGACAACATCGTGTCCAGCTGCGCGGCCGGCCACCGGTCCGGACCATCCCCGCAGGCGCGGGGACAACTGGGGCAGGTCGAGGTGGAAGAGTTCACTCTCCGGACCATCCCCGCAGGCGCGGGGACAACGTGTCCGTGCGCCCGTGTGCCCGCGCCTCCGCAGGACCATCCCCGCAGGCGCGGGGACAACCCGGACCGGCTCGGGGAGGTTGTTCACGGCTGCGGACCATCCCCGCAGGCGCGGGGACAACGTCGGTGAGCCGCGGCTTCTCCCGGAGCCGGGCGGACCATCCCCGCAGGCGCGGGGACAACGGCCGCCGGGCCGCGCCCTCCCCCATGTAGGACGGACCATCCCCGCAGGCGCGGGGACAACGAAAACCGAACAGGGCGTCATCCCCGCGTCCCCGGACCATCCCCGCAGGCGCGGGGACAACCCCGGCATCGGCCGGTTCAGGGCCTCGCCCATCGGACCATCCCCGCAGGCGCGGGGACAACGGAACTGTGAGCCGCGGCGCCGCAGACTCTGACGGACCATCCCCGCAGGCGCGGGGACAACCACCCGCGAGGAGGACGATGTCCCTGACGCGGCGGACCATCCCCGCAGGCGCGGGGACAACTCGATGTGCACGTCGCCGTGGAAGACGCCGCCCGGACCATCCCCGCAGGCGCGGGGACAACGTCCGCCTCAGCGAGTATGGCGAGGCCGACCTCGGACCATCCCCGCAGGCGCGGGGACAACTGATCGTGGACGCGGGCAAGGAAGCGGACCGGCGGACCATCCCCGCAGGCGCGGGGACAACTCGACGGTTGGGACGGGTCCGGTCTGTTCGATCGGACCATCCCCGCAGGCGCGGGGACAACGCACTGCCCGTCGTGGCCGCCCCGGATCTGACCGGACCATCCCCGCAGGCGCGGGGACAACCGAGGCTACGCCCCGTCAAGTGGCGATCACGGAGGACCATCCCCGCAGGCGCGGGGACAACTCTCCTCCAGGCCTGCGGTCGCCGAGTACGCCCGGACCATCCCCGCAGGCGCGGGGACAACGTGGATTCCGCCGTAGGTCCACTCGTTGGCCGCGGACCATCCCCGCAGGCGCGGGGACAACCTGGCCGGTCTGGTCGCCCGGAGCCGCGGAAAGGGACCATCCCCGCAGGCGCGGGGACAACGGCGGCGGGGGCGCGCCGTGGAGCCTGTACACCGGACCATCCCCGCAGGCGCGGGGACAACGTGGGAGGGCAAGGACGTCCAGCCGTTGCGGTGGGACCATCCCCGCAGGCGCGGGGACAACGCACGTAGCTGATGATCCCATCCGTGGGGTCAGGGACCATCCCCGCAGGCGCGGGGACAACAGCTGCCCGAACTCATTGCCTCAACCGCACACCGGACCATCCCCGCAGGCGCGGGGACAACATCATGTCGGGCGGCTCGGCCTGGATGGTCACCGGACCATCCCCGCAGGCGCGGGGACAACGAACAGGGAGGAGGCGGCCATCACGTACCCGCCGGACCATCCCCGCAGGCGCGGGGACAACACCACGGCCGTCTCGATCGCCGCAAGATATGCCGGACCATCCCCGCAGGCGCGGGGACAACCAACACTGCGGTGGCACGGCTTCCCGAGGGACCGGACCATCCCCGCAGGCGCGGGGACAACCCCTTGTCGACGCCGGACCGCTCCGCGACGTCCGGACCATCCCCGCAGGCGCGGGGACAACCGGGCGAGGGTGGCGCGGGAAACTCCGGCGGCCGGACCATCCCCGCAGGCGCGGGGACAACCCTCGGCGGAGGCGGCAGTCGTTCTGGGCCCACGGACCATCCCCGCAGGCGCGGGGACAACTTCCTGGAAGACGGGAGCGAGCGCCTTACCTGCGGACCATCCCCGCAGGCGCGGGGACAACATCGCGCGTACCCCGCGGCGCCGGTTGAGATCCGGACCATCCCCGCAGGCGCGGGGACAACCCGGCGCGTTTGCCCGCGCAGGAGTCCAGCCAGGGACCATCCCCGCAGGCGCGGGGACAACACTTCTTGAACTGGGGTTTTACCGAGCCAAGTAGCCATTCTCATTCAGTTGCTTCCGACCCACGCCAGCCTCAGCAAGCCTCCGCATCAGCCCCGACACCATCCCTCATCCCTCCTGGAACGAACAGAGCCATCACACCACTCTAAGCAAATCTCTCCAGGCGACGGGGATCGCGGTTCTGGTCATGCTCCGTGACTCTGCACGGGAAGTGAGTCAGAGCCAGGATTCAACCGCCGCCGACAAACCCCGCAGGCGCGGGGACGACACGAAGCCGAGCAGGTTCGACGAGCCACAGCGAAAACGACCCAGGCCAACGCCCCGCAGCCGCGTGGACCAGTCGAGCTGGAGCAACCACCGCATGACGAATCCCCTTGCCCTCTTCGGGCCCTTCCCTGAGCCGCCCGCTTCCGGATCGCCGCATGACCGGGACGGGACACCGCCGGCGCTGGGAGCTTCGAGGCTGCGGAGCGCTCCTTGGGGGCGTCATGACGGCGTCTCGCTTCGACGTGATCTTCGCCGTCGCGCCGCATTACGGCCTGGTCGTGCGAAGCGGCTGGGAGCGGGAGGAGGCCCGAACGGTGTTCCGCGGCCCGGGGTGGGAGTGGGCGGAGGAGCTGCATGCGCTCGTGCCGCCGGAGGAGACGCCCGCTCATGACGCTGGTGTACAGGCTGTTGCCGAGCTCCACCTGCACGGACACTGCACCGGATACGGGATCGGACCGTACGGTGCGAGGCGGCTCTTCTCGGACCGCGCGTCGCAGGCGTTCACGAAGTTCACTTCGCAGCACGTCGCCCAGCCGGACTGTGGTCAGGCCACCGAGAGAACACGCCGGGCAGCGGCTCCACGAGAGCCGTACTACGTGGGCGGATCCAAGAGGTCCACACGTCCGGCTGCCGCGTCCACGGGGCCCGGAAGATCTGGCGCGAGCTGAACCGTCAGGGACATGCCGTGGCCCGCTGCACCGTCGAGCGCCTCATGCGCGAACTCGGTATCACCGTCGCCGTCCGCGGCAAGAAGGTGATCACCATGCTCCCCGGCGGACAGGTCGAACGGCTCCCGACCGCTGGGAGCGCGACTTCGTCGCCAAGGCTCCGGACCGCTGCCGGGCCCAGGCCTTCACCCACGTGAAGACCTGGGCCGGTGTCGTCCGCATCGCCTTCGTCGTGGACACCTTCTCCCGCCGGATCGTCGGCTGGTCCGCGGCCGGGGTGAAGGCGACGGTCCTCGTCCTGGACGCTGTGGAGATGGCGGTCTGGCAGCATGACCGCGACCAACACCCCCGTTCGGTCAGGCGAGTTGGTCCCTCACTTGGACGCGGGGTCGTCCCCCGGACCCAGTCGGTCGTCGCAGCACCTGGACGTCGCCGGCATCGCTGCCCCGATCGGATCAGTCGAAGACGCCTCCGACAATGCCCTGGTGGAGAGCACGATCGGTCTGTTCAGGACCGAGCTGATCAAACCCCGGCGGGCCTGGAAGACGCTGTCCGACGCCGAACTCGCCACCGCTGAATACGTCGACCGGTACAACCACCACAGACTCCACGGTGGGATGGGCCACGCCCCTCGGTCGCGTACGAAGCCGCCTACTACGCCGAACTCACGAAACCCCGGGTCGCAACCACAACCTGAGATCTCTGCCGAGCTTGGGGCGGCTCACCGTGCCCCTTGGTGAGATCACGGAGCGTTTCGCCGCCTCCTCGCCGTCGAAGGTCTCCCTCTGCGTCTTCCCCGTTCGAGAGCCGCCGACCCGCCACATCACCGTGCAGGAGCGGGTGCCATCAAGGTGCTCATCGGCCCTGATGCAAGCCATGCGGATACAGGCCATGCGGATACAGGCCATGCGGACGCAAGCCATGCGGAGGGGCTCACGGCGGTTCGGGGCAGCGCTCATGCAGCGATTGCCGCTGCACGAATCCGCTCGCGGAACCATTTCCCCAGGTCAGAACGATTCTGCCTGGGGATACCAGGTGGGGCGGGTGGGACTCGAACCCACGGCCGACGGATTATGAGTCCGCTGCTCTAACCGGCTGAGCTACCGCCCCTTTTCGGCGTGGCGCGTACAAGTGTGCGCGCCGTCTGCCGCAGCATAGCCGGTCATACGATCTCTCGCTCCGGATGGTCGGCTTCGCCTGACCATGAGGACCGCGCCGACGGCTGCCCGGTTCCGGAAGGGACGGAACAGACCCCGAAAGAGCCGCATGCACCCCCCACGCATCACGGCGTCGGACGGCGACCGGCATGCGAAAGAGGACCCCTCGGGGTCCTCTTCCGTTCCGCTCCGCTCCCCCGACTGGACTCGAACCAGTAACCCTCCGGTTAACAGCCGAATGCTCTGCCAATTGAGCTACAGGGGATCGCGCTCCCCCGACTGGACTCGAACCAGTAACCTGCCGGTTAACAGCCGGCTGCTCTGCCAATTGAGCTACAGGGGATTGCTGCGTGTGCACCGAACCCTACCTGCCTGGCGGATGCCGGGCGGCGCGCGTTCGCTGCGACACATACATTAGCGCAAGCAGGGGGGTGCTTTGCCAATCGGTATCCCCGGGGTGATCTCCGGCGCCCTCCGGCAGTCGGGCAACACACGTCGGACAGCACACGTCGCACGAGCGTCGCACTGAGCAAGGAAGGGTGGCAGCCATGCGGTACCGGCTCACGTTCATCGCCGGACTGGCCCTCGGATACGTGATCGGGACACGGGCCGGGCGCGAGCGCTACGAACAGATGAAGGAGTCCGCACGCCGGTTCGCCCGGAACCCGGCCGTGCGCAACACCGCCGAGTCCGCCGCGCAGAACGGGCGGCAGATGGCCGGAAAGGCGTACCACGCGATGAGCGAAAAGGTCGGCGCCAAGGTGCCCGCCCCGGTCGCCGAGCGGATGCGTTCACTGCGGGACCGCACCCGCAACGGTGCCGAGGACGACTGGGGCACCTCCAACACCTGAGGCCCCGGGGCCGCCCTCGACGAGCCGCGTCATCCGGTACGGAAACGCTCCGGTGGTGCGGCAGAATCTTGTGCATGGGGATAGTCGCGGGCTTGGACAGCTCTTCCGCCTTCACGCACATCGTCGTCTGCGATGCGGACACCGGCGCCGTACTGCGCCGGGGGTACGCCGCGCACCCCGTCGATCCGAAGGCCACCGAGGTCGACCCGCAGGCCTGGCTGCTCTCGCTCGGCGAGGCCGCCGGCGGCGGGCTGCTGGAGGGGGTGCAGGCCATCGGCGTCTCCGCACAGCAGCACGGCCTGGTGCCGCTGGACCAGCAGGGCAACCCCGTGCGGCCGGCGCTGGTCGGCAACGACAAGCGGGCGCAGGCCGCCGCCGCAGACCTGATCGATCTGTTCGGCGGGCGGCAGTCCTGGGCCGAGGCGGTCGGTTCGGTGCCGCAGGCGGCGCAGCCGGTGGCGAAGCTGCGGTGGCTGGCGCGGACCGAGCCGGAGGCGGCGCAGCGGGTGGCCGCGGTGCTGCAGCCGCACGAATGGCTGGTGTGGCAGCTGCTGGGGCGCCCCGCCCGGCGCACCACCGACCGGGGCGCCGCCTCCGGCACCGGCTACTGGTCGGCGGGCAGCGGCTCCTACCGGCCCGATCTGGTGGAGCTCGCGCTCGGGCACCGGGCCGCGCTGCCCGAGGTGCTCGGCCCCTCCGGGACCGCGGGGACGACGCCCGAGGGGCTGCTGATCTCCGCGGGGACCGGCGAGACGATGGCCGCGGCGTTCGGGCTCGGGGTCGGGGTGGGCGACGCGGTGGTGTCGCTGGGCGCCTCGGGTTCGGTCATGGCGGTGCACCACGAGGCGCTGTCCGACCCGGCCGGGATGATCACGTCGTTCGCGGACGCCACCGGGATGCACCTGCCGGTGGTGCACACGTCGAACGCGGTGCGGGCGCTGCGCGGGACCGCCGAGATGCTCGGCCTGGAGAACATCGAGGAGTTGTCCGCGCTGGCGCTGAAGTCGACGCCGGGCGCCTCCGGGCTGGTGCTCCTGCCCTACCTGGAGGGCGAGCGCACCCCGAACCTGCCGCACACCGCGGGGACGCTGTGCGGGCTGCGGCGCGAGTCGATGAAGCCGGAGCACCTGGCGCGGGCGGCGTTCGAGGGGATGCTGTGCTCGCTGACCGACGCGCTCGACGTGCTGCGCGGCCGGGGCGTCGAGGTGCGGCGGGTGTTCCTGCTGGGGGCGGCGGCCGAGCTGCCCGCCGTGCAGGGGCTGGCGCCCGCGTTCTTCGGTACTCAGGTGGTCGTGCCGCAGCCCGCCGAGTACGCGGCGCTGGGCGCGGCCCGGCAGGCGGCCTGGGCGCTGGGCGCCTCGCAGGGCACGGTCGATCCGCTCGTCCCCCCGGCGTGGCAGGGCGCCGCGGCGCAGGTACTGGAGCCGGGCGAGGAGCTGGCGGTCGGGCAGGCGGTGCGCCAGCAGTACGTGACGACCCGGGACCGGATCCATCCGGGGGCGTTCGACACCGTGCGCTGAGCACGCGCGGAGCGTGCGCGGGCGCGGGGAACCGGAACGCCTGCTCACAGCTCCGCCCCCCTTCACCGCCGAGCGCGCGCGGGCGTGCTGGAACCGGGGGTGCGGCACCCGGGAGGACCGGGCGCGCGGCGGAGCTCCCAGCGACTGTGTACTCGGTCTTTTTTTTGACCTGGTCTTGAGTAAAATTGCTCGCAGTCGCGGCCGACGGTGCCGGAAAATGGGTCGACTCCCGCACTCTGCCGACACCCGAGAGACACGCGTGCTCATAAAACTCCTGCGGGCCCATCTCGGTCCGTACAAGAAACCCATCGCACTGCTGGTCCTCCTCCAGCTGTTGCAGACCTGTGCCAGCCTCTACCTCCCCACCCTGAACGCCGACATCATCGACAACGGTGTCGTCAAGGGGGACACCGGCTACATCCTCGAGTTCGGCGCCCTCATGATCGCCGTCAGCATCGGCCAGGTGGTCTGCAACATGGGGGCCATCCACTACGGCGCCCGTACCGCGTCCGCGCTCGGCCGCGACGTGCGGGCCGCGGTCTTCGACCGGGTCCAGTCGTTCTCGGCCCGCGAACTCGGACGGTTCGGGGCACCGTCGCTGATCACCCGTACCACCAATGACGTCCAGCAGATCCAGATGCTGGTGCTGACGACGTTCACCCTGATGGTGTCGGCCCCGATCATGTGCGTCGGCGGCATCGTCATGGCGCTCGGCCAGGACGTCACGCTGTCGGCGGTGCTGCTCGCGGTCGTGCCGGTGCTGGGCATCTCGGTGAGTCTGATCGTGAAGCGGATGCGTCCGCTGTTCCGCACGATGCAGGAGCGGCTCGACACGGTGAACCGGGTGCTGCGCGAGCAGATCACCGGCAACCGGGTCATCCGCGCCTTCGTCCGCGACGAGTACGAGGAGAAGCGCTTCCGCGGCTCCAACACCGAGCTGACGGACGTGGCGCTGGCCACGGGGCGGCTGATGGCGCTGATGTTCCCGACCGTGATGACGGTCGTGAACGTCTCGTCGATCGCGGTGCTCTGGTTCGGCGCCCACCGCATCGACAGCGGCGGCATGGAGATCGGCGCGCTGACCGCCTTCCTCGCCTATCTGATGCAGATCGTCATGTCGGTGATGATGGCCACCTTCATGTTCATGATGGTGCCGCGCGCCGAGGTGTGCGCCGAGCGCATCCAGGAGGTCCTGGAGACGGAATCGAGCGTGGTCCCGCCGGTCGCGCCGGTCCGCGAGCTGCGCGCCCGCGGCCACCTGGAGGTGCGCGGCGCGGACTTCCGCTACCCGGGCGCCGAGGAGCCGGTGCTGCGGTCGGTGGACCTGGTGGCCCGCCCCGGCGAGACCACCGCGATCATCGGGTCGACGGGCAGCGGCAAGTCGACGCTGCTGGGGCTCGTGCCGCGGCTGTTCGACGTGACGGACGGCCAGGTGCTGGTGGACGGCACGGACGTGCGGACACTGGACCCGGCCCTGCTGTCCAGGATCGTGGGCCTCGTCCCGCAGAAGCCGTACCTGTTCTCCGGGACGGTGGCGACGAACCTGCGGTACGGGAACCCGGACGCGACCGACGAGGAGCTGTGGCACGCGCTGGAGGTCGCCCAGGCCAAGGAGTTCGTCGAGGGCCTGGAGCACGGTCTGGACGCGCCGATCGCGCAGGGCGGCACCAATGTCTCCGGCGGGCAGCGGCAGCGGCTCTCCATAGCCAGGACGCTGGTGCAGCGGCCGGAGATCTATCTCTTCGACGACTCGTTCTCGGCCCTGGACTACGCGACCGACGCCGCGCTGCGCGCCGCGCTGGCGCGGGAGACCGCCGACGCGACCGTGGTGATCGTGGCCCAGCGCGTGTCCACCATCCGCGAGGCCGACCGGATCCTGGTGCTGGACGAGGGCCGGGTCGTCGGCTCCGGCACCCATCACGAACTGATGGCCGGCAATGAGACGTACCGGGAGATCGTGCTCTCCCAGCTGACGGAAGCGGAGGCCGCGTGATGGCCGGTCCTGGCGGACGCATGATGGCGGGCGGGGCGCCGACCGACCGTTCCATGGACTTCAAGGGGTCCTCGAAGCGGCTGCTGAGGCGTTTCGAGACGGAGAAGGTCTGGCTCTACGCGATGCTGGCGGCCTGCGCGGTGAGCGTCGCCCTGTCGGTGATCGGGCCGAAGATCCTCGGCCGGGCGACCGACCTGGTCTTCGCCGGGTTCGTCGGCCGGCAGATGCCGGAGGGGACGACCAAGGAGGAGACCGTCGCGCGGATGCGCGAGGACGACAGCGGCCTCGCCGACATGCTGTCCGGGGTGGACTTCGTGCCGGGGCACGGCGTCGACTTCGGCGCGGTGGGCGACGTGCTGCTGGTGGCGCTGGCGATCTACGTGGGGGCCGGGCTGCTGATGCTGGTGGCCACCCGGCTGTCGATCCGGATCATCAACCGGGTCGTGTTCCAGCTGCGCGAGGACATCCAGACGAAGCTGTCGCGGCTGCCGCTGTCGTACTTCGACCGGGCCCAGCGCGGCGAGGTGCTCAGCCGGGCGACGAACGACATCGACAACATCTCGCAGACGCTGCAGCAGACGATGGGCCAGCTCATCAACTCCCTGCTCACCATCGTCGGCGTCCTGATCATGATGTTCTGGGTCTCGCCGCTGCTGGCCCTGGTGGCCCTGGTGACGGTGCCGCTCTCGGTGGTCGTGGCGACGAGGATCGGCAAGCGCTCGCAGCCCCAGTTCGTGGAGCAGTGGCGGGTCACGGGCAAGCTCAACGCCCACATCGAGGAGATGTACACCGGGCACACCCTGGTGAAGGTCTTCGGTCGGCAGGCGGAATCCGCGAAGGACTTCGCCGAGCAGAACGAGGCGCTGTACGAGGCGAGTTCCAAGGCCCAGTTCAACAGCGGGATCATGCAGCCGCTGATGATGTTCATGTCGAACCTGAACTACGTGCTGGTCGCCGTCGTCGGCGGGCTGCGGGTCGCCTCGGGCGCGTTGTCCATCGGTGACGTGCAGGCGTTCATCCAGTACTCGCGCCAGTTCTCGATGCCGCTGACCCAGGTCGCCTCGATGACGAACCTGGTGCAGTCGGGCGTCGCCTCGGCAGAGCGGATCTTCGAGCTGCTGGACGCCGAGGAGCAGGACCCCGACCCCGCGCCCGGCAAGGGCGAGCGGCCCGGGAAGCTGCGGGGCGGGGTCTCGCTGGAGAAGGTGTCGTTCCGCTACGACCCGGACAAGCCGCTGATCGAGAACCTGTCGCTGGAGGTCGAGCCCGGCCACACGGTCGCGATCGTCGGCCCGACCGGCGCCGGGAAGACCACCCTGGTCAATCTGCTGCTGCGGTTCTACGAGGTGACCGGCGGGCGCATCGCGCTGGACGGGGTGGACGTGGCGAAGATGTCGCGCGACGACCTGCGCCGGTCGATCGGCATGGTCCTCCAGGACACCTGGCTGTTCGGCGGCTCGATCGCGGACAACATCGCGTACGGCGCCTCGCGCGAGGTCACCCGCGAGGAGATCGAGGAGGCGGCGCGGGCGGCCCACGCCGACCGCTTCATCCGCACCCTCCCGGACGGCTACGACACGGTGATCGACGACGAGGGCACCGGGGTCAGCGCGGGTGAGAAGCAGCTGATCACGATCGCCCGGGCGTTCCTGTCCGACCCGGTGATCCTGGTGCTCGACGAGGCGACCAGCTCCGTCGACACCCGGACCGAGGTGCTGATCCAGAAGGCGATGGCGCGCCTCGCGCACGGCCGCACGAGCTTCGTGATCGCGCACCGGCTCTCCACGATCCGGGACGCCGACGTCATCCTGGTGATGGAGAACGGCTCGATCGTCGAACAGGGCACGCACGAGGAGCTGTTGGCGTCCGAGGGTGCCTACGCCCGGCTGTACTCGGCGCAGTTCGCCCAGGCGGTCGCCGAAGTCGACTAGGCGCACCGCCCGTTCGACCTTCGAGGGCCCGTGCCGCCGACCGGTGGCGCGGGCCCTCGCGCCGCATCAGTCGAGGTAGCCGCGGAGCTGGTCGGCGAAGGCGTGGTCCCGCAGCTTGCCGAGCGTCTTGGACTCGATCTGGCGGATGCGTTCGCGGGTCACGCCGAAGATCCGGCCGATCTCCTCCAGGGTGCGGGGCCGCCCGTCGTCCAGCCCGTAGCGCAGCTGGACCACCTTCCGCTCGCGTTCGCCGAGGGTGGAGAGCACCGCTTCCAGGTGCTCGCGCAGCAGCAGGAACGCGGCGGACTCGACCGGGGACGCGGCGTCGCCGTCCTCGATCAGGTCGCCGAGGGCGACGTCCTCCTCGCCGACCGGGGCGTGCAGCGAGACGGGTTCCTGGGCGAGCCGCAGGACCTCGCCGACCCGCTCCGGGGTGAGGTCGAGCTGGGCCGCGACCTCCTCGGCCGTGGGTTCGCAGCCGCGTTCCTGGAGCAGTCGGCGCTGGACGCGCACGACGCGGTTGATCAGTTCGACGACGTGCACCGGGACCCGTATGGTCCGCGCCTGGTCGGCGAGGGCGCGGGACATGGACTGCCGGATCCACCAGGTCGCGTACGTGGAGAACTTGTAGCCCCGGGTGTAGTCGAACTTCTCGACCGCCCTGATCAGCCCGAGGTTTCCCTCCTGGACCAGGTCGAGCATGGTCAGTCCGCGCCCGATGTAGCGCTTGGCGACGGAGACGACGAGGCGGAGGTTGGCCTCGATGAGGCGGCGCTTGGCCATCCGCCCCATGACCACCAGCCGGTCGAGGTCGACGGCCAGCCGGGTATCGGGGTCCGGGGTGCGCGCGAGCCGTTCCTCGGCGAAGAGCCCGGCCTCGACGCAGCGGGCGAGCTCCACCTCCTCGGCGGCGCTGAGCAGGGGTATCCGGCCTATCTCCCGCAGGTACTGCCGGAAGAGGTCGGAGGAGGTGGTGCCGGTCTCCGGACGGTTCCGCGCCCCCTGTCCCGGCCCGGGTTCCGGGGTTGCGGGTTCCTCCGCGAGCATCTCCGGTGGGTCCGCGGCGAGCGCTTCCGGCGGGTCCGGCGGATCGACCGGTGCGGCGAGCGCCTCGGGCGGGTCCGGCGGATCGACCGGTGCGGGCGGGGGTTCCACCGCGGCCTCCGGATGCCGTACGGCCCGGTTCTGCGCGGGGATGGCCGAGATGTGCTCGGTTCTGGTCCGGGTCTGCACGGGGGCGACCTCCAGGTGATCGCTGCCGGACCGCGGGTGCGGGCCACCGTTCGGTGGACCGGTCGCGTTCCGATGACTCAGGCACCGCCCTCAGTGTGGGGCACGACACATCCCCGTCACGAGGGGCGTGCGGGGACTTTCTGAGTCCGGTCCGTGACCGGGCGATTACCGCGGGAGGGCCCGAGGGGCGTCAGAGCGCGGCGGCCCCGTGGCCGCGCAGGCTCTGGGCGTACTGCTGGAGGACCCAGACCTCGTTCTGCGCGGCGGCCAGGTGGTCCGGGGCGACGTTGCTGCCGAGCCGGGCCAGGCTGCTCTGGACGTCCTCGATCCGGCGGTCGACGGCGCGCAGCCGGACCTGGACGAGCTGCATGCCCGCGTAGGTCTCGTCGATGCTCTTGCCGTGGAAGACCTCGACGGCCAGTTCGGTGACGAGTTTGCGCACCGTCTCGTCGGGGGCCGCGTCGAGCACCCGGACCAGGTACTCGCGGCTGTCTGCGAGGCCCTGTTCGGCGCCGCCCGCCTCCTCGATGCACCGGCGCACCGCGGCATAGGGCGGGGCGGTGAACTCGTCGGCCCCGTAGGCGTCGAACGCGGGCGAGACCAGCTCGGGCCGCTGCAGGGCGAGCTTGAGCAGTTCGCGCTCGGTGCGGTGGGCGGGGCTGCGGAGGTTGAGCGCGGGGCCGGACGGGGGCACGGGGGCCCGCACCTCCTGGTGCTGTGCGCCGCCCCGCGCGGCGGGCCGTGCGGGGCCGCGCCGGTCGCCGCCCCGGCCGCGGGCCCACTGGGCGAGCTGGTTGACCCGGTGCACCACGTACTCCTGGTCCAGGATGCCGACGAAGCCGGCCAGCTGGACGGCGACCTCGCGCTGCACGCTGCCCGTCTTGATCTTGGCGACGACGGGGGCCGCCTCGTCGAGCGCGGCGGCGCGGCCCGCCGGGGTCTCCAGGTCGTACCGGGAGACGATCTGGCGGAGCGCGAACTCGAAGAGCGGGGTGCGCGGCTCGACCAGGTCGCGCACGGCGTCGTCGCCCTTGACCAGCCGCAGGTCGCAGGGGTCCATGTTGTCCGGGGCGATGGCGATGTACGTCTCGGCGGCGAACTTCTGGTCGTCCTCGAAGGCGCGCAGGGCGGCCTTCTGGCCGGCCGCGTCGCCGTCGAACGTGAAGATCACCCGGGCGCTGCCGTTGTCCATCAGGAGCCGGCGCAGGATCTTGATGTGGTCGCCGCCGAAGGCCGTGCCACAGGTGGCGATGGCGGTGGTGACCCCGGCGAGGTGGCAGGCCATGACGTCGGTGTAGCCCTCGACGACCACGGCCCGGCTGCTCTTCGCGATGTCCTTCTTCGCCAGGTCGATGCCGTACAGCACCTGGGACTTCTTGTAGATCGCGGTCTCGGGGGTGTTGAGGTACTTCGGCCCGTTGTCGTCCTCGCGCAGCCGGCGGGCACCGAACCCGACGACGTCGCCGGAGGTGTCGCTGATCGGCCACATCAGCCGGCCGCGGAAGCGGTCGATGGGGCCGCGTCTGCCGTCCTGGGAGAGGCCGGAGGCGATCAGTTCCTTGTCGCTGAAGCCCTGGCCGCGCAGGTAGCGGGTGAGGTGGTCCCAGCCGGCCGGGCTGTAGCCGATGCCGAAGTGGGCGGCGGCGGCCTGGTCGAAGCCCCGCTCGGCGAGGAACTTCCGGCCGATCTCGGCCTCGGGGCTCTCCAGCTGCTCGACGTAGAACCGGGCGGCGGCCTTGTGCGCCTCGACCAGCCGGATGCGCTCGCCGCGCTGGTGGGAGGGGTTGTACCCGCCCTCCTCGTAGCGCAGGGTGATACCCGCCTTGGCGGCGAGCCGCTCGACCGTCTCGGAGAACGAGAGGTGGTCGATCTTCATCACGAAGGCGATCGTGTCGCCGCCCTCCTGGCAGCCGAAGCAGTGGAAGAGACCCTTGCTCGGACTGACCTGGAAGGAGGGGGACTTCTCGTCGTGGAACGGGCAGAGCCCCTTGAGGTTGCCACCGCCCGCGTTGCGCAGCTGGAGGTACTCGGACACGACGGCGTCGATCGGGACCGCGTCCCGTACCGCCTTCACGTCGTCGTCATTGATCCTGCCTGCCACGGGTGAATTCTACGGGTGGGGGCGGACAGCCGGACCGCGCGGCGCCGTGATCCGCGGAACCCGCCGGTCCGGTACGCCGGGCCCGGCCCGGGGGCCGGGCGGGGTCCGGCGTACCGGGCACGGCTCAGGCCAGGGAGTCCAGCGGCACCGACGGGTCCGCCAGCGCGTCCGGGTCGACCTGCCGGCCGGACCTGATCAGCCCCTGCACGGTCTCGGTGACGTCCCACACATTGACGTTCATGCCGGCCAGCACCCGGTGGTCCTTCAGCCAGAAGGCGATGAACTCGCGCTTTCCCGCGTCGCCGCGGATGACCACCTGGTCGTAGCTGCCCGGCGGGGCCCAGCCGGAGTACTCGAGGCCGAGGTCGTACTGGTCGGAGAAGAAGTACGGCACCCGGTCGTAGCTCACCTCCTGGCCGAGCATGGCGCGGGCCGCGGCCGGGCCGGTGTTCAGCGCGTTCGCCCAGTGCTCCACGCGCAGCCGGGCCCCGAGCAGCGGATGGGCCACGTTGGCGACGTCGCCGGCGGCGAAGATGTGCGGGTCGCTGGTGCGCAGGGAGGCGTCCACGGCGATGCCGCCGCCGTCCGCGCGGGGGGCCATGGCGAGCCCGGCGGTCTCGGCGAGGGCGGTGCGGGGGGCGGCGCCGATCGCGGCGAGGACGTCGTGGGCGGGGTGCTCCTCGCCGTCGTCGGTGCGGACGGCGAGGACCAGGCCGTCCTGGCCGATGATCTCGGTGAGGCGGACGCCGAAGTGGAAGCGGACGCCGTGGTCGCGGTGCAGGTCGGTGAAGAGCTGGCCGAGTTCGGGGCCGACGACCTGGTGCAGCGGGGTCGGTTCCGGTTCGACGACGGTGACCTCGGCGCCGTAGCCCCGGGCCGCCGCCGCGACCTCCAGGCCGATCCAGCCGGCCCCGGCGATCACCAGGTGGCCGTTGTCGCGGCCGAGCGCGGTCAGGACGTTGCGCAGCCGGTCGGCGTGGGCGAGGCGGCGCAGGTGGTGGACACCGGCCAGGTCCGTGCCCGGGACGGGGAGGCGGCGCGGTTCGGCCCCGGTGGCGAGCAGCAGCTTGTCGTAGTGGACCACG
Organism: Streptomyces sp. ML-6; assembly: GCF_030116705.1. Lineage (NCBI taxonomy): Bacteria > Bacillati > Actinomycetota > Actinomycetes > Kitasatosporales > Streptomycetaceae > Streptomyces > Streptomyces sp. ML-6. The sequence goes on from NZ_JAOTIK010000001.1 coordinate 2,203,589, forward strand.
GTGCCGTCGCCGAGCCGTACGGAGCGGGCCGCCCGGTCGAGCGAGGTGACGGGCTGGCCCAGGTGCAGTTCGATCTCGGCGCCCGCGTACCAGGCGGTGTCGTGGACGAAGACGCTCTCGCGGTCCTCCTTGCCGGACAGATAGCCCTTGGAGAGCGGCGGCCGTTCGTACGGATGGTCGCGTTCGTCGCCGAGGAGGATCACCCGGCCGCTGAAACCCTCCGCCCGGAGGGTCTCCGCTGCCTTCGCTCCGGCCAGCCCTCCTCCGACGATGACGAACGTCCGATGTGCGTCGACCACTTGATGCCTCCTCGGTGCTTGCTTGGCGGCGCCGCCAACTGCGAGCGTCCCGCACGCAGCGTGATGACGAAAGAGGGTGTACCCCGATCAGGTCACCCCCGGTGGCCGGTCCCAGTCTGCTCCCGCGGGCCGCGGCCCGCGGCGCGGCTCGCAGACGGACCCGATCCCGTTTGCCCGGCCGGGGCGACTGGCTACTGTGGAAATCCGGCGCCGGCGGGGGCGGTCCGACGGGGGCCCGGGGCGGCGCGGAGGACGGAACGCGCGGGGGGCGCATGTTACGCATCCACTTCACCAGCGAGGACCTGAACCGGCTGCGGATCGCACCGGGCCCGGACCCGATGTGGGAACTCGTGCTCGCCCTGCACCTGTTGCAGAACCGGCAGGCGGCGGTGGCCTTCGACCCGTGGCGGCGCGAGGTCCGGGCGTCGATCGCACGGGCGGGCCTGGGGGAAACGGTGGCCGCCCTGACCCGGCTGTGCCCGCACGCCGCGTTCTTCCCGGACTTCCTGACCCCGGGGCAGGGCGACACCGATCTGGAGACCGGCATCGACCGGGTCCTTTCGACCCCGATGGCCGAACTGGACCGGGAGATCTCCCTGCTCCACCCGCCCGGCCGCATGCCGGGCGGGGCGCGGCTGCTCGCGAGCGGTGACCGGCGGGCGCTGGGCCGGCTGGGCGAGGCGCTGCGCCGCACGTACGCGGTGACGGTCCAGCCGTACGCGGACGACATCCGGGCCGCGGTGGCGGCCGACCGGCCGGTGCGCGCGCAGGCGGCGCTGGGCTCGGGCAGCAACGGCCTGCTGGCCAGCTACGGCCCCGACCTGGGCTGGCGGAACGAGAACCGGCTGCTGGAGGCCCCGTACCCGGTGCACCGGGACAAGCCGCTGAACGGGCGGCCGCTCACGATCGTCCCGGCGTTCTTCTGCGTGCGCTACCCGGTCATGCTGGCCGACCCCGAGCTGCCGCAGGTGCTGGTCCATCCGCTGTCCCCGGCGCCGGGCTGGCTGGAACGGTCCAGGGCCGCGCGGCGCGACGCCGGTTCGCGGACGCCGGGGGTGGCCCGGCTCATCGGCCGTTCCCGGGCCGCCGCGCTGGACGTGCTGGAGCGGCCGATGACGACGACGCAGCTGGCCGCGGTGCTGCGGCTGACCCTGTCGACGGCGAGCCGGCACGCGACGGTGCTGCGGGAGGCGGGGCTGATCGCCTCGGAGCGGCAGGGTTCCGCGGTGATCCACCGCCGGACACTGCTGGGCGACGCGCTGATGGACGAGCGGCCCCTGGGCGGCGTCGGACGGAAGGTCGACCGGGAAACGGCGTGAGAACCGCGGCGGGGGCGGCCCGTCCTGGTGGCCGGCCGCCCCGTACCGTGTCGGGCCGGCACCGGTGCGGTGCGGCCGGTCAGGGGTGCAGGACGAGCGAGGCGTGCAGGGAGCGGGCGGACGCGTCGGTGAGGGCGGCGATCTGGTCGACCAGGACCCGCTTGCGGGCCCGGTCGTCGGGTGCGGCGTCGAACAGGGCCCGGAACTGCGGCTCCAGCCCCTTCGGGGCGCGCGCGGTCAGTGCGGCGGCCAGTTCGGCGATGACGATCCGCTGGTCGGCGCGGATCGCCTCCTGCTCGGCGCGCTGCATGACGTACCGGTCGGCGACCGCCTTGAGGACCGCGCATTCGTTGCGGGTCTCGCGGGGCACGACGAGCTCGGCGGCGTACCGGCCGAGGCGGCCCGTGCCGTACGCCTGCCGGGTGGCGCTCTCGGCGGCGAGGCAGAACCGGCCGATCAGCTGGCTCGTGGCGTCCTTCAGCCGGGCCTGCGCGACGGCGGAACCGTCGTAGCCGTACGGCCACCAGTCCTGGTCGATGAGCCGGTCGAGGGCCTCGGCCAGTTCCTCGGGGTCGGTGTCCGCCGGGACGTAGCGGCCGATGGCGACCGCCCAGATCTCGTCGCGCTCGGGCTCGGCGTAGAGGCAGCCGGGGTCGATGTGGCCGGCGTGCAGCCCGTCCTCGAAGTCGTGCACGGAGTACGCGACATCGTCGGACCAGTCCATGACCTGGGCCTCGAAGCACGTGCGGTTCCGCGGCGCGCCCCTGCGGGCCCAGGCGAAGACCGGCAGGTCGTCCTCGTACACCCCGAATTTCGGTGATCCGGGGTCGGTGGGGTGCGCGCCGCGCGGCCAGGGGTACTTGGTGGCGGCGTCCAGGGCGGCCCGGGTCAGGTTGAGGCCGACGCTGACCAGTTCGCCGGTCCGGGTGTCGGGCACGAAGCGCTTGGGTTCGAGCCGGGTCAGCAGGCGCAGCGACTGGGCGTTGCCCTCGAAGCCGCCGCAGTCCGACGCGAAGTCGTTGAGCGCCTGCTCGCCGTTGTGCCCGAACGGCGGGTGGCCCAGGTCGTGGGCGAGGCAGGCCGTCTCGACGAGGTCGGGGTCGCAGCCGAGCGCGGCCCCGAGCTCGCGGCCGACCTGGGCGCATTCGAGGGAGTGGGTGAGCCGGGTCCGCGGGCTGGCGTCCCAGGCGCGGCCGCGGGTGCCGGGGGTGACCACCTGGGTCTTCCCGGCGAGCCTGCGCAGCGCGGCGGAGTGCAGCACCCGGGCGCGGTCGCGCTGGAAGGCGGTGCGGCCCGGCCGTTTGTCCGGCTCGGTGTCCCAGCGCTCGGCGTCCGCCGAGCCGTAGGGGGCCGTGCCGTGGCCCTGTGTGCTGTCCGTGCCGTGGCCCTGCGTACCGTCCATGGTTCCGACAGTAGACGGCCGGTCCGGTGAGCGGGATCAGGCGGCTGCGCGGGCCGCCGCCCGAACCCGCCCGTCCGAACCCGCCCGCCCGATTTGCAACCCCTTGGGTCCGCCGGCCGTCCGATCAGGTGGGGGCGGCGGCCCCCGGTACGGCGGAAGAAGGGGCTCCCATGCGGATGAGACGGCCGGGACGGTGGTTGCTCGGGCGGTTGCGGCCGGGGCGGTTGCGGTGGGGGTGGCCCCGGACGCGGCGCGGGCAGCGGCGGGCCGTGCAGGGGGTGATGCTCGCCTGCGTGGCCGGGCTGGCGCCCGCGACCTGGATGTACACCGTCGCCGACGCCCGTGTCAGGACGGTCGCGGACGCGCCCGCGCAGCAGGTGGCCGTGGTGTTCGGGGCGGGTCTGTGGCAGGGCAGGCCGTCGCCGTACCTGGCGAACCGGCTGCGGACCGCCGCCGAGCTGTACCGGGACGGGAAGGTGAAGGTCGTGCTCGTGACCGGCGACAACAGCCGGGAGGAGTACGACGAGCCGGAGGCCATGCGCACCTTCCTCAGGGAACGGGGCGTCCCGGACCGGCGGATCGTGAGCGACTACGCCGGGTTCGACACCTGGGACTCGTGCGTACGGGCCAAGAAGATCTTCGGGGTCGACCGGGCGGTGCTGGTGACCCAGGGGTTCCACGTCCGCCGGGCGATCGCGCTGTGCCGGACCGCCGGTATCGACGCGTACGGCGTCGGCGTCGATGCCGTGCACGACGCGACCTGGTACTACGGGGGGACGCGGGAGGTGTTCGCGGCGGGGAAGGCGGCGCTGGACGCCTTGTTCAAGCCCGATCCGCACTTCCTGGGGCCGCGGGAGTCCGGGGTGGACAGGGCGCTGGCGGCGGACGGGGAGTAGCCCCGCCCGCCGCGCCGTCCGCCTGTGGCTCCGTCCGTCCGCGCCGTCATCCGTCCGCGCCGCCGGGTCCGGCGTCACAGGGAAGTGAGCGGGGCGGTCTCGGCCGAGACCCAGGCGAGGTAGCGGGCGCTTCCCCGGAGGATCGGGATCGCGATGATCTCCGGGGTCTCGTAGTCGTGCGCGGCCTGGAGGTGGGCCTCCAGTTCGTCGTACCGCTCGGCCGTCGTCTTGAACAGCAGCTGCCACTCCTTCGCCGTCTCGATGGCGCTTTCCCAGTGGTAGACCGAGGTGACGGGCGCGGAGATCTGCACGCACGCGGCGAGCCGCGCCTCCACCGCGCCCCGGGCCAGGGCCCGGGCCTTCTCCTCGCTGTCCGTGGTGGTCAGTACGGTCAGCCATGCCGGCGTCGTCGTCACTCTCGGCTCCTCGTGGGTCGGTCGCGGCCGGGCCGCCGCAGGACGCCCCGCCCCTGCCCCGATTGTCGTGCGGGAAACGGCCCGGCGCCGCCCGTGGTCAGCGGCCGTACGGGCGTACGGCCTTGGCGTCGCGCAGCGCGTGCCCCCACCAGACCAGCTGGTCGAGCAGCACCTTGGCCGCCGCGTCGCAGCCCGCCGGGTCCCGGGGCCTGCCCTCGTCGTCGAACAGGGCGCCCGCGTTGGGGAAGGACACCGTCTCGCGGATGCCGACCGTGTGCAGCTCCGCGAAGACCTGCCGCAGGTGCTCGACGGCCCGCAGCCCGCCGGACACCCCGCCGTACGAGACGAACGCGACGGGCTTGGCCTGCCACTCGTCGCGGTGCCAGTCGATGAGGTTCTTCAGCGGGGCCGGGAAGGAGTGGTTGTACTCGGGGGTGACGACGACGAAGGCGTCGGCCGCCGCCAGCCTCGGCGAGACGGCCGCGAGCCGGTCGCGTGCGTCGGGGTCGGGCCGGTAGGAGAGGGCGACCGGGAGGTCGAGCTCCGCGATGTCGATCACATCGGTCTCGATGTCGGGGCGGCCTGCGGTGCGGGAGAGGAACCAGCCGGAGATGACGGGGGCGAACCGCCCCTCGCGGTTGCTGGCGACGATGACCGCGACCTTCAGGGGCGCGGGGGAGCCGGTCGGGGAAACGGTGGACACGGGTGTTTCGGTGAGTTCCATGCGAAGAGGCTCTTATGTCAACCGTAGTTGAGGTCAAGTTCCGTCCGGGTCGGGCCCGCGGCCGGGACTCGCGACCGGATGCCGGGACTCGCGACCAGGTGCCGGGACTCGCGGCCGGGTCGGCCGACTGTCCGTCGAACCACGTGCTCCGCACGGGAGTTGTGCGTACCGTGCTGCCTCGGAAGCGCTGAGTCAACACGTACGGCACATCGCTGTCGGGGAACCACGGGGGCTGTCCATGGCTGTGGTACGGGGAAGCGAAGTCCTGGAGGGGTCGCAGGCCCGGGTGTACGCGGGCGACGGCAGGGTGATCGGGGCCGGATTCCTGGTCGCCGGGGACGTGTTGTGCACCTGCGCGCATGTCGTCGCCAGGGCGCTCGGGCTGCCGGGGACCGGGCCCGACGAACCGCCCGACCGGGCCGTCGAGGTCGACTTCCCCCTGGTCACCGGCCGTCCCCGGGCGCGCGCGAGGGTGGAGTCCTGGCGGGCGAACGGTGTCGATGTCGCGCTGCTGCGGCTCGACGGGCCGGTCGGGGGCACCCGGCCCGCACCGCTGGTCGACGGGACGGACGTATGGGAACACCCCTTCCGGACCATGGGGTTCCCGGCCGACGCGGGGCACGGCGTCTGGGCCCACGGCACCCTGCGCGCCGGGCTGGGGTCCGGCTGGGTGCAGATGGAGACCGCCGAACCCGGTCCGCGCATCGTGAAGGGCTTCAGCGGGGCGCCGGTCTGGGACGGCGCGCAGAACGGCGTCGTCGGCATGACGGTCGCCGCCCACGTGGAGGAGCGCACCGCGTACCTGCTGCCCTCGGCCGATCTGGTCGACGAGGCGACGCTGGTGCCGCGGTGCCCGTTCCGGGGGCTGACCGCGTTCACCGAGGACGACGCCGAGTTCTTCCACGGCCGGGAGGCCGAGACCGAGCGGCTGCTCGCCGCGGTCCGCGGGCGTTCCCTGACGCTGGTGGCCGGGCCGTCGGGGTGCGGCAAGTCGTCGCTCGTGAGCGCCGGGGTGCTGCCCCGCCTGCGGGCGGCCGGGGCGGGCGTGACGGAGCTGCGGCCCGTGCCGGGGGTGCGCCCCGCCGCGGTCGTCGCGCGGGCGCTGGCCGGGGTGCTGGAGCCGGAGCTGGGTGAGGTCGAACGCCTGGCGGCGGCCGAGGAGTTGGCGGGATTACTGGAGGCGAATGGGGACTTCGCCGCCGAGCTGCGCGCCCGGGTGACGGCCCGGGGCACCGGCGGCCACGTCCTCTTCGTGGACCAGCTGGAGGAGTACGTGAGCGCCGGGCCCGAGGCCGGCCGCGCGCTCCTCGGCCTGCTGAACGGCCTGGCGGGCGAGGGCCTGCGGGTCGTCGCGACGGCACGGCCCGGGTCCCTCGACGCGCTGATCACGGCCGACACCTCCGACCTCGTCAGCGAGGCCGTCCGGTTCCTCGCGCCGCTCACCCCGGAGGACCTGGGGCGGGCGGTGACCGCACCGGTCGACGCCGTGCCCGGGCTGTGGTTCGAGGCGGGCCTGCCGGAGCGGATCGTCGCGGACGCGGGCGACGAGCCCGGCCGCATGCCGCTGGTCCAGTTCGCGCTGACCGAGCTGTGGCGGCGGCGCAGCCGGGCCATGCTCACGCACGCGGCGTACGACGCACTGGGCGGCGTCGCCGGCGCGCTGGTCGGCTCCGCCGACGACGCCCACGAGAAACTGCCGGAGTCCGAACGGGGCCTCGCCCGGCGGCTCTTCGTCCAGCTCGCCCGCCCCGGGGACGGTGACACCTTCACCCGCAGGCCGACCCGTACGACCGACCTCGCCCCGGAACTCGTCGCGCTCGCGCGCAAACTCGCCCCGGACAAGCTCGTCGTCCTCTCCCACGCGCCGGGCGGCGACGGGCACGAGGAGATCGTCGACCTGGCGCACGAGGCCCTGACCGTCCACTGGCCCCTCCTCCGGGGCTGGCTCACCGAGTCCCGCGACTTCCGCCGCTGGCAGGAACAGGTGCGCGCCGACCTGGACCGCTGGCGGTCCCAGCAGCGCGAGCCCGCGCGCCTCCTCGGCGGCACGGACCTGGCCGAGGCGGAACGCCGGCTGGCCGAGCACCCCGAGCCGGACGACATCCCGGCGGCCGAGCGGGAGTACGTCCGCCTCAGCAGGCGGCACGCGCAGCGCGGCACCCGGCTGCGGCAGGCCGCCTTTGCGGGGCTGGCCGCGCTGACCGCCCTCGCGGTCGTCCTGGTGTTCACCACGTACCGGAGCCTCCGGGAGACCGAGCGGCAGCTGCGCACCCAGGCGGCCGGCCTCCTCGCCCGGACAGCGGAGGAGCGTCCGCCCAACGACCCTGGCACGGCACTGCAGTTGGCCCTGGCGGCGTGGCACGCGGCGGACACCCCGCAGAGCCGGCAGGCGCTGATGAACCAGTACGTGCGGGGGCAGTACGTCACGGGTTCCCAGCCGTCCCTGTGGAGCGGCAGGATCGACAGTCTGACCGCGAGCGACGACGGCCGGGTGCTGGTGGTGGAATCGGAGGTGTCGGGCGATCAGTCGGCGCTGACCGTGGTCACCGGCGCTCCGGGCGGGAAGCGTCGCGCGCAGGAACTCGGTGGTGTCCCCGCGGGCAGTCTGCGGGTGGCGACGAGCCCCGACGGGCGCTTCGTCGCAGCCGCCGTCCCCACGGGGGACGTCCGCCTGTGGCGGACGGAGGGGGACGACGCAAAGCGCCCCGCGGTCCTGACGAGCGGCCCCTACGAACTCCGAGGGGGCATGGACACGAGGCTGGACTTCAGCAGCGACAGCAGACGGCTCCTCCTGGGGATCATCCCCGCCGAAGGGTGCGTCACCGCCGGGAACCGGTGCAGCAAGGCCCTCGTGGACGTATGGGGGACCGACCTCGACGACGGGTCGGGGACGACCCACCGGATTGCGTTGGAGAAGAGCCTGGGCGATGTGGCGTTCACCTCCGACGCGGACTCCGTGGCGGTCGTTCCTGCTTTCGGGGAGGGCGAGGGAACCGTGGACGTGCGGGACCTCTCGTCCGGGCGTCTGCTGTATTCCAGGAGCGTGACCGCTTCGGGGTTCGCGAGGTTCCGGGAGGGCGGAAACCTCGTCGCCCCCGAGAAGGGCGAACCCGGAAAGGCACTGGAACTCGGCCGGATGCCGGGGCGCACGTACGAGGCGCCCAGCTCCTTCCAGTACGACGCCACCGAGCGTTACACCTACGACATGGTGACCGTCGAACCGGGCACGGGGGCGGAGCTGGAGTACGTGGAGCTCCTTCTGCTCGATGTGCGCGGTGGCCGCACGTACTACACGCGCCTTCCCAGTGCCGGCTTCGGGAACTGGCCGGAGATCGCCGTCGTCCCGGGGGAGGGAGAAGGGCCGACGGTCCTGGCGGTCCTGGGGTCGACCCTGCTGGAAGCACGGGCCGAACCGGTCGGCGGCGAGCGCTTCCGCCCCGGTCGGCTGGACGAAAGCGTGGAGACGCTGTCTCCGGACGGAAGGCTCCTCGCCCGGGTGGCGAGTGGCCGGATCCACGTCCTGGACACTTCCCGCCGCAAGCGGATGCGTTCCTTCCGCCTCCCCCGCCCGGTCCGGTCGGAGGACTGGACAGCGGTGTGGACCGCCGACTCCCGCCGACTGGTGGTGTGGGGGAAGAGCGGTCGGCTCCTCCGTTCCTACCCGGTGGACGGCACCGGGTCACGGTCCACCCCCCTGAACGACGCACTGCCGGACTTCGACCGGGTCAAGGCCGTGGTCGGCGTCGGCGGCAGCGAGATCGCCGTCGTCTCCACCGATGCCCGGCTGGCCCGCGTGGACACCGCCACCGGGAAGGTGACGACGCGCCCCTTCTCGATCCACCGGGACACGCGTGACGGCGACAGCGGGGACGTCCACTTCGGGGACATCCAGCTCGCCGCGAGGCCGAAGCACCCCGGGCAGGTCGCGACGGCGACGTTCGGTTCCACCATCGGGCGCAACGCGGTCCTGCTGTGGGACCTGCGCGGCTCCCGGCTCGTGACCGCACCCCTGCGCGGAATGCCCGTCACCACGGCGCCGCCCGGCGCCCGGTACCCCGCGTCGTTCGCCTTCGACCCGGCGGGCACGCACCTCGCGGTCGTCAACACCGATACCCGGGCGCGGGTCTGGGACGTATCGAGCGCGAAGCCGGTCGCACCCCCCGTGTCGTGGAAGACGGAGGACCAGCTCGCCGGTCTGACAGCGGACGGGCGCGTGGTCGCCTTTCGTGACAAGCGCCTCCACTTCATCGACCCGGAGGAGAGTGGGAACAACATGTCGATGCCGGTGCCACCGGGCTTGCTCCACCTCGACGGACACCGTCTGACCGTCGAGTCGAAGGGCGTGAAACAGAGCTTCGACCTGCGGCCCGAGGCGCAGTTCCGGGCGCTCTGCGACGCTGCGGGGCGGGACTACACCGCCGCCGAACGCGAGCTGCTGCCCGAGGGCACGCCCGACGAACCACCGTGTTCCTGACCCCGTGCGCGCCCCGCGAACCGCCCCGGCCGGTCCCGGCCCCGGCTCTACGGTGGAGGCATGACGACTCCCCCATCCTCGCCCCCGCCCTTCCCGTACGCCGAGTTCGACGGGCGTCCGGCCACCGAGGAGGATCTTCGGATTCCGGCCTTCCTCGGCTACGGCCATTTCACCGCCATGCAGGTCAGGGACGGGAAGGCGCGCGGTCTCGCGCTGCATCTGGCCCGGCTGGACGCCGCGAACCGGGAGCTGTTCGAACGTCCGCTGGACGGGGAGCGGGTCCGCGGGCTGGTCCGGCACGCGCTGGACGGTGCCGGGGTGCGGGACGCCTCGGTCCGGGTGCACGGCTTCCTGCCGCCGGGCGACGCGGAGACCACCGTCATGGTGACGGTGCGCGGGCCGGCCCGGAAGTCCGCCGAACCGCACGCCCTGATGTCCGTCCCGTACGTCCGCACCGCGCCGCACATCAAGCGCCCCGGGGAGTTCGGCCAGACGTACTACGCGCGGCTGGCCGCCCGCGCCGGTTTCGACGAGGCCCTGCTGACCGCGCCGGACGGCACGGTGACGGAGGGGGCGATCACCAACGTCGGCTTCTGGGACGGCACTTCGGTGGTGTGGCCCGACGCGCCCTGTCTGCTCGGCATCACCATGGCGCTGCTGGAGCAGGACCTGCCCGGTGCGGGGCTGGGGTCCGTGCGGCGGCCGGTGACGCTGGGCGGGCTGGGCGCGTTCCGGTCGGCGTTCCTCACCAACTCGCAGGGCATCGCGCCGGTCCGGCGGATCGACGACACGGAGTTCGCGGTGGACGAGGAGCTGATGGCGCGGATCGGGCGGGTGTACGCCGGTGTGCGGTGGGACACCGTCTGACACACCCCGTCCCGGCGCGGTCGGGCGACCGCGCCGGGACCGGACACGGGGGTTGCCTCTCCCACCCGATCGTCTCCGGCAGCCGATTCCGTGGCTTCCTGGAGGTCGCCACGCGGACGAAACGCCGCCGCAGCAAAAGACCATTGCCGTTACGGAGAGTGCGCGGCCCGGACCGTTGCGGCACGACTTCCCCCGTCGCCCCGGGAACGGCTCCGCCCCCACCGGGTCCTGGGGGGACGGTCCCGATGGGGGCGGCGGCCGGGGGCGGCCCTGCTGCACCGTCCCGTGGGGGGTGTCAGACGTGTGCCCGCCTCCCGCACCCTCATGCATGTGATGTACATCACTCCCCTTGGGGGGATCGTCACCCGATCGGCGCCGGGCGGCACAAACCCCCTCCCACCACCGTCGATTACCGCCATGACCTGCACGATCACGTTCTGGCAAGGCTGCCGCGCCGGTCCGATCGGGTGAAAGCTGACTTGGTGTCAGCAGGCATGGACGGCGACCCGCCCGTTAGCTCGGAGCCAGGACCCACCGACTCGCCCCCATCGCCGGAGGAACCCCACCATGCGTCCTGTCCGCCCAGTGACCGGTACCGCCGCCTCGGCGGTCGCCATAGCCGCGCTCGGCCTCTTCGCCGCCGGTCCGACCGCGTACGCAGGTGACACCGAGGCGCTGCGGACCGGCTCGACGAGCGCCCTGTCCCGGACCGCCGAAGAGCCGGTGACCCGGCCCGCCGAGGAGGGGGGCGCGGACGGGGCGGTCGCCGGGCCGGGCACGGACGCCCAGTTCGGGCTCGACGCGCTCTCCGGGCTCGACGCACCCTCGCTGCTCGACTCCGCGGGCGGCTTCGACGCCTTCTCCGGGCTCGGTCTGCCGGGGGTGCACGACAACGCCTCCGGGGACGAGGAGAGCGCGGGAGGCCGCGACGAGAAGACGGAGAAGGAAGACAAGGAAGACAAAGAAGACAAGGAAGGCAAGGGAGATAAAGCGGACGAGGAGTCGGGCGGGCACGACAGCTCCTCGTCGTCCGGCCGTGAGAGCTGGGGGCCTTCCGACGAGGAGGACCCGGCGAAGCCCGACGGCTCCTCGTCCAGCCACTGGTCCCCGACCGGCCCGACCGGGCACGTCAAAACAGGAGTCGGCGGCAGCGTCCGGTCCGACACCACCCAGATCGCGGCGGGCGCCGGCGTTCTCGCCGTGACCGCCGTCGGCGGAGCCTGGCTCCTGCGTCGCCGGGCGAGCGGCACGCAGGGAGCCGGCTGACGGAGACGGATTCACGTCCCCGTACCGCCCCATGTTCCGTCCCGGTGGCCCCGTGCCGCCGGGGCGGGACCTTTCCCGTTTCCGTCACCCGGAGGACGACCGTGTCCCAGAAGGCCAAGGGCTGGCTGCTGGTCATCGCCGCGCTGGTCGGTGTCTGGCTGATCCGGAACGGCTCCGGCACCCAGTTGGTGCCGCCCGGGCCGACCCCCGCCCAGGGCTTCGCGGGCGGGCCGGAGCTCCAGCCGGGTTCGCCGCTCGCCCAGCCGCTGCGCCCCTCGGAGCCCGTGCGCCTGCGCATCCCGAGCATCCGGGTCGACGCCCCGGTGATGCGCCTCGGGCTCGGCGCCGACGGCAGCCTCGACGTGCCGCCGGCCGGGAACCGCAACGTCGTCGGCTGGTACCGCGACGGCACTCCCCCGGGCTCCCTGGGCAGCGCGATCGTCGCCGGTCACGTCGACAACGCGCAGGGGAGGTCGGTCTTCTACGACCTGGGCGCCCTGCAGAAGGGCAGCACGGTCGAGGTGGTCCGCAAGGACGGCCGCACCGCCGTCTTCTCGCTCGACGCGATCGAGGTCTACGAGAACGACGACTTCCCCGACAAGCGGGTGTACGGCGCCGCGCCCTACGCCTCGCTGCGGATGATCACCTGCGGCGGAGGCTTCTCGGAGGAGACGGGGTACGAGGGCAACGTGGTCGCGTACGCGCATCTGACCGCCGTGCGCTGAGCACCGTCGCCCGAAGTCCGTCCGGCGGTCCGCGGCAGGGAGGCGGTGCGGAACCGGTCCGGTGGTTCACAGCCGGGCGCCCGTCCGGAGCCGGTCCGGTGGTTTACGGACGGGCGCCCGCCCGGTGGACCCTCAGCCCGCCCACTGGTCGAACGCCAGCTTCGCGACCAGCGAGAACACCACGACCAGCAGCACGCCGCGGACGAAGCCGCTGCCCCTGCTGAGCGCCATCCGCGCCCCGACGAGCCCGCCCGCCAGGTTGAACACCGCCATCAGCGCCGCCAGTTGCCACAGCACGCTGCCCTGGTACGCGAACATCGCCAGCGCGCCCGCGTTGGTGCAGACGTTGACGATCTTGGCGGTGGCGGACGCGTTCACCAGGTCGAGGTGGAGCACCGCGGTCAGCGCCAGCACCAGGAAGGTGCCCGTGCCCGGCCCGAACAGTCCGTCGTAGAAGCCGATCCCGCCGCCGACCAGCACGATGGCGGCGACGGTACGGCCCCGGCCGGCCTCGCGCCGCGCGTCGTCGTCCGCGGTCCTGCCGAACGAGGGCCGCAGCAGCACGAACGCCGCGACGGCCAGCAGCACCACCATGATCACGGGGCGGAGCACGTCGCTGCTGATCCCGGCGGCGAAGAACGCCCCGGCCATCGACCCGGCCAGGGCCGCGAGCCCGATCCGCAGGGCCGTCCCGACCTTGACCGGCGCCTTGCGCACGTACGTCACGGCGGCGCCCGACGTGCCGACGATGGCGACCGCCTTGTTCGTGCCCAGCACCTGCGCGGCGGGCACCTGGGGCAGGCCCAGGAGCAGCGCGGGCAGCAGGAGCAGCCCGCCGCCGCCCACCACCGCGTCGATCCAGCCGGCCGCGGCGGCGGCGAGGCAGAGGACGATCAGAGCGGTGAGCGTTATGTCGGGCATGAGCGCGACCTTATGGACGCGATACGTGCCCCGTCCAACCACTTCGGCCGCACAGCGGGAAAGTTGAGCAGGTTCTGAGGTTCCCGGACTTGCGCCCCGCCGTCCGCCCGGCGCACCCCCGCCCGCGCCGTCCACCCGGCGCACCCCCGCCCGCGCCGTCCGCCCGGCGCACCACCCACCCGGCGCGTCGCACGCGCCGCACGCCCGTCCGTCCCGTTCCGCGCGGTCGCCACCGGTCGCGAGCCCCGGACCGCACCGGTCCGGCCGGGCCCCCGCCACCGTACGCTTGGGCCATGAGGAAGGGCTGGAACGCGAGCGACATCCCGGACCAGAGCGGTCGCACGGCCGTGGTCACCGGAGCCAACAGCGGGCTCGGCCTGTGCACCGCGCGGGAGCTGGCCCGGTGCGGCGCGCGGGTGCTGCTCGCCTGCCGCGACGAGGCGCGCGGCAAGGCGGCCGAATCACGCATCCGGACAGCCGTGACCGGCGCGGACGTGGAGTTCGTACCGCTCGACCTGGCCGATCTGGCCTCCGTGCGCGAGTTCGCCGCGAAGCGCGTGCCCGAGCGGATCGACCTGCTGATCAACAACGCGGGCGTGATGGCCCTCCCGTACGGGAAGACGGCCGACGGCTTCGAGCGGCAGTTCGGCGTCAACCACCTCGGGCACTTCGCCCTGACCGGACTGCTGCTGCCGAGGCTTCTCGACACGCCCGGGGCGCGGGTGGTGAGCGTCTCCAGCGGGCTGCACGCCCTGTCGAACATCGACATGGGGGACCTCAACAGCGAGCGGAACTACCGCCGTTGGATCGCCTACGCCCGTTCGAAGACGGCCAATCTGCTCTTCGTGCACGAGCTGGCCCGGCGGCTCGCGAGGGCCGGATCGGGCCTGGTGGCCGCCGCCGCGCACCCGGGATACGCGTCGACCAACCTGCAGACCGCCGCCGCCCGGATGGAGAACCGCAGGGCGGTGGAGCGGGTGTTCGGGTTCGGCAACCGGCTCATCGCCCAGCCCGCGTCCATGGGTGCGCTGCCCACGCTGTACGCGGCCACCGCGCCCGGCGCGTCCCCCGATTCGTTCACCGGGCCGGGTCTGCTGGGCTGGCGCGGTGCGCCGGCCCCGTCACGGCGGGCGGGCTGGACGCTGGACGACGTGGCGAGCGAGCGGCTCTGGGTGGCGTCCGAGCAGCTCACGGGGGTGACGTATCCGGGTCTCTCCTCCTGAGACCCGGTCCCCCGTCGGCCTCAGCCCTGGGCCTCGACGGCGGCCGGGTCCATCCACATGACCTCCCAGATGTGGTGGTTCGGGTCCTGGAAGGAACGGCCGTACATGTGGCCGTAGTCCATCGTCTCGTTGGCGGGCGAGCCGCCGGAGGCGAGGGCGGTGTCGACCAGCCGGTCCACCTCCTCGCGGCTCTCGGCGCTCAGGGCGAGGATCACCTCGGCGGACTTCGAGGAGTCGGCGATCTCCTTCTCGGTGAACTCCTTGAAGCGCGGCTCGGAGAGGAGCATCGCGAAGATGGTGTCGCTGATGACGAGGCACGCGGTGCGCTCGTCGCTGAACTGCGGGTTGCACGAGAAGCCCAGCTTGCCGAAGAAGGACTTGGTCGCTTCGAGGTCCTTGACCGGCAGGTTGACGAAGATCATCCGAGACATGGCCGCTTCGCTCTCTGTTGTTGCCCGGAACACTGTTGTTCGAGCGTGTACGACAGGTAGACGGCCGGGCTTCCCGGAACTCATCGCCGTCGGCGAAGAAAATCCGCAGAAGTTTTTTCGCCACGGGCCGACGGGTCCGACCGGGGCCCGGCCGCAGGGCCACGGGTTCGGCTCCGACCGCGAGGCCACGGACCGGGCCGTACGACCACAGGGCCACGGCCCCCGTTCCAGCCGCGAGGCCCCGTTCCCGCCGCGGGCCCGGCCGTGCGGCTCAGGACATGGCGAGCGGGGCGCCGCCCCGGAGCAGTGATCCGCCCAGCGGGGTCAGCGTGTGCAGGACCGAGCCGCCGTGCCGCATGGTGTGGATCAAGCCCGCCTCGCGCAGCACACAGGCGTGCTGGCTCGCCGAGGCGAGGGAGACTCCGGCGCGCAGGGCCAGCTCGCTGGTCGTGCAGCCGTTGCCGATGGCGTTCAGGACGGTGGAGCGGGTGTTTCCGAGGAGCCTGCCGAGCCAGGGGCCGGGCTCGGGCTCGGCGAAGACGGGGGCCCGGGAGTGGGTGACGGGGTAGACGAGGACCGGTGGGAGCCGCGGGTCGCGGTAGACGACCGGGGTGACGCGGCAGAAGTAGGAGGGCTGGAGCAGCAGCCCCCGCCCGTCCAGCCGGATCTCCCGGTCCACCGGGTAGTCCGCCTCCAGCACGGGCGCCCGCCAGCGGATCATGGGCGGCAGGGAGGCGAGCAGTTCGTGCGCGCCGCCGTCCAGGAGCGCGCGGCCGCGTATGGCGCGGTCGGCCTCGACGCTGGCCCGGATGTGCGGCCAGTACGGCTCGATCGCGGCGCGGTGGTAGCCGCGCAGGGCGCGGACGAGCCGGGCGAGCTCCCCGTCGTCACCGCCCGGCCAGCGGGCCGCGTCGCGGCGTTCGGCGGATAACAGGGCGAGCTCGGCGCGGACCCGGGCGGGCGGCGTGCCGCGCAGGGCCTCCATTCCGGCGTCGATGCCGTAGGGCTCACTGCCTTCCTGAGAAGGCGTCAGGAAATCCGGGAAATAGCCGCGGGGTGGAATCATGGCGGCCAGCAGGCGTACTTCACCACTCAGCCGGGGCCGGGTTTCCGTGCGCCATTTCCCGAACACCGCGGAACCGCGACGGTCCCGCAACCGGTGAAAACTCAGAATGGTTTCCCACAGGGCGTCCGGCCGGGTGGCCATCCGCACCTTGGAAAGGTCCACTCCGGACATATGGATACGCAGCACCGGGCCCCCACTTGTTGCACCTGCAATTACCCCCCACCCAAGGGTATGCGACCCGTAACAGCACGTCACCACGGGGTTTCGGCCACAGGTGAAACGCCTCGCCCCCGGGGCATGTCACCCGAAAAGCTGTACGACGTCGGGTGCGTATCCGGAGCCACCGGAAGAGCGAGTGAAGGCCGTGGGGGGTTTTGCTCGTTCGGCGGCGGTGCGCGACGGTGCGGCTCCGTACCCGGCGGGGGTAACCCCGGGGCGGTCCATGGGTGGGGATCCATGGACCGCGTCCCGGCCCCTTCCCGCCCATGTCTTTGCGCATTGAACGAATCAGTGATTGAACGAGCCGACGATTGAACGAACCCCGGGAATGGACGGGGAAAAGGCCGACCGCCGAACAGGCATTGCCCCGGGACAAAGCGAGGCGGCGACACCCCCGCACAGGGTGTCGCCGCCTCCGGGGTTCCGGAGCCGCCGCCGGGCCGGTGAGGGCGGCGTTCCGGCGGGGCTCCGGGTCAGGGACCGCGGTGTCGGGTCAGCGGCTGTCGCTGCCCTGCGATTCCGCCGCCGCCCGGCCCGCCTCGAGGCGGGCGACGGGGATGCGGAACGGGGAGCAGGACACGTAGTCCAGACCCGCCTCGTGGAAGAAGTGCACCGACTCCGGGTCGCCGCCGTGCTCGCCGCAGACCCCGAGCTTCAGGTCCGGGCGGGTGGCCCGGCCGGCCGCGACGGCGCTGCGGACCAGCGAGCCGACGCCGTCCTTGTCGATGGTCTCGAACGGCGACACCCCGAAGATGCCCTTCTCCAGGTACGCGGTGAAGAACGAGGCCTCCACGTCGTCGCGGGAGAAGCCCCACACCGTCTGGGTCAGGTCGTTCGTGCCGAAGGAGAAGAACTGCGCGGCCTCGGCGATCTGACCGGCGGTCAGCGCGGCGCGCGGCAGCTCGATCATCGTGCCGATGGTGAGCTTCAGCCGGGTGCCGGTGGCGGCCTCGACCTCGGCGATGACCTGGTCGGCCTCCTCGCGGACGATCTCCAGCTCCTGGACCGTGCCGACGAGCGGGATCATGATCTCGGCGCGCGGGTCGCCCTTGGCGTTCTTCCGCTCGGCCGCGGCCTCGGCGATCGCCCGCACCTGCATGGCGAACAGGCCGGGGATGACGAGGCCGAGGCGCACGCCGCGCAGGCCCAGCATGGGGTTCTGCTCGTGCAGCTTGTGCACGGCCTGGAGCAGGCGCAGGTCGTTCTCGTTGGCGTCCTTGCGGGACTCGGCGAGCGCGACGCGCACCGACAGCTCCGTGATGTCCGGCAGGAACTCGTGCAGCGGCGGGTCGAGCAGCCGCACGGTGACGGGCAGCCCGTCCATCGCCTCGAACAGCTCGATGAAGTCGGCCTTCTGGAGCGGGAGCAGCTCGTCCAGCGCCGCCTCGCGCTCGACGTCGGTGTCCGCGAGGATCAGCTTCTCGACCAACTCGCGGCGCTCGCCGAGGAACATGTGCTCGGTGCGGCACAGGCCGATGCCCTGGGCGCCGAAGCGACGGGCCCGCAGCGCGTCCTCGGCGTTGTCGGCGTTGGCCCGCACCCGCAGCCGGCGCACCCGGTCCGCGTACGCCATGATCCGGTGCACGGCGGCGACCAGCTCGTCGGCGTCGTCGGCGCCCGCGTGCATCCGGCCCTCGAAGTACTCGACGACCGGGGACGGCACGACGGGGACCTCACCGAGGTACACCTTGCCGGTGGAGCCGTCGATGGAGACGACGTCGCCCTCCTCGATGACCCGGCCGCCCACCGTCATCCGGCGGCGCTTGGTGTCGACCTCCAGGTCCTCGGCGCCGCAGACACAGGTCTTGCCCATGCCGCGCGCCACGACGGCGGCGTGCGAGGTCTTGCCGCCGCGCGAGGTCAGGATGCCCTCGGCCGCGATCATGCCGTCGAGGTCGTCGGGGTTGGTCTCGCGGCGGATCAGGATGACCTTCTCGCCGGAGCGGGACCACTTGACCGCGGTGTACGAGTCGAAGACGGCCTTGCCGACGGCGGCGCCCGGCGAGGCGGCGATGCCCCGGCCCAGCAGCTCCGTTTTCGCGTCCTCGTCGAAGCGCGGGAACATCAGCTGCGCCAGCTGCGCCCCGTTGACCCGCTGGAGCGCCTCGGCCTCGTCGATCAGGCCCTGGTCGACGAGCTGGGTGGCGATCCGGAAGGCGGCACCGGCGGTGCGCTTGCCGACCCGGGTCTGGAGCATCCACAGCCGACCGCGCTCGATGGTGAACTCGATGTCGCACAGGTCCTTGTAGTGCGTCTCGAGGGTTTCCATGATCTGCATCAGCTGGTCGTACGACTTCTTGTCGATCGACTCCAGCTCGGCGAGCGGCATGGTGTTGCGGATGCCGGCGACGACGTCCTCGCCCTGCGCGTTCTGCAGGTAGTCGCCGTAGACGCCCTGGTGGCCGCTGGCCGGGTCACGGGTGAAGGCGACACCGGTGCCGGAGTCGGGGCCGAGGTTGCCGAAGACCATCGAGCAGACGTTGACGGCGGTGCCGAGGTCGCCGGGGATGCGCTCCTGGCGGCGGTAGAGCTTGGCCCGGTCGGTGTTCCACGAGTCGAAGACCGCCTTTATGGCCAGGTCCATCTGCTCGCGCGGGTCCTGCGGGAAGTCGCGCCCGGCGTCCCGCGTCACGATCTTCTTGAACTGCTCGACCAGCTTCTTGAGGTCGGCCGCGTCCAGGTCGACGTCGACCGTGACGCCCTTGGCCTCCTTCGCCGCCTCCAGCGCCTCCTCGAAGAGCTCGCCGTCGACGCCGAGGACGGTCTTGCCGAACATCTGGATGAGCCGGCGGTAGGAGTCCCAGGCGAACCGCTCGTCACCGGCCTGCGTGGCGAGACCGGCCACGGACTCGTCCGAGAGGCCGATGTTGAGGACCGTGTCCATCATGCCGGGCATCGAGAACTTGGCGCCGGAGCGGACCGAGACCAGCAGCGGGTCGTCGGCCTGGCCGAGCCTCTTGCCCATCCGCGTCTCGAGGGCGTCGAGGTGCGCGCTGACCTCGTCGCGCAGCTCCGCCGGCTCCACGCCGCTCTCCAGGTAGACCTTGCAGGCCTCGGTGGTGATGGTGAAGCCCGGAGGGACGGGGAGACCGAGGTTGGTCATCTCGGCGAGGTTCGCGCCCTTGCCGCCGAGGAGATCCTTCAGATCCTTGTTGCCCTCGGTGAAGTCGTAGACGAACTTCTGGCCCTGGGTCTCCGGGATGGTTACCTGGGGATCTTTGTTTTCCGACACGGGTCTCGACTCCTCGAAGACGCGGTGGCTGCCCTGACGGCGAGGAACATACCCAGATCGAAGGTGTCTGGGTACGTCCACTTGCGCGTCATGAGGTCTCAACCACCCGTCCGCCAGCAGATCGAAAGTGACGCGATCTTCCTCCTGATCGGCGACATGCATTCAACTCTTGAATGCATGAACGCGTGACGTCACCGATCTCCCGCATATTGATCACTGTACGCAGTGGAAGCGTCGATCGATCAAAGTGAGACCTCCTGGCACCCAGTGCCATCATTTGAGAAATGCAGCTCTCAAAATTGCGCTCATCTGAGCAATGAAGCCCTCAGGGTGGCGAGAATCACTCTACGGGCGATGCTCAGATGTCACCATCCGGACGCCTGATCGACAGGCGGAGGTCACGCAACGATCACCAGAAATGAGCCGAGCGTGAGGGATTCCAGGGTGCGATGCTCATTCCCGACGGGTTCGGGCCACGTTCGGACCGAACCATCGCCGAATCCAGCCGAATTAAGCGCTCAGATGAGCGGGGCAAAAGAAGAGGCACGCGGTGCCCAGGGCGCCGCGTGCCCAGAGGGGCCGGAGAAGGCCCGGAGGGAGCTCGGAGAAGGTCCGGAGAAGGAGGCCCGGAGAAGGCCCGGAGAAGGCCCGGAGAAGGTCCGGAGGAAGAGGCTCGGGAGACGTTGCCGCACACTGCCTCCCGGCCCGGTCTCGGCCGGTCCCGACCAGCCTCAGTCGGGGCCCGGCCGATCTCAGCCGATCCCAGCCGGGACCGGCCGTCTCCCAGCCGTCTCCCGGCCGTCCTCAGCCTCGACTGAGCCTCAGCCGCCCCAGGAGCCTCAGCCGCCCGAGGTGTCCAGTTCCGCGTCCGGGCTGACGCCCGCGCAGTCGTACGGGTCCTTCAGCCAGCCGTCCGGCAGCACCACGCGGTTGTTGCCCGAGGTGCGCCCGCGCGGCCCGTCCGCGCCGTCCGGCCACGGCTGGTCCAGGTCCAGCTCCGCGAGCTGCCCGGCCAGCTCCTCCAGCGAGGAGGTGACCGCGAGCTTCTTGCGCATCTCGGAGCCGACCGAGAAGCCCTTGAGGTACCAGGCCACGTGCTTGCGGAAGTCGATCACGCCCCGCGCCTCGTCGCCGATCCACTCGCCCAGCAGCGTCGCGTGCCGCACCATGACGTCGGCGACCTCGCGCAGCCCCGGTGCCGCGCCGGTACGGGGCGCGTCCGGGCCGGACGCCGCCCCCGGGCCCTCGAAGGCGTTCACCAGGTCGCCGAAGAGCCAGGGCCGGCCCAGGCAGCCGCGCCCCACGACCACGCCGTCACAACCGGTCTCGCGCATCATCCGCAGCGCGTCGTCCGCGCACCAGATGTCGCCGTTCCCGAGGACGGGAATCTCCGGGACGTGCTCCTTGAGGCGGGCGATGGCGTCCCAGTCGGCGGTCCCGCCGTAGTGCTGGGCGGCCGTCCTGCCGTGCAGGGCGACGGCCGTGACGCCCTCCTCGACCGCGATCCGGCCCGCGTCCAGGTAGGTGGTGTGGTCGTCGTCGATGCCCTTGCGCATCTTGATGGTGACCGGCAGGTCGCCCGCGTTGGAGACCGCCTGGTTGAGGATCGCGCGCAGCAGCGGCCGCTTGTACGGGAGGGCCGAGCCGCCGCCCTTGCGGGTCACCTTGGGGACCGGGCAGCCGAAGTTCAGGTCGATGTGGTCGGCGAGGTCCTCGTCGACGATCATCCGGACGGCCTTGCCGACGGTGACCGGATCCACTCCGTACAGCTGGATCGAACGCGGGGTCTCGCTCGCGTCGAAGTGGATGAGCTGCATGGTCTTCTCGTTGCGTTCGACCAGCGCCCGCGTGGTGATCATCTCGCTGACGAACAGCCCCTTGCCGCCGGAGAACTCCCGGCACAGGGTGCGGAAGGGGGCGTTGGTGATGCCGGCCATGGGGGCCAGCACCACGGGCGGCTGCACCGTGTGCGGGCCGATCCGGAGCTGCGGGAGCGAGGGGGCGAGCGTGGTCATTGCTCCATTGTCGCGTACCGGGCGACGCGTCCCACCGGCGGAGTTCGTTAGTTAAACGTACTATCCATGTATGCCTGAGTTGAGCCCCCGCCGACGGCAGTTGGTACTGGCGATCTGCTGCATGAGCCTGCTGATCGTCAGCCTCGACAACACCGTGCTCAATGTCGCCCTGCCCGCCATGCAGAAGGAGCTGCACGCCACCGTCGCGGGCATGCAGTGGACGATCGACGCCTACACCCTCGTCCTGGCCTCGCTGCTGATGCTCGCGGGCTCCACCGCCGACCGGATCGGGCGCCGGAAGGTCTTCCGGGCCGGGCTCGTCCTGTTCACCCTGGGTTCGCTGCTCTGCTCGCTGGCGCCGAACCTGGAGTCGCTGGTGGCGTTCCGGATGGTGCAGGCGGTGGGCGGCTCGATGCTCAACCCCGTCGCGATGTCGATCATCACCAACACCTTCACCGACCCGCGCGAGCGGGCCCGGGCCATCGGGGTGTGGGGCGGTGTCGTCGGCATCTCCATGGCCGCGGGGCCGCTGGTCGGCGGTCTGCTGGTGGACTCGGTCGGCTGGCGGTCAATCTTCTGGGTCAATCTGCCGGTCGGGATCGTCGCGTTCCTGCTCACCTGGCGCTACGTCCCGGAGTCCCGCGCCCCGCGTCCGCGCCGCCCCGACCCGGTGGGGCAGCTGCTGGTGATCGGACTGCTCGGCTCGCTGACGTACGCGATCATCGAGGCGCCCTCGGCGGGCTGGACCTCGGCCCGCATCCTGGTCTTCGCCGCGCTCGCCGCGGGCTCGCTCGCCGGACTGCTGCTGTACGAGCCCCGGCGCGCCGAACCCCTCATCGACCTGCGGTTCTTCCACAGCGTCCCGTTCAGCGGCGCCACCGCCATCGCGGTCTGCTCGTTCGCCGCGCTGAGCGGGTTCCTCTTCCTCAACACCCTGTACCTGCAGAACGTGCGCGGGCTGAGCGCCCTGCACGCCGGTCTGTACATGCTGCCGATGGCGGCCCTCACCTTCGTCTGCGCGCCGCTCTCGGGGCGGCTCGTCGGCAGCCGCGGGCCCCGGCTGCCGCTGCTCGTGGCGGGCGTGGCCATGACGGCGTCCGGGGTGCTGTTCGCCGTGCTCGACGCGGAGACGGACGACGCCCTGCTGTTCACCGGCTTCGTGCTGTTCGGGCTCGGCTTCGGCATGGTGAACGCGCCGATCACCAACACCGCCGTCTCCGGGATGCCGCGAGCACAGGCCGGGGTGGCGGCCGCGGTCGCCTCGACCAGCCGGCAGATCGGCGGGACGCTCGGGGTCGCCGTGATCGGCGCGGTGCTGGCGGCGGGGGTGGCGGGCACCGGGTCGCCGCGCGGCGCCGCGTACGCCACCGCCTTCACGGCCGCGAGCGGGCCCGCCTGGTGGATCATCAGCGGATGCGGGCTGTGCGTGCTGCTGGTGGGGGCGCTGACCAGCGGGCCCCGGGCGCTGGAGACGGCCCGCCGGACCGCGGAGCGGCTGGAACCGAAGTCCTCCCCGGCCGGGGACCGGACCGCGGCGGACTCCAGGTCCTGAGAGTCCGCCGGGTGGCGTGAACCCGGAACGTCGGGCAAGCGGAACGCCGCGCAAAGGGCGTGGGCCCGGATCATCAAGTGATCCGGGCCCACGGTCGTACGGGTGGTGCGGAGGCGTCAGCCCCGGTCCGCCGGGTCCTGTCCGGCGGCGTCCGGCTGCGCGGAGGCGTCCGCGGTGTCCGGCTGCGCCTCCGGCGACGCGGGGGCCGTGCCCGACTGGGCGCGTTCACGCATCCTGCGCAGCAGCTCCTGCTTCTGGTCGGCCGCCGCCTTGCGGTCGGTGAGGCGGGCGGAGCCCACGCCCTGCTGGTCGGCGCGGGACAGCTTCTTGCGCTGTCCGCCCACGCCGAGGAGGTTGTTGCGGCTCTTGGCCACGGTGTTCTCCCGTTCATGGTGCGAAGTGAGGTCTGGGGCGACCTGGGTTCAGTCCGGTGGGCGGCGGGTGGTCGGACCCGCCGCGCTCTCACTCGTAGATCTGGAAGAACGAAGACATGGCGGCACCGTACCCCGGCCCGCTCCGTCGTCGCACCCGTTTTTCGCCCGGTCGGACGCAGGCTCGGACGCGGGTGCGGGCGTGAGCCCAGGCACGGACGTGAGCCCAGGCGCGGAGGCGGGTGCGGGCGCGCCGAAGCCCCGGCTCCGCGCGGGAACCGGGGCTTCGTACGTGGTGCGTGTGCGGTGGATCAGCAGCCGATGAGGCGGGCGGCGAGGTACGCCTGGATCTGGTCCAGGGAGACGCGCTCCTGCTTCATGGTGTCGCGCTCGCGCACGGTCACCGCGTTGTCGTCGAGGGTGTCGAAGTCGACGGTGACGCAGAACGGGGTGCCGATCTCGTCCTGACGGCGGTAGCGGCGGCCGATGGCGCCCGCGTCGTCGAACTCGATGTTCCAGTTCTTCCGCAGGTCGGCCGCGAGGCCCTTGGCCTTCGGCGACAGCTGCTGGTTGCGCGACAGCGGCAGGACGGCGACCTTGACCGGCGCCAGGCGCGGGTCGAGACGCATCACGGTGCGCTTCTCCATGACGCCCTTGGCGTTGGGCGCCTCGTCCTCGATGTAGGCGTCGAGGAGGAAGGCGAGCATCGCGCGCCCGACACCGGCCGCCGGCTCGATGACGTAGGGGGTCCAGCGCTCGCCGGCCTCCTGGTCGAAGTAGAGCAGGTCGGTGCCCGATGCCTCGGAGTGCGCCTTGAGGTCGTAGTCCGTGCGGTTGGCGACGCCCTCCAGCTCACCCCACTCGCTGCCGCCGAAGCGGAAGCGGTACTCGATGTCGGCGGTGCGCTTGGAGTAGTGGGAGAGCTTCTCCTTCGGGTGCTCGTACCAGCGCATGTTCTCCTCGCGCATGCCGAGGTCCGTGTACCAGTTCCAGCGCTGGTCCATCCAGTACTGCTGCCACTCCTCGTCCTCGCCCGGCTTGACGAAGAACTCCATCTCCATCTGCTCGAACTCGCGGGTGCGGAAGATGAAGTTGCCCGGCGTGATCTCGTTGCGGAAGGACTTGCCCATCTGGGCGATGCCGAACGGCGGCTTCTTGCGTGCGGTCTGCAGGACCTGGCCGAAGTTGGTGAAGATGCCCTGCGCGGTCTCGGGACGCAGGTAGGCGACCGAGCCGGAGTCCTGGGTGGGGCCGAGGTGGGTGGAGAGCAGGCCCGAGAACTGCTTGGGCTCGGTGAAGGTGCCCTTGTTGCCGCAGTTGGGGCAGTTGAGCTCGGTCAGGCCGTTGGCGGGCGCGTGACCGTGCTTCTCCTCGTACGCCTCCTCCAGGTGGTCGGCGCGGAAGCGCTTGTGGCAGGAGGTGCACTCGGTCAGCGGGTCGGTGAACGTGGCGACGTGGCCGGAGGCGACCCAGACCTCGGGGGCCAGGATGACCGACGAGTCGATGCCGACCACGTCCTCGCGCGCGGTGACCATGTAGCGCCACCACTGGCGCTTGAGGTTCTCCTTCATCTCGACGCCCAGCGGCCCGTAGTCCCAGGCGGCCCGCTGGCCTCCGTAGATCTCGCTGCAGGGGTAGACGAAGCCACGGCGCTTGCTCAGGCTGACGATGGAGTCGATCTTGTCGGCGGCCACGGTGCTCTCTTCATTACGACGACGAAAACGGACAAGGGTGACGCGAAGCGCCTCGGTGGGGGGTGGTGTTCGGGAGGCGGTGGGCGAATACCTCAGATTACCGGCGGGCCCGCCCCTCCGATCAAATCGGTACCGGCACGGCCGGTCACCACGTCCGGTCACATGGTCATCTCATCGGGCTTGTTGACAATCGTTTCCAGTTTTGTTGAAAATGACTGTCATGAACGTAAGCCGCCTCATACCCACCGCCGCCGTCGCCGGAGCGGTCGTCCTCGGGCTCACGGCCCTCACCGCCTGCTCCTCCTCGGACGCCGCGGACCGCAAGAACGGCGACAAACTGGACGTGGTGGCCTCGTTCTACCCGATGCAGTTCCTGGCCGAGCGCATAGGCGGCGACCACGTCTCCGTCACCACGCTGACCAAGCCGGGCGTCGAACCGCACGACCTGGAGCTCAGCCCGCGGCAGATCGGCGGACTCACCGACGCCGACTACATCCTGTACCTCAAGGGCATCCAGCCCGCCGTGGACGACGCCATCGAGCAGGCCGGGGCGAAGGACGCCGTCGACGCAGCGAAGCTCACCACGCCGGAGAAGCACGGCACCGGGGCCGACGCCGACGGTCACGACCACGAGCACGGCGCCGAGGGCGACGACCACGGTCACGAACACGGCGACGAACACGGGGGCGATCCCCACATCTGGCTGGACCCGGTGAAGTACGCCGAGGTCGCCGAGGGCGTCGGCAAGTCCCTGGAGAAGGCCGACCCGGACCACGCCGCGGACTACCGCAAGAACACCCGGGCCCTGGTCACCGAGCTCGACGGCCTGGACAAGGCGTTCGAGGACGGGCTGCGGAACACCGCCACCAAGACCTTCATCACCACCCACTCCGCCTTCGGCCACCTCGCCGAGCGCTACGGCCTCGTCCAGGAGGGCATCGCCGGCGTCGACCCCGAGGCCGAGCCCAGCCCCGCCCGGATCGACGAGATCCACACCATCGCGAAGAAGGACAAGGCCACCACCGTGTTCTTCGAGACGCTCGCCAGCGACCGGACCGCGAAGACCCTCGCCCGGGACACCGGCCTGAGGACCGACGTCCTGGACCCGCTCGAAGGAATCACGGACAAGTCCGCGGGCGACGACTACACCGAGGTCATGCGGGCCAACCTCGCGGCCCTGCAGAAGGCGCTCGGCGCGAAGTGACCCCCCTAACTCCCGCCACAGCAGCATCGGAGGCGTCCATGCCCGAGCCCGGAAGCACCACGTCCGACCCCGTGATAGCCCTGCGGGGCGCCACGGCCACGCTCGGCGCGCGCCCGGTGCTGCGCGGCATCGACCTGACCGTCCGCCGCGGCGAGGTCGTCGCCCTGCTCGGCGCCAACGGCTCGGGCAAGTCGACCGCCGTGCGCTCCGCCATCGGCCAGGTCCCGCTCACCGGCGGCTCCGTCGAACTGTTCGGCACCCCGCTGCGCCGCTTCCGCTCCTGGGCGCGCGTGGGCTACGTGCCCCAGCGCACCACGGCGGCCGGCGGCGTCCCCGCCACGATCCACGAGGTCGTCTCCTCCGGGCGGCTGTCCCGGGCGCGGCTGGGCCTGCTCCGCAAGGCGGACCGGGCCGCCGTCGACCGGGCCATCGAGCTCGTCGGCCTCGCCGACCGGGCCAGGGACTCGGTGGGCGCGCTCTCCGGCGGACAGCACCAGCGGGTGCTGATCGCCCGTGCGCTGGCCGCCGAGCCGGAGCTGCTGATCATGGACGAGCCGATGGCCGGCGTCGACCTGGCCAGCCAGGAGATCCTCGCCTCGACCCTGCGCGAACAGGTCGCGGCCGGCGCCACGGTCCTGCTCGTCCTGCACGAGCTGGGCCCGCTGGAGCCGCTGATCGACCGCGCGGTCGTGCTGCGCGACGGCTGCGTGATGCACGACGGGCCGCCCCCGAAGGCGCTGGGCCAGCACGCCCTGCCCGGCCACGACCACGTACACCCCCACGCGGCCTCCGAGCCCGTCCGGACGGGACTGCTGAGCTGATCATGGAATTCCTCGACCCTCCCTTCATGCAGCGGGCCCTGCTCGCCGCCGTACTGGTCGGCGTCATCGCCCCCTCCGTCGGCGTCTACCTCGTCCAGCGCCGCCAGGCCCTGATGGGCGACGGTATCGGGCACATCGCGATGACCGGTGTCGGCCTCGGCTTCCTGCTCTCCACCAGCCCGGTGTGGATGGCCACGGCCGTCGCCGTCGCGGGCGCCGTGGTGATGGAGCTGATCCGCTGGTACGGGCGCACCCGCGGCGACATCGCGCTGGCCATGCTGTTCTACGGCGGCATGGCGGGCGGCGTGCTGCTGATCAACCTCTCCGACACCGGCTCCAACGCCAACCTCACCTCGTACCTCTTCGGCTCCCTGGCCACCGTCTCCCCCGAGGACATCACCGCGATCTGCCTGCTGGCCGCCTTCGTGCTGCTGGTGACGCTGGGGCTGCGGCGGCAGCTGTTCGCGGTCAGCCAGGACGAGGAGTTCGCCCGGGTCACCGGGCTTCCGGTGCGCGCGCTGAACCTGCTGATCGCCGTCACCGCTGCGGTGACCGTCACCGTGGCGATGCGGGTCGTCGGGCTGCTGCTGGTCAGCGCGCTGATGGTGGTGCCGGTCGCGGCCGCCCAGCAGATCTCCCGGTCCTTCAAGGTGACGTTCGTGCTGTCGGTCGCCATCGGTACGGCGGTGACCCTGGCCGGCACCGTGACCTCGTACTACCAGGACGTCCCGCCCGGCGCGACGATCGTGCTGCTGGCCATCGCGGTCTTCGTCGCCCTGACGGCGCTCGCGACCCCGCTGGCCAGGAGGCGCGCCCGTCTCGGCGACGCGGCGGCGCGGGAGTGCACCCTGGAGGTGTCGGCCGCGGAGGCACCGGGGTCCCGGCCCGCCACGGACGATCTCCGGGTCGGGCCCTGAGTCCCTGACGGGCTGGCACAATGGCCCGACACAGGTACGGGCGACACGAGGAGGCTGCTGTGGCGACGGCGCCGATCAGTGGAACGAACGCGGCCCCGGTACGTGGCCGGTCCACCCGGCAGCGGGCGGCGGTGGCGGCGGCGCTCGACGAGGTGGACGAGTTCCGCAGCGCCCAGGAGCTGCACGACGTGCTCAAGCACCGCGGCGACTCCGTCGGGCTGACCACCGTCTACCGCACGCTCCAGTCCCTCGCCGACGCGGGCGAGGTGGACGTGCTGCGCACCACGGACGGCGAGTCCGTGTACCGCCGCTGCTCGACCGGGGACCACCACCACCATCTGGTGTGCCGGATGTGCGGCAAGGCCGTGGAGGTCGAGGGTCCCGCCGTGGAGCAGTGGGCGGAGACGATCGCCTCCCAGCACGGGTACGTGAACGTCGCGCACACCGTGGAGATCTTCGGTACGTGCGCGGAGTGCGCGGCCACGAAGGAGTGACGGCGCGGACACCGCCGAGGAGCCCGGGGCGGCATGCCCCGGGCTCCTTCGCGTTTCACCCCGCGGGCTGCTGCGACGTCTCCACCGCGCCGCCGAAGCGGCGGTCGCGCCGGGCGTACTCCAGGCAGGCCCGCCACAGGTCGCGGCGGTCGAAGTCCGGCCAGAGCACGTCCTGGAAGACCATCTCGGCGTAGGCACTCTGCCAGATCAGGTAGTTGGAGGTGCGCTGCTCGCCGCTGGGGCGGACGAAGAGGTCGACGTCCGGCATGTCCGGGTAGTAGATGTACTTCGCGAAGGTCTTCTCGTTGACCTTGGACGGGTCCAGCTTCCCGGCCGCGACGTCCCGCGCGATGCGCTGCGCGGCGTCGGCGATCTCGGCCCGGCCGCCGTAGTTGACGCAGAAGTACAGCGTCATCCTGTCGTTGTCCCTGGTCTGCTCCTGGGCCACCTGGAGCTCCTGGACGACGGACTTCCACAGCTTGGGCATGCGGCCCACCCAGCGGATGCGGATGCCCAGCTCGTCCATCTCGTCGCGGCGGCGGCGGATGACGTCCCGGTTGAAGTTCATCAGGAACTTCACCTCTTCCGGGGACCGCTTCCAGTTCTCGGTGGAGAACGCGTACAGCGAGAGGTTCTTGACCCCCATCTCGATGCAGCCCTTGAGGACGTCCATGACGACGCCCTCGCCGACCTTGTGGCCCTCGGTGCGCGGGAGGCCGCGCTCCTTGGCCCAGCGTCCGTTGCCGTCCATCACGACGGCGACGTGCCTGGGCACCAGCTCGCCGGGGATCTTCGGGGGCGTGGCACCGGACGGGTGCGGCTCCGGGGTCTTGTAGTCGCGCCGGTTACGGCCGCCGAGCATCCCGCGTACTGCCATGAAACTGTCTCGCTCCCTGTGCCTGATCTGCCTGTGTCACTTCTCTACGTACCGCAGTGAGCGCAGCCCGCGCTCCAGATGCCAGTGCAGATAGGCGGACACCAGTCCGCTCCCCTCCCTGACATGACGCGGCTCGCACGCGTCCGCCGTGTCCCAGTCGCCGCTGAGCAGGGCGCTCAGCAGGGTGACGGCCTCAGCCGAGGGTACGACGCTGCCGGGCACCCGGCAGTCGGCGCATATGACGCCGCCCGCCGCGACGGAGAAGAACCGGTTGGGTCCGGGCATTCCGCACTTCGCGCAGTCCTCGAAACTGGGGGCGTAGCCGTTGACGGCGAGGGAGCGCAGCAGGAACGCGTCGAGGACGAGGTGCGGCTCGTGCTCGCCGCGGGCCAGGGTGCGCAGTCCGCCGACGAGCAGCAGGTACTGCTGGACCGCGGGTTCGCCCTCGTGGTCGGTGAACCGCTCGGCGGTCTCCAGCATCGCGGTGCCCGCGGTGTAGCGGGCGTAGTCGGTGACGATGCCGCCGCCGTACGGGGCGATCGTCTCGCTCTGGGTGCACAGCGGCAGGCCGCGGCCGATCAGTTCGCTGCCGCGGGCGAAGAACTGCACGTCGACGTGGGAGAAGGGTTCCAGCCGCGCCCCGAACTTGGACTTCGTGCGCCGCACCCCGCGGGCCACCGCCCGCACCCGGCCGTGGCCGCGGGTCAGGATCGTGATGATCCGGTCGGCCTCGCCCAGCTTCTGCGTGCGCAGCACCACGCCGTCGTCCCGGAACAAGCTCATGGGTCCATTGTCCGGTACGGAAACGGTTCTCCGGCCCGTCCTCCGCCCGGCCGGGGAGGCCGGGGGCGGGCGGGGCCTCAGGAGGGGGTGCGGGCCGCCTCGGCGAGGAGCCGGGCGGTGTCCTCGGCGCCGATCCGCAGCGCGCCGCCGATCGTGGTCAGCACCTCGCGCTCGGCCGGTCCGTAGGGGCCGTCGGCGAGCGCGACCCGGGCGGCCTGCAGCAGGATCGATTCGCGTCCGGCGGCGGCCAGGTGCGGGGCGAGGGGGCCCAGTGCCTCGTGCAGTTCGATGACGAGGGCCGCTCCGCACGCCTCGGCCGTGGGGTCGAGGGCGGGGCCGATGTCGGCGGCGAGGACCTCGACGACGGTGCGCAGCTGCTCCTCGGTGCAGTCCTCGAATCCGGCGCCGCGCACGATGGCCGCCGCCGTCTCCAGGACCGGGCGGGAGGTGGCGCCGCCGGCCGTGAGGACGCCGAGCACGGCGGTGTGGACGGCTTCCCTGAGCATGGTGGAGAGCCGGGTGGTGGTGGGGTGGTCGAGGGCGTCGGTGCCGAAGCGGTCCCGGCAGGCGGCGCATTCGACGACGGGGCCCACGGTGCCGCGCCGCAGCACCGGTACGCCGAGGACCGCGAAGCGGCGCCGGCCGACGACCCGGCGGTAGTTGCGGTCGCCACCGCAGCCGGGGCAGAAGAACTCGCCGTCGCCCACGGGGTCCCAGGCCGTGCGGATGCCGCAGATGCGCAGCTTCATGGCACGTCGTCCCAGGGCTGACCGCACGTCGAACACCTCCGTAACTCCCCCGTGGCCCCATGGGCACGGGAGGTGCCCCCTCCGGCAACATTGCCGCGTGAACGTGATGTTAACCACAGTCATGATGTGGCGTCAGTACCCCGATCACGACAACCGCCCGGAGATGGCCGAACCCCGCCCACCGGACACGGGTGGACGGGGTTCGGGCCGGGCGGCTCACCGCCGCCGGAGGAACCGGCTCAGCGGGCCGCGCGGTTGACCGCGGAGACGACCGCCTCCAGCGAGGAGCGGGTGGTGTTGGCGTCGATGCCGATGCCCCACAGGACCTTTCCGTCGATCGCGCACTCGATGTACGAGGCGGCCTGGGAGCTGGCGCCCTCGCTCATGGTGTGCTCGCTGTAGTCCAGCAGGCGGGCGTCGATGCCGATGGCCTGCAGCGCTTCGAAGAAGGCGGAGATCGGGCCGTTGCCGGTGCCGGTCAGCACGGTGTCCGCGCCGTCGACCGTCGCCTCGACGGTGATCGTGTCCCGGCCGTCGGCGCCGGTCGTGATCTGTCCGCTGCGGATGCGCACCCGGCCCCAGGTGTTCTCCGGGTTCGGCAGGTACTCGTCCTGGAAGGTGGCCCAGATCTGCGTCGGGGTGACCTCGCCGCCCTCGGCATCCGTCTTGGCCTGAATGATCCGGGAGAACTCGATCTGCATCCGGCGCGGCAGGTCCAGCTTGTGGTCGTTCTTCAGGACGTAGGCGATTCCGCCCTTGCCGGACTGCGAGTTGACCCGGATGACGGCCTCGTAGCTGCGGCCGACGTCCTTCGGGTCGATCGGCAGGTAGGGCACCGCCCACTCGATGTCGTCGACCGTCTTCCCCCGGGCGGCCGCGTCGGCCTCCATGGCGTCGAAGCCCTTCTTGATGGCGTCCTGGTGGGAGCCGGAGAAGGCGGTGTAGACCAGGTCGCCCGCGTAGGGGTGGCGCGGGTGGACCTCCATCTGGTTGCAGTACTCGCTGGTGCGGCGGATCTCGTCGATCTGCGAGAAGTCGATCTGCGGGTCGACGCCCTGCGAGAACAGGTTCATGCCCAGGGTGACCAGGTCGACGTTGCCGGTGCGCTCGCCCTGGCCGAACAGGCAGCCCTCGACGCGGTCCGCGCCGGCCATCAGGGCCAGTTCGGCGGCGGCGACGGCGGTGCCCCGGTCGTTGTGCGGGTGGACGGACAGGCAGATGAACTCGCGGCGCGACAGGTTGCGCGACATCCACTCGAACCGGTCCGCGTGCGTGGAGGGCGTCGAACGCTCCACGGTGGCGGGCAGGTTGAGGATGATCTCGCGGCCCTCCTCCGGCTGCCAGACGTCGCAGACGGCCTCGCAGACCTCCAGGGCGAAGTCCAGCTCGGTGTCGGTGAAGATCTCGGGGCTGTACTGGTAACCGAAGATCGTCTCCGGGCCCAGCAGCTTCTCCGCGTACTCCATGACCAGCCGGGTGCCGTCCACGGCGATCTGCTTGATGTCGTCCTTCGAACCGCGGAAGACGACCCGGCGGAAGGTGGGCGCCGTGGCGTTGTACAGGTGGACGGTGGCGCGGTGGGCGCCGACCAGGGATTCCACGGTCCGCTCGATCAGGTCCTCGCGGGCCTGGGTCAGGACGGAGATGGTCACGTCCTCGGGGATCGCGCCCTCTTCGATGATGGAGCGGACGAACGCGAAGTCGGTCTCGCCGGAGGACGGGAAGCCGACCTCGATCTCCTTGTAGCCCATGCGTACGAGCAGGTCGAACATCTCGCGCTTGCGGGCCGGCGACATGGGGTCGATCAGGGCCTGGTTGCCGTCGCGCAGGTCGGTGGACAGCCAGCGGGGGGCGACGGTGATCCGGTTGTCCGGCCAGGTGCGGTCGGGGATGTCGACGGCCTCGTAGACGCCGTACTTGTGGATCGGCATCCCGGAGGGCTTCTGCAGCCGGGTCGCGTTGGTGATCGGCGTGGGGCGTCCGACAGGGGCTGCGGCGGCGGTCTGGGCGGGATCTGCGGCGGTCATGGCGTACGGCTCCTCGGGGTCCAACCAATGGGACGGCCGACTGTGTCGCTGCAGCACCAGACTCCGCGGGGAGGGGGTCGGCCTACGACTACAGGCCCTCGCCGCGGCAGCTAAGAAGAAGCAGCCCGAAACGCATGATGCGACGAGGTTAGCCGAGAGGCTCCTGATGCGTCGGTCCCGTATCAGTATGCGGGACCGGCGGCAGGAAACGTCCAACAGTGATGGATCACTCCATTTCGTCAATCTTGCACCGTTCCAGTGACATGACCGTTACGCGGTGTCACAGTCGAACGTATGCCGACTCAGACTCAGCACGGGTTCCACCCCGTCTTCTGCACCATCGTTCCGCCCCACCTCCTCGACAAGCTGTCCCAGTCCGACAACCCCGATCTCGCCAATCCCGCCCGGCGCACCCTGGAGGCCGACGCGGCCCGCCGCACCCGGCGCCAGATGGCCACGGTCGTCACCGTGCCCGCCTCCCCCGCGGCCGAGCGCGAGGTCTCCGACAAGCCCGACCGCACGCTCTACGACTGCCGCAACAGCACCCGGCTGCCCGGCACCAAGGTCCGCGGCGAGGGCGAGGACCCGACGCAGGACGCCAGCGTCAACCGCGCGTACGCGGGCCTCGGCTCCACCTTCGAGCTGCTGCTCAAGGCGTACGGCCGCCGTTCGATCGACGGCAACGGGCTGCCGCTGATCGGTTCCGTGCACTACGACGAGAAGTACAACAACGCCTTCTTCGACGGCGAGCAGATGGTCTTCGGCGACGGGGACGGCGAGATCTTCGTGGACTTCACCGTCGCCATCGACGTGATCGCCCACGAACTGACCCACGGCCTGACCCAGTACACCGCCAACCTGAGCTACTACGGCCAGCCCGGCGCGCTCAACGAGTCGATGTCCGACGTCTTCGGTTCCCTGGTCAAGCAGTACACGCTGGGCCAGACCGCCGACCGGGCCGACTGGTTGATCGGCGCCGGGCTGCTGGCGCCGGACGTCCAGGGCGTCGCCCTGCGCTCGATGAAGGCGCCGGGCACCGCGTACGACGACGACGTGCTCGGCAAGGACCCGCAGCCGGCGTCGATGGAGGACTACATCCACACCGGCGACGACAACGGCGGGGTGCACCTCAACTCCGGCATCCCGAACCGCGCGTTCTACTTGCTGGCGACGGCGCTCGGCGGCAATGCGTGGGAACGCGCCGGGCAGCTCTGGTTCGATGTGCTCACAGGTGGTCAACTGGCCGTGGACGCGGACTTCGCGGACTTCGCCCGGCTGACGGTCGCCGCGGCCCGCAGCCGCTTCGGGGAGGGCGACGAGACCGAGGCCGTCCTGAAGGCGTGGTCGGAGGTGGGCGTCCCGACCGCGTAGGGCGATCCGGCCCGCGCGGCCCCGCCCGGCGACGGAGGACACAGCACATGCGGATTCAGGTGAGCAGGACCGGCGGTTTCACCGGTGTCGCGCGGCGGCGCGAGGTCGACACCGCCGGACTGTCCGATGCGCCGGAGTGGGAGGCGCTGGCCGAGTCGGCCCTCGCCTCGGGCCACGAGACCCCGCCCGAGGGCGTGCCGGACGGCTTCCGGTACCGGATCACGGTCGGCGACCGGACGGTCCACTGCGCGGACCCGAAGCTGACCGACGCGCAGCGGGCGCTGGTCTCCCGCGTGCTGAAGGAGGGCGCGTGAGGCCGGTTCCTCCCGGCGGCACGGGGCCGCTTCCTCCCGGCGGCACGGGGTCGGCTCCTCCCGGCTGACGCCGTCGGGCCGGGCCGGGCGGGAGCGGCGACGCCCGCCCCGTCCGGCCCGGCCCGACGGCTCCGCGGCCCGACGAGGACCGCACGGCTCTGCGGCTCAGAAGCCGAGCTTGCGCAGCTGCTTGGGGTCGCGCTGCCAGTCCTTGGCCACCTTCACATGGAGGTCCAGGAAGACCGGTGTGCCGAGGAGCGCCTCGATGTGCTTGCGCGACTTGGTGCCGACGTCCTTCAGCCGCTTGCCCTTCGGGCCGATGATGATGCCCTTCTGGCTGGGTCGCTCGATGTAGACGTTGGCGTGGATGTCGAGCAGCGGCTTGTCCGCCGGGCGGTTCTCGCGGGGCAGCATCTCCTCCACGACGACCGCGATGGAGTGCGGCAGCTCGTCCCGCACGCCTTCGAGCGCGGCCTCGCGGATGAGCTCCGCGACCATGACCATCTCGGGCTCGTCGGTGAGGTCGCCCTCGGGGTAGAGCGGCGGGCTCTCCGGGAGCAGCGGGGCGATCAGGTCGGCCAGCAGGGC
This sequence comes from Streptomyces sp. ML-6, assembly GCF_030116705.1. Lineage (NCBI taxonomy): Bacteria > Bacillati > Actinomycetota > Actinomycetes > Kitasatosporales > Streptomycetaceae > Streptomyces > Streptomyces sp. ML-6. Next base: position 2,238,846 of record NZ_JAOTIK010000001.1, read on the forward strand.
GACCTGCCCGGCTCCCCGGCCCCCGTCCCTGGCGGTGCCGGCGCCGCCCTCCCGCTCCGCCTTCACCGCGGAGACCGGGATGATCTCGGCCCACTCGAAGCCGAGCTCCTCGCCGAGGCGGGAGACGGCGAGCAGCTGCTCGGCGAGCTGCTTGGAGTCGACCAGGTCGGTCTTGGTGATGATGGCGATCTTCGGCGTCTTCTTGATGGCCGCCAGTTCCTTGGCGATGTACTTGTCGCCGGGGCCGAGCTTCTGGTCGGCCGGCAGGCAGAAGCCGATGACGTCGACCTCGGCCCAGGTGGTGCGCACCACGTCGTTGAGCCGCTCGCCCAGCAGGGTGCGCGGCTTGTGGAGGCCGGGGGTGTCGACCAGGATCAGCTGCGCGTCCTCGCGGTGCACGATGCCGCGCACGGTGTGCCGGGTGGTCTGGGGGCGGTTGGAGGTGATCGCCACCTTCTTGCCGACCAGAGCGTTCGTGAGGGTGGACTTGCCCGCGTTGGGGCGGCCCACGAAGCAGGCGAAACCGGCCCGGTGGGGGGCGCGGTCCGCGCCCTTCTGCGCAGCGGCTTCTGTGTCAGGTCGAACGCTCATGGCGCCCATTGTCCCCGATCCCGGCGGTCCCGCCGCACCGAGGGAGGTCACGGGGCCTGTCGGGCCTCCTCCCGGGCCGTGCGGGCGCGGCGCCGACGGGCCCTCAGCCACAGGGCCGCCGCCGCGCCGACGGCCACCAGCAGGGCCCCGGCGACCGCCCAGGGCACGGCGAAGTACGTGGCGGTGGCCGATCCGCGGGTGTCGCGGGCGGTCGCGGTCAGCCGGACCTCGCCCCATTCCAGCTGCGGCGCGCCGTCCCACCGCTCGGTCAGCCGGACCTCCTGGCGGGGCAGCAGTTCGGAGGGCACCTTCTCCAGGTCGCGGGCGAGCAGGGTGCGGCCGAAGAGGCCCTCGGCCCGGAGGGCGACCTTCGGGGCGAGGGTGACGTTGCCCCGGTTGCGGAGCGTGTACGAGATGACGGCCCGGCTCCGGCCGGTGCCCGGCACCAGCGGCCGGGTGTGCTCGATCCGGATGTCGTCCACGGAGAGCGCGGGCATGGTCGGCCCGTTCACCCGCAGGTGGATGCGGGCGCCGACGGCCTGCCGGATGCCCACGGCGACGGCTCCGCCGCCCGCGGGGTCGACGTGTTCGTCCAGGGCGACGAGCGCGCCGGGGTGGTCGCCCGGTTCGGCGTCCTCGGGGACGGTGAGGGTGACCGGGACGGTGACCGAGCCGTGCGCCCGCACGGTGATCCGGTCGCGGCCGGGACGGGCCCAGGCCCCGATCGAGCGCTGTTTCTCGTCGCGGGACCGGACGGCGAAGCCGCCGTCGCGCGCGGTGTTGTAGGCGTCGGCGGCGTACAGCCGGAAGGTCCGCGGCCGGTCCGTCCGGTTGGTGACGGTCACCTGGTCCGTGAGCGTGGCGCCGGGGTCGGCGGAGAGGAAGAAGTACGGGCGCTGACCGGCCCGGGTGGTGGCGGGGTAGACCGACCAGTTGCCGTTGTCCGCGGCGTGGGCGCCGGTCAGCAGGAGGGTGCCGGACAGCAGGAAGGCTCCGGACAGCAGGAGGACGCGGGGCAGCAGGAGTACGGAGAGCTTGCGCATGGTGCGGAACCCCCGGGTGGTCTCGGGACGGGGCGGTCCGGGCGGGTGCGCGCCCGGACCGCCGGTCGATCGGGAGCGCTCGGTCACGTGAGGGTGAGGGTGAGCACGCCGGAGTACGCGCCGGGGGCGGTGTACGCCGGTACGTCCAGCGCGAGCCGGGCATCGACGGTGAACACGCCGCCGGTGAGGGGGCCGTCGGGGGTGGACGCCAGCGTGGCGCCCCCGGAACCGACCGTTCCTGCGGAACCGGCCGCGCAGGTGCTGGGGCTGCCGGTCCTCGTCGCGCAGACCGGGGTCCAGGCGAGTGCGGACGCGTCGATCGTGGCGCCGCCCGGGCCCGTGAAGTCGGTGACCTTTCCGGTCAGGGACCAGCCTGCGGGGCCGCCGCGGAAGTCCTCGACCGTCACCGTCCGCAGGGTGCCGCGCGAGGCGCCGCCCCGGCCGAAGTCGACCGCCGACATCTCGACGGCGTCCCCGTCCTGGACCATGGAGAGCGTGCCCGCCTCGACGGACGTGCCGAGCCGCTGGCTGCCCTCCTGGCCCTCGCCGCCGCCACCGGTGACGGTGTAGGGCTGCGGGCCCGCGCCCCGGTCGGGATCCCAGGTGTCCCCCTCGTGGGCGACGATGCCGGTGGTGGCGGGGTCGGTGACGGTGAGCCGGCCGCTGAAGCCGCCGGAGCCGTCCGCCTCGACGGTGGCGGTGTCGGCGGTGCGGGTGTCACCGGCCGTGCCCGCGAGCGTGACGGTCGCGCCCGGGGTGAACTTCGAGCCGGTGACGGTGACCGCCTCGCCCGCGCCGCCGGACGCGGCGCCGAGCCGGATGGTGCGCTCGTTGACCTGTCCGCCGCCGTCCGTCGCGATGATCGTCTGGGAGACGGGGGCGGGCGGGTCCGTCACCGTGCAGGGGGTGTCCAGCTCCATGATGTAGCTGGTGTGGATGTTGTAGTCGCCGGGCGAGAGCGTGATGTGTCCGGGCGCGGTGACCTCGAAGGTGCCGGTCATCGAGAACGACGGGAAGGCCCCCTTGCCGGGCACCGGGTCGTTCTTCCGCGGGCCCGCGACGGTGACGCTCGCGGTCTGCGCCCCGCCGACGACGACCTTGCCGGTCGGCGTCATGATGTCGGCGGGCAGCGCCAGGTCGACCGGGTTGCTCGCGGCCGGTGCGACGACGGTGTACGTGACCGTGACCGTGTCGCCCACCTCGGGGGCGGAGTTGTCGACGGTGATCTCGGCCTTCGTCGTCCCGTCGATCGGCGGGATGCCCGCGATGTCCGGCGGGATGCAGTGGGTGGGGAAGTCCACCGGCGCCGAGGCGGTCGGCATGGCCTGTGCCGGGGCCGCCAGTACGCCGCCCCCGGTGACCAGGAGCGCCCCGGCCCCCAGCACCGCGGCCCAGCGGCAGCCGGTCCGGGGGCGGCCCCGGGCGGCGGTTCTTCGGACGGTCGGACGCATGGAGCCCCCTCCTGCCGGATGCGGCGCAGCGGCTCGTGTGCGCCGGCGGTGGCTCATTGACGGCCCCGGCCCGAAAGAAGTCAAGGCAAGCGGGGAACACCGACTGATGGCCCATCAGATGCTGGCAGGATCCGGCGTTCCGCCCCGTCGCCCCGGGCGCGCGTACGCCCCGCTCCGGGTGGGCGCGGGGCGTACGGATCCATCGTGCGGTACCGGGTCCATCGTGCGGTACGGGTCGTTGTATCCGTACGGGTCCGTCGTACCCGTACGGTCCGTCGTACCCGTACGGGACGGTGTCAGCCGGCCGTCACGGTGACCCGCAGCACGCCGTCGGGTCCGGCGAGCAGGACGGGGGTGTCCGGGCCGCCCAGGTCCCGGACGGCGGCGCGGTCCTCGTCGGACGGGGTCTGCGCCTCGGAGACGACCGCGGCCGCCTCCAGGGAGGTGGCACCGCTGGCCACGGCCATCGCCACGGCGGTCTGCAGCGCGCTGAGCCTCAGCGACTCCAGCCGTACGGTGCCCGCGACATACGTGCGGCCGGTCTCGTCCCGTACGGCCGCGCCCTCCGGCACACCGTTGCGGGCGCGGGCACTGCGTGCCAGCGTGACGATCTTGCGGTCCTCGGGGCCGAGGTCGGTGCTCTCAGTCATGTGCCGAGCATACGAACCGGGCGGCCCGTCCCCCGCCCCGCCCTTCCCCCCGGCCGGGGCCACGCGCCGGACCGGGTGCCGTGACCGCGGCCGGGCCGCCGTCAGCGGTCCAGCCGCAGCCGGTCCGCCCTCGGCAGCCCCGCCACCACCAGGTCGTAGGAGTCCTCGACCATTTCGCGGAGCACCTGGTCCGGCACCCCGGACACCGTCACCGTGTTCCAGTGCCGTTTGTTCATGTGCCAGCCCGGCACCACCGCGTCGTACCGCTCCCGCAGCCGCACCGCCTCGTCCGGGTCGCACTTCAGGTTCACCGTCAGCGGGCGCCCGTCCAGCGCGCTGAGCGCGAACATCTTGCCCAGGACCTTGAAGACGGACGTCTCGGGCCCGAACGGAAACTCCTCGACGCTCTCGTTGAACTCCAGGCAGAACGCCCTCAGTCGCTCCGGGGTCACCCGGCCTCCTCCTGCGGCTCCATGGGCTCCACCAGCACCGTGACGATCTTGTTCCGCCGGCCGGCCGGGGACTCCGCGGTCAGCCGGAGGCTGCGGCCGTCCGGCAGGTCGACGATCGCCGAGGCGCCGGCGATCGGGACCCGGCCCAGCGCCTTCGCCAGCAGCCCGCCGACGGTCTCCACGTCCTCGTCGTCGTACTCGTCGAAGCCGAACAGCTCCCCGAGGTCGCCGATGTCGAGGCGGGCCGTCACCCGGAAGCAGCCGTTCTCCAGCTCCTGGACGGGCGGCAGTTCGCGGTCGTACTCGTCGGTGATCTCACCGACGATCTCCTCCAGGATGTCCTCGATGGTGACGATGCCGGCCGTGCCGCCGTACTCGTCGATCACGACGGCGACGTGGCTGCGCTCCTGCTGCATCTCGCGCAGCAGGTCCCCGGCGTTCTTGGTGTCGGGCACGAAGGCCGCTGGCCGCATCGCGGTGGAGACCGGATCGGCCTCCGACTCCCGGTTGATGTGCGTCTTGCGGACCAGGTCCTTGAGGTACACGATGCCGACGATGTCGTCCTCGTTCTCCCCGGTGACCGGGATGCGCGAGAAGCCGGAGCGCAGGGCCAGGGTCAGCGCCTGCCGGATCGTCTTGTAGCGCTCGATGCAGACGAGGTCCGTCCGCGGCACCATGACCTCGCGCACCAGCGTGTCGCCGAGTTCGAAGACGGAGTGCACCATGCGGCGCTCCTCGTCCTCGATCAGCGACTCGGCCTCGGCGAGGTCGACCATCGCCCGCAGCTCGGCCTCGCTGGCGAACGGCCCCTTGCGGAAGCCCTTGCCGGGGGTGAGCGCGTTGCCGATGAGGATCAGCAGCTGCGGGACCGGGCCCATGACCCTGGCCAGCGGCAGCAGGACGTACGCCGCCGCCGTGGCCGTGTTCAGCGGGTGCTGGCGGCCGATGGTGCGCGGCGAGACGCCGATGGCGACGTAGGAGACGAGGACCATCACTCCCATGGCGACGGCCAGCGCCTCCCAGGTCTCCGGGAACTCCTTCAGGCAGGCGTACGTGACGAGCACGCCCGCCGACATCTCGCAGGCGACCCGCACCAGCAGGGCGACGTTGAGGTAGCGGGTCGGGTCCGCCGCGACCTGCTCCAGCTTCTTGCTGCCGCGCCGCCCGGAGCGGACCGCCTCGGCGGCCCGGAAGCTCGACGTACGGGCGATGCCCGCCTCCGCGCAGGCCGCCAGCCAGCCGCCGACGACGAGCAGCACGGCGCCCGTCAGCAGGGGAACGCTCACGAGACGGTGGGGGCGGGCGACGGACCGGTCAGACCGTGCTCGGCGCGCCAGCCGTCGACGATCGCGGCCTGGAGGCCGAACATCTCGGCCTTCTCGTCCGGCTCCTCGTGGTCGTACCCGAGGAGGTGGAGCACCCCGTGGACGGTGAGCAGCTGGAGCTCCTCGTCCATGGAGTGCTGGGTCGGGGCCTCCCGGCCCTGCTTCTCGGCGACCTCCGGGCAGAGCACGATGTCGCCGAGGAGCCCCTGCGGGGGCTCCTCGTCGTCCTTGGCCGGGGGACGCAGCTCGTCCATCGGGAAGGACATGACGTCGGTCGGGCCCGGGAGGTCCATCCACTGGATGTGGAGCTGCTCCATGGCGGCGGTGTCCACCACGATCACCGAGAGTTCGGAGAGCGGGTGGATCCGCATCCGCGCGAGCGCGTAGCGGGCGATGTCGAGGATCGCCTGCTCGTCGACCTCGGTTCCGGACTCGTTGTTGACGTCGATCGACATGGTGCGCTGCGACTACTTCCCGTTGTGACTGTCCCGGCCGCGGTGGCCGTCCCGGCTGTCGTACTTCTCGTACGCGTCGACGATACGGCCGACCAGCTTGTGCCGGACGACATCCTGGGAGGTGAGCTTGGAGAAATGGACGTCCTCGACGCCGTCCAGGATCTCCTGGACCTGGCGCAGACCGCTCTTGGTGCCGTTCGGCAGGTCGACCTGGGTGATGTCACCGGTGATGACGATCTTCGAGTCGAAGCCGAGCCGGGTCAGGAACATCTTCATCTGCTCGGCGCTGGTGTTCTGCGCCTCGTCGAGGATGATGAACGCGTCGTTGAGCGTGCGGCCGCGCATGTAGGCCAGCGGCGCGACCTCGATCGTGCCCGCCGCCATCAGCCGCGGGATCGAGTCGGGGTCGAGCATGTCGTGCAGGGCGTCGTAGAGCGGGCGCAGGTACGGGTCGATCTTCTCGTAGAGCGTGCCGGGCAGGAAGCCGAGCCGCTCGCCCGCCTCGACGGCGGGCCGGGTCAGGATGATCCGGTTGACCTGCTTGGACTGCAGGGCCTGGACCGCCTTCGCCATGGCGAGGTAGGTCTTGCCGGTACCGGCGGGGCCGATGCCGAACACGATCGTGTGCTTGTCGATCGCGTCGACGTAGCGCTTCTGGTTGAGCGTCTTGGGGCGGATCGTGCGCCCGCGGCTGGAGAGGATGTTCTGGGTGAGCACCTCGGCCGGGGTCTCCTGGCCGTCCCCCTCGCCGCTCTCAGTCGCCCTGAGCATGGCGATCGAGCGTTCCACTGCGTCCTCCGTCATCGGCTGACCGGTGCGGAGCACCAGCATCATCTCGTCGAACAGGCGCTGGATCAGGGCGACTTCCGTCGCGTCCCCGACCGCGCTGACCTCGTTCCCCCGGACATGGATGTCGGCCGCCGGGAAGGCCGTCTCGATCACGCGCAGCAGGGCGTCACCCGAGCCCAGTACGGTCACCATCGGATGCTTGGCGGGGACCGTGAAGTGGGCTCGCGCCTGCCCGGGCGCAGGGGTCTGGGCTGTGGGTGTCTGAGTCATGGGCCGGCTCTGTGGCCTGCACATACCTCCCGTTGCGAGGCTCTCGCCGATCGACAACCTCTGGATTACCCAGCCTACGACTCCCCACCGACAAGACCGAGGGCTTTTTCGTGCCCGTCGCGAACACCTGTGCCCGGCACGGGCCGCGTCGCACCCGGCAGGCGCTCGGACCGGCAGGTTCTCGGGCCGGGTGGTTCCCAGGCCGACAGGTTCTCAGGCCAGGTGGCGGAAGCCGATGGTCGGGACGGCCCGGCGCAGCGGCCACGGGCGGGCGGCGGCGGGGAGCAGCTCCTCCAGGAAGGCGTAGCGCCGCAGTGCCGCCGGGTCCTGGTCGGCGAAGGTGCGGATCCGCTGCCACCAGGCGGCGATCTCCGCCCAGCCCGGCGCCGAGAGCGAGCCGCCGAACTCCTGGACCGAGAGCGCCGCGGTCAGTCCGGCGAAGGCCAGCCGGTCGGCCAGCGGCCAGTCGGCCAGGGTGCCGGTGACGAAACCGGCGACGAAGACGTCCCCCGCCCCGGTCGGGTCGAGCGCCTCGACCTCGATCGCGGGCACCTCGGCACTGGCCCCGGTCGCGGAGTCCACCGCGTACGCGCCTTCCGCGCCCAGGGTGACCACGGCGAGCGGCACCCGTTCGGCCAGGGCGTGGGCGGCGGCGCGGGGGCAGTCGGTGCGGGTGTAGCGCATCGCCTCCTCGGCGTTGGGGAGGAACGCCTGGCAGTGCTCCAGGTCGGCGAGGGCGTCCAGGTCCCAGCGGCCGGTCTCGTCCCAGCCGACGTCGGCGAAGATCCGGGCGCCGTTGCGAGCCGCGGTGGCGACCCAGGGTTCGCTGCGGCCGGGGGAGAGCGAGGCGACGGCGGCGCGGGCCCGGGGCGGGCAGCACGGGAACGCCGGTCCGCCGTCGGGGACCACGGGGCCGGGGGCCTCGTGGCCGTGCGAGACCATCGTCCGCTCGCCCTCGTACGCCATCGAGACGGTCACCGGCGAGTGCCAGCCGGGGACGGTGTGCGACATGGACAGGTCGATGCCCTCGCCCTGTTCCAGGGCGTCCCAGCAGTACTCCCCGTAGTGGTCGTCGCCGAACGCCGCCGCCAGTGAGGTGTGCAGCCCCAGCCGGGCCAGCGCGGTGGCCATGTTGGCGACCCCGCCGGGGCTGGAGCCCATGCCGCGCGCCCAGGACTCGGTGCCGCGCACGGGGGCGCTGTCCAGGCCGGTGAAGACGATGTCGAGGAAGACCGTGCCGGTGAGGAAGACGTCGCAGTCCGGGTCCTGCGGGGCGCGCAGCCCGTCCAGTGGGTCGACGCCTGGAATGTCCGTGCTCACCTTGCACTCCCCGGTCGTGGCGGATCAGGCCAGTGTGCCCGATGCACCCCCGCCGCCGGAGGGTCCGCGCCGCAGCTTCCCGGGGGCTGCCCCGGCCCGCGCACACAGACACTGACCTGCATAAACGTGCGCTGCTACCCGAACGTTCGGAACACAAACGCAAATGTTACCCAGATCACATCGGGGTGCCTTCCGGCGGGCTGGAAGCAGTTGATACAAATTGGGCCGCGAGCCCCGTTGGCGACAGTTGCCGACGAGTGCCCCATCTCCCCGCATTCATTGCATTCCTCAGCTTTTCCCGCATTGCCCTCCCCTGCCTTCTCCGCCTCCTCTGGCATGTCTTCAGGAACGCCCATGTCCTCGCGCCCTCGCGCCGCGTGGCCCCTGGTCGCCGTGTTCACCGCCGGTTACCTCGCCGCCTACCTGCTCCCCACCATCGTCGGGCGGCTCTCCGTCCATCTCGGCCTGGGAACGGCCCGGGCCGGGCTGGTGGGCAGTGCCCTGCTGCTGAGTTCGGCGACCGCGGGGTTCGTCCTGGCGGGCCGGGTCGAGCGGTTCGGTCCGCGCCGGCCGGCCCGGGCCGGACTGGTCCTGGCCGCGGTGGGGTACGGCTGCGCCGCCCTGGCCGGTTCCGTGCCGCTGGTGGTCGCGGGGGCGGTGCTCGGCGGCTTCGGCTCCGGGACCGCGACCGCGGTGGCCGCCTCGGGCATCGCCGCGCAGCGCGACCCGCACCGGACCTCGTCGCTCGGCCTGCTCAGCGTCTCCGCGACGGCCGGCGCCCTCTACCTGACGATCCCGCACCTCGGCGGCGGCCACCGGCTGCCGTTCGCCTCGATCGCGCTGGTCGCCCTGCTCGTCTGGCCCGCCACCGCACGGCTCGGCGACGGCGCCGCACGCACCGGTACCGCCGCCCCGGCCACCGGCCGGCTGCCGCACCGCCGGTCCGGCCTGGTGCTGGCGGGCGGCATGCTCGTCTGGTCCATGGCGCAGAACGCGCTGTGGGGCGTCAGCGGCCGGATCGGCGTGGGTCAGGCGGGGCTCTCCGAGGTCACCGTCGGCGCGGTGTTCGCCGCCGCCCTCGGCGCGGGGCTGCTCGGGGTGATGGGCGCCGGGGTGCTGGGCGCCAGGCTCGGCCGGGCCGTGCCGATCGGCCTGGGGACCGTGATCATCGCGGGCTCCATCGTGCTCAGCTCGTCGGCCGAAAGCCTCGGCTCGTTCGCGACCGGCGAGATCCTCTGGAACACGGTCTACCCCGTGGTCCTGTCGTACCTGATCGGCCTGGCCGCCTCACTGGACGTGCGGGGGCGCTGGGCGGTCCTCGCGGGCTCCGCCTCGTCCGTCGGCGTGGCCTGCGGGCCGGTCCTGGGCAGCGTGCTGTCCGAGCAGGCCGGGTACCCGGTCATGGGCCTGGTCCTGGGCGTCGTCACGCTCCTGGTCGCGGCCCCGGTCACGGCCGTGGCGCTGCACACCGGCGGCCGTCCGCTGGTGCCGGGATCGGTGCGGCGCCGGGGCGGTGCCCCGGCCGCGCTGCTCGCCGTCACCACCGGGGCGGTGCCCGGCGCGGTGCCCAGGCTGGGCGCGCCCGAGCAGGCCGTCACGGAGATCAGCCCGCCCGCGCTGCGCCGGCGCCCGGCCAGGAACGCGTTCCGGACGGCCGGGCCCGGGGCCGGTCAGTCGAACGCGTACGCCTCGACCTCGGACAGGTAGCGCGCCCGGCGCTCCTCGTCGTGGTCGAGGAAGGCCGCCTCGAAGGAGTTGCGGGCCAGGGTGCGCAGCTGCTCGCGGTCCAGGCCGAGCGCCTCGTGGACGGCCTGGAAGGTGTCCCCGACGTACCCGCCGAAGTAGGCGGGGTCGTCGGAGTTCACCGTGCAGAGCAGCCCGGCGGCCATCATGTCCCGCAGCGGGTGCTCCTCCAGGGTGTCGACGGCGCGCAGCCGCACGTTGGACAGCGGGCAGAGGGTGAGCGGCACCCGGTCGGCGACCAGCCGCTCCACCAGCTCCGGGTCCTCCATGCAGCGCAGCCCGTGGTCGATCCGCTCGACGCCGAGGACGTCCAGCGCCTCGCGGATGTACGCGGGCGGGCCCTCCTCACCGGCGTGCGCGACCCGGCGCAGCCCGAGCGCGGCGGCCGCCTCGTACACCTCGCGGAACTTGGCGGGCGGGTGGCCGACCTCCGCCGAGTCGAGGCCGACCGCGCTGATCCGGTGCAGGTACGGCTTCGCCTCCTCCAGGGTCTCCAGCGCCGATTCGGCCGACTCGTCGCGCAGGAAGCACATGATCAGCTGGGTGGAGATGCCGTGCTTCTCCTCGCTGCGGTCCAGCGCCCGGCCGAGCCCCTCGACGACGGTGCGGACCGGGACGCCGCGGGCGGTGTGCGCCTGCGGGTCGAAGAAGATCTCCGCGTGCCGGACGCCCTGCGCGGCGGCGCGGGCGAGGTAGGCGTCGGCGAGCTGCTCGAAGTCCTCCTCGGTGCGCAGCACCGCCATCAGCGCGTAGTACAGGTCGAGGAAGCTCTGCAGGTCCTCGAAGCGGTAGGCGGTGCGCAGTTCCTCGGTGTCGGCGTACGGCAGGCGCACGCCGTTGCGCTCGGCGAGGGCGAAGGCCAGCTCGGGTTCGAGGGTGCCCTCGATGTGCAGGTGGAGTTCGGCTTTGGGCAGGTGCACGGGTCTCACGCTCGCAGATGGTGGTGCCGGTGTGTTCCGGGGGACACCCGACAGGTTCTCAGACGTGCCGGGCGGGCACGGAAGGCTCTTCGGCCGTGCCCGGGAGGACACGGAAGGTTCTCTTCAAAGGTTCTTCGCACGTGCCGGGAGGGCACGGGCGGTTCTCAGACGTGCCGGGAGGGCACGGGGATCCGGTCGAGGTCCCGGGCGACGGTCAGTTCGCCCGCGAACCCCGCGGCGCGGGCCTGCTCCTCGAAGACGGCCGGATCTCCGTACCGCTGCGAGAAGTGCGTCAGCACGAGGTGCCGCACGCCCGCGTCCCGGGCCGCCCGGGCCGCCTGTCCGGCGGTCAGATGGCCGTGGTCGGCGGCGAGCCGCTCGTCCTCGTCGAGGAAGGTCGACTCGATGACCAGCAGGTCGCAGCCCTCGGCGAGGACGTGCACGCCGTCGCAGAGCCTCGTGTCCATGATGAACGCGAAACGCTGGCCCCGCCTGTGCTCGGAGACGTCGTCGAGCGTGACGTCCCCGAGGGCGCCCTCGCGCTGGATCCGGCCGACGTCGGGCCCCTTGATGCCGTGCTCGGCGAGCTTCTCCGGCAGCATGCGGCGCCGGTCGGGTTCGACGAGCCGGTAGCCGTACGACTCGACGGGGTGCGAGAGCCGGTGGCCGCTGAGCGTGTACGCGTCGGTGGTGGCGAGCACCCCGTCGGCGGCGACCGGGGCCTCGGTCAGCTCGACGGACTCGCGGTAGGCGGTGGCGTACCGCAGCCGTTCGAAGAAGCGCTGTCCGCTCGCCGGGTAGTGCGCGGTGACCGGGTGCGGGACCTGGTCGAGGTTGATCCGCTGGATCACCCCGGCCAGGCCGAGCGAGTGGTCGCCGTGGAAGTGCGTGACGCAGATCCGGTCGATGTCGTGCGCGGCGACCCCGGCCCGCAGCATCTGGCGCTGGGTGCCCTCGCCGGGGTCGAAGAGGATGCCGTCGCCGTCCCAGCGCAGCAGGTAGCCGTTGTGGTTGCGGTGCCGGGTCGGTACCTGGCTCGCGGTGCCGAGGACCACGAGTTCGCGTGGGGACACGGTGACGTCGTTCCGTTCCGGTCGATCGGTTCTTCTGATCTTCTGATCCGGACGAAGGACCTCAGCCGGGGGGCCACTGCATTCCGCGGCCGCCCAGGACGTGGGCGTGCGCGTGGAACACGGTCTGGCCCGCGCCGGAGCCGGTGTTGAGGACGATCCGGTAGCCGCTGTCCACGATCTTCTCGTCGGCGGCGACCTGCCCGGCCTCGCGCAGCACGTCGGCGGCGACGCCCGGCTCGGCGGCGGCGAGGGAGGCGGCGTCCGGGTGGTGGACGCGGGGGATGACGAGCACGTGCGTGGGGGCCTGCGGGTTGATGTCCCGGAAGGCGACGGTGGTCTCGGTCTCCCGGACGATCGTCGCCGGGATCTCACCCGAGACGATCTTGCAGAACAGGCAGTCGGGCTGCGGTTCTCCCGCCATGGGTCGGCTCCTCGGGTAGGTGGTGATCGTTGTACGGCATGGTATCGGGGCGCCCGCGACGGACCCGTCGCGGGCGCCCCGCACCCGTGCCCCTACGCCCCCGGCCGCTGCGGGGCCCGCTTCGCCGGGGTCTGTTCCAGCGCCTCCAGGGCGATCCGGATCGCCTCGTCCAACTGCGGGTCCCGGCCCGCCGCGTGGTCCTGGGGCGCCATCACGACCTCGACGTCGGGGTCGACGCCGTGGTTCTCCACGTCCCAGCCGTAACCCTCGAACCAGAAGGCGTACTTGGGCTGGGTGACCGCCGTTCCGTCCACCAGCTCGTAGCGGCTGTCGATGCCGATCACCCCGCCCCAGGTCCGCGTGCCGACCACCGGGCCGATGCCCAGCGCCTTGATCGCTGCGTTCACGATGTCGCCGTCCGAGCCGGAGAACTCGTTGGCCACGGCCACCACCGGACCGCGGGGCGCGTCCAGCGGATAGCTGTACGGCCGCATGTCGCGCGGCACGTCCCAGCCGACGATGCGGCGGGCGAGCTTCTCCACGATGAGCTGCGAGGTGTGGCCGCCGCTGTTCTCCCGGACGTCCACCACCAGTCCCTCGCGGGCCACTTCGACCCGCAGGTCCCGGTGGAGCTGCGCCCAGCCCGAGCCGACCATGTCGGGGATGTGGAGGTAGCCCAGCCGTCCGCCGGAGCGCTCGTGCACATGGGCCCGCCGGTCGGCGACCCACGCGTGGTAGCGCAGCGCCTGCTCGTCGTCGGTCGGTACGACGACGACGTGGCGCGTCCCGCCGCCGCCGGCCGGCGAGACGGCCAGCTCGACCGGTTTGCCCGCCGAGCCGGTGAGCAGCGGCCCGGGGCCGGTCACCGGGTCGACCGGCCGGCCGTCGACGGCGCGGATCGTGTCCCCGACGCGCACGGCCACCCCGGGCGCGGCGAGCGGCGAGCGGGCCGCCGGGTCGGAGGTCTCGGACGGCAGGATCCGGTCGATCCGCCAGGTGCCCTCCTCGGTACGGGAGAGGTCCGCGCCGAGCAGGCCCTGGCGGACCGACTCGTCGCGCCATCCGCCGGGGGGCCGGACATAGGCATGCGAGGTACCGAGTTCCCCCTGCACCTCCCACAGCAGGTCCATCAGGTCGTCGTGGGTGGCGACCCGTTCCAGCACCGGGCGGTAGCGGTCCAGGACCCCGTCCCAGTCGATGCCGTTCATGTCGGGGCGCCAGAAGTTGTCCCGCATGATGCGTCCGGCCTCGTCGTACATCTGGCGCCATTCGGCGGCCGGTTCGAGGATCCGCCGGATGCGGGAGAGGTCGACGGTGACGCCGTCGCCGTCGTGGTCGTCGGCCGGGACCCGGCTGTCGGACGGTACGACGCGCAGCTTGCCCCGGGTCTGCAGGGCGATCCGCCTGCCGTCGCCGCTGACCGCGAAGTCGCCGACGTCCGAGGCGAGTTCCTCGCAGCGCAGCTTCTCCAGGTCGTACCGCTCCAGGACCGTCTCGGGCCGCCGGGCGTCGGGGGTGGGGCCGCTCGTGCCGAGCACCCCGGTCACCGGGTGGTTCAGCCACAGCAGCCCGTCCTTCGCGGCGCGCAGCGTGGAGTAGCTGGCGGCCTCGACGGGCAGCGGGACGATCCGGTCGGCGAGCCCTTCGAGGTCGATCCGGGTGACGGGCAGCGCGGTCGGGTTGTCCGGTTCGCCCTCGCCGCCCTTCTCCCGCTCGGTCGGCAGGCCGTGCCGCTGCGGGCCGAACGGGGAGGGGGTGGTGGCGGCGAGCGTCAGCAGGTGCGGGCGGCAGCTGCCGATGAACGCCAGGTCGAAGACGTGGGCGTCGTAGACCGGGTCGAAGGACCGCTCGGAGAGGAACGCGAGGTGCTTGCCGTCGGCGGTGAACGCGGGCGAGAAGTCCCGGAAGCGCAGCGGGGTGGCCTCGGCGACCGACAGGTCCGCGAGGTGGGCGAGCTTGAGCTGCCGGAGCGGTTCGGGGCCGGGGTGCGACCAGGCGAGCCAGGCGGAGTCGGGCGAGAAGACCAGGCCGGAGGCGTCGCCGTGCTCGCTGCGGTCCACCTCGTGGACCTCGCCGCTCTCCCGCTCGACGATCAGTACCCGCCCGTCGTGCGCGGCGGCGGCGAACCGGCTGCCGTCCGGGGACGGGACGAGGTCGAGGACCCGGCCCAGACGCCCCGCGGCGAGGCGGCGGGGCTCGGTCCCCGGCGTGGTGCCGGTGGCCGGTGCGCACTCCAGGGCGTCGTCGCCCTCGGCGTCCGTGACCCAGACGACGTGCTGGTCGCCGTCGGCCTGGAAGGTGCGGGGCAGCCTGGCCCGTACGCCCTGTTCGGCGGCGAGCGCGCGGGCCGGGCCCTCGCGGTGGGTGACCCAGTGGACGGCGCCGCGGGTGGCGACGGCGCTGCCCCGGCCCGTGCGGTCGGGGGAGGCGGCGTCGAGGTGTCCGGCGGCGTGCACGGGGTGCGGCTGGAGGTCGGCGCGCTGGCCGCCGAGCCGGATGTCGAGGCGGCGGGGCCCGTCGCCGTCGAGGCCGTCCAGGAGCCACAGTTCGCCGGCCGACGCGTAGCAGACGCGGGTGCCGTCGGTGGTCGCGTGGCGGGCGTAGAAGCCCTCGATGCCGGTGTGACGGCGCAGGTCGGAGCCGTCGGGGAGCGAGGAGTAGAGGGCGCCGACGCCTTCGTGGTCGGAGAGGAAGGCGACGCGTGCGCCGGTCCCCGTCCCCGTACCGGTCCACATCGGGTCCTCGATGTTCCCGTCGAGGCCGTCGTGGAGCCGGACGAACTCCGCGGCGCCGTCGGCCGGTTCCTCCGCCTCGATCCACAACTTGCCCGCCGTGCCGCCCCGGTAGCGCTTCCAGGCGGCGGCCTCGCGGCCCATGGTGGCCGACAGGAGCAGGGCCCGCCCGCCCGGCCCGTACGCGACCGAACCGACCGGGCCGTACGGCAGGGTCCGCGCGGGTCCGCCGTCGACCGGGACCGCCCAGGCCCAGCTGCGCCGGTGCGAGGCCTGCCCGTGGGTGGTGATGACCAGTACGTCGCCCTCGGGCGTCCAGCCGCGCACGGAGGTCCGGGCGTTCCCCCAGTGGGTGAGCCGGACGGAGGGGCCGCCGTCGACCGGCGCGATGTGCACCTCGGGCGCCCCGTCCCGGGTGGAGGTCCACGCGACCCGTGTCCCGTCGGGTGATATCCGAGGGTGGGTGACAGGCCGGTTGTCGGCGCTGACGCGCCAGGCCCGGCCGCCGTCCAGCGGCGCCAGCCAGACGTCGTCCTCGGCGGTGAAGGCGATCAGATCGCCGTGGACATGGGGGTATCGGAGGTAGGCAGGCTGTGTCACACGATCACCCTAGGCCGCGGGCGTGCTCCGCGTAACCGGGTTGGCCGGAGTCCGACGGACCGGCGGACCGGGTGCTCCTACTTGCCCCGGAACCCCTCGGTGACCGTGACGGTCACGGTGACCGTGGGCCGGGCCCCGCTGCCGCCGGCCGGTGGGGGCGGATTCACCACGCCGGTCGTCGAAGTGGCGTCGCAGTTGCCGAGCACGTTCGCCCGGAACACGGACCGGTCGCCCTCCTTCGCACTCAGGTCCCCCCGCACGCACCGCCCGCCGAGCTCCTGGGTCACCCGGCCGGTGAGCGTGATGTCCTTGCCGCCGCCGGTCTTGCCGGTGCAGTCGACCTCCGCGACCCGGCGCGCGGAGGCGGAGGGTGACGAGGCGCCGGCACGGCCCCGGTCGATCCCGGCCGTGCAGCTCAGCCACTGCACGTCGACGCCGTTGCGCTCCAGCGCGCTGGTGCCGACCTGGTCGGTGGTCACGGCGATGGACGCGGAGTTCAGCCCGTCGGCGGGTTGGCAGGCGGCGAGTCCCGCGACCGCCGCGCCCGCGAGCGCGGACACGGCCAGAAAACGTCGGGGCCTCCGCCGACCCCATGCCCTTGTTGTCCCCATACGGGCAGCTTCCCACCGTTCACCCGTGGAACGGTAGACGGCTTGTGGCCACAATCGGGGGCGCCTCCGGGGCGTGCGCCGGGGCACGGACCGACCGTCACATGCGGTGTGGCGTCGCGGAATCGGGCCACGCACCCGCGGCGGCGGCGCCGGTCGCCCCGGCCTCCCCATGTCTCGATCCTCCGCCCCGGCGTCCCGTGCCCCGGCCCTCCGCCCCGGGGGCGGGCCGGGTGCCGGGCGGGTTCACGACCAGCGGCCGGTGCGCCCCAGCAGCAGTGCCGTCGCCGCCGTGCCCGCGGTCGAGGTGCGCAGGACGCTCGTCCCGAGCCGGCAGGTCCGGGCGCCCGCCCCGGTGAAGACCGCCAGTTCGTCCGGCGACACACCGCCCTCCGGGCCGACGACCAGCACGATCTCGCCGCTCTCCGGGAGCGGGACGGTGGCCAGCGGCTCGCTGTCGTGGTCCCGGTCCTCGTGCAGGACGGCGGCGAAGTCCGCCGCGGCCAGCAGCGCGGCGACCTGCTTGGTCGTCATCGCGTCCGCCACGTCGGGGAAGCGCACCCGGCGGGACTGCTTGCCCGCCTCCCGGGCGGTGTTGCGCCATTTCGCCAGGGACTTGAGGCCGCGTTCGCCCTTCCACTGGGTGATGCAGCGCGACGCCTGCCAGGGCACGATCCCGTCGACGCCGGTCTCCGTCATCGTCTCCACGGCGACCTCGCCCCGGTCGCCCTTGGGCAGCGCCTGGACGACGGTGATGCGGGGCGCGGGCCCGGCCTCCTCGCGGACCCCGGTGAGGCGGGTGACCACGAGCTGGTCCTTGCCCTCGGCGGCCCCGACGACGCCCTCGGCCCAGTGCCCACGCCCGTCCGTCAGGACGACGTCCTCGCCGGCGCGCAGCCGCTTCACCGACACGGCGTGCCTGCCCTCGGGTCCTTCCAGGACGAACTCGGGCCCCTCGGGGACCTGTTCGACGACGAAGACCGGTGCGGTCACTGCGTACTCCCTGTGCTCACTGCCGTCCGTGCGGCGTCCAGTTCTTCGGCGAGCAGCCTGACCAGCCGGCCGGCCGGCAGCTCGCGGGCCATCCGGTGGCCCTGCCCCGCCCACAGCGCCATGCCCTGGGCGTCCCCCGCCCTGGCCGCCGCCCGGCGCAGCCCGACGGTCAGGTGGTGGACCTGCGGATAGGCGGCGGGGGCGTACGGTCCGTGCTCCCGCATGAACCGGTTGACCAGGCCGCGGGCCGGGCGGCCCGAGAACGCCCGGGTCAGGGCGGTGCGTACGAACAGCGGGTTGGTCAGCGCCCGTTTGTGCAGCGGACTCGCCCCGGATTCGGGGCAGATGAGGAACGCCGTGCCGAACTGCGCCGCCTCGGCGCCCGCCGCGAGCACGGCGGCGATCTGGGAGCCGCGCATCAGCCCGCCGGCGGCGACGATCGGTATCTGCACGGTCTCGCGGACCTGGGCCACCAGCGAGAGCAGCCCGATCCCGGTGCCGTCGGTCTGCGGGTCGTCGTGGTGGGTGGACTGGTGGCCGCCCGCCTCGACGCCCTGGACGCAGACCGCGTCCGCGCCCGCCCACTGGGCGGCCTGGGCCTCCTCGGGCGTGGTGACCGTCACGACGGTGTACGTGCCGACCCCGGCGAACGCGTCGAGGGTGTCGCGCGTGGGGCAGCCGAAGGTGAACGAGACGGCCGGGACCGGGTCGTCCAGGAGGATGGCGAGCTTGGCCTCGTAGCCGTCGTCGCCGTCGGAGTCCGGGTCGCCGAGCGGGGTCTCGTACCAGGCGGCCTCGCCCGCGAGCTGCTGCCGGTACACCTCGACGGCGCTGGGGTCGGCGAGTCCCGGCTGCGGCATGAAGAGGTTGACGCCGAAGGCCCTGCCGGTCAGTCCGCGCAGCTGTTTGATCTCGTTGTACATGCCGTCCGCCGTCTTGTAACCGGCGGCGAGGAAGCCGAGCCCGCCCGCCTCGGCGACGGCCGCGACGAGCTGCGGGCAGGACGTACCGCCCGCCATCGGGGCCTGCACGATCGGATACCGGCAGAGATCGGTCAACGCGGATGGCATGACCGCATCGTGCCATGTCCGGCACGCCCCGTCGCGCACGGCCCGCGCCCCGCCCCGGCCGCGCACGCCTCCGGACCCGGACACGGGACGGCCGCGGACGCCTCCGGCACACGAACGCGCGGGACGGCCACACGCCCCTCCGGACGCGCCCCGCCCCGCCCCGGCTCCGCTCCGGACGCGAGCGCGGGACGGACCCGTCGAGCGGGCCCGTCCCGGTGTCCCGGTCCGGACGGAGGGCCGGAAGAGCCGTCAGCGCCCGTTGAAGGCGTCCTTCAGCCGGGAGAACAGCCCCTGCTGGCCGGGCTGGAACTGGCCGGTGGGCCGCTCCTCGTTGCGCATCTTCGCCAGCTCCCGCAACAGGCGCTCCTGCTCCGGGTCCAGCTTCGTCGGCGTCATCACCTCGACGTGCACGATCAGGTCGCCGCGCCCGCCGCCGCGCAGGTGCGTGACGCCGCGGCCGTGCAGCGGCACCGACTGGCCGGACTGGGTGCCGGGCCGGATGTCGACCTCCTCCAGGCCGTCGAGCGTCTCCAGCGGCACCTTCGTGCCGAGCGCGCCCGCCGTCATGGGGATGGTGACCGTGCAGTGCAGGTCGTCGCCGCGGCGCTGGAACACCGCGTGCGGCAACTCGTGGATCTCCACGTACAGATCGCCGGCCGGGCCGCCGCCGGGGCCGACCTCGCCCTCGCCCGCGAGCTGGATGCGGGTGCCGTTGTCGACACCGGCGGGGATCTTCACGGTGAGCGTGCGCCGGGACCGGATGCGGCCGTCACCGGCGCACTCCGGGCACGGCGTCGGCACGACCGTGCCGAAGCCCTGGCACTGCGGGCAGGGCCGCGAGGTCATGACCTGGCCGAGGAACGACCGGGTGACCTGGGAGACCTCACCGCGGCCGCGGCACATGTCACAGGTCTGCGCGGAGGTGCCGGGCGCGGCGCCCTCGCCGCTGCACGTGGTGCAGACGACGGCCGTGTCGACCTGGATGTCCTTGGTGGTGCCGAACGCCGCCTCGGCGAGATCGATCTCCAGCCGGATCATCGCGTCCTGGCCGCGCCGGGTGCGCGAACGGGGCCCGCGCTGCGACGACGTGCCGAAGAACGCGTCCATGATGTCGGAGAAGTTGCCGAAGCCCCCCTGCCCGAACCCGCCCGCGCCCGCGCCTGCGCCGCCGGAGGCGGACAACGGGTCGCCGCCGAGGTCGTAGACCTGCTTCTTCTGCGGGTCCGACAGCACCTCGTAGGCGGCGTTGATCTCCTTGAACCGCTCCTGGGTCTTCGGATCGGGGTTGACATCCGGATGCAGCTCGCGGGCGAGCCTGCGGAATGCCTTCTTGATCTCGTCCTGAGATGCGTCGCGGCGCACGCCGAGTACGGCGTAGTAGTCCGTGGCCACTTACGACTCCGCCAGGATCTGTCCGACGTAACGTGCCACTGCGCGTACCGCTCCCATCGTTCCGGGGTAGTCCATGCGGGTCGGTCCGACCACGCCGAGTTTGGCGACTGCCTCGTCGCCCGAACCGTAGCCGACCGCGACGACGGACGTGGAGTTCAGCCCTTCATGGGCGTTCTCGTGCCCGATGCGTACGGTCATGCCCGAGTCCTTGGCCTCGCCGAGCAGCTTCAGCAGCACGACCTGTTCCTCCAGTGCCTCCAGCACCGGCCGGATCATCACGGGGAAGTCGTGCCCGAAGCGGGTGAGGTTGGAGGTGCCGCCGATCATCAGCCGCTCCTCCGTCTCCTCGACGAGGGTTTCGAGCAGGGTGGAGAGCACGGTGGACACGGTTCCCCGGTCCTCGCTCTCGAAGGATTCCGGCAGGTCCTGCACCAGCTGCGGGACGTCCGTGAACCGGCGTCCCACGACCCGGCTGTTGAGCCGGGCCCGCAGATCGGCGAGGGAGGCCTCGCCGAACGGAGCGGGGCAGTCGATCATCCGCTGCTCCACCCGGCCGGTGTCCGTGATGAGCACGAGCATCAGCCGGGCGGGCGCCAGCGAGAGCAGTTCCACGTGCCGCACCGTCGACCGGGTCAGCGAGGGGTACTGCACGATGGCGACCTGCCGGGTCAGCTGCGCGAGCAGCCGTACGGTGCGGCCCACGACGTCGTCGAGGTCGACCGCGCCGTCGAGGAAGTTCTGGATGGCGCGGCGCTCCGGCGACGAGAGGGGCTTGACCCCCGCGAGCCTGTCGACGAAGAGCCGGTAGCCCTTGTCCGTCGGGATGCGCCCCGCGCTGGTGTGGGGCTGGGCGATGAAGCCCTCGTCCTCCAGCACCGCCATGTCGTTGCGGACGGTCGCCGGGGAGACGCCCAGCTTGTGCCGCTCGGTGAGCGCCTTGGAGCCGACGGGCTCCTCGGTGCCGACGTAGTCCTGGACGATGGCACGAAGCACTTCGAGTCTGCGTTCGCTGAGCATCGCGCACACCTCCAGCTGTGTTTCCTCGGTCGGTCTCCGGGCGCTCCCGGTTCTTTCCCGGGAATCCCCCTGGCACTCTGTCATCGCGAGTGCCAGCAATCCCCCGGTCAGTGTACGGCGGCCGAGTGGGGACCTAGCAAGGGCGACCGGCCACACCACTGCGAGACTTTCGCAGGTGGCTGCCGATAGCGTCGCGGTATGAACGTCTCTTGGGAAGAGTTCGGCTGGGAGCGACTCGGTCACGGAGTGGGAAGGCGGCGCCTTCCCGGCTGGGACGCGACGGTCGCGCTGGTGGCCGGAGCGGACGGAGTGCTGCTGTACGACACCGGTTCGTCGCTCCGCGAGGGCGCGGAACTGCGGGCCCAGGCGCAGGCCCTGCTGGGCCGGAGGGTGACGCATATCGCACTCAGCCACCCCCACTTCGATCATGTGCTGGGCACCGCCGCGTTCTCCGGCGCCGAGGTGTACGGGGCGGCCGGCGCGGCGGAGACGATGCGGCGCGAGGCGGAGGACCTGCGCCTCTCCGCGGTGCGTCAGGGGGTCTCCGAGCACGAGGCGACGGAGGCGGTCGACGCGCTGGTGGTGCCGCGGCACCGGGTGTGCGGGGAGCGGACGCTCGATCTGGGCGGCGGGCGCGAGGTGCTGCTGGTCGACATCGGCCGCGCGCACAGCGGCCACGACCTGGTGGCGGTGGTGCCCGGCTCCCCCGCGATCGTGCTCTGCGGGGACCTGGTCGAGGAGTCCGGCGAGCCGCAGGCGGGCTCGGACGCGTTCCCGGCCCGCTGGCCGGCCGCCCTGGACCGGCTGCTGGAGCTGGGCGGCGAGGACGCCGTGTACGTACCGGGGCACGGGGCGGTGGTGGACGCGGCGTTCGTACGGGAGCAGCGCGGGCAACTGGCCGGGCGCTTCGGCGTGTCGTGACCCGGGCTCGTCCTATCGTCGTTCGATGCGCAGCTACCAGCCGGACCTGACCCCGCCGTGGAAGAGGTCCGCCCCCGTTCCCGAGGTCCCCGCCGAGCCCGATCTGGTCGTGGAGGAGGTCTCGACCGGATTCTGCGGGGCGGTGATCCGCTGCGAGAAGACCGCCCAGGGGCCGACGGTGACCCTGGAGGACCGGTTCGGCAAGCACCGGGTGTTCCCGATGGAGCCGTGCGGCTTCCTGCTGGAGGGTGAGGTGGTCACGCTCGTGCGCCCCTCGGCCGCCGCCCCGGCGCGCCCCGCGCGCACCGCCTCGGGCTCGATCGCGGTCCCGGGGGCCCGCGCCCGGGTCGCACGGGCGGGCCGGATCTACGTGGAGGGCCGGCACGACGCGGAGCTGGTCGAGCGGGTCTGGGGCGACGATCTGCGGATCGAGGGCGTGGTCGTCGAGTACCTGGAGGGCGTCGACGACCTCCCGGCCCTCGTGCGCGAGTTCTCCCCCGGCCCGGACGCCAGGCTGGGCGTCCTGGTCGACCACCTGGTGCCCGGCTCCAAGGAGTCCCGGATCGCCGAGCGGGTGTCCGGCGCGGACGTCCTGGTGGTGGGGCACCCCTACATCGACGTGTGGGAGGCGGTGAAGCCGTCCTCCGTGGGCATCCCGGCCTGGCCGGTGGTGCCGCGCGGCCAGGACTGGAAGACCGGTGTGTGCCGCGCGCTCGGCTGGCCGGAGAACACCGGCGCGGCCTGGCGGCACATCCTGTCCGCGGTCCGCTCGTACCGGGACCTGGAACCGTCCCTGCTGGGCTCGGTGGAGCACCTGATCGACTTCGTGACGGCGCCCGCCACGGGCCCCTCCGGCGGCTGAGGGGCGGGGGGCCGCCCCGTCCCGGCCCCCTCAGTCCACCAGGTCCCGCACCACCGCGTCCGCCAGCAACCGCCCCCGCAACGTGAGCACCGCGCTCCCCCGCTCGTACGGGCCGGGCTCCAGGAGGCCGTCCGCCAGGGCGCGCCGGGAGGCGGCCAGTCCCGCCGGGGCCAGCAGGGACAGCGGGCAGCCGTCCGCGAGCCGCAGCTCCAGCAGGATCCGTTCGACCCGGCGGTCCTCCGCGGAGAGGATCTCGCGCCCGGCCCCGGGCGAGCGGCCCTCGGCCAGGGCCTGCGCGTACGCCCCGGGGTGCTTCACGTTCCACCAGCGCACCCCGCCGACGTGGCTGTGCGCCCCGGGCCCGGCGCCCCACCAGTCGGCCCCGCGCCAGTACAGCTCGTTGTGCAGGCACCGGCCCTCGGGCGTGCGGGCCCAGTTCGACACCTCGTACCAGGAGAAGCCGGCCGCGGCCATCGCCTCGTCCGCGATCAGGTACCGGTCGGCATGGACGTCGTCGTCGGTCATGGGGACCTCGCCGCGCCGGATGCGGCGGGCGAGCTGCGTGCCCTCCTCGACGATCAGCGCGTACGCCGACACGTGGTCCGGCCCCGCCCCGATCGCCGCGTCCAGCGAGGCCCGCCAGTCGTCGTCGGACTCCCCCGGCGTGCCGTAGATCAGGTCGAGGTTGACGTGCTCGAAGCCGGCCTCCCGGGCCTCGGCCACGCACGCCTCGGGCCGTCCCGGCGTGTGCGTGCGGTCCAGGATCTTCAGCACGTGCTGCCGTGCGCTCTGCATCCCGAACGAGATCCGGTTGAAGCCGCCCTCGCGGAGTTCGGCGAGATAGGCCGGACCGACGGACTCCGGATTGGCCTCGGTGGTGATCTCGGCGTCGTCCGCGAACCCGAACTCCTCCCGGATCGCCCCCAGCATCCGGACCAGGTCGGCGGCGGCCAGCAGGGTCGGCGTCCCGCCGCCGACGAAGACCGTGCGGACCGGGCGCGGGTCGTCGCCGAGGACCTTGCGGGCCTGGCGGACCTCGCCGATCAGGTGCTCGGCGTAGTTGTCCCGGGAGGCCAGCGCCCCGCCGGAGCCGCGCAGCTCGGTCGCGGTGTAGGTGTTGAAGTCGCAGTAGCCGCAGCGGGTCGCGCAGTACGGGACGTGCAGGTAGAAGCCGAGCGGCCGGTCGGCGGCGCCTTCCAGGGCATGGCGGGGCAGCGCCCCGTCGTCGGGTACGGGTTCACCATCGGGAAGTACGGAAGGCATACCGCCCATTGTCACTCGCCGCCCGGGGCATCCGGGCCATGGCCATGATCACTGGGCCCCGGGCCATGATCGCTGGGCCACGGTCGCTGGACCACGGGTCACGGCCGCCGGGCCCCGGTGCCGGCCGCGACCACGAGCCCCGGTACCGGCCGCCGCCCGCGCCGGGGCCGGTAGGGGCGTACCGAAGCCGGTCGAAGCCGTACCGGAGCCGGCCCGGCCCCGGCCGTACGAAGCCCGCGCCCGCCCGACGAGGACCTCACCCCGCCTGGAGCACCAGCAGGGCCAGGTCGTCGTCGGGCGGCCGCTCGGCGAACTCGTGCACGGCCCGCTTGATCCGGTCCGCTATGCCGTCCGCCGACAGGCCGGAGCAGCCGGACAGGGCCCGGGCCAGCCCGTCCCCGTCGTCGAACATCAGCGGCCCGCAGCGCCGCTCCGTCACCCCGTCCGTGACGCACAGCAGGCTGTCGCCCGGTGCCAGCTCGAAGCTCTGGCTCTCGTACGCGACGTCGTCGAAGAGTCCGAGCAGCATCTGCGGCTCGGCGGCCGGGCGCACCTCGCCGTCGGGCCGCAGCAGCAGCGGCAGCGGGTGGCCGGCGCTGGCGACGGTGCAGCGCACCCCGCCGTCGGGCAGCGGCACCAGCTCCCCGTACAGCAGGGACAGGAAGCGGGACTGTCCGGTGTCCGCCGTCTGCTGGCCGCCCGCCGCGGCCACCATGAGCGCGGCGGCCTCGGCCGCCTCCATCGCGTCGTCGAGGAGCAGCCGGTTGAGCCGGTCCAGGACCTCGCCGACGCCGAAGCCCTCGCGGGCCAGCAGCCGCAGCCAGGGCCGGGCGAGGCCGGTGACCACGGCGGCCTCGGGCCCGCTGCCCTGGACGTCGCCGAGGACGAAGCACCAGCGGTCGCCGGGGCACGGGAAGATGTCGTAGAAGTCGCCGCCGACCACGCCGTCGTCGCTGGGTTCGTACACCAGCGAGCTGGTGACGCCGGGTATGTCGGCGACCTTGCCGGGCAGCAGGGCGCGCTGCAGGATGCGGCTGATGGTGGCCTGCCGGGTGTACTCGCGGGCGGCGCCGACGGCGAGGCCGACCCGGCGCACGAAGTCCTCGATCAGCGCGGCCACCTCGTCGGGGACGCGGACGAGGCCCTCCCGCCCCAGGAGCACGGCGCCGAGCGTCCGGCCGCCGGAGGTGATCCGGTAGGCGAGGGCGCTCGCCTCGGGCTCCTCGGGCTTCTCGGCGTCCTCCTCCCCTCCGGGCCAGGGCATGGAGACGGGCCCGGTGCCGACTCGTTCGGGGAGCCGGATCGGGTCCTGTTCCAGCAGTGCGCGCAGCTGTGCGGTCTCGGCCTCGTCGCGGTGCCAGACGCTGGCGAGCCGGGGCACGGCCGAGGGGCCGCCGTTCTCGGGTTCCAGCCAGATCGCGCACCAGTCGGCGAGTCTGGGTACCAGTAACTGTCCGGAGAGCGCGGCGACGATGTCCTCGTCGAGCTGGCCGGCGAGCAGGTCCGACGCCTCGGCGAGGAACGAGAGCGCGCCGCGGCCGGCCCAGTCCGCGTCGTCGCGCAGGGCGCGGCGGGCGGTGGGGGCGAGCAGTTCGGCGTCGCGCAGTCCCTGCTGGAACCCCGGGCCGGGGTCGGTGGACGGCTCCGGGAACGGGCTCCAGTCGTCCACCGGGAGCCGGGCCCAGACGGTCTTGAGGCCGGTGCGGTAGGTGATGCCCCAGCGTTCGGCGAGGGTGCCCACGAGCTGGAGCCCGCGGCCGTGGTCGGCGGGTTCGTCGAAGCCGAGGACCGTGGCGCTCTGCGCCGCCTCCGCCACGCTGCCGGACTCCGGCCGGTCGCTGCGCACGGCGCGGGCCGGGTGGTGGTCCGACACCTCCAGCACCAGGGCCGCGGATTCGCCCTCGACGGCCTCCTCCAGCCGGGCGAGCAGCTCCACGTTGGTTCCGGCGTGCACGACGGCGTTGGTGACCAGTTCGCTGACGACGACCTCGGCGTCGTCGGCCAGGCGCTCGCTGCAGCCCACGGCCGCCGGCAGCCCGAGTCCGGCCCACTCGTCGAGCGCGGCCCGGACGAACCTGCGGGCGGCGGAGGGCGCGAGGAGGTTTCCGGGCAGGGACGTATGGGCGACCGGCTGCGCATCCGCATGGCCGACGGGGGTTCCGGGACGCTGGACGATGTCCCGCTGCAAGGGAATTGACCCCACGGTGCAGCTCCTGACCTGTTCTCGCTCTGTCTGTTCTCGTTCTGGCTGTCTGTTCTCGTCGGGTTGGTTGTCTGTTCTCGCCGGGCGGCGCTGACGCCACCGACAGAGTGACAGATGGACCATGCCCATAAGCAACGAGTTGCCGAAGTGAGCAGAGAAAGTGAGCGTGTCGGAACGGAAGCCGACCGCACCGTGCGGCCGGCCCGCGAGGGCCGTCCTGCCCCTCGCGGGCCCCGCGCACGCGCGGCCCCGTGCCTCGGGGCCCCGCGCCCGCGGTCCTACGCCTCGCGGGCCCCGGCGTACATGTCGTCGATGAGGTCCTTGTACGTGCGCTCGACGACCGGTCGCTTCAGCTTCAGACTGGGCGTCAGCTCGCCGTGCTCGATGTCGAGGTCGCGCGGCAGCAGCCGGAACTTCTTGATGGTCTGCCAGCGCTGCAGCCCCTCGTTGAGCCGCTTCACGTAGCCCTCGATGAGCGCGACGACCTGCGGGGAGGCCACCACTTCGGCGTAGCTCTTCCCGCCCAGGCCGTTCTCGGCGGCCCAGCCGAGGATGGTGGGCTCGTCGAGCGCGATCAGGGCGGTGCAGAAGTTTCGGTCCGCGCCGTGCACCAGGATGTTGGAGACGAACGGGCAGACCGCCTTGAACTGCCCCTCGACCTCCGCCGGGGCGATGTACTTGCCGACGGACGTCTTGATCAGGTCCTTCTTGCGGTCGGTGATCCGCAGGTAGCCGTCCACGGACAGCTCGCCGATGTCACCGGTGTGGAACCAGCCGTCCGGCTCCAGCACCTCGGTGGTCTTCTCCGGCTGCCCGTGGTAGCCCTGCATGATGCCGGGGCCGCGCAGCAGGATCTCGCCGTCGTCGGCGATCCGGACCTCGGTGCCGGGGAGCGGCTTGCCGACGGTGCCGGTGCGGTAGGCCTCGCCCGGGTTGACGAAGGAGGCGGCGCTGGACTCGGTGAGGCCGTAGCCCTCCAGGATGTGGATGCCGGCGCCCGCGAAGAAGAAGCCGATGTCGGGGGCGAGCGCGGCGGAGCCGGAGATGCAGGCGCGCAGCCGGCCGCCGAACGCCTCGCGGATCTTGGCGAAGACGAGGGTGTCGGCGACCTTGTGCTTGGCGCCGAGCGCGAACGGGACGGAGGACTTGCCGGTGCGCCGGAAGTTGTCCTGCGAGACCGTGGCGTACTCGCGGGCGACTCCGGCCGCCCACTGGAAGATCTTGTACTTGGCCCCGCCGCCGGCCCGTGCCTTGGCGGCGACCCCGTTGTAGACCTTCTCGAAGATGCGGGGGACGGCGGCCATGTACGTCGGCTGGACCACCGGCAGGTTCTCGATGATCTTGTCGACCCGGCCGTCGACCGCGGTGACGTGGCCGACCTCGATCTGGCCGGAGGTGAGGACCTTGCCGAAGACGTGCGCGAGCGGCAGCCAGAGGTACTGGACGTCGTCCTTGGTGATCAGGCCGGTCGAGACGGTGGCCTTGGCCATGTACGACCAGCTGTCGTGCGGCAGGCGCACGCCCTTGGGGCGGCCGGTGGTGCCCGAGGTGTAGATCAGGGTGGCCAGTTGGTCGGAGGTGATGGCGGCGACGCGTTCCTTGATCGCCTCGGGGTTCTTCGCCAGGTGGTCCCGGCCGAGGGCCTCCAGGGCGGCCAGGGTGAGCACCCAGCCCTCGGGGTCGTCGTCGACGGGTTCGGCCCCCTCGGGGTCGATGACGACGACGTGGGCGAGGTTCGGCAGCTCGGCGCGGCGCTCACGGGCCTTGGCCAGCTGGCCGGCGTCCTCGGCGATCAGCACCCGGCTCTCGGAGTCGGAGAGGATGAACGCCGACTCCTCGGCGTTGGTCGACGGGTAGACCGTGGTGGTGGCGGCGCCCGCGCACATCACACCGAGGTCGACGAGGATCCACTCCACCCGCGTGCTGGAGGCGAGCGCGACCCGCTCCTCCGGCCGCACGCCCAGCCCGATGAGCCCGGCCGCGATGGCGTGGACCCGCTCGGCGGCCTGCGCCCAGCTCAGCGACTTCCACTCATCGGGACCCTGGCCGGTGGCCGAGGGGACGGGGTAGCGGTACGCCTCCGCGTCCGGGGTGGCCGCCACACGGTCGGCGAAGAGATTCGCCACGGAGGGCGGTCGGTTCTCGATCAAGGTCAGTGTGTCGCTCACGACGTCCTCCGGGCCTGCGGCAGTACTTCACGACCGGCTGCTGATTACCGCTGATTACTACGGATTGCTGCTGACTGCTGTTGCTTGCTCTTGTTCTTGTTCCTACGTGTGCTCCTGTGCACGTCTGCGTTCCCGCATCACGTCCACGTTCCTGCGTACGTCCGCGTTCCTGCCGATGTCCACGTTCCTGCGTACGTCCGCGTTCCTACGTGCGTCTGTGTTCCTACGTACTTCTGCGTTCCTGCGTTCCCGCGCACGCCCCTGTTTCTGCGTACGTCTGCTTCCTGCTGGATCCCGTGCGTTCCTGCCCGATCCCGCGGGGCCGGTCCCGACTGCGCCCGGCCCCCTTGTTTAACTGGCGAGTAACTACGAAGCCGTGATCAGGGTAGAGCGCCCGCGTCCGCCGCGTAAGGGGCAAGGGGCCGCCGCTTCATAACGAACAGGCCCCTGTGCCGCAGCACGCTGCGGCACAGGGGCCCTTCGGCCGTCACCCGGCGGGAGCGGGCGGGCTACTTCTTGCCCTTGCCGTCCCCGGCCGACTCGTCCGTCGACAGCACGGCGATGAAGGCCTCCTGCGGCACCTCCACGTTGCCGACCATCTTCATCCGCTTCTTGCCTTCCTTCTGCTTCTCCAGCAGCTTCCGCTTGCGGGAGATGTCACCGCCGTAGCACTTGGCGAGGACGTCCTTGCGGATGGCGCGGACGGTCTCACGGGCGATGACCCGGGACCCGATGGCGGCCTGGATCGGCACCTCGAAGTTCTGCCGCGGGATCAGTTCGCGCAGCTTGGCGACGAGCCGCACGCCGTATGCGTACGCCTTGTCCTTGTGCGTGACCGCGGAGAAGGCGTCGACCTTGTCGCCGTGCAGCAGGATGTCGACCTTGACGAGCTGGGCGGTCTGCTCGCCGGTGGGCTCGTAGTCGAGGGAGGCGTAGCCCCGGGTCTTGGACTTCAGCTGGTCGAAGAAGTCGAAGACGATCTCGGCGAGCGGCAGGGTGTAGCGGATCTCGACCCGGTCCTCGGAGAGGTAGTCCATGCCGAGCAGGGTGCCGCGCCGGTTCTGGCAGAGCTCCATGATCGCGCCGATGAACTCGCTGGGGGCCAGGATCGTGGCGCGCACGACGGGCTCGTGCACCTTGTCGATCTTGCCCTCGGGGAACTCGCTCGGGTTCGTGACCGTGTGTTCGGTGCCGTCCTCCATGTCGACGCGGTAGACCACGTTGGGGGCGGTGGCGATCAGGTCGAGACCGAACTCGCGCTCCAGGCGCTCCCGGATCACGTCGAGGTGGAGCAGGCCGAGGAAGCCGACGCGGAAGCCGAAGCCGAGGGCCGCGGAGGTCTCCGGCTCGTACACCAGGGCGGCGTCGTTGAGCTGGAGCTTGTCGAGCGCCTCGCGCAGGTCCGGATAGTCCGACCCGTCCAGCGGGTACAGCCCCGAGAACACCATCGGCTTGGGGTCCTTGTAGCCGCCCAGCGCCTCGGTCGCGCCCTTGTTCAGGGAGGTGATGGTGTCACCGACCTTGGACTGCCGGACGTCCTTCACACCGGTGATGATGTAGCCGACCTCGCCCACGCCGAGGCCGTCGGCCGGGGTCATCTCCGGGGAGGACACCCCGATCTCCAGCAGCTCGTGGGCGGCGCCGGTGGACATCATCCTGATGCGCTCACGCTTGTTGAGCTGTCCGTCGACGACACGGACGTACGTGACGACGCCGCGGTACGAGTCGTAGACCGAGTCGAAGATCATCGCGCGGGCCGGGGCGTCCGCCACCCCGACCGGGGCCGGAACGTCCTTGACCACCCGGTCGAGCAGCGCGTCCACGCCCACGCCGGTCTTCGCGGAGACCTTGAGCACGTCCTCCGGCTGGCAGCCGATGAGGTTCGCCAGCTCCTCGGAGAACTTCTCGGGCTGCGCGGCCGGCAGATCGATCTTGTTGAGCACCGGGACGATGGTGAGGTCGTTCTCCATCGCCAGGTAGAGGTTGGCCAGGGTCTGGGCCTCGATGCCCTGTGCGGCGTCCACCAGCAGGATCGTGCCCTCGCAGGCGGCGAGCGAACGGGAGACCTCGTAGGTGAAGTCCACGTGGCCCGGAGTGTCGATCATGTTGAGGACGTGGGTGCGGCCCTGGTCCTCGCCCGTGGTGGGGGCCCAGGGCAGACGCACCGCCTGGGACTTGATGGTGATGCCGCGCTCGCGCTCGATGTCCATCCGGTCGAGGTACTGAGCACGCATCTGCCGCTGGTCGACCACGCCGGTCAGCTGGAGCATCCGGTCGGCGAGGGTCGACTTGCCGTGGTCGATGTGCGCGATGATGCAGAAGTTGCGGATCAGCGCCGGGTCGGTACGGCTCGGCTCGGGCACGTTGGTAGGAGTCGCGGGCACGCAGGGTCCTGATTCTTGAGACGCCGAACGCCGTGTCTCGGGTCGATGTCGGTTCGGTCGGATCGATACGTAGCCTCCATCGTCCCATGGTTGCGGGGCGGAGACCGGTTTGGGCCGGTCGGAGCCGGGCTGGTACCGTTGACAGCTGTGTCTCGCGACCCTGCCGGGCCGGGAGGCGCACATCGAAGATCCAACGAACCTGAAAAGGCTCTTTTCGTGGCGAACATCAAGTCCCAGATCAAGCGGAACAAGACGAACGAGAAGGCGCGCCTGCGCAACAAGGCCGTCAAGTCCTCGCTCAAGACCGCTATCCGCAAGGCCCGTGAGGCTGCCGCCGCCGGTGACGTCGAGAAGGCCACCACGGCCGCTCGCGACGCCTCCCGCGCGCTGGACAAGGCCGTCTCGAAGGGTGTCATCCACAAGAACGCCGCCGCCAACAAGAAGTCGGCGCTGGCTTCCAAGGTGGCCTCCCTCCAGGGCTGAGCATTCTGACCTGATCGCCGGAACGGACCAAGCGGGCCCTCTCTCCCGTTCCCGACCGGCACCCCGCGCCGCACACCGAACCTGCGTTCGCCACGCGGGTGCGGCGCACCAAGCGTGAACCGAAGGCCCCGGCCCCGCCCTCCCCAGCGCGAGACCGGGGCCTTCGGCATGCCCGCACGCTGCACGCCGCACGCTGGACGCTGTGCTTCAGGGCGTACGGGCCACGCTGTGCTTCGGGACGTACGGGCCGGGCCTGTCGGGCTGTCGGCCTGTGGAACTTGTGGGGCTGTCGGACCGTCGGGCCGTCAATGAGCCGGGGCCACGGTTCACCCGGCCGGCCCCGGCACGGCGTCGGTCCGTCCGGTACGGATGCGGCTCCGCTTCCGCTGACGCTACCGCTGGCGCCCCGACCGTGCCGCTCTCGCCACCGCGACCACGGCCTTCTCCAGCGCGTACTCCGGATCGTCGCCGCCGCCCTTGACCCCCGCGTCGGCGTCCGCGACGGCCCGCAGCGCCAGCGCCACCCCGTCGGGCGTCCACCCGCGCATCTGCTGGCGCACCCGGTCGATCTTCCACGGCGGCATGCCCAGCTCACGGGCGAGGTCCGCAGGGCGCCCCCCGCGGGCCGAGGACAGCTTGCCGATGGCCCGGACCCCCTGGGCCAGCGCGCTGGTGATCAGCACGGGCGCCACCCCGGTCGACAGCGACCAGCGCAACGCTTCGAGCGCCTCCGCAGCCCGCCCTTCCACGGCACGGTCGGCGACCGTGAAACTCGACGCCTCCGCACGGCCCGTGTAGTAACGGGCGACGACCGCCTCGTCGATCGTGCCCTCGACGTCCGCGACGAGCTGCGAGACCGCGCTCGCCAGCTCCCGCAGATCGCTGCCGATGGCGTCGACCAGCGCCTGGCACGCCTCGGGCGTCGCCGAACGCCCCAGGGCCCGGAACTCCGACCGGACGAACGAGAGCCGCTCGGCCGGCTTGGTCGTCTTCGGGCAGGGGACCTCCCGCGCCCCTGCCTTGCGCGCCGCGTCCAGCAGCCCCTTCCCCTTGGCACCGCCCGCGTGCAGCAGCACGAGGATGATCTCCTCGACCGGGTCGCCGAGGTACGCCTTGACGTCCTTGACCGAGTCGGCGGAGAGGTCCTGCGCATTGCGCACGATCACCACCTTGCGCTCGGCGAAGAGCGAGGGGCTCGTCAGCTCGGCGAGGGTGCCGGGCTGGAGCTGGTCGGAGGTGAGGTCGCGGACGTCCGTGTCGGCGTCGGAGGCGCGGGCGGCCGCCACCACCTGCTGCACGGCACGGTCCAGGAGCAGGTCCTCCTGTCCCACGGCGAGCGTGACGGGAGCGAGCGGGTCGTCGGTGGAGTTCTTTCTGGTGGCCATCGCCTCCAGCATCCCATGCACCACTGACAGCCCCGGGAACGACCGGCGGATGACGGGTCTCTCCCCCGGGAACACCGCCCTCGAGGTACGGGAGAATGGGCCGGTGAGCGATGTGAGACATGTGCTGGTGCTGCCCGACCGCGACGCCGCGGAGGAGGTGGCCGAAGAGCTCGCCGACCGTTTCGGGATCGCGGAGGAGCCTCAGCTCGTGCGCGACGCGCTGGCCGGTGAGGACGACGCCGAGGACGCCCAGTGGCTGGTGGTCGTGGAGGACCCCTCGGGGCGGCTGGACGCCTCGGCGCTCGACGCCTTCGCCGCGGAGTACGAGGGCTGGCTCGAAGCGCCCTGACGGGTGGGCCCGCGGACCCGGTCCCTGAAAGCCATGGGGCGGGGAGGCGGGCTCAGTCCTTGGGGACGATCTGGATGTCCATGTCGATGGAGATGCTGGAACCGATGGCCGCGATGCCGCGGGCCAGCATGGTCTGCCAGGTGAGCGTGAAGTCCTCGCGGTGCAGCTCCGTGGTGGCCCGGCAGGCGGCCCGGGTCTCGCCCTCCAGGCCGTTGCCCACGCCGAGGTACTGGGTGTCCAGCGTGACGGTACGGCTGACGCCGTGCAGGGTGAGCGCGCCGGTCACGCCCCAGCGGGTGCCGCCCCGGTGGACGAAGCGGTCGCTGTAGAACTCCATCGTCGGATAGCGCCCGACGTCGAGGAAGTCGCTGGACCGCAGGTGGTCGTCGCGCATCTGGACGTTCGTGTCGATCGACGAGGCGTCGATGACCACGTGCATGGCCGAGTCCTCCATGCGGTCGGCGATCCGGACGGCGCCCGCGAAGGTGTTGAACCGGCCGTGGATGCGCGCCAGGCCGATGTGCCGGGCCGTGAAGCCGATCTGCGAGTGCATCGGCTCGACCTCCCAGTCCCCCGGCGCGGGCAGCTGCGGAGGCGTGGCCAGTTGCAGGGTCACGTCGCCCAGGCTCGCGTGGCCGCTCTCGACGACCGTGGCCGAGGCCTGGAACGGGGTGAAGCCCTCGGCCGTGACGGCCAGTCGGTACTCACCGGCCGGGACGGTGGCGAGGACGTTGCCGAACGGGTCCGTCTCGCCCCGGAACACCTTGCGGCCCGAGCCGTCCGTGACCACGAACTCGGCCTGCGGCACGATCTCGTTGACGGGGTCGAGCACCCGGCAGCTGAGCAGTCCCGCGGTGTGCGGCACCTCCAGTCCGGCGAGGGCGTTGCCCTGCCCCGCACCCAGCGCCCGCCTCTTCCCCAGCCAACGACCGAACATCTTCCACCTTCCCCGGGTGATTCACCTTGGGGCCTGGCGGCTGGACGTCTCTGTCGGAGCAGCGGCCCACCGACGACCATGCATTCGACCACCATTGCGGCGTTCGAGGCAAACAGAGCAGCTCGCAGGGGCTTGGGGCGAGGTGTTACCGAAGATCCGAATTGAGTACTCCGTTCCCCGCTCCCCCGCCGTGCCCGCCCCTCGCCGACGAACCCCCCTTCCGGCCCCGGTGTCCAACCCCACCTTGTGACGTTCACCGCCCCCAACACCGATCGGGCACAAAACCGACCGGGCACGACACCGACCGGGCGCGGCGGCGACCGGATCCAGGGGCGACCGCCCACGCCCCCGATCGGGCGCGTCCGCCCGGCGGGACGGTGCTCACGACCGGCCCACTGCCCGCAACCCGGCCCCGGCTCCCGCCACGGCGATCGCCCCGTCGGTGTCCGTACGCAGCACCACCGCACCACCGGCTCTGAGCGTGTCGAGGGTACGTGCGGCCGGATGGCCGTAGGGGTTGTCCCGGCCCACGCTCACCAGGGCGATCCTCGGATGCACGCCGCGCAGCAGGGCGGGGTCCTGGTATGCGGAGCCGTGGTGGGCGACCTTGAGCACATCCGCTTCGGGCAGGGCGGGATGTCTGCGCAGCAGCCCCTGCTGGGCCGGGGGTTCGAGGTCCCCGAGGAGCAACAGGGACACTCCGCCGGTCCGGACGTACAGGGTGACGCTGGCGTCGTTCGGCTCCCGCGGCACGGGGTCGATTCCCGGGCCCGACGGCAGCCCACCGGGGCCGGCGCCGCCCGCGGGCCACAGGACCCGCCAGTCGAGCGGACCGATCCGGCGGCGCTCACCGGGCGCGGCCCGCACCAGGGGAACGCCCGCCCCCGCCGCTGTTCTCCGTACGAACGCCACCTGGTCCGGCGGTTCGTCCAGGCTCGTCGTCTGGATCGCCCCCACCGCTCTGCCCCGCAGCACACCGGGCAGCCCCCGCACGTGGTCCGCGTGGAAGTGCGTCAGGATCAGGAGCGGCACCTCGGTGACCCCGAGATCCCGCAGGCACCGGTCGACGGGCCGGGGGTCGGGACCGGCGTCGACGACCACCCCGGCACCGTTCCCCGCCGCCAGCACCAGGGCGTCCCCCTGACCCACGTCGCACATCGCGAACGCCCACCCCGGCGGCGGCCACCCGGTCAGCACCCGGGTGAGCGGCACCGGACGCAGCACCGCGAGGACCAGCAGCAGCGCGGCGGCCGAACAGACCCAGGGATGGTGGGCGAACCGGCGGGCGAGGAGCACCATCAGGGCCGTCAGCCCGGCGAGCAGCACCGCGCCCTTCGCGCCGTCGGGCCAGTCGATCTCCGCCCCGGGCAGGGACGCCCCGGTGCGGGCCACCGTGGCGATCCACCCGGCCGGCCATCCCGCGACCCGGGCAAGCAGCTCCGCCACCGGCATGCACACCGGCGCCAGGGCGAGCACGGCGAACCCGAGGACGGTGGCGGGTGCCACCGCGAACTCGGCCAGCAGGTTGCACGGGACCGCCACCAGGCTGACCCGGGAGGCGAGCAGCACGACGACCGGCGCGCACACCGCCTGCGCCGCGGCGGCCGCGGCCAGCGCCTCGGCCGGCCGCGGCGGGACCCCGCGTCGTTGCAACGCGTCGCTCCACCTCGGGGCGATGGTCAGCAGGGCTCCGGTGGCCAGGACGGAGAGGACGAAGCCGTAACTCCGTGCCAGCCACGGATCGTGGAGCACCAACAGCAGGACCGCGGCGGCCAGCGCGGGGATCAGCGATCTGCGGCGTCCCGTGCCGATGGCGAGCAGCGTGATCGATCCGCAGGCCGCCGCCCGCAGGACGCTCGGCTCGGGGCGGCAGACGATGACGAAGGCGAGGGTGAGCGCGCCGCCGAGCAACGCCGTCATCCGCAACGAGATTCCCAACCGGGGTGCCAGTCCCCGCCGTTCGGCCCGCAGTGCCGTTCCGGGCGGCCCGATGAGGAGAACGAGCAGGATCGCCAGGTTGGCGCCGGACACCGCCGTCAGGTGGGTGAGGTCGGCCGCCTTGAACGCCTCCCGCAGCTCGGGGGTGACCCGGGAGGTGTCGCCGACCACCAGTCCCGGCAGCAGCGCCCGCGCATCGGGTTCGAGCCGCTCGGTCGCCCGTCGCAGACCGTCGCGCAGGGCGCCCGCCGTGCGCTGCGGAAGGGTCGGAGGGCCAGTGATGCGCGGCGGGCCCTTGCCCTCCAGCCGCAGGGCGGCGGCACTGCGTTCCCCCTCGTGCAGCGGTGGTGCCAGCCGACCGGTGACGCGCAGCCGGGTGGAGGGGAGCAATTGCTGCCACTGCCCCGTCGGTCCGCCAGGCGGAACGATCAGCAGGACCGGTGTGCCCAGCCGGGTGACTGCCCCGTCGGGTCCGGTCAGGCGGGTGATCTCGGCATCCACGAGGAGGGAGGCGGGTGTGCTGTGGTCGCCGCGCACCTTGGGCACGGTCTGCCGGGCATCGGACGTGATCGTCACGTCCGCCTCGATCCTCACGAACCGCTGGGCCAGTGTCCGGACCGGCCCCTGCCGTACGTCCGCGCCGTGCAGCCCGGCCGATGCGGCACCGGCCGCCGCGCAGAGCAGCGCCGCAGCGGTGGCGGTCGCCGTGACGGACGACCGCCACCGGTCGCGTACCGCGCCACCATCCTCCGACGTCCCTCCTCCGGCTCCTGCGGATCGCCCGCCCGGTGCGGTGTCCGCGCGCGCTCCGGCACTGTCCGGCCTTCGCCGTCCGCTCAGCGCACGGGTGGCCGACCGGCCCGACACCGCCAGGAGCACCATCGCCGCGCCGGCGCAGAGCAGTACGCCCGCCACCGTCCACTTCCCCGGCGCGCTCAGCGCGAGGGCCGCCCCGCCCCAGGCCGCCACCGCCGGAGGAACCAGACGAAGATCGACCGGCCCCTCCTGCCGGGGTTCCGAGGCGCCGAGCCGGCTGCTCGACGCCGCGTGCACGTCCAGATCGCTCATGGCCCCACCAACGGCCGGAGATCGGCGAACCGGCGGTCGCCGATCCCATTGACCTCGCGCAGTTCGTCGATGGAACGGAAACCGCCGTGCCGGGTGCGGTAGTCGACGATGTGCCGGGCGAGGACCGGGCCGACGCCGGGCAGGGTCTCCAGCTGTTCGGCGCTGGCGTTGTTGAGGCTGACCGGTCCGGCCGCGGAGTTCCCGCCGTCCGCCGCGGTTCCTCCCGCACCACTGGTGGTGGAGGGTCCGGTGGAGCCGGGAGCTGAAGCCCCCGGTGGAACGCCCACCACGATCTGCTCCCCGTCCATGAGGAACCGCGCCCGGTTGAGCCCGGCGAGATCGGTCCCGGCCCGGGCACCGCCCGCCGCACGCAGCGCGTCGGCGACCCGTGCCCCGGACGGCAGTTCATGGATCCCCGGCCGCCGCACCTTTCCGCTGACATCGACGACGATGCGCCCGCCCTGACCTGTCGCGGGTGGCAGGCCCGGTGACGGCTCGGGCTCTGCGCCGTTCCCCTGCGCGGGGGCCGGTGTCCGGGTGTGCGCCGCCGCCTCGTCGACCGTCCGGGGAGCCCGTACGGCCTGGGGACGCGCGGACCAGAAATGCATCGCGGCGAAGACCCCGGCGGCGACCAGGACGACGGCGAGCGCGGCGAGAGCCTTGGGCTCCAGACCGCACCTGAGCTGCAACCACACCGGAACCCGCTCCCGCAGCGCGGGAACCACCCGCTCCCGCCACCGCCCCGACCCGCCGGAGACCGGGGGCACGCCCCCGGCCGTGGTCGCGCCCGAAACCGACGCCGCCGCCGATACCGGAGCCGGAGCCGAGGGTGGCATCGGGACGGGTCCTGGCCCCCGGAACGTCTCCGGTGCCGAATCCGGGTCCGGCACCGGGGGCGGGGGCGGGTCCGGCACCGGCGGTGGGGCCGGATCCTCGGCCGCCACCGGAGCCCGCGCGGGAGCGACGCCCAGTACGGGGCGCGCGACCCGCCCGCCGTACGCCCCTCCCATGAGCGCCTCCGCCCGACGCCGCGCGGCCTCGGCCGCGTCACCGTCCCGCCCGCGCGAGAACCGCCGTCGGCCGGGCCCCGGGCCTGTGCCTCGCCCGGCGCCGACGCCGAGCATCCGGCCGGGGCGGCTGCGGGCGCGGCCGTCCGTTGCCGGGGCACGGCCGGGGCCGCTGCCGCTTCCACTGCTTGCACGATGTGATCGAGGAGCCATGCCTCACGACGGTAGGCACATCGCCCCGAACCTGCTGAGCGCCCTTGATTTCGGTGGACAACCGGCCAGTTGTGGATATCCCGGCCACTCCGAGGAGTGAAAACGGGGAGTGAGGACCCGAGGCCGACGGGCCGGACGGCCTGCCCCGATCAGCGCGGCGAAACCACTGCCCCGAGCAGTCCGGGCCCGGTGTGCGCACCGATCACCGCGCCCACCTCGCTCACATGCAGATCGACCAGTCCCGGCACCCGCTCGCACAACCGCTCGGCGAGCCGCTCGGCACGCTCGGGTGCCCCCAGGTGGTGCACGGCGATGTCCACCCGAGCACTGCCCGCCCGTTCCGCGGCGATCTCCTCCAGCCGGGCGATCGCCTTCGAGGCGGTCCGCACCTTCTCCAGCAGCTCGATGCGGCCGTCGTCCAGCTGAAGCAGCGGCTTCACGGCGAGCGCCGAGCCCAGCAGCGCCTGCGCGGCCCCGATCCGGCCCCCTCGGCGCAGATAGTCGAGGGTGTCGACGTAGAAGTACGCGCAGGTGCCCTCGGCCCGCTTCTCCGCCACTGCGACGGCCTCGTCCAGATTCCCGCCCGCCTCCGTCGTCTCCGCCGCCGCCAGGGCACAGAATCCCAGGGCCATGGCGACCATCCCGGTGTCCACCACCCGCACCGGAACCGGCGCTTCCTTCGCCGCGAGCAGAGCGGCGTCGTACGTGCCCGAGATCTCGGCCGAGAGGTGCAGCGAGACGATGCCGGCGGCTCCGGCCTCGGCCGCGGCGCGGTACGTGGCGGCGAAGACCTCCGGGCTGGGCCGGGAAGTGGTCACGGGGCGGCGCTTCTGCAGCGCTGTCGCGAGGGCACGGGCCGAGGCCTCGGTGCCGTCCTCCAGAGCCTGGTCCCCGAGAACGACGGTCAGCGGCACCGCGGCGATGCCGTGCCGCTCCATCGTCTCGGGCGGCAGGTAGGCCGTGGAATCGGTGACGATCGCGACATGGCGGGACATGAGCCGGAGGTTACCCGGCGAGCCCCGGTCCCGGCAGTCCGACCCCGGCCGAATGATCGCTCAGGATCATTTCGCATCGTTCCGGATCGTTCAGGAGCATGTCCTGACACTGCGGGTCAGCGTGTCCTGACACTGCGGGTCGTCGAACGGCTCAGTTCGTCGTCTCGGGCCGTGCCGTCTTCTGCCACGGATACTCCGCCCGCCGCGGGTCCGGGCCCGTGATCGCCTGGGCCGTGCCGTCGGCCGGGCCGCTCTTCCGCTGCGGGTCCTGCGGGCCTTGCGGGCCCGCCTCGTCCCGGGACCGTTCCTGTTGCCGGGCCGGTTCGTCGTCCTCCGTCGTCCAGTGCCGAAGCGCTCCCGCCTCCATGTCGATCTGCGCGTTCAGCGCGTCGAGATCGTCGTCGACGAACCGCCGCGCCCGGTCCCGCGCGGCCCACCGCAGCGAATCCGCGGAGTGCGTGATCCGTTCCGTGCGCTGCTTCAGGCCGGGCAGCAGCGAGGCGACGGTCGCCCGGTCGGGCTCGCGCTCCAGCCTCTTCAGCTCTTCGTCCAGCTCCCGCCCGTGCGCGCTCAGCCGCTGGAAGAGGCTCAGTGACTCCGCGAGCGAGGCGTCCTCGACGGCTCCTCGCTGCAGCGCCTCCTGCGTGGCCCGCATGGAGGTGCGCAGCGCCAGCCGCAGCTGCGCGAGCTCCGCGCCCACGCCCGACTGGCCGTAGCTCTTCGCCCGCAGCGTGGTCTCCTCCACGGTGCGGCGCGCCTGGGTGATCGTGCGGTCCACACCGCGCTTCGCCGCACCGACGGCCTTGATGCCCGCGTACACCCCGAGGGCCACGAACGCGAAAAAGAGCAATCCCAGAATCAGGATCACGGCTTCCATGAGCGCCCCTCGGATGTCGTCTCGGCTGCCGGAGCAGTCCCGGCCCCTCCACCGTAAACGGAAAGGGCAGGCCGAGGGTTCCTTCGGAACCCCCAACCTGCCCGTAGGGGAACGCCCCCACTCTCTCCGTGCTCCGGTCAGCGCCCCCCGAGGGGCGTCCGTACCGTCACTCCACACACATCGGACACGTCACGCGTCACCCACCCCACGTCACGCAGGGACGATGTTGACCAGCTTCGGCGCCCGCACGATCACCTTGCGGATGCCCGCCCCGTTCAGCGCCGCGACCACGGCCGGGTCGGCCAGGGCCAGCGCCTCCAGCTCCTCGTCCGTGATCGACGGGGAGATCTCCAGACGGGCCTTGACCTTGCCCTTGACCTGGACGACGCAGGTCACGGTCTCGTCCACGACGTACGCGGGGTCGGCGACCGGGAAGTCCTGGTGCACGACCGACTCGGTGTGGCCCAGTCGGCGCCACAGCTCCTCGGCGATGTGCGGCGCCAGCGGGGCCACCAGCAGCACCAGCGACTCGGCGACGGACCGAGGCAGCGGGCCGCCCGCCTTGGTCAGGTGGTTGTTCAGCTCGGTGACCTTGGCGATGGCCGTGTTGAAGCGCATTCCGGCCATGTCCTGGCCGACCCCGTCGATCGCCTTGTGCAGCGCGCGCAGCGTCTCCTCGCCGGGCTCCGCGTCCACGACGGTGACCTCGCCGGTCTCCTCGTCGACGACATTGCGCCACAGCCGCTGCAGCAGCCGGTACTGGCCGACGACGGCGCGCGTGTCCCACGGCCGCGAGACGTCCAGCGGGCCCATCGCCATCTCGTACAGGCGCAGCGTGTCCGCCCCGTACTCGGCGCAGATCTCGTCCGGGGTGACGGCGTTCTTCAGGGACTTGCCCATCTTGCCCAGGACCCGGCTGACCTTCTCGCCCTGGTAGTAGAATTTTCCGTCGCGCTCCTCGACCTCGGCCGCCGGGACCGCGATGCCGCGGCTGTCCCGATAGACGAACGCCTGGATCATGCCCTGGTTGTACAGCTTGTGGAACGGCTCGGCGGACGAGATGTGCCCCAGGTCGTACAGCACCTTGGACCAGAAACGGGCGTACAGCAGGTGCAGGACGGCGTGCTCGGAACCGCCGATGTACAGGTCGACACCACCGGCCGGCCGGCCCTCGCGCGGGCCCATCCAGTACTGCTCGATCGCCGGGTCGACCAGCTGCGAGGAGTTGTTCGGGTCCAGGTAGCGCAGCTCGTACCAGCAGGAACCCGCCCAGTTGGGCATGGTGTTGGTCTCGCGGCGGTACTTCTTCGGGCCGTTGCCGTCGCCCAGGTCCAGGGTCACGTCGACCCAGTCGGCGTTCCGGGACAGCGGGGTCTCGGGCTGGGTGTCGGCGTCGTCCGGGTCGAAGGTGCGCGGCGAGTAGTCGTCGACCTCCGGCAGTTCCAACGGCAGCATCGACTCAGGGAGCGGGTGGGCGATGCCGTCCTCGTCGTACACGATCGGGAAGGGCTCGCCCCAGTAGCGCTGGCGGCTGAACAGCCAGTCGCGCAGCCGGAAGTTGACGGTGCCCTCGCCGACGCCGTGCTCCGTCAGCCATTCGGTGATCTTCGCCTTGGCCTCGACGACGCCCAGACCGTTCAGCGAGATCTCGTCGTTGGCGGAGTTGACCAGCTTCGCCTCGTACGAGGCGAAGGCGTCCTCCCACGTCGAGGGGTCCGTACCGCGGTCGTCCGACGGCTCGACGACACAGCGCATCGGCAGTTCGAAGGCGCGCGCGAAGGCGAAGTCGCGCGCATCGTGCGCCGGTACGGCCATGATCGCGCCGGTGCCGTAGCCCATCAGCACGTAGTCGGCGATGAAGACGGGCACCTTCTCGCCGCTGACCGGGTTGGTCGCGTACGCGCCGGTGAAGACGCCGGTCTTGTCCTTGGCCTCGGCCTGCCGCTCCACGTCGGACTTGGCGGCGGCCAGCTTGCGGTATGCCGTGACGGCCTCGATCGGGGTCGCGTGACCGCCGGTCCACACCGGGTGGGTGCCCTCGGGCCAGGCGACCGGGGTGATCCGCTCGACCAGCTCGTGCTCGGGCGCCAGCACCATGTAGGTGGCACCGAACAGGGTGTCCTGGCGGGTGGTGAAGACGGTGATGCTGTCGGCACCGTCGACCGGGAAGTCGACGCGCGCGCCCTCGGAGCGCCCGATCCAGTTGCGCTGCTGCAGCTTGATGGCCTCGGGCCAGTCCAGGCCGTCCAGGTCGTTCAGCAGCCGGTCGGCGTAGGCGGTGATGCGCATGTTCCACTGGCGCAGCTTGGCCTTGAAGACGGGGAAGTTGCCGCGCTCGGAACGGCCGTCGGCCGTCACCTCTTCGTTGGCCAGTACGGTGCCCAGGCCCGGCGACCAGTTGAC
This sequence comes from Streptomyces sp. ML-6, assembly GCF_030116705.1. NCBI lineage: Bacteria > Bacillati > Actinomycetota > Actinomycetes > Kitasatosporales > Streptomycetaceae > Streptomyces > Streptomyces sp. ML-6. The sequence continues at coordinate 2,281,217 of NZ_JAOTIK010000001.1, forward strand.
GGGCGCGTCGGAGGCGTACGCCAGGCGGTACTCGCCCAGGACGTCCGCGCGCTCGACGGCGTTCAGGGCGCTCCAGTCACGGCCGTCCGGGGTGGGGCGCGAACCGTTCTCGAACTGTTCGACCAGCTCGGCGATCGGGCGGGCCCGGTCGGCCTCGGTGTCGTACCAGGAGTTGAAGATCTGCAGGAAGATCCACTGGGTCCACTTGTAGTACTCCGACTCGATCGTGGCGAACGAGCGGCGCTTGTCGTGGCCCAGACCCAGTCGGCGCAGCTGGGCGGTCATGTTCTCGATGTTGGCCTCGGTGGAGACCCGCGGGTGCGTGCCGGTCTGGACGGCGTACTGCTCCGCGGGCAGGCCGAAGGCGTCGAAGCCCAGGGTGTGCAGCACGTTGTGCCCGGTCATCCGCTGGTAGCGGGCGAAAACATCGGTGGCGATGTAGCCCAGGGGGTGACCCACGTGCAGGCCCGCACCCGAGGGGTACGGGAACATGTCCATGATGAATTTCTTCGGCTTGGCGACCTGTGCCGGATCGCCCGCCAGGTCACCGGTCGGGTTCGGCGCCTCGTACGTGCCCTCGGCGTCCCAGAAGTCCTGCCAGCGTGCCTCGATGTCGGCGGCCATCGCCGCCGTGTAGCGGTGCGGCGCAGCCGTCTCGGCTGCGGAATTCGTCTCGCTCATGATCCTCAAAGCTCCATCGATCGTCATCTGCCGGCGTCCACGTTCACGGACCCTCGTCCACGGAAACGAAAAATCCCCTCGCACAGGAGGGGACGCCGCGCTGATTCCGGCCAGGCATTCTCACCGGTCGGGACTGATCAGCGCGGCTCGCTAAGCAGAAGGCGTACGGCACGCATGGCGCCAGGGTACCGCACGGGTCCGGAACCGGGCCGGGCACAACCGAACCGTGAGACCGGAACAGAGACGTCCGCGCGACGGAGGGCCACCGGGAAGACGCGACGGAGCGTCCGGAAGAGCCACCCGCCCTCCTGCACCCCCGAAGGGGGTGGGCACCGGGAAAACCGGAGAACGCCCCCCGGACACACCTGTTCAGGGAAACGAAGAAGCGGGCCACTCTTGTGAGTGACCCGCTTCTTCTTCACTGTGGAGCTAAGGAGAATTGAACTCCTGACCTCCTGCATGCCATGCAGGCGCTCTACCAACTGAGCTATAGCCCCTTGCTGTGTGCCGCCCGGTTTCCCCGGCGACATCGAGAACATTACCGGTGACCCCGCCACTCCACCAAATCGTTTCCCGGTCGCATGGATTTGACCGGTTCTGCGGTACCCGGGTCGGCGCCGATCGGGGCCGATCGGGGCCGATCGGCGCCACCGGAGGGGTCACGCCGTGGCGAAGGAGTAGAAGCGCTTGAGGGTGCAGTGCTCCTCCAGCAGCCGTCCGTAGATCGGCTCCCCTTCCAGCTCCCGGTAGGTCTCGATCGGGTCGCCTTTTATGATCAGCGCCCGCGCACACTCCTCGCACCAGTACTGGTACTCCGGATTGATCGGATCCATGTCCCTGACGATGGGTGTGCCACTGCCGCACCAGTCACATTTCCGCCTGTGTGCACCCATGGGTCAGCTCCGGGTCCGGCCGCGGGCGGTACACGCACGACGAGCGCCGGCGGTACCCCCGCGCACCCGGACCGCACGGGGCGGACCGACGGCACGGCGGCGGGCCCGGACGCGGACGCGACGTCCGGGGGCGACAGATGCTTCGGGGGTCGGGGGGGCCGCAGGGGCTTCGGGGACAAGGAGCAGGTCCGGGACCTCTTGGCGGCTCGCAGGCATCGCGCTCCCTCCCGTTCGGTCCGTCGCCCCCTCCGGCGTTCCGATTCTGCCATGACCCCGCAAGAGGGACAGCCCGTCGAGGATCCGGCGGGTCGACGACGAGGCGGGAACCCCGTACCCGCGCCCGCCCCGGAGAGCGCAACGGCGCCCTCGGAACACACGTCCGCCGACACCGGTACCGGCAGCACCCGGCAACTCCCGTGCGCAGAAACGGCCGTGGAGGGACACGGCAAGGGTGACGATCGGTCAGGCGGCGGACCGGGAAGCGCGCCCGGCCGACGGAAGGCCGCCGGAGGCGTCGAGCGGTGGAAGAACGAGAAGATCCCGCCCCTGACAGGGACGGGATCTTGATTGTGGAGCTAAGGAGAATTGAACTCCTGACCTCCTGCATGCCATGCAGGCGCTCTACCAACTGAGCTATAGCCCCGCTGCTCGCTGTGTTTCTCTGCGTTTCCGCGCCGCGAACAAGAAGAACTCTAGCCTGTGACCTGCCAGAAAGTGAAATCCGGCCGACGGGGGCCGGGGCGGGCCTCCGTCCGCCGCCCCGCCTCGGCTCCGGGAGCGGGGCATCGGCGCCCCGGAACCGGAATGAGGCCCGGACCGGAATCGGCGCGGACCGCCCCCGGATGAACCGAACCGGGGCGGACGACCTCCCGGCCGGTCCCCGGCCATCCGGTTCCCGGGTGCCGAGTCCCAGGTACCGGGTCCCAGGTACCGGGTCCGGAGTCACAGGCACCTAGGTGTCGTCGCCGAGCACCGGCTCCGGCAGCGTGCCGGCGTTGTGCTCCAGCAGGCGCCAGCCGCGCGCGCCCTCGCCCAGCACCGACCAGCAGCAGTTGGAGAGCCCGCCGAGTCCTTCCCAGTGGTGCGCCTCCAGCCCCAGCAGCCGACCGATGGTGGTACGGATGGTGCCACCGTGGCTGACCACGACGAGCGTGCCGTTCTCGGGCAGTTTCTCGGCGTGTTCGAGCACGACCGGAGCGGCCCGGTCGGCGACCTCGGTCTCCAGTTCGCCGCCGCCCCGCCGCACGGGCTCGCCGCGCTTCCACGCGGCGTACTGCTCGCCGTACTGCCCGACGATCTCCTCGTGCGTGAGGCCCTGCCAGGCGCCCGCGTAGGTCTCGCGCAGTCCCGCGTCGTGCGCGACTCCGAGGCCGGTGAGCGCGGCGAGCTCGGCGGCCGTGGCCGCCGCACGCTGGAGGTCGGAGGCGACGATCGCGTCCGGCTTCAGCGAGGCGAGCAGCCGGGCGGCCCGCCGGGCCTGCCCGACTCCGACCTCGGTGAGCGCGATGTCCGTGGAGCCCTGGAACCGGCGCTCCAGGTTCCAGGCCGTCTGGCCGTGCCGCCAGAGGACGATCCTGCGCCCCCGGCCCTTCTTGCCGCCGCTCAGCTCTGCTCACCTTCCGTGCCGCCGGTGAGCTTGGCGTGCTCCTCGGCCTTGCCGCGGGTCTTGACCGCGTCCTCGGGGAGCGCGATCTCGGGGCAGTCCTTCCACAGGCGCTCCAGCGCGTAGAAGACGCGCTCCTCGCTGTGCTGGACGTGGATGACGATGTCGACGTAGTCGAGGAGGATCCAGCGCGCGTCCCGGTCGCCCTCGCGGCGCACCGGCTTGGCGCCGAGCTCCTTCTGGAGCCGCTCCTCGATCTCGTCGACGATCGACTTGACCTGGCGGTCGTTGGGGGCCGAGGCCAGCAGGAAGGCGTCCGTGATCGACAGCACGTCGCTGACGTCGTACGCGATGATGTCGTGCGCGAGCCGGTCGGCGGCCGCCTGGGCGGCGGCGTTGATGAGCTCGATGGAGCGGTCCGTGGCGGTCACAAGCAGGCTTTCGTCGGCGGTCAGATCAACCTCTAGGGTCTCACGGACCGCCGACAGCCCACGCAATGAACGTTCGAGTGCCGGATCAGCACCGCCCGGACGGCGAGGTCCGGGTCATTTGATCTTGTAGTCCTGGCCGAGCACGACGGACACGTCCACGTTGGCGGCGGGCTTGCCCTGCTTCACCGCCTCCGCCGGCAGACCCAGGGTCTTGGCGACCTGCACCGCCTTCTCCTTGTCCTGGGCGGTCCTGTGGATGACCTCGGACGACGGCATGGTCCCGGTCGTACCACCGTCGACGAAGGCGTAGCCGCCGTTGACCAGCTTGATCCGGGCGGATGCCACGCCCTCCTTGTCACCGGTGGCGTTCTTGACGTCGACCCGTACCACGGCACCCGCGGCCGGGGCCTTCACCGTGCCGCCCAGAACGTCCTTGACGACGTTCTCGGTGGCCTCGTCGGTGAGCGTGCCGTCCGGCTGGACCGGCAGCACGGTCGTCTTGTAGTCGCCGACCTTGGCGTGCTGGGCGAGCTTCGCCAGGGAGGCCCCGAGGTCCTTCTCGGGGAGCGAGGGGTCGAGGATCTGCGCGAGCGTCTGCACGGTGACCGTGGCGGCCTTCGGGTCGCCCGAGATCTTCCGCAGCACGCTCCGCATGACCTCCCCGAACCGCATGAGCTGCTTCGCCTCGGTCTCGCCGGGCCCCTGGTAGGTGGCGTACGCGACGGCCATCCGGCCGCTCAGGGTCTGTGACTCGCCCTTCTTCACCAGAGGTGAAGCACCCTTCTTGGAGTCGGGCACATCGGTGTCGGTGTCGATCTCGATGTTGCCGACCAGGTCGACGAGGGTCTCCAGGTAAGGGGTGTCGAGTCGCCACGTACCGCCGATGTCGGTGCCGAGCAACCCGTCGATGGAGTCGCGGGTACCGGTGGCGCCGTCGTCCTCGACCGACTTGCCGAGGGTGGTCGTGGCGCCCTCCTCGTTGGCGACCATGAGCGAGTTGGGCAGCAGGACCGTGGTTCCCTGCTTGGTCGTCACGTTGTCGACGAGCAGTGCCGTGGAGGTGCCGCCCTTCTTGGTGTTGTGCAGGTGGACCACGATGACGTCCCGCTGCTGCGGGCCCGCCGACGCCGTGTTGTCCTTCTCCGAGTCGGACAGACCGGGAATCTTTCCGGCGGACCAGAGATAGCCGACGCCGCCGACCACGACCAGGGCCACCACGACTATCAGCGCGACCATGCGGTTGCGGCCGCGGCGCCGCGCCTCCTCGCGCCGCTCGCTGCGGCTCTCGGTGAACTTCAGCCAGTCGATGACGTCTTCGGAGTCCTCGTCGGGCTCCTCGATGAAGGAGAACTGCTCGGTGCGGTAGTCGTGGTCGGCGCGGCGCTGCCCGGGGACGGCCGCTTCCGGCCCGGCGTCGAAGCGGGGCTCGGACTCCGGCTCGGGCTCGGGTTCCCGCGGGGCCGGGGCGGGCGCGGGCGGCATGGGCGGTGCCTGCGCCGGCGGGACCGGTTGCGCGCTCGCCTGCTGCGGAACGTTCCACTGCTGGGTGGTGTCGACCGCGGCGGGCTGCCGGCCGGTGTCGTAGCCGTAACCGTCATAGCCGTCGTAACCCGGTTGCTGGGGCTGCTGGGAGGCGTACGGGTCGTACGGCTGCTGCTGGAAGTACTGCTGCGGGGCCTGGAGCTGGGCGTACGGGTCGTACCCGTACCCCGGGTCGGTCTGCTGACCGTTCTGCAGGTGGGGCTGCTGCGCCTGCTGGTGGGGCTGCTGGGAGGCGTACGGGTCGTACGCCTGCTGACCCGCCTGCTGGTACACCGGCTGCCCGTACTCGTCGTAGCCGATGACCTGCGGCTGCTGGTAGTACGGGTCGTACGGGTTCTGCTGGTCGTTCACCGGTGCCCCTCTGCGTCGCTCATTCGCCGCGGTACAGCTGGCGCTTGTCGATGTAGCGGACCACGCCGTCCGGCACCAGATACCAGACCGGGTCCCCCTGCGCGACTCTCTCACGGCAGTCCGTGGAGGAGATGGCGAGCGCGGGAACCTCCACGAGGGAGACGCCGCCCTCCGGCAGGCCCACGTCCGTGAGCACGTGCCCCGGCCGGGTCACACCGATGAAGTGGGCGAGCGAGAACAGTTCGTCGGCGTCGCGCCAGGTGAGGATCTGGGAGAGCGCGTCGGCACCGGTGATGAAGAAGAGGTCGGCGTCACCATGGATCGCGCGCAGGTCCCGCAGCGTGTCGATGGTGTACGTGGGGCCGCTGCGGTCGACGTCGATCCGGCTGACGGAGAACTGCGGGTTGGACGCCGTAGCGATGACCGTCATCAGATAGCGGTCCTCGGCCGGGGAGACGTGCTTGTGGCTCTTCTGCCACGGCTGCCCGGTCGGGACGAAGATCACCTCGTCGAGGTGGAACTGGGCGGCCACCTCGCTGGCCGCCACCAGGTGTCCATGATGGATCGGGTCGAACGTCCCGCCCATCACGCCGAGTCGGCGCTTTTCGCGGCCGGTAGGCACTTCCTGCTCTCCCATGCGTGCAGAGCCTACTGGCACAGCTGTACGCCTCTGTCTCAGCGGTCGCGGTTGAAGCGTGTGGTGATCCACAACAGGAGCATCAGCACGACGAACGCGCCGCCTCCGGTGAGGTACGGGTTGAGGCTTTCGTGGTTGCCACCGAGTTCGCCGCCCTCGGAGGCGAGAGTGACCAGCTGGTGTGCGGTGCTCGTGAGGCTCATCTTCGGCAGGACCTATCGATCGGGAGTCGGAAGGAAGACGTCGCGCACATCGTATGCGGGGGCCCCGGGCACGCTCACGCCGACTCAGTCGTTGTTGTCGTCGTTGCGGTACCCGCGCAGCAGGAACCAGCCGAGCAGAGCGGCTCCGACGAGCGAGACGAGCAGCACGACACGGAGCGTGTTGCCAGGTCCATGCTCCTCGGATGCGGCGGCGAGCAGAGCAACGGTTTGCGGCATGTCGGGCGTCTCCTCTGTTATCCACAGCCCCCCGCACACCGTAGCCCCAGCACCTACGCTGGGGTGTGTCAGGGGGCGAGCGACGTCTCGTACGAACAGGGGGCCATCCATGACCGAACACAGCCACGAGAACGTGCCCAGCAGGCAGCGCAGGCGCTTCACGGGCATCTCGTCCCGGGCCTACGAACACCCGGCGGACCGCTCGGCCCTGGTGGCCCTGCGCAAGCTGAGCGGTTTCGACACCGTCTTCAAGACGCTGAGCGGTCTGCTGCCCGAACGCAGCCTTCGACTCCTCTTCCTCTCCGACTCCGTCCGGGTGAGCGACGCCCAGTTCGCCCACCTCAACGACATGTTGCGGGATGCCTGTTACATCCTGGACCTGGAGAAGGTCCCTCCGATGTACGTCAATCAGGACCCGCAGCCCAATGCCATGTGCATCGGCCTCGACGAGCCGATCATCGTGGTGACGACGGGGTTGGTGGAGCTGCTCGACGAGGAGGAGATGCGGGCCGTCATCGGCCACGAGGTGGGGCACGCCCTCTCCGGCCACGCCGTTTACCGCACGATCCTGCTCTTCCTCACCAGCATCGCCCTGAAGGTCGCCTGGATCCCGCTGGGCAACGTCGCGATCATGGCGCTCGTGACGGCGCTGCGCGAATGGTTCCGCAAGTCGGAGCTGTCGGCCGACCGGGCCGGACTGCTCGTCGGCCAGGATCTTCAGGCCTCGATGCGCGGTCTGATGAAGATCGCGGGAGGCAACCACCTGCACGAGATGAACGTGGACGCCTTCCTCGCCCAGGCCGACGAGTACGAGAAGGGCGGCGACCTGCGCGACTCGGTGCTCAAGATCCTCAACCTGCTGCCCCGCTCCCACCCGTTCACCACGGTCCGCGCGGCCGAGCTGAAGAAGTGGTCCGAGACCCGCGACTACCAGCGGATCATGGACGGCCACTACCCGCGGCGCGACGAGGACAAGGACACCTCGGTGACGGACTCCTTCCGCGAGTCCGCGACCCACTACGCGGACACGGTGCGCACCAGCAAGGACCCTCTGATGAAGCTGGTCGGCGACATAGCGGGCGGTGCCGGGGACCTGGGCGGCAAGCTCCGCGACAAGTTCACCGGCCAGGGCGGGGGCACGGCCGGCAGGAGCGCCGGGAACGACGACACCAACGGGTCGGCGGGGCCGGAAGGGGCTCAGGGGTCCTGAGGGGCCGCGGACCGGGCCGGGGGCTGCTGCTGGAGGACGTCGGCCTTCAGGGTGCCGCAGAGCGCCGCCGCGGGGCGGCCCGTCGCGTACGGGTCGGTGCCCGCGGGGCCGCGATGGGAGGCGTGCTGCCCGGCGAGCAGGGGCTGCAGCGCACCGGTGTTGTCCGTGGGGCACGACTGCGGCCCGGCCTGGACGTAGCTGGTGCGCACCTCCAGCCGGTGCAGTCGCAGGTCCTCCCGGTCGAAGCGGAAGTGCAGCTCGCGTCGCACGGTGAAGAGTGAGGCGTCGTCCGCCGCCCGGGGGCCCGCACCGGCCGGGCGGAGCGTGTAGGTGAAGGTGTGGTCCGACACCACCTCCAGTGTGTCGGACCCCTCCTCGGCGTAGCTCAGGGTGCCCCGGACGCGTATGTCCGGACCGGCGAGCGCCACCTTCGCCGGGTCGAACCGCACCAGCCACCCGGTCGCGGCGTGCCGGCCGTCGTCGACCGGGTGGTCGACGCTCTGCTCGAACTGGGTGGTCTGGTCGGGGTCGAGCAGCATCTGCACCGGGCGCACGACACCGCCGGTGAGCACGTCGGGGTCGAGCGAGGACGCCACCAGGTAGTCCTTGGCCGTGTCCAGGGCCACCTCCACCTGGTTGACCGAGAAGTTGTCCGTCCGCCTGAGCACCGGCAGGTTGATGCCCGCGGCCCCCTTCTCGAACTGCGCCGCGGGGCTCTTCGCGAGAAGCCCGGCAGCCGTTCCGCCGGGTACGGCGCCCTGGGGCGCCAAGGGCACGACGGTCGACCTCATGGGCTCGGCCCGCCTGCCGGCAGGGGGCTGGTAGGGGTGGCGAAGGCCCATGTACACGGCCGTCCCGAAGGCCAGGGCGATCAGGAGGAGCAGGGCGACGAGGGCCCTGGAACCGGCGCGGAAGCGGCGGGACGGCAGGCTGCGCACGGCGGGGGCGTGATCGGTCAGACGCTCCTGGGCGGAGAATTCCTGCAGCCGGGCAGCGCGCACGAACGATTCGTCGAAGACGAGTGACCGGTACTCGTCCTCACTTCCGCCCGCCGGGTTCTCGGGCGGACCTTCTGGCGGTTCTCCGTGGCCTGCCATGGCTTCTCCCGACTCCACGTCACCGGGCGGGCCGGAACGCTTCGCTCTGCTTCGGCCGAACGGCTTCGGACAGGGCCTGCCCGTCATGGGTTCGCATGACGTCGCACGGCTGCACGGCGGGTGTCGCACAGCTACGCATGGTGCGCGGGTTGCGCATATGCGGACGAGCGAGAAGCCCCCTCGGTGAGAGGGGTCACACTTTCAGGGTAGGTCGATCGGGGCCGGGGTAAACGCCCAGTGGCGAAGAACCGGCTGTGGGCTTCCCCGGGATCTTCGGGCACGCCACCGGATTCACGACCAAGGGGAACGGCCCGGGCGCAGGGGGCGCAGTCGCCTCCGAGGGGGCATCACTCCGGAATGTGTGCGTCCGGCCGCTCGCGGTGTGTGATCCCGTACGAGGTGCGCAAGCGTCCTCGGTGCCCCGGGAGGGGGTACGGGCCCGTCAGCCCGTGCGGGGCGCCGCGGAGGCTGTGGGCCGGGGGTGGTCCGTGACGGCGGAGGGGGCGGCTCCGGGGCCCGGGGCGCTGTCCACCCCGGTCGTGGCGGGCGGCGGGGCGGGGTCCTGGCGGCTGCCCGAGGCGTTGCGGTAGACGGCGCTGAAGGCGAGCGCGATCATGCCGAGGCCCATCAGCACCGCGAGCAGCCAGGCCACCGGCCGGTGCCAGCGCGCGGAACTCCGGTAGGGGCGCAGGGTGCCGCCGTGCCGCCCGTAGGGGTCGTCGGGGTCCGGGAAGTCGTCGTGGGGACCGTGGCGGCCGTATGTGCCGCCCGGACCGTATCCCTCGTCGTGGAGGTCCTCGTCCAGCGGGGCGCCGCCCGCGCGGGCCCGGGAAGCCTCGGCCTCGGCGCGGGCCTGGGCGGCTGCCAGCAGCCGCTCCACGGCAGTCGGTTCATGGATCTCGGCGGCCCGTACGAAGTCCTCGTCGAACACCACGGAGGCGAAGTCCTCGTCCGCGCCCCCGCGGTCGTCGTCGGGCTCCCAGCCGTCCGGGAACGGCCTGCCCCCCACGTCGTCCGGCACGGCTCCAGACTAGCCCCGCCGGGTCGTTCTGGGCAGGGAGCCCGCAACATTCACCGGCTCCGGAAGGTCACCGCACGTGGCCGTCGCCCGTGACGATGTACTTCGTCGAGGTGAGCTCCGGCAGCCCCATCGGGCCCCTGGCGTGCAGCTTCTGCGTGGAGATGCCGATCTCGGCGCCGAAGCCGAACTGGCCGCCGTCGGTGAAGCGGGTGGACGCGTTCACGGCCACCGTCGTGGAGTCCACCAACTGGGTGAAGCGGCGGGCCGCCGCCTGGGAGGTGGTCACGATCGCCTCGGTGTGGCCGGAGGACCAGAGCCGGATGTGGGCGACGGCCGCGTCCAGCGAGTCCACGACGGCCGCGGCGATGTCGTAGGAGAGGTACTCGGTCTCCCAGTCCTCCGGCGTCGCCGCCACCACGGTGGCTCTGGTCCCCCCGGCGTGCGCGAGCACCTGCTCGTCGCCGTGCACGGTCACGCCCGCGTCGGCCAGCGCGTCCAGGGCCCTGGGCAGGAACCGGTCGGCGACGTCCCGGTGCACCAGGAGGGTCTCGGCGGCGTTGCAGACGCTCGGGCGCTGCGCCTTGGAGTTGATCAGGATCTCCACGGCCATGTCGAGGTCGGTCTCCGCGTCCACGTAGACGTGGCAGTTGCCGGTGCCGGTCTCGATGACGGGCACGGTGGACTCCTCGACCACCGTGCGGATCAGCGAGGCGCCGCCGCGCGGGATGAGGACATCGACGAGGCCGCGGGCCCGCATCAGTTCCCGTACCGAGTCGCGGCTCTCGCCCGGTACCAGCTGCACCGCGTCGGCAGGCAGGCCCGAGCCGCCGACCGCGTCCCGCAGCACCCGGACGAGTGCGGCGTTGGAGGAGTACGCGGAGGACGAGCCGCGCAGCAGGACGGCGTTGCCGGACTTCAGGCAGAGGGCAGCGGCGTCGACCGTCACGTTGGGCCGGGCCTCGTAGATGATGCCGACCACGCCGAGCGGCACCCGGACCTGGCGCAGGTCGATGCCGTTGGGGAGCGTCGAGCCGCGGACGACCTCGCCGACCGGGTCGGGCAGCGCCGCCACCTGCCGCACGTCGGCGGCGATGGCGCGGATCCGCTCGGGGGTGAGGGTGAGCCGGTCGATGATCGACTCGCTGGTCCCGGCCTCGCGGGCGCGGGCGACGTCCTCGGCGTTGGCGGCGACGATCTCGCCCGTCCGCACCTCCAGCGCGTCCGCGACGGCCAGCAGCGCGTCGTCCTTCGCCGCGCGGGGCAGCGGCGCGATGTCGGCGGCGGCGGAGCGGGCCCGGTAGGCGGCCTGGGCGACCGGGGACATGTTGTCGTACGGCGAGAGCGTGGTCATGCCCGCAGGGTAGTGCGCACACTGCGGGCATCCGGCCCGTATCCCGTGATGCGAGACAACTCCCCCGCCGCCCGTCGCGGCGGGGTCAGTAGGGGTGCACTCCCACCGGGGCGGCCGGGGGCGGCCCGTATCCCTCCGCGACGCGCTGGTGGTACGTCTCGCGGTCGATGACCTCCAGGCCGACGATCTCCCAGGGCGGCAGCCGGGCGGTGGACCGGTGCTCTCCCCACAGCCGCAGTGCGACGGCCGCCGCGTCGTGCAGGTCGCGGGCCTCTTCCCAGTAGCGGATCTCCGCGTGGTCGTCGGCGTACCTGCTGGTCAGCAGGAAGGGGTGGTCGTGCGCGAGCTGTTCGAGCCCGCGTCTGACCTCCTCCAGGGGCACGGCCCCGCCCGAGACGCTGAGCGTGATGTGCCACAGCTTCGACGGGGTGCGTTCCGTCCTCGCCGTCTCGGGCGCGGGTTCCTTCACCGCCGTCGGTCCGGGGCCGGCGGGCCGGTTCTCCTCGGGATCCGCGGACCCGCCGCCCTCGAAATCGGCTCCCGCTCCGACGCTGGTCAGGGCCCGGCCGGCCGTTCCTCGGGGCGGCGCCCCCGGGCGCGCTCGTCTCACCGGCGGCCTCCTGTGAATGCGTTCGCTGTGCTGTACCCCGTTTGTGTCCCGCTACAAAGTTGACCAGTCCTCGGCCGGGGATGGGGTGGTTTTCGGGAAGGTCTCCGGTGCGGGACCGGACTTTCAGCCGTTTCAGGGGCCGTCAGGGGTGCAGTACGACCAGATCGTCCCTGTGTACGATCTCGCGCTCGTAGGCCGGGCCGAGTTCCCGCGCCAGGTCGCGGGTGGACCGGCCGAGCAGCTGCGGGATCTCCTTGGCGTCGAAGTTGACGAGTCCGCGCGCCACCGGCCTGCCCCCCAGGTCGCGCAGCTCTACCGGGTCACCGGCCGTGAACTCTCCCTCGACCCCGGCGATCCCGGCGGGCAGCAGCGAGCTGTGACGCTCGACGACCGCGCGCACCGCCCCGTCGTCGAGGGTCAGCGAGCCCTGCGGGGTGGAGGCGTGGGCGAGCCAGAGCAGCCGGTCGGCCGAGCGGCGTCCGGTGCGGTGGAAGTACGTGCCGGTGTCCCGTCCGGCCAGGGCGTCCGCGGCCCGGCTCGTCGAGGTGAGGACGACCGGGACCCCGGCGGCCGTGGCGATCCGGGCGGCCTCGACCTTGGTGACCATGCCGCCGGTGCCGACGCCGGCCTTCCCGGCGCTGCCGATGGTGACGCCCGCGAGGTCCGCCGGGCCGGTCACCTCGGCGACCCGGGCGGTGCCCGGGGTGCTGGGGTCGCCGTCGTAGAGGCCGTCGACGTCCGAGAGGAGGACCAGCAGGTCGGCGCGGACGAGGTGGGCGACGAGCGCGGCGAGCCGGTCGTTGTCGCCGAACCGGATCTCGTCGGTGGCGACGGTGTCGTTCTCGTTGACGATCGGGAACGCGCCCATGTCCAGCAGTTGGTCGAGGGTGCGGCAGGCATTGCGGTAGTGGGCGCGGCGGCTGGTGTCGTTGCTGGTCAGCAGCACCTGGCCGACGCGTACGCCGTACCGTGCGAAGGAGGCGGTGTAGCGGGCGACGAGCAGCCCCTGGCCGACGCTGGCGGCGGCCTGCTGGCGGGCCAGGTCCTTGGGCCGGCGGACCAGCCCGAGGGGGGCGAGCCCGGCCGCGATGGCGCCGCTGGAGACGAGCACGATCTCGCGTTCCCCGCCGCTGCGCACCTTGGCCAGTACGTCGACGAGCGCGTCGACCCGGTCCGCGTCGAGGCCGCCCGCCGCGGTGGTGAGGGAGGAGGAACCGACCTTGACCACGATCCTGCGGGCCTCTGCAACGCCCTGCCTTGCCCCTGACACGTCCATCCCCAATGATTCGGCCTCTCGCCCGGCCCCCGCAATCTACGCGAGCGGCGGCGACGGCGCTCGGGCGTTCCGCTCCCTGGACCTGCCCGGTCCGGCTGCGGGAGGGCCTGATCCCGGTTCCGGAAGAGCGGATCGGCGTCCTCCGCTTCCACACTTCCCCGGCCCGCCGCACAAAGGAGTCATGTAATACGGAACACTCCTCCGAAACTCGTGAGGGCATCCGGTCATGATTGGCGGAATCATGGCGGTCCGGGTGGGCAACCATCGAGGCGCCTGGATCATCTAACAGTCGATAGGGTGCACGGCGGGCGGCTCACCATGCCCGTTTTCAGCGGCACGGGCCCGCGTCAGCCGCCGCCAGAGGGACTTCTACAGACAGTGGGACAGCAGCAATGCCAGTCAAAGTAAGTGTCGTCATTCCTGTGTACAACCCGGGCAAGTACATCGACCCCTGCATCGACTCGCTTCTGCGGCAGACCCTTCCGGCAGGGGAGTTCGAAGTCCTCTTCGTCAACGATGGCTCGACGGACGACACTCGCGAGCGGCTCGAGAAGCTGGCTGGTGAGCACCCGCATTTCCGCGTGATCACCATCCCCAATTCCGGCTGGCCGGGGAAGCCCCGCAACATCGGCGTGGACGAGGCGAAGGGTGAGTACGTCCAGTTCGTCGACCAGGACGACTACCTCGCTTCCGGCGCGTTGGAACGTCTGTACGCCATGGGTCACCGCAACGGCTCGGACATCGTCATCGGGAAGGTGGCGAGCAACTTCCGCGGTGTTCCCCACGGCGTGTTCAAGAAGAACCGCGAGAAGTGCACGTTGCGTGACGCCCCGCTGTACGACAGCCTCACGCCACACAAAATGTTCCGCACGGAGTTCCTCCGCGAGAACGGCATCGCCTACCCCGAGGGCAAGCGGCGCCTGGAGGACCAGCTCTACATGATGCAGGCATACTTCCCCGCCAAGGTCGTATCGATCCTCGGCAACTACACCTGCTACTACTACTCCCGCCGGGACGACGGCCAGAACGCCGGCTCCGCGAAGATCGTCCCGTCCGGCTACTACGGCAACCTCCGCGAGGTCCTCGACGTCGTCGTGGAGAACACCGAGCCCGGTGCCTTCCGCGACATGCTGCTGCGGCGCTTCTACCGCGTCGAGATGCTCGGCCGCCTCAGCGAGCCCGCGGTCCTCAAGTACGCCCCTGAGTATCTGGACGAGATGTGCGACGCCGTCCAGGACCTGGCGTCCGACTTCATGGACGACGGGGTGCACGACGGGCTCGGCCCCGTGCTGCGGCTGCGCTCGACCCTGCTGCGCAACAACGACCGTCAGGGCCTCGTCCGGATCTCCCGGTTCGCCGCCTCGGTCAAGGCCGCGGCCCGCCTGGAGGGCTTCGCCTGGCGTCCGGACGGCAAGATCGACCTCACCATCAGCGGCCGGCTCGTCCACGGCGACGACCAGGCTCCGCTGACCCTGCTCCGTCGCGACGGGCGCTACTTCCTGCACCCCGAGATCACCGAGGGGCTGCTGCCGGAGGGTGAGCTCCTGGACGTCACCGACGACATGAACGGGTTCTCCGCCGAGCTGGCGCTGCGCAACCGCGAGACGGCCGTCGAGTGGTCCTGCCCCGCGCAGTTCACCGCGCGGGTCGAGGAACTCGGCGACGACGTCTGCGAGGTCGTCCTGCACGGCAGCGGCCAGATCGGCTCGGAGGCGGCCGGGGGCCGCGGCCGGGTCTCCCGCGGTTTCTGGGACGTCTGGGTACCGCTGCGCGGTCTGGGCCTGGTCCGCAAGGCACGGCTCGGCGCCGACCGCGACCCTGCGGTGGACGCCGACTGCCTGCCCGCCTCGCTCGGCTCGCCGGCCCGCGCCGTCATCCCGTACTTCACCGACCCGCACGGCAACATCACCCTCGATGTCGCCCGCCGCTCCAAGAAGCTGGCCGATTACCTCGAAGGCCGCCCGGTCCGGCGATCCCCCGGCAACGGCCCCACCGATCTGCGCCTGGACCTCTTCACCGGGTCCAACACCGCACCCTCCGCGACCGTGCTCGTTCTGAGCCCGGCGGACGGGGCGGAGGGGCCCACCCACCAGCTCCGCACCACCCTGCGCCCCACCGCGGGACGGGCCCACCTCACGGTGCCCGAGCACGCCCCGGGCGTCGCGCCCGGCACCTGGAAGCTCTCGGTCCGGCTGGACGGCGAGAAGAACCCCGCGTTCCACCTCTGCGACGTCACCGTGGGCAAGGGCGGCCGGATCACCGTTCCCCAGAGCCTGCCCGCGATCGATGCCGGGGTCATGCACGGGATCACCGCCAAGCGCAGGAAGGCGAAGCTGCGCCGGGCGCTGCGTGCCGTCGGCGGCCCGATCGTCCGCAGGCTTCCGGCCAAGGGCCGCAAGCGGGCGCGGCGCCTCGCCGCCCGGATCACCGGCTGACCCCACCGCGTACCGCCGTACGCTTCCCACCAGCAGACACCGGCCGAACACCTCGGCCACCGGCCACAGAACAAGGACGTGATCGCATGCGGCAGCTCTCCATCGCAGGAGCCTGGGTGCATGAACCCAAGGTCTTCCCGGACAGCCGCGGCAGCTTCCACGAGTGGTTCAAGGCCTCGGAGCTCAGCGAGGCCGTCGGGCACACGCTGCGGCTCGCGCAGGCGAACTTCTCCGTCTCCAGCCGGGGGACGCTGCGCGGCGTGCACTTCGCCGACGTGCCGCCGAGCCAGGCCAAGTACGTCAAGTGCGTGCGCGGCGCGGTGCTCGACGTGATCGTGGACATCCGGGTCGGCTCCCCCACGTACAAGCAGTGGGAGGCCGTCCGGCTCGACGACGTCGACCACCACTCCGTCTACCTCGCCGAGGGGCTCGGCCACGCCTTCATGGCGCTGACGGACGACGCCTCGGTCGCCTACCTGTGCTCCGAGGGCTACTCGCCCGGCCGCGAGCACGGCATCAACCCGCTCGACCCCGAGCTGGGCATCGAGTGGCCGCAGGGCCTCACCCCGCTGCTGTCCGACAAGGACGCCGCGGCGCCCTCGCTGGCCGAGGCGGAGGCGCAGGGCCTGCTGCCCTCGTACGAGGCGTGCCAGGAGTACTACGCGCAGCTGCGCGCCCGCGGCTGAGCCCGGGCGGGAGAACGCCGGAGCCCCTGCGATCCGTACGGGTCGCAGGGGCTCCGTGCTGTCGGAGAGGGGCGGCCGGCCCCTCACTCCGCGGCCGGCCCGTCACTCTGCGGTCAGCCCGTCACCCTCTTGATGCGCGAGCGCACCGGGGCGAAGGCCGAGCGCGGGCGGTGCAGGTTGCGGGCGCGGGTCAGGGCCGGCCAGAAGTCGGCGCGGAGCAGCGCCTCGGGCCGGACGGCGTTCTTGCGCACCAGCACCTCCTCGGGCACGTCCTGCGGGTCGGGTACGACGTACTCCTCGATGATCTTGTCGTACGCGTTCTTCAGGACGGTGTTCCCCGGGTCGGCGCCGAACACCACGACCACCCCGGTCGGTTCCGTGTCCACCTCGACGACCACCAGGTCGGGGCGGTAGCGGCGCAGCACCTGCGCCACCTTGTACACGTCGCCGGTCCAGTACTTGGTGTGCCGGTCGCGGGCCGCCTCGTCGACGTCGCGGGGCAGCATGTCGTCCAGCACGATCACGCTCGACCAGCGGGAGTGCTTCTCCACGTTCATGAAGTCGCGCAGCGCGTACTCGAAGAGGTGCATGCCGTCGATGAAGGAGAGCTCCAGCTTCGGGTCCCCGCCCATCAGGTTGAGCGGGTCCCGGCGGGCGAGCGCGCGGAACGGGTTGCGGCCGTTGCGCAGGTGCAGCAGCGGGTCCTTGCGGGCGAAGAAGGCGTCACTCGTCGCCCTGACCAGGTGGACGTCGCAGCTGATGTCCGTCACGACCCGGAAGGCGGGGTCGACGGCGACGGAAGGGACCCGCGAGAGGGCCAGGCTTCTGCCGTCGTTGACCCCGATCTCCAGATAGTTCCGAGGACGGTAGATGCGGTGCAGATGGCGCAGGAACTCGTGGCGGTTCACGGGGAGCAGCCCTTCGAAGGAAACCAACTGGTCCGGTTCCCGGCGAAGTTACCTTATGACCATCCTGCGATGTAAGCGTTCTCCCTTATGCAAACCCTCGTTGCGAACATCTTTGAAATTTGACGGGATTCGACCGTCTGCCGGACCAATTCGTGATCATGGCCGCTCGGCGGCAAGGAGCGCCGGGAACGCCTCCTCCAATGCCGCCCGCCAGTCCCGGACCGGTTCGATCCCGGCCCGTGCCCAGCCGTCGTGGCCCAGCACGCTGTACGCGGGCCGGGGCGCCGGCCGCACGAAGGCCTCGCTGGTCGTGGGGCGGACGCGGGCCGGGTCGGTGCCCAGGAGCCGGAAGATCTCCCGGGTGAAGCCGTACCAGGTCGTCTCGCCGCCGCTGGTGCCGTGGTAGACACCGGCGGGGGCGGTGCCCGCGAGGGCGGCCAGTCCGAGCCGGACCAGTCGGTCGGCCAGGTCGACGGTCCAGGTGGGCTGACCGCGCTGGTCGTCCACCACGTCGAGGGTGTCCTTGACGCCCTCCAGCTTGATCATCGTACGGACGAAGTTGCCGCCGCCCGCGCCGTACAGCCAGGCGGTGCGGACCACGTAGCCGGTGTCCGGCAGGGTGCTCAGCACGGCCTGCTCGCCGACCAGCTTGGTGCGGCCGTAGGCGCTGCGCGGTGCGGTCGGGTCGTCCTCGGCGTACGGCTTCTCGCCGTCGCCGGCGAAGACGTAGTCGGTGGAGACCTGGAGGAGCACGGCACCGTACTCGCGGCACGCCTCGGCGAGGACGGCCGGACCCGTGCCGTTGACCCGCAGCGCGGCGTCCTCCTGGGACTCGGCGTCGTCGACCGCGGTCCAGGCGGCGCAGTTCACCACGACGGCGGGGCGGTGCTCCTCGAAGGCAGCGCGCACCGACGCGGGGTCGGCGACGTCGACGGCCGCCCGGTCCGCGGCGACCGCGGTGACGTCCTCGGCGGCGAGCCGGGCCAGGACGTCCCGGCCCAGCATCCCGCCGGCCCCGGTGACCAGCCAGACGGCGCTCACAGGGCGGCCCTCTCCTTCAGCGGCTCCCACCAGGCGCGGTTGTCGCGGTACCACTGCACGGTCTCGGCGAGGCCGGTGCGGAAGTCCTTGCGGGGCTCGTAGCCGAGCTCCTCACGGATCTTGGTGCAGTCGACCGAGTAGCGGCGGTCGTGGCCCTTGCGGTCCTCGACGTAGGTGACGCTGGTGTCCCAGTCGGCACCGCAGGCGTCCAGCAGCAGCTGGGTGAGCTCCTTGTTGGAGAGCTCGGTGCCGCCGCCGATGTTGTAGACCTCGCCGGCCCGGCCCTTGGTGCGGACCAGCTCGATGCCCTGGACGTGGTCGTCGATGTGCAGCCAGTCGCGGACGTTGGCGCCGTCGCCGTAGAGCGGGACGGTCCCGCCGTCCAGCAGGTTGGTGACGAAGAGCGGAATGACCTTCTCGGGGAAGTGGTGGTGCCCGTAGTTGTTGGAGCAGCGGGTCACCCGCACGTCGAGGCCGTGGGTGCGGTGGTACGAGAGCGCGATCAGGTCGCTGGACGCCTTGGCCGCGGAGTACGGCGAGTTGGGCGCGAGCGGGTGGGTCTCGGGCCAGGAACCCTCGTCGATCGAGCCGTAGACCTCGTCGGTGGAGATGTGCACGAAGGTCTTGATGCCGGCCAGGTGCGCGGCGTGGATCAGGGTGTGGGTGCCCACGACGTTGGTGCGGACGAACTCGGCGCCGCCGTCGATGGAACGGTCCACGTGGGACTCGGCGGCGAAGTGCACCACCTGGTCGTGCTCGGCCATCAGCTTGGCGACCAGCTCCGGGTCGCAGATGTCGCCCTGGACGAACCTGAAGCCGGGGTGGTCGCGCACCTCGTCGAGGTTGGCCGGGTTGCCCGCGTAGGTGAGCTTGTCGAGCACGGTGACGGCGACGTCGCCGGGGCCCTGGGGGCCGAGCACCGTACGGACGTAGTGCGAGCCGATGAAGCCGGCGCCGCCGGTCACCAGGATGTTGGTGGTCATGAGGAGATCTGCACCTTGCTGTGGTCGCCGAGCACGAGTCGGTGGGCGGACGGGGAACGGGGGGCGGGGGTCACCTCGACGTCGCGGCCGATGAGCGACGCCTCGACGCGACGGACACCCGCGATGGAGGCGCCCCGCAGGACGATGGAGTACTCGATCTCGCTGTCCTCGATGCGGACGTCCTCCGAGACCGAGGTGAACGGGCCCACGTACGCGCCGCTGATCACCGAACGGGCGCCGATGATCGCGGGCCCGACGATGCGGCTGCCGCTGACCTTGGCGCCCGGCTCGATCCGGACCCGGCCGATGATCTCGCTGTCCGCGTCGACCTCGGCGCCCTCCTGGAACGGCTCGACGGCCTCCAGGACGGTCCGGTTGACCTCCAGCATGTCGGTGACGTTGCCGGTGTCCTTCCAGTAGCCGCGGATCGTGGTGGACCGCACGTCGCGCTTCTGGTCGATCAGCCACTGGATGGCGTGCGTGATCTCCAGCTCGCCGCGCCAGGACGGCTCGATCGAGCGGACGGCCTCGTGGATGGCGGGGGTGAAAAGGTAGACGCCGACGAGCGCCAGATCGCTCTTGGGCTCCTTCGGCTTCTCCTCCAGGGCCACCACCCGGCCCGCGGCGTCGAGTTCCGCGACGCCGAAGGAGGTCGGGTTGGGCACCTGGGTCAGCAGGATCTGCGCGTCGGGCCGGTCCGAGCGGAACTCGTCCACCAGCCCGGTGATCCCGCCGACGATGAAGTTGTCGCCGAGGTACATGACGAAGTCGTCGTCGCCCAGGAAGTCCCGGGCGATCAGCACCGCGTGGGCGAGGCCGAGCGGCTCCTCCTGCGGGATATACGTGACCTCGATGCCGAGCGCGGAACCGTCACCGACCGCCTCGCGGATCTCGGGCGCGGTGTCGCCCACGATGATGCCGACCTCGGTGATGCCCGCTTCCGCGATGGCTTCCAGCCCGTAGAACAGCACGGGCTTGTTCGCCACGGGCACCAGCTGCTTGGCCGAGGTGTGTGTGATGGGACGCAGGCGGGTGCCGGCCCCTCCGGATAGTACGAGAGCCTTCACGTGAGCAGTCCCCATAACGATCTGTCGGTCCTGTCGCGGGCGCGACGTCCGAACGATTTTACTGATGCTTCCCTGTTGCTTCTCCGCGTGTTCTCCGGCGGATCGGCCGGTTCTGGCCGTCGGCTCCGCGCAGGGCGCGAGCGGCCGTCATCCCGCGTGCAGCCGCTCCTTCCAGCGCCGCATGTCGCGGCGCATTCTGCGGACCACCCGGCGGGACAGCGAGGCCCGGCGGGCGGCGGCCTTCGGCTGCTCGATGCGCTTGCCGTCGTGCCAGTCCGGCACCGTGACCTCGTAGTTGGAATCGGCCAGACCGGCCGACTTGTCGCGGAAGTACGGGTACGCGAGGTAGAGCGTCCGGCCGTCGCGGGAGGCGACCACCTCCGGGATCGTCTTCGCCCGGAGGTAGCGCACCATCTCGACGAGCAGATCCGTCCGGCCCAGTGCCACACAGGCCAGACGCAGCCGCTCCGACACCTTGATCAGCCGGGCCACGCCGTCGTCCCAGTACGTGGCCATCAGCGGAGCCGCGAGTTCCATCTTGTGCCGACGAACTTCCTCGGATTCCCGCAGCACGACGGGGCCGAACTGCTGGAGCATTCCGACCGTGAAGGGCCGGACCATCAGGAAATCCCGCTTCGGCCCCGCGGGTTCGAGACGGTGGATGAGCGCCATCATGGCGCGCATCGCATCGAAACGCCATTCGTAGTTGCCGCTCTTGGTGACATGCTTCCCGTCCTCACGGCCCACCAGGTAATAGCAGACGTAATTGGAGATCACCGAGACGCCGGATCCGCGCAGATACGCCTCCATCGTGAAGAGGGCGTCCTCACCGGTCCTGAGATTCTCGTCGAACCGCAGGGAGAGACGTTCCAGGAGTTCGCGCCGGAAGAGCTTCTGCGCGCTCAGGGTGTAAATGACCTTGGAGTTGTAGACGTCGACGCGTTCCTTCGTGGCCCGCCACATGGACTGGGGCGCCCCCCTGTTCACGCCGACCACCTTGCCGAGCACCACATCGGTGCCGGCCCGGTCCGCCATGGCCACCATCCGCTCCAGGGCCTCTTCGCCGAAGTAGTCGTCCGCGTCCAGGAAGAAGACGTAACGACCCCGGGCCATACCGATTCCCACATTCCGCGGACCGCTGGGTCCACCGGAATTCTTCTGCCTGACCACTCTGGTCGGGACCTTCGATCTGGCCGCGAACTCCTCCAGGTACTCCCCTGTGCCGTCGGTGGAGCCGTCGTCGACCGCGACGATTTCGATCCGGTCGGCGCCGATGGTCTGTGCCTCCACCGATTCGAGACAGCGAATGAGGTAGGGCATTGCCTCATATGCACCGACAACGACGGTCACGTCAGGAATTTGCGTCTCGTTCACACAAACAGAAGACAGCCCGACCCACCCGTTGGTTGTTCCACGCCACACGGCCAAATGGTGATACTCATCACAAAGGCCCGGCGCAACCCTTCGAGGGCTATGCCGGGCCTTGCTCAATCATGTAATGCAGATGGTTGACTTTCAGCCACTCACCGGTTCGCCCAGGCTCTTGTTCACCCCGGCGTTCCGCGCCTCCGACCTGGCCGCCAGCGCCTTCACCGCCGTGTTGAACTGCACGATCGAGGTGGGCTCGTCCGGACCGAGGAGGTACTGCTTCAGCTCCAGGCGGGCATCCGCCAGCGCGTCCGAGGCCGGATCCGTCACCGCGGTGAGCAGCTCGTCCAGCTCGGCCGCCGAGTTGGAGAGGATCACCGCGGCACGCACCGCGGTGTTCTGCCGGCGGAACTCCTCCTCGCCCAGCTCGGCCGAGTCCGTGACCGCGTAGGGCTTGCCGCTCGCGATGAAGTCGGACACCACGCTGGAGATGTCCGAGACCATGGCGTCCGACTCGTTGAAGCAGTCGTACAGCCGCATCTGAGCACCGGTGATGACCCGGTGCTCCCACCAGCCCTGCGACCGCCAGGACGCCGCGTTCCACTCGTCCCTGAGCCGGGCGGTCTCGGCCTCGCGGGCCGGGTCGGCCAGCGAGTCGCGGGACAGCTCCGCCTCGTCCCGTGCGACGCGCCCGCCACCGGCCAGCTCGGCCAGCCGTGCCTCGATACGGGCCATCTCGGCCCGCGCCTCGTCCCGCTCGCCCCGCCCGGCGGCCGCCTGCTCGGCCCAGCGGGGGTCGGTGACGCGTGCGGCGGCGGCCTGCTCGATCATCGCGGTGATGCGCTGGTGCACCGCCTTGGCCCTGGCACTGCGGGTGCCGGTGAAGGGGTGCGGCTTGTACAGCAGCCGGACCGGCCGCTCGGCCTCCAGCAGCCGCCTGACGATGTTCTCGCCGGCCAGCAGCAGGGAGGTGTTGCCCGGGTTGTCGTCCCAGCCCTCCCAGGTGGGGGCGTACAGCACGGTGGGGATCGGGTTGCGCTGTGTACCGGACCACGACTGGATGGTGGCCAGCTGCGGGCGGCCCACCTCCACGATGTCCTCGTCGCGCACACCGACGTCGGCCAGCGCGTAACGGTCGCGGCCGGCCCGGCCCGCGGTCCACACCTCGTCGTAGACCTTGCTGTACGGGTTGACGCTGGCGATCTTGTCGCTGTCGCCGTGGCCGATGAAGACGTGCTTCATGGTCGGCACCCGGAGCAGGTGGATGTTCTTGCCGACATTGGCCGCGTAGAGCGCGACCCGCACCGACGACAGGTCCAGGTTCATCAGGTGCACGCCACCGGGAACGCAGAGCACCGGCACCGAGGTCTCGGCGAGCTGCGGCAGGATGTTGCGCTCGCGCAGCAGGATCATCGGTCGGCCCTCGACCTGGGCCATGGTCTCCAGCCACATGTTGGCCTGGTAGGCCGACTCCTTGGACCCCGAGAAGTAGAGGACCACGGTCGGCTTGTACTCGCCCAGCCAGGCGTCCACCGCCTCCAGCACCTTGTCCGCGGAGCTCACGAGCCGCTTCGGACGGATGTACGGCAGGAGGAGCAGCAGGTAGACGAGTGCCAGCGCCAGCGTCAGGCCGAGGCCCGCATAGGCGATGCCGTCCACCCCGGTCTCGACCGCGACCAGCACGCCCACCATGGAGAAGGCGTCCAGGTGCAGCATCTTCTCCGCGGGCCTGCTCATCAGGCTCTGCGGCGGGGCGTCCGAGATCCGCACCGCTGCGAGATCGATGTTGCGGGTGGCCACCGGCAGCTTACGCCGCAGCCTGATCAGCGTGACGATGGTGCTCTGCGGCGCCTGGAGTCCGTAGAACGCCAGCAGACAGGCGACCGTCACGTAGAAGAGCGGCTCCTCGCCGTACCCCATGCGGGAGAGCAGCAGGATGAGCAGCAGCTGACGGACCAGGAAGCGGATCGAAAGCCCGGCCCGGACCGCGGCGAGCCGGTTGATCAGATAGCTGCCGCAATGGTGCAGATACCGGTCCGCGAGATAGGTGATCGCAGCGGCCGCGGCGAAGAACCAGAGATTGGGGAGTATTGCCGCGAGCATTATGCACGGGAACCCCAGAGCCACCAGGAGCGCGGCGACCAGCTCCGAACCGCTGCCCACCCGAGCCAAGCGCATGGCTTTCGAAATCACGAAGTACCGCTCCCGAGGGTGCCGACTTGCTTACCTTACGAGGGGAATGTGAAGGCAGAGCTTCACGAATTCGGACCCCTGCGATCGCTTTTGGCGACTGCAGGGGTCCGAATGATCGATTGTCAAGCAGTATTACACATCGGCCTGCCGGTCCAGGACGGCGGCAAGGGCCTGCTCGAAACCGGACGCCTCGGAGGCACCCCGGGTCGGGTCCTGCTGGCGCACGTCGATGACGTGACCGGTCATCTCGGAGAGCAGCACGTCGAGCGAGGTCCTGGCGACCGCCTCGGAGGAGAGCAGCGTGCCCGCGGGCTCCTCGCCGAAGGCCTTGGTGCGCATCGGGGTGGCGGTGCGCTCGGGGTTCACGCAGTTCACCCGCACCCCGTCGGCCGCCCACTCGTCCGCGAGCGCCTGGGTGAGGTTGACCATGGCGGCCTTGGTCGACGAGTAGAGGCTGTACTCCGCGCGGCCCCGGGTGTAGCTGCTGGAGGTGTAGAGCAGCAGCTGGCCCTTGGTCTCGGCGAGGTACTTGTACGAGGCCCGGGCGATCTGAACGGGTGCCAGGTAGTTGACGTTGAGCGCTTCCTGGATGGTCGTGTTGTCCGTCTCGGCGAGCTTGCCGATGCGGAGCACGCCCGCGGTGTTGATCACGTAGTCGACGCGGCCGGTGTCGGCGTACGCCTTGGAGAGCGCGTCGTCGATGTGCTCCGGGTTCTCCACGTGCGTACCCGTGGTGGAACGGCCCAGGGCGTAGACGGTGGCGCCGTAGGACTCGGCGAGCGACGCGATGTCCGCACCGATGCCGTACGAACCGCCGAAGACGACAAGGGTCTTGCCGGTGAGCAGCTCACGGTAGGCGGCGTCGTCGGTCGGCTGCGGAACGGCAGTGGAGGCCAGCTGGAACAGCTTGTCCGCGATGAAGACGTCGACCGGCTGGGTGACCTTCATGTTGTACTCGTCGCCCGCCACGACGTAGATCGGCACGTCGGGCAGGTACTTCAGCACGACCGAGCAGTCGTCGGTGGCCTGGAAGTTCGGGTCGCCGGCGGCGATCTCGTAGGCCCGGCGGATCGTGGAGAGCTTGAAGGCCTGCGGCGTCTGGCCGCGGCGCAGCCGGGAGCGGTCGGGCACGTCGGTGATGAACTCGCCGTCGCCGCCGTGGGTGCGGGTCACGATGATCGTGTCCGCGGACGGGATGGCGACGTCGACCGCCTCGTAGCGGTCGAGGGCGTCGACGCAGTCCTTGATGACGCGCTGCGAGAGCAGCGGGCGCACGGCGTCGTGGAAGAGGACGTTGCGGTCCTCGCCCTCGGCCAGGCCCTCGCCGAGGGCCGCGATGGCGCGCTCGGTGGTCTCGTTGCGCGTGGCGCCGCCCTCGATCACCTTGGTGACCTTGGTCAGTCCGGCCTTCTCGACGATCTTCTCCACGTCGGACACGTAGCCCGGCGCCATCAGCACGATGACGTCGTCGATGGAGTCGGCCTGCTGGAAGATCGACAGCGTGTGCTCGATGACGGCCTTGCCTGCGATCTTCAGCAGCTGCTTGGGGATGGACAGACCCACGCGCTGACCGGTACCACCGGCGAGCACGACTGCTGTGGTTCGGGCTTTGGCTATGTGCTGAGCAGACACAGACGACCTACCTTGCGAGGGCTGGGAGATACAGCGATGGTTGCACTCTCCGTTACCGTCTCGCAAGGTGGACGTCGGCCACTGCACGCCGTGGCGAAACCTCGTGTTGCCTTGCGATCAGGGCAAATACCGGAACTGACGCTTCCTGACCAGGTGACCGACGCCACAAGTATGAGCGGCATGAATCACTCATGAGCGGATTCGGTTCCCTCGGTCGTGTGACATGCCGCGCGACGTGCCGTGTGACATGAAGAGCCTTCGGCGGCCGGTCGGACGGCCCCGTACGACCGGCCGGACCCGCGCGGACGGGCCCGGCCGACCGGCTCAGAACGGGTTGAAGTCGTCGAACTCGCGCTGTGCCTCGTCGCGTTCCGCCTCGCGGTCGCGGCGGCGCTGCGCCGCCGGGCGCGGCGCCTCGAGCCGGTGGTCCTCGCCCCGGCGGCCGAGCATCTCCGCGCCCGCGGCCATGGTCGGCTCCCAGTCGAAGACGACGGCGTTGTCCTCGGCGCCGATGGCCACGCCGTCGCCCGCCCGGGCACCGGCCTTCATCAGCGCGTCCTCGACGCCGAGGCGGTTGAGCCGGTCCGCGAGGTAGCCGACGGCCTCGTCGTTGTTGAAGTCGGTCTGGCGCACCCAGCGTTCCGGCTTCTCGCCGCGCACCCGGTAGAGGTCGTCCGCCTCCCTGGTGACGGTGAAGCCCGCGTCGTCGACGGCCTTCGGGCGGATGACGATGCGGGTCGCCACCTCCACGGGCTTGGCCGCGCGCGCCTCGGCGATGATGCCCGCGAGGGCGTAGGAGAGTTCCTTCAGGCCGGTACGGGCCACGGCGGACACCTCGAAGACGCGGTAGCCGCGCTCCTCCAGGTCCGGGCGGATCATGTCGGCGAGGTCCTGGCCGTCCGGGATGTCGATCTTGTTGAGGACGACGATGCGGGGCCGGTCCTCCAGGCCGCCGTACTGCTTCAGCTCCTCCTCGATCGTGTCGAGGTCGGAGACCGGGTCGCGGTCCGACTCCAGCGTCGCCGTGTCCAGTACGTGCACGAGCACCGAGCAGCGCTCCACGTGCCGCAGGAACTCCAGGCCGAGGCCGCGCCCCTGGCTGGCGCCGGGGATCAGGCCCGGCACGTCGGCGACGGTGTACACGGTGCTGCCCGCGGTGACCACGCCGAGGTTCGGGACGAGGGTCGTGAAGGGGTAGTCGGCGATCTTCGGCTTGGCCGCGGACAGGACGGAGATCAGCGAGGACTTGCCGGCGCTCGGGTAGCCGACCAGCGCGACGTCGGCGACGGTCTTGAGCTCCAGGACGATGTCCCGGGACTCGCCGGGCTCGCCGAGCAGCGCGAAGCCGGGGGCCTTGCGCCGGGCGGAGGCCAGCGCGGCGTTGCCGAGGCCACCACGACCGCCCTGACCGGCGACGAACGTGGTGCCCTGGCCGACCAGGTCGGCGAGCACCTCGCCGTTGCGGTCGAGCACGACCGTGCCGTCGGGCACCGGCAGGACCAGGTCCTGGCCGTCCTTGCCGGAGCGGTTGTCACCGGCGCCGGGCTGGCCGTTGGTGGCCTTGCGGTGGGGGTGGTGGTGGTAGTCGAGGAGCGTGGTGACGGACTGGTCGACGACCAGGGTCACATCGCCGCCGCGGCCGCCGTTGCCGCCGTCCGGACCGCCGAGCGGTTTGAACTTCTCACGGTGTACGGAGGCGCAGCCGTGGCCTCCGTTACCCGCGGCGACGTGCAGCTCGACGCGGTCCACGAAGGTGGTCATGGTTGAAACCTCCAGTTACATGCATGCAGAAATGTCTCACTCGCGCTGTCCCCATGGCGGAGAAAGCCGTCTCTCATGGGAGAAACACGCGAAAGGCGGACCCGCTTCCCGTACGGGAAGTGAGGTCCGCCTCCGCAGAAACCGCTCGACGAGCGCCGAAAATCAGCCGGCGATCGGAACGATGTTCACGACCTTGCGGCCACGGTGCGTGCCGAACTCGACCGCACCGGCGGCGAGCGCGAACAGCGTGTCGTCGCCGCCACGGCCGACGCCCGTGCCCGGGTGGAAGTGGGTGCCGCGCTGGCGGACCAGGATCTCACCGGCGTTGACGGCCTGACCGCCGAAGCGCTTCACGCCGAGCCGCTGAGCGTTGGAATCGCGCCCGTTCCGGGTGGACGATGCGCCCTTCTTGTGTGCCATGTCTCCTCAGTCCCTTACTTCGCAGCCGCGGGGATGCCGGTGACCTTGATCGCCGTGTACTGCTGACGGTGACCCTGGCGACGGCGGTAGCCGGTCTTGTTCTTGTAGCGAAGGATGTCGATCTTCGCGCCCTTGTGGTGGTCCACGACCTCGGCCTGGACCTTGATGCCGGCCAGAACCCACGGGTCGCTGGTCACGGCGTCGCCGTCGACCACGAGCAGGGTCGAGAGCTCGACCGTGTCGCCAACCTTGGCAGTGGAAATCTTGTCAACCTCAACGATGTCACCGACAGCAACCTTGTGCTGGCGGCCACCGCTGCGCACGATGGCGTACACGCGGATCTCTCTCTCGCTCGGAACGGAGCCCCTGATGCCAGCCGCCCGCGCAGGCCGGGGCCCGCGACGATCCGGAAGGATGAGCGGCCTCTCCCGGTGGACGAATCCGCCGGAAGGAATGTGCTCAGGGGAAGGCGTGCATGGGAAACACGCCGATGGACAAGGTTACGGGGCTGTCTTCGGCCGGTCAAACCGGGCCCCCAGGAGCCGGTCCGGGGTGGACGGCGGACCGCACGCAAGACCCCTGCACCTGCGGTGGACGCGCCCCGCCGAGCCCCGGAAAAACATTTCCGCATTCCACGGACCGAATTCCCTGGTGCGTGACACCACGGCGTGCCCAGAAGGGCCTCGACCGCCGCTTCCGCGCAACGTCCGAGAATCTGGCCGAGAATCAGTCGAAAAACCCCCGGATTGCCATGGGAACGAGGTCGGGCCGATTCCCCGCCCAGGGCAATGAAAAGGAGTCGATTTCACGGCTTTCGCCCTGGGCTCGGCGCCGTTCAGGTCGGCCGAGACCTTGGCCGACATCAGGGAAACCGCACCTGCGCGGGCCGGGGACCTCGCGCGGGACAATCCCCGACGAGGTGCACCACTGTGCCGCGCGCTTTCCCTTCCGGGCGTTTCCGCCGACGCTTCCTGCGGGGTCCGCCGCGTGACGACATGCCCGTCCACGGCGCTTTATGGAAGGGGGTGCGGGTCCCTCGGGACCCACACCCCTTCCGTCGTGCTCCGGCCGTCGGTCAGCTCTCGGCGTCGGCCGGGACGGCGGCCTTCGCCGCCTTCTTGGCCGTCGTCTTCTTGGCCGTCGTCTTCTTCGCGGCGGTCTTCTTGGCGGCCGTCTTCTTCGCGGCCGTCTTCTTCGTCGCCGCCTTCTTGGTCGTGGCCTTCTTGGCGGTCTTCCGGGCCGTCTTCTTGGCCGGGGCCGCCGCTTCGGCGGTCTCGGCCGGCTCGGTGTCGTCGGCCTTCGGCTCGGCGTCCGGCTTCGGCTCGGTCTTCGGGGCGGTCACCACGACGACCTCCGCCCCGTCCGCACCGGCGGGCGAGCCCGCGGGGGCGGTGACCTTGCGGGTCACCCGACGACGGGCCCTCGGCGGGGCGGCCTCGGGGGCCACCTCCTCGGGCGCGGCCTCGACCTTCGGGGCCTCGGCGACGGGCGCCTCCTCGGCCTGCGGAGCCGGCTCGGCGGCCTGCTCCGGGACGGCGGGCCCTGCGGCCTCCTCGACGACGACCGACTCGGCCGCGGCCTTCGGGGCGCCCGCCGGGGCGGTCGCCTTCCGGGTCGCCCTGCGGCGGGTACGGCCCTGCGGGGCCTCCGCCACGGGGGTCTCCTCGGCCGCCTGCGGCTCGACGGCGACCGGCGTCGCGTCGACCGGCTCGGCCGCCACGACCGGCTCCGGCTCGACGGCGACCGGTTCCGGCTTCGCAGCCACCGGCTCCGGCTCGACGACCGGCTCGGCCACGGCCTTCGGGGCACCGGCCGGGGCCGACACCTTGCGGGTCGCGCGGCGGCGGCCACGGCCGCGCACGGCGGCCTCGGCCTCGGCCGGGCTGCTGTACAGCTCCTCGTCCGGGACGAACTCCGGCTCGGGCAGCGCCACCGGGGCGGCGACCTCGGCGGCCACCTCGGCCTCGGTCTCGGCCTCGGTCACGGCCTCGGTCACGGCGGTGGGCTCGTGGCCCTGCTCGACGACGTGCTCGTGCGCCGCGCCGCCCCGGCCGCGCTTCTTGGAGCGCTTGCCGCCGCCACCACCGACCGAGGAGGGCTGCTCCATGTGGACGATGACGCCGCGCCCGTTGCAGTGGACGCAGGTCTCGGAGAAGGACTCCAGCAGGCCCTGGCCCACCCGCTTGCGGGTCATCTGGACCAGGCCCAGCGAGGTGACCTCGGCGACCTGGTGCTTGGTGCGGTCGCGTCCCAGGCACTCCAGCAGGCGCCGCAGCACCAGGTCCCGGTTGGACTCCAGCACCATGTCGATGAAGTCGACGACGACGATGCCCCCGAGGTCGCGCAGCCGCAGCTGGCGCACGATCTCCTCGGCCGCCTCCAGGTTGTTCTTGGTGACGGTCTCCTCGAGGTTGCCGCCCTGACCGGTGAACTTGCCGGTGTTGACGTCGACGACGACCATCGCCTCGGTCTTGTCGATCACCAGCGAACCGCCGCTCGGCAGGTAGACCTTCCGGTCCAGCGCCTTCATCAGCTGCTCGTCGATCCGGTACGTCGCGAAGATGTCGACCTCGGAGGTCCACCGCGACAGGCGGTCCGTGAGGTCCGGCGCCACCTGCGAGACGTAGCCGTGGATGGTCTCCCACGCGTCGTCGCCGCTGACGATGACCTTGGAGAAGTCCTCGTTGAAGATGTCGCGGACGACCCGGACGGTCATGTCCGGCTCGCCGTAGAGCAGGGTCGGCGCGTTGGAGCTGCCGGTGCTCTTCGCCTTCTTCTGGATGTCCTCCCACTGCTGCTGCAGCCGCTCGACGTCACGGCGCAGCTCGTCCTCGCTCGCGCCCTCCGCGGCGGTACGGACGATGACGCCCGCGTCCTCGGGGACGATCTTCTTGAGGATGGTCTTCAGCCGGGCCCGCTCGGTGTCGGGCAGCTTGCGGCTGATGCCGGTCATCGAGCCCTCGGGCACGTAGACCAGGTAGCGGCCGGGCAGCGAGACCTGGCTGGTCAGGCGGGCGCCCTTGTGGCCGATCGGGTCCTTGGTGACCTGGACCAGGACGGACTGGCCCGACTTGAGGGCGGTCTCGATGCGGCGCGGCCCGTGGGCCATGCCGAGCGCCTCGAAGTTCACCTCACCGGCGTAGAGCACGGCGTTGCGGCCCTTGCCGATGTCGACGAAGGCGGCCTCCATGGACGGCAGGACGTTCTGCACCTTGCCCAGGTAGACGTTGCCGACGTAGCTGGTGGCCTGCTCCTTGTTGACGTAGTGCTCGACGAGCACGTTGTCCTCGAGGACGCCGATCTGGGTGCGCTCGCCGTTCTGGCGGACGACCATGACCCGCTCCACGGCCTCGCGGCGGGCCAGGAACTCGGCCTCGGTGATGATCGGGACCCGGCGACGGCCCTGCTCACGGCCCTCGCGGCGGCGCTGCTTCTTCGCCTCCATGCGGGTCGAGCCCTTGATGGACTGGACCTCGTCGAAGCCGGTGCCGGCCTCGCGCTCGGAGTCCTTCCTGCGGGGCTCACGGACCTTGACGACCGTACGCTCCGGGTCGTCCGCACCGCTGTCGGTGTCGGCCGCGACATCACCGCTGCGGCGCCGGCGACGGCGACGGCGACGGCTGCTGCTGGAACCCGCGGCGACCGCCTCGTGCTCCTCGTCCTCCTCCTCGGGCTCCTGAGCCTGCTCCGGCTCGTCCTCGGAGTGGTCGGCGGCGGCCTCCTCGCCGTGCTGCTCCACGGCCTCGTCGTTCTCGTTGGCCTCGCCGCGGCGGCGGCGACGGCCTCCGCGACGGCGGCGGCGCGAGGGGCGCTCCTCGTACTCGTCCGTCTCGTCGCCCTCGTGCTCGGCGTCGACCTCGGCCTCGGGCTCCTCCTCTACCGGCTCCTCCGCGGGAGCGACGGCCTGCTCGGGCTCGGCGGCCTCGACGGTCTCACCGCGGCGCCGGCGCCGGCGGCGCGAACCGCCCTGCGGCGCGGCCTCGGCGGCGGGGGTCTCGGTGACGGCCGTCGGCTCCTCGACGGTCCCGGTCTCCTCCTCGACCTCGACCTCCTCGTGGCGCGAGGCGGCAGCGGCGGCGGCAGCCGTCTCCGGGGTCTGGAACATCGGCTCGGCGAAGACCGGCGCCTGGAACACGGCCACGGCGGGACGCGCGGCGCGGCGGCCCCTGCGCACCGGCTCCTCCTCCTTCCCGGTGAACTCCGGCTTGCCGGTGAACTCGGGACGGCCTGCGGCGGCGGTGGCCCGGCGACGCTGACGGCCGCGCGGGGCGGCCTCCTCGGCCTCGGCCTCGGCCGCAGGCGCTTCCGCCACGACGGGCTCGGGCTCGGCGGCGGGCGTCTCCTCGACGATCTCCACCGCCTCGGCGGCCTTCGGCGCACCCGCCGGAGCGGTCGCCTTACGGACCGCACGACGACGCGGACGCGCAGGCGCCGCCTCCACCTCGGCCTCCACCTCGGCCTCGGGCGCAGGCGTCTCCTCCACGACCTCCACGGCCGCGGGCGCCTCGGTGTGCTGCGGCGCACCGGCCGGGGCCGACGCCCTGCGCCGGGTACGGCCACGCGGCGCGGCGGGCTCCGGCTCCACCACCGGCTCCACGACGGGCTCGGGCTCGGCGGCGGGCGTCTCCTCGACGATCTCCACCGCCTCGGCGGCCTTCGGCGCACCCGCCGGAGCGGTCGCCTTACGGACCGCACGACGACGCGGACGCGCAGGCGCCGCCTCCTCCACGACCTCCACCTCGGCCTCAGGTGCAGGCGCTTCCTCCACGACCTCGGCGGCCTTCGGCGCACCCGCCGGAGCAGTCGCCTTGCGCACCGCACGACGACGCGGACGCGCAGGCGCCGCGGCTTCCGCCTGCGGAGCGCTCTCGGTGCCGGTCATGGCGTCGCCCTCGGGCACCGCGGTGTCAGCGGCAGGTATGGCCGGCGTCCCCGTGGCCGTCGCCTCCGCCATCGGCGGTCCGGCGGGGCGGGACGCTGCGCGGCGCCTGCGGCGCGGGGGCAGCTTGTCGCCGGGGGCGTTGTTCTCTTCGTCGTTCCCGGTGATGCCGGGCTCATTGGACTGGGGCATGCGGGCGGTTCTCCCGTCAGGCTCCCGGGCGCCGCGTCTGTGTCCGGTCCGGTGCGGTCCGCGCGATGTACGCGGGGCCGCCGTCCGGGGCGCGGGCGCCGCACGGGAGCTCAATGTCTGGCTCGCCGGTTCCGTACGCGCTGGGCGTACGGCCTGGCGAAAGTCTTATTGGGTCATCGCGCGGCCCGAACCGGATGGCTCCCGAGTCGTGGGGCCGCGCTGCAACGACCGCCTTACGCGGAACCTGCACCTTCCGGCGCCGTCGCGACGGCGGTCCCGGCGGCCGTGGGTGGAGCGGCCGGAGCTGCCTCGCGGTCGGGCGCGAGCGGGTCGGTCACCGTGCCGGACTCCTCGTCGAAGAGCCCCTGCGCCAGCCTGGTCACCGCTGCGGGGACCGGCGGCGCCAGGTCGGCCACAACGCGGAGACCGGACAGGACGTCGTCAGGTCGCACGGCAGGTGTCACGTGCCGAACAACCAGCCGCAGTATCGCACAGGGCCCGTCCCCGGACCTATCAGGTCGAGAATCGAGGGCCTGCAGGTCGACCACGGCGGCGCGGGCGTCGAAGGTGCGCACGCCGTTCTTCGCACGGCGCTGGACCTCGACGGTCCCGGCCCCGTTGAAGGCGGCCACGGCCCCGGCCGCGTCCGCCGGGTCCACGCCGTCCAGGCGCAGTTCCCAGACGGAGGCGGTCAGCCGGTCGGCGAGGCCCGAGGTGCGGGCCTCCACGGCATCGACGATGTCGAGACCGTCCGGCAGCGAGGCGTCGAGCTGCTCGCGCAGCACGGCCGGATCGCGGTGCTCGGTGAGTGCGATCTCCAGGAACTCGGCCTCGCTGCCCGTACCGGTGGGGGCGGCGTTGGCGTACGACACCTTCGGGTGCGGGGTGAAGCCGGCCGAGTAGGCCATGGGCACCTCGGAGCGGCGCAGTGCCCGCTCGAAGGCACGCTGGAAGTCACGGTGACTGGTGAACCGGAGGCGGCCGCGCTTGGTGTAGCGCAGTCGGATGCGCTGCACCGCCGGTGCGGGTGGCGGGCCTTCGGGCTGTCGCTTGCCCAGTGGTTCTTCTCCTCGGTGCGGGGCGGACGCGGTGGCACGCCGCCCTCGAAATACGGGTGGCCCGGGGGCCCGGTCCGGCTCACCCCCGCTCGGCGTACTTCGCTCCGGGCGGGGAGATCTCTGGTTCGGGCGCCGCGCTGGGCACAGTCGTTGCACTACCCAGAGTACGCGCAAGGGGGCCTCCCGGTTCCCGGGGCTCGGCCGTCGTCGGGGCACCGGCCGGCCCCGCCCCCTTCCCGACGTGCCGGACCACCCCGGGCGCGGCGGCGATCCGCCCGCCCGCGGGGTCGGGAAGCCGCCGGTGCAGCCGTCCGGCGCCCAGGGGGGAGCGCGGCCCGCGTCCCAGCGTTTCGGCGAGGCCCGGGAAAGACGGCCCGGGAAACACCGAGAGGTGCCCGGACGGAATTCCGTCCGGGCACCTCTCGTCGATCACATCCGCCGGTGGCCGAGGGGCGAGAAGCCTCACGAACCCCCGTCGGCGGTTACTTCACGACCGTGAGCGGCAGCAGCTTCTTGCCGGTCGGGCCGATCTGGATACTGGTGTCCATCTGAGGACAGACGCCACAGTCGAAGCACGGGGTCCAGCGGCAGTCCTCGACCTCGGTCTCGTCGAGCGCGTCCTGCCAGTCCTCCCAGAGCCAGTCCTTGTCGAGGCCGGAGTCCAGGTGGTCCCAGGGCAGGACCTCCTCGTAGGTCCGCTCGCGGGTGGTGTACCAGTCGACGTCCACGCCGTACTCGGGCAGCGTCTTGTCCGCGGCGGTCATCCAGCGGTCGTAGCTGAAGTGCTCGCGCCAGCCGTCGAAACGGCCGCCGGACTCGTACACGGCGCGGATGACGGAGCCGACCCGGCGGTCGCCGCGCGAGAGCAGGCCCTCGACGATGCCGGGCTTGCCGTCGTGGTAGCGGAAGCCGATGGAGCGGCCGTACTTCTTGTCGCCGCGGATCTTGTCGCGGAGCTTCGCCAGGCGCTCGTCGGTCTCCTCGGCGCTCAGCTGCGGGGCCCACTGGAACGGCGTGTGCGGCTTGGGCACGAAGCCGCCGATGGAGACGGTGCAGCGGATGTCGTTCTGGCCGGAGACCTCGCGGCCCTTGGCGATCACGTTGACCGCCATGTCACCGATCTGGAGGACGTCCTCGTCGGTCTCGGTGGGCAGGCCGCACATGAAGTACAGCTTCACCTGGCGCCAGCCGTTGCCGTACGCGGTGGCGACGGTACGGATGAGGTCCTCTTCCGAGACCATCTTGTTGATGACCTTGCGCATCCGCTCGGAGCCGCCCTCGGGGGCGAAGGTGAGGCCGGAGCGGCGGCCGTTGCGGGTCAGCTCGTTGGCCAGGTCCACGTTGAACGCGTCGACGCGGGTGGAGGGCAGCGAGAGGCCGATCTTGTCCTCGGTGTACCGGTCGGCGAGGCCCTTGGCGATCTCGCCGATCTCGGTGTGGTCCGCGGAGGAGAGCGAGAGCAGGCCGACCTCCTCGAAGCCGGTCGCCTTGAGACCCTTGTCGACCATCTCGCCGATGCCGGTGATGCTTCGCTCCCGCACGGGGCGCGTGATCATGCCGGCCTGGCAGAAACGGCAGCCGCGGGTGCAGCCGCGGAAGATCTCGACGGACATCCGCTCGTGGACGGTCTCGGCGAGGGGGACGAGGGGCTGCTTCGGGTACGGCCACTCGTCGAGGTCCATGACGGTGTGCTTGGACACCCGCCACGGCACGCCCGACCTGTTCGGCACGACGCGGCCGATGCGGCCGTCGGGGAGGTACTCGACGTCGTAGAAGCCCGGCACGTAGACGTTGCCGGTCCTCGCGAGGCGGAACAGCACCTCCTCGCGTCCGCCGGGGCGGCCCTCGGCCTTCCAGGCGCGGATGATCTCGGTGATCTCCAGGACGGCCTGCTCGCCGTCGCCGATGACCGCGCAGTCGATGAACTCGGCGATCGGCTCGGGGTTGAACGCGGCGTGGCCGCCGGCCAGCACGAGCGGGTCGTCGAGGGTGCGGTCCGCGGCGTTCAGCGGGATGCCCGCGAGGTCCAGGGCGGCGAGCATGTTGGTGTAGCCGAGCTCGGTGGAGAAGCTCAGCCCGAAGACGTCGAACGCCTTGACCGGGCGGTGGCTGTCCACGGTGAACTGCGGAACCTTGTGCTCGCGCATCAGCTCCTCGAGGTCCGGCCACACGCTGTAGGTGCGCTCGGCGAGGACGCCCTGGCGCTCGTTGAGCACCTCGTACAGGATCATGACGCCCTGGTTGGGGAGCCCGACCTCGTACGCGTCGGGGTACATCAACGCCCAGCGGACGTCGCATTCGTCCCACGGCTTGACGGTGGAGTTCAGCTCACCGCCGACGTACTGGATGGGCTTCTGCACATGCGGGAGCAGAGCTTCGAGCTGTGGGAAGACCGAATCGACTGACATCGCGAACTTTCGAGAGCCGGCAGGGGTGACCATCCAGCGTACCCCGATGCTCAGTCTCCCAGCGCCGACCGGAGCCCCGGCCGCGACGCCCGCGCCCAGACGCCGGGCAGCTCCCGCTCGCCCGCGGCGGCGGCCGCCTCCTCCCGCCCGTACAGCAGTCCCCAGGTGAAGGCCGACTCCCCCGCCGCGTGGGCCTGGGCGGCCAGGGTCCGCAGGGCCTCGCGGGCCACCACGCTGTCCTGGTGGTCGCCGAGGAGGCTCTGCACCGCCTTCATCCGTTTGGCGAACCGCTTCGCGGGTTTGCCGAGTGCGGGGCGGGCCGCCTCCGCCGCGTAACGGGTGCGTTTGGCGGCCTTGCGGGCCTCGTGCAGGGCGAGGTCCCGGTCGTGGCCGGGCGGCAGGTCCAGGGCACGGCCGACGCGTTTCGCGAGGCGCCCGTACTCCTTCAGCAGGGCGCGGGGCAGCGCCCGGCCGGGAGCACTCGACGCGGCGGGCAGCAGCGGCGGGTTCGCGAGCAGGGCGTCGAGGCTCTCCAGGAGCGCCAGGTACCGCTTCCCGTCGAGCACGGCCACGGTGCGGCGGCGGGAGTCCGCCCGGCGGGCCGCCGACCTGATCCGGAGCCGCCCGCGGACCGGGCCGAGGAGCAGGGTGCGGGGCAGTTCGTCGAGGCGGGCGCCCAGCCGGGCGTCGAGCACCTCCTGGTCGCGGTCGATGCCCAGCTCGGCGGCCAGCCACTTCAGCTCGCGGCCGAGCGGGTCGGTGACGTCGCGGTCCAGGATCCTGCGGTACGTCCGCAGGGCGCTGCGCAGTCTGCGGGTGGCGACCCGCAGCTGGTGCACGGAGTCAGGGAGATCCCGGCGCACGGCGGGGTCGAGGGCGACGATCGCCTCGGCCTGGCGGCGTACGTACGCGAGGACGTGGTCGCCCGCGGTGGCGGGCGCGGGCTTCTTCTCGCGGGCCTTCCCGTCCGGTTTGGACGCGGGCTTCTTCTCGCGGATCTTCCCGCCCGGTTTGGACGCGGGCTTCTTCTCGCGGGCCTTCCCGCCCGGTTTCCCCTTCCCCGGCTCCGTCTTCGCCGCCTTCCCCGGTTTCCCCTTCCCCGGCTCCGCACCGGGTCCGGTCCCGGCGAGGGCCCTGGCCAACTTCGACGCCGACGTGGACGGGCGGATGCCGGCCTTGCGCAGCCGGCCCTCCACGGCGTCCAGGAGCGCCGGGTCGCCGGCGTCGGCGAGTTCGACCTCGATCTCGGTCCAGGCGGCCGTACCCTCGCCGCCCGTCAGCCGTACGGCCCGCACCTCGTCGACGGCGACCTCGGCGAGCAGGTCGCCCCGGTCGCCGAGCAGGTGGTGGACGTCGCGGGCGGAGCTCAGCCGGACGACCGGGACGAGTTCGGCGTCCCGGACCCGGGAGCGGACCAGGGCGGCCAGGGAGCGCGGCAGGGTGTCGGAGAGGGGTTCGCGCAGCTCGTCCCGGATGCCGGGGGCGACCGGGAACTTGAGGTGCCACCCGGCGTCGCTCCCGCCGGTGCGGCGGCGCAGGGTGAGGGAGTCCGCCGCGAGCCGGTGGTCCTCGGTGTCGTGGTAGACGGCGTCCAGCTCGGTGACGCCCCGGTGGACGACGGCCGAGACCCCGGCCACCCGGCTCAGGTCGGGCAGCCGGGTCCCGGCCGTGGCTTCGTACTTCCGCTCGATCTCACGCTTCGAGTCCGCCATGACCCGAATCTAGCCGCGTTGTCCGGGAATGCGAGGTGCTCCCGTACCGGCTCAGGCGCTTATCGGTCGCTGCACCTTGATCGACTGGAGCAGTCCGACGGCCACCCAGACGGCGAACATCGAGGATCCCCCGTACGACACGAAGGGCAGGGGAAGACCGGCGACCGGCATGATGCCGAGCGTCATCCCGATGTTCTCGAACGACTGGAAGGCGAACCAGGCGATGATCCCGGCGGCGACGATCGTGCCGTACAGCTCGGTCGTCTCGCGCGCTATCCGGCAGGCACGCCACAGGACGACGCCGAGCAGGACGAGGATCAGCCCGGCGCCGAGGAAGCCCAGCTCCTCGCCCGCGACGGTGAAGACGAAGTCGGTCTGCTGCTCGGGGACGAACTGGCCGGTGGTCTGGGTGCCCTGGAAGAGGCCCGTGCCGTAGAGGCCGCCGGAGCCGATCGCGATCCTGGCCTGGTTGGTGTTGTAGCCGACGCCCGCCGGGTCGAGCGCGGGGTTGGCGAAGGCGGCGAAGCGGGCGATCTGGTAGTCGTCGAGCAGGCCGAGCTGCCAGACGGCGACGGCTCCGGCCGCGCCCGCGCCGAGGAGTCCGAAGACCCAGCGGTTCGAGGCGCCGGAGGCGAGGAGCACCCCGAGCACGATGACGGCCATGACCATCACGGAGCCGAGGTCCGGCATCCCCATGACGATGGCCATCGGGATGGCGGCCAGGCCGAGGGCCTTGGCGACGGTCCGGTGGTCGGGGTGGAGCTGGTCGCCCGCATCGACGCGCTCGGCGAGCAGCATCGCCATGACCAGGATGATGGTGATCTTGGTGAACTCGGAGGGCTGGAGCGAGAAGCCGCCGCCGATGATGATCCAGGCGTGGGCGCCGTTGACGGTGGCGCCGAGCGGGGTGAGGACCGCCAGCACCAGGACCACCGACAGGCCGTACAGGATCGGCACGGCGCCGCGCAGGGTCCGGTGGCCGAGCCAGATCGTGCCGACCATCAGGGCGAAGCCGATGCCGGTGTTGAGCACGTGCCGGAGGAAGAAGTAGTACGGGTCGCCGTGGTTGAGCGAGTCGCGGCCCCGGGTCGCCGAGTAGACCAGCAGCGAGCCGATGAAGGAGAGCGCGATCGCGGACCCGAGCAGCGGCCAGTCGAGCTTGCGGACCACGGAGTCGCGGGCGGTGAGCCGGCCCCAGGCGGAGCGCTCGGGGGCGTACCGCTGGACGGAGAAGCCTGCCATCAGTCGCGCCTCCCCAGGACCGCCGCGAGGGTCTGGTCCTCGGTGGTCTTCTGCGAGCCGGGGTCGTAGGGCTTGATCCGCGGGGCGTCGATCGAGCCGTCGGGCTGGATCTTGGGCAGGGACTTCTGCGGGGTGGGCAGCAGCGCCTTCTTCAGGTCCTGCTTTCCGGAGTCGTCGAGTCCGTAGAGGGCGTCGTAGATGTTGCGCACGGCGGGCCCGGACGCGCCGGAGCCGGTGCCGCCCTGGGAGATCGTCATGACGATCGAGTAGTCCTTGGTGTACGTGGCGAACCAGGAGGTCGTCTGCTTGCCGTAGACCTCGGCCGTACCCGTCTTGGCGTGCATCGGGATCTTGTCCTGCGGCCAGCCGCCGAATCGCCAGGCGGCCGAACCGCGGGTCGCGACTCCCGCGAGGGCTTCGTCCATGTCGTTGCGGGTCTTGCGGGTGAAGGGCAGCTTCCCGTGCGCCTTGGGCTCGATCGTCTCGACGGTCTTGCCGTCGCCGCTGACGATCGCCTTGCCGACGGTGGGGTCGTAGAGCGTGCCGCCGTTGGAGATCGCGGCGTAGATGGTGGCCATCTGGATCGGGGTGACGAGGGTGTCGCCCTGACCGATCGAGTAGTTGACGGAGTCACCGGCGCGCATCTTGTTGCCTTCGAGGCAGTTCTCGTACGCGATCTGCTCGACGTACGTGCCGTCCTTCTTGCCCTGCTTGCACCAGGCGTCCTTGTTCGCGTCGTAGAAGTCCTGCTTCCACTTGCGGTCGGGGACCCGGCCGCTGACCTCGTTGGGGAGGTCGATGCCGGTCTCCTTGCCGAGGCCGAACTGGTGGGCGGTCTTGTAGAACCAGTCCTTGGGGTGCTTCTTCGGCTTGTTGCCGCCGTCCTTGGCCCATTCCTTGTGCGCGAGGGCGTAGTAGACGGTGTCGCAGGAGACCTCCAGGGCGCGGCCGATGGTGATGGAGCCGTGGCCCTGGGACTCGAAGTTCTTGAAGATCTGTCCGCCGATGCTGTACGAGCTGGGGCAGGGGTAGTTGCCGTCGAAGGGGTAGCCGGCGTTGACCGCGGCGGTCGACGAGATGACCTTGAAGATCGAGCCGGGGGCGGCCTGGCCCTGGATGGCCCGGTTCAGCAGCGGGTAGTTGGACTTCTTGCCGGTGAGCGCGGCGTAGTCCTTGGCGGAGATGCCGCCGACCCAGGCGTTGGGGTCGTAGTTGGGCAGGGAGGCCATGGCGACGACGCGGCCGGTCTTCGCCTCCATGACGACGACGGCGCCGGAGTCGGCCTTGTAGTTCTCGCCGGTGTTCTTGTCGAAGGACTTGCGGGCTTCCTTCATGGCGTGGTCGAGCTCGTACTCGGCGACGGCCTGGACCCGGGCGTCGAGGGAGGTGACGACGGTGGAGCCGGCCTTCGCCTTGTCGTTCTTCGCCTGGCCGATGACCCGGCCGAGGTTGTCGACCTCGTAGCGGGTGACGCCCGCCTTGCCGCGCAGCTCCTTGTCGTAGGTGCGCTCCAGTCCGGAGCGGCCGACCTGGTCGGAGCGGAGGTAGGGCGAGTCGGTGTCCTGGGCCTTGGTGATCTCCTCGTCGGTGACCGGCGAGAGGTAGCCGAGGACCTGCGCGGTGTTGGCCTTGCCGGGGGCGGGGTAGCGGCGTACGGCGGTGGGTTCGGCGGTGATGCCGGGGAAGTCCTCGGCCCGTTCACGGATCGTCAGGGCCTGCTGGGTGGTGGCCTCGTCGGTGACCGGGATCGGCTGGTACGGGGAGCCGTTCCAGCAGGGCTGCGGCGTCTTGGAGTCGCAGAGCCGGACCTTGTCGAGGACTTCCTTGGGCTTCATGTCGAGGACGCCGGCGAGCCGGGTCAGCACGCTCTTGCCGTCGTCCTTCATCTTCATCAGCTCGGTGCGGCTCGCGGAGACCACCAGCCGGGTCTCGTTGTCGGCGAGGGGCACGCCGCGCGCGTCGAGGATGGAGCCGCGGACGGCGGGCTGGACGACCTGTTGGACGTGGTTGTTCTTCGCCTCGTCGCTGTACTCCTGGCCGTTTCGGATCTGGAGGTACCAGAGGCGTCCGCCGAGGGTGAGCAGCAGGGAGAAGACGAGGACCTGGATGACGGCGAGCCTGATCCGGACCCGCTGGGTCCGGCCGGTCTCGGGGATGTTGCTCACGCGGGGCCCCTGCTGGTGGTCGGTCCGTGGGTCCGGGGGGCGGTGCCCCGGTGGTGCGGGCTCACAGTCGTTTGACTCCCTTGATCCGTCCGGCGCGGGAGGCGCGGGTACGGGCGGCCCTGACGCGCAGTCCGCCGCGCTGGCTGCCGATCCGCAGTCCGGTGCCGGAGGCGAGCCAGCCCGCGGCCACGTCCCCGCCGCCGGAGCTCTCGGCGAGCGGGTCGTTCACCGTGCGTCTGGCGACGGCCATGATCAGCGGTACGACGAAGGGGGCGAGGAGCAGGTCGTAGAGGGCGGCGGTGAACAGCAGGCCGCCCAGGCCCACGTGACGGGCCGCCGTGTCCCCGACGAGCGCGCCGACGAGCGCGTACAGCAGGGTCGAGCCGATGGCCGCGACGACGACCCCGGCCATCGGGACCATCGCCGACTTCAGCTGCCCGTTCTCCGGCTTCAGCAGTCCGGCCAGGTAGCCGATGACGCAGAGGACCAGCGCGTAGCGGCCGGCGGCGTGGTCGGCGGGCGGTGCCAGGTCGGCGAGGAGTCCCGCGCCGAAGCCGATGAGCGCGCCGCTGACGTGTCCGTACACGAAGGCGAGGCCGAGGACGACCAGGAGCAGCAGGTCGGGCACGGCGCCGGGGAGCTGGAGGCGGGCGAGCACGGAGACCTGGACGACGAGGGCGACCACGACCAGGACCGTGGAGAGCAGGATCCGGTTCAGATGCATGGAGATCAGCTCTACCTCTGCTCGGTTGCCGCGGTGCCGGCGTTCAAGGTGGCGTCCGGACCGCCGCTGGGGTCCGGGTTTCCGCTGGGGTCCGGGCTCTCGTGGATGTTGCCGACGACGTTCCCCGCGGTGTCGACGATGTCGCCGTTGGGCGAGATCGTGACGGTGACGGTGGGGGTGGGCTTCGGCTTGGCGGGCTTGGCGGGCTTCTTCGGCAGGACCGTGTCGCGGGGGTCCTCGCGCGGGGCCTGGACCACGACGCCGACGATGTCGAGCCTGCTGAACCCGACGTACGGGCGGACGTAGACGGTACGGGTCAGGTCGCCGCCGGACGGGTCGACGCGGACCACCTCGCCGACCGGGACGCCGGGCACGAACGGCTTGTCCTTGCTGGAGCCGAAGGTGACGAGCCGGTCGCCCTTCTTCACCTTGGCCTTGCCGTTGAGGAACTGGACCGACAGCGGCCGGGTGCCCTGGCCGGTGGCGAAGCCGAGCTCGTCGGTCTTCTCCATGCGGGTGCCGACGGTGAAGTCGGGGTCGTTGGCCAGGAGGACCGTGGCGGTGTCCGGGCCGACGGTGGTGACCCGGCCGACGAGCCCGTCGCCGTTGATGACGGTCATGTCGCGCTTGATCCCGTCGCGGGAGCCCGCGTCGATGGTGACCGTCCAGGAGAAG
The DNA here is from genome assembly GCF_030116705.1 of Streptomyces sp. ML-6. Classification (NCBI taxonomy): domain Bacteria; kingdom Bacillati; phylum Actinomycetota; class Actinomycetes; order Kitasatosporales; family Streptomycetaceae; genus Streptomyces; species Streptomyces sp. ML-6. The sequence continues at coordinate 2,323,909 of NZ_JAOTIK010000001.1, forward strand.
CCCTGGGCCGCTCCTATGGCGATGACCTCGGCGCCCTTGATCCCGTACTGTCCGGCGGCCGACTTCTTCAGCATCCGGTCGAGCTCGCGGGCCCGGCTGCGGTTGCGGTCGTCGCTGCCGAGCTTCGCCTTGAGCTCGGCGTTCTGCTTCTCCAGCTGGGCGATCCGGTTGTGCCGCTCACCGGAGTCGCGCACCGCCCCTATGGCGTTGCCCACCGGGTCGACGGCGGCCGCGACGCCGTTCTCGACCGGCCCGAGGGCCGCTGCGGCGACCCGCCGGGCGCCGTCCACCGGTGACTCCTCGCCCCCGCGGATGTCCACCGTGATCAATGCGAACGCGATGGCGATCAGCAGCACCAGGAGCAGCCGGCTCTCTCGTGTGTCCCTCACGTGCGGCGGCCGTGCCTTCCTCGTCGGAATGTTCGTGCCTGTATATCAACGATCGGCCGTATGGGTCGGCAGGGTTCCGTACGGCGGACCGTTGTGTTGTCCTTCTGATGGGTTACCCGCGGTGGGTCACCTGCGGGGCTGGGCGTCCAGCACCTGCTGGAGCGCCTCGAACTCCTCGACGCACTTGCCCGATCCGAGGGCCACCGAGTCCAGCGGGTCCTCCGCGATGTGGATCGGCATGCCGGTCTCGCGGCGCAGCCGCTCGTCCAGTCCGCGCAGCAGCGCGCCGCCGCCGGTGAGGACGATGCCGCGGTCCATGACGTCGCCGGAGAGCTCCGGCGGACACTTGTCGAGCGTGGTCTTCACGGCGTCGACGATCGCGTTGACCGGTTCCTCGATGGCCTTGCGGACCTCCGCGGCCGAGATGACCACGGTCTTGGGGAGGCCGGAGACCAGGTCGCGGCCGCGGATCTCGGTGTGCTCGTCCTTCTCCAGGTCGTGCGCGGAACCGATCGTGATCTTGATCTGTTCGGCGGTGCGCTCGCCGAGGAGGAGCGAGTACTCCTTCTTGACGTGCTGGATGATCGCGTTGTCCAGTTCGTCGCCCGCGACCCGGATCGACTGCGCGGTGACGATTCCGCCGAGCGAGATGACGGCGACCTCGGTGGTGCCGCCGCCGATGTCGACGACCATGTTGCCGGTGGCCTCGTGGACCGGCAGTCCGGAGCCGATGGCCGCCGCCATGGGCTCCTCGATGATGTGCACCTGGCGCGCTCCGGCCTGGGTCGACGCCTCGATCACGGCGCGGCGCTCGACGCCGGTGATGCCGGAGGGCACGCAGACGACCACCCGCGGGCGGGCCAGGTAACGGCGCTTGTGGATCTTCAGGATGAAGTAGCGGAGCATCCGCTCGGTGATCTCGAAGTCGGCGATCACGCCGTCCTTCAGGGGGCGCACGGCAACGATGTTGCCCGGCGTGCGCCCGATCATCTTCTTCGCCTCGGAGCCGACCGCCAGGATGCCGCCGGTGTTGGTGTTGATGGCCACGACGGACGGCTCGTTCAGGACGATGCCGCGCCCCCTGACGTACACCAGCGTGTTGGCAGTCCCGAGGTCGATAGCCATGTCACGGCCGATGAACGACATTGTTTTCCCCTTGTTCCCCATGAGGATGCGTCGGGCCTTCCAAAAAAGCGATGTGGCTGGTTCTGGACGGCGAGGTGAGCGCTGTGGGCGTGGAAGAGTCCATCGTAGTGCCGCGTGCGCGGACACTGCGCGAGGGTCCTTCGCCATTGTGGGCGGAACGGGTGGCCGTTCCACTCATGGTGACGTCATGTCTGTGGCATGCGTTCCCGCGATCCGGAACCCTATGCCGAAGGGCGACCGAATTAATTCGGTCGCCCCAGGTCATGAGCGCTGTTCGGCTGATCGGGGGTCAGGAGAGGCCGGGGAAGAAAAGCTTCAGTTCCCGCTCGGCGGACTCCTCGGAGTCCGAGGCGTGGATGAGGTTCTCCCGGGTGATCGTGCCGAAGTCGCCCCGGATGGAACCGGGCGCGGCGGCGATCGGGTCGGTGGGGCCGGCCAGCGTACGGATGCCCTCGATGACCCGCTCGCCCTCGGCGACCAGCGCCACGACCGGGCCGGACTGCATGAACTCGACGAGCGGCTCGTAGAACGGGCGGCCCACGTGCTCCGCGTAGTGCTGCTCCAGCGTGGCCCGGTCCAGGGTGCGCAGCTCCAGCGCGGTGATCCGCCAGCCGGCCTTGCGCTCGATCCGCCCGACGATCTCGCCGACCAGTCCGCGCCGGATCGCGTCGGGCTTGAGGAGAACGAGGGTGCGCTGGGTCATGGTGTGCTGCTCCTTGCAGGCATGCGGGTGCGGTGCACCGAGGCTACAGGTGTACGGGGGTGGTCCGGTCGCCGGGCCCGGTCGGCAGGTGGCCCGTCAGCCACCCGCCGGAGCCTCGGCCGTCTCCTGCGCGGCCGCCCAGCGGGCCTTCGCCTCGTCGACCTTGCGGCCGTAGTGCACCGAGGCCCACCACAGTCCGCCGAAGACCGCGCCGAGGAAGAACATCGTCGGGACGACGAAGCCGCTCAGCACCAGGGCGATCTGCAGCGCCCAGCCGAGCTGCACCCCGCCGGGGCGGGTGATCATGCCGCAGAGCAGCACGGACAGCAGCATGCCGATGCCGCAGACCGTCCAGACCGTGGCGTCCGACAGGTCGTCGGACTTCATCGCGACGAGTCCGGCGAAGCCGATCACGAAGAACTCGCCGATCAACGTCGATGCACAGAGCGTACGCACGGGTCAACGCCTTCCCAGAAGCAGCCGGGCCTCACCGACCGTGATCACGGAGCCGGTCACCAGGACGCCGGCGCCCGCGTACTCGTCCTCCTCCTCGGCGAGGGTGATCGCCGCCTCCAGGGCGTCGTCCAGGCGGGGCTCCACCTGGACCCGCTCGTCGCCGAAGACCTCGACCGCGACGGCGGCCAGGGCGTCGACGTCCATCGCGCGGGCGGTGGAGTTCTGCGTGACGACGACCTCGGCGAAGATCGGCTCGAAGGCTTCGAGGAGCCCCTTGACGTCCTTGTCGCCGCTGGTGCCGACGACCCCGATCAGCCGGGAGAAGCCGAACGCCTCGGAAAGTCCTTCGGCGGTGGCGCGGGCGCCCGCCGGGTTGTGCGCCGCGTCCAGGACGACGGTGGGGCTGGAGCGGACCACTTCGAGGCGGCCCGGCGAGATCACCGAGGCGAACGCCTGGCGGACCGTGTCGATGTCGAGCGAACCGGGCTGCTCGGCACCGATCCCGAAGAACGCCTCCACCGCGGCGAGCGCCACCGCGGCGTTGTGCGCCTGGTGGGCGCCGTACAGCGGGAGGAAGACCTCCTCGTACTCGCCGCCCAGGCCGCGCAGCGTCAGCAGCTGCCCGCCGACGGCGACCTCGCGGGAGACGACGCCGAACTCCATGCCCTCGCGGGCGACCGTGGCGTCGACCTCGACGGCCTTCTTCAGCATGACCTGCGCGGCGTCCACGGGCTGCTGCGCCAGGATGACCGTGGCGCCCTGCTTGACGACCCCGGCCTTCTCCGCGGCGATCTCGGCGGGCGTGGAGCCGAGCCGGTCGGTGTGGTCCAGCGAGATGGGGGTGACGACGGCGACCGAGCCGTCGATGACGTTCGTCGCGTCCCAGCTGCCGCCCATGCCGACCTCGACGACGGCGACGTCGACCGGTGCGTCGGCGAAGGCCGCGTAGGCCATGCCCGTCAGCACCTCGAAGAAGGAGAGCCGGTACGGCTGGGAGTTGTCGACCATCTCCACGTACGGCTTGATCTCCTGGTACGCCTCGACGAAGCGCTCGGGGGCGATCGGGACGCCGTCCAGGCTGATCCGCTCGGTGATCGACTGCACGTGCGGCGAGGTGTAGCGGCCGGTGCGCAGGTCGAAGGCGCCGAGCAGCGCCTCGATCATGCGGGCCGTGCTCGTCTTGCCGTTGGTGCCGGTGATGTGGATCGAGGGGTAGGCGCGCTGCGGCTCGCCGAGCACGTCCATCAGCGCGGCGATGCGCGTGACGGAGGGCTCCAGCTTGGTCTCGCCCCAGCGCCCGGCGAGCTCCTGCTCCACGGCGCGCAGTGCCTTGTCCACCTCGGGGTCGGCGGGGCGGGCGGGGACCGCGTCGCCCGGCGGCGGCCCGGAGCGGGTGCGCAGCGTGCGGCTCCCGGCCTCGATCACCGCCAGGTCGGGGTCGCGCTGGGTCTCTTCGTCGACGATCCCCGCGAAGGTCTCGTCGGGGTCGGAGTCGTCGTACCGGTCGGAAGGGCGGGGCTCACTCACGGGGCCAGTCTACGGATGGGCGCCGACAACACGCGCAGCGCCCGGGAAGCGGACCGGACCGGGCGCGAGGGGGCCCGCTGCCTGCGTGTCGCACCAGGCGGGAGCATGGTGGGAGGTGTGCGCTCCCGTCCGCTGATCCTGATCGCCGCGCCCGGCGGCCTGCATCCGGCACTCGCCCGGCTGGCCGCCGACCCGCGGTACGAGACGCTGGTCGTCCACACCGGCGAGAACGTGCTGCGCGCCCTGTACGAGCACCGTCCCGACTGCCTGATCCTCAGCCTCCGGCTGCCCGGCCTCGACCCGTGGGAGGTGCTGGGCCGGGTGCGGGACATGAGCGACCTGCCGATCGCGGTGGTGGACCTGACGTACCGGGTGGCGGACGCCGCCCGCGCCCTGGAGGCCGGGGCCGACGACTACCTGACGCCCGGGGTGTCGGACCTGCTGCACGCGCCGCTGCTGCGGGCCCGGCTGCGGCGCGCCGTCGGGGACCCGCCCGAGCCGGCCCCCCTCGTCGGGGACGGGCTGCTCACCCTGGACCCGGACGCGCACGAGGCCGTCCTCTCGGGGCACCGGCTCGACCTCACCCCGACCGAGTTCGCCCTGCTGACCGTGCTGGCCGGCCATCCGGGGCAGGTGCTCTCCGCGGAACGGCTGCTGCGGACGGTGTGGGACGCGCCGGTGGACAGCGACGCCTCGCGGGTGAAGTACGCGGTGCTGCGGCTGCGCCGGAAGATCGCCGCGACGACCGGTGCGCCCGCGCCCATCGAGACGGTACGGGGCGTGGGGTACCGCTACTCCCCGGCCGCCGGTCCGCGGCGGCGGGGCCGGAGCCGAGGTGCTGACCGGGACTGAGGTCCCGGTCCGGCCCCGGGCAGAAGGACCTGCCGACCGGTGTCCCTCTCGGGTCCGAGGTCCCGGACTCAGGTCCTCGCCGGCGCGGACCGGCCGCGCCGCAACCCGGCTGCAACCCGCGTGCCCCGGTCCTGCCACCGTTCCCGCCCACCCTGGTTCCTTCCCATCGGGCCGGAGACGGCGAGAGAAGACAGGACACCCATGTACAGCGCACTGCCCGCCCGCTCCGTCGCCGTGGTTCTGGGCACCCGGCCCGAGCTGGTGAAGCTGGCGCCCGTCATCCACCGCCTCGGCGACGCCGCCCGGCTGATCCACACCGGCCAGCACTGGGACGACGCCATGTCGGGCCGGTTCCTCCAGGAGCTGGGGCTGCCCCGTCCCGAGGTGCTCAACGGCATCGGCGGCACCTCGCGCGCCGTGCAGACCGGCCGTGCGCTGGAGCAGCTGGACGCGCTGTTCGCCGGGGACCGGCCCGCCGCGGTCGTCGTCCAGGGCGACACCAACGCCACCCTGGCGGGCGCACTGGCCGCCAACGCGCGGGCGATCCCCCTCGTCCACGTCGAGGCCGGGCTGCGCAGCCACGACCCGGCGATGCCGGAGGAGCACAACCGCGTCCTCGTCGACGCGGTCTCCGACGTGCTCTGCGCGGCGACCCCGGACAACCGGGCGAACCTGCTCGCCGAGGGCGTGGCCGACGAACGGATCTCCGTCACCGGCAACACCGTCGTCGAGGCCGTCCGGCGCCACCTGCCCCCGGCCGGGCGGCGCACCGCGCTGCTGGCCCGGCACGGGCTGGTCCACGACCGCTACGTACTGGCCACCGTGCACCGCCCGGAGAACACCGACGGCCCGGCGGCGCTGCGCGCCGTCCTCACCGAGCTGGCCGCCCTGGCCACCGACGAGGTCCCGGTGCTGCTCCCCCTCCACCCGCGCACCCGCGCCCGGATCGAGGCGGAGCGGCTGGGCGGGCTGCTGACCGGCATCCGGGTGCTGGAGCCGCTCGGGTACGGGGACTTCCTGGCGCTGGCCCGCCATGCCGCGCTGCTGGTCTCCGACTCGGGCGGCATCCAGGAGGAGTGCACGGTGCTGGGCCGCCCGCTGCTCGTGGTCCGCCGTTCCACCGAGCGCCCCGAGTCGATGGCCGATTTCGCCGATCTCGTGGCCCCCGGTCCCGAGCTCGGCCGGCTGGCGCGGCGGCGTCTCGCGGAGGGCGACCGGGGGCTGCGCCGGCTGGCCGCGCTGCCCAGCCCGTACGGCGACGGTCTCGCCGCCGAGCGGATCGCCCGGCTCGTCGCCTCGGCCGCCGGCGCCGCCGCGCCTGCCGCGTCCACCGGGTCCGCCGGGTCCGAGACGGCGCTCGCCGCCTGACCTGCCGCCCCTCGCCCGTCGCCCGTCGCCCGTCGCCCGTCGCCCGTCGTAAGGAGGCAGCCGCATGCCCGCCCCGTCCACCGCCGTCCTGGTCGTCCACCCCCTCGTCCTCCTGCTGGGCTTCCTGCTCTACTGGGCGGGGGCCCGCCGGTCGTACCTGCGCCGTCCGCCGGTCGTGCCCGGTGACCCGGCCCTGTTCGACTGGCACTTCTTCGTGCCGTGCCGGGACGAGGAGGCGGTCGTCGGCACCACCGTGACCCGGCTGCGCGCCGACTTCCCGACGGCGGACGTCTGGGTGATCGACGACGACAGCGACGACGGCACGGGCGCCGTCGTCGAGGCGCTCGCCGCCGACGACCCCCGGGTGCATCTGGTGCGGCGCCGCCGTCCGGACGCCAGGACCGGGAAGGGCGCCGCGCTCAACGCCGCGTACGACCGGCTCGGGGCGTTCCTGCCGGAGGGCACCGACCGTTCGCAGGTGGTCGTCTGTGTCGTCGACGCGGACGGCCGGCTCGACCCGGGCGCCCTGGAGCTGGTGTCGGGCCCCGCGGCGTTCGGCGACCCGGACGTCGGCGGAGTGCAGATCGGCGTACGGATGCGCAACGCGGGCGACCCGCAGCCCTTCCCGGAGCGCGGGCGCCCGGTGAACGCCGCGGCCCGGCTCCTGGTGCGGGTGCAGGACATGGAGTTCGCGGTCTCCAACGCCGGCATGCAGCTGCTGCGCAACCGCACGGGCTCCACCGGCCTCGGCGGCAACGGCCAGTTCACCCGGCTCGGCGCGCTGGACCGGATCGGCGCGGCCGAACGCCGCCCGTGGCGGCGGGGGGCGCTCCTGGAGGACTACGAGCTGGGCCTCCACATGCTGCTGGCCGGCTACCGCACGACGCATGTCGCCGACACCTGGGTCTCCCAGGAGGCGCTGCCCAGCGCCCGCCGGCTGCTGACCCAGCGCACCCGCTGGGCGCAGGGGAACCTCCAGTGCGTGCGCTACGCGCCCCGGATCGTCGCGTCCCGGCACGTCCCGGGCCGCGGGGTGCTGGAGACCCTGTACACCTTCGTCCAGCCGTTGGCCCATCTGGTGACCCTGGCGCTGAGCGTGTTCCTCCTCGGCGTGCTCGCCGTCGGCCTGGTCCGGGGGCAGGACACGGGCGTGACGGCGACCCTGTCGGCCCAGTGGCCGCTGCTCCTGGTGCTGGCCGCGGTGTCGGTCGCGCCGTTCGTGCTGTGGGGCCCGGTCTACCGCCGGGACCACGCCCCGGACGCCTCGTTCGTCAGGTCGCTGCTGTGGGGCCTGGCGCTGTGGCTGTACGCGTACCACCTGTTCGTCGTCTCGGCGCGGGCCTTCGGGCGGATGCTGCGCGGCCGCAACGGCTGGGCGAAGACCCGGCGCAACGCGGAACCGGCCACCGCCGGCCCGGTGGCACTGGAGTCCTGAAGTACACGAGGACGGGTACGGAAAAGGGCGGAGCCCCCGTCCCCCTGGTCGGTCAGGGGGACGGGGGCTCCGTGCTCAGGTCATCAGCCCTGCGGCAGCTTCGCCAGCTGGCCGGAGATGCGCTCGATGTCCTCCTCGGCCTTGGCGAGCCGGCCGCGGATCTTGTCGACCACGTTGTCCGGGGCCTTGCCGAGGAACGCCTCGTTGGAGAGCTTGCCGAGCGCCTGGGCCTTCTCCTTCTCGGCGGCGCCCAGGTCCTTCGTCAGGCGCTTGCGCTCGGCCTCGACGTCGATGGTGCCGGAGAGGTCGAGAGCCACCGTGGCCCCGGCGACGGGCAGCGAGGCGGTGGCGTGGAAGCCCTCCCCGGCCGGCTGCAGACGCAGCAGCTGACGGATGGCCGCCTCGTGCGGGGCGAGCGCCGTCCCGTCCAGGGTCAGCTCGGCCGGGACCTTCTGGCCGGGCTGGAGGCCCTGGTCGGAGCGGAACCGGCGGACCTCGGTGACGACCTGCTGGACGAGCGCGATCTCCTGCTCGGCCGCCTCGTCGCGGAAGCCGGAGTCCTTCGGCCAGTCGGCGACGACGACGGACTCGCGGCCGGTGAGCGCGGTCCACAGGGTCTCGGTGACGAAGGGGACGACGGGGTGCAGCAGGCGCAGCATCACGTCGAGGACCTCGCCGAGGACCCGGCCGGAGACCTCGGCCGGACGGCCGCCGCCGAAGAACGTGGTCTTGGACAGTTCGACGTACCAGTCGAAGACCTCGTCCCAGGCGAAGTGCCGCAACGCCTCGCTGAGCTTGGAGAACTGGAAGTCGTCGTAGTACGCGTCGATCTCGGCGACCGTCTTGTTGAGCCGGGAGAGGATCCAGCGGTCGGTCACCGACATCTCGTCGGCGGACGGCAGCTCGCCCTCGATCGTCGCGCCGTTCATCAGCGCGAAGCGGGTGGCGTTCCAGATCTTGTTGGAGAACTTGGCGGAGCCCTGGACCCACTCCTCGCCGATCGGGACGTCGACGCCGGGGTTGGCGCCGCGCGCCAGGGTGAAGCGCAGCGCGTCGGAGCCGTACTTGTCCATCCAGTCCAGCGGGTTGACGACGTTGCCGAAGGACTTCGACATCTTCTTGCCGAACTCGTCGCGGACCATGCCGTGCAGGACGATGGTCCCGAAGGGCGGGACGCCCTCGTTGACGTACAGGCCGAACATCATCATCCGGGCGACCCAGAAGAACATCAGGTCGTAGCCGGTGACCAGGACGGAGTTCGGATAGAACTTCTCCAGGTCCGGCGTCCGCTCCGGCCAGCCGAGCGTGGAGAACGGCCACAGGCCGGACGAGAACCACGTGTCGAGGACGTCGGTGTCCTGGGTCCAGCCCTCGCCGGTGGGTGCCTCGTCGTCGGGGCCGACGCAGACCAGCTCGCCGTTCGGGCCGTGCCAGACGGGGATCCGGTGGCCCCACCACAGCTGACGCGAGATGCACCAGTCGTTGAGGTTGTCGACCCAGTCGAAGTAGCGCTGCGACATGTCGGCCGGGTGGATGGCGACCCGGCCGTCGCGGACCGCGTCGCCGGCGGCCTTGGCCAGCGTCTCGACCTTGACCCACCACTGCAGGGACAGACGCGGTTCCAGCGTCGTCTTGCAGCGCGAGCAGTGGCCCACGGAGTGGACGTACGGGCGCTTCTCGGCGACGATCCGGCCCTCGGCGCGCAGGGCGGCGACGATCGCGGAGCGTGCCTCGAAGCGGTCGAGGCCCTGGAAGGGGCCGTGGGTGGTGATCACGCCGCGCTCGTCGAGGACCTCGATGGATTCGAGGTCGTGGCGCTGGCCGATGGCGAAGTCGTTCGGGTCGTGCGCCGGGGTCACCTTGACGGCGCCGGTGCCGAACTCCGGGTCGACGTGCGTGTCGGCGACGACCGGGATCGTACGGTCGGTCAGCGGCAGCTTGATCTGCTTGCCGATCAGGTGGGCGTAGCGCTCGTCGTCGGGGTGGACGGCGACGGCGGTGTCACCGAGCATCGTCTCCGCGCGGGTCGTGGCGACGACGATGGTGTCGTCCCCCTCGCCGTACTTCATGGAGACGAGCTCGCCGTCGTCGTCCTGGTAGTCGACCTCGATGTCGGAGATGGCCGTCAGGCAGCGCGGGCACCAGTTGATGATGCGCTCGGCGCGGTAGATCAGGCCGTCGTCGAACATCTTCTTGAAGACGGTCTGGACGGCGCGGGACAGGCCCTCGTCCATGGTGAAGCGGTCCCGGGACCAGGCGACGCCCTCGCCGAGGCGGCGCATCTGGCCGGCGATCTGGCCGCCGGACTCGGCCTTCCACTGCCAGACGCGCTCGACGAAGGCTTCGCGGCCCAGGTCGTGGCGGGACTTGCCCTCCTTGCCGAGCTCGCGCTCGACGACGTTCTGGGTGGCGATGCCGGCGTGGTCCATGCCGGGCTGGTACAGCGCCTCGTAGCCCTGCATGCGCTTGCGGCGGACCAGGGCGTCGATCAGCGTGTGCTCGAAGGCGTGCCCCAGGTGGAGGCTGCCCGTGACGTTCGGCGGCGGGATGACGATGGCGTACGGCGGCTTCTCGCTCTTCGCGTCGGCCTCGAAGTAACCCCGCTCTACCCAGCGCTCGTACAGCTTCCCCTCTACCTCGGCCGGTGCGTACTGGGTCGGCAGTTCGGGGTTGCTGGCTGGCGTCTGCTGAGTGTTCTCGGTCACGGGGGACAGTTTAGGGCCGTCACAGTCGTGCACTGAAACGGGATTGTTCGGTAACGGTGTTCCTCCCGGTGCTCCACACGGATGAACCTTCCGTCAGGATGTTCGGAACGCATAAGAACGCATAGGCATGACGAACAGGGGACACCGCAGATGAGCTACAACCAGCCGGGCCCGTACGGCGGCCAGCCGCCCCAGGGCCAGCCCGGACCCTACGGTGGTCAGCCCCAGGGCCAGCCCGGACCCTACGGCCAGCAGCCCCCGCAGGGGCAGCCGGGGTACGGGTACCCCCAGCAGCAGCCCCCGCAGGGTTACGGCTACCCGCCGGCCCAGCAGCCCGGCCCGTACGGCCAGCAGCCCCCCGCTCCCCCGTACGGCGGCCAGCCGGCCTACGGCGGGCAGCCCCCGTTCCCCCCGGCCGAGCCGAAGAAGAAGACGGGCCTGATCATCGGCGCCGTGGTCGTGGCGCTGGCGGTCATCGGGGGCGGGGTGTACTTCCTGACCTCGGGCGGCCCCGACAACAGCGACGTGGCGGACTCCACCAGGGGCTACAAGCTGAAGCCCGCCGCCTCCGTGGACGAGTACAAGAAGCAGTCCCTGAGGGACCGCTCCGGGCCGGTCACGAGCGACGAGGAGAAGGCCGAGACCGCGGCCCTGGGCATCGAGAACCCCCAGCAGGCGGGCGCCGGCTACGAGTCCGGTTCCGGGAAGAGCGAGATCACCGCCAAGTCGCTCACCTTCCAGGGCTACTCGGGCGAGGTCGCCGACCCGGTCAAGGCCGTCGACCAGACCTTCGAGATCGCCAAGGCTGCGCTGCAGAAGAGCGAGTCGAAGATGAACCTCCAGCTCGTCGGCAGCCCCGAGTTCTTCGAACCGTCCGGGTTCAGCGGTGCGCTGATGAAGTGCCAGGACATGAAGATCACCAACCCCGAGGGCGACGGCACCATGAAGAAGGGCCCGAAGGAGTTCACGATGCCGATCTGCTCCTGGGCCGACTACAGCACGGTCGGCGTGGTCAACGGTGTCGACGTGGCGCTCGCCCTCTCCGGCGGGGGCATGCCCAAGGAGACCCTGGCCGACCTGACCGCCAAGCTCTACAACACGTCCCGCGTCAAGGCCTGATCACCTCGCGGTACGCGGAAGAGGGCGCCCGGCCGGGCGCCCCTCTTCCGTATGCGTGCCTGCCGCTACGCGGACTTCTCGTGCCGGCCGCCGTCGCCGTTGCCGATCGTGCGCGGCTCGCGCGGGACCAGGGTCGGGTTGACGTTGTTGCGGACGACGTCCGCCGTGATGACCACCCGGGCGACGTCCTTGCGGGACGGCACCTCGTACATCACGGACTGGAGGACCTCCTCCATGATGGCCCGCAGACCGCGCGCGCCGGTGCCGCGCAGGATCGCCTGGTCGGCGATGGCCTCCAGGGCCGGGCGGTCGAAGTCCAGCTCCACGCCGTCGAGTTCGAACAGTCGCTGGTACTGCTTCACGAGGGCGTTGCGCGGCTCGACGAGGATCTGCAGCAGCGCCTCGCGGTCCAGGTTGTGGACCGAGGTGAGGACGGGGAGCCGGCCGATGAACTCCGGGATCATCCCGAACTTCACCAGGTCCTCCGGCATGACCTCCTGGAACTGGTCGCTCGCCTCGATCTCCCGCTTGGAACGGATGGTCGCCCCGAAGCCGATGCCCTTGGCCCCCGCCCGGGACTCGATGATCCGCTCCAGACCGGAGAAGGCACCGCCCACGATGAACAGCACGTTCGTCGTGTCGATCTGGATGAACTCCTGGTGCGGGTGCTTCCGGCCGCCCTGGGGCGGCACGGAGGCGGTGGTGCCCTCCAGGATCTTCAGCAGGGCCTGCTGGACACCCTCGCCGGAGACGTCACGGGTGATCGACGGGTTCTCGCTCTTGCGGGCGACCTTGTCGATCTCGTCGATGTAGATGATCCCGGTCTCGGCCTTCTTGACGTCGTAGTCCGCGGCCTGGATCAGCTTCAGCAGGATGTTCTCGACGTCCTCGCCGACGTAGCCGGCCTCCGTCAGCGCCGTCGCGTCGGCGATGGCGAACGGGACGTTGAGCATACGGGCCAGCGTCTGCGCGAGCAGCGTCTTGCCGGAGCCCGTGGGGCCCAGCAGCAGGATGTTGGACTTGGCCAGCTCGATGGCGTCGTCCCGGCCCTGCGCGCCGCCGTTCTCACCCGCCTGGACCCGCTTGTAATGGTTGTACACAGCGACCGAGAGGGCCTTCTTCGCAGGCTCCTGCCCGACGACGTACCCCTCGAGGAACTCATAGATCTCGCGCGGTTTCGGGAGCTCCTCCCACCGCACCTCGGAGGTCTCGGCGAGCTCCTCCTCGATGATCTCGTTGCAGAGATCGATGCACTCGTCGCAGATGTACACACCGGGACCCGCGATGAGCTTCTTCACCTGCTTCTGGCTCTTTCCGCAGAACGAGCACTTGAGCAGGTCGCCGCCATCACCGATGCGTGCCACGAGGTGCTTCCCCTTCGCCTGGGAGCAGCTTGGTTCAGCGGCTCCTGGTGCCTCTATCAGACGGTACCTTGCCTTGCCCCCCGTTCGGGGCCCCCTTGGCACGGTTCACACGGCAAAGGCCGGGCGAACCCCGTGTGCCAAGGGGCGAAGGCGGACGTCAGACGGCCGCGGCCGCCTGCTTGCGGGTCGACACGATCTGGTCGATGAGACCGTAGGCGAGGGCGTCCTCGGCGGTCAGGATCTTGTCGCGCTCGATGTCGTCGCGGATCTTCTCCAGCGGGGTGGTGGAGTGCTTGGCCAGCAGCTCCTCCAGCTGGGTGCGCATCCGCAGGATCTCGTTGGCCGCGATCTCCAGGTCGGAGAGCTGCTCACGGCCGGTCTGCGAGGACGGCTGGTGGATCAGCACCCGGGCGTTGGGCAGTGCCATGCGCTTGCCGGGGGTGCCGGCGGCGAGCAGCACGGCCGCGGCGGAGGCCGCCTGGCCCATGCAGACCGTCTGGATGTCCGGCTTCACGAACTGCATCGTGTCGTAGATCGCGGTGAGCGCGGTGAACGAGCCGCCGGGGCTGTTGATGTAGATGGAGATGTCCCGGTCCGGGTCCATCGACTCCAGGCACAGCAGCTGCGCCATGACGTCGTTGGCGGAGGCGTCGTCGATCTGCACGCCGAGGAAGATCACGCGCTCCTCGAAGAGCTTCGCGTACGGGTCGTACTCGCGCACGCCCTGCGAGGTGCGCTCCACGAAGCGCGGGACGATGTAGCGGTTGTCCACCTGCGGGCCGGTGTAGAGGCCGCTCGCGGAGGCGCCGGGGAAGTTGTTCATGTGGGTGTTCACCATCCTGGTGGCGTTCTGTGGCTGGGTGTCTCGGCGTACGAGAGGTGCGCGGGGCGGTGGTGCCGGATCCGGGGGTGCCGGATCAGGCGCCGGTGCCGCCGCCGCCCGGAACGCCCGATGCGGCCGTGATGATCTCGTCGATGAGGCCGTACTCCTTGGCCTCCTCCGCGGTGTACCAGCGGTCGCGGTCGCCGTCGCGGATGATCGTCTCGACGGTCTGGCCGGAGTGACGGGCGGTGATCTCCGCCATGCGCTGCTTGGTGCGCAGCAGGTACTGGGCCTGGATCTTGATGTCCGAGGCCGTACCGCCGATGCCGGCCGAACCCTGGTGCATGAGGATGTCGGTGTTCGGGAGCGCGAAGCGCTTGCCCGCGGTACCGCCGGTGAGCAGGAACTGGCCCATCGAGGCCGCCATGCCCATGCCGATGGTGACCACGTCGTTCGGGATGTACTGCATGGTGTCGTAGACCGCCATGCCGGCCGTCACCGAACCACCGGGGCTGTTGATGTAGAGGTAGATGTCCTTCTCGGGCTCCGCGGCGAGAAGAAGCAGCTGCGCGGTGATCTTGTTGGCGATCTCATCGTCGACCTGCTGACCGAGGAAGATGATGCGCTCGCCGAGCAGCCGGCTGTAGACCTGGTCACCGAGGCCTCCACCGAGGGACGGCTCTCCGGCGGCGTAGGGCATCAGATTCGTCACGTATCCACCTGCTCGTCTCTGACGGCTCCGGCCGTCTCAGCGTCTTCGTACCGGGTGGGCGGGGACTCCCCTGCCCTTCCTATTCATGGACCCTAACGCGCAGGTGGGACAACGCCATCCCGCTTCCGCAACTGTTCGCTCGGAGCGCAAGCTCCGCAGTCCGCACAAGGGTTGTGGGGCACCGCGCGCCCTATGGCGACGGGCTCCGGACGCGACTGCGTCCGGAGCCCGTCGAAGGGGTTCAGCGCGAGGCTCAGGCCTCGTTCTTCTCCTCGGCGGCCTCGGTGGCTGCGTCGGCGACGGCCTCGGTGGTGCCCTCGACGGCCTCCTCCTCGTCGTCCTCCAGGTCGATGACCTCGCCGTTGGTGTCGACGACCCTGACGGCCTCGACGACCACGGCCAGCGCCTTGCCGCGGGCGACCTCGCCGACGAGCATCGGCACCTGGCCGCCCTCGACGACGGCCTGGGCGAACTGGTCGGGGCTCATGCCGGAGGAGGCGGCACGCCGCATGAGGTGCTCGGTGAGCTCCTCCTGGTTGACGTTCAGCTTCTCCTTGTTGACGATCTCGTCCAGGATGAACTGGGTCTTGATGCCCTTGATCGCCTGCTCGGAGGTCTCGGCCTCGAACTCCTCGACCGTCTTGCCCTGGATCTCCAGGTACTTCTCGAGGGTCAGGCCCATCTGGCCGAGCTGGTGGTGCTCCAGGTTGTGCTTGCGGGTCTGCACCTCGTCCGCGAGCAGCTTCTCCGGGATCGGGACCTCGGCGAGCTTGAGCAGCTCGTCCAGGACGCGCTCCTGGGCCTGGGTGGCCTGCTCGTACTGCTTGGTGTTCTCCAGGCGCTTGCGGCTGTCGGCCTTCAGCTCGTCGAGGGTGTCGAACTCGCTGGCCATCTGGGCGAACTCGTCGTCCAGCTCGGGGAGCTCACGGGCGGCGACCTCGGAGACCTTGACGGTGACCTCGGCCTCCTTGCCCTCGGCCGAGCCGCCCTTCAGCTCGGAGGTGAAGGTGGCCTCGCCACCCGCCTCCAGGCCGGTGACCGCGGCGTCGATGCCGTCGAGCAGCTCGCCGGAACCGATGGTGTACGAGACACCCTCGGCCACGCCGTCCTCCAGGACCTCGCCGTCGACCTTGGCCTCCAGGTCGATCGTCACGACGTCGCCCTCGGCGGCGGCGCGCTCGACCGGGCTGGTGGAGGCGAAGCGCCCGCGGAGCTGCTCCACGGCCTTCTCGACGTCCTCGTCGGTGACCTCGACGGCGTCGACGGTGACCTCGATGCCGGAGTAGTCCGGGATCTCGATCTCGGGGCGTACGTCAACCTCGGCGGTGAAGGCCAGCAGCTCGCCGTCCTTCAGCTCGGTGATGTCGACCTCGGGCTGACCGAGGACGTTGAGCTCACCCTCGTTGACGGCCTCGGTGTAGAACTTCGGGAGCGCGTCGTTGACGGCCTCCTCCAGCACCGCACCGCGACCGAACCGCTGGTCGATGACCCGGGCAGGGATCTTGCCCTTGCGGAAGCCCTTCACCGTGACCTGCTGGTTGATCTTCTTGTACGCCGCGTCGAGGCTGTCCTTGAGCTCCTCGAAGGGCACCTCGACAGTGAGCCGAACCCGGGTCGGGTTCAGGGTCTCCACGGCGCTCTTCACGGTTCGGTCTCCTTGTGGCTGACTTCTTGGGGTTCTGCTCCGCCGCACGGGAGGCGGCTTCGCGGACCGAGCCCGGTACATCAGACACACGGGCACGCAATTTGCATAGTAACGGCAAGGAGTCGGACTCCCACAATGCGATCTTGCCCGTGCTCCGCGATCCCGCGGACGGCCCGGAACGCCGCCTGCGAGGGTCACTGATCTTGCCGGTGGTCGGGGTGGCCGGATTCGAACCGACGACCTTCCGCTCCCAAAGCGGACGCGCTACCAAGCTGCGCCACACCCCGTCGGTGCGACACGTAGGGTACATGCAGTCGGACAGTGCGTCGGCCCCTTCGGGCGGGTGCCGCCGGACGCCGTGCCGGGTCGCCGTGACAACGGGTGTGCGGGCAGCGCCCGCGACCCGCTACGATGCTTCACGTGCCGCCGGGTCACCGGACCTGCGGTGCGGCCTCGCGGGCGTAGCTCAATGGTAGAGCCCTAGTCTTCCAAACTAGCTACGCGGGTTCGATTCCCGTCGCCCGCTCCGTGCAAGGGCCCGGTCCGGCGAGATCACTCGCCGGACCGGGCCCTTTGCGTTTCGCGTCGTTCCGTTGTTCCGTCGCCGGCGCCACGACGCCCTTCCGCCTCCAGTGCTTCCCGGCCGCGCCTCCCGCCTCGCGGCCGCGCTTCTCGCCGACAGCCCGCGCGGGGTCGGCAGTCCGCGGCTGCGGCCTCGCACGAAGACGCCCCGCACCGGACCGGGAGGGGTCCGCGCACGCCGGGCCTCGTACGGAATCTACGGAATCTGTCGCAGGGTCAGCGGCGCCGGCGGGGGCGGCGGGGTCAGAAGGAGATCTGGTTGATGGTCTCGGCTATGGAGTTCATGAACCGGTTGATCGACGGCGCCATGCCGGTCGACGCCAGGAAGAAGCCGAAGAGCGCCGCGACGACCGCGGGCCCCGGCTTGATGGAACCACCCCGGATCATGACCACCAGGATGATCGCAAACATGAGCACCACGGACAGTGAAATGGCCACGACTGATCACACCCTTGGTCGGTACACCTTGCCGGCCCGGAGATGTGCGGCCGAGCACCCTCCGTCGCGCTCCATCGTGCCACCAACTCCCCCGCGACCGCTGCTGGGTGACGGATCGCACTGACGAGATCGCGCCATCCTCACGCCCCGCGCACGCCAGGGGCGCACGGCTGCACGCGGGTCGCACGGGGGCCTCCACGGGACTCCTCGCGCCTGTGCGCGGACTGTGAACAACTCGCCCGGACAAGGCTGCGAATGTGATGGTTTCCATATCCCCACACTTCATTCACACGCAATTCCAAGGTGCGGGTGCGATGAAATTAACGACCCACAACAGCCTGCCTATATGCACCATTTAAGGTGGATGAATCGGTGCATAGCGGTCGGTTGACGGCGGTTTCACTTTCGATTGGGCGGGAGCGCGAGATATCCACGAGCGGTTTTACGAATTGCAATCGGGGCGTCTAAGGTGCGTGAGATGTTCCACGCTCCGAACGCATTTCAGAGGGCCCCGCTCCCATCGGCGACCCGGGAGTCGGAGCCCAGACATCGAGACACGACGACTGCCACCGCGCCCCCCGCACCCGTGGCGAACAAGCCGTCGGCGCCCCCGTCGGCGAAGAAGCGCGACGCCTACTTCGACAACGTCAAATATCTGGCCATCGTGCTCGTCGCGGTGGCGCACTCGTGGGAACCGGTGATGGAGGGCAGCCGGACCGCCCGCGCGCTGTACATGGTGGCGTACACCTTCCACATGCCGGCGTTCATCATCGTCTCCGGCTACTTCTCCCGCTCCTTCGACATGTCCGCCGCCAAGGTGCGACGCCTGATCACCGGCGTCGCCGTCCCCTATGTGGTGTTCGAGACCGCGTACTCGCTGTTCAAGCGGTACGCGGACGACTCGCCGGACCAGCCGATCAGCCTGATCGACCCCTGGTACCTCACCTGGTTCCTGATCGCGCTGTTCGTCTGGCGGATCACCACACCCCTGTGGCAGGCGCTGCGCCATCCGCTGCCGGTCGCGCTCCTCATCGCGGTGCTCGCCTCCTTCTCCCCGACGATCGGCAACGACCTCGACCTCCAGCGCGTCCTGCAGTTCCTGCCGTTCTTCGTGCTGGGCCTGCGGCTGCGGCCCGAGCACTTCCACGCGGTGCGTCGGCGCGAGGTGCGGATGTTCGCGCTCCCGCTGTTCGCCGCGGCCCTGCTGTTCGCGTACTGGGCGGCGCCGCGGATGCAGCTGGGCTGGTTCTACCGCAGCAACAGCGCGCAGGAGATGGGCGCCCCGTGGTGGGCCGGTGCCGTGATGACGCTGGCCATGTTCGGCTGCGCGCTGCTGCTCACCGTCGGGTTCCTGTCCTGGGTGCCGCGCCGCCCCACGTGGTTCACGGTGCTCGGCGCCGGCACGATCTGCGGCTACCTGCTGCACGGCTTCCTGATCAAGGGCGCCGGTTACGCCGGGGTGTTCGACCTCCACGCGTGGCTCGCGGCGCCCGGTGGCCTGATCCTCGTCTCCGTGGTCGCGGCCGGCGCGGTGACGGTGATGTGCACGCCGCCGGTGCGGCGGGCGCTGCGCGCCGTGACGGAACCGGACATGAAGTGGGCGTTCCGGCGGAATCCGGCCGGGCGCTGACTCCTCGGGGCCGGTACCGGTCCGGACCGGTCCGGACTCCGGTTCTGGCCCCGGGGCGCTACCCTCGGGGTCAGGACCGCGCCATGTTGGCTTGAATCTGTTGTTTGCCGGTCAGCGGGGCGGGGTGAGCCCGAGCAGCTCCCGTACCCGGGCATATTTCTCGGTCAGCCGGGTACGGGTCGCCGGTTCCAGTACGGCGAGGCGGTCCGGGTCGGCGTTGTGCGCCAGGTCGGCCTCCTTGACCAGCAGGGCGCCCGGCGTGTCGAGGATGCGCCGGGTGTACGCGACGAGGTCCTCGCCGTCCCGTTTGGTGACGGCGAGGACCATGTCCTTGACCCGTTGCGGCAGTGCGGCACCGGCCAGCCATTCCCTCGACAGCGCGTCGTCCTCGACCGCGTCGTGCAGCCAGGCCGCGGCGATCTGTTCGTCGCTGCCGCCCCTGGCCCGTACGCCCTCGGCGACGGCCGCGAGGTGTTCGGTGTACGGGCGTCCCGCCTTGTCCCGCTGTCCGGCGTGGGCGGCGCGGGCGATCGCCTCGACTTCGGCCAGGGTCAGGTCATCGCGTGGAGTGGTCATGGACCGACTCTACGGACGGGCGTCCGCCGTGCGCAGGGCCGCCCTGGCCGGGATCGCGGTGGCGAGGAGGCCGAGTACGACGACCGCGGCGACGAAGGATCCGTACACGAGCGGCGGGATGTACGGTGCCTCGCCCGTCAGGCCCCTCGACATCGGGAAGAGCGTGGCCAGGGCGATCCCGGTGCCGAGCGCGGCCCCGGCGACCGTGACCAGCAGCGCCTCCCAGCGGATCATGCCCATGACCTGGCGGCGGGTGGAGCCGACCAGCCGGAGCATGGTCAGTTCGCGGCGCCGGTCGAGGACGGTCATCACGAGGGTGTTGACGGCGGCGACCGCGGCGAATCCGCCGAGCACCGCCGCCATGACGGTGTTGGCCCAGGCGTTGAGCTCGCGGTTCTCGTCCTGCGCCGCGGCGTAGCCGGAGGAGTCGGTGACGGTGCCGAGCGCGGTGAGCTTCCGTGCGGCGGCGGGGGTGGCCCGTACCAGGACGTCGGTGGCGTACGACGCGGTCATGTGGGCCTTCAGGTCGGCCGCGGGGAAGGTGACGAGGCTGGTGCCGAGGCCGCGTCCGTAGACGGCGACGATCTTCGGCGAGGCCTTGGTGCCGTCCGGGAGGCGCAGGGCCAGCCGGTCGCCGGTCCCGGTCTTCGTGGAGCCGGCGAGGGTGGTGTCGATGGCGACGGTGCCGGGCCGCAGGCCGGTGAGCGATCCGGTCCGGACGTCGAGGTCCTGGACCCGGGCGAGGCCGGCGCCGGAGCCGGTGATCCCCTGGGCGGAGATGCTCTGGAGTATGCGGTCCCCGCCCGTTCCGGTGGCCACCAGGACGGAGGTGCGGAGCAGTCCGACGGCGGTGGAGACACCGGGTGTGGCGGCGGCCCGTTCGGTCGCGTCGGAGACGAGTCCGCCCGGGGCGGAGACGACGTGGTCGGCGGTGACGGCGGCGCGCTGCTGGTGGGCGATCACCCGCTCCTCGCTGGTCTGCATGAAGACGAGCGTGGAGGAGAAGGCCATGGCGAGCACGATCGGGGTGATCGCGGAGGCCAGGCGGCGCGAGTTCGTCCAGGAGTTGGCGGCGGCCAGCGAGCCCGGGGCGCCCGCCAGGCGCAGCGGGAGGCCGATCACGGCGGCGCAGATCCGGGCGATCAGCGGGCCGAGCAGGCCGACCCCGAGCATGAAGAACATGACGACGCCGAGGGCGGCGTTCGCCGCGTCCTCGCCGCTCGTGGACGCGGCGACGCCCGCGAAGGCGGCGCCGCCGCCGAGGGCGGCGACACCGAGCGGGGTGCGGATCCAGCCGACCGGGGGGCTCTCCACGGCGGACTGCGCGAGGGCCTGCCCCGGCTTGCTCTTCGACGGCTTGCGGGCGGCGAAGTATCCGGCGCCCAGGGCGGTGAGCATCGTGGTGGCCGTGGCGATGGTCAACGGCAGCCAGGACACGTGCAGTTCGACGGGGCCGGGGATGGCTCCCCGGTCCTGGAGCTGGCCGAACCACCAGTGGGCCAGGGCGATCCCGGGCAGGCAGCCGAGCGCTCCGGCGAGCGGGGCGACGAGCAGGGATTCGGTGGCGATGGAGCGGCGCAGCTGGCGCGGGGTGGCGCCGATGGCGCGCAGCAGGGCGAACTCGCGGCTGCGCTGGCCGACGGAGAGGGCGACCGTGCCGGCGGCGGTGAAGACGGCGACCATGGTGGCGACGCCGCCGAAGGACCCGCCGAGGGCGACGAGGAGTTCCGCGGCGCCCGCGAGTCCCGCGTCCTCGACGGCGCCCCGGTCGTCGCCGGTGTGGACCTGTGCCGTGGCGGTGTGGCCGACGGCCCGGCGCACCTGCTCGGCGAGGGCGTCGGTGGTGGTGCCCGGTGCGGCGAGCACGGCGATGGCGTCGATCCGGCCGGGGTGGCCGGAGAGCTGTACGGCCTGCCGGTCGGCGAACCAGACGGTGGCCCCGGCGGCGGTGGTGCCCGCGACGCGGAACTCGCGTGCTCCGGCGGGGGTGTCGAGGGTGATCCGCTCGCCGGCCCGGACCCCGGTGCCGGTGGGGACGACGACTTCGCCGGTGCCGGGCGCCTCGCCGGTGAGCAGCCGCGTACCGGTGAGGGCGGTGGAGCTCCAGCCGTGGGCGGTGAGAGGGGTGCCGCCCCGGCGCACGGGGTAGCTCACGTCCCCGATCGCCGCCGCCGCGCCGGGGGCCGAGGCAGCCCTGTTCACCAGGGACTCGGGGAGCCGCGCGGTGTCCGGTACGGGGTGGTCGGCGTCGTACTCGCCCTCGCCGGTGCCGACCGTCATGTGGACCCGCTGGTCGGCGGCGACCACCACGGGGGCCTTCGCGTAGCGGTCCGCGGGGACGGAGGCGCGCACGCCGGTCTCCAGGAGGATGCCGCAGGCGGAGACGATGGCCGCGGCCAGCAGGAGCGCGACGAACGTCCCGACGAACGCCGAGGGTTTGAAACGCACGGCCGCGCGGGCGAGGCCGTTGGGGGCGAGGGACATCAGGCTGCTGCTCCTGCGTGCACGGAGGTGGTGCGGGCGGTGCGGGCGGTCAGGGTGGTCATCCGGGCGGCGATCCGCGCGGCGTCGGCGCGCGGCAGGCTGTCCGCGATGGCGCCGTCGGCGAGGAAGAGCACCTGGTCGGCGTAGGCGGCGGCGGCCGGGTCGTGGGTGACCATGACGACGGTGGCGCCGAGGCCGTCCACCGCGTCGCGGAGCAGGGTGAGGATCTCGGCGGCCGTGGTGGTGTCGAGGGCGCCGGTCGGCTCGTCGGCGAAGACCACGTCGGGGCGGGTGACCAGGGCGCGGGCGACGGCGACGCGCTGCTGCTGGCCGCCGGAGAGCTGGGCGGGGCGGCGCCCGCCTTTGTCGCCGAGGCCGACCCGGGCGAGCATCTCGGCCGCCTCGCGGCGGCCCCGGGCGGAGCGGGGGCTCTGTCCGGCCAGGCGCATGGGGAGGATGACGTTCTGCTCGACCGTCAGGGACGGGAGCAGGTTGAAGGACTGGAAGACGAAGCCGAGGCGGGTGCGGCGCAGTTCGGTGAGCCGGTTCTCGCTCATGCCGGTGATCTCGGTGCCGCCGAGGCGTACGGAGCCCTCGGTGGGGCGGTCGAGCCCGGCCGCGCACTGGAGGAAGGTCGACTTCCCGGAGCCGGAGGGGCCCATGACGGCGGTGAAGGAGGCGCGCGGGAGGGCCAGGTCGATGCCCCGCAGCGCGTGCACGGCGGAGCCGCCCCGGCCGTACTGCCTGCGGACACCGCGCAGTTCGACCGCGAGGTCCGGGAGCCCGGCCCCCCGGTGGAGGTCCGCCGGGTGCTGCCCGTCCTGCGTGCGTCGGGTGCCTCGCAGCCCCATGATCTCCGCCTCTCCTTGCTCGTCGGCCGCTTCTTCGGCCGTGCTCCGAACCTATGGAGCGGAGGTGGTCCCGGAACATGGCGGCTGCTGGCGGATCGGGGGTGGGGAAAACCCCAGGTGGTACCGGGGGTGCGCAGGCCCGGGGCCGAGGAGCCGGCGGGCCCGGGACCGAGGGGTCGGGCGATCGGGTCACCGGAGGTCGGGCGCAGAGGGAACGGGCGGGCCCGGCGACGGCGGCGAGGGCCGGGGCGGCAAGGGCCGGACGCCGGGTTGCCCAAGGGCATAGTTTCGACGTCAATCGTTCGGTAAACTAATTACTGACGACTTCTTGACCCTCCCTTGACCAAGTGAAGGATCAGGCCCATCGGACACGCAGACACGCTCATCGCCATGGGCGGCGCCTTCCTCGCCGCCGCCGTCCTCGCCCGCTTCGGCAGCCGCATCGGACTGCCGACCATCCCCCTGTTCATCCTGGCCGGGATCCTGCTCGGCCCGCACACGCCCGGGATCGTCCTCGTCGCCGATCCGCACGAGCTGGAGATGCTCTCCGCGCTCGGCCTGGTGCTGCTGCTCTTCTACCTCGGCCTCGAATTCCACCTCGACGACCTCAAGGCCGGCGGACGGAAGATGCTCATCGCGGGCTCCGTCTACCTGGCGCTGAACGTCGGCGCCGGACTCGCCTTCGGCTTCGCCCTGGGCTGGGGCACCTCGGAGGCCCTCGTCCTGGCCGGGGTCATCGGCATCTCGTCGTCGGCCATCGTGACCAAGATCCTGGTCGACACGAAGCGCCTGGCCAGCCCGGAGACCAAGACGATCCTCGGCATCATCGTCGTCGACGACGTCTTCCTCGCCCTCTACCTCGCCGCCCTGCAGCCGATCCTGTCGCGCTCGGACAGCCTAGGCGCCGCGGTGATCGACGGGGGCAAGGCGTTCGGCTTCCTGCTGCTGCTCGCGCTCACCGCCCGGTTCGGCACGAAGCTCATCAGCAAGCTGATCCACACCTCGGACGACGAACTGCTCGTCATCTCCTTCCTCGGCACCGCCGTGTTCGTGGCGGGGGTCTCCGAGTGGTTCGGGGTCGCGGACGCGATCGGCGCCTTCATGGTGGGCCTGATGCTCGGCAGCACCACGTCGGGCGAGCGCATCCTCAAGCTGGTCCATCCGCTGCGCGACGCCTTCGGGGCGATCTTCTTCTTCGCCTTCGGACTCTCCATCAACCCCGGTGACCTGCCGGGCGTGATGTGGCCGGTGCTGGCCGCCGTCGTGCTGACCGCGGCGATGAACCTCGCCTCCGGCCTGGTCTCCGCACGGGTCTACGGCTTCGGCCCGCAGGCCGCGGCGAACATCTCCACCACCCTGACGGCCCGCGGCGAGTTCGCGCTGATCCTCGCCACGATGGCCGCCGGCGCGGGGCTGGACGAGCGGCTGCCGCCGTTCATCGCCGGTTACGTGCTCGTCCTCGCGGTCCTCTCCCCGCTGGCGGCCGGACGGTCGCACTGGCTGGCCCGCATCCTGCCGGGCGGACGGAACGGGGGCGAGAACGACGGAAACGGTGACGGCACCGACGCCGGAAGGCTTACGGTCCCGGCCTGAACGGCCCCGGACCGGGACCGTGGAACGGATCCCCGGCCCGGGGCGACGGGGCGGGCGCGGAGGCAGCGGGGCGACACCCCGGCGGCCCCGCCCCGCCCCGTTCCCGTACCGCCCCGTCCGTCGCCCCCGGCCCGCCCCGGGAGGGAACCGCTCGCGCCCCTGCCGCACCACCCCGTCGTCCTGGTCCGCCCCGGCCCCCGTACCGCTCCCCGGCGCATCACGCCCACGATCCGGTGAGGGGCCGACTCCCGTTGACGCGCGCCCGATTCGGTCCACTTTCGGCCCGTTCGCGTACGGTTCCGGATTCAGGCTTTGCGGGACAGCAGCAGCAACGCCCGGTCGTCGTTGACGTCCTTGGCGCACGCCTCGATCAGATGCCAGGCGGCGCCCTCGAACCCCGTGGTGACGTAGCGGTCGGCCTCGCCGGTCAGCCGGTCGATGCCCTCCGCGATGTCGCGGTCGGACGCCTCCACCAGGCCGTCCGTGAACAGCATCAGCACGTCACCGGGGGCCAGCGAGCCCTTCACGGCGTCGAACTGGGCGCCGTCGTACACCCCGAGCAGCGGTCCCTCGGCCGCCTTCTCCTCCCACTGGCCGCTGCCCGAGTGGAGTTGCAGGGCGGGCGGGTGCCCGGCCGAGAAGAGTTCGTAGTCGCCCGATTCGAGGTCCAGGACCAGGTGGATCGAGGTGGCGAAGCCCTCGTCCCAGTCCTGGCGCAGCAGGTAGCCGTTGGCCGCGGGCAGGAAGCCGTGCGGGGGCAGCGACCCGAGGAGTCCGCCGAAGGCCCCGGACAGCAGGAGGGCGCGGGAGCCCGCGTCCATGCCCTTGCCGGAGACGTCGGTGAGGACGGCCTCCAGGGTCCGGCCGCCGTTGGTGCGGGCGGCCACGACGAAGTCGCCGGAGAAGGACTGCCCGCCGGCCGGGCGCAGCGCCATCTCGCGGTGCCAGCCCTGCGGCAGCCGGGGCAGGGCGCTCTGCACCCGGATGCGTTCGCGCAGGTCGAAGAGCATGGTGCCGCCACGTCGCCACGGCACCCCGACCCGGGCCCGGAACTGGGCGAGGACCAGCCCGAAGAGGCCGCAGGCGGCGACCACCAGGACGATGCCGGGTGTCACCCGGCCCGGCCCGTCGTCGTACGGCCCCAGCCCGAGCGACTCCACGATCAGGGCCGTGGCGGCGGTCGCGTACAGGCCCAGCAGGCTCGCGGGGCGCAGCAGCAGTCCGCCCGCGACGATCGGCAGGGCGAGGGCGGCGGGTGAGCACCACAGCGGGTTGATCAGTGTGGCGCAGGTGATGACCGGGATCGTCAGCAGCAGCCCGGCCAGGGCGATCCAGTCCGACCCGTCGCCGCGGAAGTAGTCGACCCCGGATCTGCGCAGGGTGGTGCGTGCCCGGTGCACCGATTTCCGCCATCGGGCCGGGTAGGAGTCTGTTGCCGCGCGTCGAGCCATTGCGGGGACCTTATCTAGCCGGACGCCCCGAGTGCAGGGGGCCCCTGTGACAATGCGTTCGAAATCGGTTCGCCCCGGGGCCGCGCCCCTGGTAGGCATGGCCCATGACTACAGAGCTTCGCGTGTTGCGTCCGTCCGAGTGGAACCAGTGGTTCGAGTGCCTGGAACTCGCATTCGGCGGTGTCGCGGAGCCACCCGAGCAGCGCGAGCTGGAGGAGCAGCTGACCGAGCCCGAGCGGTCGCTCGGCGTCTGGGACGGCGACGACGTGGTGGGCACGGCGGGGGCGTTCAGCTTCCAACTGGCCGTGCCGGGCGGGGCCCTGGTGCCCGCCGCCGGGGTCACGATGGTGAGCGTCGCCTCCACCCACCGCAGGCGCGGTCTGCTGACCTCGATGATGCGCAGGCAGCTGGACGACGTCCGGGCCCTGGGCGAGCCGATCGCCGTGCTGACGGCGTCGGAGCCGGTGATCTACGGCCGGTTCGGGTACGGCATGGCCTCGCGGCAGATGTCCCTGACCATCGACACGACCCGGGTGAAGCTGACGGTGCCGGAGGGCACCGACGAGATCCGGCTGCGCCACGCGAAGCCGGACGAGGCGCTGGCCGCGTGCGCGAGCGTGTACGAGCGGCTGGTGGCGGGGCGTCCCGGCACGCCCGCGCACAACGCCGCCTGGGACCGGAAGGCCGTGGTCGACCCGGCGGACGAGCGGCAGGGCGGTTCGGCCCGGCAGTACGTGCTGGCGGAGCGGGACGGCGAGCTCGTCGGGTGTGTGACCTATCGCCTCAACCCCAAGTGGGAGGCGTCCGGCCCGGCGGGCAAGGTGGTGGTGAACGACCTCGGGGCGCTGGACCCGGCGGCGTACGCGGCGCTGTGGCGGTTCCTCTTCGAAATTGACCTGATGTCGACCATCGAGGCGAACAACCGGCCGGTCGACGACGCGGTGCTGCATCTGGTGTCGGACGTGCGGCGGTGCAACATCCGGGTCCGGGATTCGCTCCACGTACGGCTGGTGGAGCTGGGGGCGGCGCTGGAGGCGCGGGCGTACCGGGCGCCGGTGGACGTGGTGTTCGAGGTCGAGGACGCGTTCTGCCCCTGGAACGCGGGGCGTTGGCGGCTCACGGGCGACGCGAAGGGCACCGCGTCCTGCCGGCGCACCGACGATCCGGCCGATCTCGCGCTCTCGGTGCGGGAGTTGGGGTCGGCGTACCTGGGCGGCGAGTCGCTGAGCTCGCTCGCCCTGGCCGGGCGGGTGCGGGAGCTGCGGGCGGGTGCGCTGGCGGAGGCGTCGCTGGCGTTCTCGTCGGACACGGCACCGTGGCTGCCCCACGGGTTCTAGGAACGTCGCGGGCCGGGGCCGGGCCCCGAACGCCACGGGTTCGGTCCGGGCCCCGGGCCCAGGCCCGCTAGGCCCGCTGGCACCCCGGGCACCAGAAGAGATTGCGGGCGGCGAGATCGGCGGTGCGGATCTCGCCGCCACAGATGTGGCAGGCCTGCCGGGCCCTGCGGTACACGTACACCTCGCCGCCGTGGTCGTCGACCCGCGGCGGACGGCCCATCGCCTCCGGTGTGTGCTCGGGGCGGACCGTGTCGATCCGGTTGTTCCGCACGCCCTCGCGCATCAGCATCACCAGGTCCGCCCAGATCGCGTCCCACTCCGCGCGCCGGAGCTCCCGGCCGGGGCGGTACGGGTCGATGCCGTGCCGGAACAGCACCTCCGCGCGGTAGACGTTGCCGACGCCCGCGATGACCTTCTGGTCCATCAGCAGGGCCGCGACGGTGATCCGGCTGCGCGAGATCCGCCGCCAGGCCCGCTCGCCGTCCTCGTCGGTCCGCAGCGGGTCCGGGCCCAGGCGGTCGTGTATCGCGCGCTTCTCGGGTTCGGTGATCAGCGCGCACGTCGTGGGGCCGCGCAGGTCCGCGTGGTGCTCCTCGTTCAGCAGCCGCAGCCGCACCGTGTCGGTGGGCGGCGGGGCCGGGACCGTGCCGAAGCCGAGCTTGCCGAACAGGCCCAGGTGGATGTGGACCCAGCCGGTGTCCCCGAAGCCGAGGAAGAGGTGCTTGCCGTGGGCGTCGACACCGGTGAAGGTCAGGCCGTCGAGCAGTTCGGCGCTGTCCGAGAACTTGCCCTGCGGGCTGCTCACCCGCACCGGACGCCCGGCGAACCTGTCCCGGTGGTCCGCCGCGAGGCGGTGGATCGTGTGTCCCTCGGGCACGGCGGCGACTCTCCTCGGTGACGTACGGGCGCGGTGGTACGAGAACGGCGGTACGGAGCGGTACGGAATCGACGGTACGGGACCGGCGGTACGGATCCGACACCCCGGGACCGGCGGCACAGGACCAGCACCACGGAAACGGCTGCGCGGAAACGGCTGTGCCGCCGGGGGTTCCGGCGGCACAGGAGGTGGAGGCCGGTCAGCCCTGCTGCGGGTGGTGGGCCGGGATCGGGGGGAGCTCGCCGGTCGTCTCGTACGCCGTCAGCATCTCGATGCGACGGGTGTGACGCTCCTCGTTCGAGTACGGGGTGGCGAGGAAGACCTCGACGAACTTGGTGGACTCCTCCACCGAGTGCATCCGGCCACCGATGGCGATCACGTTGGCGTTGTTGTGCTCGCGGCCCAGGGCGGCGGTCTGCTCGCTCCAGGCGAGCGCGGCACGCACGCCCTTGACCTTGTTCGCGGCGATCTGCTCGCCGTTGCCGGAGCCGCCGATCACGATGCCGAGGCTGTCCGGGTCCGCGGCCGTCCGCTCGGCGGCGCGCAGGCAGAACGGCGGGTAGTCGTCCTGGGCGTCATAGATGTGGGGGCCACAGTCGACGGCTTCGTGGCCCTGGGCCGTGAGCCATTCGACGAGGTGGTTCTTCAGTTCATAACCGGCATGGTCCGAGCCGAGGTACACGCGCATGCATCCGAGTGTGGCACGAGCTCCGCGCGCCGGGCGCCATCGGGGTCGGGCGCCATCGGCCGGCCGTCCCGGAATGCACGGCGGACCTCGGGTGACCGAAACACGCGGGTCGAAATGTGAGCAAGGACACTTTGGTAACGATTAGGTCAATGAAACGGAAGATTGGGTTCCGCTTTTACCGTTCCTCGGGCTTCAATGCATCACTCGCTGCCGCACCCCACTGCCGCGGCCGGGCGCGCATCGCGTGACCCGAGAACGTAAGGAATTCGATCCATGACGTCGCAGACGACTCTGGTCGGGCCGGGCCCCCACCCCGGCGATCCGGACCGGTCGAACGGCCCGGACACCCCGGACACCCCCCGCTCCACGAACTCCCCGAACTCCCCGGGCTCCTCGGACGGCCTCCAGGCGGGCCTCAAGAACCGCCACCTCTCGATGATCGCCATCGGTGGCGTGATCGGAGCGGGCCTCTTCGTGGGCTCCGGCACCGGTATCGCCGCCGCCGGACCCGCCATCCTGCTCTCCTACGCGCTGGTCGGCCTGATGGTCGTCTTCGTGATGCGGATGCTCGGCGAGATGGCGGCGGCCCGCCCCAGCTCGGGCTCCTTCTCCGCCTACGCCGACCAGGCGCTGGGCCGGTGGGCCGGTTTCTCGATCGGCTGGCTGTACTGGTTCTTCTGGGTCGTGGTGCTCGCCGTGGAGGCCACGGCGGGGGCCAAGATCCTGGAGGGCTGGGTGCCGGGCGTCCCGCAATGGGCGTGGGCGCTGATCGTGATGGTGGTGCTGACCGCGACGAACCTGGTCTCGGTCGGGTCGTACGGCGAGTTCGAGTTCTGGTTCGCCGGGATCAAGGTGGTGGCGATCGGCGCCTTCGTGGTCGTCGGACTGCTCGCCGTCTTCGGGCTGCTGCCCGGCTCGGACAACCCGGGCGCGGGTCTCGCGCACCTCACCGACACCGGCGGGTTCTTCCCCCAGGGGCCGGGCGCCATCCTCACCGGCGTGCTGATGGTCGTCTTCTCCTTCATGGGCAGCGAGATCGTCACCCTCGCCGCCGGTGAGTCGGAGAACCCGCAGCGCGCCGTCCAGAAGGCCACCAACAGCGTGATCTGGCGGATCGCCGTCTTCTACCTGGGCTCGATCTTCGTCGTGCTCACCCTGCTGCCGTGGAACGACGCGTCGATCGTGAAGGACGGCAGCTACGTCGCCGCCCTCAACTCCATCGGCATCCCGCACGCCGGCCAGGTGATGAACGTCATCGTGCTCACCGCCGTGCTGTCGTGTCTGAACTCCGGCCTCTACACGGCCTCGCGGATGGCCTTCTCGCTCGGTGGCCGCGGGGACGCGCCGAAGGCGTTCGCCCGGACGAACAAGCGGGGCGTGCCGCAGGCCGCCATCCTGTCCTCGGTGGTCTTCGGCTTCGTCGCCGTGTTCTTCAACTACCAGTGGCCCGACACCGTCTTCCAGTTCCTGCTGAACTCCTCCGGTGCGGTCGCCCTGTTCGTCTGGCTGGTCATCTGCTTCACCCAGCTGCGGATGCGCGGCATGATCCTGCGCGAGTCGCCGGAGAAGCTGATCGTGCGGATGTGGCTCTTCCCGTACCTGACCTGGGCGACCATCGCGATGATCTCGTTCGTCCTGGTCTACATGCTGACCGACGACGGCGGACGCGAGCAGGTGCTGCTCTCGCTGCTCGTCGCGGCGCTGGTGGTGGCGATCTCACTGGTCCGGGAGGCCAGGAACCGCCGCAACGGTACGGAGGCCACGGAGGCGAAGGCCCCCGCCGACGCCTGACGACCGACGGCACCGGACCCGGTCGGCACCGGGTCCGGCCGACGTCGGTATCCACCCGGACATGACGGAGGCCCGCCGGTCGCGTGCGTGTCGCGATCCGGCGGGCCTCCCCGCGCGAGCGGTGGCGGCGGTCAGCCGCGGCGGCCGGCGAGCTTCCAGGCCGCGGGCAGCGCGCCCATGGCCAGTGCCGCCTTCAGCGCGTCGCCGAGCAGGAACGGCACCAGCCCCGCCGCGATCGCGGCGCTCGCCGACATGCCGGTGGACAGCGCCAGGTACGGGACGCCGACCGAATAGATGATCGCGGAGCCCAGCACCATCGTGCCCGCGGTGCGCGGCATCGAGCGGTCGCCGCCGCGGCGGGCGAGGGCGCCGACGACGACGGCGGCGAGCAGCATGCCGAGGACGTAGCCGAACGACGGGAAGCCCATCCCCGACCGGGCCTCGGCGAACCACGGCATGCCCGCCATGCCGACGAGGGTGTACACCCCGAGGGAGAGGAAGCCGCGGCGGGCGCCGAGCGCGGTGCCGACGAGGAGCGCGGCGAAGGTCTGGCCGGTGACCGGGACCGGCGAGCCGGGGATCGGCACGGCGATCTGGGCGGCGATCCCGGTGAGCGCGGCACCGCCGAGGACCAGCGCCGTGTCGACGGCGTAACGGTTCCGGGCGGCGGGCAACAGGTCGGCGAGGACCACTCCGGTACGGGCAGGGGCGGCAGCAGTGCTCATCGGGACTCCGCGGGGGTGAGGGCAGGTGGGGACGGGCTGGGGCTGACGTTAGCCCACGGGTTAACGATCGATCACCATCAGTGGCCCACAAAGCGTTGGTCGGGGCGTTGGTGGGGTCTACACAAAGGACCGTCCACAATCGTGCGGCGGCGTGATGCTCGTCACTGAGGTGGGGGCGGGATGCCTCCTGCTCCACCGATTCGGACGCCCTTGCGGAACTGTAGGTTCCCGCTAAATCCGCCGGGTGGGCGCCCATGAGGCGGCCGACCCTCCGCAGGACCGGGGCGGGTGTTCCCCGTACCCCCGGGACGGGCCGGGGCGCCACGCGGCCGGATCGCCGTCCCACCGTGCCCGGCTGCGTACCCTGGGTGCGCATCGCGCCCGGATGGCGGACAACGGTTCCCCACGGCAGGGGTGTATGTCCAGACTGTCCGCGCATGTCCCCCCACGTCTCGCCTATCGAACAGAGCACGTCCATGCCCCGGAATTCCGCGTCTCCCCCCACCGGCGCCCCGACCGACACCTCCGATTCCCCCGGCTCCCCCGACACCTCCGGCTCCCTCGGCTCCCCCGGCTCCCTCGGCTCTTCCGGCTCTCCCGACCCCGCCGGCGCCGGGGGAACCGGGGCCGATTCGGCGCTCACCCACGGGCTCAAGCAGCGCCACCTCTCGATGATCGCCCTCGGCGGCGTCATCGGCGCCGGGCTCTTCGTCGGTTCCGGCGAGGGCATCGCCGCCGCGGGCCCGTCGATCATCGTCGCGTACGCCGTCTCCGGGCTGCTGGTCATGCTCGTGATGCGGATGCTCGGCGAGATGTCGGCCGCGAACCCGGCCTCCGGTTCCTTCTCCGTCCACGCGGAGCGGGCGATCGGCCCGTGGGCCGGATTCACCGTGGGCTGGGCGTTCTGGGTGCTGCTCTGCGTGGCCGTGGGCCTGGAGGGCATCGGCGCCGCGAAGATCGTCACCGGCTGGCTGCCCGGCACCCCGGAGTGGATCTGGGTCGCGCTGTTCATGCTGGTGTTCCTGGGCACGAACCTGGCCTCGGTGAAGAAGTTCGGCGAGTTCGAGTTCTGGTTCGCCACCCTCAAGGTCGTGGCGATCACGCTCTTCCTGGTGCTGGGCCTGCTGGCGATCCTCGGGCTGCTGCCCGGCACGGACGCGCCCGGCACCGCCCACCTCGCCGGCGAGGGCGGCTTCCTGCCGAACGGCACCGAGGGCCTGGTCATCGGCCTGCTCGCCTCGATCTTCGCGTACGGCGGCCTGGAGACCGTCACCATCGCCGCGGCCGAGTCCGAGGACCCGGTGCGGGGCGTGGCCGGTGCGGTGCGGACGGCGATGTGGCGGATCGCGCTCTTCTACGTCGGCTCGATGGCGGTCGTCGTCACGCTCGTCCCCTGGGACAACGAGAAGGTCGCGAAGATCGGCCCGTTCTACGCGACCCTGGACCACCTCGGCATCCACGGCGCGGCCCAGATCATGAACGTGGTCGTCCTGGTCGCCCTGCTCTCCGCGATGAACGCCAACATCTACGGCGCCTCGCGCATGGCCTGCTCGCTGGTCGCCCGGGGTCAGGGCCCGAAGCGGCTCGGCCGGGTCTCCTCGGGGGTCCCGCGCACCGCCGTCCTGGTCTCGTCCGGGTTCGGCTTCCTGTGCGTGCTGCTCAGCTACTGGCGTCCCGACGACGTCTTCCACTGGCTGCTCAACATGACGGGCGCGGTGATCCTGGTCGTCTGGATCTTCATCGCCGTCTCCCAGCTGATCCTGCGCGGCCGGCTGGAGCGCTCGGCCCCGGAGAAGCTCGTCGTACGGATGTGGCTCTTCCCGGTCCTGACGGTGCTGGCGCTGCTGGCGATGGTCGGCATCTTCGTCCTGATGCTGGGCCGGCCCGACACCCGCGACCAGTTGCTGGCGACCGGGGCCCTGACCGCCGCGCTGATCGCCGTCGGCGTCGTGCGCGGGCGCCGGACCGCGCCCGCCGAGTGACCTCCGGCATCCGGCGGGCGGGGCACGGTGCTCAGCGAGCAGGGGCGTCCGGGACGCAGGGCACGTTGAGGGAGAGCAGCGCCCCGCCCGACTCCCCGATCCGCACCTCGCTCACCGCCGTGTTCCGCAGCTGCGGGAAGACCCGGCGGTAGGAGCCCAGCGGGATCGACAGCAGTTCGCACAACACGAGCCGCAACAGGGTGTTGTGCGCGACGACCAGCACCCGCTGCCCGGGGTGCCCGGCCGAGATCCGGCGCAGCGCCGCCGTCCCCCGGGCCGCGGCCGTCCGGGGGTCCTCGGCCCCGGGGAAGGGGTGGACCACCGGGTCGGCGCGGTACGCCGCGGCCCGCTCGGGGTGCTCCGCCGCGAACTCCGCCAGGGTGCGCCCCTCCACCTCGCCGAAGTCGCACTCGCGCAGATCGTGCTCGCGCCGGGGTACCAGGCCGAGCGCCAGGCAGGCGGGCTCCGCCGTCTCGATGGCGCGGCCGACCGTGGACGTCCAGATCGCGTCGATCCGGTTGCGGACCGCCCACTCGCCCAGTTGCCGGGCCTGGCGGCGGCCCTCGTCGGTGAGGGCGATGTCGCTGACGCCGGCGTAGCGGTTCTCCGCGTGCCAGACGGTCTGTCCGTGGCGGGCCAGCAGCAGGGTGGCCGGGCTCCCGGTCATGGGTTCTCCGTTCGGGTACGGGCGTGGGCGGCGACGGGGCCGGGGAGCCAGCCGCGGCGCTCCAGTTCGTCCACCAGGGTGAGGTACGGCTCGGTGTACCACGCCGTGCGCGTCGGGTGGGGGTGCAGCACGTGCCGCAGCCGCACCATCCGGGCCGCGGCCCGGTGCAGCGTGTCCGTCGCCCCCGCCCCGTACGCGGCGAGGACGGCCATGCCGAGGGCGGGCTCGCTGTATCGCGGAATGCGCACCGGGCGGCCCAGGATGTCGGCGCGCAGCCGGCTCCAGTAGCCGCTGCGGACCGCGCCGCCGGTGAACGTGAGCGCGCCGTGCGCCGGGGCGCCGAGCAGGTCGAGGTAGTCGAAGCAGAGCCGTTCGACCAGGCCCACGCCGGTGAGCAGGGCCAGCCAGTGCTCGGCGTCGCTCGCGGGTTCGCCGAGCAGGAAGCCGGTGGCCTCCGGCGCGACGAAGGGGAACCGCTCCCCCGTCGCCACCAGCGGATACGCCACCACCCGCGCCGGTTCGTGGTCGCGGGCCAACACATCCATGCGGATCGGGTCCACGGCCGGGAACGCGGCGGTCAGCGCCCCGCCGCCGACTCCCGAGGCCCCGCCCGGCAGCCGGCTCCCGTCCGGCGCGCGGTGGTTGTAGACGACGCCGGCCGGGTCCTCGACCGGTGACGAAGTGACCCCTTTCAGCACCAGCGTCGTGCCGAGCACCGAGTTCCAGGAGCCGACGGTGAGCGCGCCCGAGGCGATCTGCGCCGCGCAGCCGTCCGTCATCCCGGCGACGACGGCCGTGCCCGCCGGGATCCCGGTCTCCTCGGCCGCCGCCCGCCCCACCTCGCCGATCCGGGTCCCCGGCCGCACCACGTCCGGGAACAGTCCGTCGGGCAGCCCCAGTTTCCCGAGCCGCCGCCACGGCCAGGCGTCCCGCTCCGGGTCGTAGCCGGTCTTCAGGGCGTGGCTGGAATCGGTGGGCAGCGGCGTCCCGGCGAGCCGGGCCAGGACCACGTCGGCCTGGTGCATGATCCGTACGGCGCCGCCCGCCGCTCCCCCGTGCTCCCGCAGCAGCCACATCGCCTTGGGCAGCCCCCAGCTCGGCGAGGTCCCGGCCCGGGCCGCCTCCGCCGCGGCCCGGCCGTCGTCGTACATCACGCCCGGGGTCAGCGGCCGGCCCGCCGCGTCGCCGAGCAGTACGGTGCCGGAGGTGGCGCAGACCGCGAGCGCGCGCGGGGCGGGGCCGTCGCGCAGGGCCCGGCGGCTCGCCGCACAAACGGCCGTCCACCAGTCGAGGGGCCGCTGCTCGTGCCGTACGCCGTCGCGTCTGCCGGTGAGCGGCGCCGAGCCGCTGCCGAGGATCTCCCCGTCGTCCCCCGCCACCACCGCGCGGACGCTCTGCGTGCCGAGATCGATGCCCATCCACATATCGGTCCCCTCTGTGAACTTCTCACTCTGCACCGAGAATTTCCGTTGCGCGAGGGATTGACGGCCAACTTCCGTTGTTCCAAGCTCTGTTAACCAGTCGGCTCAATGTGTGAACGCCGCCGTCGCCCACCTGCCCGTCCCGGCCGGACCGTGGAGGTCACGGCCGGACCCGCGCACCCCGTACGCCCGCACCTCCGCACGTCCGGCGCCGGCCGCCCGCGCGCCGACGGCCGGTCCGGGTGCCGGAGCCGTTCCACCCGTGCTCCCGCCGGACGGGAGCACGCACCGGGGCCGACCGGCCGGACGTCCAGGACGAAGGATCAGCACGTGAGCAACGTTCCACAGCGGGGACCCGCCCCCCGGCAGGCTTCCATGGCCGAGTACGTCCTCGCACAGGGCGAGGTGAGCGCCGCGGAACTGGCGGAGCGCTTCGACGTCAGCCTGATGACCATCCACCGGGACCTGGACGAGCTGGAACGGCAGGGCATCGTCCGCAAGTTCCGCGGCGGCGTCACCGCCCAGCCGTCCGGGGTCTTCGAGTCGAACGTCTCCTACCGGCTGAAGACGATGCGCGCGGAGAAGGCCGCCATCGCCGAACGGGCCCTGGAGCTCATAGAACCGGGCATGGCGGTGATGCTCGACGACTCGACGTCCACCCTGGAGATCGCACGGCGGCTGCGCTCCATCACCCCGCTGACCGTCGTCACCAACTTCCTGGAGGCGATCAACCTGCTGTCGCAGGAGCGCGGTATACGTCTGATGGGGCTCGGCGGTGACTTCGACCCGCTGCACTCCTCGTTCCTCGGCGTCTCGTGCGTGGAGGCGGTGCAGTCGCTCCAGGTGGACGTCTGTTTCACCTCCACCTCCGCCGCGTCCGGCGGTTACGCCTACCACCAGGAGCAGCACATCGTCTCCGTGAAGCGGGCGATGCTCGACTCGGCGAGCCGCAACGTGCTGCTGCTCGACCACTCCAAGCTGGGCCGGGTCGCCCTGCACCGGCTCGCCCCGCTCTCCCGTTTCGACCTGCTGCTGGTCGACGACGGGGCCTCCCCCCGGGCGCTGCGCGAACTCGACGAGCACAAGGTGCCCTACGAGGTCTGCGCCACCGGCCGGAGGCCCGGCACGGGAGGTGACGACGACGGATGACCGATCCGGCGCGGCCCCGGGAGCGAGGGATCGTCGACCCGGCGCGGGGGTGGAGATGGCGGACGTCCGATCCGGCGCGGGGGTGCAGCCGACGGACGTCCGATCCGGCGCGGGGGTGGAGATGGCGGGCGACCGGGCCGGACCCGCGTGCCGGTCCGGGGCCATGACCCGTCCCCGATGACACCGTAGGCATCACCAGGCATCACCGCCGGCCCCCGGGCCGCCCGTGTCCTCGACCCCCGGACAAGGAGACGCTCTGCGATGACCCACCCCGAGACGGTCCGCCCCCCGACGAGGATCCTGCTCGCCGGTGATCACTTCGTCCGCAACTCCCTGCTCGCCGAGGCCCTGGACCGGGCCCTCGGCACCGATTCCCCGGACACCGGGACGCGCCTGACCGAACTCACCCTGCCCTGGCCGCTGGAGCCCTTCGGCAGGGTCGCCGAGGTCGACGAGGCCAGCGACGTCGAGGACGCGCTGATCGCGGCCCTGGACGGGATCGAGGTGTGCGTGACCCAGATGGCCCCCTTCACGGAGCGGGTCCTGGCCGCCGCCCCGGACCTGCGGCTGGTCGTGGTCTGCCGGGGCGGTCCGGTCAACGTGAACGTCGCCGCCGCGCGGGCCCGGGGCGTGCGGGTGTGCTTCGCCCCCGGGCGCAACGCGGCGGCGACCGCCGAGTTCACCGTCGGGCTGATCCTCTCCGCCCTGCGCCGCATCCCCCAGTCCCACCACTCCCTCGCCGTCGACGGCCTCTGGGACGCCTCCCACTACACGTACGAGCACTGCGGTCCGGAACTGGAGGACACCCCGGTCGGGCTGATCGGCTATGGCGCGGTGGGCAGCCGGGTGGCCCGGGTGCTCGCCGCGTTCGGCGCCGAGGTCGAGGTGTACGACCCGTACGTGCGCGGCGACGTGCACGGCGTGCGCGCCCCGTCGCTGGAGGCGTTGCTGGCCCGCTCCCAGGTGCTGACCCTGCACGCCAGGCTCACCCCGGAGAACCGGCATCTGATCGGGGCCCGCGAACTGGCGCTGCTGCCGCGCGGCGCGGTGCTGGTCAACGCGGCCCGGGGCGGGCTGCTGGACACGGAGGCGCTGTGCGACGCGCTGGACTCGGGGCAGTTGCAGGCGGCGGCGCTCGACACGTACGAGCAGGAGCCGCCGCCCGCCACGTCGCGGCTCTTCCGTACCCCGCACCTGCTGATGACCCCGCACGTGGCGGGGGCCAGCCGGGCCGTCGCGCAGAAGGCGGCCCGGATCGCGGCGGCCGAGGTGGCCCGCCATGTGCGGGGCGAACCGCTCGCCCACGCACTCTGAGGGGAGCTGTGACCATGACTGGAACCGAGCCGCGCTACATCGGCATCGACGTCGGCACGTCCGTGGTGAAGGCCGCGGCCTTCGACCCGCGGGGCCGCACCCTGGCGGTCGAGTCCCGCCCGGTGGGCCTCGCGATCCACGACGGTTTCGTGGAACAGGACATGGACGAGCTGTACGGGGCGGTCCGCGAGGTGCTGGCCGCTCTCGGCTCCGACGGGGTCGCGTTCGCCGGTCTCACCGGTCAGGGCGACGGCGTCTGGCTGGTCGACGAGACCGGGCGGCCGGTCCGTACGGCGATCTCCTGGATGGACGGCCGGGCCCATGAACTGGTCGACACCTGGCTGGAGTCCGGGGTCTTCGAGACCGTCTACCGGCGCACCGGCAGCGCGATGTTCCCGGGCTGTCCGGGCCCGGTGCTGGCCTGGCTGGACCGGCACGACCCGGCCTCGCTCGACGCGGCGACGACTGCCCTGTACTGCAAGGACATGGTGTTCCAGCGGCTCACGGGGGTCCGGGCCACGGACGTGTCCGACGCGTCGATGCCGTTCCTGGACCCGCTGACCCGGGCGTACTGCCCCGAGGTCGTGGCCGCGCTCGGCCTCACCCACCGGGCTCCGCTCCTCGCCCCGGTCAGCGACCCGGTCGCGACCGCCGAACTCCCCTCCGGGTTACGGATCTCCAACGGCCCGTACGACCTGGCGGCCTGCGCCCTGGGCGCGGGCGTCACCCGGCCGGGCGACGGGCTGCTGATCGTCGGCACCTGTCTGGCCGCGCTGGTGGCCACCGAACGGCTCGACCTGGCGGGCGAACCGGCCGGGCTGCACATCTCCACCGACCGCCCCGGACACTGGCTGCGCGCCATGCCCGCGATGGTCGGCACCGCGGCCCTGGACTGGGTCCTGACCACCACCACCGGGGTGCGCCACACCGAGGTCGACGCGCTGCTCGCCGCCACCCCGCCCGGCG
This sequence comes from Streptomyces sp. ML-6, assembly GCF_030116705.1. Classification (NCBI taxonomy): domain Bacteria; kingdom Bacillati; phylum Actinomycetota; class Actinomycetes; order Kitasatosporales; family Streptomycetaceae; genus Streptomyces; species Streptomyces sp. ML-6. The sequence goes on from NZ_JAOTIK010000001.1 coordinate 2,362,675, forward strand.
CGAACGGGGTCCGGGTGCTCCCCTACTTCGCGCCGTCCGGCGAACGCGCCCCGTTCGTCGAGCCGAGGCTGCGCGCCGAACTGACCGGCGTGTCGCTGGAGACCACGCCGGCGGACCTGATCCGGGCGGTCTGCGAGGGCATCGGCTTCGCCGCCCGGCACTGCCTGGAGGCCGCGGGCCTCACCGGCACCCTCGCCCTGTGCGGCGGCGGCACCCGTTCGCCCGCGTGGATGCGGCTGTTCGCCGACGTGCTGGGGCGGCCGGTCCGGATCGTGGAGGGCGAGGTCGGCGCGCGCGGCGCGGTGCTGGCGGCGGCCCGGCGCTTCGGGACGGAGCTGGACACGGCGGCGTGGACGGCCCCGACCGGGATCGTCGAGCCGGACCCGGCACACGCGGCGCACTACGCGAAGGCGTACGAGGACCACCTGACCCGCCTCGCAGCCGCCCGGACCCGCGCCCGCGCCTGACCGGCCGCCCCGACGGGTCCGCCCCACCGGACCTGTCGGGGCGGAGGCGGACCGGACCACGTCCTAGGCCGAAGGACTGATCACCCCCGACCCCTTCCTGCTGCTAGCCTGCTCTTGCACATAGGTTGCAATAACAACAGGACAGCAGCTGAAGGGTTCGACCACATGGCCACGTACACGCTTCCGGAACTCCCGTACGACTACGCGGCGCTCGAACCGGTCATCAATCCGCAGATCATCGAGCTCCACCACGACAAGCACCACGCCGCGTACGTGAAGGGCGCGAACGACACCCTGGAGCAGTTGGAGGAGGCGCGCGACAAGGGTGCCTGGGGAACGATCAACGGTCTCCAGAAGAACCTCGCGTTCCACCTGTCCGGCCACATCCTGCACTCGATCTACTGGCACAACATGACCGGTGACGGCGGCGGCGAGCCCCTCGCGGCGGACGGCGTCGGCGACCTCGCGGACGCGATCGCCGAGTCGTTCGGCTCGTTCGCCGGCTTCAAGGCCCAGCTGACGAAGGCCGCGGCCACCACGCAGGGCTCCGGCTGGGGCGTCCTGGCGTACGAGCCGGTCAGCGGCCGGCTGATCGTCGAGCAGGTCTACGACCACCAGGGCAACGTCGGCCAGGGCTCCGTCCCGATCCTGGTCTTCGACGCCTGGGAGCACGCCTTCTACCTCCAGTACAAGAACCAGAAGGTCGACTTCATCGACGCGATGTGGGCCGTCGTCAACTGGCAGGACGTGGCGAAGCGTTACGCGGCCGCCAAGGAACGCGCCGACGTGCTGCTGCTCGCCCCCTGACCGCGAGGCACGCGAATCGTCCTGCCTCGTGATCGTCTTCTCAACCTTCACCCGGCAGGCGGATGGGGGAAGGGCCCTCGCCCGGACGTGACGGGCGAGGGCCCTTCTGTCGCCCTCGTGGGCTCAGGCGGCCGGGGCGTGGGCCAGCAGCGTGCGCAGCACCTGCTCGGAGTGGGTCCAGAGGACCGATCCGCCGGCCTCCGGCACCAGGTGCCGGACCGCGCCCGGGATGCGCGAGGCCAGCCCGGCCCCCTGGTCGGGCGAGTGGCCGGTGTCCTCCTGCCCGTACCAGAGGTCGACGGGTACGGCGATGTCCGCCAGGTCGATCCCCCAGCGCCCCATGGCCAGGGCGGTGTCCCGGGCGTAACCGGCCGCGCCCTGCGCGAAGGCCTCGTCGAGGGCGCGCCGGTAGGCGGCGGCGAACGCGGGCTGCCGGTACACGGCGAGGTCGCACTCGGGGCTGTGGGCCATGACCATGTCCCACATGCCCTGCGCGGTGAACCCGGCGAAGACCTGCTCGGCGGCGGCCGGGTCGGACACGGCCAGGTCGACGAGGCGGCGCAGGTCCTCCGGGAGCGCGTCGGCGAAGCGCGGCTCGGCGACCTCGTCCGCGCCGGAGACCACCGCGAGCGCCCCGACCGCCCCGGCGGCGGCGCACGCCAGCGCGAAGGGCGCGCCCTGCGAGTTGCCGACCATCAGGGGCCGGCCCAGACCGCGCAGCTCGGCGAACGTGCGGATGTCATCGGCGAAATCGTCGAACGTACGGCCCGGCAGGGGCGTGGAGGCCCCCAGCCCGGGGCGGTCGACGGAGATCAGCCGCACCCCGAGCCCGGCCACCGCACCGGCCCCGAACCCGAGGTGCCGGCTGGTGGCCGCACCGGGCGACAACAGCACCGGCACCCCGTCCCCCGGCCCCCACTCGGCCCACCCCAGCAACCGCCCTCCCGGCAGCTGCTCCGCACCGACACGAACCGGGTCACTCACATACGAACTCATGCACCCGATCATGGCCGGATCCATCGCCTGCGTCGAAGGATTTACCGCCGGGGTCCGGAACCGGCCGGGGCTCACCGACCTCGCTCAGTCGCCGGGCAGATCCGAGGTCAAATCCAGCGCCCGTACCTCCTTCTCCTGCACGATGTCCGCGGGCGCGGGCAGTTTCACGGTCACCGGCTTGTCGTATTCGTCGAGTTCGAGCAGTACCGGCGTATCACCGAGATTGAATTCGATGCGCCGGGGCGCGTTTCCGCCCTTCTCCGGCACGTGCACCGACACTTCGTTCTCACCGGAACCGTGTGTGAGCTGAATGGTTCGCTCACCGCCCGCAGTTCGCGGGTTGCCCACTTCCTTGGCGCTGCTCACCTTTCCCGGAACTTTCGCGAACGCCAGGTGGAACGCGCAGAGGAACATCCCCGGGTTGTCCAAGAGATCGCGGGCCGGGTATTCAGTGTACTTTCCACGGGACTTCTTGATCGCTTCGTCGACAGCGGTCAGCCTTTCCGGCATGTAAGTCTTCGCGAACTTGCGCGTCTCCTGGAGATTTTTGTCGTCGTAGCGCACCCAGCCACGGTCACGAATGATGGTGACCTCATCAGGCACCTGAATCTGCGCGTACGTGCCGACGCAGTTTCCCTGCCGATCGGCGCGCAGGTCGACCCTCACCGACATTTTGGACCTGAATTCACCCTTCATCCGGAAGGAGTGGTAGCCCTTGAACAATTTGAGCGACTCGTTCATCCGCTGTGTGGCGCTCATGGCGGGCGCACCGGACGGTTCACCGCCCCCAGGCCCACCATTGGACCCACCACATCCGGCCACCCCGCTCATCAGCACGACGGCACACAGCAGCGCCGACGTCCTTCTCCCGATCCCCACCCCGGACATTCCCCACCCCTTCAACTGCCTGTCCACTTGCCGTGATCGCCGTAAGCATGTCAGCAGGACTTCGACCGAGGTCCTTCCGTCATGTCGCGTGCCAGGGGGGCGGGTCAGCCCGGCAGGGGGCCGCCGCCCTCCGGCATGGGCACGACCTTGCCGGGGGCCGGGGCCTTCGCCCGTACCGGCTTTCCGTGGTCCGTCAGGTCCATCGTCGCCTTGACGCCCGCCGGTCCCATCGGCCAGTCGAGGCGAGTGCGCACGATCCGCCCGTTCCGGTCGATCCAGGCGTCCGCGTACACGGTGATCCCGCCGATCTGTTTCCTCATGGTGGCAACCTTGGCCTTCATGTTCTTCGCCATCCGCAGCGTGACCGTCTCCTCGGCGAGCACACCGCGGTAGTGGGCCGTGGGCATACCGTTCAGCGTCTCCTTGCCGACCTTCGAGACCCGGCGCATCTGCGCCACCTGACGCAGGACGTGTTCGGGGTCGTTCATCGGTGCCCGCAGCACGTAGTGAGCCTTCGCCTTGTCCCGGCGGATCGATCCCCAGGAGCCCTCCATCTCGGCGAACCCGCCGAAGTAGACGGTGTCGCCGTCGAAGATCTCGTCCATGCGGGGCGACGTCTTCCCGGGAGTCGCCGGGTCGCGGAGGTCGACCGCGAGGCGCCCCCTGTCGCCCGCCCAGTCGAAGTCGCCCTTGATCGAGATGACGTAGTTGGTGGTGCCGTCCCCTATCTCGATCCGCTCGTCGATCCGGGCGCTGCTCCGCTTCGTCGCGTTCACCGCGGACCGTACCGCCGCGCCATGGTCCGCCGCCGAGTCGGCCCCGGAGACTTTCGCGCCCTTCCCCGAGCCGGACCCCGACCCGCCCCCCGATCCCGATTCCCCGGCGCATCCGGCGCACAGCAGTGCCGCGGCGACGACGAGCGGGACGAGGGGGACGAGGGGACGCTGCATGGTCTCTCCACAAGGTGATGGCCGGGCACCGGAGCGCCCTCGGCATCGAACGCGCGATCGTACCAACGCGGTTCTGAGCCCCTCCGCCGGCCGGCGCCATCAAGTCCCCAAAAGGAACTCACCCCGCACGGGGTGGATGCGATGATGGGCACCATGAACCCCGCTCCCGCCGCCTCCATGGACGGCTTCCGGGCCGGAGATCCCACCCGCCACACCCGCACCATCGCATCAGGCGGCATCGACGAGCTCGAAGCGACCGCCCGGGAGAGTGTCTTGTGACCATCACCGTTCACCGCCTCACCTATTACCCGGTCAAGGGCTGTGCCGGGACCACGGTCGACTCCGCGCGCGTCCTCGGGACCGGCCTCGAACACGACCGCACGTTCATGGTGGTGGACGCGGCGGACGGCGCGTTCCGCAGCCAGCGCACGCACCCCGCCATGGCCGCGGTCCGGGTCGAGGTGCTGGACGGCGGCGCGGTGTTGAGCCTGTCCGCCGAGGGCGTCGAGCCGTTGCGCCTGGACGTCGACCGGGACGGCCCGCGCCGCGAGGTCAGCATGTTCGGCAACCCGCTCGGCGAGGCCGTGGACCAGGGGGACGAGATCGCGGAGTGGTTCTCCGACGCGCTCGGCGCGAAGTCCCGCCTGGTACGGGTGGCGCCCGGCTTCGACCGGGACGGCTGGGGCGACACCCCCGGCAAGGTCAACTTCGCGGACGCGCACGCCGTGCTGATCGCCTCGACGGCCTCGCTGGACGGCCTCAACGCCCGCATCACCGCAGGCGGCGACGCCTCCCCCGTCCCCATGGACCGCTTCCGCCCCAACATCGTCCTGACCGGCGACGACGACCCCCACTTCGAGGACCGGGTGCGCCGGATGACCGTCGGCTCCGTCGAACTCGCCCACTCCGTACGGGCGACGCGGTGCGCCGTCCCCATGGTCGACCAGGCCACCGGCCGCCGCGCGGGCCCGGAACCGATCCGCACCCTGTCGACGTACCGGCGCGAACCGGAGTACGGCAACAAGGTCAGCTTCGGCGCGAAGAACGCGGTGGTGCGCGAGGGCGTCGTGAGCGTCGGGGACGCGGCCGAGGTGACGGAGTGGCTCAGCGCGTGAAGGCCCCGGCCGGGCACCGCTCCGGTGTCCGGCCGGGACCCGACGGCCTGCGGGAACCGGGGTTCCCGCAGGCCGTCGTGCCTCTCGGCTCAGTTCAGTACTGACGGATCAGCAAGGGCAGTAATCCACGCCCGTGCCCAGGAACGGCACGTCCCTCTCCCGCAGCGCGCCGGAGTAGGCCTGTACCTCGTCCACGTCCCCATGGAAGTACTCGCCCCAGCCGTCACCGACCTCGGCCCGGCCGATCTGGAAGGCGCCGGTACTGCGCGGACCGTGCGGGAGGCTCGCGGTCGCCTTCCTGGAACTGTCGTGGAAGAGCGTGATCGTGTCGGTCCCGTCGTCGTAGACCACGGCAAGATGAGACTTCTGACTACCCGCCGAACCCTGGACCTGGGCCACCACCTTCTCGGGGGCCCCGGCCTCGTCCTTCTCCGGCATCACCACTTGCCAGTTGTACGTGGACGGCTCGTAGCGAACCTTGAGCACGTCGGTGTGCTCACCGGCCTGCGAGAGCACGGTCATCGGGCGGTCCGGGACGGAGTCCGGCAGCCGCACCACGACACCGAGGGTGAAACTCTCCGTGGTGTCCACGAGGGGCCCGTCGGCGGCGGCGTACCCGGTCTCGCCATCCAGACTGAGATGCCCGTGGCCGACCAGTGCCGGCGGCACGTAGGGGCATTCGGGGTCCTCCTCCGGACGGCAGGGGCCGTCGGAGTCCCGGTAGATCGAGGCTCCCGCGCCGAGCCGCAGCGGGGCGCCGCCCGACTGCTCGGGGCTCGTGCCATCCGTCGCGTTCTCCAACGACCAGCGGCCGAGCGACTTCGGCTTGCGCAACGCCAGTTCGGTCACCTCGCCCGGCACCACGACCCGGTCGTGGACCCGTACGTCGCCAATGTCGCCGTGCCACCGGTCGCGGTAGCCGACGGCCCCGCGGGCGCGGCCGATCTGGAACGCGCCGGCCGCCTCGGCGGGAGTCGCCGCCACCTCGGTGCCGACCTCGTGGCCGTTGACGTACAACCGGGCGCGGCCCGTCTCCGCGTCGTACAGCCCCAGCAGATGAGCCCACTCACCCGTCTCGGGCGCGCCGCCGGACACCGTCGCGTCCCCGATCGCGAACGACCAGGCGGGGCCGGTCTCCCGGTTGCGCAGGCCGAGGGCGAAGCCGGGCCCCCCGTCCGCGTCCTGGCTGGCGACGGTCATGTTCCGACCGGTCTCGGCGGGCCGCGCCCAGCCGCTGACGGCGAAGGACTTGCGGATGTCGGTGGCCGGGGCGTCGGTGGTGAGGAAGCCGTGGCCGCTGCCGTCGAGGCCGACCGTGGTGGTGGTGCCGGTGCCGGAGGGCGCCGGGCCGCCGAAGGTCACACCGGTGCCGGCCCGGGCGGCGGTGCCCGTCTCTGCGGCTGCCGAGCGGGAGCCCGCCGGGTCGTCCAGCTTCCAGCGGGCGACGGGGGCTCGCCCGGACGTCACCAGGAATTCGTAGTACGAGTCCCCACTGCTTCGGCCGGACCGGTCGATCGCGCGCACCTTCAGCCGATCGGGCCCGCTGTCGAGCGGCAGGTACGCAATGGTGACGGCCGCGCCGGGCTGCTCGGCAAAGACCTTCTGGGGAGAGCCGCCCGGGAATTCGTACCTGTACGCCACCACGTCGTCGGAGGGCGAGTCCATGGTGAAGTGACCGTAGACGCCGACCCCGTCCGTCCAGGAGTCGTCATCGGGGTATTCGGGGGAGCTGATCGTCGGCTTCTCGGGGCTCACGTCGTCGTACACGAACGAGCAGGCCGAACCGTCGCCCTCGTCGCTCCACGCGGAGGTCGCCTCGCCGTCGTCGGCGCGGACGTGCCAGGAGACGACCGTGTTCGCCGGGATGTCGTCCGGCACCGTCCAGTACTGGGGAGTCCCCGACAGCGACATGAGGGTGGTGTGGGTACGGCGCTGCTCCACCCCCGCCCCGTCCGTCCACCACGCCTCGAACTCGCCCTTGACCCGGTTGGCCTCGGCGGGCTGGTTGTCCTCCTCCGGGTCGTACAGCGCGGCGGTGAGCCTGGGCGGCTGCGCAACGTACGTCGGGTCGTCCCCGGTCGCGCAGGGGCCGTTCTCCGTCCGGAGATCCTGGACCAACGGCTGCTTGGGCGGCAGGTTGTCCAACGCCTGCGCCGGGCCGACGGCCGTGGTCAGCAATGCCACCGTGCAGCCGGCCACCACTGTCCGTCTGCATCTGCCCGTTCTCCTTGATCTGGTCAACTGGCCCTCCCCTGTGAACGTTTCGAGGCCCGTGGAACGCACGGGCTGCCCGAAGCTAACAGAGGTCACCGACAACGCCGGAGGGGTTTTCCCCTCGCCCGCGCCCGTGCGGAAACGACGGAACGTGCCCGGCCCGGGGGAACCTCTCCTCAGCCGTCCCGCCGGGCCTCCGTCAACACGTCGCCCGCGGCCGTGCGGAAGTACAGGACCGAGCGGCCGGTGCGGCGGCGGTCCACCAGGCCCGCCTCCAGGAGGACCTTGAGGTGGCGGCCGACCGAGCCCAGGCCCTGGCCGGTCAGGGCCACGAGCTGGGTGGTGCTCTTCGGGGCGGCGAGCAGGACGAGAACGGTCGCCCGGGCGGGGCCGAGGAGGCGCGACAGGCTGTCCGGCACCCGGGCCCGGCCCACGTCGGCCAGGACGCCGGAGCACGGGTAGACGATCGCGTACCGTTCGGCGTCGTCGTCCCAGGAGACCCAGCCCGAACGCCGGGTGACCGGGACGAACAGCAGCCGCACGCCGGTCAGTTGCTTCGGCGGGTAGTCGTACGCGTTGATCCGGAGCAGGCCGTCGCCCAGCCACCGCATCCCCGGGCGCAGGCCGCTCAGGGCGGCGGCCCAGCCGCCCCGGCCCAGTTCCCCGGTCCGTGCGACGACGTCCGCCTCGATGATCCGGCGGCGGCGCGGCCAGTCGGGCAGCACGGTGCGGTGCCAGACCCACTCCAGGACGTCGGCGGCGCGCCGGGCCAGGTCGTCGCGGTCCAGGAGGGGCGGGAGGGGGCCACCGCCGAGCGAGACCACGAGGTCGGCCCGGGCGCGTTCGGGTGGGGTCGCCCGGACGGGGGCCAGCTCCTCCTCGAAGGACGGGTCGCCCTCGCCCGTCGGCGTGGGCGTGACGAAGTCCGCGTTCCAGCTGCCGCCGAGCGCCGCCGCCACCAGCAGCGCGGTGACCGGGTCGGCGGCCCGCCGGGCGCGGTGGGCGGGCAGGTGGGCGTCGAGCCAGGCGCGTTCGCCGGGGTGGTCGGGGCGGCCCCGCTCCAGGGCCTTCAGGGCGGCGACGGTCTCGGCGAGCGGCGACACGACGAACCGGCTCCCGGCCAGCGTGTCCGTACTGATCCGCCACAGGCCCATGCCGTCACGCCCCCACGTCCCGCCCCGCGTCCCGCCGCCATGTTTCGCCGCCGCGTTTCGCCGTCGTGCGAAACAGTAACGGTCGCCGCGCGCCCCCTCCGAGACTCCCCCGCATGCGCACCTACCGGGAACTCTTCCGCACGCCGCAGTTCACGCCGCTCTTCGCGACGGGCGCCGCGCACGTCGCCGGATCCACGACGAGCGGGCTGGCCCTCGGCTCCCTCGTCTACGCCACGACCGAATCGCCGCTGCTCGCCGCCCTGTCCATGTTCGGCCCCTCGCTCGCCCAGGTCATCGGGGCGACCGTGCTGATGTCGGCGGCGGACCGGCTGCCGCCGCGGGCCGCGACGACCGGCATGGCGCTCGCCTTCGGGGCGGTCACCGCCCTCCTCGCCGTCCCCGGGCTGCCGCTGCCGGCCGTCTTCGCGATCATCCTGGTGAAGGGCATGATCGCCGCGGTGGGCGGTGGCGTGCGGTACGGGCTGCTCAACGAGGTGCTGCCCAAGGACGGCTATCTGCTGGGGCGTTCGGTGCTGAACATGTGCGCCGGCCTGATGCAGATCGGCGGGTACGCGCTCGGCGGGCTCCTGGTGGCGACGCTGTCCGCGCGCGGCACGCTGCTGGTCGCCGCCGCCCTGTATCTGGCCGGGGCGGCCGTCGCCCGGTTCGGACTGGCCCGTCGGCCGCCGCGCGCCGCCGGCCGGCCCTCGGCGGCCGAGACCTGGCGGATCAACGCCGTGCTGTGGTCCTCGGGCCCGCGCCGCCGGACCTACCTCGCGCTCTGGGTGCCGAACGGGCTGGTCGTCGGCTGCGAGTCGCTGTTCGTCCCGTACGCCCCCGGGCACGCGGGGCTCCTCTTCGCCTTCGCCGCGCTGGGGATGCTCGTCGGGGACGTGGTGACGGGCCGGTTCGTCCCGCAGGCCCGGCGGGGGCGGCTGGCCACGCCGCTGCAACTGCTCCTGGCCGCCCCGTACCTGCTCTTCGCCGCACGCCCGGCGCTGCCCCTGGCGTTCGTCCTGGTGCTGCTCGCCTCGGTCGGTTTCTCGGCGAGCCTGCTGTTCCAGGAACGGCTGATGGCCCTGACACCGGACGGGATCACCGGGCAGGCGCTGGGGCTGCACTCCTCCGGCATGCTCACCATGCAGGGCGTGTCCGCCGCGCTCGCGGGCTCCCTCGCCCAGTGGACGTCGCCGGGGACGGCGATGACCGCGATGGCGGCCGCCTCCCTCGCGGTCACCCTGGCCCTGACGGCGGCGGGCCGCCGGGCCGCCGGGCCCACGAGGAAGGAGGCCGTCGACCGGCCGGGGGTCAGCCCGTCGTGAGGTCGTACTCCAGCAGCGGCAGCACCCGTCCGGGGATCGAGCCGGACGGGGTCGCCCCGACCCGTACCGCACCCATCGCGAGGTAGAACGGCTCCGCGTTCGGGTCCGCGTCGATGGTGAAGCGCGCGAAGCCCAGGCTGCGGGCCCGGGCCGCGGTGTCCTCGAAGAGGAGCCGGCCGATGCCCCGGCCCAGCGCGTCCGGGGCGACGAACATCATCCCGAGGACGCCCTCGGGCGGGGCGCCCTCCAGGGTGGTGAAGCCGAGGATCCGCCCGTCCTCCTCCGCGACCGTCGTCCGCAGCCGCCCGATGTCGGCGGGGCGCATGGTGAGTTCCTCGCGGCAGGCGGCGAGGAACGCCTCGTCGTAACCCCAGTGCCCCTTCGACGCCAGGGCCAGTTCGGTCAGCTCCCCGGCCTCGTCATCGCGTGCCGGTCGTACGTCCATGTCCGTCCGTTCCCCTCGTTCGGCTCGGCTTGTCGGGCGCACTGCTCCGCACGCCCCGCCCGGCCCACCGTACGGATCAGTCGAAGATCGGGCCCTGCGTCCGGGTCCGCTTGATCTCGTAGAAGCCGGGGATGGACGCCACCATCAGCGTGCCGTCCCACAGCTTCGCCGCCTCCTCGCCCTTCGGGGCGGGGGTGACGACCGGGCCGAAGAAGGCGATCTGCTCGCCGTCCGCGCCCGGCACGGCGATGACCGGCGTGCCGACGTCCTGGCCGACCTTGTCGATGCCCTCCTTGTGGGAGGCGCGCAGCTCGGCGTCGTACTCCTCCGAGTCCGCGAAGTCCGCCAGCTCGGCGGGCAGGCCGACGTCCTGGAGCGCGCCCAGGACCGCCTCGCGGGTGGGGCCCTCGCCCCGGTTGTGGAAGCGGGTGCCGAGCGCGGTGTAGAGGGGGCCGACGACCTCGTCGCCGTGCTTCTGCTGGGCGGCGATGACGACCCGGACCGGGCCCCACGCCTTGGACAGCAGCTCGCGGTACTCCTCCGGCAGCTCGTCGAGCCGGTCCTCGTTGAGCACGGCGAGGCTCATCACGTGCCAGCGGACCTCGATGTCACGGACCTTCTCCACCTCCAGCATCCAGCGGGAGGTCATCCAGGCCCACGGGCAGAGCGGGTCGAACCAGAAGTCGGCGGGGGTCTTTCCGGTCGTCGCCGTGCTGTTGTCAGACATGTCTCTCCTCGTAAGAACGTGCGCACCTGTGCGCGAGAACACCTTCGGGCGCACTGGTCATTCCCGCCCGCCGGGCCGAGTGGCGGCATGGGAGGATCAAAGTATTCGAACGTGACACAAAGGAGTGCGCCCGTGCCCGGTGAGAACCTGTCCCGCGACGAGGCCCGCGAGCGGGCCGAGCTGCTGAGCGTCGACGGCTACGAGGTCGATCTCGATCTGCGCTCCGCCCTCGGGGGACCCGACGGGGACGAGGCGGCCGACGCCTCCGGTCCGCGCACCTTCCGCTCGGTGACGACCATCCGGTTCCGCAACGCGCGGGCCGGTGCGTCGACCTTCGCGGACCTGGTGGCGCCGGGTGTGAACGCGGTGACGCTGAACGGCGGCCCGCTCGACCCCGCCGTGGTCTTCGACGGCACGCGGGTGGCGCTGGAGAACCTGCCAGAGGGCGAGAACGTCCTGGTGGTCGACGCGCAGTGCGCGTACAGCCGGACCGGCGAGGGCATGCACCGGTTCGTCGACCCGGAGGACGGCGAGGTCTACCTCTACACGCAGTACGAGCCGGCCGACGCGCGGCGCGTCTTCGCGAACTTCGAGCAGCCCGACCTGAAGGCCCCCTTCCGTTTCACCGTGAGGGCCCCCGAGGGCTGGACGGTCCGGAGCAACGGGGCCGAGGAGTCGCGGGAGGGCGGGGTCTGGCGGTTCGCCGAGACGAAGCCGATCTCCACGTACATCACGGCGGTCGTCGCCGGCCCGTACCACTGCGTGACGGACTCCTACCGCCGCACGTTCGACGACGGCACGACGCTGGAGATCCCGCTCGGCGCGATGTGCCGCAAGGGGCTCGCCCGGCACTTCGACGCGGACGACGTCTTCCTGATCACCAAGCAGGGCCTGGACTTCTTCCACGACAACTTCGACTACCCGTACCCGTTCGGGAAGTACGACCAGGCGTTCGTGCCCGAGTACAACCTCGGCGCGATGGAGAACCCCGGCTGCGTCACGTTCCGCGAGGAGTACATCTTCCGCGGCAAGGTGACGCAGGCGGCGTACGAGAGCCGGGCCAACGTCATCCTGCACGAGATGGCGCACATGTGGTTCGGCGACCTCGTCACCATGCAGTGGTGGGACGACCTGTGGCTGAAGGAGTCGTTCGCCGACTTCATGGGCGCGTTCTCCATGGTGGAGTCGACCCGCTTCAAGAACGGGTGGATCACCTTCGCCAACAACCGCAAGTCCTGGGCGTACCGCGCCGACCAGCTGCCGTCCACCCACCCGATCACGGCCGACATCCGTGACCTGGAGGACGCCAAGCTCAACTTCGACGGCATCACGTACGCCAAGGGCGCCTCGGTGCTGAAGCAGCTGGTGGCGTACGTGGGCCGGGACGCGTTCCTGGAGGGCGCCCGGCGCTACTTCAAGAAGCACGCCTACGGCAACACCCGGCTGGGCGACCTGCTGTCCGTGCTGGCCGAGACGTCCGGGCGCGACATGACCGCCTGGTCGCGGTCGTGGCTGCAGACCGCGGGCGTCAACTCGCTGACGCCGGTGGCGACGTACGACGCGGCGGGCCGGATCACGGAGCTGGCGGTCCTCCAGGAGGCGGCCGAGTCCCACCCGGAGCTGCGGCCGCACCGGGTCGCGGTCGGCCTGTACCGGCACACCCCCGGCGGCGACCTGGTGCGCTACGCCCGCGCCGAGGTGGACGTGGCCGGTGCGCGCACGGTGGTCGAGGAGCTCGTGGGGGCGGAGCGGCCCGAGCTGATCCTGGTCAACGACGACGACCTCACGTACTGCAAGGTCCGCTTCGACGAGGTGTCCCTGGCCGCGCTGCGGAAGCACCTGGGCGACATCACGGACCCGCTCGCGCGGGCGCTGTGCTGGTCGGCGCTGTGGAACATGACCCGGGACGGGCTGATGCCGGCCCGCGACTTCGCCGCGCTGGTGCTGGCCGATGCCGGCCGGGAGTCCGACATCGGCGTGCTCCAGATGCTGCACACCTGGACCCGGACCGTGCTCACGCAGTACGCGGCGCCCGGGTGGCGCGAGGAGGGCGGCCGGGCGCTGGCCGCGGGCGCGCTGCGGGAGCTGCGGGTCGCCGAGCCGGGCAGCGAGCACCAGTTGGCGTGGGCGCGGTTCTTCGCGTCGGTGGCCGGCTCGGAGACGGACTTCCAGCTGCTGTCGGGGCTGCTCGACGGGTCGGCCCGGATCGACGGGCTCGACGTGGACCAGGAGCTGCGGTGGGCGTTCCTGTCCCCGCTGGCCGCGCACGGGGTGGCGGACGAGTCGGTGATCGACGCCGAACTGGCCCGTGACGACACGGCGTCCGGCAAGCGGCACCATGTGCGGTGCCTGGCGTCGCGGCCCTCCGCCGCGGTCAAGGCACAGGCGTGGGCGGACGTCGTGGAGTCGGACACGCTGTCCAACGCGCTGGTGGAGGCGACGATCTCGGGCTTCGCCCAGCCCTCGCAGCGGGAGCTGCTGGCGCCGTACACGGACAAGTACTTCGAGGCGATCGAGCGGGTCTGGGCCGAGCGGTCGATCCAGATCGGGGTGATCGTGGTCAAGGGCCTGTTCCCGGCGCTCCAGGACGACCCGGCCACGCTGGCGGCGACGGACGCCTGGCTGGCCGCGCACGAGGACGCGGCGCCGGCCCTGCGCAGGCTGGTGCTGGAGTCCCGGGACGACCTGGCGCGGGCGCTGCGGGCGCAGGAGTGCGACGCGGGCGCGGAGGCCGCGGCCGGTACCGGCGTCTGACGGACGGGTGACGGGGGCCGGGCCGGGACATCCGGTCCGGCCCCCGTCCTCGTTCCCGCGCCCTCCGGACGGGACGGAAGGTTTCCCGGGCCGTCCGGAGGGGTGGGCGGGAGACGGGGGCGGTGCGGGTCCGGCCGACGGGTGCCGGGAAGCGGTGGGCGCGAGACGGGGGCGGTGCGGGGCCGGCCGACGGGTGCCGGGAAGCGGTGGGCGCGGGGGCGAGTTGGGGCCGGGCCGCCGGGCCGTCCTCCCGCAGCGCGGGCCGTGGAGGCGTTCCTCGCCGACGGCCACGCCATGGCCGAAAGTCGACTTTACGACTTGGCGACGGACCGCGATCCGCCGCAGCCCCGCGGAGCGCGTCTCTCCGCCTGCCCGGTGGTCCGCGCCTCGGGACCGTGGCCGCACCCACCGGCCCGGGCAGGCGGTCGCCGTGGAGCTCGCCCCCCGGGGCCCCGGGCCACGGCGGGCCGGGCACCGGAAGCCGACGGCGCAGGGGGAAGTCCTGCCGCACCGGGGGCCCACCGGGTGGCCGGGAGCGGAACCGTACCTGGCGGAAACACGACTCTCGGGCACCACTTATTCACCGCTTCGTCCCTGATGGCACATCAGCACCAGTGGCGGGATTCTGCCATGTACACATCTCGTCCCCCTCAACTCTCCACAAACCCCTGTCATTTACGAAAGGGTGAGCGGTCATCCGGTACCGAATTCCGGACTCTCTCTTTCCTATGCAGGGATGCTGATGACCACCGAGTCCCCCAGTTACATACCCGGGGCGAGACGTGCGGCCCGAGTGGCGGCCGCAGCCGGCCTGGTGGCCGCGCTGGCCGCCACCGGCGTCACCCCCGTCTTCGCCGCCGATGCACCTGACCCCGCGCCCGTCAAGGCCGCCGCCGAGAGCACCACCGCCGAGAAGCTCGGCACGGCGGACGCCGACGTTCTGGCCAAGGCCAAGGCCAAGGGTCAGAAGAACGTCACGATGATGATCGCCACCGCTCCCGGTGCGACCGAGCAGGTCACCAAGCAGCTCGACTCCGTCAAGGGGTCCGTGCTGGGACGTGCGTACGACAAGCTCGGCTACGTGCGGGCCACGGTGCCCACCGCGTCCGCCGACGCGACCATCCGGGCGGCGGCCAAGCTGTCGTCCGTCCACGGCATCGATCTCAAGCAGGAGATCGAGCTGGACGACCCGACGCCCGCCGCCGACCGTGCGGCCGGCGTCAAGTCCCGGGTCAAGGCGTCCGGTTCCTACCCGGCGCCCGGCAAGAAGACCCCGGCGAAGAACCCGTACAACCCGTCCTTCGAGACCGGCGCGGTCGACTTCGTCGAGCAGCACCCGAAGGCCGACGGCCGCGGGATCACCATCGGTGTCATCGACTCGGGCGTCGACGTCGGCCACCCGGCGCTGCAGAAGACCACCACCGGCGAGCGCAAGATCGTCGACTGGGTGACCGCCACCGACCCGGTGAGCGACGGCGACGGCACCTGGCTGCGGATGACGGACGCGGTGTCCGGCCCGACGTTCACCTACAAGGGCCTCACGTACAAGGCCCCCAAGGGGGACTACCGGATCAAGCTGTTCGCCGAGGCCGCCACCAAGGGCGGCGACATGGCGGGCGACCTGAACCGCGACGGCGACACCACCGACGTCTGGGCCGTGCTCTACGACCCGGTCACCGGCACCACCCGCGTCGACCTGAACAGCAACGCCGACTTCTCCGACGACACCGCCCTGAAGCCGTACAAGGAGAAGCACCAGATCTCCTACTTCGGCAAGGACGACCCGCGGACCGAGGTCGCCGAGCGCATCCCGTTCGTCATCGAGACGCGCCAGGACGTCGTGTACAACGCCGCCGGCGACACCTCCGACTTCGTCAACATCGGTGTCATCGAGGGCGAGCACGGCACCCACGTCGCGGGCATCACCGCCGCGAACGGCCTGTTCGGCGGCGAGATGAACGGTGCCGCGCCCGGCGCGAAGATCGTCTCCTCGCGGGCCTGCACCTGGTCCGGCGGCTGCACCAACATCGCGCTCACCGAGGGCATGATCGACCTCGTCGTGAACCGCGGCGTCGACATCGTCAACATGTCGATCGGCGGCCTGCCGCCGCTCAACGACGGCAACAACGCCCGCGCGGAGCTGTACAAGCGGCTCATCGACATCTACGGCGTCCAGCTGGTCATCTCGGCCGGCAACGACGGTCCGGGCGTCAACACCATCGGTGACCCCGGTCTCGCCGACCACGTCATCTCCGTCGGTGCGTCGATCTCCAAGGAGACGTGGGCCGCCAACTACGGCTCGAACGTCACCAAGAAGTACGACATGCTGCCCTTCTCCTCGCGCGGTCCGCGTGAGGACGGCGGCTTCGCGCCGATCCTGACGGCCCCCGGCGCGTCCATCAACACCACCCAGACCTGGCTGCCCGGCGGCCCGGTCAAGGAGGCGGGCTACTCGCTCCCCGCGGGCTACTCCATGCTGCAGGGCACCTCGATGTCCTCGCCGCAGGCCGCGGGCGCGGCCGCGCTGCTGCTGTCCGCCGCGAAGCAGCAGGGCATCGAGCTGCCGCCGGCCGACCTGCGGACCGCGCTGACCAGCACCGCCACCCACATCAAGGGTGTGCCCGCGCACGCCCAGGGCTCCGGTCTGATCAACATCGTCGGCGCCTGGAAGCAGATCGTGAAGCAGGGCTCCCCGGCGCACGAGTACGCGGTGAAGGCCCCGGTCGACACCGCGATCGACTTCGCGCTGAAGACCCCCGGCTTCGGCACCGGCCTGTACGACCGCGAGGGCGGCCTGAAGACCGGCCAGAAGAAGACGTACGACGTCACGATCACCCGCACCACGGGCCCGGACAAGAACGTCAAGCACAAGCTGGCCTGGAAGAACAACGACGGCACCTTCAAGCTGCTCGGCTCGAAGACCGTCTCCCTGCCGCTCGACGAGCCCGTGACCGTCAAGGTCCAGGCGAAGCCGGGCAGCGCGGGCGTGCACAGCGCGATCCTGAAGGTGGACGACGCCAGGACCGTCGGTGTGGACCAGCAGATCCTCACCACGGTGGTCGTCTCCAAGGAGCTCGTGAAGCCCGCCTACACGTTCAAGGCGTCCGACTCGGTGCAGCGCAACAGCAGCGACTCGTACTTCGTGACCGTGCCCGAGGGGGCCAAGACCCTCGAGGTCTCGCTGGGCGCGCTGCGCTCGGGCAGCCAGACCCGCTTCATCTCCATCCACCCGTACGGAGTGGCGGTGGAGGACAGCTCCACGATCTTCTGCTACCCGAACTACGAGAACCCGGCCAACACCTGCCGTCCGGACGTGCGCTCGTACAAGGACCCGCAGCCGGGCGTCTGGGAGATCGAGGTCGAGGCACGGCGCACGTCGCCGCTGCTGGACAACCCGTACAAGCTGGATGTCTCGCTGCTCGGTGCGACCTTCGACCCCGCGGTGCGGACCATCGCCGAGGCGAAGGTCGGCACGCCGGCCGCGGTGAACTGGAAGGTCACCAACGAGTCGGGCGACCTGGAGGGCCGTCTGAAGGGCGGTTCGCTGGGCTCGGCCAAGGTCGACAAGCCGTCGATCAGGACGGGTGACTCCCAGGAGTACACGGTCACCATCGGTGAGGGCGTCGAGAAGCTGGACGTCGCCATCGGCGGCACCTCCGACGCCAACGCCGACCTGGACCTGTACGTCTACCAGGGCGACGAGGAGGTCGGCGCCTCCACCACGGCCGGCTCCGAGGAGGCGGTCAGCCTGGTGAAGCCCGCCGCGGGCACGTACACCGTCGTGATCGACGGCTACAGTGTCCCGGCCGGCACCACCACGTACGACTACCGCGACGTGTACTACTCGGCGTCGCTCGGCACGATCGAGGTCGACGAGTCGAAGGCCGTGAACCTGGCCAACGGCGCCTCGGCGCAGATCGACGCCGAGGTCCTGGTCGGCGGGGCCGCCCCCGAGGGCCGGCAGTTCTTCGGCGAGGTCAGCCTGGTGAACGGCCGCGGCACCGCCGCGGGCACCGGCAGCGTCGTGATCGAGAAGGTCACGCAGTAACGGTCACCGTGTGATCCGTGCGACACGCACGGCAGTGGGGCGGGCGCTCATCCGGGCTCCCGCCCCACTGCCGTGTCCGCCCGGCCGGACGGTCGCTGTCCGAACCCCGGACAATGGATTGAACAGGGAGGTCGTGGACATACGCTTCATGAATGCGGCAACCTTGCCAGTTCGTACGTTCGAAGGAGTCCCCGTGAAGGTCGGAATCGTCGGCGCCACCGGTCAGGTCGGCACAGTCATGCGCAGGATCCTGGCCGAGCGCGAGTTCCCGGCCGACGAGCTGCGACTCTTCGCCTCCGCCCGTTCCGCGGGCTCCACCATCGAGTGGCAGGGGCGGGAGATCACCGTCGAGGACGCCGCCACGGCCGACTACACCGGGCTGGACATCGTGCTGTTCTCGGCCGGTGGAGCGACCTCGAAGGCGCTCGCCGAAAAGGTCGCCTCGCAGGGCGCCGTGGTGATCGACAACTCCTCCGCCTGGCGCCGGGACCCCGAGGTCCCGCTGGTGGTCTCCGAGGTCAACCCGCACGCCGTCGCGAACCGCCCCAAGGGCATCATCGCCAACCCGAACTGCACCACGATGGCCGCCATGCCCGTGCTGCGCCCGCTGCACGACGAGGCCGGCCTCCAGGCGCTGACCGTCGCCACCTACCAGGCCGTGTCCGGCTCCGGCCTGGCCGGCGTCGCCGAGCTGCACGGCCAGGTGACCGAGGTCGCCGCCGAGGCCGACGCGCTCACCCACGACGGCGAGGCCGTGAAGTTCCCCGAGCCGGGCGTCTACAAGCGCCCGATCGCCTTCAACGTGCTGCCGCTGGCCGGCTCGATCGTCGACGACGGCTCCTTCGAGACCGACGAGGAGCAGAAGCTCCGCAACGAGTCCCGCAAGATCCTGGAGATCCCGGAGCTGAAGGTGTCCGGCACCTGCGTCCGGGTGCCGGTCTTCTCCGGCCACTCCCTCCAGATCAACGCCCGCTTCGCCCGCCCGATCGGGGTGGAGCGCGCCTACGAGCTGCTGAAGGACGCGCCCGGCGTCGAGCTCTCCGAGATCCCCACCCCGCTCCAGGCGGCCGGCAAGGACGCCTCCTTCGTCGGCCGCATCCGGGTCGACGAGACCACCGAGAACGGCCTCGCGCTCTTCGTCTCCAACGACAACCTGCGCAAGGGCGCCGCGCTGAACGCGGTGCAGATCGCGGAGCTGGTCGCGGCGGAGCTGAAGGGCTGACGCCGAACGCGCGAAACGTGAAAGGGGCGGCCACCGGGTGGCCGCCCCTTCGCATGCGTTCCTCCGGGTGTGCTCAGAGGGCGAGGTGGCGTCGCAGGGCGGCGTCGATCTCGGTCATGCGCCGGCGGGGGACGGTGCCGATCCGCTTCAGCACACGCTCCGGGGTGACGTCCCGAATCTGCTCGCACCGGGCCTTCGAGTCCTCCGGCAGGCCGCACTCCGCTGCGGGGAGCAGCACCTGGAAGGGGTAGACCCGGGAGGTGTTCGACGTCAGCGGCACCACGGTGACCACGCCCCTGCCGTTGAGCTCGACCGCCTGGTTGGCGGCGTTGTTGGACACGATCACGGCCGGCCCGATCTTGTCGGCCCCGCTCCCCCCGGCGTTGGCCCCGCTCCCCCCGGCCGGCTCCAGATCGACCAGGTGGATGTCTCCCCTACGCATCCGCGATTCCGTCCCCGACCGTGCGGTCCCAGAGTTCGGCGTCCTCGCTCGCGTCCCATTCCGCGAACGCCGCCTCGTAGTCGGCCTCCAGATTCGAGGCGCGCAGCAGCTCGATCGCGGCGTGCACCACCGCGGACCGGGAATCGGCGTCGGTCTTCGCGGCGTACTCGTCGAGGAAGGCGACATCCTCCTGCGGCAGACTCACACTGATCTTCATACCTTCGATGCTACTGACGGTGGCACCCGTATGGCCACCCCACCGAGCCCCGCGACGTGGAAGGATGACCGAAAACGTCACATCCCAAGGAGATGACCGCGTGCCTGGCACGAATCTGACCCGCGAAGAGGCACAGGAGCGGGCGCGCCTGCTGACCGTGGACGCGTACGAGATCGATCTCGACCTCTCCGGAGCGCAGGAGGGCGGCACCTACCGGTCCGTGACCACCGTGCGCTTCGACTCCGCCGAAGCCGGTGCGGAGACGTTCATCGACCTGGTCGCGCCCGCCGTGCACGAGGTCGAGCTGAACGGGAAATCGCTCGACGTCGCGGCCGTGTTCCGCGACTCCCGCATCACGCTGCCGCACCTGGTCGCGGGCTCCAACGAGCTGCGGGTCGTCGCCGACTGCGCGTACACCAACACCGGTGAGGGCCTGCACCGCTTCGTCGACCCGGTGGACCAGCAGGCGTACCTCTACACCCAGTTCGAGGTGCCGGACGCCCGCCGGGTCTTCGCGAGCTTCGAGCAGCCCGACCTGAAGGCGACCTTCCGGTTCACCGTGAAGGCCCCGTCCGGCTGGACCGTGATCTCGAACTCGCCGACGCCCGAGCCGAAGGACGACGTCTGGTCCTTCGAGCCGACGCCGCGCATCTCGACGTACATCACGGCCCTGATCGTCGGCCCGTACCACTCGGTGCACAGCAGCTACGAGAAGGACGGCCAGTCCGTGCCGCTCGGCATCTACTGCCGTCCGTCGCTGGCCGAGTTCCTCGACGCGGACGCGGTCTTCGACGTCACGCGGCAGGGCTTCGACTGGTTCCAGGAGAAGTTCGACTACGCCTACCCGTTCGCCAAGTACGACCAGCTCTTCGTCCCGGAGTTCAACGCGGGCGCGATGGAGAACGCGGGCGCGGTCACCATCCGCGACCAGTACGTGTTCCGGTCGAAGGTGACGGACGCGGCGTACGAGACGCGGGCCGAGACCATCCTGCACGAGCTGGCCCACATGTGGTTCGGCGACCTCGTGACCATGGAGTGGTGGAACGACCTGTGGCTGAACGAGTCGTTCGCCACGTACACCTCGATCGCCTGCCAGGCGTACGCCGAGGGCTCGAAGTGGCCGCACTCCTGGACCACGTTCGCCAACTCCATGAAGACCTGGGCCTACCGCCAGGACCAGCTGCCGTCCACGCACCCGATCATGGCCGACATCCGTGACCTGGACGACGTGCTGGTCAACTTCGACGGCATCACGTACGCCAAGGGCGCCTCGGTCCTGAAGCAGCTGGTGGCGTACGTCGGCATGGAGGAGTTCTTCAAGGGCGTCCAGGCGTACTTCAAGGCGCACGCGTTCGGCAACACCCGGCTGTCGGACCTGCTGGGCGCGCTGGAGGAGACCTCCGGCCGCGACCTGAAGACCTGGTCGAAGGCGTGGCTGGAGACCGCGGGCATCAACATCCTGCGCCCGGAGATCGAGACGGACGGGAACGGCCACGTCACGTCCTTCGCAGTCCTTCAGGAGGCCCCGGCCCTCCCCGCCGGTGCCAAGGGCGAGCCGACGCTGCGCCCGCACCGCATCGCCATCGGCTGCTACGACCTCGACGCCGGCGGCAAGCTGGTCCGCACCGACCGGATCGAGCTGGACGTCGACGGCCCGCGCACCGTCGTGCCGTTCCCGGCCGGCACCGCCCGTCCCGCCGTGATCCTGCTCAACGACGACGACCTGTCGTACGCGAAGGTCCGGCTCGACGAGGAGTCGCTGCGCGTGGTCACCGAGCACCTGGGCGACTTCACCGAGTCCCTGCCCCGGGCCCTGTGCTGGGCCTCCGCCTGGGACATGACCCGGGACGGCGAGCTGGCGACCCGGGACTACCTGGAGCTGGTGCTCTCCGGGATCGGCAAGGAGTCGGACATCGGCGTCGTCCAGTCGCTGCACCGTCAGGTGAAGCTGGCGCTGGACCTGTACGCGGCACCGGAGTGGCGCGAGGCCGGGCTGAGCCGGTGGACCGAGGCGACGCTGGCGCACCTGCGCGCGGCGGAGCCGGGCAGCGACCACCAGCTGGCCTGGGCCCGTGCCTTCGCGGCGACCGCCCGCACCCCGCAGCAGACGGATCTGCTGCAGGCGCTGCTGGACGGACGGGAGGTGATCGAGGGCCTGGCCGTCGACGCGGAGCTGCGCTGGGCGTTCGTCGAGCGGCTCGCCGCGACCGGCCTCATGGAGGAGGACGGGATCGCCGCCGAGTACGAGCGGGACAGGACGGCGGCGGGCGAGCGCCACGCGGCGACCGCCCGTGCGGCCCGCCCCACCGAGGAGGCGAAGGCGGAGGCGTGGGCCTCGGTCGTCGAGTCCGACAAGCTGCCGAACTCCCTCCAGGAGGCGGTCATCGCCGGCCTCGTCCAGTCCGACCAGCGCGAACTGCTGGCCCCGTACACGGAGAAGTTCTTCGCGTCGGTCAAGGGCGTCTGGGACTCGCGCAGCCATGAGATGGCGCAGCAGATCGCGATCGGCCTCTACCCGTCCTTCCAGGTCTCGCAGGAGACCCTGGACGCCACGGACGCCTGGCTGGCCTCGGCCGAGCCGGGCGCGGCCCTGCGCCGGCTGATGTCGGAGTCCCGTGCGGGCGTGGAGCGCGCGCTCAGGGCCCGGGCGGCGGACGCGGCTGCGGCCACGGTGTAACGGCCGCCCGGAGACCGCCCGGAGACCGTCTGCCCCGGACCGCCCGTGCGGTCCGGGGCACCCGGTCGGTCCGTGACACCCGGCCCGGTCCTCCCCCGTGGAGCCCGGCCGGGTGCCTCCGGTGTGGAGACCCGCCCGTCGGAGGGGCGCCGTCGCGCAGCCGTCCGACGGGCGGGAGCGGGGGGTACGGGGCCGGGTCAGGCACTCGACTCCCCGGGCGACGGGTCAGGCGCTCGACTCCTCGTGGCGGCGGGCCAGTTCGGCCGCGCCGGTCTCCGTCAGGCTGCCGTGCAGGCGCATCCGGGCGACGCCGCCGTCCGGGAAGGCGTCGAGCCGGACGTGGGTGACGATCGCCCGGGCCCGGAGCGGGAAGCGGTGCAGGGCGTCGGGCTGGAGCCGGGTGCGGGGGATGATCTCGAACCATTCGCCGGTCTCGCCGTTGCGGCCCTGGAGGGCGATCCAGCCGGCCGCGTTGCCCTTGAGGCAGGCCGTGTCGATCTCGACCGCGCGGACCGCTCCCTGGGCGGGGAGGCGGAAGCGGACCCAGTCGTTGGTGCCGCGGACCCGGCGGCGGCGGTTCTCCCAGCCGTCGTCCATCTTGCGCGAGGTGCCGGGCAGGATGATCTGGGTCGGCGAGGAGTAGAAGCGGTCCGAGGCGTCCTCGTAACTTCCGCCGTTCAGGACCGAGATCAGGTCGAACGTGCCGAGCGCGGCGAGCCAGGCCGGGTCGGGGACGACCTCGCCGTGGACGCGGAGGCGGGCTATGCCGCCGTCGGGGTGCTGGCACAGCCGGACATGGGTGCAGCGGCGTCCGCCGGTGATCTCGAAGCCGTTGGCGGCGTGGCCGCGCACGGGGGTCGGCGGGACGATCTCCTCCCACTTCACGTCGTCGGCGAGGAGTTCCCCGGGGCCGGGGGTGCCCTCGACCGAGGTCGCCTGGACCGACACGCGCTGCGGGTAGTTGCCGCGGAAGTGGGCGGTGTCGACGACGATGCCGCGGATGATGCCCGGGGCGCCGAGCCGGATCAGGGCCCAGTCGTGCTCGTCCGGGGCGGGGAACGGGTGGTCGGCGTCGGCGCCGCGTCGGCGGCGGGTCTCCCAGCCGTCCATGATCTTGCCCTTGTGGCCGAAGTGCTCGGGGTCGAAGACCGCGCGTTCCCGGAGCAGGAGGTTCTCCCGCTGGGCGAAGAACTCGTCATTGGCGGCGATCACACCCGCGCCGAGCCGGCGGTCGGCGAGGTCGACGAGCTCGGTGAAGGGGAGGTCGGTGGTGCGGTAGTCGGCGTACGGGTCGCCGCCGCCGTACGGGGCCGCGTCGTTGGCGTGGGGATCGTCGTGGTGGTTCTCATCCTGGTCGAAGGTCATGCGCACACTGTCGCGGCGAACGAACCGTCAGGTCCATCGAATGTTTTTGCATCGTCTATTCAGTTGAAGTGAACGATTCGGCGACCGCGGTGAGCGCCGCCAGGACCCGGACCACCGCGGGGCCCCGTTCGGCGCCGTGCCGCACCGCCGCCACCACGTGGCGGCGCGGCTGGTCGGCGTCGAGCGCGCGCATCACCACGCCGTCCCGGACGCACCGTTGCGCCGAGGCCATGCGCGGGACCAGCGCGACGCCCATGCCCGCCTCGACCATGGCCAGGATCGCCGTCCAGCCGGAGGCGCTGTGCGCCTGTTCGGGCACGAAACCGGCGGCCTCGCACGCGGTGGTGGTGATCTGCGACCAGGGGCCCGAGCCGCCGAAGATCCACGGGTCGCCGGAGAGGTCGGCCAGGCGGAGGGCGGGCGCGGCGGCGAGGCGGTGGTCCGCGGGCAGCGCCACGTCCAGGCGGTCCGCGAGCAGGGGCAGCACGGTGAACCGGGGGTCGCGGGCGGTCGGGGCGTGCGCGGCGAGGGACAGCGCGAGGTCCACCTCGCCGGCCGCCAGGAGCTCGTACGCCTGCGCGGCCTCCGCCTCCCGGACCCGGACGCCGGGCCCCGGGCGGTCCTCGGCGCGCAGCCGCCGGACGGCGGGGACCACGAGGGCGGGCACCGCCGTGGAGAACGCCGCGATCCGCACCTCGCCGGCCTCACCGCGCAGATAGCCGGTCAGTTCGGCGTCGGCGCGCTCCAGTTGGGCGAAGACGGCCTCGGCGTGACGCAGGACGAGGTGGGCGGCGTCGGTGAGCCGGACCCGTCGGCCCCGGGCCTCCAGGAGCGGTACGCCGAGCTGCCTGGACAGGTTGGACAGTTGCTGCGAGACCGCGGACGGGGTCATCAGCAGGGCCTCCGCGGTGGCGGTGACCGTGCCCCGGTCGCGCAGGGTGCGCAGGATGCGGAGCTTCTTGAGGTCCCACTCGGTCATGGCCGAAACCTACCCGCAGTCCCACGGGCGGCCCCGTGCCCGATCGGCCGGGGGCGTGCCGTGTTCCGGACATGCGTGGGCGCCGCGCGGTACGAGTACCCGCGGCGCACGCGGAAGGAGCGGGGCCGGGTCCGGCCGCCGGGCCGTTGTCCGCCGTACGGGGTCGTCCGTCGGCGTCCGGGCGGCCCGGACCTGCGGGGTCCTAGGCCTGCTTCCTGGACTTGTCGAGGACCATGACCAGGCCCGTGATGACCAGGAACAGCACGATGGGTGCCACGACGTAGAGGCCGATGGTCTCCATCGCGCTCAGGCCGGGTCCCGGGTCGTCACCGTCGTCGCGGGTGAGCGCGAGCGCGGGGGACGACATGAGCAGCATCATCAGCGTCGTTCCGGCCGCGACGGCACCGGCGCGCATAGCGTTCTTCTTGTCCACGGTGCAAACGTAGCGAACGCCCTGGACGGGCGCGCGCCCGGGGGTGCCGTACGGGGTCGCGGACCCGACACCGGGCCCGGTGCGGGGTCCGGTACGGGTTCATTCGCGGCCCCGTTCGGGGGCGGGTCCGCGGAGGGGACGCGGCCGGTTCCGCAGGGGCGCGAGGACCTCCATCAGCCGGTGCAGCCGGGGCGCGGCGGCCAGTTCCTCCAGGGTGACCGGGTTGCCCTCCGCGTCGGCGACGGGCAGACGCCAGTTGGGGTACTGGTCCCAGGTTCCGGGGAGGTTCTGCGGGCGGCGGTCGCCCAGCGCGTCGGGGAGCCAGACGCCGACCAGCCGGGCGGGGGTGCGCAGCAGGAAGCGGTGGAGGGCGCGGACGGTGCCCTCCTCGTCGCCCTCGCCCTCGGGCAGCAGGCCGAGGCGGGAGAGGTGCCCGGTCCATTCGGCGGTCTCGGTCGCGTCCGCCGCCGCCTCCACCGCCAGGGGGCGGGTGAGCAGGCCGAGGCGGTGGCGCAGCGTCACGTGGTCGCCGGTCAGCCGGGCGGCGGTGGACGGCAGGTCGTGGGTGGTGACCGTGGCCAGGCAGTCCGCGCGCCACCGCTCGGGGGCCAGGGGGCGGCGTGTGCCCGTCCAGTCCCGCTCGAACCAGAGCACGGAGGTGCCGAGGACGCCGCGCCGGGCCAGGGCCTCGCGGACCCCCGGTTCGACGGTGCCGAGGTCCTCCCCCAGCACGACCGCGCCGGCCCGGTGCGCCTCCAGGACGAGAACGGCGAGCATCGCCTCCGCGTCGTAACCGACGTAGGTGCCCTCGGTGGGCGGACGGCCCTCGGGCACCCACCAGAGCCGGAACAGGCCCATGACGTGGTCGATGCGCAGCGCGCCCGCGTGGGCGAGGAGTCCGCGCAGCAGTCCGCGGTACGGGGCGTAGCCGGAGGCGGCGAGGGCGTCGGGGCGCCAGGGCGGCAGGCCCCAGTCCTGGCCCCGGGCGTTGAAGGCGTCCGGGGGTGCGCCGACGGACATGCCGGGCGCGAGGGCGTCCTGCTGGGCCCAGCTGTCGGCGCCGCCGGGGTGCACGCCGACGGCGAGGTCGTGGACGATGCCGACGGGCATGCCCGCGTCCAGGGCGGCGCGCTGGGCCCCGGCGAGCTGGCCGTCGGTCAGCCAGGCGAGCCGGCAGTGGAAGTCGACCCGGTCCAGGAGTTCGCCGCGGGCACGGGCGGTCTCCCGGGAGCGGGGGTCGCGGAGGGCGGCGGGCCAGGTGTGCCAGTCGGGGCCGTGCACCTCGGCGAGGGCGCACCACAGGGCGTGGTCCTCCAGGGCCCGTCCCTGTGCGGCCAGGAAGTCGCAGTACGCGGCGCGGCGGCCCGGGGTGAGGGGCACCTCCCGTACCAGTTCGAGTGCTCGGCGCTTGAGTTCCCAGACGGCGTCACGGTCGATCAGGGCGCCCTTGTCCAGGACCGTGCCGGTGAGCGAGGCGGCTCTCCGACGCAGGTCGTCGAGGGCGCCGCGGTCGGTCACGTACCCGTACTCGGGGATGTCCTCGACACGCAGGTGGACGGGGTCGGGGAAGCGCCGTGACGAGGGGCGGTACGGGGACGGGTCGGTGGGGTCGCCGGGCACGGCGGCGTGCAGCGGGTTGACCTGGACGAAGCCGGCGCCGAGGGCCCGCCCGGACCAGGTGGCGAGGTCGGCGAGGTCCCCGAGGTCGCCCATGCCCCAGGAGCGGGCGGAGAGCAGGGAGTAGAGCTGGACCAGGAAGCCGTGGGCGCGGGCGGGCGGGGCGGGCGCCCGGGGCGGGGCGACGACGAGCGTGCAGGCGGCGGCCGGGCCGCCCGGCGCGCGCACGGTCAGCCGGTGCACCCCGAACGGCGGCTCCGGCCACCAGGCGGGGGTCACCGGTGGGCCCGCCCCGGCGTCGCCCGCCCCCACGTCGCGCGCCCCGGCGGCCGGTTGCGGAACGGCCGCCTGCGGAGCGGCCGGTCGCGAAACGGCCGACTCCATCCGTCCGGCCGGATCCGTTCGCCCGGCCGACTCCATCCGCCCGGCCGGGACGCGGGTGCGCGGGACCGGTGGCGCGCCGGGGTCCTCCAGCCGGATGTCGAGCGTGGTGCCGGGCGGCAGGCCGGTCAGGGCGGGCGGCAGCGGCTCCCCGGCCCACACCACCACGGTCGGCGGGAGCAGCCGGGAACGGGCCGCCGACTCGGCGGCGGCGAGCGATTCCCGTACCGCTTCGGGCGTGGTGGCGTCCACGCCGAGCGCGGCGAGCACGGCGACGACCGTGTCGTCGGGGACGGGGACCGCCGGATCGGCGGACGGGGAGTGGGAGGTGGCGACGCCGTGCAGTGCGGCGAGCCGGGTCAAGCCCATGCGGACTCCTGGGGACTACGGGCCCCACACGCCGCCGGAGGTGGCCGGCTCGCTGGTCAGCGGAGCGTTGACGGCGAGCGGGGGTTCGCTGGTCAGGGGGGTGACGTCGGCGAGCGGCGGCTCGCTGGTCAGGGGTATCGCGTCACCGAGCGGCGGCTCGCTGGTCAGCGGTCCGGGGCCGGCGTCCGGGACCGGATCGGCCGGCGGGGCGGCGGGGGAAGGGACCTGTCCGGAGAGGGCGGAGAGCAGAAGCTGCGCGGCTGCGGGCATGGCGGCCTCCTGGCCGTGGGGGAAGCAGGACACGGCAGGCCTACCCCGTGGGCCCTGCCACAGACGTAGGCGTTACCACAACGAGTTCAACGTGCTCCGGGTCACATTCCGTTCCCCCGGGGCCGTTTCTCCGTAAGTTGTTCGCCGTTTTCGGCCATCCGGCGTCATCCTTGAGGCCGCCCGCCTCCGGCCGACCACCCCTCACCCCACCCGTCGTACCGGGCATTTCCGGCACAACAACCACGCGCATTGACACCCTCGCACGCGGGTGGTGGGCTCGGAGCCCATGGCGGGCACGAGGTGAGGAGAGCAATGCGGCTCACACGCAGGGGGCAGGCGGCGGCCATCGCGGTGGCCGTGTTCGGCGGACTGTTCTCCGCCCAGGCCCCGGCCGCCGTCGCGGCCCCTCCGGGGCCCGGCTCCTCCCCCGCCGCCACCACGCCCGACCGCGCGGGCGGGACGCCGCCCGCGGTGTGGCCCCGGCCGCAGTCCGTCGAGACCTCGGGCCGGTCCGTGCCGCTCACCTCCGAGGCCACCCTCGTCGCCGACGCGCACGCCGATCCGTACGCGGTCGACGCGCTGCGCCGGGTGCTGCGGGACGCGGGCGTGCGGACCGTCCACGAGTCCCTGCCCGGCCGCGGCCCGGTCGTCCGGCTCGGCGGCGACGGCGCCCGGGACGCGCTGCGCGCCCTGCGCGCCCCCGCCCGCGGCGATCTGCCCTCCGGCGGCTACCGGATCGCGGTCGGCCGGGCCGGGGGCCGGGACACCGTCGCCCTCGACGGCGTCGGCGAGGACGGCCTCTTCCACGGCGTGCAGACGCTGCGTCAGCTGATCCGGGGCGGCGAGGTCGCCGGGGTGACCGTCCGGGACTGGCCCGCCACCGCCGTGCGCGGCATGGCCGAGGGCTTCTACGGGCAGCCGTGGTCCCGCGAGGAGCGGCTGGCGCAGATCGACTTCATGGGGCGCACGAAGCAGAACAGGTACCTGTACGCGGCGGGCGACGACCCGTACCGGCAGGCCCGCTGGCGCGACCCGTACCCGGCCGACCGGCGCGCCGACTTCCGGGCGCTGGCCGAGCGGGCGCGGGCGGCGCACGTGACGCTCGGCTGGGCCGTCTCGCCCGGTCAGGCCATGTGCATGTCGTCGGACGACGACGTGCGGGCGCTGACGAAGAAGCTCGATGCGATGTGGGCGCTGGGGGTGCGGGCCTTCCAGCTCCAGTTCCAGGACGTCAGCTACAGCGAGTGGCACTGCGACGCCGACGCCGACGCCTTCGGCCGGGGCCCCGAGGCCGCGGCCCGGGCGCAGGCGCGGGTGGCGAGCGCGGTGGCCCGGCACCTCGCGGACCGTCACCCGGACGCGCCGCCGCTGTCGGTGATGCCGACGGAGTTCTACCAGGACGGGGCGACCGAGTACCGCACGGCGCTCGCCGAGGAGCTGGACGACCGGGTCCATGTGGCCTGGACCGGGGTCGGGGTCGTGCCGCGGACCATCACCGGCGGGGAACTGGCCGGGGCCCGCGCCGCGTTCCGGCACCCGCTGGTCACGCTGGACAACTACCCGGTCAACGACTACGCCCAGGACCGGCTCTTCCTCGGCCCGTACACCGGCCGGGACCCGGCGGTGGCGAGCGGTTCCGCGGCGCTGCTCGCCAACGCGATGGAGCAGTCCTCCGCATCCCGCATCCCGCTGTTCACCGCTGCCGACTTCGCCTGGAACCCGCGGGGCTACCGGCCGCAGGAGTCCTGGCGGGCGGCGATCGACGACCTGGCGGGCGGCGACGCGCGCACCGGGGACGCGCTGCGCGCGCTGGCCGGGAACAGCGCCGCGTCCGTGCTGGGCGGTGACGAGTCGGCGTACCTGCGGCCGCTGCTGGCCGCGTTCTGGAAGTCCCGCACCGGCGAGGACGCCGCGGCGCGGGACGAGGCGGCCCGCGAGCTGCGGGCTGCGTTCACCGTGATGCGCCGGGCCCCGGAGCGGCTGGCGGGCGTGGCGGAGGGGCGGCTGGGCGAGGAAGTGCGGCCGTGGAGCGAGCAGTTGTCCCGGTACGGCCGGGCGGGCGAACTGGCCGTCGATCTGCTGGGCGCCCAGGCGCGCGGTGACGGCGCCGCCGCGTGGCGGGCGTCGCTGGCGCTGGAGCCGGTGCACAAGGCCGTGAAGGCGGGCGGTGCGACGGTCGGCAAGGGGGTCCTCGGGCCGTTCCTGGACCGGGTGCGCCGGGAGGCGGACGCCTGGACGGGCGCGGACCGCGACGCCGGTACGGTCTCGAGGACGCCGGACGGCTACACGGTCCGGCTGAACCGGCCCCGCCCGGTGGAGACGGTGACGGCGATGACCGCGCCGGGCAGCGGCTCGGTGGCGGGGGCGACGCTGGAGGCCCATGTGCCCGGCGAGGGCTGGCGCACGCTCGGCACGCTGTCGGAGACCGGCTGGACCCAGAGGGCGGCCAAGGGGCTGCGGGCCGACGCGATCCGGATCAGCCGTCCCGCGGAGGTCCCGGTGACGCCCTCCGTCGTCACGGGCTCCCTGCCGCCGTTCGTGCCCGGGAGCCGGGCGGGCGACGGGGCCGGCGGGAGCACGCCGTCGCGGCCCCTGGACGTGCGGGCGCTCGTGCCCTGGTTCGGGGACGAGCCCGCCGCCCGGCTCGATCTCGTGCGCGGCGAGACGGACGCCGTGATCGGCGGCGGTCCGCAGCGGGTCGAGGCGCACCTGGCCGCCCGGCGCCCCGCCGAGGTGCGGGGCGAGCTCACCGCGAAGGCGCCCGAGGGCATCGAGGTGAGCGTCCCCAAGCAAACGAGGGTGCCGCGCGGTTCGCACACCGCCGTTCCCGTCGAGATCACGGTCCCGGCGGGCACCCCGGCCGGCGAGTACGAGGTGCCGATCGGCTTCGGCGACGAGCGCAGCACGCTCACCGTCCGGGCGTTCCCGCCCACCGGCGGCCCCGACCTGCTGCGCACCGCCACCGCGTCCTCGTCCGGCGACGAGACGCCCGACTTCCCGGCGTCGGCCGCCACGGACGGCGATCCGGGGACCCGCTGGTCCTCGCCCGTCGAGGACGGCGCCTGGTGGCAGGCGGAGCTGCCCCGAACCACCCGGGTCGGCAAGGTGGTGCTGCACTGGCAGGACGCGTACGCCTCCCGCTACCGCGTCCAGGTCTCCTCCGACGGCCGCAACTGGCGCACGGCGGCCACCGTCCGGGAGGGCGGGGGCGGGCACGAGTCGGTCCGGATGGACGCGAAGGACACCCGCTTCCTCAGGGTCCAGGGCGATGCCCGGGGCACCGAGTTCGGCTACTCGCTGTGGTCCGTGGAGGCGTACGCCGTCGCCGACGAGGGGTAGGACTCCCGGCCGGAGCAGGCCGGACCGGCCTCACGGGCCCCGGCACACCCTCCGGCCGCGGGACACCGCACGCACAGACGTCACGGGGCGTCCGGCACGCGCTCCGCACCGCGAGAGATGCCCGCCACACCGCCCCCGGCGGCCACGGCCTGCCCCGCGCACCACACCCGGCACCACGGCCTGCCCGCCACACCGCCCCCTGCGCCCCGGGGATGCCCGGCGCACCCGCACTCCGCAGGACCCGGCACGCGCCCGGGTTCGGGGCATCCTTGACCGCTCCGAGATCCCTGACCTCCCCGGGCCCCCTGCCCGGCCCCGGGGACGACGATGGCCCGGATCTCAGGCCGATATGCCGTCGATCCGGGCCATCGCGTCGTCCGCGCCGAACGGTTGCAAGTACGGCAACCAGCGCGGGTCGCGATGCCCCGTGCCGATGATCCGCCAGGCGAGCCCCGTGGGCGGGGCGGGTTGCTGGTGCAGCCGCCAGCCGAGCTCCGGCAGGTGCCGGTCCGCCTTGACGTGGTTGCAGCGGCGGCAGGCCGCCACCACGTTGTCCCAGGAGTGCTGTCCGCCGCGGCTGCGCGGAATCACGTGGTCGATACTGGACGCGGCGGCACCGCAGTACATGCAGCGTCCCCCGTCCCTGGCGAAGAGCGCCCTGCGGGTCAGCGGTACGGGCCCCCGGTAGGGGACGCGTACGAACCGCTTCAGGCGGACGACGCTGGGGGCCGGGACGGCCCGGGTGGCACTGTGCATGAAGGCGCCGGACTCTTCCAGGCAGATCGCCTTGTTTTCGAGGACGAGAACGAGCGCGCGGCGGAGCGGTACGACGCCGAGTGGTTCGTACGACGCGTTGAGAACCAGGACATGCGGCACGGTGGATGCCTCCTTGTACGCCGGCGGCGCGTGGCTCGCGCCGGGACGATCCGATCTCAGTTTCTACTCCTGCCTGGTCGGAGCGCCACCACGTGCAGGTAACGGGCCGGAAGGATTTTTCCGCCGCCGGCCCCCCGCAGGCCCCCGCCCGCGCCCCGGGCGCACGCCGGAGCGGGAGCTTCCGGTCCGGCCCCGGTGGGGGGCGCGCGTGGTGTGCGATCGGCCACACGCCGCCCCGGCGGGCTGTGCCCCTCTGCCTCGTTCCGTCCTCCGTTTCCGCTCCCGGGGTGCTTCTCCCGCCCCGGGCGCGCCCCTGGACCGCGTGCGATGCCCCGTTAGTGTGGTTGGTCTGCCGTAGTCCATCTGGAGGTTCCGCCGTGTCCCTGTCCGCCCTGGCGGCCGCAGCCCCGTCACCCGAGCCCGTCGGTTCGTTGGGCGAAGCCGCCGAACAGGCCGGCCACGCCGCGAGCTGGGTGGAGGAGAACTGGTCCACCTGGCTGAGCACAGGTCTGCGCATCGTGCTCATCGCGGCGATCGCGATCATGCTGCGCATCGCGGTCCGGCGCGCTCTCACCAAGCTCATAGAACGGATGAACCGCAGTGCCCAGGCGGTCGAGGGCACCACGCTGGGCGGGCTGCTGGTCAACGCGGAACGCCGCCGCCAGCGCTCGGAGGCGATCGGTTCGGTACTCCGCTCGGTCGCGTCGTTCCTGATCCTCGGCACGGCCGTCCTGATGATCCTGGGCGCGTTCCAGATCAACCTGGCCCCGTTGCTGGCCTCCGCCGGTGTGGCCGGTGTGGCGATCGGTTTCGGCGCGCGCAACCTGGTCACCGACTTCCTGTCCGGCGTCTTCATGATCCTGGAGGACCAGTACGGGGTGGGCGACACCATCGACGCGGGCGTCGCCTCCGGCGAGGTCATCGAGGTCGGCCTGCGGGTCACGAAGCTGCGCGGCGCCGACGGCGAGATCTGGTACGTCCGCAACGGCGAGGTGAAGCGGATCGGCAACCTCAGCCAGGGCTGGTCCACGGCCGGCGTCGATGTGATGGTGCGTCCCACCGAGGACCTGGACCGGGTCCGTGCGGTCATCACCGAGGCCGCCGAGGCCATGGCCAAGGAGGAGCCCTGGTCCGAGCGGCTCTGGGGCCCGGTGGAGGTGCTGGGTCTGGACTCCGTGCTCCTGGACTCGATGACGGTCCGGGTCTCCGCGAAGACGATGCCCGGCAAGTCGCTGGGCGTGGAGCGCGAGTTGCGCTGGCGGATCAAGCGGGCCTTCGACGAGGCGGGCATCCGCATCGTCGGCGGCGTCCCGGCCCAGGCCGAGGAATCCGCCGCCCCCGACCCCGCGGCCTCCGTCGCCGCCCCGTCCGCCTACGCCTCGGCCACCTCCCCCCAGTCCCTGGCCACGGCCCCGATCACCCCGCCGCTGAACAAGGGGAAGTAGCAGCGCCCCGAATCGTCCGGCCCGTACCGCTCGTCCCGTGTCCCCGCCCGGTCACCACCGGCCGGGGACACGGTGCGTCAGGGACGAGAGGCACGGGGCACCGTGCGGAGGGCACGCCCGGTCCCCTCAACTGCGTCGACGCACAATGCAGTGAAGAGCGCGCCCTCCTGGACCCGTGTGTTCCGGAAGTGTCCCGGGTAACGCTTTGGTTGCCACCGCGGCTCCCCCCATTGACGGCCCGGTTACGCGCGCATACGGTCCTCTCACCAAATAGGAAACTTTCCTAACAGAGGGCAGGTGCCGTACGCATGGCCGGAACCACACCGGGAACCCCCCGCGTTCTGCGCGCCATGAACGACCGGGCCGCCCTCGACCTGCTGCTGGAGCACGGGCCGCTCTCGCGGACCCGGATCGGGAAGCTGACCGGGCTGTCCAAGCCCACCGCCTCGCAGTTGCTGGCGCGGCTGGAGGCAGCCGGGCTGGTGGTCGCGACCGGGACCGTGGCCGGGCGTCCGGGGCCCAACGCCCAGCTGTACGGGGTGAACGCGCGGGCCGCCCATGTCGCGGGGCTGGACGTGACCGCCCGCCGGATCGTCGCCGCCGTCGCCGACGTGACCGGGCAGACCGTCGGGCAGTTCGAGCTGCGCACCCCCGGGCGGCGCGCCGACAGCGTGGTGCGGCAGGTGGCGGAGGCGCTGGACGGGGCGGTCAAGGACGCCGGGCTCACCCGGTCCGACGTGCACCGGATCGTCATCGGCACCCCCGGCGCCTTCGACCCCGGCACCGGCCGGCTGCGGTACGCCTCGCACCTGCCGGGCTGGCACTCCCCCACGCTGCTGGAGGAGCTGGCCGCCTTCCTGCCGATGCCGGTGGAGTACGAGAACGACGTGAACCTGGTCGCGGTGGCCGAGCAGCGCCTCGGTGCCGCGCGCGGGCACGAGGACTTCGTCCTGCTGTGGAACGAGGAGGGGCTCGGCGCCGCCCTCGTCATCAACGGACGGCTGCACCGCGGCTTCACCGGCGGCGCGGGCGAGGTCGGTTTCCTGCCGGTGCCGGGCGCCCCGCTGGTCCGTCAGGTCACCAAGGTGAACGCGGGCGGCTTCCAGGAGCTGGCGGGGGCGCAGGTGCTGGCCCGGCTGGGCCGGGAGCTGGGCATCGACGACGAGCTGATCCGCGCCCCCGGCACCCACCACGAGGTCGCGGCCCGGCTGCTGGCGCGCGCCGCCGAAGCCGCGCAGGCCGGCGAGGACGGCCCGTACCCCCGGCTGCTCGATCTGTTCGCCACCGGGATCGCGACCGGGCTCGCCTCGATGACCGCCGTGCTGGACCCGGAGGTCGTCGTGCTGTCCGGCGAGGTGATCGCGGCCGGCGGGGAACCGCTGCGCGGCCGGGTGGAGTCCGAGCTGTCCGAACTGGCCGCCTCCCGGCCCCGGCTGATCGCCGGTGAGGTGACGCACCGTCCCGTGCTGCGCGGCGCGCTGGAGAGCGCCCTCGTCACCACGCGCGACGAGGTCTTCGACACGTCCCGCTGAGACACGTCCCGCCGAACCGCCCGTCCCTTCCCCCCGCCCGTCCTTTCCCCGCCCTCATCCTCATCGGGAGGCACCTCCATGTCCGGAAACCGCCGGAAGTCGGCCGTCGCGCTCGCCGCGACCGCCGCCCTCTCTCTGTTCGCCTCGGCCTGTACCGGCCAGAGCAGCTCCGGTGCCGGCGATGATCCGTCCAAGGAGACGACCATCACCTTCTGGCACGGC
The DNA here is from genome assembly GCF_030116705.1 of Streptomyces sp. ML-6. Lineage (NCBI taxonomy): Bacteria > Bacillati > Actinomycetota > Actinomycetes > Kitasatosporales > Streptomycetaceae > Streptomyces > Streptomyces sp. ML-6. The sequence continues at coordinate 2,397,948 of NZ_JAOTIK010000001.1, forward strand.
TGGATCAACCCGAGCGAGGTGAAGGCGATCCGGGCGACGGTCGACGCCTTCCGGAAGGCGCACCCCAACATCCACGTGAAGGTCGTCGGCAACATGACCGACGACAAGATCAACCAGGCGCTGCGGGCGGGCGGTTCGAAGGCCCCGGACGTCGTCTCCTCGTTCACCACGAACAACGTCGGCAAGTTCTGTTCGTCGAAGGCGTTCGTCGACCTGAACCCGTTCCTGAAGAAGGACGGCATCGACCCGGAGAAGACCTTCCCGAAGGCGATGAACGAGTACACGCAGTTCGACGGCGTGCGGTGCACCGTGCCGCTGCTCGGCGACGCCTACGGCCTCTACTACAACAAGGACGCGTTCGAGGAGGCCGGCATCACCGAACCGCCCCGGACCTGGTCGCAGCTGGCCGAGGTCGCCAAGAAGCTGACGAAGACCAGGGGCGACTCGTACGAGCGGCTCGGCTTCATGCCGAACTACCACGGCTACGAGACGACGACCGAGCACTACCTCGGCGGCTGGGACCCGGAGTACTTCGACGCGGACGGCAAGTCGAACATCGCGAAGGACCCGTCGTTCGCCGACATGCTGAGCACCCAGAAGAAGCTGGTCGACGGCCTGGGCGGGTACGAGAAGCTGGAGAGGTTCCGCACCTCGCTCGGCGACGAGTGGGGCGCCAAGCACCCGTTCCACACCGGCCAGGTGGCCATGCAGCTGGACGGCGAGTGGCGGCTGGGGATGGCCGAGGAGGCGAAGCCGGACTTCGAGATCGGCGTCGCCCCGATGCCCGTCGCCGACGACCAGGCCGACACCTACGGCAAGGGCTACCTGACCGGCACCATCGCCGGCATCGCCGCCACCTCCGAGAAGCAGAACGCGGCCTGGGAGCTGGTGAAGTTCATGACCACCGACACCGACGCGGTGGTGAACTTCGCCAACGCCATCCACAACGTGCCCTCCACCCTGGCGGCGCTGAAGTCGCCGAAGCTGAAGTACGACCCGCGCTTCAAGACCTTCCTGGACATCGCCGCGCACCCGGACAGCACCACCACCCCGCCCTCGGTGAACGGCGGCGCGTACCTGGTGTCCCTGCAGAACCTCGGGTTCGACATCGAGAAGGGCAGGCAGAAGGACATCGCGGCGGGCCTGAAGAAGACCGCCGCGGAGATCGACGCGGCGATCGAGCAGGCGAAGTAGTACCGCGATGAGCACCCACACGCTCCGTCCGGGGCGCCGTCACCCGACGCTCGCCGCCAGGCGCCGCCGCTCGGCGCTGAGGACCGCGGCCTTCATGTCGCCGTGGCTGATCGGGTTCTGCGTCTTCTTCGCCTACCCGCTGATCTCCACGGTCTACTTCTCCTTCACCAGCTACGACGGTTTCACGCCCCCCGAGTTCAGCGGGCTGAAGAACTGGTCGTTCGTCCTCAACGACTACCCGCTGTTCTGGCCGGCGCTGCGCAACACGCTCTGGCTGGTCGTGGTCATGGTCAGCTGCCGGGTGGTGTTCGGTCTCGGCATCGGACTGCTGATCACGAAGATCAAGACCGGCACCGGGGTCTTCCGCACCCTGTTCTACCTGCCCTACCTGGCCCCGCCCGTGGCGGCGACCCTCTGCTTCGCCTTCCTGCTCAACCCCGGCACCGGGCCGGTCAACTCGTTCCTCGGCGAGCTGGGGCTGCCCACGCCGGGCTGGTTCACCGACGCCACCTGGTCCAAGCCGGCCCTGACCGCGCTCGCGGTGTGGGGGGTGGGCGACCTGATGGTGATCTTCATGGCCGCGCTGCTCGACGTGCCGAAGGAGCAGTACGAGGCGGCGGAGCTGGACGGGGCGTCCTCGTTCCAGCGCTTCCGCTTCGTCACGCTGCCGAACATCTCGCCGATCATCCTGTTCGCGGTGGTCACCGGGATCATCCAGACGATGCAGTACTACACCCAGCCGTTCGTGGCGGGGAAGGTCGCCTCCGGCGTGATCGGCGGCTCCGGGCAGCAGTTCGAGCCCGGCTATCCCGACAAGTCGACACTGACGCTGCCGCAGGTGGTCTACAACCTCGGCTTCCAGCGCTTCGACTACGGTTCCGCCTGCGTGGTCGCACTCATTCTCTTCGTCCTCGCCATGGCGTTCACCGCACTGCTGATGCGGCGCCGCAGCGGGCTGATCCAGGCAGGTGGGTGACGTGGCACAGGTTCTCGACCCCGTGAAGACGACCGTACCGGCGCCCGGCCCGGCCACCCCGCCCGAACGCACCGCGCGCCGCAGGGCGCTGCTGAACTGGATCGCCGTGCACGCGCTCGGCGTCGCGGCCGCGCTCTTCTTCGTGCTGCCGTTCGTCTTCCTGCTGCTCACCTCGCTGATGAGCGACCAGCAGGCACTGACCCGCGACCTGTGGCCGCACCCCTTCGAGTGGGGCAACTACCGGAAGGTCTTCGAGGCCGACGGCTTCCTGCTCTGGTGGCGCAACACCCTGCTGTACGCGGGGCTCGGCACCGTCCTCACGGTCGTCTCCTCGCTGCCCGTGGCGTACGCGCTCGCCAAGTTCCGCTTCCGGGGCCGGCACCTGTCGCTGATGCTGGTCATCTCGATGATGATGCTGCCGCCGCAGGTCGTCGTCATCCCGATGTACCTGTTCTGGGCGAAGCAGCTGGACCTGTCCGGCACGCTCTGGCCGCTGATCATCCCGATGGCGTTCGGCGACGCGTTCTCCATCTTCCTGCTGCGGCAGTTCCTGCTGACCATCCCGGACGAGTACCTGGACGCCGCGAAGGTCGACGGCTGCGGCGAACTGCGCACCCTGCTCAGGGTCGTGGTGCCGATGGCCAAACCGGGCATCGCCGCCGTCGCGCTCTTCCAGTTCTTCTACGCCTGGAACGACTACTTCGGGCCGCAGATCTACGCCTCGGAGAACCCCGCCGCCTGGACTCTCAGCTACGGGCTGGATTCCTTCAAGGGCGCGCACCAGACCGACTGGAACCTGACCATGGCCGCGACCGTACTGGTCATGGCCCCCGTGATCCTCGTCTTCTTCTTCGCCCAGAAGGCGTTTGTCGAGGGCGTCACACTGACCGGAGTAAAGGGCTGACCATGAAGCTCGCAGTAGTTGGTGGCGGGTCCACCTACACCCCTGAACTGATCGACGGTTTCGCACGGCTGCGGGACACGCTGCCGATCGAGGAGCTGGTGCTCGTCGACCCGGCGGCCGACCGGCTGGAACTCGTCGGCGGCCTCGCCCGGCGGATCTTCGCCAAGCAGGGCCACCCGGGGCGGATCGTCACGACCTCGGACCTGGACGCGGGCGTCGCCGACGCCGACGCGGTCCTGCTCCAGTTGCGCGTCGGCGGCCAGGCCGCCCGCAACCAGGACGAGACCTGGCCGCTGGAGTGCGGCTGCGTCGGCCAGGAGACCACCGGCGCCGGCGGCCTCGCCAAGGCGATGCGCACCGTGCCGGTCGTCCTGGACATCGCCGAACGGGTCCGCCGCACCAACCCGAACGCCTGGATCATCGACTTCACCAACCCGGTCGGCATCGTCACCCGGGCGCTGCTCCAGGCCGGCCACAAGGCCGTCGGCCTGTGCAACGTGGCGATCGGCTTCCAGCGGAAGTTCGCCCGGCTCCTCGACGTCACCCCCGCCGAGGTGCACCTCGACCACGTCGGGCTCAACCACCTGACGTGGGAGCTCGGGGTGCGCCTGGGCGGCCCGGACGGCGAGAACGTCCTGCCGGGGCTGCTCGCCGAGCACGGCGACACCATCGCGGGCGACCTGCGCATGCCCCGGGCGCTCGTCGACCGGCTCGGCGTCGTCCCCTCGTACTACCTGCGTTACTTCTACGCGCACGACGAGGTCGTCAAGGAGCTCGGCACCAAGCCGTCCAGGGCGGCCGAGGTCGCCGCGATGGAGAAGGAACTCCTGGCCATGTACGGCGATCCGGCGCTGGACGAGAAGCCCGCGCTGCTCGCCAAGCGCGGCGGCGCCTTCTACTCGGAGGCCGCCGTGGACCTGGCGTCCTCGCTGCTGGGCTCGGGCGGCTCCGCGGTGCAGGTGGTCAACACCTACAACCGGGGGACGCTGCCGTTCCTGCCGGACGACGCGGTGATCGAGGTGCAGGCCCGGGTCGACGGCACGGGCGCCGCCCCGCTCGCCGTGCCGGAGCTGGACCCGCTGTACGCCGGGCTGATCGCCGATGTGACGGCGTACGAGGACCTGGCCCTGGAGGCGGCCCTGCGCGGCGGCCGGGACCGGGTGTTCAAGGCACTGCTCGCGCATCCGCTGATCGGTCAGTTCGCCTACGCCGAGGCGCTCACCGACAAGCTGATCGCGCACAACCGGGAGCACCTGGCGTGGGCGTGAACGCTTCGGTCCTCGCGATCGACGCGGGGAACAGCAAGACCGACGTGGCGCTGATCGCCGCTGACGGAACGATTCTGTCGACGGCCCGCGGCGGTGGTTTCCAGCCACCGGTCGTGGGTGTGGACGTGGCCGTGGACGGTCTCGGCGCGATCGTCGACCGCGCGCTGGCGTCGGCCGGGGTGCCGGCCGGGGCCGTCGCGCACGTCTCGGCCTGCCTCGCCAACGCCGATCTCCCGGTGGAGGAGGAGCAGTTGGCGGCGGCGCTGCGCGCCCGCGGCTGGAGTTCCTCGGTCGAGGTGCGCAACGACACCTTCGCGATCCTGCGCGCGGGGGTGGACGAGCCGCGGGGCGTGGCCGTCGTCTGCGGCGCGGGGATCAACTGCGTCGGCATGGTGCCGGACGGCCGGACCGCGCGGTTTCCCGCCATAGGCCGGATCTCCGGCGACTGGGGCGGTGGCGGCGGCCTGGCCGAGGAGGCGATGTGGGTCGCCGCGCGGGCCGAGGACGGCCGGGGCGGGCCGACCGAGCTGGCCCGCACGCTGCCCGGTCACTTCGGGCTGGACTCGATGTACGCGCTGATCGAGGCCCTGCACCTGGGCCGGATCGAGCCCGGGCGCCGGCACGAGCTGGCCCCGGTGCTCTTCGCGACCGCGGCGGACGGCGATCCGGCGGCGGTCGCGCTGGTGGACCGGATGGCGGAGGAGGTCGTCGCGATGGCCTCGGTCGCGCTGGAGCGGCTCGGCCTGCTGGACGAGGAGGCGCCGGTGGTGCTGGGCGGCAGTGTGCTGGCGGCCCGTCACCCGCGGCTGGACGGGGGGATCGCCGAACGTCTCGCGGCGCGCGCCCCGAGGGCACACATCCGGGTGGTGACGGAGCCTCCGGTCCTGGGGGCCGCGCTGCTGGGCCTGGACCGCGTGGGCGCGAGCGCCGAGGTGCACGAGAGCTTGCGCGCGCAGTACTCCTGAATCCGCAACTGCGGTCTCCCCGAGGGGCGTTCCACGACGTACGACGTCGCGGGACGCCCCTCGCGCATGGGAACCGTCCGGGCTCCCCGCACGTGTTCATGGGTGGGGGAGAAGGGTCCGTTCCGCGTACCGGACCGCCGGTCGGGCTTGCCCGACGGCGCACGCCTTGATCGAATGCTGTGATCGTGTCACGGACCGGTGCGGGATCCAGGACGTTCCTGGTGCGGATGCGGTCCCTGCGGCCATACTTCTGGCCGGGCGACGGCTCCCGGACCGGGCGGGCCGGGCCACGTCGAGGACCGAGGGGGAGGTCAGGTGACACACCCGCCGACCGCGCGCACCGCGCCGGAGGAGACACGGGTGCAACCACCCGTCCCCGTGCCCGCCCCCGGCCCGGAGCGGCGCACCCCGTGGTCCGCGACGACCGACCGGATGCGGGCCGCCGCCACGACCGAGCCGGGCAGGCTCCGGGTCATCGGGGCCGTACTGGCCCTGCTCGTCGTCGCGTTCGGGGGCGTGACGGCGCTGGAGGTCCAGGACCGGGCGGAGTCCGCCAACGACGTGGTGGAGCACAGCCAGCCGCTGAGCAGCCACGCGGCCGACATCTTCCAGTCCCTGGCCGCCGCCGACGCCGCGGTGACCGAGGGCTTCCTGGCCGGGAGGAAGGAACCCGCCGGTACCCGCAAGGAGTACGACGAGGCCATCGGCAGCACGTACAAGTCGCTGCAGGCCGCGGCGAGCGACACGAGCGCGTCGCAGGAGTCCAAGGACCGGATCGCCGAGCTCTACGAGGGACTCCCCCGGTACGTGCAACTGGTCGAGCGGGCCCGCGCCAACAACCGCCAGGGCTTCCCGCTGGGCGGCGCATACCTCCGTTACGCGAACGAGAAGATGACCGAGGACCTGCTGCCGGCCGCCGAGGACCTGTACGGGGCGGAGACCGAGCGGCTCGGCCGGGACCGCGACGACGCCCGGACCTGGCCGTTCCTCTCCACCGGGCTGGGCCTGGTGACCCTGGGCGCGCTGTACTGGGCGCAGCGCCGCGACTACCGCAGGACGAACCGGGTCTTCAACCGCGGCCTGCTCCTCGCGACCGCCGCGTCCACCGTCGTCCTGCTGTGGCTGGCCGTGGGGCACACGGTGGCCAGGGCCGAGCTGCGCGACGCCGACGTGCACGGGCAGCGGTCCCTCGACGTGCTCAACACCGCACGGATCGGCTCCCTGAAGGCCCGCGCCAACGAGAACCTCGCACTGGTCGCCCGGGGCTCGGTCCTCACCCCGGAGGGCAAGGACAAGTACGAGACCGGTTTCACCACCGAGATGAAAGAACTCCGTCAGCAGCTGGAGAAGGCCGAAAAGCTTGCCGAGGACACGACGGGGAAAAGCCCGGTGAAGGGGGCGCTCGCCGCCACCGAGGAATGGCAGCGGAGCCACGACGCCGCTCGCGAGAGCGAGAACAGCGGCCGCTACAAGGAAGCGCGGGAGAAGATCAGCCAGTCGAAGAAGTCGTCGTACAAGCGGGTGGGCCTCGAGCTGGGGGACGCGCGCGAGAACGAGGAGGGGCAGTTCCTGGCGGCCGCGAGGAGCGGGCGCGGGGCCCTGTCGCCACTGCCGTTCGGGGCCGCCCTGCTCGCCCTGCTGGGGGCGGGTGCCGCGATCGCCGGTGTCAACCGCAGGGTCTCGGAGTACCGGTGAGAGGGGGCGCGATGACCAGGAAACGCACGACGGGCAACGCCGTCGGCAGGCTGCGCGGCTGGGGCGGTGTGACGGGCATGGCCGCGGCCTGCGCGGTGACGGCCTCGTTCACGCTGCTGCCGCTCCTCCTCGGCGGTCCCGGCGCGGCCGCCGACGCCTCCGCCGGTGTCCCCGGGACGACGGCGACGACGCACGTGACGCAGGCCCGGGCCGCCGACTGCACGACGGACCCGTGGGCGAGCGTCTCCCCGGCCGACGCCGCCGACGACAAGGTCGGGGAGATCCGGGCCCGCGGCCAACTGATCGTGGGCGTCGACCAGAACAGCCTCTTCTGGGCCTCCCGCGACCCGGAGAGCGAAGAGAACGAGATCGTGGGCTTCGACATCGATCTGGCCAGGGCCATCGCCGCGGACCTCCTGCCCGACGTGGCCGAGGAGGAGAGGGTGGTCTTCCGGGTCATCTCCACCGCCGACCGGGAGAAGATGCTGGAGAGCGGCGACATCGACCTCGTGGTCCGGACGATGTCGATCAACTGCGAGAAGAACGTCTCCTTCTCCCACCCCTACTTCGAGGCCGCCCAGCAGATCATCGCCGCGAAGGACACCAAGGGGATCGACGGACTCGACTCCCTGACCGGCAAGCGGGTGTGCACCGCCGACGGCTCCAGCGCCCGCACGGCGGTGCGGGCGAAGGTGGCGGAGAAGGACCAGGTCCACGTCCCCAACCAGCTGGACTGTCTGGCGCGGCTGCAGCTCGGCGAGGTCGACGCCGTGGTCACGGACGACACCCTCGCGGCCGCGCAGGTCGCCCAGGACCCGGCGATCGAGTTCAAGGGCGCCCCGTTCACCGAGGAGTACTACGGCGTGGCGGCCCGGAAGCAGGGCGCGAGCGACCTGGTGGCCCGCGTCAACCGGGTGCTGGCCGACTACAGCAGGGACGGCCGCTGGACGGACTCGTACAAGAAGTGGCTGAAGGAGAGGCTGCCCGGCAAGAAACCGCCCGTGAAGCCCGCGTCCGGCAGCAACTGACCGCACGGCCCGGTGCCGGGCGGCACGAGGGGGCAGACGTTATCGAGGAGGGCACCGGCGCCGGGGTTCCGGCCCGTGTGCGAAGCCGCGGCCCGGAACGACGGGGCGATGGTACTGAACCTGCCGGGCCCGTCCCGGCAGGAGGAGCGGAGAGGTGATCGATGGGCGTCGCGGGCCCCTTCCCCGACTACGCGGCCAGGCCCCCCGTCCCGGTCCTGGACCGGGACGAGGCGGACCGTGCGCTGGCCCGGCTCGGCGCGGAGCACGAGGCGATCGAGACCTCGCTCCTGGCCCTGCAGGACCATGCGGGCCGCCGGCTCCTGGAGGGCGCCGAACTGAGCGGTGTCACCAGGGAGCGCTGGATCTCCACCGAACAGGCGATCACCCTGCTGTGGGGGTACTTCGACGCGTACACGGGGGCGCTCTCCCGGGCCCGCGAGGTGCGGGCCCGCCGTCGCCACCCCAACCGGGACGACCTGGTGGCCCTCACCGATCTGCTGCGCGGCCAGAGCGTCACCGTCGCGCACGCGGCGGCCCGCCCCGATCCGTCGATCGCCGGCCCGGCCAGGCTCTCCGAGCGGTTCACGCTGGAGGAGCTGGTCGCCCGGATGAACGAGCTGTACGCCCGTTCGCTGGACATGGTCGTCGCCTCCGACTCCGTGTGGTCCGCGCTGCCCGCCCGGATAGACCTGCTCGCCGCCGAGTTGCACCGCACCCGTTCGCTGGCGCACTCCGTGGGGGTGCGGCCCGGTGAGCATCCGGCGGGCGACGAGCTGGAGGCGATCACCCAGGAGCTGGCCACGCTCCGGGTGCAGGTGGTCTCCGACCCGCTCGCGTTCTGGCTGTCGGGGCCGGGCAGCGCGGCGCCCGGCGGCGGCCGTCCCGACACGGCGCGCTACGACCGGGCGGCCCGGGCCCTGGAGGACGTGCGCCGCGAGATCGAGGCGGTGCTCGCGGTCCGGCAGGACGCCGAGCAGCGGCTGGTCCAGCTGCGCGACGTCCTCTCCCGCGCGGACCGCACCCTGGCCGAGGCCCGGACGGCGCGCGGCGAAGTGCTGGCGAAGATCGCCGCCACCGAGGTGCCCGCGGTCAGCGGCCCGCCGACCGCGCTCCAGGAGCGGCTGGTCGCCGCGTCGGAGTACCGCAGGCGCGCCCAGTGGCACCGGCTCTCGCCGCTGCTGGAGACGCTGGAGCGCGAGGCCGAGGAGGAGTTGTTGCGGGCCCGGGAGTCGCTGACCGCGGTCACCGCCCCGCTGGCCGTGCGGGCGGAGCTGCGCGGCAGACTCGACGCGTACAAGGCGAAGGTGGCCCGGCACGGGCTGGCCGAGGACCCGCTGCTGATCGAGCGGTACGACGCGGCGCGCCGGATGCTGTGGAGCGCGCCGTGCGATCTGCGGGTGGCCGGGCAGGCGGTGCTGCGCTACCAGGAGGCGGCGGCCGAGCTGCTGTCCCAGGGCGGGACACCGGGATCGGAGGACCGGCGATGAACGCTGGTGTGCACAGGACGCAGGAGCCGTCGCGGCGGCGGGGCGAGCAGGGGGACCGACGATGAGTACGAAGTGCCAGCGCCCCGCGTGCGAGGGCAGTTACGAGGACATGGGCGGCGGTGAGCTGTACTGCGACACCTGCGGTCTGGCCCCGGTCGTCTCGCCCGACGGGATGGTGAGTTCGCCGGCCACCGGGATCACGCACGGTTCCGGTTCGCGGTCCTCGTCCGCGGCGTCCTCGCGGTCCTCCCGCTCGTCCCGTTCGTCGTCCTCGCGGCGTTCGGTGTCGGGGCGGCTCTCGCACGGGCTGTCCGGCAGCGGCACGTCCCCGTCGGTGTCGGTGCGCGCCTCCGGCGCGTCGTCGGGCGCGTCCTCCCGGGGCCGGCTGGGCGTGGGCCTGGTCGAGGTGCCGGACGTGCCGCGCCCCGACCCGCGCTCCGCGGTGATGGAGAACCCGGAGGTGCCGGAACGGAAGCGGTTCTGCTCGCGCTCCGACTGCGGGGCGCCGGTGGGCCGGTTCCGCGGCGACCGGGTGGGGCGTACGGAGGGGTTCTGCACCAAGTGCGGCCATCCGTACTCCTTCGTGCCCAAGCTCCGTGCGGGCGACATCGTGCACGGCCAGTACGAGGTGGCGGGCTGTCTGGCGCACGGCGGGCTCGGCTGGGTCTACCTCGCGGTGGACCGCGCGGTGTCCGACCGCTGGGTGGTGCTCAAGGGCCTGCTCGACACCGGTGACCAGGACGCCATGGAGGTCGCGATCTCCGAGCGCCGCTTCCTCGCCGAGATCGAGCACTCCAACATCGTCCGGATCTACAACTTCGTCGAGCACCTCGACCAGCGCACCGGTTCGCTCGACGGCTACATCGTGATGGAGTACGTCGGCGGCAAGTCGCTCAAGGACATCGCGAACGAGCGCCGCACCGCCGCCGGGAAGCGCGACCCGCTGCCGGTCGAGCAGGCGTGCGCGTACGGCATCGAGGCGCTGGAGGCGCTCGGCCACCTGCACAGCCGCAACCTGCTGTACTGCGACTTCAAGGTCGACAACGCGATCCAGACCGAGGACCAGCTGAAGCTGATCGACATGGGCGCGGTGCGCAGGATGGACGACGAGGAGTCGGCCATCTACGGCACGGTGGGGTACCAGGCGCCGGAGGTCGCGGAGGTCGGCCCGTCGGTCGCCTCCGACCTGTACACGGTCGCCCGGACGCTCGCGGTGCTCAGCTTCGACTTCCAGGGCTACACCAGTGTCTTCGTGGACTCGTTGCCGGAGCCGGAGAACATCGAGGTGTTCCGGACCTACGAGTCGTTCCACCGGCTGCTGGTGCGGGCCACCGACCCGGATCCGGCGCGGCGGTTCGCCTCGGCGGCGGAGATGGCGGAGCAGCTGACGGGTGTGCTGCGCGAGGTGGTGGCGTTGCAGTCGGGGCGCCCGCGCCCGGCGCTGTCGACGCTGTTCGGCACAGAAGTGCGGGTCACGGACACGCAGTTGTTCCCCGAGCAGACGGAAGACGTGTCGCGGCTCGGCGCCCGGCCCGCCGCCCTCGCGCGCTCCGGCCGGGGCGCGGCGCAGCTGCCGCCCGCCGGGCCGTCGGCCGGCGGCGCACCGGCCGCGATTCCGTCCCCCGGAACCCGGCTGCCGCGGCTCCCGGCGCGGCGCCGGCGCACACCCCGGACGGCTCCCTCACGGCCGGGCTCGACGTGCGGTCCGCCTCGCTGGCACTGCCCGTGCCCCGGGTCGACGCGAGCGACCCCAACGCGGGTTTCCTCGCCGGTCTGCTGGCCACCGCCCCCGCCGACCTGATCGGTGCGCTGCGGTCCGTGCCCGCGGCCTCGCTGGAGACCCGGCTGCGCGAACTGCGCGCCCGTCTGGAGCTGGGTGAACTCGACTCGGCGGGGCGGATGCTGGCGGAGCTGGAGAGACAGCACCCGGACGACTGGCGGGTCGTGTGGTACCGCGGCGTCACCTCGCTGGTGACCGGTGACCACGGGAACGCGGCGCTCTCCTTCGACGCGGTGTACGACGCGTTCCCCGGCGAGCCGGCGCCCAAGCTGGCGCTGGGGGTCTGTGCGGAGGTCCTGGGCCAGCTGGACAACGCCGCCGAGTACTACCGGCTGGTGTGGACGGCCGACCCGGGCTTCGTGAGCGCGGCGTTCGGCCTGGCGCGGGTGCGGCTCGCCGCCGGGAACCGGACCGGGGCCGTCGAGGCGCTGGAGTCCGTGCCGGAGGCGTCGATCCACTGCACGGCCGCCCGGGTCGCCGCGGTGCGCGCCCGGTTGCGCGGCCGGTCCCCGGACGAACCGCTGCTCGCCGACCTGACGGCCGCGGCGGACCAGGTGTCGGGGCTGGCCGGGCTCGGTCTGGACGCGATGCGCCGGGAGCAGTTGACGGTCGAGGTCCTGGGCACGGCGCTGGACTGGGTGCTCTCCGGCGGCCCCGCCGCCCGGGGGGCCGGGCCGGGGACACTGCTCGGCAGTGAACTGGACGAGCGCGGCCTGCGTTTCGGGCTGGAACGCTCGTACCGGATGCTCGCCCGGCTCGCGGAGCCCGGCGACGAGAGGATCGAACTGGTGGAACGGGCCAACCGTTTCCGCCCCCGGACGTGGGTGTGAAAATGTCGCAGAAGCCCCAGCCCCAGAAGCCCCAGGAGACGGCCCTGGCACCGTGCCCCGGCTGCACCGAGCCGGTGGAGCCGGGGGACCTGTTCTGCGGTGCGTGCGGGTACGACCTGTCGGCCGTCTCCGCCGCCCCGTCGGACCACCCGACGGTCGCCCTGGCCGTACCGGTGACGGAGAACGGTGCGGCGGACGGCGGTGCGCCGGGGAACGGTGCGGCCGGTGCGGCCAGTGCGTCCGGTGCGGGCACCCAGGAGGCCCCGGACGCCCCGGAGGCCCGTCCCGCCGGGTCCCCGGCCGATTCGGGCGACTTCGAGCTGGCCGCCCCCGCGCCCGCCCCGGTCGCCGGTGCGCCCGATCCCCGTACCGTCGTCGCGGGCCCGGTGCCCGCGCCGGCGGCCGGGGGCCGGCTGTGCGTGGCCTGCCGGGTCGGCGGGGTCGACGCCGACGGATACTGCGAGAACTGCGGCCACGCCCAGCCCCGCGAGCGCGACCACATGGAGCAGGAGCTCGGTTCGGTGGCCGCCGTCAGCGACCGGGGGCTCCGCCACCACCGCAACGAGGACTCGTTCGCGATCTCGACCACCGCCCTGCCCGACGGCTCGCCCGCCGTCGTCGCGATCGTCTGCGACGGCGTCTCGTCGGCCAGCCGCCCCGACGAGGCGTCGGCCGCCGCGGCGAGCGCCGCCAACGAGGCGCTCCTGGAGTCGCTGCCGCGCGGCGTCCACCCGCAGCAGGCGATGCACGAGGCGATCGTCGCGGCCGCCGAGGCGGTCAACGCCCTGGCCCAGCAGCCGGTTCGGGAGCAGGGGCAGCACCGCCACCAGAACGCCCCGGCGTGCACCCTGGTCGGCGCGGTCGTGGTGGGCGAGCTGCTGATCGTCGGCTGGATCGGCGACAGCCGCGCCTACTGGGTGCCGGACGACCGCTCCCACCGGGCGGCCCGGCTGACCGAGGACGACTCCTGGGCCGCGCAGATGGTGGCGGCCGGCCTGATGAACGAGGCCGAGGCGTACGCGGACGAGCGCGCCCACGCCATCACGGGGTGGCTCGGCGCCGACGCGTACGAACTGGAGCCGCACACCGCGGCGTTCAAGCCCGACCGGTCCGGCCTCGTGGTGGTGTGCACGGACGGCCTGTGGAACTACGCGGAGTCAGCCGACGAGATGTCCGCGGCGGTGCCGGCCGACGCGGGACGGCGTCCGCTGCACGGCGCCCAGGTGCTGGTCGGCCACGCCCTCGACGGCGGGGGCCACGACAACGTAACAGTGGCTCTGCTGCCGTTCGCCGTACGGCCCCGAGGGGCAGGATCGGCCTGCGACACCACATGAGCCCTGTTCCGTAACTCTTGATTCCGGTTCAACTCTTGATTTCGGTTCAACTCCTGACTCCGATTCCGCCCGTCCCTTGCCCCACCGACGTTTCCGCCCGTTTTCCCTCTCCCAGCCGTCCTCATCCGATGCCTGGAGTACCGAGGAGCCGAACAGATGGCCAACTTCTCCAAGTCGAACGTGCCGCAGTTCTCCGTCGAGGTGTACCAGAACGAATATCTGCCGGAGGGCGGTCGTGAGGTCAACGCGATCGTCACGGTGACCTCGACCGGGGGCGGCACCACCGGCGGGGTCCCGCTGTCCGGTGGCGCCATTCCGTCCCCGCGCGTTCCGGGGCAGCCCTCGGGCGCCGCCGTGGTGATCATGGTCGACTGCTCGGGGTCGATGGACTACCCGCCGACGAAGATGCGCAACGCCCGCGACGCGACGGCCGCGGCCATCGACACCCTGCGCGACGGCACCTCGTTCGCGGTGATCGGCGGGACGCACGTCGCCAAGGAGGTCTACCCGGGCAACGGGAGGCTCGCCGTGGCCGACGCGCGGACCCGGGAGCAGGCGAAGGGGGCGCTGCGCGCGCTCAGCGCCGGCGGCGGCACGGCGATCGGCACCTGGCTGAAGCTGGCCGACCGGCTGCTCGGCGCGGCCGACGTGGCCATCCGGCACGGCATCCTGCTCACCGACGGCCGCAACGAGCACGAGTCGCCGCAGGACCTGCGGGCCGCGCTCGACGCCTGCGCGGGCCGCTTCACCTGTGACGCCCGCGGGGTCGGCACCGACTGGGAGGTGAAAGAGGTCAAGTCCATCGCCTCCGCGCTGCTCGGCACGGCCGACATCGTCGCCGACCCGGCGGGGCTGGCCGCGGACTTCACGCAGATGATGGAGAACGCGATGGGCAAGGAGGTCGCGGACGTCGCGCTGCGCCTGTGGACGCCCGTCGGGGTCGAGATCCAGTTCGTGAAGCAGGTCGCACCGGCGGTCGTCGACCTGACCGACCGGCGCACCGAGGCGGGCCCCCGCGCCGGGGACTACCCCACGGGTTCCTGGGGCGACGAGTCCCGCGACTACCACGTGTGCGTACGGGTGCCCCAGGCCGGGATCGGACAGGAGATGCTGGCCTCCCGGGTCTCGCTGGTCCTTCCCGACCCGTCGGGCGGGGTGCCGCAGACGCTCTCCCAGGGCCTGGTCCGGGCGGTGTGGACCGAGGACATGGCGGCGTCCACCTCGATCAATCCGCAGGTCGCGCACTACACGGGCCAGGCGGAACTGGCCCAGGTCATCCAGCAGGGACTCGACGCCCGCAAGTCGGGCGACTACGACGGCGCGACGGCGAAACTCGGCCGCGCGGTGCAGCTGGCGTCGGCCTCCGGCAACGAGGACACTGCGAAACTGCTTTCGAAGGTGGTGGACGTCGTGGACGCCGCGACCGGTACTGTGCGACTGAAGGCAAAGGTCGCGGATGCCGACGAGATGACCCTCGAAACGCGCTCGACCAAGACCGTCCGCGTCAAGAAGTAGGCGCGGGGACAACCGCACAGCCATACGACCGAGCCGCCCGGCCGGAGCGATCCGCCGGGTGGCTAAGAGCAAGGAATACGCCGGCCCCGGGGCCGGCCAAGGAGAGGGGGAAGCGCCGACATGCCGACCTGCCCGAACGGACACCAGTCGGGTTCCGACGACTGGTGCGAGGTCTGCGGCCACCGCATGACCGGCGCGCCCTCCGGCGCGCCCGCGGGCGCGGTGCCCCCGCCGCCGCCTCCGCCGCCCGCCCCCGGTTACGGCTTCCCTCCCCCGGGGTCCGGTTCCGACGCGACCCAGCAGGCGGAGCTCTGCCCGCAGTGCCGCACGCCCCGTGAGGCGATGGCGCCGTTCTGCGAGGAGTGCCGCTGGAACTTCCTCACGAACACCGCGACGTCGTACACGCCGCTGGCCCCGCAGGGCGTCACCGGCCCGCCGCCGGGTCTCAACCTGCCGCCCGGCTTCCAGGCGCAGCAGCCGCCCGGGCCCCCGCAGCAGCACGATCCGTTCCCGGGTTCGCGGCCCTCGCAGATGAACCGTCCGGCCGAGCCGCTGTCCGAGCAGAGCGGTCCCCCCGGTGCCCCGGCGCCGGGCCCGGGTCCGCAGTCGTCCCCGCCGCCCGGCCCCGGTCCGCAGTCGCCGTCCCCGGCGGGCCCCGGCCCCCAGTCGTCCCCGCCGCCTCCGGGCCCCGGTCCGCAGTCGCCCCTGCCTCCGCAGCCGTTCCAGCAGCAGGGTCCGCCGCCTCCGCCGCCCTTCCAGCAGGGCCCGCCGCCCCCGCCGTTCCAGCAGTCCTCGCCGTCGTTCCAGCAGCAGTCGGCGCCGCCCGGCTTCGACCGGCCCGGTCCGTCGGCCCCTCCGGTGCCCGCCCCGCCGCAGACGCCGGAGAAGAGCGACGACGACTGGATGCTGTCGCCGCCGTCCCGGCCCCAGGGCCCGCAGCAGCCGCCCGCGCCGCAGCAGGAGCAGTCGCCGTTCCCGGGCGCCGACCAGGACCGGCCGTCCGCGAGCTGGACCGCGGTCATCGCCCCGGACCGTGAGTACTTCCTGGCGATGATGCAGCGCAGCGGCCCCGAGGCGAGCGGGCTGAACCTGCCCGCGTACTCCCCGGAGCAGCAGCTTCCGCTGTCCGGCAAACAGGTCACCGTGGGCCGCCGCCGGCACAGCACCGGCGAGTCCCCCGACATCGACCTGTCCGTGCCGCCGGAGGACCCGGGCGTCTCGCACCAGCACGCGGTGCTGGTGCAGCAGCCCGACGGCGGCTGGGCCGTGGTCGACCAGAACTCCACCAACGGCACCACGCTCAACGGCGCCGAGGACCCGATCCAGCCCTATGTCCCCGTCCCGCTCAAGGACGGCGACCGGGTGCACATCGGGGCGTGGACGACGATCACGATCCGCCGGGACTGATCCGTCCCGCCGGTCCCGGGGACCGGTCCCGTCGCACGTCGGGGCCGGTCCCGTCATGAGGCATGAGGTGGGGGCCGGCCCCCGTCACGCGGTGGGCAGGGGCCAGGCGTACGGTCCTTCGGGGTCGTCCAGCCAGGCCCACTGCCGCCCGTGCTCGACCGTGATGCCGAACCTCTCCCGCCCGGGGTGCCGCTCGCGCTCCCAGAGGGAGAGGGCCTCACGCGGGTCGAGGGTGTCCCCGGTCAGCGCCAGCAGGAACCGGAAGAGGTCGTTCCCTCCGACGTGCCTGGGCACCGTGCCGGTGCGCGGGCGCCGGTCCGGGGCCGTTGCCGCGCCGCGCAGCGGTACGAAGTAGGCGGCCGTGTGCAGGAACCGGCCCTCGGCACATCTGCCGTGCCCGGTCTCCCGCACCCGCAGCGCGATCAGCCCGGTGGCGAACGGGGCCAGGATCCGGGCGCCCGGCACGCACTGCTCCAGCCACGCCCCCGGCACGCACGGCAGGGTGCAGGTCGCGATGATCCGGTCGTACGGGCCGCGCCCGGGGCAGCCCCGGGCGCCGTCCCCGGTGATCACCGCCGGGTGGTGTCCGGCGGCGGCCAGGTGCCGGCGGGCCGACTCGGTGATCTCCGGGTCGAGGTCGACGGTGGTCACGGCGTCGTCGCCGAGCCGGTGGGCGAGCAGGGCCGCGTTGTAGCCGCTGCCCGCGCCGATCTCCAGGACCCGCTGCCCCTCGCGCACGTCCAGTTCCTCCAGCATCCGGGCCATCAGTGAGGGCTGGCTGCTCGACGAGATCAGTGCGCCGTCCCGGATGCGGGTGGCCAGCGGCCCGTCCTCGTACGCCCCGCGCAGCCAGCGGGCCCGCCGGTCCGGGTCGGGGTCCTCGCACCACAGACGTTCCCGGCCGCCGTCGACGAAGTAGTACGGCACGAACAGGTGCCTGGGCACCTGCTCGAACGCGTCCCGCCAGGCCGGGTCCGTCAGCGCCCCGCCGGCCACGATCGCGCGCACCATCGCCCGCCGCTCCTCGGCGGCGGCCGCGGCGAACGGGTCGGGGCGCACGTCCATACCTCCACCTTCCTGCGCCGGGGCCCCGGGGGCCAGGAGCCCGGGCCCGGGGCGTCCCGCCGGGAACGGGCCGAACCGGGCCGGACGGAGAAGCGAACCGGACCGGACCGGGGGCGGACAGGGCAGGGCCGTACCGGGGAGCGGCCCTGACGGTCCTAGGCCCCCGGTACTCGGCCGGTGCGTCTGCGACGATGGACGGGTGACAGAGATTCCGCGCGACACTCTTCAGGAGCAGACCTTCTACGAGCAGGTCGGTGGCGAGGCGACCTTCCGGCGCCTCGTACACCTCTTCTACCGGGGGGTGGCCGAGGACCCGCTGCTCCGGCCGATGTACCCGGAGGAGGACCTGGGGCCGGCCGAGGACCGGTTCGCGCTGTTCCTGATGCAGTACTGGGGCGGTCCCCGCACCTACAACGAGCGGCGCGGCCACCCCCGGCTGCGGATGCGGCACTTCCCCTTCCGGGTGGACCGGGCGGCGCACGACGCCTGGCTGGGCCACATGCGGGTGGCGCTCGACGAGCTCGCGCTGGCGCCGGAGCACGACCGGAAGCTGTGGGACTACCTGACCTACGCCGCCGCCTCGATGGTGAACACCGAGGGCTGAGCGCTCCCCCGGCCGCCGTCCCGCCCCTCTTCACCAGCATCATGTGCGCATTTCGGTCGTCCTTCACCGATTAACGATCACAATCGCATCAAGTACGTATGCAAGCGGTTTCCAAGAGCACGCAGACCTTGAAAGCATGCACGGAACGCCGGGGGGCGTGAGTGGCATGAGGGCCCAAGGGGGCGCGTGTGACGGGGTTAGTCTTTCTTCGGGTGAGGGCTCATCGGCTGCTGCTCACTGCGGCCGTTCTCGCCGTACTGCTGACCACTTCGGTGCTGGCCGCGCTCACCGCCTTCTCCGGCTCCGTCGGTGACGCCTCGATCCGGCACGCGCTCACCCACCGGTCGGCGACCGCCGCCTCCCTGGTGATGTCCGCGCAGGTGCCGTCCGAGCGGCGGGACGCGGCCGACGCACTGGCCCGACGCACGGCCCGCGACACCTTTCCCGGCCTTCCGGTGACCGTCCGGACGCTGGAGGCGTCGGGGTCGTACTCACTGCCGCGGACCACCGGCGGCCGGGGCGACGAGCCCGATCTCACCCACCTCGCCTCGCTCGACCGCAGCCGGATCCGGGTCGTCGCGGGCCGCCCGCCCGCCGTCGGCGCCGGGAAGCCCGGCGTGCCCGTCGAGATCGCCCTGCCGCGCGCCGCCGCCGAGGCGCTGAGGCTGAAGCCCGGTTCGTCGCTCACCCTCACCGACCGGGTGACCGAGAAGCCGCTGCGGGTCCTGGTCACCGGCACGTACGAGGCCGTCGACCGGACCGATCCGTACTGGCAGCTGGACGAGCTCGGCGGGCGCGGCGTCCGCCGGGTCTCCTTCACGACGTACGGCCCGCTGCTCGCCGACCCCGCCGTCCTCGCTGCCGGGCGGACGAGCCCCGGCCGGCTGGCATGGCTGGCCACCGCCGACTTCCGCACCGTCACCGCCGGGCGCACGGACGCCCTGCACGAGGCGGCGACGGCGGCCCCGAAGAAGCTCCTGGCCGACCCGGCGTTCAAGAGCGGCGCCACCGCGCGGACCTCGCTCCCCCGGGTGCTGGAACAGATCGACCAGGCCCTGCTGGTCTCCCGCTCCACGCTGATGATCGTCGCCGTGCAGCTGGTGATGCTCGCCGGTTACGCGCTGCTGCTGGTGGCCCGGCTGCTGAGCAGCGAGCGCGCCGGGGAGACCCGGCTGCTGCGGGCCCGGGGCGCCTCGCGCGGCCGGATCACCGCACTCGCCGCGATCGAGGCGCTGCTGCTGGCGCTGCCCGCCGTGCTCGTCGCCCCGCTGCTCGCCGGGCCGCTGACCCGGCTGCTCGCGGACCGGGGGGCGTTGTCCCGGATCGGGCTGCGGCTGGACACCGGTCTCACCGGCACCGTCTGGCTGGTCGCCGGTGTCACCGCGCTCACCTGCGCGGTGGCCGTGGTGGCGCCCGTGCTCGCGGCCGGGGCCCAGGAGCGCCGCGGCGGTCGTCCCGCCGCGCTGCCCGGTCCGCTGCGGGCGGGCGCCGACATCGGCCTGCTGGTGATCGCGGCGGTGGCGTACTGGCAGCTGAACAGCCGGAGCACGGAATCCGGCGGCGGTGCGCTGAGCGGGGACCGGCAGGGGAACCTCGGCATCGATCCGCTGCTGGTCGCCGCCCCCGCGCTGATGCTGCTCGCGGGCACCTTGCTGACGCTGCGGCTGCTGCCGCCCGTGGCCCGGCTCGCCGAGCGCCGGGCGGCGGGCGGCCGGGGACTGACCGCGGCCCTGGCCGGCTGGCAGTTCAGCCGCCGCCCGATGCGCAACGCCGGACCCGTGCTGCTGCTGGTCCTCGCCTCGGCGATGGGCATGCTGGCGATCGGGCAGCGCGCGTCCTGGGACCGTTCGCAGGACGAGCAGGCGGACTTCCGGGCGGGCGCCTCGCTACGCGTGACGACCGGTGCCGTCGACGATCCGGCGAGGGCCGGCACGTACGCCCGGCTGCCGGGGGTGCGGGAGGCGGCGCCCGCGTTCCGCACGACCGCGGAGCTCTCCGGCGAGCGCACCGCCGAGGTCCTCGTCCTGGACACCGCGCACGCCGACGAGCGCCTGCTGATCCGCGACGACCTGGGCGACCGGCCCCGGGAGCGGCTGTTCGACCCGCTCGACGCGCCGCGGCCCGTCCGGGTGGGGCTGCCGCTGCCGAAGAACAGCGAGCAGGTCCGGTTCGGCATACGGATCGCGGCGAGCGGGACGTCCGGCCGCCCGGCGACGAAGGACGCGCCGCTGCTGTCCGTGCTGCTGGAGGACCGTTACGGCCTGCCCTACCGGGTGTCGGCCGGGGCCGTGCCCGCGGACGGCAAGCCGCATCCGGTGGTCTTCGCGGTGGCGGCCGGGGGCGACTTCACCGTGAGCGGGTTCGAACTGGGCAGCAACCAGCTGCCCGAGGCGGACCGTTCGTACCGGGTGGAGATCGGCCCGCTGCGGACCGTGACGGCCGACGGCACCGAGCGGCCGGTCCCGGTCCCCGACGGCCTCCGCTGGAACGCCGCGCTGGGCTACGCCTTCGCCGGGGAGGAGACGGACGAGACAGCGGTGGAGGCGACGGCCTCCGCGCGCACCCCGCTGTCCTTCCGCTACGACCTCATGGGGTCCTACGACGCGTGGGGCGCGCCCGCCTACTCCGTACGGGCCACCGCGCCCCGCCCGAAGGCACCCGTGCCGAACGCCCTCGTCACCGACGCGTACCTGAAGGCCACCGGGGCGAAGAAGGGCCAGCACGTCGACGTCACCCTGGCCGGCGAGAAGGTCCGGGTGCGGATCGCGGACGTGGTGCGGCGGCTGCCGACCACGGGCCCCGGCTCCGGCCCGGACGACTCCGGCCGGGTCCCGGAGCGGGACGGCGGGGCGATGCTGCTGGACCTCGGGGCCGTGAGCCGGGTCCTCGCCCTGCGCCCGGCCGCCGCGTTCACCGCCGACGAGTGGTGGCTGAGCACCGCCCCGGGCGGGGCCGGCGAGGTCGCCGCCGCGCTGCGGGCCCGGCCCGACACCGACCCGGCCCAGGTCCTGGTGCGCGACGAGATCGCGCGGGACCTGGTCGGCGACCCGCTGGGGGCCGGGCCGCAGTCCGCACTGCCCGCCGTGGCGGTGGTCGCCGCGGCCCTGGCCGCGGTCGGTTTCGCGGTGAACGCGATCGGTGCGCAGCGGGAGCGGACCGGCGAGTTCGCCGTCCTGCGGGCGCTGGGCGCCCCGCGCCGCAGGCTGACCAGGATGATCGCCGCCGAACAGGGGGTGCTGATCGCCATCGCGCTGCTGGTCGGGGCCGTGCTCGGGACCGTGCTCAACCGGGCCGTCGTGCCGCTCGTCGTGCTGACCGGCCAGGCCACCGCACCGGTGCCCGACGTGCTGGTGCAGCTGCCCGCCGGACAGATCGCGGCACTGCTGGCGGGTGTCGCCGCACTGCCGCTGGTGGTCGTCGTGGCGCTCGCCGTGCGCCGCTCCGATCCCTCGACCTCGCTGCGTACCCAGGGGGACGACTGACATGACCACTCGTTCCGTCCGGGGCGGCACCGCCGCCCCCTGCGCCCCCTGGGTCCGTACCCGGCTGCGCACCGCGCCCGGCACCGCCTGGGCGCTGGCGCTGCTGGTGCTGGTCACGTCGTTCCTCGCGGCCCTCTTCCCGCGTGCGGTGGAGCGCCAGGGGAGCGACGGGCTGCGCCACGACATCGCCGCCGCCGACCCCGGGTACAGCGCCCTGGAGCTGATCAGCCCGCTGCCCAGCCTCCAGATGATCCAGTCCGAGCGCGAGGCCACGGTGCGCGGCGCGGCGCTGCAAACCGTCCGCGAGAAGACCCGCGACGCGCTGCCCGCCGAGGTGCGGCCCGGTGCCGAGGAGTCCTCGTACGGCTTCGGCACCAGCAAGTCGACGCCCGCGCAGGAGACCTGGCTGCCCCGGCCCGACGGGCTCGACCCGCAGCTGGACTACACCACCCTGTCGGACCTCCCCCGCCACGCCGCACTGCGCTCCGGGGCCTGGCCCACCGTGCGCGGCACGGTCACCGAGGAAACCGACGAGGTGGAGGGCGTGATCACCGAGGAGACGGCGAAGGCGCTGGGGGCGAAGCCCGGCTCGACGCTCTCCGTACCGACCCGGGCCGGGGAGCACCTGACCGTACGGATCACCGGCGTCATCACCCCCAGGGAGCCCCGGAGCACCTACTGGTCGGTCGATCCGCTGTTGCGGACCCCGGCCCTGGTGCCCGAGCCGACCCCGTTCCCACCCCCGCTGACCCCGCCCCGCCACTACTGGACCGCGACCGTGCTGCTCGCGCCGGACGCCGGGCCCGCCCTGCTCGGCTCGACCGGCGAGGCGGAGATGTTCTGGCGGTTCGCGCCGGACGCCTCCGGGCTGACCGCCGCCGACGTGCCGGGGGTGCGCTCGGCGCTCGCCTCGCTGGAGGGCGGCCCGGAACTGGTGCGGCTGCGGACGGTGGCCGGTGACAACGCGACCTTCCGGACCGAACTGGACCGGATCCTCACCGGGTACGAAACGCTGCGCACCGCGATCGAGCCGGTGGTCAGGGTGGCCGCCGTGGGCGTCGGGGCGGTCGCCGCCGTGGTGCTGCTGATGACGGCCGGGCTGATCGGCGGGCGGCGCCGGGAGGAGCTGGCGCTGCTGCGGGCGCGCGGCGGTTCGCTGGCCGGGATGGGCGGGCGGCTGCTCGCCGAGACGGCGGTGGTCGTGGTGCCCGCGGCGGCGCTGGGGCTGCTGGCCGCGCTGCCGTTCTTCGGACCGGCCCGGCTGTGGCCCTCGGTGGCCGGACCGGCCTTCGTCGCCGCGCTGGTCTGCGTCGCGGTGCCGGTGGGGGCGGTGTTGCCGCATCGCCGGCTGCGGCTGCCCGACACCCGTGACGACCTGATGGGCGCCCGCCCGTCCCGGCTGCGTACGGTCGCCGAGCTCACCGCGCTGGTGCTGGCGGTGGGGGCGGTGGCCGGGCTACGGCGGCGCGGCACGGCGGACGGCGGCGGCGACCTGCTGGTCAGCGCGGCCCCGGTGCTTGTCGGGCTGATCGCGGCGCTGGTCCTGGTGCGGCTGCTGCCGTGGCCGCTGCGGCTGGCCTCGCGGGCCGTCTCCCGGCGGCGCGGGGCGGTCGGCTTCCTGTCGCTGGCCCGGGCCGGCCGGAGTTCGGCGGCCGGTGCGCTGCCGCTGCTCGCACTGCTGCTGGCGCTGACCACGGCGGCGTTCGGCGGTTCGGTCCTCGCCGGGGTCTCGGACGCCCGGGACCGGGCTGCGGTGCTCGCGGTCGGCGCGGACGCCCGGATCAGCGGGCTGCTCGACACGGCGCCGCTCCCGCCCCGCCTGGTCCGGGAGGTCCGGGAGACGGACGGCGTACGGCAGGTGGCCGCGGTGCAGGTGGTGACCGAGGTGCCGCTGCCGCCCGCCGCGGACGGCTCCGGCAGCATGCAGAACACGGTGGTGCTGGGCGTCGACCCCGACACGTACGCCGGGCTGGCCCGTGCGACGGACCTGGGGCCGTTCCCGGCCGACCGGCTGCGGGCGGGCAGGGGCGAGGCCGGGAGCGTGGTCGTACCGGTGCTCGCCTCGCCGGCCACCGCCGCGGAACTGGGCGACGGGCCGCGCGACCTGACCACCCCGGCCGGGGACCTCAGGGTGCAAGTGGTCGGGACCGTGCCGCGTACCGCCGCCGTCCCCGGCCACGAGTTCCTGCTCGTCGACTCCGCGGCGCTCACCCGGAAGCTGACCACCACCCTGCTGGTGACCGGCGACCCGGACCCGAAGGCGCTGCGGGACGCCGTCCGGCCGGGGGGCAAGACCGTCTCCGTACGGCTGCGCGCCGAGGAGCGGGCGACGTTCGTCGACACCCCGATGCAGCGGGGTGCGCGCGGGATCTACGCGGCGGCGGTCGCGGTCGGGGCGGGCTACGCCCTGCTGGCCGTCCTGCTGTCGCTGCTGCGCACCGCACCGGAACGCATCGCCCTGCTGGCCCGGCTGCGGACCATGGGGCTCACCTCCCGGCAGGGCAGGCGGCTGCTGGGGCTGGAATCGCTGCCGCAGGCCCTGCCCGCAGCCCTCGGCGGGGTGCTGGTCGGCTGGGCGGCGATCACGCTGCTGGCCCCGGGCGTCGACCTCGTGGGGCTGGCGCTCTTCGACGGGCCGGGCGCCACCGTGCCGGACACCGCCCGGCTGCGGCCCGACCCGGGGTCGCTGGTGCTTCCGGCGCTCGGCGTGGTCGTCCTCACCGCCGCGATGGCCGCCGTCCAGGCGTGGTGGGCGGGCCGCCGCGGATCGATCACCGAACTCAGGGCAGGAGACCCCCGATGACGTCACCGTCGACCGGCACCACCCTCGCCGAGCTCGAACAGCGGGCCACCGCCCACCGGGACCGGCCCTCCTACGGGCACGACGCGCTGATCGCCTGCGACCGGCTGGTCCGCATCTTCTCCGCGGACGGGGTGGAGGTGCAGGCCCTCCAGGGCCTCGATCTCCTGGTCACCGAGGGCGAGTTGATGGCCCTGGTCGGCGCTTCCGGCAGCGGCAAGTCGACCCTGATGAACATCCTGGCGGGCCTCGACGTGCCGACGGCCGGGTCGGCGAAGGTGGCCGGTCGCGACCTGCTGTCGATGGGACAGAAGGAACGGCTCCGCTACCGCCGGGAGGTCGTCGGCTTCGTCTGGCAGCAGACCGCCCGCAACCTGCTCCCGTACCTCACCGCCATCCAGAACGTCACCCTGCCGATGCAGCTGCGCGGCCGGGGCCAGAACGCCGAACGGACCGCCCGCGCCGAGTCGCTGCTCCGGATCCTGGACATCGCGGACTGCCGCGACCGGCGCCCGCAGCAGCTCTCCGGCGGCCAGCAGCAGCGGGTGGCGATCGCGGTGGCGCTCGCCAACAACCCGTCGGTGCTGCTCGCCGACGAACCGACGGGCGAGCTCGACTCGGCCACGGGGGAGCAGATCTTCGCCGCGTTCCGCCGCGCCAACGAGGAGCTCGGCACCACGATCGTGATCGTCACCCACGACCAGGCGGTGGCGTCCGAGGTCCGCCGCACGGTCGCCATCCGCGACGGCCGTACGTCCTCCGAGGTGTTGCGCCGCACCGAGGTGGACGCGGCGACGGGCCAGGAGTCCCAGGTGGCCCGGGAGTACGCGATGCTCGACCGCGCGGGCCGGCTGCAACTGCCCGCCGACTACACGGAGGCGCTCGGCATGGAGCACCGGGTGATGCTGGAGCTGGAGCAGGACCACATCGGAATCTGGCCGGACGACCAGCCGCGCCCGTGACGGAGGGGCCGGGGCCTGCCCCGGCCGGCTCGGCTTCTGCCAGGGACCTGCCCGGCCGGCTGCCACCGGGGGCTTCTGCCGGAGGGCTTCCCCGGGAGGCTGCCACCGGGGGCGGCCCCGATCACCTGCGGCGCCGCCCCGGCGCCCGCCCTTCTCGGGCCCTCAGCCCGCGCCCACCGTCACCGCGAGGGCGCCGAGGCCGCTTCCCGGGCCGCGCAGGGCGATCGAGCCGAACGGGGTGCGCAGTCGCAGCCAGGAGCCGACGGCGAGCAGGGCGACCGGGAAGTCCGGTGCCGCGCGCAGGAAGCCCAGCGACTGGGCGGCGTGCACGGCACGCAGCGGGAGGGCCGTGTCGCTGACCGTGCGGGACCAGATCTCCCGGCCGATCCGGTCCCGTTCCGCCCGGGTGCGGCGTTCCTCGGGCAGTGCCTCGTCGCGGCTGCGGAACTCGGCCACGGCGGCGGTGACGGCGCCGCGCAGGGCCGGCGGTCCCGGCAGTCCCGGCTGTTCCCGCCAGCCGCCGCGCGGCGGGAGCACGCCCGTCCACGGCGGCCCGGTGACGGGGGCCGGGATCGCGCCCGCACCGGTGGACTCCTCCAGGGATTCGAGGAGCTCACCGGCGGACACGGTGACGTCGAACTCGTCCGGGACGGCGAGCCGCGCCGCCCGGATCGCCAGGACCTCGAACGACGGCGGCCTGCCGAACACGGCCAGCGCCCCGCCGCCCGCCTGCAGCCGCACCGCGGCGGCCCGGTCGTAGTGGAGCAGCCGGCCGAGGAAGGCCGCGAGATCCGCGGCCTCCCCCGGGTCGGCGAATTCCAGCGACCGTACGGGCACCGTCGTCATACCGCAGCGGGCTCCTCGGCCATGTACTGCTCGAGGAAGAGCCGCTCCTCCTCGGAGATCCGGCGGGGCCGCGCCCGGGCCAGGTCGTAGGGCACGACGATGGTCGAGGCCCGTACGTACACCTCGTCCGGGTCCTTGATCTCGTACGCGATCGTCAGCGACGCCGCGCCGATCTTCGTGACCCACGACTCGATGGTCACCGGCGTGTGCCGGTGGACCAGCGGCCGTATGTAGTCGATCTCGTGCCGGGCCACGACGGACCCGCCCGAGAAGGACGGCGAGCCGTCCCCCGGCGCCAGCCGGAACATGAAGTCGATGCGCGCCTCCTCCAGGTAGCGGAGGAAGACCACGTTGTTCACGTGGCCGAAGGCATCCATGTCCGACCAGCGCAGCGGGCAGCTGTAGATGTGACGAGCCAAGACGATCAGCCTCGCGTGAGCTTCTTGTACGTGGCACGGTGCGGACGGGCCGCGTCCGCGCCGAGGCGGTCGACCTTGTTCTTCTCGTACGACTCGAAGTTGCCCTCGAACCAGTACCACTTGGAGTCGCCCTCGTACGCCAGGATGTGCGTGGCGACCCGGTCCAGGAACCAGCGGTCGTGGGAGATGACCACCGCGGCGCCCGGGAACTCCAGGAGGGCGTTCTCCAGCGAGGACAGGGTCTCGACGTCGAGGTCGTTGGTGGGCTCGTCGAGGAGCAGCAGGTTGCCGCCCTCCTTGAGCGTCAGCGCCAGGTTGAGGCGGTTGCGCTCACCACCGGACAGGACACCGGCCGGCTTCTGCTGGTCCGGGCCCTTGAAGCCGAACGCGGAGACGTACGCCCGCGAGGGCATCTCGACCTGGCCGACGTTGATGTAGTCCAGCTCGTCCGAGACGACGGCCCAGAGGGTCTTCTTCGGGTCGATGTTGGCGCGGGACTGGTCGACGTAGGAGATCTTGACCGTCTCACCGATCTTGACCGAGCCGCTGTCGGGGGTCTCCAGGCCCTGGAGCATCTTGAACAGCGTGGTCTTGCCCGCGCCGTTCGGGCCGATGACGCCGACGATGCCGTTGCGCGGCAGCGTGAACGACAGGTCGTCGATGAGGACCTTGTCGCCGAAGGCCTTCGAGAGGTTCTCGACCTCGACGACGATGGAACCCAGACGCGGGCCCGGCGGGATCTGGATCTCCTCGAAGTCCAGCTTCCGCATCTTGTCCGCCTCGGCCGCCATCTCCTCGTAACGGGCGAGACGGGCCTTGGACTTGGTCTGCCGGCCCTTGGCGTTGGAGCGGACCCACTCCAGCTCTTCCTTGAGCCGCTTGGCGCGCTTCTCGTCCTTGCGGCCCTCGACCTTGAGGCGGGCGGCCTTCTTGTCGAGGTACGTGGAGTAGTTGCCCTCGTAGGCGATGGCGCGGCCGCGGTCGAGTTCGAGGATCCACTCGGCGACGTTGTTCAGGAAGTACCGGTCGTGCGTGACGGCGATGACACAACCCGCGTACTTCGAGAGGTGCTGCTCCAGCCAGTTCACCGACTCGGCGTCGAGGTGGTTGGTGGGCTCGTCGAGGAGCAGCAGGTCCGGGGCCTCGATGAGGAGCTTGCAGAGCGCCACGCGGCGCTTCTCGCCACCGGAGAGGTTGACGACCGGCCAGTCGCCGGGCGGGCAGCCCAGCGCGTCCATGGCCTGCTCCAGCTGGGCGTCCAGGTCCCACGCGTTGGCGTGGTCCAGGACCTCCTGGAGCTTGCCCATCTCGTCCATGAGCTCGTCGGAGTAGTCGGTCGCCATGAGCTCGGCGACCTCGTTGAAGCGCTTGAGCTTGCCCATGATCTCGGCGGCGCCGTCCTGCACGTTCTCCAGGACGGTCTTCGTCTCGTCGAGCTGCGGCTCCTGCATGAGGATGCCGACGGTGAAGCCGGGCGACAGGAACGCGTCGCCGTTGGACGGCTGCTCCAGGCCCGCCATGATCTTCAGCACCGTGGACTTGCCGGCGCCGTTGGGGCCCACGACACCGATCTTCGCGCCGGGCAGGAAGTTCAGGTTGACGTCATCGAGGATCACCTTGTCGCCGTGCGCTTTGCGCGTCTTGCGCATGGTGTAGATGTACTCAGCCAAGAGAAACCGTCCGGCAGCAATAGAGGCGTGGGCAGATACACCCATCTTGCCTGACGTCGGCACCCGGACGGAAACCAGTACGGCCTCCGGCTCGTGGAGATCCCGTACGGCCCCGGCCCGGAGCCCCGCACCGGGGCCGAGCCGGGGTCGAGCCGATGCATCGCCGCCCGCCCCCGCCCGGAGGTGCCGGACCGGCCCGGAGCCCTGCGGGAAGACCGCCCCGCCCCGCGGGGAGGCCGCCCCGAGCACGCGAAAGCCCCGGTACGGGCCTGCGGACGCTGTGATCAGTGTCCGCAGCCGCGTACCGGGGCCGTCACCGGGCGGGCGCGACGATCCGCCCGCCCTTCGTCACCGCTCGATCAGGCGGAGGCCTGAGTCTTGCGCTTGCGGAGCAGGAAGACCGCGCCGCCGCCGACGACGACGAGGGCGATCGCGACGCCCGCGATGACCGGGGTGGCGCTGGAGCCACCGGTCTCGGCGAGGTCGCCCGAGCCGCCGGTGGCGCTGGAGCCGGAGGTGGCCGGAGCGGGCTTCTCCCCGCCGGTCTGGGTGTCGGTGCCGCCGGTGGTGCTGCCGCTGGTCTTGCAGTCCAGGACGCCCTTGAAGGTCTTGCTGAAGCCGCCGGGGCCGGTGATCGTGAAGTCGTACGCCTGGTCCTCGGCGACCGGGACGGTGACCGTCTCGGACTTGCCCGCCTCGATGGTGTGCTTCGCACCGGCCAGCTCGAAGGTGAACGCCTCGTCGCCCTCGTTGCTCGCGGTGACGTCCACGCCGCCCTTGGCGCAGTTCTTCTTCGCCGAGACGGCCGGGATGGCGCCCTTCTTGGCCCAGGTGCCGGTGGCGGTCGCGGAGACCGTGGACTCGCTGGAGCCGGCCAGGATCATGGTCTGGCTCTTGGTGACACCGGCGAAGGCCCGGCCGACCGGCACCGAGGTGGTGGCCTGGACGGTCAGCGAGGCGGTGCCGTCGGCGGCGCCCGCCGGGACGTCGAAGTAGAGCTCGGCGCCGTTGGCCGCGGTGGTGACGGGCTTGCCGCTCTTGTCGGTGACCTTGACGCCGCTCGCCGCGTCGGCGGGCGGGGTCACGGAGACCTGGCCGGCGTTGGTGCGGACGGTGATCGGGCCGAGCTTCTCACCGGACTTGCCGGAGACCGCGGCCGGGTCCAGGGCGAGGGAGGCCTTGGGCTCGGCCTGGGCGACGGCGCTCTTCTCCAGCCAGTCGGCGAGCTTCTCGGCCTGGCCGTCGAGGGCCTCGACCTCGACGTCGTCCGAGTAGCGCCAGATGGCGACCTGGGTGCCCGCCGCCGCGGTCTTCTCGGTGAGCGGGCCGGTGCCGGCCGCCTTGGCGAGCGCCGCGAGGTCGTCGACCTGCGGGTAGGAGTGCTCCAGGATCCAGCGGATCTTGCCCGCGTTCTTGTTGGTGTTGAGCGAGGTCTGGTCCCAGGGGGTCTCCAGGTACTTCGCCCGGTCCTGGGTGGGGTTGTGGATGTCGATGCAGTACGTCTTGAGCTTGCCGCCGCCGTCGACGGTCATCTCGAAGAGACCGGCGGGCAGCTCCTGGTTCTTGCCGTCCGCGTGGAGCACAGCGCGGTCGTAGGTCTTCAACCCGTCCAGAACCGCGGACGCGCCGCCCTGGTGCTGCGGGGTCTCATCGGCGACCGCGCTGCCCGCGCCGACGAGGACGCCTGCCATGACCAACCCGGACGCCACCACGGACGCGGCCAGCCTGGTCATGCCGCGCCGCCGTGAAGAACCGGTCGTCGTCTCCCTGGACGGCGAAGCGGTCGCTGAAGAAGCAGAAAACACAGAATTCCCCTCCGGGCAGGACCCTCCGCGCCCGATACGCGTGTGGGGATTGTCCTGCCAGTCGACTCAAGTGCCCCGTGAGTACGGGGGAATCCTAGGGACGAAAAGATGAACAGTCCCCAGTCATACCGCCGTACAACCATTCCGACTCGGAATCGTTATCGCCGATCTCACATACGTTCCCCTTGCCCCTTCGGGCCGGAACCATCCCGCCCCCTCCGGTTCACGTTCCATCTGTCCGGCCGGTCCGGACCGTTCACGACACCGGGGCGAGTTCCCCTTCGGCCTTCTGACGCGCCGTAGGACGCCCGCGCCCCCGCCGCACACCCCGTTCCTCCCCTTCGCTTCCCCCGCCCCCTTCACTTCCTTCAGCGCCATCGCTTCCTTCAGTGCCGTCGCCCCCAGCACCCCCGTCGCTCGCGTCGCTCCCCCTGTCCCACGGGTCGCCGCCACCCGGACCGCCCGCCCCGTCCGGGCTGCCCACAGGGACCGTCAAGGCGGGCGCCCCCTTCGCCACGCGCCGGAACGCGGCCGTCCCCCGCGTCAGGTCGTGGCCCACCGCCACCGCCTCGATGTCCACGAACGTCTTCCGCCGCCCCTCCCGTTCCTCCTCACGCACCTTCAGCCTGCCGTGTACGACGAGCGGTTCCCCGACGGAAACGGAACCGGACAGGTTCAGGGCCAGCGCCCGCCAGGCCCACACGGTGAAAAAGCTGGTGTGCCCGTCGGTCCAGAGCTGTTTCCCGCGATCCCAGCGACGTGGCGTCACCGCGAAGCGGAATCGGGCCATTCCGCCGGACGCCGTCTCCCGGAACTCCACGCCCGTCGCCGCGTTGCCCACCAGCGTCACCAAGGTGTCGTTCATGACTCCGCCTCCCCTTCGGCCTTCGGATCGGTGACCGCTTCCGCGCGGTCACCGATCCCAGGTTGAAGGAGAGGCGGAAATCCTGCCGGGGCCTGTGGACTACGTACCGGTTGTGGAAATCTCCGTCACCGTCACGTACCTCTCCCGCACCTCGCGGTACCGCGCGAGTTCGGCCGCCACCGGGTCGAGGACCCGCGCCCGCCCGCACGCCGCCGCCGCCTCGCGCAACTGCCGTTCGGCCTCCTGCCCGTACCGTCGCGCCGGCCCCCGCGCCGCGGCCACGCACGACCACTCCACCAAGGGGCCTCCGACGACCCCGGCCAGCATCACCAGGGCCGGGACGACGAAGCCCGGTTCGAGCACCCCGACGATCTGACCGACCAGCCAGAGACCACCGAAGACCTGCAACAGCGTCATCGATACCTGGGCCAGCACGGCGGCCGGCCACCACTTCGGCCTCGGTGGCCGCCCGTTCGCCCGCCCGCCGTGCGCCGCGCCGGAGGTCCCGGCCGCCCCCGGCTCCCCGGCCACCGGACCGCGCCTCCCATCGCCCGCGCCGCCGGCTCCGTCCGTACCGTTCGCCCGGCCCCGCTCCGCCACGGCCCCGGCCCGCTCGACCAGTTCGTCGAGAGCCTCCGGCAGCCCCTCCGCACCGTTCACCGCCGCCTCGCGGACCGCCTGCGCCCAGGGGCCCGGCAACCCGGCCGCGGCTTCGTCCGCCACCGCCCGGACCGCCTGCTCGACGCGCTGCCGGGAGGTGAGCCGTTCCTCGGGGGGCGCCGGCTGCGCGGGGCGCTCCGGGCTCCCGGGCCGCCGGGTGGACTCGTACCGGCGCCACAGCCGCAACCACGGCGTGCCGCACGCCCGTCCGGCGTTGCGGCGCCACTCGCGCTCGGCCGCCTGGCCCGTCGCCGCCGCCCCGACGGCCTCCGCGAGCCGGTCGGCGAACTCCTCGCGGGCCTGTTCGCCGAGTCCGGCCCGTCCCTCGGCCACGTACACCGGGCGGAGCCTGGCCGCGGCGGCGTCCACGTCCGCGGAGAGCCGGCGGGCCGCCGCGGTGCGTTCCTGGACGAACCGGCCGAGCATCTCGCGCAGTTCGCCCACTCCCTCACCGGTGAGCGCGGACAGGGGCATGACGGTGGCGCCGGGTTCGCCGTGTTCGCCCAGGGCCATGCCGTCCTCGTCGAGCAGCCTGCGCAGGTCGTCGAGGACCTGGTCGGCGGTGTCGCCCGGCAGCCGGTCGATCTGGTTGAGGACGACGAAGGTGACCTCGGCGTGTCCGGCGAGCGGGCGCAGGTAGCGCTCGTGCAGTGCCGCGTCCGCGTACTTCTCCGGGTCGACGACCCAGATCACCGCGTCGACCAGGGCGAGCACCCGGTCGACCTGGTCACGGTGGCTGGTCGCCGCCGAGTCGTGGTCGGGCAGGTCGACCAGGACGAGGCCCTGCAGGGCCTCGTCAAACTCCGCGCCGCCCTGCTGCGGCCTGCGCCTCAGCCGCCCCGGGATGGCGAGCCGGTCCAGCAGACCCGCGGCCCCGTCGGTCCAGGAACAGGCGATGGGGGCGGAGGTCGTCGGCCTGCGCAGCCCGGTGTCGGAGATCTGGGCGCCCGCGAGGGTGTTGAAGAGGGTCGACTTGCCGCTCCCGGTCGCGCCCGCGATGGCGACGACGGTGTGCCGGGAGGAGAGCCGCTGCCGCGCCGCCGCCTCGTCGAGCACCCGCTCCGCCTCGGCGAGGGTGTCCCCGTCGAGGCGGGCCCTGGACAGTCCGACGAGTTCGCGCAGCGCGTCCAGCCTCGGCCGGAGCGGACCGCCGGAGGGCACGTACGCCTCGACCTGGGGCGGCCGCGCGTCGTCGCCTACGGTCTCTGGTTCGGGATCGGCCGTCCTGGCGGCGGCCCGCCGGGCGATGAGCCCGTCGTTCCATTCCCGGCCCGGCTCGGCCGGGTGGCCCGCCCCGCCGCCGTCCCGCCCCTCGTCGTCGGTGTCCCGGCCGGTGTCCGCCGCCCGCGGGGCCCCTTCGGCGTCCGGGCCCGTGCCCGTCCTCGTCCCGGTCCTCCGCCCCGGGACGCCGGCGTTCCGGTTCCCGTGCGGGGCGGGGCTCCCGCCCCGGCCGGTTTCCTCGTCGGTGACGGCAGTCATCACTGCCACCTCTCCTTCTGCAGTACGGACAGCGCGGCGATCAGTTCGGCCTGCGGCTCCGGGGCCACGTCGAGCGCGTCGAGCGGGGCGAGCCGCCGGTCGCGCTCGCCGTTCAGCACCCGGTCGAGGCAGTCGGTGAGCAGGGCCCCTCCCTTGTCGCGCAGCCGCAGCGCGCCCTGGGCGCCGATCCGCTCGGCGAGCTGCTCCCCGGCGCGGCGGGTGCGACGGCCGCCGAGCAGCGCGGCGGCCAGCAGCGCCGTCACGGTCCCGGCGTCGGGTGCGGCGTTGCGCTCCAGCCGGCGCACCTCCTCCTCGGCCAGTTCCTCCAGGACCCGCCACCACCGCCGTACGGCCATGGCGATCCGGCCCCGGATGTCCTCGGCGGGCCCCCATCCCCCGGCCTCCCGGCCGACGTCCTCGAAGCCGAACACCCCGGCCGCCGGATCGCGCCGCCAGGTCGTGCGGATCTGTTCGTCGGCGGCGGCCACGGCGCACTGCAGGAGCGCGGCGAGGCTCTCGACCAGCGCTTCGAGGAGTTCCTCGGAGGTGCTGTACAGGGGGTAGCCGCGCCATCTGGTCCGGGCGTCCCCGGCGAGCACGCCGCCGCTGCGCAGCCTCCGCCGCACCCGGGCGCCCTCCGTCCGGTACGCGTCCTCGACCACCCCGCTCAGCCGTACCGAGGCCGCGTACTGTGCCGCGACGGCCCCGGCCAGCTCCAGCATCCGCACGTCCAGCGAGGCGATGGCCCCGGCCGCCGTGCGCCCGACGGCCTGCTGGCGGGCGGCCGGGTCCTGGGCCCGGTGGCTGAGCCAGGCCCGCAGCGGGGCGACCGCGGTCGTGGGCAGCAGCCCGTTGCCGCCCCCGGCCGACTCGGGCAGTTCGGGGATGGTGAAGCGCGGCACCTCGCCGAGGCCGGCCCGGGTGAGCAGCGCCCCGTACTGCCGGGAGACCTCGCCGATCACCTGGTGCGGCACCCGGTCCAGGACGGTGACGAGCGAGGCGTCGTACTGCTTGGCGGTGCGCAGCAGGTGCCAGGGCACCGCGTCCGCGTACCGGGAGGCCGTGGTCACCATCACCCACACGTCCGCGGCGCAGATCAGCTCGGCGGCCAGCACCCGGTTGCGCACCACGAGCGAGTCGATGTCGGGCGCGTCGAGCAGCGCGAGCCCGCGCGGCATTCCGGGCGCGGTCTCGACGAGCAACGCGTTCGCGTCCTCCTCCTCGCCCCCGTCGAGCTCGTCGAGGCCGTCGCACCTGCCGGGGTCGCCGGTCTCCTGAGGGGGCAGCCAGACCCTGGTCAACTGCGGCAGTACGCGCACCTCCGCGAACCAGTGGTGGTCGTCCGGGTGGCAGACCAGCACCGGTGTCCGGGTGGTCGGCCGCAGCACCCCGGCCTCGCTGACCCGTCGCCCCACCAGGGAGTTGACGAGCGTCGACTTCCCCGCACCGGTCGATCCGCCCACGACGGCGAGCAGGGGCGCTTCGGGATCCCTCAGCCGGGGAAGCAGGTAGTCGTCGAGCTGGGCGAGCAGCTCGTCCCGGGTCTGCCGGGCGCGCGCCGCCCCCGGCAGCGGAAGCGGAAGACGCACGGCGGCGACACGGTCGCGCAGGGCGGAGAGTGCGTCGATGAGCTGAGGCCGTCCATCCAAGGTCACCACATGCGAAGAATGCCCAATTTTGGAGCCTTTTTGAAGCGTATAACCACCTCTGCGCGCCGGTTCTCCCCCGAAAACGGAGTCGGGACAGAGGGGACGAGTGGGGCGCAGGCATAACGAGTGCACAACACCCGGCGCGCGAGACGCCAAAAGCGGTGCGCGAATCCCACCTACCTGCGATTATCGGTTCGCTTCACCGAACCTCCACATCGTGCCACGCAGGTGAAGCAACCAGGACGAGGCGACAGGAGCTCTATCCTTGTTCCGGCTGGTCACCGACCGGCCCGGCCCCAGGGCTCCAGTCCGCCGAGGCCACCACCCGGCCCCCGTAGCTCAGTGGATAGAGCAGGCGCCTTCTAAGCGCTTGGCCGCAGGTTCGAGTCCTGCCGGGGGCGCACAGCACGCAGGCCCATGGGCCCTCCTGCCAGGAGGGCCTTTTTCTCGAATGGGCACGCTAGCGAAGGCCGCGTAGTGAGGGCATAAGGCCTGGTGGCCTGGGTTCCACCCGAGGGGTGGGGCGTCCTGCGGCAGCTGTTCTCCGTCCGCGCCCGCCTCTCGCGCAGGGTCACCCGATGGCGTCCTCCTGGCCGGAGGGGAGAGTCGACGCCGGATGAGGCGGATCATCGGACTGGGGCTTCCCGTCCACGACGAGAACTGGCTCACCGCGCCCCCGCCGGGGTCGGCGGGGGCGGCGGGGGCGGTCGTCGGCGGAGGATATGGGCCTCAGCGCACCAGCATCAATCCGCATCCGTAGGCGCGCCCGTGCCCGAACCCATTCGTCAGGACCCCCACGAAGGTCTCCGGGTCCGTCACGGTCGCCTTGCCCCTGATCTCCGCGCGGACGAGACGGAGGCCCTCGTGGGGAGCGGGGCTGGAGATCCGGGGAAGCATACGAACGGCCAGGTGGTCGGCCTGCGCGTCGACCCCCAGTCCGGTCAGGCCGTCGGAGGCCACTGAGGGCTCGCCGAGGGGCTGGAGGCGGCGGACGAACCACGCCTTCACGTGGTCGGGGCGAGTGTGGGCGACCCGTTTGCCCCGGGTCTTCTCCGGGGAGCCCGGGGCAGGGGGACGGCTGTACACGGGGTTGACGACGGTGCGGAACTCGATCGTGTCCCCCACGCCGAAGGTGCGGTCGAGGGTCAGGATCTCGGGTTCCTCGGCGAGGGCCGCCCGCGGGATCCGGCTCCAGTCGCCGGGCACCCGGGACTGGACGACGAGCGAGAGCCGGGCCTCGCGAAGATTCAGGGACCAGGTCGAGAGGATGCCCATCTGGGCACGGGCGTCACGGCTGCCGTCGTCGACCCAGCCCGGGAAACCGCTCATCACGGTCCGGTGCATGTCCTGGGCGTCGATCAGCGACTTGGCGGCGTAGGGGTGCCTGGCATCCAGGGTCAGCAGGGTCTGGGTGGCGACGAATCTGGCGGCCTCGGCACGGGGCGCTGTCACAGGATGATCTCCCAATCGCGGGCGTGCGGGGCGATGGTGACACGCGTTCTGGTCTCCCAGCGCGCGGAGTGCTTCGGCCCCATGGCGTGGAAGCCCACCGGCTGGTCCATGACCGGGCCGATGCCGGGCACCGGACGCGGGCTCTCGATCCACGCCCACGGCCGGTCGCCCCCCGCCCGGGGGCGTGCCTCGGACGGTGAGGGCAGCAGCGCCACCCTCTCGAAGACCTCGGCGAGCGTGCCGGACTCGACCCCGAGGGCCAACTGCCCCGAGGGAGGGCAGGACTTCCGGCCGAGCCACAGCAGGCGTTTCGGGTGCTCCAGGGCGTGGGCGATCCGTTCCAGCAGTTTCCGGTCGGAGTGCTGGAGCCCCACCAGGAAAGCGGCGTCGGCAAGGTACCAGCGCTCGGTGGTCATCGCCTTCCTGCGCACTTCGGCGGAGACCAGCGTGCCGGAGAGCGGGTCGGCGGCGATCCTTTTCGGCGCCCCGTACCAGTCCCCCAGTTCGTGGTGACCGAAGGTGTCCCCGGTCTCCGCGTCCACCAGAGCGGCCGCCGCCGCGGCACGCCGGTGGTCGGTGACGAGGTCGCGGGGGCGCAGCGGGTACCGGCCGGCGCCGACGGTGTGGTAGTCGCGCACCGGTTTCCCGGGGTGGTCGGCCCGTACGCCGAAGAGCAGCGGGGCCAGTTCGGCGAGCGGATCGTTGCCGGGGTCCTCCGGCGACGGCTCGCGCGGCAGGCCGAGCGCGGCGGCGCACAGCCCGATCACACCCGACTTGGTGGGTCTGCTGTGAGTGTCACGCCGCCAGAACCGGCCCGCCACGCCCCAGGACTGGAGCGGGGCGGCGAGCCGGATGAGCAGTACGTGGTGGCTCACGGCGTCAGCTCCTCGATCAGCGTCACGGCCGTCACGTCGGTCTCACCGGCCGCAGCGAGTTCCTCGAGCACGGCGTCGATCTGCGGGTCGTAGGTCAGGACCCGGGCGGCCGTCAGGTCGGGGCGGCGCGCGCTGACGAAGGCGTGGTGCCTCAGCAGCCTGCGTACCGACGCCGGGCCGGCCGGGCCCTCGCCCCCCTCACCGGCCCGGCCCTCACCCTTCGGGCCGACGGGGTTCTCGTCCACGGGGAGCTGGAAGGCGGCGGCGTAGTTGTAGGGGCGCGTGCCCTCGAAGGCGAGGACCAGGGCGGGCAGTGAGCCGGTGGAGGCCGTCGAGTTCTTCTTCGCCTCGGGGAACGCCTCCACGAAGGCGTTGACGAATTCCTGCTCGGCGGCGACCGCCGTCTCGGCGGCCTCGGCCTCCGTCATCCCGGTGGCGCGGAGGTTGGTGTGCAGTTGGGCGCGGTCGAGGACGGCGTGGCGGTAGAAGGTGCCGGAGATCAGCGACTGGTAGCCGGTCATGCCGGCCCCGGCGTCGTCCGCGGAGTCGAGGAAGTCCAGCGCGTTCCGCTTGCGGTGCAGTTTGGCGTCGTCCGCAGCCGCGTAGAAGTCATCGACCTGCTCCGCCTCGTGGACGGTGAAGGCGTGGCCGCTCTGCACGGCCCCGTCCACGTTCGGCGAGTCCGCGATCTCCGCCAGGAAGCGGCCGTAGAGCGCGATGTCGATGGCGTCGCGCGGTGCGATGGCGAACAGCACGGCGTCGCGGTGCTGCTTGGCCAGGGGCGGCAGATCGGCCTTGGCCGCCCCGTCCGCCTCCTCCGGTTCCGGGCCCTGGTCCGCCTTCCGGGCACCCTTGCGTCCGGCCTTCTTCTTCCCGTTCTCCTCCTGGGCCCGCAGGTACTCGTCCCGCCAGGCACGCAGTTCCTCGGCGTGCTCGTGGACGTGGGCGGCGATCCGGGTTCCGGTGTCGGCCGGGGCGAAGAGGAGCACCTTGGTCAGATTGGCCACGGTCTTCTTGCCGAGGTCTCCGAACTTCAGGCCGACGGCCTCGATGACCGCACGGGCGGTGGTGATGGCCTCTTCCTGGTCCCAGCCGTGGTCGTCCTCCAGGGACTTGGCGGTGATGAGCGCCCACTCCCGGGTACGGAGCCCCGTGCTCCGCCCGGCCAGGGCGCCGACACCGGCGTTGGCCCGGTCGCGCGCGTGCACCCGCTCGGCCCGGCGACGCGACTGGCTGCTGATCATGTGCCGTTCCACACCGCCGTAAACCAGACTTTTCGGCGAACCGTTCTCGTCCCGCACGGGAAGCACGGCGACCAGCGTCTCCAGCACGTGCAGGGAGAGGAACTGGCTTCGGGGGGCCTCGGTCACGTGCTCGGGTCCTTCCGCGTCGACTGATTGTTCGTTCCGCTGCGGCCACCGGTCGTGCTCCGGCCGGTCGTCGCGCCACGGCTCCGCGTGGCCGGCCGGTGGAAGTCCACCGTCCATTGGTAGGCGATCCGCGCCTTGCGGTCGTGCCATCGGGTCAGGTCCTCGGTGAGCCGGGCCCAGGAGGGCGGCGGCTGTTCGCAGGCCCGCAGCCGGGCGACCGCGTGCTGAAGGTGCCGCCAGGGGATGCGACGGCTCGCGACCACGCGCGACAGCAGGCGCTGCGCCCCGGGGTTGTCGGGCCCGCGCCCCACGCCGTCCCCGATCCTCCGGGCCGCTTCGCCGAGGTTCCCTTCCCCGTACAGGGGGACGGATGCGCCCTGGTGGTAGACGCCGAAGAGGAACGCGACCTTCTCGTAGATCTCGCGTTGCTCCTCCGGGCCGTACCAGCCGGCGCGGATGTGGGATTCGGTCGGTGTGGTGCGGCGCAGCTCGGCGAGCTTTCCGTACTCCCGGTTGTGCACGAGGCTGACGAGCCAGGCCGTGAGTTGTTCACCGCCCCGCCCGTCGGGGGCGGGGCCGGTCCATTGCGTCATCTCTGCGCAGCCTCTCGGAGTTCGGCGGGGGCTTTCGCGGCGGCCATGTCATCGCGAAAGCGGGCTTCGGCACGGGCGCGGGCGAGCATTCCCTCACGGTTGCGCGGGAGCGCGTCGAGCCGGTTCCTGAGGAATTCCTCCGCCCTGGAACGGAGTTCACGGGCGCAGTCGAAGAGCAGGGGCGGCACGTCCCCGCCCCTGGCCGTCTCGTGGAGCAGATCCAGGAAGGGCTCCTCCGCCGCGGGCCAGAACTCCCGCCGGGCGTCGAACCGGGCCAGCTGCGCGGCGCGATCGGCGGGCTTCGGGTTCGAGTAGGTGACCTTCCAGGCGGCGTACGCGGCACGCTCCAGGGACCGGGCCACGTACTCGGCGATGTCCGAGCCGCGCCGGGACGCCTCGCACAGCGCTTCTCCCATGCTCGGCGCGTACGGGAAGCGGCCTTCCGTCCAAGTGGCCGGGGCGGTCTTGTCGGCGATGATCCCGACGGCCCAGAACGTGCAGGGCGGACCGCTGCCGTCCTGTGGGAAGTCGATGTTCCGCAATCGCCCGTACAGGCGCTCCGTCTCCCTGGTCGCCGCGCTGTAGAGCGCGTGCGCCTCACGCCACAGGGCGCGGGTGGGAGAGGGCCAGAGCGGCTTGCGGTGCCCGTTCAGCTTCTTCCCGAGAACGGCGTCGTCGAGGTCGCGTTCGGGGTCGAGGTCGAGAAGTTCACCGGCCCCGATCAGCACCCGGTCGACGAGGACGGGCTCCCCCTCCGCCGCCGGCACCGGGCGCAGCAGCACCGAGCGCCCGAGGTAACTGTGCAGGTCGGCGGGGCCGGAGGGAACACGGCCCGGCGGCTTCGTCCTGAACTCCCGGCGCGGGTTCTCCCCGGTCGTCCACGACCGGTTGAAGTGCCCGCTTCCTCCGCCCGGGGCGGGATAGAGGCTCATCCGCAGCGTGTCCGCGACGGTCCGGCCCTCGACCACGACGCGGACGCGACCCTGGAGCCGCCCTGCGGCGAGGTTGGTCAGCTTCGGACCGAGCCGCTTGCCGGAGACCCGGGCCCGGCCCGACAGCCCGTAGACGTGCTGGGCCAGCAAGGCCCGGAAGGCTTCGGCGGCCGGGAGCGGCTCGGGGTGTTCGAGGTGGTGGTGGTCGAAGAGCTGGCAGTAGTCACCGACCCGCTCCAGGACGAGCTGCGCCGGCCCCGCGCCGTCCTCCTCGAACTGGGGCGCCAGTTCGCTGTTCTGCCCCAGCGGCCGCTCCGGGTGGAACAGGTCCCACTCGTCCGCCGGTTGTCCGGCCAGCCAGGTCGCGGCCTCGTCGAGCGGATGCTTCTTCTCGACCCGGGCACACCACTCCTCGTCGGAGGAGGGAAAGGCTCCGGACGCGAAGCAGATGCCCAGCAGGTACTCGATGAGGGCGACCCCCTCGCCCGGCGTCGGGCAGGAAAAGGCGCTCAGCTCCTCGGCACGGCGGAGGACACCCAGCAAGGACAGTTGGAGGGCCTCGCCCTCCTGGGAGATGACAGGCACGCAGGGCTGGTGCCGGGGATCCCAGGAAGGGATCCGCCGGGGCGGGGCAGAAACGTCGGGCAAAGGATCAACTACCACTCTCACAGATGGCCACACGTTGTGACCGGTGAGACGCTAGCAGTGAGAATCCAAGTGCTGTCGGTCGTCGGCAAGATTGTCCGAATACCCCCAATGGAGGCCCCCCGCAGGCAAGTTCACGCCACCCCGCGGGGCAGAGGGAGGGCCGGATCCAGCCACGACCACTCCCCCTCCCCGCTCCTGCTTCACCTCGGTGGGCGCCGCCTCATCAGGATGGTCAGCGTGGCGCGGGCGTCGCGGCGGTGCTCCGGAGTGGGGGCCAGGACCGAGGCGAGTGCGACGGTGGCGAGGAGCCCCGTGTAGGCCGTGGCGCTGATGGCGGCGAGGGAGGTCGCGTCCTGGAGAAGGGCGGAGAACGTGAGCACGAGCGGTCCTTTCGTTTCGACGCCCGGGCTCAATTCCCGGGCGGTGGAACCACCCTGACGACCCGTCCCCGTGGCCAGCGATGTCCGGTCGGCCGCACCGTCGAAAACCCCAGCCCCGCCGGGAAGATGAACTTCAGTCAACGCAACCGTGGAGAAATCGTGAAGCCCATTCGGGACGACCGTGATAGTCGACCGGCGCTCGCCGCTTTCGGCCGCAGGCTGACGGAGCTGCGCGGCAGAGCCGAGGCGTCGGAGGCCGGTGGTTTCGCGGCCTGTGTCCAAGAAGCGGGGCTGCGTCCGAAAACCGTCCTGACCTGGTGCCGTGGTGTGTCGGCCCCGCAGCGCGCCAGCACGCCGAACGTGAGGGGGCTGGTGAAGAGCCTTCGAGGCAGAGCCGGTGAACCTGCGGAGTTCGATGCCGGGTGGGAGCAGGCGCTCGAAGCCGCGCAGCGGGAGACGGACGGGCGCCGGGGCATCTCCTCTCGCCAGGCCCGTGTGCGGAACCTGAGCGGCGAGGCGTTGCAGCACTACAAGTCGGGGCTCAGAACCATGTACGACTTCGCCACCGAACCGGCCGTGGACGCTCCTTCGTACCTCTGGTGGCAGGCACCGCAGTGGGCCGGGAAGACGACGCTGCTGAAAAACTTCGTGGAACAGCCGCCCGAG
Source organism: Streptomyces sp. ML-6 (assembly GCF_030116705.1). Lineage (NCBI taxonomy): Bacteria > Bacillati > Actinomycetota > Actinomycetes > Kitasatosporales > Streptomycetaceae > Streptomyces > Streptomyces sp. ML-6. Next base: position 2,439,553 of record NZ_JAOTIK010000001.1, read on the forward strand.
GGGGTCGACCTCGTCCACTACTTCGTCTCCGGGGCCGAAGGAAACAATCGTCACGACCGGTTCGTGACCGACATGGTGAACAGACTGACGAGGCGGCCGAGGACCCGAGGGCCCGCCCCGACGCCCGCAGATCTCCAGAGGCTCTACCACAGGGCCGCGACGCGACAGCGTCGGCTGCTGATCGTGGTGGACGGCCTGGACGAGGATGCCGCATGGGATGACGGACCCCCCGGAACCCGGCGCTCGTCCCCCAGCATCGCGTCGCTGCTCCCCCAACTGGCACGGAACTCCATGGTCCGCGTCATCGTGTCGAGCCGGCCCACGGCGAAACCGCCTTCCGACGTACCCGCTTCCCATCCCCTGCGGAAACGGAGGTACGTGCGGGAGCTCCCCCCGTTCGTGGGTGAGCAGGGCGCCCGGCTCGCCGCCCACAAGGAGTTGGAACGGCTGGGTGCGTCTTCGCCGGGATGCACAGCCACCGGGCTCCTCACCGTAATCGGGCTCCTCACCGTGGCCGGAACCGGCCTGCGCGCCCGGGAACTGGCCGAGTTGGCGGGGGTGGAACAGGACGAGATCGACCAGCTGCTGAAGAGCTCGCGGAGCCTCCAACTGGTCACCGACGCCGTGAGGGTCGGCACCGACGGCCAAGTGACCGGCCATGAAGCCCTGCTGCGAGTTGCCGGGGAACTGCTCGATCCAGCTCTGCTGGAGGACTGCGCCGGACGGCTGCACGCCTGGGCCGACCGCTGGCGGACACGGGGCTGGCCGGAGTCCACGCCCGACTACCTGCTGTCCCACTACCCGCGGCTGCTGCGCGGAACCGGTCGCGTCGAGCGGATCGTGCTCGATCCGCGGCGTCAGTCGCGGCTCGTGGCGGCGGGCCGCCCGGACGAGGCGCTGGCCCAACTCGACCTCGTACCGGTCGCGGGACAGGAGGTCACGGGACAGGAGGTCACGGGGACGGTTGCGGAAGTGGCCCTCTCCCGGACCGTGCTGTCCGGGCGCACCCGGCTCGTGCCGCGTGACTTCCCCGGGCTGTTCGCCCTCGCCGGGCAGGCCCGCAGGGCCCGCGAGCTCGCCTCCTCCCCGCCCGACGGGACAGCCGCGGCCCTGCGCCTGGCGGACGTGGCCGTGGTCCTCGGCCGCCAGGGGCGGGAGGAGGCCGAGGAGGTCGGCCGGGAGGCGGCCGCACGGGCGGAGCGGGCGTTGGCGCTCCCGGCCGGTCGGGGCCGGGGGGCCACCGGGCTGGTCGAGGCGGGAATCGCCCTGTGCGCCTGCGGCCAATACCCGTCCGGGCACGCGATGTTGCGTGTCGTCGCCGGCTTCCCGGATGCCGGCTGGGCGGACCGTGTCCGTGCCATGAAGGCGCTCGGCGGGGAGGACCGGGCCGGTCTGCTCGACGGGACGGCCGAACACGCGGAAGCCCTGAGTCTCGGTACGTCCGACGAGCAGGCCGAAGCCCTTGGGATCTGGTCATGCCTGGCGAGGGACGACACCCGTTTCCAGGACCGCATCGAGAGCTTCTGCGCCGAGCTGGACCCTTCGTCTGATCTGACGCATGTCGATCTGCTGGCGGCCGGCGCCGACGCCCTGCTGCCGACGCGTCCGGACACGGCCGGAGCACTGGCACGCCAAGCACACCAGGCCCTGGTCGATGCCTTCGTCGCCCCGAAAGCACGCTCATCGGCCGACCGCGCCCATCTGCGTCTCGAACTGTCCACGACTCTCGCGCGCGTGGTGGCCGTCCTGCGCGACACCGGGCACGAGGACGGTGCGCGCGGCCTCCTCGGCCTGGTGCCCGCCGAGCTGCACCTGGACGTGCTCGACGAGGACGTACGGAGTCCGGCTCTCGCCGTACTGGAGCAGGAGGGTGACTCCTGTCCGGCTGAACCCCGTGCGGATCCCGACGAGTTCGACGAGATCCGGGTGGCGTTGGAGGAGAAGCCCGTCGTCGGCCGCAGGCTCCTCGCGGCGGCTTTCGCCCGGTGGGAAGGGCACACATCGGTGGCGGACACCCACAGGTGGGGGCTTCCGCTGGCCGAATCGCTCGCGACGGCGGGATTCACCGACGAGGCGGTCCGCCTCGCGAAGCGGTCGCGGGAGCCGGATGAGCTGGCGGGCGCGCTGGCCGTCGTGTCACTGGGCTGCGCGGCGGGCGGGGACGTCGCCGGGGCCGAACGGCTCGCCCGGGACGCCGCGCGGGCTGCGGTGCTGACGAATGACCTGTCCGTGCACGGTCTCGTCGCCCAGGCACTCGCCCGGGCCGGCGAGGCCGACACCGCGGAGCAGAGGCTCGCGGCCCGGCCGGCCCCGGCCACTGCCGCCGGACGCCGGGGGGCCGAGCGGGCCCGGCTCGCCGTGGCCGCGGGAACGGCCCCCTACGATCCCCGGGCCGCCCACCGGTTCGTCGAGGAGCACGCCGCTGGGCTCGGCAGGTCGGCCGCTCTGCCGTTCCTGAGAGGACAAACGGCCCTGCCCGACCTGGTGGACCTGCTGCTCGTGCTGCCCGATCCGAGAGAGCACGGGGCCGACATGTGTGCGGCGCTGCGCAGCGCCTGCGCCCGGCCGGAGGACCCCCTCGACGGGTGGAAGGCGCACACCGTGCTGCTGAACATCCTGCTCGGCTCGGGCAGGTGCTGCCCCGGGGTGCCGCCGATGGCAGAGGGCAGGCTGAGCTCCTGGAAGAGCTACGCGCTCAGGACGCTCCTGCCCCGGGGCGAGCTGCCCGTGGCGGAGTGGGCGCTCCTGCACGCCTTCCTGGAGGGCGCCCCGGCCGCCCGGGACGCCGCGGGACGGGCCCGGAATCCGGAGGAACGGGCGGCGGCCCTGGCTGCGGTGGCGGGGTATCTCGCGGGGGTCCGGGTAGTCGTTCCGGCCGCGGACGGGTGGGTTCCGCAGCGCACCTCCGTGCTGCGTTTCCTCGCGCTCGCCGATGCGCTCGGCACGGACGCCTCCCGTGACGAGGAGGCGGCCCACGGTCTCGTGCGGGAGGTACTGGCGGGCGAACACTGGCGGTACGCGCTGCCGCTCCTGCCCCGGCTGGCACCCGAGGTCCTTCCCAGGCTCGCGGAGCTCGCCCTCGCGCACACTTCCGGCGACGCCCGTGAGGGGTTCTGACCGGGTGGAGCGGGGAGGGGAGGGGTGGTCAGGCGCGCAGGTAGGTCAGGACCGCCAGGACCCGGCGGTGCGTCTCGTCGGCGGGGGGAAGGTCGAGTTTGGCGAGGATGTTGCCGATGTGCTTGCCCACCGCCGCCTCGGAGACGACCAGTTCGCGGGCGATGGCGCCGTTCGATCTGCCCTGGGCCACCAGGGCGAGCACCTCGCGTTCGCGGGGGGTGAGGCGTTCCAGGGGGTCGCGGCGGCGGCGCAGGAGCTGGCGCACGACCTCCGGGTCGACGACCGTGCCGCCGGCGGCGACCTCGTGCAGGGCGTCGACGAACTCCTCGACCTGGCCGATCCGGTCCTTGAGCAGGTAGCCGACGCCCGAGCCGTCGCCGGAGTCGAGGAGGTCGGCGGCGTAGGTGCGTTGCACGTACTGGCTCAGGACCAGCACCGGGAGCGCGGGGCGCCGGGTGCGCAGGCGGATCGCGGCGTGCAGGCCCTCGTCCTGGAAGCCGGGCGGCATCCGGACGTCCGTGACGACGATGTCCGGGGTGTGTTCGGCCTCGGCCGCCACCAGGGCCTCCGCGTCCCCGACCGCCGCGACCACCTCGTGGCCGAACCGGGCGAGCAGGCCGGCCAGGCCGTCGCGCAGCAGCACGCTGTCCTCGGCCAGGACTACGCGGAGCGATCGGTCCACTCGCAAGGAATCTCCACACGCAATCGGGTCGGTCCTCCGGCCGGGCTGGACAGCGCAAGTCTGCCATCGAGCACGGACACCCGGTCGGCCAGGCCGGTCAGCCCGCTGCCGCCCCCGGCCGTGCTCGCGCCGCCCCGGCCGTCGTCGTGGATCTCCAGGAACAGCCGGTCCCCGGTGTGGCCGCCGCTGACCTCGGCGCGGCTCGCCCCGCTGTGCCTGGCGACGTTGGCCAGCGCCTCGCAGACCACGAAGTACGCGGCGGCCTCGACGGCTTCGGGAAGTCTGCCGGGCAGGTCGAGCCGCAGGTCGACGGGGACCACGGAGCGTTCGGCGGCGTCGGCGACCGCCGCCCGCAGACCGTAGTCGGCCAGGACCCGGGGGTGGATGCCGTGGATCAGTTCGCGCAGTTCGGCCAGGGCCCGGCCCGCCTCCTCGTGGGCCCTGGCCAGTTGGTCGGCGAGCGGGCCGGGCGGGGCGTCCAGCCGGGCCAGGCCGAGCATCATGGTGAGCGCGACGATGCGTTGCTGGGCCCCGTCGTGGAGGTCGCGCTCGATGCGGCGGCGCTCGGCCTCGAAGGCGTCGACCAACCGGACGCGGGAACGGGCCAGTTCGACCAGCCGGCCGTCCAGTTCCATCGGTCCGGGGACGAGCAGGAGACGGGTCAGGGCCGCGCGCGCCCCGGCCGCCGCGCCCAGGGCGTGGCCGCTCAACAGCAGGAGCAGGAGCCCGCCCGCCGCCGTCGCGAAGGCTTCGGGCCACGTCGTGACCGTCCACAGCTTCACCACGCGGAGCTCCTCGCCGTCCCCGTACACCCGCAGCAGCACGGGGGTGGCCGCCATCGTCAGCGGTACGACCGCGCAGACGGCCACCACGAGGGCGTCGAGCGGCCACAGGACCACGGCGAACAGCACCGCGTACCCGAGCTCCCGCCAGGTGGCCCGCTCCCGGAACCGGCACGCCAGCCAGCTCCGCAGCCCCGGTCCGGCGGGACTGCGGTGCGGGTCCGGCGCCGGGGCGGGGTCCATCAGCCGCAGCCTGCGCCGCTCCAGGGCCGCCACCGGAATCCCGGTCAGGGCCATGAGCGCGAGCAGCGGCAGCCCGATCAGTACGAGGGAGAGCGCGCCGCCCACGACCGCCCCGAGGACGCCCGCCACCAGGAGGGCCGCCCCCGTCACCGCGCCGCCGAGCAGGTAACCGGCCGAGCGCCAGGGCCAGGAGGTCAGCGGATAACGGGGGTTCGGCAGGGCCTGCCACACGGTGCGGGGACGCATGGCCCCACCGTAGGAGGCGGTTCCGGGGGCGGGACATACCCGCCGCCCCACTCCCGGGGGTGGGGCGGGCCCCACCCCCGGGACACGTCGTCAGCGGTTGAACGACGCGCCGAGTCGCGCGCCCGTGCCCACCGTGCCGAGGGTGCCGTGGCCGAAGGTGAACGAGCCCTTGGCCGTCACTCCGGAGGCCGTGTCCGGGAGGACCCACAGGGAGCCCGCGCCCGTGTTCTCGCCGGGTGCGCCGACGACCAGTTCGCCGCGGCCGTCGCGGTCGGCGTCGACCAGCTTCACGGCGGCGCCGAACCCGTCCCCGGCCTCGGCGGCCCCGGGGACGTCCGGGGTGTCCTGGTTGAAGCCCAGGGTGCCGGTCCCGGTGGGGCCGGAGACGGTGCCGGGGAGGATCAGGACCGAGCCCGCCCGCTTCTTCGTGCCGATGGCCTCGCCGGGGACGCCGACGGCGATGTCGCCGTAGCCGTCGCCGTTCATGTCACCGACCGACAGCGAGGCACCGAATTTGTCGTGCACCTCGGCGACGCCGGGGACACCGGCGCTGTCCTGGTTGAAGACCTTGGCCCGGTCGCCCCGCGGGCCGGTGGCGCCGCCCGGGATGTAGGTGATCATGCCGCCCAGGGCGAGCGGGTTGTCCAGGTCGCTGTCGTAGCCCTCGATCATGCGGCCCACGACGAGGTCGGCGTACTTGTCGCCGTCGACGTGGCCGGCCGCGACGGTCTCGCCGGCCTGGAGGCTGTAGCCGTTCGCCCCCTTGACGACGGTGTACTCCTCGGCGAGGCCGGTGGCGCCGCCCCGGCGGACGATGGCGCGCCGGGCGTCGTACTCGTCGCCGTCGTGGACGACACCGGCGAGGTCGTCGCGGCCGTCGCCGTCGAAGTCGCCCGCGGCGAGGTCCATGTACCGCAGGTCGTCCATGTCGCGGATCTCCCTGACCGGGGCCGCCGCACCACCGTCGCGGCCGAACGGGCCGGACAGCACGTGGAGGTCGCTCCTGCCGAGGGTGACCACGTCCGCGTGACGGTCGCCGTCGAAGTCGCCGACGGCGATCCTGCCGCCGATGCCCTCGTACTGCTCGTCGCCGGTCAGCAGGGTCGCGCCGCCGGACAGGCCCTGCGGGCCGCCCCAGATCACGGTGAGCGAACCGGCGGACCCGGGCGTGCCGGCCTTCTCGTTCTCCGCGCCGACGACGAGGTCGCCGTACCCGTCCCCGTCGAGGTCGGCACCGGCCGTCGCACTGCCGAACCGGACACCGGCCGCGGCGGTGCCCGGTATGCCGGGCGAGTCCTGGGTGAAGACCTGCTTGGTGGAGGTCTGCAGGCCCTTCGCGGAGCCGTACACCACGCCCACGTACCCGGCTCCGGCCTTGCCCGCGACGGTGGCCTCGGGGGCGGTGAACGCCACGTCCGGGTAGCCGTCGCCGTTGAAGTCGTCGCGGCGCGCGGTCGGGGCGGGGACGGCGGCGTTCGCGGACGCCGGGGCCGCGACGGGGGCCGGTCCGGGCGTCGCCGCCCCGGCGGTGGGAAGGGTGATCACGGCGGTCGCCGCGGTGATGGCGAGGACCACGGTGGTTCCGAGGGCACGGGCTGCCACGGGGGCTCCTTCGGTCGGGTTCGAGGAGAACGTTCCGGAAGGTGCGCGGGGTACCGGCACCGTGCAGTCTCAGACCGGCGGACGCCCGCCGGGGTTGCCCCGCGGGCCGGACCGTCACAGCTCCTCCACGCGCCGGGCGCGCGGCGGGTCCGTTCGTGGTCCGGTCCGGGCGAAGGGGCCTGCCCGTGCGAGGGAGCCGGGCGTGCGGAGAGGCCGGCCCGCGTGAAGGGCCGGGGCGGCTCGCAGGGTCTGGGGCGGGTCGCAGCGTCCGGCCCGTGCGAGGGGTTCGGCCCGTGGGGCGGAAACGTCCTACGAGCCGACCACGGCCAGCAGGACGAACGCGGCGACCGACAGGAGCGTCCGGACCCGGTGGAGGCGGTTCCACCGGCCTTCGAAGGCGGCGCGGGCGGCGCTGTCGTCGCCGCCCTCCGACTGCGCGAGGCGGTTGTTCAGCGGGACGTTGCCGGCGATCGTGATCAGGTGGCTGCCGACCGCGCAGGCCAGCGCCGCCAGGGCGAGCACCCGGTCGGTGCCGTCGTCGCCGAAGACCACGACGGCCGGGAAGGCGATCACCCCGACGAAGAGGAGCAGGAAGAACGGGCCGGGCACCTTCTCGTTGAAGCGGCGCATGGCGTCCGTGAACCGCTCGTCCGGCAGGATCGCCAGGCCGGGCATGATCGAGGTGAGGAACGTCAGCATCAGCCCGGCGTAGAGCCCGGTCGTGACGACGGCGAGAACCAGGAACAGGGATTCGAGGGAGGAGGACATGGGGTACATCATGTCGTCGGCGCACGCGTCGCACAGCCCCCTTCCGCAGGGCGGTGCGACGCGTCAACTCCCTTCATCCGTAGGTCAGTCGATCTCGCCCTCGGGTTCTCCCCCGGTCGCCCCGTCGCGCCTGCCGTCACGCAGCCGGGCGGCCTGCTCGATCGCGGTGGCCAGCTTGCGTACCGAGTCGTCCTCGGTGTCGGACGCCAGCTTCCCGGCCCGCGAGGCGAGTTCGCCGAGGCCGGGCGCTCCCGTCAGTTCCTCGCCGCGCAGCGACTGGGCGAAGTAGGCGGCTACGGCGGTCACCTGGAGGCGCTTGGAGGCGCCGCCCCACAGCGGGCCGTCGATCGCGTCCGTGGCGATGGAGCCGGTCCGCTCGTGGGGTGCCCTGGTCCTCGGGTCCTGCCAGCGCACGGTCGCGGTCGCCACGTGGCCGGACGCGCCCTCCTTGAGGCGCACCGCGTAGAGCGCCGTCACCGTGTGGCCGGGGCCCACCTCGCCGCCGTCGACGCGGTCGTCGCGGAAGTCCTCGTCGGCGACCTTCCGGTTCTCGTACCCGATGAGCTCGAACTGCTTCACGGTCTTCGGGTCGAAGGCGACCTGGGCCTTGGCGTCGCGTGCCGTCAGTTCGAGGTGGGCGGGCAGCTGGTCGACGAAGACCTTGCGGGCCTGGGCCTCGTCGGCGATGTACGTGGTGTGGCCGTCGCCCTTGTTGGTGAGCTCCTCCATCAGCGCGTCGCCGTACTCGCTGCCGACGCCGACCCCGAAGAGGGTGATGCCGTACTCGCGGCGGGCGGAGTCGATGCGTTCCAGGATGGCCCCGGCCTCGGTCTCGCCGGTGTTGGCGAGCGCGTCGGAGAGCAGGACGACCCGGTTGGTGGAGCCCTTGACGTGGCCCTCGACCGCCTCCTCGTAGCCGCGCTCGATGCCGGCCTCCACATTGGTGGAGTCGGTGGCCTCCATGGCGTCGACCCGGTCGCGGATCCGGTCCCGGTGGCCCCCCACCCGGGTCATCGGCAGCAGGGTCTCCGCCTTCTCGCTGAAGGTGACCAGGGAGATCGAGTCGTCGTCGCGCAGTTCGCCGGCCAGGATGCGCAGGGACTGCTTCACCAGGTCGAGGCGGCCCGCTCCGGCCATCGAGCCGGAGATGTCGACGACGAAGGTGAGCGCGGCGGGCGGGCGGGCGTCCCGGGAGGGGGCGGGCCTGGTGGCCAGCCCGACCCGCACCAGCGACCAGTCGGTGTTCTTCGCCACGGGCCTGGCCCCGTCCATGTTCACGGCGAAGCCGTTGCCCTCCGGCCTCCGGTAGCCCTGGCGGAAGCTGTTGACGAACTCCTCGGGCCGCACGGTGTCCGGCCTCGGCAGGCTGCCGTCGGCCAGGACGCGGCGCGCGTAGCCGTAGGAGGCGGTGTCGACGTCCAGGGCGAAGGTGGACAGGTAGTCGGGGGCGGCCGGCCGCGCGGACTCCTTCGGCCCGGCCACGTCCCGCTTCTTCTCCGTGCCGCTCCCGGCCGCGCCGCCCGGAGCGGCGGGCGCGGGCGCGGGGGCCCCGCCCCGTACGCCCCGCTGGTCGGTCGTGGTGGAGTCGTACGAGGTGCCCGAACATCCGGTGAGCAGCACTCCTCCCGCCAGCAGCACCCCGAGGGCCCCCTGCCACCTCCGCGGGAGTCCCGCCCCGCGCGTGTCCGCCCGGCGCGCCCCGTGCTTCCTTGTCCGGCGTTCCATCGCTTCCCCCAATGTCTTGGTGCCTGCACTTGTGAATGTGACGTGCGAGGCGGCGCGTCGGAGTCGACGAAGACGTTGCGGAAGGATCTCGATGCGGCAACAGCGGCCGGGAAACGGGCGGAACGTCAAGATCGGGCCACGAAGTCCTCACGGCGGGGGCACGTCGCCGAGCCGGTGCGGGTGGCCGGGCCCGCATCCGTGACCCCGGCCGTGCGCGGAGCGGCAGGGTCCGTGCGGGCGGCCGGTTCGAACCGTCACATGCCGCGGAAGGTGACACTCCGACGGTGATGCGGAAAAGGCGCCCGAGTGGCCCCAGATGGGGATCAGAGGACCAGAGAGAACCAGAAGGACCAGAAAGGCGAACGCGATTGAATCACTTCCGAACCGCCATCAGGGCGGTAAGGCGCCGGAAACGGGGTTTCCCGTATTTATCCAGGAATAGGGTCCGGCGAGTTTCGGCACACGAGGTTCCACGGTGTCCAAAAGGAGCGGTGACGCAGCCCTGATCTGCTGCTATGTCATGGTCGACACCAGTGGGCACACCGGAACACACCTCCACCACGGGACTTCCGCCGCCCGGCCGTCGCGATCGGCCGCCAGATTTTTCAGGCCAACCCGCCTGTCGCCCCCGGCTTTTTCCGTCCCATGCTGCACCATCGCTCGGCGCCGTGTACTAATAAAGGTGTTCAACAGCACCACGAGACCGACCACAACCTGTCTTCTCCTGTTCATCTGCTGGAATTTGACGTCAGGTCACCGCGCGTAGAGTTCCTGGGTGAACATCGGGTCCGGAAGGGCCGCCGGTCCGCACCACGGCCCCGGCGGCCGGACCGGCTTCCGTCGGACGGCCGCGGTGTTCACAGCTTTTCCTGACCCGATCCGGTTGCCCGGGAACAACTCCTCCCGGCCGAGAGTATGAGGCACGTTCTGTGAAGGTTCGTACGAGTCGGCCGGGCGCCCTGATCTCCGTGGGCCTGGCAGCGACGCTGTTGACGGGTTGTGGGGCCCAGAACGACATCTGGCAGTTCGACGCCAAGGAGAGTCTGGTCGTCGGGATGTCCGACGACATCCTCGCGACGGACCCGGCCGCGGGTTACGACCCCGGGTCCTGGCTGCTGTTCAACAACGTCTTCCAGTCCCTGCTGAGCTTCCCGCCCGGTTCCTCCACCCCGGTGCCGGAGGCGGCCGACGAGTGCGGCTTCTCGGACGACAGCAAGACCTACACCTGCACCCTGCGCGAGGGGCTGAAGTTCAGCAACGGCCACAACCTCACGTCGAAGGACGTCAAGCACTCCTTCGACCGGGCGATCAGGATCAACGACCCGGCGGGTCCGGCGCCGCTGCTCTCCACCATCGCGTCGATCGAAACCCCGGACGTGCGGACGGTCGTCTTCCGCCTCAAGGTGCCCGACGCGACGTTCCCCAGCAAGATCGCCTCGGGCGCCGGTTCCATCGTGGACCACGAGATCTACCCGGCGGACAGACTGCTCAAGGGCGACAAGGCGGTCGGTTCCGGGCCCTACGAGCTGGACTCCATCGACAAGTCGAAGGCCGACTTCTCGGTGTACTCCGGCTACCAGGGCAACGCCGAGGTGAAGAACTCCGGTGTGACGCTGCGGCTGTTCCGCGGCAACCAGCAGGCCCTCAAGTCCGCCCTGGAGAAGGGCGACGTGGACATCGCGTACCGCGGTCTCACCGCCAAGGCGATAGCCGCCCTGGACACCTCGCCCGCCGCCGAGAAGGACGGCATCGAGGTCGTCCAGGGGAACAGCGCCGAGGTCCAGCACCTGGTCTTCAACGTGGCCGACCCCGTGGTCGGCAAGATCGCCGTGCGCAAGGCCATCGCCCACCTCGTCGACCGTTACGCCCTGGTCAGCAAGGTCTACGAGTCCACGGCGACCCCGCTCTACTCGATCGTCCCGGTCGGCATCACCGGCCACGGGACCTCCTTCTTCGACACGTACGGGGACAGCCCGCGGCCGAAGCTGGCGAAGAAGATCCTGGAGGACACCGGCATCACCGACAAGGTGAAGCTCACCCTCTGGTCCACCCCGAGCCGTTACGGTCCCGCCACCGACGACGAGCTGCGGACCATCGCCGAGCAGCTGAACCGGAGCGGTCTCTTCGAGGCCCGGATGAAGTCCGTCCCCTTCGACGAGTACGAGAAGAACATCGCCAAGGGCAAGTACGGCATCTACGTGAAGGGCTGGGTGCCGGACTACCCCGACCCCGACAACTTCACCCAGCCGTTCTTCGGCAAGGGCAACGTCCTGGCGAACAATTTCGAGAACGGCGAGATCTCCCGGATCATCCCGCGGACGTCGTCCATGACCGACCGGGCGAAGACCCGGCAGGAGTTCATGAAGCTCCAGGACATCGTGGCCGACCAGCTGCCGCTGCTGCCGCTGTGGCAGGGCAAGCAGTACGCGGTCGCCCACGAGGACGTCCGGGGCCTGCAGAACTGCCTGGACAACTCGACCGTCTTCCGGTTCTGGGAGCTCAGCACCGCGTCCTAGGGGACGGGGTCACCGGGGGCGACCGGGACCGGGGCGGCGCCCAGGGGGTACGGGACCTCCCGGGGCAGGAGCCGTGCCGCCTCGTCGAGGCTCCCGGCCGCGACCCGTGCGTGGACCTGCCGGGCGAGCGGGGTGACGTCGCGGATGGACACCGTCCACTCGTCCGCGTACCGCCGTGACGCCTCGCCGGAGAGCCCGAGCTGGAGGGAGCGGTACGGCAGCCGGTCCAGGCGCAGGTCCCGCTCCGGGTCCCACTGGACGCGCGCCGGGGCCCGGCGCAGGGCGTGCTGCCAGGCGGCGCGGTCCGGGTGGACCCCCCTGACGTAGTGCGAGAGTTCGGCCCCGGACAGGGCCCGGTCGAAGCCCTCGCGGGTGATCTCGACGGCCAGCACGGTCTCCTGGCCCTCCTTGGTGCCCCAGCCGCAGCGGTACATCATCCACAGGAAGCTCGGTTTGATCCACGTCATGCGGTCCCGCTTCCAGGTGTCGGGGAAGCGCCCGTCGCGCGCGGCCGGGAGGCCGATGGACGGGGTGTACGCCTGGTAGACGGTGATCGTGGTGTCCGTGTACTGGGCGCGGATCTCGTACTGGGGCCTGGTCGGAGCGGTCATGGCCCCCATCAGAACACCGGCCCGCCGGTCCCCGCGAACGAATTCCCGGGGACCGGGGGCCAGGGGTCTGCACCTGCTGGTCCGCGAAGTCGGGTAAGTGAGCGTAACCATGTGTGAGTGAGTGTCGTTGTCGGGGTGTGAATCTGACGGAATGGGCGAAGACGCAGGGTGTGCATCCGCAGACCGCGTATCGCTGGTTCCGTGAGGGGGTGTTGCCGGTACCGGCTCAGCGGGTCGGACCGCGCACGATCCTGGTGAACATCGACGCGAACACTACGCCTGAGGCCATCGGTGGTCTGGGCCTGTATGCCCGTGTGTCCTCGCACGATCAGAAGACCGATCTGGAACGCCAGGTCGCGCGGCTGTCGGCGTGGGCGGTGAACGCCGGTCACCGGGTCGTTCGTGTCGAGGCGGAGATCGCTTCGGGGATGAACGGCTGCCGTTCGAAGGCCCGGCGTCTGCTGGCCGACCCGAACGTGACCACCGTGGTGGTGGAGCATAAGGACCGGCTCGGCCGGATGAACGTCGAGCTTGTCGAGGCCGCCTTGTCGGCGACGGGCCGTCGCCTGCTGGTGGTGGACGACGGCGAGGTCGCAGACGACCTGGTGCGGGACATGGTGGAGGTACTGACGTCGTTCTGCGCCCGTCTGTACGGGCGCAGGTCGGCGAGGAACCGTGCCCGCAAGGCACTGGAAGCGGCCGAACATGGCTGACCTCCGCCCGATCGCCGCGCCGTTCGTCGCTCTCGGCCCGTCCGGTGTGGCGGTGCGTACCCGGCTGGGGGACCTCACGCCCGCGGATGAGAAGGTTCTGCGCCTGGTGGGGGCGCACCTGGGCTCGCTCGCCTCGAAGGACCTCAAAGCGCGTTGCACCGACGGCTTGGAGCACTCCGCCGAGTCATGGGCGGTCCGTAAGCGGGACCTGACGGCCCAGTCGTCGTCCAGGTGGGCCGGGGCGATCACGAAGGCCACGCATGACCAGTGGGCGCTCGCCCGGCGCGGCCAGGCCGCGCACGTGCAGGGCCTCGAAGCCGGTATCGCGACGATCCGGCACCGGCTGTCGCTGCCGGTCGGCCGGAAGGGCACCAAGCAGACTCCGGGCGGCTACCGCTCCACGCACGAGTGGTTTAACAAAGCGCGCCGCCTGCACGTGCTGGAGGACCGGCTCGAGAAGGTTCGGGCCGACCGGGAAGCGGGTCGGGTGCACGTCGTGCGTGGCGGTAACCGTCTGCTGGGCACCCGTCACAACCTCGACAGGGCGCAGCTCACCGCGTCCCAGTGGCGTGAGCGGGGGAAGCGGGGCGCTGGTTCCTCAAGGCGGACGGCGAGTCGGGGAAAAGGTTCGGCAACGAGACGATCCGCATCACGCCCGAGGGCGAAGTGTCGATCAAGCTCCCGGCCCCGCTCGCCGACCTGGCGAACGCCCGGCACGGCCGGTACGTACTCGCTGCCAAGCTGCGGTTCCCTTACCGGGAGCAGGAGTGGGCCGACCGCGTGGAGGCCAACCGGGCCGTGGCCTACCGCATCCACTACGACACCGGGCGCGGCCGCTGGTACGTGGACGCCTCCTGGCAGATCCCACCCACCGCGACCATCCCACTCCAAGCCGCCCTCGCGGGCGGCGTGATCGGCGTGGACACCAACGCCGACCACCTCGCCGCATGGCGCCTGGACACCCACGGCAACCCGATCGGCCGGCCGCGCCGGTTCTTCTACGACCTGTCTCAAGGCGCCCAGCACCGCGACGCCCAGGTACGGCACGCCCTCACACGGCTGCTGAACTGGGCCAAAGCCTGCGGCGTCAAGGCCATCGCGGTCGAAGACCTCGACTTCCAGACCGAGAAGACCAGAGAGAAGCACGGGCGCAAGCGCCGATTCCGGCAACTCATCTCCGGCATGCCGACGGGCAAGCTCCGCGCCCGGCTGACCTCCATGGCCGACGCCACAGGCATCGCGATCATCGCCGTGGACCCGGCCTACACCAGCAAGTGGGGCGCCCAGCACTGGCAAAAGCCGATGGCCGGCCCCACCCGTAAGACCACCCGGCACGATGCAGCGAGCATCGCGATCGGACGACGCGCCCAGGGACACCCGATCCGGCGACGGACGACACCGCCCCGTGCACACCAGAGCGATGTGCACGGGCATCGGACCATCCAGGCCGACCGGTGTGCCCCTGGGCGTGAGGGACCCCGCCCCCGCATCCCCGGACCACGGACACGATCCGTGCCGCCGGACGCGGCGAGTACGCGGGCAACCAGGACATCCAAAACCGTTCGGGGTGTCCGCAGTGACCAGGTATGGGTCCAAGACTCACTCCTGCTCACTGATTAGGAACGGTTGAGTGACCGGTTCAGGACACGATGTCCTTGCGGCCGAAGCCCCGGAAGGCGAGGGCGAACAGGATCAGCGCGTACGTCACCGAGATCGCCGCGCCCTTCGCCATGCCGGCCCACTCCAGTTCGGGCTGGAGCGCGTCCGCCCAGGCGAACTGCCAGTGCGCGGGCAGGAATTCGCGCCAGGAGCCGAGTGCGGTGACGGCGTCCAGCACATTGCCGACGATGGTCAGGCCGACCGCGCCGCCGACCGCGCCCAGCGGGGCGTCGGTCCTGGTCGAGAGCCAGAACGCCAGTCCGGCGGTGACCAGTTGCGAGACGAAGACGAACGCGACGGCGAGCGCCAGCCGGGGCAGGGTGTCCGAGGTCGCGAGCGCGCCGCCGGTGGGGAGTGCGAGCGGTCCCCAGCCGTACGCGACGGCCCCCGCGGCCAGGGCGACGAGCGGCAGCAGCACCATCGCGGCGAGACTGAAGCCGAGTGCCACGACGAGTTTGCTCCACAGCAGTCTGGCCCGTGGCACGGGCGCCGCCAGCAGGTAGCGCAGCGAGGACCAGCCGGCCTCGGAGGCGACGGTGTCCCCGCAGAACAGCGCCACCGGCACCACCAGCAGGAACCCCGCGGACACGAACAGACAGGTCGCGGCGAAGTTCGCGGCGGAGGCCGTCGCGGTGTCCATCAGGGTGATCCGGTCGTTGCCGCCGCCCCGCGATTCCGGGGTGCCGCCGATCGCGAACGCGACGATCAGGACGAACGGCAGGGCCGCCAGCACCCCGCCCATGACCAGGGTGCGGCGTCTGCGCAGCTGGCGCATCGCCTCGACCCGCAGCGGCAGGGTGTGCCGGGCGCGGTAGCCGGGGGCCCCGACGGCGGCCCCGGTGGCCCCGGCGGTGTCTGCGGTTTCGGTGACATCGGCTGCGGCACTCATGCGGAGCCTCCGGAGATCAGGGTGAGGAACGCGTCCTCCAGTCGGCGGTGCGGCCCGACACCGGTCAGCGGCACGTCGAGCCGGACCAGTTCGGCGATCAGCTCGGCCGGGGTGGCGCCGTCGAGCCGTACGAGCAGCCCGCGGCCGTCCTCCGTGCGGGCGGCCGAGCCGATCCCGGGCAGCGCGGCGACCTTCTCCGCGAGGGGTTCGGTCACCTCGTGCGCGCTGGTGACCAGCAGCGTGTCCCCGGACCCGGTGATCTCGGCGACCGGGCCGGCCTGGACGAGCCGGCCGCGGTCCATGACCACGAGGTGGGTGCAGGACTGCTCGACCTCGGAGAGCAGGTGGCTGGAGACGATGACGGTCCGGCCCCCGGCGGCGTAGCGGATCATCACGTCCCGCATCTCGCGGATCTGGGGCGGGTCGAGCCCGTTGGTCGGTTCGTCGAGGATGAGCAGGTCCGGCATGCCGAGCATGGCCTGGGCGATGGCGAGCCGTTGCCGCATGCCCTGCGAGTACGTGCGGACGGCGCGGGCCAGGGCGTCGCCGAGCCCGGCGATCTCCAGGGCCTCCTCGATGTGCGCGTCCTCGGCGGGCCTTCCGGTGGCCTGCCAGTACAGCTCCAGGTTGGCGCGCCCGGACAGGTGCGGCAGGAAGCCGGCCCCCTCGACGAACGCGCCGACGCGGGACAGCACGGGCGCACCGGGCCGGACGGCCTGTCCGAAGACGCGGATCTCGCCGTCGTCGGGCGTGATGAGCCCTATCAGCATGCGCAGGGTCGTGGTCTTGCCCGCGCCGTTGGGGCCGAGGAGTCCGAGCACCTGCCCCTTCTCGACCCGGAAGGACAGGTCCTGCACCGCGTACCTGTCGGCGGACTTCGCGTACTTCTTCGACAGCCCGGTGATCCGGAGCGGCACGTCGGCGAGCGCCGGGTCGGGCGCGGGGGCCGCGGTGCGGCGGCGGGCGGTGAACAGCAGTGCGGCGGCGATCACGACGGCGGCGGCCGGCAGGGCCCAGGTCCATCGGGGCAGCGGGGCCGCCGCGGTTTTCAGGCCGGGGGCGGTGGGGACGGTGAGCGGACCGGCGGGGGTCACGGTGTACGTCGCGGGCGCGGCCGGGGAGGCGTGGCCGAGGTCGGTGGTGGAGAGGACCAGGCGGAGCCGGTGCCCGGCGTCGAAGCGGTGGTCGATGGCGGGGAGGGTGAGCCGTACACCCTTGCCCTGCCGGTCCTGCGGGATGCGGACGGGGGCGACCAGCTGGGAGGGCAGCAGTTGCTGCCTGCCGTCCGGGGACACGTCGTACACCTTCCCGAACAGGACGGCGTCGCCGGAGTCCGTCCTGAGGTCGACGGTCACGGTGGGGGTGCCGGTGACGTTCAGCGGCGCGTCCAGCGGGGCCGAGTCGAAGCGGGCGTGCTGGCCGGGGAAGTCGAGCGAGAGCCCGACGCCGAGGGACGACAGCCGGGAGAGGCCGCCGCCGACGCCGGGCACGGCCGAGACGGCCGGCGGACTGGCCCCGGCGGGGTTGCGGAACGTCTGCGTCCGCCGCCCGATGCCGATCTCCTCCTTGCCGCTGTCCAGCCCCGGGTAGGTGGCGCTGCTCGCTCCGCGCGCGAGGGCGGCCCCGTCGGTGGAGTCGATGCCTCCGGTGCGGGTGACGCGGAAGGCGGGGCCGGTGTCGGCGTTCTCGTCGTCCTTCAGGTACCGGTCGAACCAGCGGCCGACGCGCTGGTGCACCCGGTCGGTCTCCGGGTCGCCGCCGTCGTGTCCGCCGGCGATCCAGTCGACGGCGACCGGGGCGCCGTTGCCGCCGATCGCCCCGGCCATGGCGTCGGCCTGGCCGAGCGGGAAGAGGGAGTCGGTCTGCCCCTGCACGATGAGCGCGGGCACCCGGATCCGGTCGGCGACGGCGCTCGGGGAACGCTCGGTCAGCAGCGCGCGGGCGGCGGCGTCCGGTTTTCCGCTGACGGCGACCCGTTCGTACATCTCGCAGAGCCGCTTCTCGAACTTCTGGCAGCCGCCGCCGGTGGTGACGAAGATTCCGGCCCAGAGCTTCTTGAAGACCCCGTCGGGGAAGAGGGCGTCGGCCAGGTTCCAGTAGGTGATCTGCGGTGCGACGGCGTCGACGCGCTGGTCGTGCCCGGCGGCGAGGAGCGAGACGGCTCCGCCGTAGGAGGCGCCGGTGATCCCGACGCGGGGGTCGCCCTCGGCGTCGAGTTCCACCTCGGGCCGGTCCGCGAGCCAGTCGATCAGCCGGGAGACGTCCCGGACCTCGCGGTCGGGGGCGTTGAGCGAGATCTCCCCGCCCGACTTCCCGAACCCGCGCGCGGACCAGGTCAGCACGGCGTATCCGGCACCGGCCAGCTGCTCGGCCCGGGCCCGCACGTCGTTCTTGCTGCCGCCGAAGCCGTGGCCGATCAGCACGGCCGGCCGGCGTTCCGTGCCGCCGGTGGTGAAGTACGAGGTGTCGATGGACACCCCGTCGAACCGCATCGTCCGGTCCTTGCGGTGCACGGCGGGCGCGCCGTCGTCGGCCGCGGCGGTCCAGGTTCCCGCACCGGCCAGCACGACGAATGCCGCGAGGCCCGCGCCCCATCGGCTCCGCCTGCGGGGCAGCAGTCGCCGCCACCGGGGCGCATGCGCATCGGAGGTGTCCATGGTCCCCGACCCTAAGCGGACGACCGCCGCGCGCGGACAGCCACCAGGGGGAACTCCTCGGCCTCCTCCGGACGTACGGCGCCCGCCCGCCGTACTGCGGACGCGGTATGCCGTGGCATCGGGACGGGCGCGTCGTCGGGACGGGCGCGCGGTGCCGCGCGTGCTTCCCGGGGCGGGGCGGCGTCCCCGGAAGCGTCCCCGGAAGCGTCTTCGGCGGTGTGGTGTCCCCGGCGGTGTCATGCCGGGCCCCTGACATTCGTCATACGGACCTCGGTACACGCGGCTCTGCCGGGCAACGGGCCCCGGCGGCCAGTCTGTACCCATCGAGAGCGGGGCCGCGCAAGGCCCCCGCCCCACGGGAGAGGAACCCGTCATGACCAGCCCGGCCGCCACCGTCACCGCCCCCGTCGCAGTCGTCCCGGTCGCCGCCGTCACCGCCCCCGTCGCGGACGTCCCGGTCATGGACGCCCCGGCCGCCACCGGCCGGTTCACGCCGCGCAGGGCGGTGCTGGACAGCGTGCTGCCGCTGCTGGTGGACGTGGCGGTTCCGCTCGCCTCGTACTACACGCTGAAGGCGACGGGCATGAGCACGTTCGCCGCGCTGGCCTGGAGCAGCGTGCTGCCGGCCGTGCGCACCGTGTGGAGCGTGGTGCGCGGGCAGCGGCTCAACGGGCTGGCCGCGCTGATCGTGACGGTCAACGCGGTGGGCCTGCTGACGAGTCTGGTGGTGGGCGACCCGCGGCTGATGCTCGCCAAGGACAGCGGGGTGAGCAGCATCATCGGGCTCGTCGTCCTGGTGACCGCACTGAAGGGGCAGCCGATGATGACCGCGGGCCTGCGGCCCTGGCTGGTGGGGGGCGACGCGGACAGGGCCGCCGCCTGGCAGCGGCTGTCGGCCGGGTCGGCGGCGTTCCGGCGGGCGGAGATCCGGTTCTCGATGGTGTGGGGTGCGGCGCTGCTGGGCGAGTGCGTGGTGCGGACGGTGGGGGCGTACACGGTGCCGGTGGAGACGATGGTGTGGCTCGGCACGGTGATCATGGTGGCGACGCTGGTGTCCGCGTTCCTGGTCTCGGGGCGGGTGGGCGCCGTCCCGATGCAGCGGATGATCGCCGAGGCCGCCCGTACGGAGAAGACCTCCGCCAGGTGACCCGGTGCCCCGATGACCCGGTGACGGGCCACCGGCCGGAGGGGGGCCGGAGGCCGAGGGCCGGGGAGGAGCCGTTCGCGGCTCCTCCCCGGCCCTTTTCTGCCGGACTGCCATTACCTCTCCGGTAATTGAGGCGTTCGCGGGCCGGTCATTACCTTCCCCGCAGGGGCCTGCGCCCCTCCGGTCCCGCACCCGGACCGGCGACGCAGCAACGAAAGGAAGACCTCATGATGTCGTTCCGGAACGCGGGTACGGTCCCTGCGACGGGCACCGACCGCTCCGACGGCCTTCTCCGGTTCGCCCTCCTGGCGGACGCCGTCCTCACCGGTGCGAACGGCCTCGGATACCTCGGGCTCGCCACGGTCCTGGACTCCTTCCTCGGCGTGCGCCTCTCGGTGCAGTACCCGGTGGGCGTGTTCCTCGTCGGGTACGCGCTGTGGGTGCTGGCCGTCTCCCGCCAGGAGAACATCCGCCGCGGCCCGGTCGCCGCCGTCATCGCCCTGAACACGGCCTGGGCCGTGGCGAGCGTCGTGACGGTCGCCGTGGACGCGCTGACCGCGACGGGCGTCGGCAACGGATGGATCGTGTTCCAGGGCCTGACGGTGGCGGCCATGGGCGCGCTCCAGTACCTGGGTCTGCGACGCGCGTGAGCGCACGCGGGAC
Source organism: Streptomyces sp. ML-6 (assembly GCF_030116705.1). Taxonomy (NCBI): domain Bacteria; kingdom Bacillati; phylum Actinomycetota; class Actinomycetes; order Kitasatosporales; family Streptomycetaceae; genus Streptomyces; species Streptomyces sp. ML-6. Next base: position 2,459,573 of record NZ_JAOTIK010000001.1, read on the forward strand.
GGCCCGCACGGACGGGGGAGGTGTCCGTGCGGGCCGCGGGGAGGGGGCTCGGAACGAATCAGTGGTTGCGGGGGAAGCCCAGGTCCACGCCCGCCGGGGCGTCGGCCGGGTCCGGCCAGCGGGTGGTGACGACCTTGCCGCGGGTGTAGAAGTGCACCCCGTCGTTGCCGTAGATGTGGTGGTCGCCGAAGAGGGAGTCCTTCCAGCCGCCGAAGGAGTGGTAGCCGACCGGCACCGGGATCGGCACGTTGACGCCGACCATGCCGGCCTCGATCTCCAGCTGGAAGCGGCGGGCGGCGCCGCCGTCCCGGGTGAAGATCGCGGTGCCGTTGCCGAACGGCGAGGCGTTCATGAGGGCCACGCCCTCCTCGTACGTCTCGGTGCGCAGGACGCACAGCACCGGGCCGAAGATCTCGTCCTTGTACGCGTCCGAGTCGGTGGACACGTGGTCGAGCAGGGAGAGGCCGATCCAGTGGCCGTTCTCGAAGCCCTCGACGGTGTGACCGGTGCCGTCGAGCACGACCTCGGCGCCCTGGGCGGCGGCGCCCGCGACGTAGGAGGCGACCTTGTCGCGGTGGGCGGCGGTGATCAGCGGGCCCATCTCGGACGTCGGGTCGTTGCCGGGGCCGATCTTGATCTTCTCGGCGCGCTCCTTGATCTTGGCGACGAGCTCGTCGGCGATCGAGCCGACCGCGACGATCGCGGAGATCGCCATGCAGCGCTCGCCCGCGGAGCCGTACGCGGCGGAGACGGCGGCGTCGGCGGCGGCGTCCAGGTCCGCGTCCGGCAGCACCAGCATGTGGTTCTTCGCGCCGCCGAGGGCCTGGACGCGCTTGCCGTTGGCGGAGGCGGTGGTGTGGATGTACCGGGCGATCGGGGTGGAGCCCACGAAGGAGACCGCGGCGACGTCCGGGTGGTTCAGCAGGCCGTCGACGGCGACCTTGTCACCGTGCAGGACGTTCAGCACGCCGTCCGGCAGGCCGGCCTCGGCGGCCAGCTCGGCCAGCAGGTTCGCGGCCGACGGGTCCTTCTCGCTGGGCTTGAGCACGAAGGTGTTGCCGCAGGCGATGGCCAGCGGGAACATCCACATCGGCACCATGGCCGGGAAGTTGAACGGGGTGATGCCGGCGACGACGCCGAGCGGCTGGCGGATCGCGGCGACGTCGACCCGGCTGGAGACCTGGGTGGACAGCTCGCCCTTGAGCTGGGTGGTGATGCCGCAGGCCAGCTCGACGATCTCCAGGCCGCGGGCGACCTCGCCCAGCGCGTCCGAGTGCACCTTGCCGTGCTCGGCGGTGATCAGGGCGGCGATCTCGTCGCGGCGGGCGTCCAGCAGCGCGCGGTAGCGGAAGAGGATCGCCGTGCGGGTGGCCAGCGAGGACGTGCTCCAGGAGGCGTAGGCGTCCTTCGCGGCGGCGACCGCGGCGTCGACCTCGTCGAGGGAGGCGAGCGCGACCCGGGTGGTGACCTCTCCGGTGGCCGGGTCGGTGACCGGGCCGTAGTTGCCCGACGCGCCCTCGACGGTCTTGCCACCGATCCAGTGGTTGACGGTCTTCATGACAGAAACTCCTTCGATGGCGTCTTCAGAGGTGGTGGCGACGGTCGGCGACGTGGCGGTCGTACTCTTCCCGGGCTTTCACGGCCGACGGCCGGGTGGCCGTCTCGGCAACGGGAACATCCCACCACGCCTGTGCCGGAGGGGGGCCCGACACTGTGTCTGCCGTTTCGGTCTCGACGTAGACACAAGTGGGACGGTCCGCGGCCCGCGCCTCGCGGAGGGCCTCGCGCAGATCGCGCACGCTCCTGGCGCGCAGCACCCGCATCCCGAGCGAGCCCGCGTTGGCCGCGAGATCGACGGGCAGCGGGGGGCCGGTGAACGTGCCGTCCGCGGCGCGGTGGCGGTAGGCCGTGCCGAGGCGTTCGGCGCCGACCGCCTCGGAGAGCCCGCCGATGGACGCGTAGCCGTGGTTCTGCAGGACGACCAGCTTCACCGGGAGTTCCTGCTGCACGGCGGTGACGATCTCGGTGGGGTTCATCAGGTACGTGCCGTCGCCGACGAGGGCCCAGACCGGGCGGTCGGGGGCGGCCAGCTGGACCCCGATCGCGGCCGGGATCTCGTAGCCCATGCAGGAGTAGCCGTACTCCACGTGGTACTGCTGCGGGGAGCGGGCCCGCCAGAGTTTGTGCAGGTCGCCGGGGAGCGAACCGGCCGCGTTGATCAGGATGTCGTCCTCGGTGACGAGGCCGTCGAGGAGGCCGACGACCTGGGCCTGGGTGGGGCGGGCGTGCGGGTCGGGGGCGGTGAACGCGGCGGTGACGCGCCGTTCCCAGCGCTCCTTGGCGTCGGTGTACTCGGTCTCGTAGGCGGGGTCGACGCGGTGGTTGCGCTCGGCGAGCGCGGTGGTGAGGGCTTCGAGGGCGGTGCGGGCGTCGGCGACGAGCGGGAGGGCGCCGAGCTTGTGGGCGTCGAAGCCGGTGATGTTGAGGTTGAGGAAGCGGACCCCGGGGTTCGCGAAGAGGGTGGCGGAGGCGGTGGTGAAGTCGGAGTAGCGGGTGCCGATGCCGATGACCAGGTCGGCGGTGCGGGCCAGCTCGTCGGCGGTCGCGGTGCCGGTGTGGCCGATGCCGCCGACGTCGGCGGGGTGGTCGTGCCGCAGGGAGCCCTTGCCGGCCTGGGTGGAGGCGACCGGGATGCGGGTGGCGGCGGCGAACGCGGCGAGGGTGTGCTCGGCCGCGCTGTGGTGGACGCCGCCGCCCGCCACGATCAGTGGCCTGCGGGCGCCGCGCACCGCCCGCACCGCCCGCTCGAACTCCTGCGGGTCGGGGGCGGGACGGCGTACGTGCCAGACGCGTTCGGCGAAGAACTCCTCCGGCCAGTCGTACGCCTGGACCTGCACGTCCTGCGGCAGCGCGAGGGTGACGGCACCGGTCTGCGCCGGGTCGGTCAGGGTCCGTACGGCCTGGAGGGCGGCCGGGACCAGGGCCTCGGGGCGGGTGATCCGGTCGAAGTAGCGGGAGACGGGGCGCAGGCAGTCGTTGACCGACACGTCGCCCGCGTACGGGACTTCGAGCTGCTGGAGCACCGGGTCGGCGGGCCGGGCCGCGAAGGTGTCGCCGGGCAGGAGGAGGACGGGGAGGTGGTTGACGGTGGCGAGGGCGGCGCCGGTGACGAGGTTGGTGGCGCCGGGGCCGATGGAGGTGGTGACGGCGTGCGCGGAGAGCCGCCCGCACTGGCGGGCGTAGCCGACGGCGGCGTGCACCATGGCCTGTTCGTTGCGGCCCTGGAGGTAGGGCATGGCCCGGCCCGACTCGACGAGCGCCTGGCCGATGCCGGCGACGTTGCCGTGGCCGAAGATGCCCCAGGTGGCGCCGATCAGCCGCTGCCGCCGGCCGTCGCGTTCGGTGTACTGGCGGGCCAGGAAGGCCACCAGGGCCTGGGCGGTGGTGAGGCGGCGGGTGCTCATGGGCGGTCCTCCGGCCCGTGGAGGGGAAGTCTGGGGTCCATCGGCTGCGACGGCCAGGTGTCGCGGATCCAGCCGTGCTCCGGGTGGTCGCTGATCAGCCATTCCCGCTTCTCGCCGGGGCCCGCCATCACGTTGAGGTAGTAGAGGGTGCGGCCCGGGGAGGCGATGGACGGGCCGTGCCAGCCGTCGGGGATCAGGACCGTGTCGCCGCTGCGCACCTCGGCGAGGACGTCCGTGCCGCCGGGCCGGGACGGCGACACCCGGTGGTAGCCGAGGCCGTCGTGCTCCACCTCGAAGTAGTAGATCTCCTCCAGGACGGATTCGACGCCGGGGCGGTGCTCGTCGTGCTTGTGCGGCGGGTAGGAGGACCAGTTGCCGCCGGGGGTGAGGACCTCGACGGCGATCAGCCGGTCGCACTCGAAGGTGTCGGCGGCGGCGAAGTTGTGGACCTGGCGCGAGCAGGTCCCCGAGCCGCGCAGTTCGACCGGTACCTCCGGCGCGGGGCCGTAGCGAGCGGGGAGTCGTCGCTCGCACTTCGCTCCTGCCAGGGCGAAGCGGCCTCCTGCGCCGGAGGCGATCTGTGCGTGGGCGTCGCGCGGTACATAGGCGAAGTCGGACACGCCGCTGAACACGCTTTCCCGGCCCAGTAGTTCAAAGATCTCACCTGAGGTGTGCACCGTACAGCCGCCGGTCAACGGAAGGACGATCCACTCGCATTCCCCGGTGACGAGTGTGTGAATTCCGCCGGGGCCGAGTTCCAGGACGCGCAGGGCCGACCGGTCCCATCCGGCTTGCTCGGGGCCGATGTCGAGGGCGTAGGGGCCGTTCGCCGTGGTTCCGGCGCGGAGGTGGTGGCGGTGCTGTTCGTCGTCCGTCGTCATGGCCGTTCCCTACCCGTTCTCCGGTCCGTTTCCGTTTTCCCGGATCCGGCCGGCTCCAGCAGCGAGACGGCGGTGTCGACGGCCGCGGCCACGTCCCCGCCGGCCGGGTAGAGCAGCGAGCGCCCCACCACCAGCCCCTGGACGGTGGGCAGGCGCAGGGCCGTGCGCCATTTCTCGAACGCGCCGTCCAGGTCGTCGCCCACCTCCCCGCCCAGCAGCACGGCGGGCAGCGTCGACGCCTCCATCACCCGGGCCATGGCGTGGGGGTCGTCGGTGACGGGGACCTTGAGCCAGGTGTACGCGGAGGTCCCGGCCAGCCCCGACGCGATGGCGATCGAGGTGGTCACCGCCTCCGCACCGAGGTCGTTGTGGAGGCGGCCCCCGCTGCGGCGGCAGAGGAACGGCTCGACGAAGACCGGCAGCCGGTGCGCGGCCATGGCGTCGATGGCGCGGGCGGTGGCGTGCATGGTGTCGAGCGAGCCGGGGTCGTCGTAGTCGATCCGGAGCAGCAGTTTGCCGCCGTCGAAGCGGAGCCGGGCGAGGTCCTGGGGGCGGTGGCCGGTGAACCGGTCGTCGAGCTCGAAGGCGGCGCCCGCGAGACCGCCGCGGTTCATCGAGCCGATGACGACCTTCTCCTCCAGCGCGCCGAGGAGCAGCAGGTCGTCGAGGATGTCGGCGGTGGCGAGCACGCCGTCGACGCCGGGGCGGGAGAGGGCGAGGCAGAGCCGTTCCAGGAGTTCGAAGCGGTTGGCCATGGCCAGTTCGCGGTCGCCGACGGCGAGGGAGCCGCGGGCCGGGTGGTCCGCCGCGATGATCATCAGCCGTCCGCGGTCGCCGACGAGGGGGCGTCTGCGGCGGCGCGCCGCGGCTTCGGCGACGGCCTCGGGATGGTGCACGCGCAGCCGGACGAGGTCGCGGACCGAGGAGGCCGGGGGTGTCATGGGGCGGCTCCGGTGGGGCGGGGGACGACGGCGCCCTCGGCCAGGGCCGCTTCGACCTCGTACGGGAACGGCATGGCGGACGAGCAGGCGAGCCGGGAGGCGACGATGGCGCCGGCGGCGTTGGCGTACCGCATGACGCGGTCGGTGTCCCAGCCCGCGAGGAGTCCGTGGCAGAGCGCCCCGCCGAAGGCGTCCCCGGCGCCGAGGCCGTTGACGACCTCGACGGGCAGCGGCGGCACGTCGGCCACCGTGCCGTCGCGGTGGATGGCGAGCACGCCCCCGGGGCCCTTCTTGACGACGGCGAGTTCGGCCCCGGCGTCGATCAGGGCGCGGGCCGCCGCACGCGGTTCGCGTTCGCCGGTCGCGATCTCGCACTCGTCGAGGTTGCCGACGGCGACGGTGGCGTGGGCGAGGGCCTCGCGGTAGCGGGCGGCGGGGACGGAACGGGGCGCGGGGGCCGGGAGGGGCGCGGGGCCGGGGCCCTCCGCCGCGGCCTCCCCTTCCACCGAAGCCCCTTCCCCGGTGGCCCCTCCCACCGGGGCCCCTTCCGCCGTGTCCCCCGCCGCCTCGTCCCAGAACATCGGGCGCCAGTCGAGGTCGAAGACGGTGGTGCCGGACCGGTCGCGGGCGCGCAGGGCGGCGAGGGTGGCGGCGCGGCTCGGCTCGGCGCACAGGCCGGTGCCCGTCATCCAGAAGACCCGGGCGGCCCGGATCGCCCCGAGGTCCAGCTCCCCGGGGTGGATCTCCAGGTCGGGGGCCTTGGGCCTGCGGTAGAAGTGGAGCGGGAAGTCGTCGGGCGGGAAGATCTCGCAGAAGGTGATCGGTGTCGGGTACGCGTCGACGGGTGTCACCCACCGGTCGTCCACCCCGAACTCCCGCAGCTGCCGGTGCAGGTACTCCCCGAAGGCGTCCCGGCCCGTGCGGGTCACCACCGCCGTCCGTCGTCCGAGCCGGGCCGCCGCGACGGCGACGTTGGTCGGCGAGCCGCCCAGGAACTTTCCGAACGTGTCCACCTCGGCCAGGGGCAACCCGCTCTGCAACGGGTAGAGATCCACACCGATCCGGCCCATGGTGATCACGTCGTACGGCTCAGGCATGAGCATCCCTTCGGCCGGCGTCCGGGGCGACTGACCCCAGGTCTAACCCTGCCCCGCAATCGTGTCAATGCTTTGTCCGGACATACGGACGAATGATTGACACCTGTCGCCCCGGCCGGAAGGCTGGGCGCCATGACGTCCTCGGCGCCCGCCCCGTCCCGCATCCGCATCGGTTCGGCACCCGACTCGTGGGGGGTGTGGTTCCCCGACGACCCGCGGCAGGTGCCCTGGCGGCGCTTCCTCGACGAGGTCTCCGCGGCGGGTTACGAGTGGATCGAGCTCGGCCCGTACGGCTACCTCCCGACCGACCCGGCCCGCCTCGCCGAGGAGACCAGCCGCCGGGGGCTCACGGTTTCGGCCGGAACGGTTTTCACCGGATTGCACCACGGCCCGGGCGTCTGGGACCGGACCTGGGCGCATGTCGCCGACATCGCGGCACTCACCCGGGCGATGGGGGCCGGGCATCTGGTGGTCATCCCCTCGTTCTGGCGCGACGACCGGACGGGCGAGGTCCTGGAGGACCGCGAGCTCACGGCGGAGCAGTGGCGCGACCTCACCGCCCAGACGGAGCGGCTGGGCCGCGAGGTGCGGGACCGGTTCGGGCTGCGGATCGTCGTCCATCCGCACGCCGACACCCACATCGACACCGAGGAGAACGTCAGCCGCTTCCTCGACGCCACCGATCCCGACCTCGTCTCGCTCTGCCTCGACACCGGGCACTACGCCTACTGCGGCGGCGACAGCGTCGAGCTGATCGAGACCTACGGCGAACGGATCGGCTACCTGCACCTCAAGCAGGTGGATCCGCAGGTGCTGGCCCGGGTCGTGGCGGACGGGGTGCCGTTCGGGCCGGCCGTGGCCCGGGGCGTGATGTGTGAACCGCCGGGCGGGGTGCCCGCGCTGGAGCCGGTGCTCGCCGCGGCCCGGAAGCTGGACGTCGACCTCTTCGCCATCGTCGAGCAGGACATGTATCCGTGTCCGCCCGACCGGCCGTTCCCCATCGCCCGCCGCACCCGGGAGTTCCTCCGTTCCTGCGGCGGGCGTCGGGAGGGCGGGGAGCCTCGGGAGGGTGGCACGGCCCCTGACGGCGGCGGGGGGCCGGGCCGGGCTTCGGGCAGGCCGAACGATCCCGGGCAGTGACGTGGCGGCGGTGCGCGGCGATGCCCTCGGCGGGAAGCCGGTGCCCGGTTCCGGCGGGGCGCCGACGCCGTACGCCCCACCACCGCCCGGGGAACGACGCGCCGTGATCCGAAAGACGCCGTCGTCCCGCGGGGCGGCCGCGACCACCCCCGCCCTGACCACGGCCCTTCCGTCCGCCGCCCTCGCCCCGACCGGCCGGGGCACCCCGGCGGCCTGATCTCCGCCATCGGCCGGCAGACGTGCGCGGCCCTGCCGACCCTTCCGGCGGCCGAACGGGCGTTTTCGCTTCGCCGCGCCCGCGATCGGCACGCATCCCGCCGTCGCCGTGCTGCACTCGCTCCGGGACTCGGTGCCCGGCATCGCGATCCGGCCGGCCGCCAGGGTGACCGGGGCGGGCCCGGGCCGGATGCTCCTCGCCCAGGGATGCACGCCGATTCCCACTGCCGAGCGGGAGCACACGTTCACCCTCTTCCCGCTCTTCCCGGCTGGCGGCTTCATCGTGATCACGCCCATCGCACCGGCCCGGCCGCGCTCGCCGGCCCGGGGCGTGCGGGCCGCCGGGCCGAATCATCGACAGGGCTCGCATTAATACCCCCTAGGGGTATAGAGTGATGTTGTCGGGCCGCCGGGGAGTTCCGGAGGCGCCCGACACCGCAACCTTCCGCGTCCGTCGAAGAGGAGAACACCATGACCGCCGAGACCCAGCTCCCCCAGGCCACCGGCTCCTGCTGCTCGCCCACCGGTTCCTGCCACGACAGCGCGGACACCGACGCGCAGGCGGGCGCGGTGACCACCGTCTACCAGGTGTCCGGCATGACCTGCGGCCACTGCGAGGGCGCCATCTCCGAGGAGGTCTCCGGCATCGAGGGCGTCACCTCGGTGAAGGCCGTGGCCTCCACCGGCCTGGTGACCGTCACCTCCGAGGCCCCGCTGTCCGACGACGCCGTGCGCGCCGCCGTCGACGAGGCCGGCTACGAGCTCGTCGGCCGGGCCTGAGCATCCTCGGGCACCACCGACATACCGGATAACAACCGAATCACCCTCTTTGCCGTCGGCCGGACCCACCAGCAGATACTGGTGGGGCACGGCCCGGTCGGCATTTCAGGAGTTCGGACATGCACAGCGCAACAGCGGCCGAGACCCCGGCGGCGGAGAGTTCGCGGGCCGAACTCTCGATCGGCGGGATGACCTGCGCCTCCTGCGCGGCGCGCGTCGAGAAGAAGCTCAACCGGATGGACGGCGTCACCGCCACCGTCAACTACGCCACCGAGAAGGCCCGGGTCTCCTACGGTCCGGGGACCGGCCTCACGGATCTGATCGCCACGGTGGAGAGGACCGGTTACACGGCGCAGCCGGTGGACCACCCCGAAGCCGCCACCCCCGCCCCGCCTCCGGACGCCGGTACGGATGCCGGCGCCGACGCCCCCACCGGCGCCGAGAACGACACCGGCACGGGAACGGCCACCGGTACCAGCGCCGACGACGCCACCGGCATCGATACCGCCACCAGCACCAGCACCAGCACCAGCACCAGCACCAGCACCGAGGACGACGGCTCGGAAGAAGCCGGTTCGCTGCGGCGGCTGCGGCAACGGCTGATCGTCTCGGCCGTCCTCGCCGCCCCCGTCGTCGTGCTCGCGATGATCCCGGCCCTCCAGTTCGACCACTGGCAGTGGCTCTCGCTCACCCTCGCCGCTCCCGTCGTGATCTGGGGCGGGCTGCCCTTCCACCGGGCCGCCTGGACCAATCTCCGGCACGGCGCGGCCACCATGGACACCCTGGTCTCGCTCGGCACCCTGGCCGCCTTCGGCTGGTCGTTGTGGGCGCTGTTCCTGGGGGACGCGGGCATGCCCGGGATGCGGCACGGCTTCGACCTCACCGTCTCACGCACCGACGGCGCCTCCACCATCTATCTGGAGGTGGCCGCCGGCGTCATCACCTTCATCCTGCTGGGCCGCTACCTGGAGGCACGGTCCAAGCGGAAGGCGGGTTCCGCCCTGCGCGCGCTGATGCACCTGGGCGCCAAGGACGTCGCCGTCCTGCGGAACGGCGTGGAGGTGCGCGTTCCCGTCGGCCGGCTCTCCGTCGGCGACCGGTTCGTCGTCCGTCCCGGCGAGAAGATCGCCACCGACGGCACCGTCGTCGAGGGCGCCTCGGCCGTGGACACCGCCATGCTCACCGGCGAGTCCGTCCCCGTGGACGTGGGCGTCGGGGACTCCGTCACCGGGGCCACCGTGAACACCTCCGGCCGGCTCGTCGTGGAGGCCACCCGGGTCGGTGCCGACACCCAGCTGGCCCGGATGGCGAAACTCGTCGAGGACGCCCAGAGCGGCAAGGCCGCCGCCCAACGCCTCGCCGACCGGATCTCCGCCGTCTTCGTCCCCGTGGTGCTGCTGATCGCGCTGGCCACGCCGGCCGGATGGCTGCTCGCCACGGATGACGTGACCGCGGCGTTCACGGCGGCCGTGGCCGTACTGATCATCGCCTGCCCCTGCGCCCTGGGCCTGGCCACCCCCACCGCCCTCATGGTCGGCACCGGACGCGGCGCCCAGCTCGGCATCCTCATCAAGGGCCCCGAGGTCCTGGAGACCACCCGCCGCGTCGACACCATCGTCCTCGACAAGACCGGCACCGTCACCACCGGCCGCATGACCCTCCTCACCGTCCACACCACCGACACCACCACCGAGAACGACGTCCTGCGCCTCGCCGGCGCCCTCGAGCACGCCTCCGAGCACCCCATCGCCCAGGCCGTCGCCGCCGGAGCCGCCGAACGCACCGGCACCGCCCTCCCCACCCCCGAGGACTTCGCCAACATCGCCGGACTCGGCGTCCAGGGCGTCGTCGAGGGCCACGCCGTCCTCGTCGGCCGCGAACAGCTCCTCGCCGACGCGGGCATCGCCCTCCCCGGCGCGCTGTCCGACGCCGTCGCGGACGCGGCGGCCCAGGGGCGTACGGCCATCGCGGTCGCCCGGGACGGCGAGGCACTCGGTGTCCTCACCGTGGCCGACCGGATCAAGGAATCCAGCGCGGAGGCCGTCGCGGAGTTCCGCGCCCTGGGCCTCCACCCCGTCCTGCTGACCGGCGACAGCCGCGCCGTGGCCGAGGCCGTGGCCCGTGCCGTCGGGATCGACGAGGTCCACGCCGAGGTGCTCCCCGAGGAGAAGGTGCACGTCATCGAGCAGATCCGGGCCGAGGGCCGTTCGGTCGCCATGGTCGGCGACGGGGTCAACGACGCGGCCGCGCTCGCCACCGCCGACCTCGGTCTGGCGATGGGCACCGGCACGGACGCCGCGATCGAGGCGAGCGACCTCACGCTGGTTCGTGGAGATCTCAAGGTGGCCGCCGACGCGATCCGGCTCTCCCGGCGCACCCTGAGCACTATCAGAAGCAACCTTTTCTGGGCATTCGGCTACAACGTCGCCGCCCTACCCCTTGCGGCATTTGGCCTGCTCAACCCTATGATTGCTGGAGCGGCGATGGCGTGCTCATCGGTCTTCGTCGTGACGAACAGCCTGCGGTTGCGCGCCTTCACCTAATTTCCACAAAGAGATCCAGATCACATGGATTTCAGGGTAACCATCCGGCGGGTTCGTGAGTCTAAGAGTGCGATGCCAAGGATGTCTTGGGGGACGTCCGCGGAGTGTCTTGGGGGACGCTCCGGGCAAGCGTTGGCCGGGGCACGTGCACCGGGGAGCTTTGAGCGGCCCTCCCGTGCGTACGTACCCCGGCAGATCGCACGAGCAGTACGGCACCACAGCAGTACGGCACCACACGCAGTACAGCGGTACCCGCAGTACGAGTGAAGAACGACGCAGTTCGCTGCGGTCGAGGAGCACCCAGGAGCTTCGGCTCCCGCAGACGCCCGGCCGGATCCCGTGGGGGGAATCCGCTCCGGGACATGGGAAGCGCCTCGCTGTCGGCCCGTGGGGGGATCGATGGCGAGGCGCTTCTCTCTGTCCGGCGCGGCGTTCCGCCGGGAGCCTGTCCGGCCGCGGTGTTCCGCCGGGAACGCGGATCGCCCCGAACACCGCGCTCTGTGCGAAAGCGCGGTACGCGGGGCGAAGTCGACCGGCCGCCGTGACGGCCGGGGGTCGTGCGGGGGTGTGGTGGGCTCAGCGGCTCTCGACCGGAACGAAGTCGCGCAGGACCTCACCGGTGTAGATCTGGCGCGGGCGGCCGATGCGGGAACCCGGCTCCTTGATCATCTCGTGCCACTGGGCGATCCAGCCCGGCAGGCGGCCGATCGCGAAGAGCACGGTGAACATCTCGGTCGGGAAGCCCATGGCCCGGTAGATGAGACCCGTGTAGAAGTCCACGTTCGGGTAGAGGTTGCGCGAGACGAAGTACTCGTCGGAGAGCGCGTGCTCCTCCAGCTTCAGCGCGATGTCCAGCAGCTCGTCGGACTTGCCGAGCGCGGACAGCACGTCGTGGGCCGCGGCCTTGATGATCTTGGCGCGCGGGTCGAAGGACTTGTAGACGCGGTGGCCGAAGCCCATCAGCCGGACGCCGTCCTCCTTGTTCTTCACCTTGCGGATGAAGGAGTCCACGTCGCCGCCGTTGGCCTGGATGCCCTCGAGCATCTCCAGCACCGACTGGTTGGCGCCACCGTGCAGCGGGCCCCACAGCGCCGAGATGCCGGCGGAGATCGAGGCGAACATGTTCGCCTGCGAGGAGCCGACCAGACGCACGGTGGAGGTCGAACAGTTCTGCTCGTGGTCCGCGTGCAGGATGAGCAGCTTGTCGAGCGCGGAGACGACGACCGGGTCCAGGTCGTACTCCTGGGCGGGGACCGAGAAGGTCATGCGCAGGAAGTTCTCGACGTACCCGAGGTCGTTGCGCGGGTAGACGAAGGGGTGGCCGATCGACTTCTTGTAGGCGTACGCCGCGATCGTCGGCAGCTTGGCCAGCAGCCGGATCGTCGAGAGGTGGCGCTGCTCCTCGTCGAACGGGTTGTGGCTGTCCTGGTAGAACGTGGACAGCGCGCTGACGACCGAGGACAGCATGGCCATCGGGTGGGCGTCGCGCGGGAAGCCGTCGAAGAAGCGCTTGACGTCCTCGTGCAGCAGCGTGTGCTGGGTGATCTCGTTCTTGAAGGCCGACAGCTCGTCGACCTTGGGAAGCTCACCGTTGATGAGCGTGTACGCGACCTCCAGGAACGTCGAGCGCTCGGCGAGCTGCTCGATGGGGTAGCCGCGGTAGCGGAGGATGCCCTGCTCACCGTCGAGGTAGGTGATGGCGGATTTATAGGCTGCGGTGTTGCCGTATCCGCTGTCCAGTGTCACCAGACCGGTATTGGCCCGGAGCTTCCCGATGTCGAAGCCCTTGTCGCCGACGGTGCTGTCGATCACCGGGTAGGTGTACTCGCCGTCGCCGTACCGCAGTACTACAGAGTTGTCGCTCACGTCATCCCTCACCGACGTAGTGCCTCTTCTTCGAGGTTCCCTGACTGTCTCCACCCTCCCCCATTTGGCTCAGGAGAGTGCACTCGGGGTCGTCCATTGGACCTACTCGCGGCACTCAGTGCCGCGAGCCTACTCATCCTGCCCCCTTGCTTCCGGTTCCGGAAGGGCTGCGTGATGTTTCCCACCGATTTGATCGATCATTTTTCCGTCGATCCTCCGCCCGCGCCCCCCGACAGCCGGTAATCCAGCGCCGTACAGCGCCTGCCCGCGGAAACCGTGCGGACCGCCTGGCCGATCGCCTGCCGGGAGCCGACCAGCACGACCAGCTTCTTCGCCCTGGTCACCGCGGTGTACAGCAGGTTCCGCTGGAGCATCATCCAGGCGCTCTTGGTCACGGGGATGACGACCGCCGGGTACTCGCTGCCCTGGGAGCGGTGGATCGTCATCGCGTACGCGTGGGCCAGCTCGTCCAGTTCGTCGAAGTCGTAGCCGATCTCCTCGTCCTCGTCGGTGAGGACCGTCAGTGTCTGTTCGTCCGGGTCGAGGGCGGTGACGACGCCGACCGTGCCGTTGAAGACGCCGTTCTCCCCCTTGTCGTAGTTGTTCCTGATCTGGGTGACCTTGTCGCCGACCCGGAAGACCCGGCCGCCGAACCGCTTCTCGGGGAGGCTCGGGCGGCCCGGGGTGATGGCCTGCTGGAGGAGCCCGTTGAGCGTGCCCGCCCCGGCCGGTCCGCGGTGCATCGGGGCGAGGACCTGGACGTCCCGGCGCGCGTCCAGCCCGAACTTGGCCGGAATGCGGCGGGCCGCGACGTCCACCGCGAGCACCCCGGCGTCCTCCGTCTCGTCCTCCACGAAGAGGAAGAAGTCCTTGAGGCCCTGGGTGAGGGGCGGGATCCCGGAGTTGATCCGGTGCGCGTTGGTGACGACGCCGGACTGCTGGGCCTGGCGGAAGATCGTGGTGAGCCGGACGGCGGGTACGGGGCTGCCGGCGGCGAGCAGATCGCGCAGCACCTCCCCCGCGCCGACCGACGGCAGCTGGTCGACGTCTCCGACGAGCAGCAGATGGGCGCCGGGCGCCACCGCCTTCAGCAGCTTGTTGGCGAGCAGCAGGTCCAGCATCGACGCCTCGTCGACGACGACCAGATCGGCGTCCAGCGGGCGTTCCCGGTCGTACGCGGCGTCGCCGCCCGGTTTCAGTTCGAGCAGCCGGTGCACGGTGGACGCCTCGGCGCCGGTCAGCTCGGACAGCCGCTTGGCCGCCCGTCCGGTCGGCGCGGCCAGCACCACCTTGGCCTTCTTGGCCCGCGCCAGCTCCACGATCGACCGGACGGTGAACGACTTCCCGCAGCCGGGGCCACCGGTCAGCACGGCGACCTTCCGGGTGAGCGCGAGCCGGACCGCCGCCTCCTGCTCGGGCGCCAGATCCGCCCCCGTGCGCTTCGCGAGCCAGGCCAGCGCCTTGTCCCAGTCCACGTCCGCGAAGGCCGGCAGCCGCTCGTCAGGGGTCCGCAGCAGCCGCTGCACCTGGGCGGCGAGGGCGACCTCGGCACGGTGGAAGGGCACCAGGTAGACGGCGGTGACCGGCTCGCCGCCCTCGGGCGACGGCACCTTCTCCCGTACGACGCCCTCCGGGTCCTCGGCCAGTTCGGCGAGGCACTCGATGACCAGGCCCGTGTCGACCTGGAGGAGCTTCACCCCGTCCGCGATCAGCCGCTCCTCGGGAAGGAAGCAGTGCCCCTGGTCGGTGGACTGCGACAGCGCGTACTGGAGACCGGCCTTGACCCGCTCCGGGCTGTCGTGCGGGATGCCGACGGCCTGGGCGATCTTGTCGGCGGTGAGGAAGCCGATGCCCCAGACGTCGGCGGCCAGCCGGTAGGGCTGGTTCTTCACGACGGAGATCGACGCGTCCTCGTACTTCTTGTAGATGCGGACGGCGATGGAGGTGGAGACCCCGACCCCCTGGAGGAAGACCATCACTTCCTTGATCGCCTTCTGTTCCTCCCAGGCGGCGGCGATCATCTTCGTCCGCTTGGGCCCGAGGCCGGGCACCTCGATCAGCCGCTTCGGCTCCTGCTCGATGATGTCGAGGGTGTCGACCCCGAAGTGCGTGGTGATCCGGTCCGCCATGACCGGGCCGATGCCCTTGATCAGGCCGGAGCCGAGGTAGCGGCGGATGCCCTGGACAGTGGCGGGCAGGATCGTCGTGTAGTTCTCGACGGTGAACTGCTTGCCGTACTGCGAGTGCGAGCTCCAGCGGCCTTCCATGCGCAGCGATTCACCGGGCTGCGCACCGAGCAGCGAACCGACCACGGTGAGCAGGTCGTTGGCACCGCGACCGGTGTCGACGCGCGCGACCGTGTATCCGTTCTCCTCGTTGGCGTACGTGATCCGTTCGAGTACGCCTTCCAGAACGGCCATGTTCGGCTTGGGGGGCGTGGCGGACGTGGTGGACATGGGTGCGACGGTACCGGGCGGAACCGACAGCGGGTGGGCCACGCCGGAAGCTGACATGCACCGAGCCCACGACACCCCGTAACACTCGGTGTTATCGTGACCGTATGGCTACCGAGCGCTTTTCGATCAGCATGCCGTCCGAGGTTCGCGACCGGATCAGAGAGCACGCCGCAGACGCCGGACTCGATGTTTCCACATTCCTCACGATCGCCGCACAAGCCCAGATGGACCAGCAGGACCGTGTCCGGAGGATTTTCAGGCCGTTCGAGGAGGCGCGCGCGGAGGCCGAGGAGAATGCCGGCACCGGCACCTGGGCCGGTGACGAGATCGAGTTGACCGGGGATGAACGGGCGGAGGTTGCCGCGATCCTCGGCCGCCCTTCCCGCGACGAGGCCGCCTCGTGAACGTAGTCGTCTACGACACCGGCATGTTGATGGCGCTGGTGAGCCAGAACCGTCGGGCACACGTCCTGCACAAGGGTTTCGTCGCAGCCGGCGGACACCGACCGATCATCCCTGGTCCCGCCCTCTCGCAGGCCTGGCGGACAAGCCCGAAGACCGCCTACGAGTGGAAGCGAATCCTCGCCGACGTGGTCGTGTACCCAGGAACCAGGGCCCGCTTCCCCGTGGACCAGGTGCCCAATTGCCTTCCCTGTGCGGGGGGCATGACCATCGAGAACTGGAAAACGATCGGCGACATGATCGGCACGGCCGCGCTACCGCCCAAGAAACGTCCCGACCCGGTGGATGCGCTGGCCGTCTTCGTCGCAGCCGCCCACGGCGGAGGCGCCGTGCTGACCTCCGACACCGACGACATCAAGGCGTACGCCGCCACACTGCCCGGAGCCGATGTCTCGGCCGTGGCCATCTGACGGGCGAGTCCACCTGGCCGTAACGGTGCCCGTGGCTGCAACGGCCCGTGCCGGGAACGGTCGGCCGACCACTGCCGTGATCGAGCGTCGGCGCTTCGGGGTGAGGCGCCGCCCGGGAAATCCGTCGGGCGCTGAGCGGGTGCCGCGCCTGGCCGGGGCCGCGTCACCTCGGCACGTTCGGTGCCTACTCGTCGAGTACGTGCGCCATCGCCAGGGCGATGCGGTCGATCCAGTTGATCGCATCCGTGACGTCGGGCTCGGTGATGGGGCGCCGTTGCTTGAGGTCTCCGGCCACCAGATCCGCGTCGTGCGCGATCTTGTTGCGGCGGGTGGTGATGCTCATGAACTGCGCCTTCAGCGTCTTGTCCGTGTACGCGGTGCGACCCCCCTGCCAGGTGTTGATCTGCGCGGCTGCGCCCTGCCAGACGTTCTTCTCGGTGACGAGCCTCAGTACGTCGGAGATGGCGCGCGGATTCTGGAGTGAGGCGTTGCCCCACCTCTCCTTGACATGCTCGACGACCACCTCGGCCAGCGTGACATCACCACGCTGCACGGCCTCGACCCGGTGCAGAGGGATCTCGTAGTTGCGAAGCTGGAGCGGCATCTCGGGGCTGTCCTTGGCCGCCAGTTCGGCGACGCGGCGGAAGAGCTCCTCATGGAACCAGTGGTCGATGGCCGCCACGGCCTGCACCCAGGCGGCACGGTAGAAGTCGTCGACATCGACCGTCCCCGGCTGGAACGGAGCCAGATACCGCCCCGCGTCGACCATCTTGCGGGCGTAGGCGAGGTTCGTGGTGAACGCCTCGAACTGGCTGGTCTGCGGCCTGGGAATGGCCATCGTTGAGCCCCCGTACTGTCACATGTTCTCTGAGCTGCATGAACAGGTTTGGTGACAGCCCGGGAGCCCGTCAAGCGGCTTGTGGACTCATCGGATGTCGATGTCCGGTTCTCGATGCCTGAGCCCGTCGGTGTCCGGAACGGACCCACTCGCGTTCAGTCGCGAACCCCGGCTCTCGGCGACTGCCTTGACCTCCCGCAGCGACTCGCTCAACCGGCTGGCCAGGAAGTGGAGCTCCGGCCCCGTGACGCTCTGGTCCGCCAGCAGTTCGGCGGCGTGGCCGAGCAGATCGTCCGCCATGCCGAGTTGGACGCTCTCGATGCCGTCGGCCATCCGTGACACGTAGCCGGTACCGTCCCCCAGGACGTAACTCGGCTTGCCCTCCGCCCCCGTCCAGGGCAGCAGCCTGAACGTGTGGTGCTGGGGCCGCTCCGCGTTCACGCGGCAACCTCCGCTCCGAAGGCGGGCCGGGGACCGATGTCCACACCGTGCACGGCGAGCCACAGCGTGCGCCGCCGACGTCGGGCCTCGGCCATCTGCCGCTCGTGCGCCACGAGATACGGACGGACCAGTGGGCTGTCCTCGCCGCGCGGCGGACGCTCACCGGTACGGCGGGCGGTAGGACCGGCCGCGTACACGCAGGAGCAGGGATGGACGGTGGCGGGGCCTGGGCACACCAGCCGCCTCAGCGACTCGGTGACCCGGCGGACGAGATTCTTCATGTCGGTGTGCTCTCCCTCTGAATACCCACGAACGGATGCGCTCTGTGCCGAACTCATCACAGAGTGGGGTCGGGCGTGGCTACGCTCCAGGGGGTCGGGGATGACAGCGCGTCCGTCAAGACGGGGAGTTGAAGCGCATGGGGACGAAGCGAAGGCCTCGTACACCTCGGGAGAAGTACGGCGAGGAGCTGAAGTTACGGCGTATCGCGGCGGGGCTGACGCAGGAGGCGCTGGGCGAGGTGGTGGTCTGCTCGCCCACGCTGATCAGTCATTACGAGGCGGGACGGCGACTACCTAACCCGGAGGATGCGCAGCGGATCGACCGGGCGCTGGGGACCGACGGGTTCTTCGCCCGGTGGCTGGAGGACCTGGACTCGAAGTTCGCCCAGCACTTCGCGCCCGTGGCGGAGTTGGAGCGACAGGCCACCGAAGTGCGCCTGTACGGGTTGTCGCTGATCCCCGGGCTGCTCCAGACCGGCCCGTACGCCCGCGCCGTCTTCGAGGCGTTCAGCACCAACTATCAGCCGGACGAGCTTGACACGTTCGTCGTCAACCGCCTGGAGCGTGGCCGGATGCTCGCGGAGTCGGCGCGTCCGGTCGTCTGGGCGCTGCTCGACGAAGCGTCCCTCCGACGGCGCGTCGGTGGCCCGCAGGTCATGGCGGAACAGTTGCGCAAGATCGCCGACATGGCCGCCTCCGGGCGCCTGCGTCTGCACGTACTGCCCTTCGCCGTGGGGGCCCACGCGCTCATGGAGAGCGCGCTCTATGTGCTCGAATTCGCGGACGGCCCTCCTCTCGCGTACGTAGAGGGCCTTCAGACCGGAAATCTGATGGATGATCCGGCGTTGGTGGCCGCCTGCCAGGCGTCCTACACTCTCGCCCTGAGTGACGCGGCGTCCCAACGGGCTTCGATCGATCTCATTCGGGCCATCGCAGAGGAGCACGAGAATGCACAGCAGCAACCGCCCCTACGCTGACTCCCAGTCCCTGACCGGGTGGTTCAAGTCCAGTTACAGCGGAGGCTCCAACGGGGACTGCCTCGAAGCCGCCCGCGGCTACGCCTCCGTCCCCGTCCGTGACAGCAAGGCTGCCGACGGGCCCGCCGTCGTTTTCTCCGCCGACGGCTGGGCATCGTTCGTCGGCGCGGTCAAGAGCGGCCGCTTCGACGCCTGAGCGACATCACATCCCGGCGAACCCGCGCTCACCACAGCCAGGTTCGCCGGGGCACCGTCACGCGCGGGACAGAAACGCCTCTCGCAGTTCCTGGTGCCGGAGGAGCCCGAGGATCTCCTCCTCGCCGCTGAACAGCAGATCCGCGGCCGGATGGCCGGACTGGTGGAACATCCCGGCGAGAACGTCCGCGAGCGGGCGGTCCCAGGCCACCCGGACGACTTTCGCAGCCCTGTCGTGCTGCCCCCGGTCCGTGGCGATGCGCCACAACTCGATCGACTGCTTGGCGGTCTCGTAAGCCGTTCGCCGCCCATCGACGAGGACACCGCGTGAGTTGAGTCCGAACACGTCTATGCACGCCTCGCCTTGGGGCGTCAGGCCCTTGTACGTGCACAGCGGCAGCACCAGCCGCAGGTGGTCCAGGGGGTCTTCGAGTGTGGGGTCGACAAGGAGCGGGCTGCCGTCCTCCTCGGACCGGGGAAAGGCATTCCTCTTCTGGTTGCTGTTGCAGTACGCACAGGCCAGTAAGTGGTTGAGCCACTCGAAGGTACGCGTCGGAGCGAGGCTCTTCGGCTCGAAGTGGTCGATGTCCGTGCCCTGGCTGTCCCCGCAGTACATGCAGCGCGGATGGCCTGGCGCCATGTCGGCGAGGGTGGCCAGCAGGCCGTCGCGTACATGCCTGCGGACCGTGGTGTGGGACCACAGCTCGGCCGCCTTGGCCTTGCGGCCGCTCTCAGCCGTCTTCTCGATCTGCCGGGTGTACGTCCTGAGGTGTGCCGTTGTATCCGGTGGCAGATCGGCACGTTCCAGCCGGATCACTCCGTCTCGCCGCCTTCTCCGTCCTCGATCTCTCCGGCGATGCGGTGGAGTTGGACGGACATCTCCTGGACACGCGTCGCCGGGGAGCTGCTGAGCAGGTGCTTGAGCTCCTGGTACCGCTCGACCGTGTGCGGTGACGTGTCTCCCTCGTACACCTTGGACTCCAGCGCGACGAATTCGGCGCGGGCGTGCTCGGCCCGCTCGGAGTACGGGGTGTCGAGGCCGAAGAGATCGGACAGGACCGCGTCATCACCACTGCCGTAGACGACCCGCTCGTACAGCTCCTCCGGTACGACCTCGGGCGCGGCGTCCTCGTCCGCACCCGGCAGCCGGATCAGACCGCCCGGATCGGCGGCCTGGCAGATGTACGGGCTGTGGGTCGTGACGATGAACTGGATGTTCGGAAAGTGTGTGGTCAGCCAGGGGCCGATGCGGCGCTGCCAGGAGACATGGAGGTGCGCATCGATCTCATCGATGATCACCACCCCTGGCGCCCTGCCCAGGTCAACCGGAAAGTCACCGAACGTGTCGTGCATCTGCTTGAGGATGTCCACGACGAGGGCCGCGACCGCGCGGAACCCGTCACTCATCTGCCTCAGTGGGTACCGACGGCCATTCCGCTCGACCCACAGACCCTCGGAGTCCACATCCGCGATCCGGTATCCGTCCGGCAAGAGGCCGTCCTGCAAAATGTTCAGCGCCGCCCATTTGAGCTCAGCAGCGCCCTCGTGCCCTTCAAACGCCCGCAAGTGCTGTGCGGTCAGCCAGGCAACCCCTTCGGTGAGGGCAACCTCTGTGTGAAAAAGGCTCGCTTGTCTGGCTACCGGCCCGGAGGCAAGCATGAGCCTCTGAACGTCGGCAGACCCGCCCGACAACCGCCGGAACGGCCCGTACCCCGCGCAGAACCATCCCTCCGGGTTGTCCGCCCATGGGCCGTTCCGGGCGGCCGGGTTGTCCTGCGTCTCGGGATACTTGATCTCTGCGAGAGCCGGCTTCCCACGTCTACGTCCGAGTGACCGTCTGTCGAATGACCTCGTGTCCGGGCTGACCCACCGGAGGCCCGCCCGGAAGGCATCGCTCATCACCTCCGGCGTGCCAAAACCGTCGAAGTGGGGGTCCCTGACGATGGCGACCTCCGCACGGCCCTCAAATGCGTCCCACGTGACCCAGTCCTCGAAGTCCTGAACCAGCCCCAGGGCGGGCACCGGCCCGCTCAGGGCGAGGGCCAGGGCGCGGAGCAGCGTCGTCTTGCCTGCCCCGTTGCGCCCCGCGAGCACCGTCCAGCCGGCGTGCGAGCCGTCCGGCCGGCTCAGCACCAGGTCCACGGTGCGCGGGCCCTGGAACGGCCCGATGTTCTCGATGGCCACGCGGGAGACGTACATGGGGGCGGGTTCCGTCCGATGTGAGAGGTGCGGGCTATTCCGGTTCCGCGTCGGCCGGGACCTCGCCGCCCAGTGCTTCGGCGATCGCCGCGAACTCGCTGAGAGCCGCCTGGAGGTCCTGGACGATCTCGGCGGCGATCACCTCGGGGGGCAGGAGACTGTCCGCATCCTCAAGGGCCGGGTCCTTCATCCAGGTGAGGTCGAGGTTGACCTTGTCGCGCTTGACCAGTTCCTCGTACGTGTACGCCTTGAAGCGGCCGCCGTCCTCGGCGGAGGTGTCCACACGGTCGGCGGGCTTCTCGCCGTACGCCTGGACGAACTCCTCCAGGTCCGCCCGGGTCAGCGGGCGCTGCTTGAGGGTGAAGTGCTTGGCCGTGCGGAGGTCGTAGACCCAGACCTTGGTGGTGTGCGGCTTGCCGTCCGCGCGTGGGGTCTTCTTGTCGAAGAAGAGGACGTTGGCCTTCACGCCGCCCGCGTAGAAGATGCCGGTGGGCAGGCGCAGGATCGTGTGCAGGTCGAACTCGTCGAGCAGGCGTCGGCGGATCTTCTCGCCCGCGCCGCCCTCGAAGAGGACGTTGTCGGGGAGGACGACGGCAGCGCGACCGTCGATGGCTGTCAGCGACATGATGTGCTGGAGGAAGTTGAGCTGCTTGTTGGTGGTGGTGGCGCGGAAGTCGTCGCGGTCGTAGGAGATGTCCTCCTTTTCCGCCTTGCCTTCCGAGCCGATCACGGTGATCGCGGACTTCTTGCCGAAGGGCGGGTTGGCGAGGACGAGTGACGCGTGCTTGCCGCTCGGCTTTGTGGCGAGCGCGTCGCCGACGTCGATCAGGCTCTTGCCCTCGCTGCTGCCAATGCCGTGGAGCAGGAGGTTCATCGCGGCGAGGCGGGCGGTGCCGGGGACGAGTTCGTTGCCCCAGATCTTGCCGTCACCGAGGGCGAGGCGCTGCTCGCGGGTGAGGTCCTTCATGTGGTGCTTGCGGATGTAGGAGTGCGCGGCGATGAGGAAGCCGCCGGTTCCGCAGGCGGGGTCGGTGATGGTGTCCTCGGGGCGGGGACGCATCACCTCGACGATCGCGTCGATGAGCGGGCGAGGCGTGAAGTACTGGCCGGCTCCGGTCTTGGTGTCCTCCGCGCCCTTGGCGAGCAATCCCTCGTAGGCGTCGCCCTTGAGGTCCGCGTCTCCGACAGTCCAGTCCTGCTTGCCGATGAGGTCGACGACGAGCTTTTCGAGCAGGGCGGGCTCGGTGATCCGGTTCTGGGCCTTGGCGAAGATGGTGCCGAGGGTGGTGCCGGGGCGGGTGCCGAGGGCGTCGAGGACGTTGCGGTAGTGGAGTTCGAGCGCCTGGCCCTTCTTGCTGGCGAGGGACTTCCAGTCGTACGCCTTCGGCACGATCTCGGCGGCGTCCGCCTCGGAGAAGGGGTCGTCGTTGATCTCGTCGACCATCTTGAGGAAGAGGAGGTACGAGAGCTGCTCGACGTACTCGATGGTGGAGAGGCCGTTGTCGCGGAGGACGTTGCAGTAGTTCCAGAGCTTGGCGACCAGGGTGTTGGTCTGGGCGGCCGCCTGCGGGGCGAGCACGATGTTGTCTTCGACGGGGGCGGGGCGGGGGCCCTGGTCGGGGGTGGCGGTGGACGCGGGCGCGGTCACAGGTCGAACTCCTGCTGTACGGCGTGGGTGGGGGCGGGGGTGGGTTCCGGCGCGGGCGCGGTTGTGGCGGGGGCCTTTGCCTTGCGGGGCGCAGCGGGGGTGCGGCGGGTGCGCTTCGCCTTGGGCTGGGCGGCGCGGTCGGCCTGGATGCGGGCGAGGAGAGCGGTGGCGGGTTCGTCGGTGGGGTCTTGGGGAAGAAGCCCGCCATCGAAGGCACGGGCCAGGATGGCTTGCCGGAGGTGCCCCGCCCGCGTCAACGATTGAGACACCACTGTCCCCGCCCGTGCCACCGAATCCCTCCACTCCGCCACACTCTTCACAATCCGAACTTGTTCGTCAGGTGGCGGGAGTGGGATCGGAAACGAGGACAGCTTCGTCCCGTTCACGTTGGCCTGACCAACTTGCTGTGAGACCACTGAGTTGATGTACCGACGCCCCTCAACGCTGTTAATACACAGAGCGACCCAATCCGGATCAACTCCTGGCCAGGGACGACATCGAATTAGATAAGAGGCAAAAGTAGCCTGCCCACTGACGGGGCGATAGACCGCAGCTTTCCCGACAAGCTCTGCACTGTTGGTGCGATTGAACAGGATGTCCCCAGATTTCAGCGCAAGCCTTTTGACATCATCGTGACCCCCTGGAAGATACTTCAGATTCGTCCAGTCGATTTGACCATCCTGAATGTTACCCATACGCAAAACGGGGACGTCGTCGGCAGATGTTTCGAGGTGCGCTTTAGCAGAAGTCCCGTATTCAATAAGCGAGCACAACCTACCCAAGGGTTGAACTGACCAATGGGCAGGTGGTGAAACTTGTCCGCTCAACGGATGGAACGTAATACTCTTACGCTTGCTCCCGAGTGGCGCCGCCCTGGACAGCGCCGCTAGATTTTCGAGTAGGAAGTCAACCGACTCACAAGAATCTTCGGGACTCACCAAACTCCCGCTTTGCGCCTGCTCGACCACAGAGCGCAACAGCGTTCGCGAACGCACTTGGATTTTGCGCATCAGTTCGAAAGAAGCGTCCAGCCGAGAAATGTGACCTTCGAGGGCTTCTACGATGCGACGCTGCTCCGCGGCGGGTGGAACTGGCAGCCTTAGCGAAGCCAAGTAATCACGCGGAACGCGCCTCAACCCAACAGCTCCAGACATGCTTCGCTCTGCGTCACGCCGGATCGAGGTCTGCAGCAGAAAATGAGCAATATACGATGAGGAAACTCCTCGCCGAGGTCGCAATACGTGAAACTCCGTACTGCCTACACCCAAACCATTTCTCAACCCGCGTGCTACTGCGATTTTCCCATTCTCCATGCACGGCGTAACCTTGGCGAAGAGGACATCACCTTCCTGGAATCGGGTCAGAGATTTATTTTTCACATCTCCGTAGAACTTTGATTGATCTGGAGATAGGCGACCCGTTCCGGCTTCTACGGAAGCCATCGGAACGTAAGAGATCTCAGTGTTTTCGTCAGGCGAAGATTCAGGGTGCCTGGGATTTACTTGGCATAGATCTTCGATAGAGGCCCACGCCCACCCCGCCGGAAGTTCCTTCTCGCTCAAGCCAGTTCCCGATTCAGCTCAGTCAACAGATCCAGCGCCGGCTCTTTCCCGCCGAACGCCATCATGAAGCCGCGCCCCTTGCCGCGCTCCGTGAACGGCTCGTGGGCAAGCTCCGCCGGCTCTATGCCGACATCGCTGGCGACGACGTCCCGGATCTTCTCCAGCCACCACAGCTGCTCGTCCGTGAATACGACGCCCGCCTGTCGCTGCCGCAGCAGCCAGCCCTCGAAACGCTCCTCGACCACCGTACGGTACGGGCGGAGCTCACTGTCCGCGCCCAGCTCGTAACGGATCAGGCTGATCAGATCCGGGATGCCCGCCTCGCGGCCCGGGCGGGCCACCGCCTGGTTCAGGTCCTCGTGGAAGCCCCAGAGAACGTTGGGCGTCCAGGCCCGCCTGGAGGCCCGGATCGTCGCCGCGAGTTCCTTGAGGGCGTCCCGGGCCTCGGCCGGGGAGACCGGGTTTCCGCTGCCCAGGGCGAGCCGGATCGCCGCGTTGCGGTCGCGCTGCTTCTTCAGCAGGTCGCCCCACTCGTCCAGGTTCTCGCGGGCGCGCTTCTCGCGCGGGACCTCTTCGACCTCCGTCACGGTGACGGCCGTCGTCTCGTCGTACGTCAGGTCCTTGTCCCGGCGGATCTCCAGGATCTGGCGGCGCAGCTCCGGGTTGCCGGTGAGAACGGCCACGGCGTCCTGCACCAGCCTGCGGGCCGCTTCCGCACCGCCCTGCCGCCTCGCCGTGTCCTGGGCGTCGACGTCCACCGCGTCGACGATTCCGCGGGCGATCTCGGAGAGGGTCGTGCCGCCCGCCGTGTTGGCCAGGAGGTCCCGCTCCTCCGGCTTGAGCTGCTGGCTCAGTCGCGACAGACGCCGCTGGAGGATCTCCGCCTCCTCCGCGCTGATCGACCTCGATCCCGTCTTGTCGAGCAGCTTGGCCAGCGAGACCTGCTTGCCCGTCGCCGGGATCATGGGCCGCGCGTCCACCAGCGGGGAGGTGGTGACGCCCGCCGCGTCGATCAGGACGAAGCGGTCCTTCGTGACGTCGTCGTCGGCGTCCGGGGTGACCTCGCGCAGCTCGGTGGCGTCGATGGTGCGTGCCCCGCGTCCCTTCATCTGCTCGAAGAGGACCGCGCTGCGTACCGACCGCAGGAAGATCACGCACTCCAGGGCCCGTACGTCCGTGCCCGTGGCGATCATGTCGACCGTGACGGCCACCCGCATCCGGGGTGAGTTGCGGAGATCGTTGATCAGGTCGTCGGGGTTGTCGCCGTTCTGACGGCTCTTGTACGTGATCTTCTTTGCGAAGTCGTCGCCGCGCCCGAACACCTCCTTGACCTGCTTGAGCACGTCCTCGGCGTGGTCTTCGCCGACCGCGAAGACAAGGGTCTTGGGGAGTTCCTTGCGGCCCGGGAACCAGCGCTGCCAGTTGTTCTTGTAGGTCGTGAGCACCGCGCGGATCTCATCGACGGTGATCACCGACCGGCCGATCTGGTTGGTGGTGTAGGTGAGGTCGTCGTCGAGTTCCACGTACCGCTGGGCCCTGGTCTTGCGGTCCTTGATCCGGACCGTCGTCCCGGCCTCGATCTTCGCGCCGCCCTGCTCGCGCAGGTCGGTGTTGACGCGGACGATGTCGAAGTCGACGTTGACGCCGTCGGCGACGGCCTGCTCGTAGGTGTACTCGGAGACCGTGTTCTGGTCGAAAAAGCCCCGGGTCTGCGCGGTCGGGGTCGCGGTGAGGCCGACGAGGTGGGCGTCGAAGTAGTCCAGGACGCCTCGCCACAGTCCGTAGATGGAGCGGTGGCACTCGTCCACGACGATCAGGTCGAAGGACTCCGGAGGCACGTCCGGCTGGTACTCGACCTCGATGGGGCGGTCGGTGGCGTAGTTCATCTCGGGGTCGTCACCCGCGCTGTCGGCGGAAGCCGTGCCCGTCTGCTGCTGTCCGGCGTCCGTCGCGTCGTCGCGGGCGTCGTCGTCCGTCAGCTGCTCGCCCTTGAGCAGGGCGTACATTTTCTGGATCGTGCAGATCACGACGGACGAGGTGTCCTGGAGTCCGGCCGCGCCCAACCGGTCGACGTTGTAGAGGTCGGCGAACTTCCTGCCGTCGTCGGGAGTGGTGTAGTTGCGGAACTCCGACAACGCCTGACGACCGAGGTTGTTGCGGTCGACGAGGAAGAGGACACGGCGGGCCCCCGCGTGGCGAAGCAGTCGGTAGGTCTCGGTGACAGCCGTGAAGGTCTTGCCCGCGCCGGTCGCCATGTGGATCAGGGCGCGGGGCCTGTCCTGGGCGAGGGACTGCTCCAGGCCGCTGATCGCATCGATCTGCGCGAGGCGCAGACCGTACGGCTCCAGCTTCGGCATGCGCCGCAGACCGACCCGGAAGGTCGGAGCCCGGCGGTCCTCCGCGCGCTCCATCCAAGCGGCGACGGTCTCGGGACGGTGGAAGGAGAACACCTCGCGGGACCGGGGCTCGGGGTCCAGGCGATTGACGAAGTAGGTCTCGGTTCCGGTGGTGGCGTAGCGGAAGGCGAAGGGCTCGGACTCCCGCCAGACGGCCAGACTGTGCTCCTTCAGCACACCCTTGGCATAGCGCTCGTTCTGGGAGAGGGCGCTGGAGAGGTGGTCCCCCTCGCGCTTGGCCTCGATGACGCCGACGATCCGGCCGTCGACATACAACACGTAGTCCGCGCGTCCGGTCGCGAGGGTGAACTCCCGTACCGCGACGCCCTGTCCGGCGATCGGGTTCAGGTCGGCGCGGTCCTGGACGAGCCAGCCGGCCTCGGCGAGCATGACATCGATCTTCTGCCGGGCCTGGACCTCGTTCAGAGGGGCCGGGCGCTGGGCACGGTGCACGATGGCGTCACGGGCGGCGGCGTTCACCCGGCGCGGCTGCTTGCGGTCGGTCTCGTACTGGGCCTGCTGCGCGGATCGCAGGCTGACGATCTCGGCCTCCATGTCCACGAGCCGGGTGGCCAACGCTGCCTTGGCCTGCTGAGCACTGACCATCAGGGCTTCGGCCTCGGCGCGGGCCCGGCTCTCGGCCGCGAGGCGGTCGGTGGACTCGCTCAGCTTGACCCGGGACTGGGCCAGTGCGTCGCGGTACCCGTCGAGCGCCCGGCGCAGTTCGGCGACCTCCGCCGGGTCCGTGAGTACGGGCATGGCAGGCGGAACGAAGGCCGTGACCGTGCGCTTGCCGGTCAGGGCGCGGTGGTAGAAGACTCCGAGCTCGTAGCAGAGGCGGACGGCCTCGAGGGCGCGGGTGGTGTCGAAGAGGTGGGCGTGCGCGGCCTCGTTGCGGTCGCGGCGGAGCCGGTCGAAGGCGTCGCGCACGGCGGGGGTGAGTGCGCCGATGTCGGTGAGGGCCCGCAGCCGGTCGATCTGCCGGGTGCCCGCGACACGGATGCCCGTACGCGTGACGAGATCCTCGGCCAGCACCTCTCCGAACTGGCCCGCCTGGACCTGGGCGGCGTTCGGATTGCTGAAGACGTTGAGTTCGGCCTGGGCGCCGTACAGGGCGAGGAGCGGCTGATGCTGATACAACACCCCGAAGTTCGGTGATGCCTTGGCCAGGTCCCGAAGCCGGTCGTCCACGCTGTTCCCACCCCACCGGTACATATCGTCAAGATGATCGAGTCTACAAAGTGCAGGAAGAACGGGCCTGGTGTTTGCCAGGTTCTTCATACCGGCGAGGGCCGGTATCGCGGCGGACATCACTTCGGGTCCGGCGCCTCGGATCGGCTCCGCGGAGGCCTGACGACGAACGGCTCCCCGTAGCCTGACCGATGCCCTTGATCAGCCCGGCGTCGAGGTAGCGGCGGAGGCCCCGGATGGTGGCGGGCAGGATCGTCGCGCAGCCCTGACGTATGTGATGCGCTCCAGCACACCTTCGAGGACGGCCATGTCGGGTGTGGAGGTCCCGCCGCACGACATCACGCCGAAGGTGCTGACCGAGACACTCCGGGCGATGAAGCGGGACGGCCCCGTCATCCGTACCCTCCGTTGGGCCGCTCATTGCTCGCACCGATGGCCGCCTGCTGCGCGTGGGCAGCGGAGCGTCTGCCGGAGCTGATGGACTCGCGGAAGGCGTACGAGAACCTCGTCCCCGGGCCGACGGCCGATGAGGGCGGGGCGTTCGCTCCCGGCCGGCTCGCTGCCGGTGGGGGAGCACCTCGTCCGGCGCCGTGGCGACATCGTGGCCCGCGACCTGGGCCCGCCCGCCGTCGGCGGCGATGAGCATGGACAGGATCTGCACAGTGGTGGACTTGCCGGCGCCGTTCGGCCCGAGCAGGGCGAACACGGTGCCGGAGGGGATCCGCAGATCGATGCCGATGCCTCCGGCAGCGGAGCCCCCGGACATACGAAACGGGGCCCGGTCGAATCGACCGGACCCCCCTCGCTTTCCCCCTCCGTCAGGGCTTCCCGATCCCCCAGATCCCTCCCCGGAAGCACCCGACGCCAGATACGACTCGGCGGGGTGCCGAACGGTTGCACGCCTTGACGATCTCTTTACCCTGGAGGCAAAGGGGCTTGTCAGCAGGCGTGTTCGGCGTATCGGGCGGCCACTTCGGCGAGGACCTCGGCGCCGTCGCGGGCCCAGAGGTCCTCGTTGAAGATCTCCACCTCGATCGGGCCGTCGAAGCCGGTGGCCTCGACGAGCGAGCGGAAGGACCGGAAGTCCACCGCGCCGTCGCCGAGTTGGCCCCGGCCGAGCAGGACCCCGGCCGGGAGCGGGGTGATCCAGTCGGCCAGCTGGAAGGAGTGGATGCGGCCGCCCGCACCCGCGCGGGCGATCTGCGCGGGCGCCTGGTCGTCCCACCAGATGTGGTACGTGTCGACGACCACGCCGACCTGTTCGGCCGGGAAGCGCTCCGCGAGGTCCAGGGCCTGGGACAGGGTGGAGACGACGCAGCGGTCCGAGGCGAACATCGGGTGCAGCGGTTCGATCGCGAGGCGCACGCCGCGTTCGGCCGCGTACGGGGCCAGGTCCGCCAGGGCGTCCGCGACGCGTTCGCGGGCGCCGTTCAGGTCCTTGCTGCCCGCCGGGAGTCCGCCGGAGACCAGGACCAGGGTGTCCGTGGACAGGGCCGCCGCCTCGTCGATCGCGGCGCGGTTGTCGTCCAGGGCGCGGGCCCGTTCCGCCGGGTCGAGCGCGGTGAAGAAACCGCCCCGGCAGAGGCTGGTGACGGCGAGGCCGTGGTCGGCGAGGAGGGCGGCGGTGCGCTCGAGGCCGTACTCCTGGACGGGGCCCCGCCACAGGCCGACCTTGTCGATGCCCGCCTTCGCGCAGCCCTCGGCCAGTTCGGGCAGCGACCACTGCTTGATGGTCTCCTGGTTGATGGAGAGACGGCCGTCGCTCATCGGGTGCCTCCGTTGACCGCGAGAAGGGTGCGCATGCGGGACTCGGCCAGTTCCGGGTCGGGGAACAGGCCCAGCCGGTCGGCGAGTTCGTACGCCTTCGCCAGGTGCGGCAGCGAGCGGGCGGACTGCAGGCCGCCGACCATGGTGAAGTGGTCCTGGTGGCCGGCCAGCCAGGCGAGGAACACCACGCCCGTCTTGTAGAAGCGGGTGGGGGCCTGGAAGAGGTGGCGGGACAGTTCGACCGTGGGGTCGAGGAGGTTCCGGAACCCCTGGACGTCGCCGGTGTCCAGCACCCGTACCGCGTGGGCGGCCAGCGGGCCCAGCGGGTCGAAGATGCCGAGCAGGGCGTGGCTGAAGCCCTGGTCGTCGCCCGCGATCAGCTCGGGGTAGTTGAAGTCGTCGCCGGTGTAGCAGCGCACCCCGCCCGGGAGGCGGCGGCGGACGTCGATCTCGCGCTCCGCGTCGAGCAGGGAGATCTTGATGCCGTCGACCTTGTCCGGGTGTTCGGCGATGACCTTCAGGAACGTGTCGGTGGCGGCGTCGAGGTCCGAGGAGCCCCAGTAGCCGTCCAGCGCGGGGTCGAACATCGGGCCCAGCCAGTGCAGGACGACCGGTTCGGACGCCTGGCGCAGCAGGTGCGCGTACGTCTCCAGGTAGTCCTCGGGCCCCTTTGCCGCGGCGGCGAGCGCGCGGGAGGCCATCAGGATGGCCTGGGCGCCGCTCTCCTCGACGAGGGCGAGCTGCTCCTCGTACGCGGCGCGCACCTCGGTGAGCGAGGCGGGCCCGGCGGGGAGCTGGTCGGTGCCGACGCCGCAGGCGATGCGGCCGCCGACCGCCTTCGCCTCGGCGGCGGAGCGGCGGATCAGTTCGGCCGCGCCCGCCCAGTCCAGGCCCATGCCGCGCTGGGCGGTGTCCATCGCCTCGGCGACGCCCAGGCCGTGCGACCAGAGGTGGCGGCGGAAGGCGAGGGTGGCGTCCCAGTCGACGGCCGCCGGGGAGTCGGGGCTGATGTCGGCGTACGGGTCGGCGACGACGTGGGCCGCCGAGAAGACCGTGCGGGAGGCGAGCGGGCTGCCGCCGGGTGCCAGGTCGAGCGGGGTGGTGCGGGGCTCGTACGGGCCCTGCGGGAGGTGGATGGTCATAACGCGGATCAGCTCCGGGGCGCGGTGCGGGAGTCGGGTCGTCGCGGGGAAGGTCCCGGGCTCCGGGACGGACGGGCGGCCGTCCCGGAAGCGGATCCGGGACGGCCGTGCGGGAGGGCGGTCCTCACAGGGACAGCTCGGGGACGTCGAGGCGGCGGCCCTCCGCGTGGGACTTCAGGCCCAGCTCGGCGAGCTGCACGCCGCGGGCGCCGGCCATCAGGTCCCAGGTGTACGGCTCGTCGAGCACGACGTGGCGCAGGAAGAGCTCCCACTGGGCCTTGAAGCCGTTGTCGAAGACGGCGTTGTCGGGGACTTCCTGCCACTGGTCGCGGAAGGACTCGGTGACCGGGAGGTCGGGGTTCCAGACCGGCTTGGGGGTGGCCGAGCGGTGCTGGACGCGGCAGTTGCGCAGGCCGGCGACGGCGGAGCCGTGCGTGCCGTCCACCTGGAACTCGACGAGCTCGTCACGGTTGACGCGGACCGCCCAGGAGGAGTTGATCTGCGCGACCGCGCCGCCCTCCAGCTGGAAGACGCCGTACGCGGCGTCGTCGGCGGTGGCGGCGTACGGCTTGCCCTGCTCGTCCCAGCGCTGCGGGATGTGCGTCTGGACGTGCGCCTGGACGGTGGTGACCCGGCCGAACAGCTCGTGGAGCACGTACTCCCAGTGCGGGAACATGTCGACGACGATGCCGCCGCCGTCCTCCGCGCGGTAGTTCCAGGACGGGCGCTGGGCCTCCTGCCAGTCGCCCTCGAAGACCCAGTAGCCGAACTCGCCGCGCACGGAGAGGATCTCGCCGAAGAAGCCGCCGTCGATGAGGCGCTTCAGCTTCAGCAGGCCCGGCAGGAAGATCTTGTCCTGGACGACGCCGTGCTTGATGCCGGCGTCGCGGGCGATGCGGGCCAGCTCCAGGGCGCCCTCGACGTCCGTGGCGGTGGGCTTCTCGGTGTAGACGTGCTTGCCCGCCGCGATCGCCTTCTTGATCGCCTCGACCCGGGCCGAGGTGACCTGGGCGTCGAAGTAGATGTCGATGCTGTCGTCGGCGAGCACCGCGTCGAGGTCGGTGGACCACTCGGTCAGGCCGTGCTTGGCGGCCAGCTCCTCCAGCGCGTGGGCGCGGCGGCCGACCAGCACGGGCTCGGGCCACAGCACGTCCCCGTCGCCGAGGTCGAGGCCGCCCTGCTCGCGGATCGCGAGGATCGAGCGCACCAGGTGCTGCCGGTACCCCATGCGACCCGTGACGCCGTTCATGGCGATGCGCACTGTCCTGCGTGTCACGAAACTTCCTCCATGCAACCGTAGCAAGCGCTTTCTATCGGTGATGACGCTAGCCTGCCGACAGCAATCCGGACAAGAGGGGGCTCCCCCGCATCTCCTCCCGCTCCCCGTCCCCCCTCGTCACTCCTCGGAGGAAAGCGATGACAGTCACCCTGGCGGATGTGGCGGCTCGCGCCCGGGTGTCCCCGGCGACCGTGTCCCGCGTGCTGAACGGCAACTACCCCGTGGCCGCCTCCACCCGGGAACGGGTGCTGCGCGCGGTGGACGAGCTGGACTACGTGCTCAACGGCCCGGCGAGCTCGCTCGCGGCGGCCACGTCCGACCTGGTCGGCATCCTGGTCAACGACATCGCCGACCCGTTCTTCGGGATCATGGCGGGGGCGGCGCAGACCGAGATCGGCGGGCCGGGGGACGGTTCGGGCCGGGCCGGCGGCGAGAAGCTCGCCGTGGTCTGCAACACCGGCGGCTCGCCCGAGCGCGAGCTCACCTACCTCACCCTGCTCCAGCGCCAGCGCGCCGCGGCCGTGGTGCTGACCGGGGGTGCCGTGGAGGACCCGGCGCACCGGGCCGCGATGTCCGCCAAGCTGACCCGGCTCGCGGACGCGGGCACCCGGGTGGTGCTGTGCGGGCGGCCCCCGCTGCCGGACAACGAGGCGGTCGTGGCCACGCTGGCCTTCGACAACCGGGGCGGGGGCCGTCGCCTCACCGAGCACCTGCTCGCGCTGGGCCACCGGCGGATCGGCTACGTCGCGGGCCCCTCGGAGCGCACGACGACCCGCCACCGCCTGGAGGGACACCTGAAGGCGATGCGCGCGGCGGGGCTCGTCGGCGACGGTACGGACACGGGGACGCAGCCGCCCGGCGGGTACGGGGAACGGCCCGTCGGCGACGGTACGCACACGGGGGCACGTCCGCCCGGCGGGTACGAGGAACGGCTCGTCGTCCACGGCCCCTACGACCGGCGGTCGGGCTACGAGGCCACGGTCGAACTCCTGCGCCGCGAACCGGAGGTGACGGCCGTCGTCGCCGCGAACGACACGGTGGCCCTGGGCGCGAGCGCGGCGATCCGGGACCGCGGGCTGCGCATCCCCGAGGACGTCTCGGTGGCGGGCTTCGACGACCTGCCGTTCTCGGTGGACGCGGTGCCGGCGCTGACGACGGTACGGCTGCCGCTCTTCGAGGCGGGGGCCCGGGCGGGGCGGCTGGCCATGGGCAAGGAGACCCCGCCGCCCGGCGGAATCGCCACGATCCCGGCCGAGTTGATGGTCCGCGGCTCGACGGCGCCGCCGCGGGGGCGGTGAGCGGGCGGAAGGTCCTGTGACGGCCCCGGACACGGCCACGACACTTCTGGACGCGGCCTCAACCGGGGCTGGACCGGGGCCAGTTCGATGATGGACCGGGGCTGGACCGGGGCCCGTTCCGGTCTCCGTCCGGGTTCCGGCAGAAAGATGGGGGCGTTGCCCCCATGCCTTGCGGAGCCTCCACCGGAAGGATGGGGTTCGGCGGACCGGTCGATGCCGGCGCCGGACCGAGGAGGTGCGATGACGGAGATCGATACGGGCGCCGACGAACGGCTGTGCGTCTCTTCCGCGTCACGCCCGTCCGCGGCAGCGGGACACCCCGCCGATGCGGTCGGCCTGCTGGAGGCCGAGCGGCCCTCGATGCCCGCGGCCTCCGGACCCCCCGGGCCCCCCGGGGTCTCCTGGGCGGACGACCGGTGGTGGCGGCCCGCGCTGACCGAGGAGCGCTCCCGCGCCCGTACCCCGGACTGGGCGCTGTTCGTCCAGGACGCGGTCTCCGCCGCCCCCGAGAGGGCGGAGATCGCCGACGGGGAGGACCGGCCGGGGCTGCGCGGGTTCGAGTGCGTCCTCGCCCCGTTCACCGCCTGCGCGGCGCGACGGATGCTGGACGGGTTGCCGCCCCGGGTGGGCCGGTGCACCGATCTGGACGCCGTGCGCGACGACTTCGAGCGCCATCTGGCCCGGCGGCTCGCCCGGCTCGCCGCCCGGACCCTGGTCCTGGAGCTGCACACGGCGCGGCGGGGCGGCCGGCTCGCCGGGGCGGCCCCCGAGGACCGGTTCACGGACTTCCTGCGGCTGACCGGTTCCCGGTCCGGGCTGGCCGCGCTCTGCACCGCGTACCCCGTACTGGCCCGGATCCTGGCGCGTGCCGCGCTCGACGCCGCCGCCGCGCTGACCGAGATGCTCGTACGGTTCGCCGCGGACCGTCCGGTGCTGCCGGGCGTCCGCACCGCCCCCGGAGGAACCCCGTCCCAGGGGGCTTCCTCCGGGGCGGGCGCGGGCGCCGGGCGGCTGGTGGGGGTCGTGCCGGGGGCCGGGGACGGTCACCGGGGCGGGCGCACCGTGATGCTGCTCCGGTTCGAGGACGGCGCCCGGCTGGTCTACAAGCCTCGCCCGCTCGCCGCGCACCGGCACTTCAACGAACTGGTCCAGTGGTTCAACGCGCTGCCCGGCACGCCCGGTCTGCGTACGCTCGCCCTGCTGGACCGGGGGTCGTACGGCTGGGTGGAGTTCGTCGCGGAACGGCCCTGCCGCTCGGCCCGTCAGGTCGAGGTCTTCTACCGGCGCCAGGGGGCCCTGCTGGCCCTGCTGCACGCGCTGGACGGCACCGACCTGCACCACGAGAACCTGATCGCGGACGGGGAGCACCCGGTGCTCGTCGACGTGGAGACGCTGTTCCACCCGCCGCTGCCCGCCGCGGGTTCGGACGATCCGGCGGCCCGCGCCCTGCACGACTCGGTGCACCGGGTGGGGCTGCTGCCGCAGCTGCTCGTCGGGGACGAGACGGCGCTCGACATGTCCGGCATCGGCGGCGGGCAGGCGGCCGAGTCCCCGGTGCGCAGCCCCGACTGGGCCGACGCGGGGACCGACCGGATGCGGCTGGTGCGCCGGACGGCCCGGTTCGGCGAGTCGGCCAACCGGCCCCGGCTGACCAGGACGCCCGCCGACCCGTCCGCCTTCACCCGCGCGCTGTGCGCCGGATTCCGCGCCGGCTACACCGCGATCAAGGCGGCCCGTACTGAACTCCTGTGTCCCGGCGGGCTGTTGGAGCGTTTCGCGCACGACGAGGTGCGGGTGGTGGCGCGGCCCACCTGGGTGTACTCCTCGCTCCTGGACGAGTCCACGCACCCGGACCTGATGAGGGACGCCGCCGAACGGCACGAGGTGCTCGCGCTGCTGGGCACCGACGTCCTGGGCTCCTCCGCGCTGCCCGGCCTGCTGGACGAGGAGATCGCCCAGCTCTGGGCGGGGGACGTGCCCCTGTTCACCGCCCTGCCCGAACGCACCGACCTGTGGGGCGGGAACGGCCGGCTGCTGCCCGGGACGCTCGCCAGGACCGGGCTGTCCCTGGTCCGGGAGAAGCTGGCGGCCATGGACACGGTGGACCGGCAGGACCAGGAACGGATCATCCGCGCCGCGATGGTGACCACCTCCCGCGAACCCGCCCACTCCCCCGGTCCCGGCCCGCGCCGGGCCCGTACGGCCGCGACCGCGCCGGAGCCGGAGCAGCTGCTCGCGGCGGCCCGTTCGGTCGGCGACCAGCTGGTCTCCCAGGCCTACTCCGGGCCCACCCGGCTGAACTGGATCGGTCTGGAGCTGCTCGGCGAGCGCTACTGGCGGCTGGGCCCGATGGCCGCCGACGTGGCGGGCGGCTACACCGGTACGGCGTGCTTCCTCGCCCAGCTCGCCTCGCTCACCGGGGCGGACCGGTACGCGGCGGCCGCCCGGGACGCGCTGGCGCCCCTCGCCGGGCTGCTGGACTCGCTGCACGCACGCCCGGACGACCTGGGCCCGGTGGGCTCGGGCGCGTTCGCCGGGCTCGGCGGGATCGCGTACGTACTGGCCCAGGTCTCGGACACGCTGGACGACCCGCGCCTCGGTGAACTGGTGCTGCCCGCACTGCGGTTGACCGGTGCCGCGGCGAGTGCCGAGAGCGAGTACGGGGTGCGCGGGGGCACGGCCGGCGGGCTGGTCGGTCTGCTCGCCGGGTACCGGACCACCGGACGGGCCGATGTGTGGCGCGGGGCGGAACGCTGCGCCGGGCTGCTGCGCGAGGCGCCGTTGCCGGACGCGCCGGGGTTCGCCGACGGGTCCGCCGGGATCGGCTGGGCGCTGCTGCGCTTCGCCGAGGCGGGCGGTGGCGAGCCGTACCGCGCCTCGGGGCTCGCCGCGCTGCGGGCCGCGACCGGTGCGGTGGGGCCGGACGTCTCCTGGTGCCGGGGCCGGACGGGCGTGGCGCTGGCCGTGCTGGACAGCCCGGCGGCGCGGGCCGACCCGGCGCTGTCCGCCTGGGCGCGCGAGGCGGCGGCGGACATCGCACGGTCCGAGCCGCCGCCGGACGACAGCCTGTGCCACGGCGAGCTCGGCGTCCTCGAACTGCTGCGCCTCGGCGAGCCCTCGGGTGCGCGCACCCGGTGGGTGGAGCGGGCCGGGGCGCTGCTCGCGGCGGCCGACCGGGCGAAGCCGCGCTGCGGCACCCCCGGTCAGGTACCGCACCCGGGGCTGCTGACCGGGCTCGCGGGCATCGGGCACGGGCTGCTGCGGGCGGGCTTCCCCGACCGGGTGCCGTCGCTGCTGCTGCTCGCCGGGCCCACCGCACCCGTCACACCCGCCTCATCCCACTGACCACCAGCCGCACTCCACTGACCACTCGCCCGCCCCGTACCGTCCCTCCTCCCCGTCCCATCCGTCCCTTCTCCCCCCGTCCGTCCTACCCGTCCCTCCTCCTCCGTTCCTCCTTCCTCGCACCGCTCATCACCACACGGTTCACGGAACGACAACCCCCTACAGAAGAGGCAGAGATCATGCAGAGCACCGAAGCTTCCGCCATCCTCTCCACCGACGCCATGGACGACTTCGCCGACGAGCACCCCGCCGGCAGGATCACCCTGGGCGCGGGCGGCAGACTCGGTCTGCGCAGCAGCATCCTCAGCTCCACCGACGGCAACATCGGCTCCACCACGGACCTGCCGTGGACCACCATGACCTGGAACTGACTTAACTCCTTTTCAGATCAAGACATTTGACGCGCTGACCAGCGGGCGGTGCCTCGAGTAGCCTGCGTACATGCGTGCCACTTCGTCGGTGATTGTCGGGCGAGCCGCTGAGACCGGCCTGCTGAGCGACGCCCTGGACGCCGCCTCGCGGTGTTCGGGGCGTGCGGTCTTCTTCGTGGGGGACGCGGGCATCGGCAAATCACGGCTGGCCGGCGAGTGCGCCTACCGGGCGTACGAGCGCGGCATGCCGGTGCTGCGCGGCAGGGCCACGTCGACCGGGCTCGTGGTGCCGTTCCGCCCGCTGATCGAGGCGCTGTCCTCCCGGTTCCGGGCGGCCGGCACGCCCACCGACCCGGAGCTGGACCCCTACCGTCCGGCGCTGGCCCGGCTGGTGCCGGAGTGGCGCCAGGGCTCCTCCCCCGGCTATCCGGAGACGGTGATAGAGCTGGCGGAGGCGCTGCTGCGGCTGCTGTCGGTGCTCGGCCAGGAGCACGGGTGCGTGATCCTGCTGGAGGACCTGCACGACTCCGACACCGAGACGATCGCGGTGGTGGAGTACGTCATCGACAACGTGGCGGACCTGCCGGTGCTGCTGCTGGGGACTTTGCGTCCGGAGCCCGGCGTCGCCCTGGACCTGGTGCGTTCGGCGGAGCGGCGGCAGGTCGCCACCGTGCGCGAGCTGGCCCCGCTCGGCGACGCGGACGTGCGGGAGATGACCGCCTCGTGCCTGGAGGCCGCCCCGGACGAGGTGCCGCGGACCACCCACGAACGGCTGGCGGGGCGGGCGGGCGGCAATCCGTATCTGGTCGAGGTGCTGCTCGCCGACCTGCTCGACTCCGGCCAGTTGCGCCGCGCCGGCGACCGGTGGGAGGAGCACGTCAACCCGGACGCGTCGGTGCCGACCGGGGTGGTGCGCAGCTGGTCGCGACGGCTGGACCGGTTCGACGAACCGGTGCGCGAACTGCTCCTGTGCGCGGCCACGTTGGGAAACCGGTTCTCGGTGACCGTGCTCCAGACCGTCACCGGGTTCGACGACCGTACGCTCTTCAGCCATCTGCGTTCCGCCGTCGAGGCGAACATCATCGCCCCCGACGGGGCGGACCCCGACCGCTACACCTTCCGGCACGCGCTGACCGCCGAGGCGCTGGTGGCCTCGCTGGCACCGGCCGAGCGGGCCGCCACGGCCCGTCGCGCGGCCCTGTCGCTGGCCGCCGTGGTACATGAACTCGGTGACGAGCAGCGTCAGTTGATGGCTACTTTGCAACTTGCCGGGGGTGACCGGCACGGTGCCGCCCGGCAGTTCGCCGCCGTCGGCCGCCGGATGCTGACGTCGGGTGCGTCCGGTTCCGCGGTCACCCTGCTGGAACGGGCCCGTTCGCTCGCCCACGAGGGCGATCTGCGGAGCATCACGGAATCGCTCGCGGTCGCCCATGCCGAGGCCGGCGAGCTCGACACGGCCCTGGCGCTGACCGGGGAGCTTCCGCCGGTGCCCCCGCGCTCCGAGGCCTCCGAGCAGCGCGGGGAGACCCACATCCGGATCGCCTGGGCGGCCGTGATGGCGGAACGGATGGAGGAGGCGGCCGGGCAGATCCGGGCCGCGCGGGCCGTTCTCGGTACGGCCATCCGCCCCGAGCAGCAGGCGGCGCTCGACGTGGTGGACGGCCATCTGGCCCTGCTGCCCGGCCATGTCGACCACGGGCAGCGGGCACGCGCGCAGGACACGGCGCGCCGGGCCGCGGCCGTCGCGGAGGAACGCAGCCTTCCCGTGGTGGCGTGCCAGGCGTGGCAGTTGCTGGCCCTGCTGTCCCGGGAGCGCGGCTTCGACGAGGCCGACGCGTGCCTGGAGCGGATGCTCGCGGTGTCCGAGCAGCACTCCCTGCCGGTGTGGCGGGTGGAGGCGCTGGTCCGGCTCGGCGCCAACACGTTCATGCGCACCGGCGACCCGGCCCGGCTGGAGACGGCCCGTACCGCCGCCCAGTCGCTGGGTGCGCTGGTGCCGACCCAGACCGTGGACGGGCTGCTCGCCATGAACGCGGTGATGCGCGGCGAGTGGGACGGGGCGCACGAGATCATCGAGCGTTCGGTGGCCGCCAGCGCACGGGTCCGCAACCTGGGGGCGCACCGCTACCTGCTGCTGGCCTCGGCGACGCTCGCCGCGCACCGGGGCCGAAGACGGGACCTGGACCGGGCCATGGTCCGGTTCCGCCGGGCGGGCGGCGAGGAGTCCTTGCTCGTACCGCTGCAACTGGGGCTGTGCCGCGCCTTCGCGGCGCTGCTGGAGGAGGACCGCGAGCGGGCGCTGGCCGACCTCGACGCCTCGCTGGCCTGGGAGCGCGAGAACCCCAGTTTCTTCTATCTGAGCGGGCGTTACGGCCTGCGTCCGCTGCTGCGGGTCCTCGACGGGCAGGACGGCCGGGCGGAGCTCGGCTCGATCCTGGAGAGCCCCGGCGCGGACCTGGCGTGGAACCAGCTGTTCCTGCGGCTGGCCGACGGTGTCCTGCACGGCCGGGAGGGCGACGCGGAGTGTGCCGCCCGGACGGTCCGCTCCGCCGTCGCCGACGCCGTCGCCTTCCCCCTCGCCCGCCATCTGGGGCTGCGGCTGGTCGCGGGCGCGGCGCTCGCCGAGAAGTGGGGCGAGCCGGTGGGGTGGCTGCGGGCGTCGGAGGAGTACTTCTACGGGGCGGGCATCCAGCCGGTCGCGGCGGCGTGCCGGGCGGAGCTGCGGCAGGCGGGGGCCAGCGTCGGGCAGCACCGGGGCGGCTGGGACCGCATTCCGGCCGCCCTGCGGACGAGCGGTGTGACGCCGCGCGAGTACGAGGTCTTCGTCCTGCTGGCGGAACGGCCGGGCAACCAGCAGATAGCCCGGCGGCTGTCCATCTCGCCACGCACGGTGGAGAAGCACATGGCGAGCCTGCTGAACAAGACGGGACGCGCGGACCGGGCGGCCCTGTGCGAGTTCTCCGCCGAGTGCGCGGCGGAACGCGACTGAACGACGGAGCGCACCCGGACGACGGCGGGATGACGGATCGGGGGCGGGTTGAGGAGGGGTAGCGGGGGGCGAGATGAGGGGGCGGGGTGGCGAGGTGACGGGGTGATGGGGTGATGGGGTGATGGGCGGTGGTTCGAGAGGCCCGTGATGTCCGCGTCAGGCACGGAATACGGGTGTGCGGGCCCAACATGGGGGTGCGGAGCGGTTTTGGTCGGGTCCTGTCACGGAACATGCGGGTGCGGCACCGATGTGGGGGGCACCGTTCCCGGCGGACCATCCAGGGACATGACCGGCAAGCCGCCCCAGTCCCCCGTTCTTCGGAGGCCCGTCCATGACCCGAAACCCCTCCCGTACCCCGTCGTCCGGTGCGCTGACTCTCTCGGTCCTCGGACCGCTCTCCGGGTCCCTGGACGGACGGCCGCTGCTCCTCGGGCCGCGCAAGCAGCGGCTGGTCCTGGCCATGTTGCTCAGCCGGCCCAACACACCGGTACCGGTGGACGTGCTCACCGACGCGGTGTGGCCGGACGCGCCGCCCCGCACGGCGCGCAAGAACCTCCAGGTGTACATCAGTTCCGCGCGGGCGCTGCTCGGCGCGCGATGTCCCGGGGGGCCGGACGGCGGCGGTGGCGGCGGGGAACGGCTGGTGCACTCCTGCGGCGGTTACCTGCTGCGGGTCGGCGAGGACGAGCTGGACTCCCTGCGGTTCCGTTCGCTGGCCGCGGCCGGCCGGCGGGCCGCCGACGACGGCGATCCGCGGGCTGCCGCCGGTCTGCTGCGCCGGGCACTGGACCTGTGGCAGGGGCCGCCGATGCACGATCTGCGGGACTCGCCGGAGGTGGCTGCGGAGGCGGAACGGCTGGAGGCCCGGTGCCTGACCGTGCACGAGGACTGGGCCGAGACGGAGATCTCGCTGGGGCGGGCGCCCGCCGTCGTGGACGGGCTGCGGGACCTCGCCGAACAGCACCCCCTGCGCGAACGCCTCCGGGCCGCGTGGATGGACGCCCTGCACCGGACCGGCCGCCGGGCCGAGGCGCTCGCCGTGTACGACGACTACCGCCAGTTGCTGGCAAGGGAGTTGGGGCTGGAGCCGGGTGCGGCCATCGCCGCCCGGCACCGGGCGATGCTGACCGGCCGGGACGGTGCGGACCGGCCGCGGGCGGCGGCCCCGGCGCGCCGGACCGAGGCGCTGCGGACGGTGCTGCCCGCCGGGACGCCCGACTTCACCGGCCGGGGCGAGCAGCTGCGGGAGCTGCTGGACGTCCTGGGCGGGGAGAACGGCCGGGTGGTGGCGGTCACCGGGGCCGCGGGGATCGGGAAAACAGCCCTCGCGGTGCGGGCGGCGCATCTGTTGGCGGACCGGTTCCCGGACGGCCGGATTCACATCCGGGTCCGCGACGAGCAGGGCGCGGTGCGTCCCCCGTCGGCGCTCCTCGGTGACCTGGCCCGGCTGACCGGCGACCCGCACCGGGCGGAGCCGATGACGGACCCGGAACACGGGCGGCACTGGCTGGCCACGCACCGTTCGCTGGTCGTGCTCGACGACGTGCCGGACGAGGCGGCGGTACGGGCCCTGCTGCCGGGCACCGGCGGCAGTTCGTTCGTCCTGACGGCGCGCGGTCAGCTGGCCGGGCTCGCGCCGGTGCACCGGATCGCGCTGCCGCCGCTGGCCCCCGCCGAGGCGCTGGCGCTGCTGGGCCGGCTGATCGGGGCGGGGCGGGTGGGCCTGGACCGGGCCGCCGCCCTGCGCATAGCCGACGCCTGCGGGCTGCTTCCGCTGGCGGTGCGGGTGAGCGGGATGCGGCTGGCGGTGCTGCGGCACCTGCCGCTGGCCGAGTACGCGGAACGGCTGGCCGATCCGGCCGGGGCACTGGACGAGTTGGTGGCCGGCGACATCTCGGTACGGGCCCGGCTGGCCTCCGGCTGGCAGGACCTGTCGCCCGGGAGCGGGCTGGCGCTGGCCCGGCTGGCCTCCGCCGTCCACGAGGGGCCGTTCACCCTGCCGGAGGCCATGACCGCACTGGGCTGCGGCGAACGGCAGGCGCTGCGGGCGGTGGAGTCGCTGATCGACGCCGGGGTGGTGACCTCCCCCAGCGGCGAGGTCACCGCGCACTCCGTGCTGTACGAACTGCCGCGCCTGACGGGCCTGTACGCCCGCGAACTCACCGCCGCGGAACCGGCCCCGGCCCCGCAGCCGGAGCCGACTCCGGTGCCGGTGCCGGTGTCGGCCCCTGCCCCGGTGTCGATCCCGGTCTCGACTCTGGTGCCGGTGTCGGCTCCGGGGGCCGATGCCCCTTCGGGAGCGGCGCCCCGCACGGCGATACCGGTGGGGTGACCTGGTACCCGGCACCCGGCACCGACGTACTGAAGCCGATCGCCCCGCACTGCACGGTGCGGGGCGATCGGCTTCGTTGCGGTGGTGCTCCGGTACGGCGTTGCGGTGGTGCTTCTGTACGG
Source organism: Streptomyces sp. ML-6 (assembly GCF_030116705.1). NCBI lineage: Bacteria > Bacillati > Actinomycetota > Actinomycetes > Kitasatosporales > Streptomycetaceae > Streptomyces > Streptomyces sp. ML-6. The sequence goes on from NZ_JAOTIK010000001.1 coordinate 2,502,201, forward strand.
CGACCGTTCGTCACCCCAGCGTCAACACGTCCAGCAGATCGGGGCGTTCGTCCGGTGCGGCGAACACCGTGTGCAGGGCGAGCAGCAGCCCCGCCGCGCCGGTCGCGAGGTCGGCGGAGAAACGCCGCAGCCGTGCGCCCGGCACCAGGAGGCGGTCCTCCTCGGCGACCAGGTGCCAGGAGAGGTTGCGTACCGAGTCCAGCACCTCGGGGTCCGGTTCGCCGCCCGCGAGCCGGCGGGCGGACAGCTGGTGGGCGGTGGCCACCAGCCCGGCGCGGCCCCGGAAGAGCCCCGGTTCGCGGACGAACTCCAGGACGCAGCCCTGTCCGATGCCCGGCAGCAGTCCGGCGAGCGCCGGGTCCTCCCGGTGGGCCAGGTAGCGCTGCGCGAGCAGGGCCACGCCGCTGCTGCCCTGGTCCAGGTAGAGCAGATGGCGCTTGCCGTCCTTCACCTGCACGCTGCCGCCCGGCATGAGCACGCAGTGCCCGGCCTCCCTGGTGAGTGCCGCGCCGGCGGCGTCCAGCAGCCAGTCCTCACCGGTGTGCCCGTACAGTTCGAGCTGGAGGAGCGCGGCTCCGCAGAGGCCGGTCAGCAGTCCGGCGGAGTGCGGGGCAGTCAGGCGGCCGTCGATGTCCTCGCCGCGGACCAGCGAGTCGAGTTCCCAGGCGGTCCGCACGGCCCGGTCGAGCAGTTCCTGGTCGGGCGTTCCGTCGTCACCGTTTCCGTCGGAGGCGAATCGCAGGGCCGCTAGTGCCGTTCCCGCCCGGCCGGTGAGCAGGTCGGCCGAGGCGGAGGCGGGGGCCCGCAGCGCCCGGTCGAGCAGTTCGCGCCCCTCCTCGCGGCGGCCGAGCCGGGACAGCACCAGCGCGATGCCGGGCAGCCCGTCGAACAGCCCACCGGGGGCGTCCGGGCTGCGGCGCAGTGCCGTGCGCGCCAGCCAGTCGACGTGCTCGTCGGGGACGGGGGCGCCGAGGCGGTCCAGGGCGTACAGCACTCCGGCGGCACCGTGCGCGGCGCAGGCGCCGCCGGTGGTGAAGCCCGTCAGGTCGCCGGGGTAGAGCCGGTCGGTGCGGTCCGGGGTGGCCCCGACGCGGATGCCGGCGACGAGCCGTTCGCGGATGCCGGGCCAGTCGGGTGCCGGGCCGCGCAGCAGCGCGTCCACGGTCGGTTCGCCGCTGTCGTCCGGGAGGCCGTGGGCGAGCACGGCCGGTCGCGGCGGCCCCGCGTCGGGCCCCAGCCGGTAGCGGGCGCGGGCCCAGCGCTCCAGGGTGAGGGCCTTGCCGCGGTCGTGGTCCGCCACCTCCATCAGCGGCATCAGGGTGTGCAGCCAGATCGCCCAGAGCCCGTAGGCGTCCGCCTCTGCGCCGTTCCGGTTGAGGTCGGGCGGCGCCTGGAGGCCGGGGGCGCCCGCCGGCGGGGTGTCCGGGTCGTCGAGATCGGTGGCGTACTCGAAGTCGATCAGGACCACCCGGCCGTCGGGGCGGATGATGACGTTGGCGGGGTGCACGTCCGCGAACCGCAGGCCGCGGGCGTGGATGAGGTCGAGGGCCCGGCCGAGCCCGTCCGTGACGGACTGCGCCCAGCGGGAGTAGGCGTCGAGTTCGGCGGGGGTGCGTTCGCCGCGCGCCAGCGCGAAACGCGCGACGATCTCGTCGAACAGGGTGGTGCCCTCGATGTACTCCTCGATCAGGAAGTGGTGTTCCCAGACCGTGCGGACGCCGTACACCTCGGGCACGCAGTCGAGTCCGGCGAGCCGGGTCAGGGCCCGGTGCTCACGGTGCAGCCGGGTGACGGCGTCGTGCCCGGCGGGGTCGAGTCCGCAGTGCGGCCGGGCCTCGCGCAGCACCACCTGCTGCTTGGTGGTGCGGTGTTCGGCCAGGTAGATGCCGCCCGCACTGGAGAACTGGAGTGCCTTGGTGACCACGTACGGGAAGTCGTCGTCGTGGGCGGCGGCGCGGGCGGCGAGGTGGGGGCGCAGCGGCTCGGGAACGGTGACCCACTCCGGTATCCGGAAGGCCACGCCCCGGGTGTCGGGGACGAGTTCGCCGGACGGGTGGCGCATCGCGCGGACCCGTTCCCCTTCGTCGTCCCGGCACCAGAGTTCGACGAACGCGCCGTAGCGGACGTACACGGGAGAGTTCCCGATCCGCAGGTCGCTGAGGATGTACGGCCCGCTGCGCCCCTCCAGGGCCTTGCTCAGGGCGTCGAGCAACTTCAGGAACGCGGGCTCGTCCTCGGGGTAGACGGTGATGAACTTCCCCGCGCTGGAACGGTTCATGTACTTCGCCGACATCAGCCGCAGGGCACGGCTGCTGCGCAGGAACTTGAACGTCACGCCCTGTTCCAGGCAGATGCGGGCGGTGTCGGCGAGGGTGCGCTCGGCCTCCTCCGGCACGGTGGAGATGTGGATCTTCCAGCCCTGCTCGGGCAGTTCGGCGGACGCCGGGTGCAGCGCGGTCCACAGGCCGGTGGTGCCGCGCCGCCAGCCGGCAGGCGGTTCGGCGCGGTCGAGCGGGTAGCGGGTGTCCTCGTCGGGCAGCCGGGCCGGGGTCTCGTAGTAGCGGCGGTCGGCGAGGCAGTACAGCTGGGTCTCCTGGATGCCGGGCACGGCATACCTCCTGTGGTTCGTGGTCAGGGGCGGGGGCTGCCGGCCCCGGTGCGGTCCTCGGGGGGCCCGGTGCGGTCCTCGGGGATCTTGGCGCTGTCCTCGGGAGTTCCGTGCGCGAGGACCTCGTCCGCGGAGGAGTCGGAGGAGTCGGAAGGGCTGGAGGAGTCGGAAGGGCTGGAGGAGTCGGAGGGGCTGGAGGGGCTGGAGGAGTCCGACTGCTGCCCGGACGGCTTGGAGACGCCGGAGCGTTTGGACGTGCCGGAACGTCTGGAGGCCCCCAGGGCCGCCGCCGCCTCGACCACCTCCGGGCCCGGCCGGGCGGACGGGGCGAACGTGACCACGGCGGCGGACACGGCGAGGACCCCGGCGATCGCCCCGAACGTCGTCCGGCTGCCGAAGGCGGTGAGGAGCGCGCCCGCGGCCAGCGGCCCGAACGGCTGGACCAGCGAGGAGAGGAAGCCGGCCGCGCTCTGCACCCTGCCCACCCGGTCGCCGGGGGTGACGGTCAGCAGGGTGGAGAGGAAGCCGATGCTGGCCACGGTCGACAGGCACATGCAGGCGGCGCAGAGCAGTCCGGCGAACAGCGGGACCCGGACCCAGGACATGGCGAGGGCGCTCCCCACACAGAGCCAGCAGGTGGCGGCGATCAGCACCCAGGTGTGGCGTTCGGGGCGCAGCCGGGGGGCGAGGAGGGCGCCGACGAGAGCCCCGACCGAGATGAAAGTGACGACGGTGCCGCCGCCGAGCCCGGACCTTCCGCCGCTCGAGAAGACGGTCAGCGCGGTGAACGTCAGGGCGCCGAAGGCGAAGTTCATGCCGAGTCCGAAGACGAGGAGCACGGTCCGCAGATAGGGCAGCCCCCACAGGAACGAGAGCCCGGCGGTCAACTCGGCCTTGCTGAAAGCCGATCCGGACCTGGTCTCGGATCTGGACCGGGTGCGCACCAGGGCCACGCAGATCGTGGACAGCAGGAGCCCGACGGCCTCGGCGAGGAACGGCAGGACCGGGTGCAGCCCGAACAGGGCGCCCCCGACCATCGGCCCCACCAGCCGCGCGGTGGAGGTACGGGCCTGGAGCCGGGCGGTCGCGGTCCCCATGTCCTCGGGGGGCACGACGGTCCGCATCAGCCCGAACGCGGCGGGCCCGTAGAGGCTGCCGATGATGGCGCCCGCGCCCGCGACCAGCAGCACCAGGGGCAGCGGTACGTGCCCCAGCCACACGGCCACGACGAGGGCGCCGACGACGCAGAAACTGCCCAGGTCGCACAGGCGCATCAGCCTGCGGCGCTCCACCCGGTCGGCCACCACCCCGCCGGGCAGCATGGTGATCAGGACCGCGGTGACGGACACCGTGCTGATCGCACCGGCCTGCACGGCCGATCCGGTCTCGCGGAGCACGAGCAGCGGCAGGGCCAGTGCGGTCATCTGGGTGCCGAGGATGGCGAACAGACCGCTCATCCACAGCAGTCGGAAGTCCCGGTTGTTTCGTAGCGAGGCGGCCATCGTCGGCTCCCGGTCGGTGATGCGGGGACAGGGCTCGGCCGGTGGCCCGGCGAAGGCGACGGCCCTGCGGGGTGGCGGCCCGGTGAGCGCTGGACCCGTGGTGAGCGCTGGGCCCGGTGAACGCGGGGTCCGGCCCGGTGAACGCGGGGTCCGGCCCGGAAAATCGAGGCGGGGCGGTCTCCGTGTGACGGAGCCGCCCCGTTTCGGCCGGCCGGGCGCCACGGGGGAAGGTTCATTCCCCGGGTGGCGCCACGGCCCGGTCATCAGTCCTTACTGCTCCGACATGACCACGCTGACCACGCTGACGCAGCTGCCGTCGATCTCGCGGTCGACGTTGACGGCGGTCTCCTGGAGGTCCAGCACGGAGTGCGCCTCGACCTCGGGGGTCTCGTTGTTGTCGCCGGCCGGCTTGGTGTTCTCAGCCATGGTGGTCTCCGTCCACTCGTATGACTCTGCGGTCTCCGGTCGTTCCGGGGCGGACCCCGGTTCTTCCGGTTGCGGCCGGCGGGTGCCTGCCGCTGACCAGAAAGTTAGGAGCCCCGGCCTGGCAAACGGCTCGACGCCGGTATGGCGGCGGTATCGCGGCAGTTCACCGGGGGTCGACCGGGGGCGTACGGGTGTTCCACGGGCCCGGTGGCGGGCCGCCGGACCCGGCCCGGCCTGCGGCCATACCGGTTCCGAACCGGTTCCGGACCGGTGCCGAACCGCCCGGCGGGACGCTGTACCCGCGCACGGCGGACGCGCTGTCCGCCTGCCGGGCCCGTACGCCCGGAACGGCCGTCGCATCCGGGCCCGTGCGCCCGGAACGCATCGCCGTACCCGCGCACGAACGAACCACGAACGCTGTACCCGCGCACGAACCACGAACGCTGTATCCGCGCACGGCGGCCGCGCGCCGCACCCCTACGCCCGAAGGAGACGGCCGGTGGAACTCGCCGAACTCGTCGGACTGCGGCCGGTCCCGGCCGGTGGAGTGCTGGTCACCCTCACCCGCCGCTGTCCGCTGCGCTGCTCCCACTGCTCCACCGGCTCCGGGCCGCAGGTGCGGGAGGAACCGGAGGCGGACGCGCTGAAACGCTTCGTCTTCTCGTTCACCGCCGCCGACCGGCCCGACGTGATGATGCTGACCGGGGGCGAACCACTGCTCCGGCCGGACCTGGTGGCCTCGCTCACCCGTTCCGCACGGGCCGCCGGCACCCGTACCGCGCTGCTCAGCGGCATGTTCTTCGCCCGGTCCCACGGCCTTTCGGCCCCGATGCGGCGGGTGGTGCGCACGCTCGACCACTTCTCCGCCAGCCTCGACCTGCCGCACGAGCGGGAGGTGCCCCGGGCCGCGGTGTTCCGCGCGGTGCGCGAGATCCGCGAGCTGGGGGTGGCGGTCAGCTTCCACCTCACCGGGACCGGCGAGGACGACCCGTACCTCGCGGACGTCACCGCGGACATCGACCGGACCTTCGGCGGAACGGTGCCGTCCCTGGTCAACGAGGTGCGGCCGTTCGGCCGGGCGGCGTCCTGGGCCCGCCCGGCGCGGACCGTGCCGGACGGCGGGGGCGCGCTGCCGTGCGCGATGGCCGCCTGGCCGGTGGTCGCCTTCGACGGCACGGTGCTGGCCTGCTGCAACCAGGACACCGTGGACCGCCGCCCCGTACCGCCCCATCTGCGGCTCGGCCACATCGCCCGGGACGACTGGTCCGCCGTACGGGCGCGGGCGCTGGGGTCGCCGCTGCTGCGGCTCGTGCGCACGGTCGGCCCGGCCCATCTGCGGCAGCGCTGGTCGCCCGGCACCCCGGCCGGTTCCTACTGCGGGGACTGCCGGCGGCTGGGCGAACTGCCGGAGGTGGTCGCCGCGGCCGACGCGCTGGCCTCGGGCGCCGCGGGCGCGCTGCTCGACCTGACCGCCGCCCGCCGGCAGCACGAGCAGGGGCCGGTGACGCTGGTGCGCCGCCACGGCTGCGCCGCGTACGCCGGCCTGGTGGCGGCCCGGGGCGGCGACCTGTCCCCGCCCCCGGCGACGGAAGGCGCCGGGACATGAGCCCCGTGGCCCGGCCCCCGGGACGCGCCGCGGAGCCGGTCGCGGAACCCGTCGCGGCGCAACTCCCGGGACGTACCCCGGATCCCGCCCCGGATCCCGTCGCGGCGTCGCGCCCGGCATCGGCTCCCGGGCGGGCCTCATCGACTCCCGGCCGGGCTCCTCGACCCGTCCGGGACACCGCCCCGTCCGCCGCCGCCCGGGTACCGGGGGCGCGCGGCGGGCGCGGGCTTTCGGCCTCCGAACGACTGCGGGTCAAACTCGCCTTCGCCGAACCGGCGTTGCGCGCCTCGACGGCCGGGCTGTGGCGGCCCGAGGGGCTGCTGTCCCGCTACCGGTCGTACCTGTGCGCGATGCACACGGTCATCCGGGCCTCCGTACCGCTGATGGAGCGGGCCACCGAACGGGCCGGGCTGCTGGCCCGGCGCGGCGATCCGCTGGGCGCGCCGCTGGCCGCCTACCTGGAGGAGCACATCCGGGAGGAGGCGGAGCACGACACCTGGCTGCTGGAGGACCTGACGGCGGCGGGCAGCGGCCCCCGGGCCGCGCTGGACCCGGTCCCGCCGCCGCTCGTCGCCTCCCTGGTGGGGGCCCAGTACTACTGGATCGAGCACCACCACCCGGTGGCGCTGCTCGGTTACATCGCCGTGCTGGAGGGGCACGCCCCGGCGGCGGGCCTCGCGCCCCGGCTGGCCCGGCTGACCGGACTGCCCGCCCCGGCCTTCCGCACCGTGCACGAGCACGCGCGGCTCGACGGCGGCCATGCCGACGAACTGTACGCACTGCTCGACCGGTTGCCGTTGTCGCGGGGCCAGGAGGCGGCCGTGGCCGTCAGCGCCCTGCACACCACGGACGCGCTCACCCAGTTGTTCGTCCGGCTCGGGCGCACCGGACCGGCGCCGCCGGTGCGGGGAGCCGGGCGGTCCGTCCCGAGGGAAGGCCCGACATGACCGAACCACCGGACCGGCTCGCCGTGCTGTACGGCGCCGGGTTCGCCGTCGATCTGCTCACCGACGAACAGCGGCAGGTACTGAACGACCTCGCACCGGAGGAACTCACCGTGCTGCTCGACATCAAGAGCCGGCTCGACGCGGTGGGGCCCGAGGTGGAGGCGCACGGCGAGATCGCGGGCGGCGCCCTGTTCTGAGGCCGCCCACCGGGTTCCGGGCCGGCCGGCGATCCGCCGGCCGCCCCGGGGCCGCCCGGGTCCTGCTCCGTCGGGACCCGTCGCGCGGCGGGCCGGTTCCCGTGACCGGGCCCGCCGCTCCGGCCGGGCCAAGCAGAGAGGAAGCGCTGATGAACTGCACATCGTGCCGGCACGAGCTGCCCGCCGCCGCACGGTTCTGCCCGTTCTGCGGCACCCCGTGCCCGTCGCCCGTGGCCGCCGCGCCGGAGGACGAACGCAAGCTGGTCACCGCGGTCTTCTGCGACCTGGTGGGTTCCACGGCGCTGTCCGGGCTGCTGGACCCGGAGACCCTGCGCACCGTGACGCTGCGCTACTTCGCGGTGATGAGCGAGCAGATCGAGGCGCACGGCGGCACCCCGGAGAAGTTCATCGGCGACGCCGTGATGGCGGTGTTCGGGGTGCCGGTGATGCGTGAGGACGACGCGCGGCGGGCTCTCGCCGCGGCGCTCGGCATGCGGGAGGCGCTGGCGGAACTGAACACCGAGCTCGAAGCCACCCTGGGCATCCGGCTCGACATTCGGATCGGCGTCAACACCGGTCAGGTGGTGGCGAGTTCCGATGCGAGCACCCGGCAGGCGCTGATCTCGGGCGAGACGGTGAACGTGGCGGCCCGGCTGGAGCAGAACGCGGCGGCCGGCGAGATCCTGATCGGCCCGCAGACCCTGGAGGCCGCCGGTCCGACGGTGGTCGTCCAGGAGACGGGCCCGCTGCGGCTCAAGGGCAAGAGCGACAGCGTGTCCGCGTACCGGCTGATCGCGCTCGGCGCCGACGACCCGGAGCTGCTGCGCCGTTTCGACGTGCCGTTCATCGGCCGCGCCGCGGAGCGGGCGGCGCTGGACGAGGCCCTGGAGCACACGGCGCGCGGGGCGGGCCCGGGGCTGGTCCGCCTCGTCGGTGACGCCGGGATCGGCAAGACCCGCCTGGCGCGCGAGTGGCTGGCCGGCCTCGACGGCCCCGGGCGGCCGGTCGTCGGGACCGGCCGCTGCCGCAGCTACGGGGACCACGGCACCCTGGCGCCGCTGGCCGACGCGGTACGGGAGGTGCTCGGCTCGCCGGTCGCCCGGGAAGCGCTGCGGGAAGCGGTGCGGGAGGCGTCGGCCGGGGTGTCCGGGCGGTCCGGGGCCGCGGTGGCGGACGCGTGGGAGCTGCTGCGCGGCGGCCTGCTGCACGACGGCACGCCCAACGCCCCGTTCGAGGACATGTGCGCCGCGCTGATCACCGTGCTGTCCCGGACGGCGGAGCGGCGGCCGGTGCTGCTGGTCGTCGACGACTGGCACTGGGCCGAACCGCTGCTGGTGCGGACGGTGAACCGGCTGGCCGGGCCGCTGGGCCGGGCGGGCGGGCTCATCGTGTGTCCGGGCCGCCCGGACGGGCCGCCGGCCGCCGCCGACCCGGCCGCGGACCCTGCCCGGATCCTGCCGCTGACCGGCCTGCCGCGCGCCGAGGCCGCCCTGCTGGTCCGCGAACTGACCGCCTCGGCCTCCCCCGCCACAGGGGCCGCTCCGGGCACGTACGGCCGCGTCCCCCACCCCCGTACCCCGCACGACACCGACTCCTACAGTCACGACCTCTACGAGCGGGCCGAGGGAAACCCCCTCTATCTGGAGCAGCTCCTCGTCCCGGCGGGCCCGGATGCGGCGGGCCCGGTGCCGGAGGGGGCGCGGGACGTACGGGGCTCGGCGCTGCCGCCGACCCTCCAGGCGCTGCTGGGGGCCAGGATCGGCACGCTGGAACGGGCCGAACGCGCCACCCTGGACCTGGCCGCTGTCGTCGGCCGGGACTTCACCGCCCCGGAACTCGTCCGGCTGACCCGGGCGGCCCGGGAGGCGGAGCACACGGCCCGCCCCGTACCGGCCGCGCACCCCGAGGGGTCCGCCCCGGAGGACGACCGGGGCCGGGTGGCCCGCGCGCTGGCCCGGTTGCGCGGACGCCGGCTGGTCGAGGCCGCGCCGGGCGGCGAACCGGGCGCGGGACGGCACCGGTTCAGCAGCGGCCTGGTCCAGGAGGTGGCGTACGACTCGCTGTCGAAGCGGGCCAAGGCCGAGCGGCACGCCTGGGCGTCCGAGCTGCCCAGTGTGACGGCGGCGGGCGAGGCGGCGGTCGGCGGGCATCTGGAGCGGGCGTACCGGTACCGCACCGAGCTGGGGCTGGCCGACGACCGGGCCGCCGCCCTGCGGGTCCGGGCCGCCGCCGCGCTCGCCTCGGCCGGTGCGCAGGCCCTGGCCCGTTCCGATCTGCACTGGGCGCAGGGCCTGTTGGAGCGTGCCGTGGATCTGCATCCGGCGGGTGACCCGGCCGCGGCACCGGCGCTGCGGCGGCTCGGCGAGGTGCGGCTGGCGCTCGGCCGGGCCGAGGACGGGGAGCGCCTGTTGCGGCAGGTGCTGGCCATCGGGACCGCGCCGGTGGAGGCCGCGCACGCCCGGCTCGCGCTGGCGGTGCTGGACCCGGCCTCGGTGAGCGTGTCGGCCACGGCCCGGTCGGTGCTGCCGCTCTTCGAGTCCGCCGGGGACTGGATCGGACAGGCGCGGGCCCGGTTGCGGCTGGCCCAGCGGTTGCAGCTGGCGGGCCGGCACGAGGAGGCCGACCGCGATCTGACCCTGGCCCTGGACCACGCGGTGCGGGCCGAGGCGGAGCCGGAGCGGGCGGCGGCGCTCGGCGCCATCGGGATCTCGCTGTGGCGCGGGCCGGAGCCGGTACCGGTCGCGGTGACCCGCTGCCGGGGCCTGCTCGCCGCGCACGGCGCAGGCCGCCCGGCCGTCCGGACCACCCTGAACTGCCCGCTGGCCGTGCTGTACGCGCTCCACGACCGGGCGGACCGGGCCCGGGAGTGCCTGGCCGAGGCGGAACGGCTGGCCGACGAGCTGGGGTACGCGGAGGCGGAGGTCTTCCTTCCGGTGTTCCGGGCGACGGTCGAGTCGCTGCTCGGGTGCACCGGCCCGGCCCTGGACCTGCTCGTCCGGGCGGACCGGGCGGCGGAGCGCGCCGGGGCCCGGTCCATGCGGCCGGCCATCGCGCTGGAGGCGGCCCGGTTGCTGCTCGACGACGGCCGGCCCGGCGAGGCGGGTCCGTGGCTCGAAGGGGTCGGGGAGGAGCGGCCGTTGCCGCACTCCGACCGGGTGGACCTGGCGGGGCTGCGGGCCCGGCTGGCGGCGGGGGCCGGGGACGCGGGGGCGGCCCTGCGTCACGCGGACCGGGCCGTGCGGGACTCCCTGCTGACCGACTCCCCGTTGGTACGGGCCACCGCGTCGCTGGACCGGGCGCGGACGCTGGCGCTGCTGGGCGACGCGGCGGGGGCCTCGGCGGCGGCGCGGGAGGCCCGGGAGGGGTTCGCGGAGAAGGGACATCTGCCGGGCGAACGGTGGGCCGCACGGCTCGTCGCCGGACCGGCGGCGGCCACGACGGAGAAGAGCTGAGGATGACGACCACGGACACGGCCCCGGGGCCGGGACTGACCTGGAGTCTGCGGGGACGCGGACCCGACGACGTGGCGGTTCTCGCGGACCCGGGCCCGGGGCACGAGGACGGGACCGTACCGGGCACCGGGCGGGGCGTACGGGTCTGCGTGGTGGACTCGGGCGTCGAACGCGACCATCCGGGCGTCGGCCCGGTCGCCGGCTCATGGGTGGTGGTCAAGGACCCGGAGACCGGCGGGACCGAGGTGCGGCCGACCGACACCGGGGACTCCTGCGGGCACGGCACCGCCTGCGCGGGCATCATCCGGCGGACCGCCCCGGAGTGCGAACTGCACAGCGTACGGGTGCTGGGCGAGCGGTTCTCCGGTACCGGGGACGTGCTGCTGGCCGGGTTGCGCTGGGCGGTCGAGCAGGGCTTCGACGTGGTGAACCTGTCGTTGTCCACCACCCGGGCCCGGTTCGCCGAGGAGCTGCACTCGCTGGCCGACCGCGCCTACTTCAACCGGACGGTCGTGGTCGCCTCGGCGCACAACTCCCCGGTGGAGAGCTACCCGTGGCGGTTCGCCTCGGTGATCTCCGTGGGCAGCCACCAGGAGGAGGACCCGGACCTGCACCTATACAACCCCGAACCGCCGGTGGAGTTCTTCGCCCCCGGCCAGAACGTGACGGTGCCGTGGCTGGGCGGCACCTCGATCCGCACCACCGGGAACAGCTTCGCGACCCCGTACATCAGCGGACTGTGCGCGCGTCTCCTCTCGTCCCATCCGAGGATGACGGCCTTCCAGCTCAAGAACGCCCTTTATCTCTCCGCGGCCAACGTGCGGTTCGGTCCGCGGCTTCCCACCCCGGCAGGAGAGGTCTGCGATGACTCCGAGAACTGAACCAGTGTCCGCGTCGGCGTCCGCCGCGGGAACGGTCCCACCGGTCGACCCGCACCGGCGCGAACTCCTCCAGTCCATCGTCGACGTGGCCCGCGCGATCTTCGGGGCGGAGGCCAGTTCGGTCTTCCTGCTGGACGAGGAGGCCGACGAGCTGGTCTTCCAGGCGGTGTCCGGCCAGGGCGAGGAGTTCCTGGTGGGCCGCAGGTTTCCGGCCGGCCGCGGGATCGCGGGCTGGGTGGCGACCTCGGGCGAGCCGATGGTGGTGGACGACCTCACCACGGACACCTCCTTCGACCGTTCGCTCGCCGAGTCCACCGAGTTCGTGCCCGACTCCCTGATGGCGGCCCCGCTGATCAGCGACGGGCAGGTGCTCGGCGTACTGGAGGTGCTCGATCCGTCGCCGCGCGCCCGGACGGACATGCGGGAACTGGACCTGCTCGCCATGTTCGCCCGGCAGGCCGCGGCGGCGCTGCGGATGGCCGCGCACGCCCCCGCCGCCGGCGCACAGGGACTCGGCGCGGGGCTGGGGCCACGTCAGCGGGCGGACGCGCTGCGACTGCTGGGTAGTCTGGAGCAGCTGCTCCGGGAGCCCTGCTGAGCCCCGGGGGCAGGAAGCCGACGACGGAAGGACCACCCAGGTGAAGTTCGCCTTCTCCACCCTCGGAGTGCCGGGGCTGCCCATCGCCGATGTCGTCCGGCTCGCCGTCGACCACGGCTACCAGGGGGTGGAGCTGCGGGCCCACCCGGAGGAGCCGGTGCACCCGGGCCTCTCCGCCTCCGAACGGGCCGCCGTGGCCGAGGAGTTCGAGAAGGCCGGCGTACGGATCCTGACCGTCGCCGGGTACGTCAGGGCCGCCGCCGAGGGCGACGACGCGCCCGTGCTGGAGGAGCTGGCCGGGCTGGTGGACCTGGCGCACGACCTGGGCGCGGAGAACGTCCGGGTCTTCCCGGGCGGCGGCGGCCTGCCCCCCGCCGAGGCCGACGCGAACGCCGCCCGCCGCCTGGCCGCCGCCGCCCCGCACGCCACCGACCGGAACGTACGCATCCTGCTGGAGACCCACGACTCCCACCGGGCCGGCGCGGACGTCGCCCGGATCGTCGGAACGGTCGGCCACGCCCGGATCGGCGCGCTGTGGGACATCATGCACACCTGGCTCGCCGACGAGCCCCCGGCCGCGAGCCACGCGGTACTGGCCCCGTACCTGGGCTACGTCCAGGTGAAGGACATCGCGTCCGCCGAGGACACCGAACCGCTCCCCCTGGGCGCCGGAGCACTGCCCCTGGCCGCCTGCCTGGCCACCCTGGACCCGGACAGCTGGGTCTGCTGGGAATACGAGAAGCGCTGGCACCCGGCCGCCCCTCCCCTGCCGGACCTCCTGACGGCGGGGCGGGAGCATCTGCTGAGCTTGGGCGCGCCGCGGGGGCGGTAGCCGTCCCGGCGCCCTGCTGGTGGGGTGTTCCCTGCGCAGGTGGGGCATTCCGCTCTCTGCCGTGGAACAGGCCCAAGCCCCCACCTTGCGGACCGAGTCCAGCCATGAGGAAGAACTGGCGGGGCGAAGGCGGCCTGAGACAATTGCTCTGCCCGGGCTCCCTATCCACCACCTAAAAGAATGCCCCTTGCGTCCGCTATGTCGGAATCTTTGAAAGTAAGTAAAATCAACACCCTGCCGCGATAACGTCGCAGGTCACGAACTGTGTTCCCCGCGCGTGCGGGGGTGGTCCGTGGCCGGTGGGGAAGTTGCTGAGCTGGCGGAGGTGTTCCCCGCGCGTGCGGGGGTGGTCCCCGGCTCTACGACCTCTACAACGCGCATGTGAAGTGTTCCCCGCGCGTGCGGGGGTGGTCCCCGGAACCTGTCCCGCGTGTCCCGGCAGGGCGTGTGTTCCCCGCGCGTGCGGGGGTGGTCCCGCCCGCTACCAGCGCTCCTACGAGGAGCTGCCGTGTTCCCCGCGCGTGCGGGGGTGGTCCCCCATCCACGTCGGTCCCGGACAGGCCCTGAGCGTGTTCCCCGCGCGTGCGGGGGTGGTCCCCAGGGCGCCCACCCCGGGGCGTGGGGCAACCGGTGTTCCCCGCGCGTGCGGGGGTGGTCCCTGCGGCGGCCTCCACTGCGGCTTGAGCCTCCGCAACGAGTGTTCCCCGCGCGTGCGGGGGTGGTCCCGCCGACTGACGGAAGTCGAAACCGGTGCCGGGGTGTTCCCCGCGCGTGCGGGGGTGGTCCCACCCGGCTGCGGACAGGGGAGTACGGAATGGAGTGTTCCCCGCGCGTGCGGGGGTGGTCCCGCGGCGGTGGTGCGTTCGTGAACGTCCGCATCGTGTTCCCCGCGCGTGCGGGGGTGGTCCCACTTCTCCAACCCTAAGCGGCATTGTCTTCTGGTGTTCCCCGCGCGTGCGGGGGTGGTCCCAGCCCGACCACTTCCAGCCTGGCGACCTGGTGGTGTTCCCCGCGCGTGCGGGGGTGGTCCCGATCCGTATGCACTTGCGCAGCAGCAGATGTGGTGTTCCCCGCGCGTGCGGGGGTGGTCCCGTGACCAAGCTTGCCGACATGGCCCGTGCGTCGTGTTCCCCGCGCGTGCGGGGGTGGTCCCAGGGCGTCGATCGGGTACCAGCGCTTCCCCGGGTGTTCCCCGCGCGTGCGGGGGTGGTCCCGCCTACGGCGCTCACGTTGGCGGTGTGGCCGGGTGTTCCCCGCGCGTGCGGGGGTGGTCCCGTTGGCCATGCATCGCAAGTGGCTCCACGACCGTGTTCCCCGCGCGTGCGGGGGTGGTCCCCTGCGCAAGCACGGGCGGCACAGTGCCGGCCGGTGTTCCCCGCGCGTGCGGGGGTGGTCCCCGTGGTCAGGGCGCCGGGGGAGCGGCCCACCCGTGTTCCCCGCGCGTGCGGGGGTGGTCCCCCGAGGGGACGTGACGACATGCGCGAACTCAAGTGTTCCCCGCGCGTGCGGGGGTGGTCCCCCGAGGGGACGTGACGACATGCGCGAACTCAAGTGTTCCCCGCGCGTGCGGGGGTGGTCCCCGACCTCAGCACCGTCACCGCCCCCTCCACCAGTGTTCCCCGCGCGTGCGGGGGTGGTCCCTCCTCGGTGCGCAGAGGCCCAGGCCGCCACGAGTGTTCCCCGCGCGTGCGGGGGTGGTCCCCCGATGGACCCCCTGCACACCACCCGGCCCGGGTGTTCCCCGCGCGTGCGGGGGTGGTCCCCTTTTCATGGGCTGTTCCGCCCAGCGGGCCCGCCGGGTGACGCGTACCTCCGAGCTGTGGCTTCGCCTGGGGCAACAGCGGTTCGCACCTGGCCGGGGGCAGCCCAGCAACGGCCGACAGGTCAGTGAGTGGGGCGGATCATCACCGTGAGCACCGGCGACGCCGGGGACGGCTGACTCTGCCCAAGATCGCGGTATCCCCACGACTCGTACAGCCGGTGGACGGCCCCGTCGCCGGCCAACTTATTGACCATGAGGGTGGCGTACGGCTTGTCGTCGTGGGTGGCGAGCAGGGCGTCGTGGAGAACGCGGGCCGTTCCGGTCTTCCGCCATGCCTCCACAACACCGAGCTCCTTCAACGCCACGACGGGGTGCTCGGTGTACTCCTCCGATGGTTCCGGGGTGGTGCGCTGCCAGTACCGGTCGCCGTGCCGGATCGTGTTGCTGTAGGCGTAGCCGACCGGCTGCCCGCCGACGTAGGCGAGGACGGCCGTGAACTCGGGGCCGGCGCCGTGCCGGTCCAGCCGTTCGCCGAAGGCGTGGACCGCGTAGTTCGGCAGGTGAAGGAGAGGGGCGCGGACCTCGGCGTACACGTCCAGGAGGTCCCCGCGAACGGGGTCGAGGTCGGTATGTGCGCGGAGTTCGATTGCGGGTGTCGTCGTCATGCGGCGGCCCTCCAGGTGGTGGTGTGTTCGGCCCAGGTCTGCACGGCGGCGCTGCCCGGTGCGGTAGCGCGCAGGGCGGCGGTGAACTCGCGCAGCATCCGACTGACCCGGGCGTGCTCGGTGGCGGCCTCGGCGGGGACCTTCATCGCGGTGACGGTGGCCATGTCGGCATCGCCCTGCGCGAGCTGGGCGTGCGCGAGACGAGTCGTGGTGATGGCCCGGGACCGAATCATGTGAGGCCGGAGGTTGGCCAGGCAGCGGTGGGCGTGGAACTCGGCGGTCGGATAGTTGCCGAGCGACAGATGCGCCGAGAGCGCCAGGGCATGCAGCTCGGCCTGGTCCCAGAAAGCAAGCATCCACATCGGACGGTGGTCGTCGGGGTCGGCGCGCAGCATGGCGTACTGGGCCTGGTCGAACGAGCGGTTGGCGTTGGACTGCTGGTGTGCTGCGCCCTGGATGGCACCTTGTCGGGCGAGGCCGAGGGCGGCGAACTGGGGGTCTCGGCGGGTGATGTGGAGACTGCGGGCCACATCGTTCGCAGCGAGGGCGTCGGCGGGGCGGCCCATGTGCCGGTACATGGTGCCTGCATGGCTCCAGATCCGGAACTTGATGGCCTGGTCGCCACTCATCTCGGCGAGGGTCTGCGCCTTGCGCATGTGGCCTTCCGCGACGTCGTAGCGTCGGCCGTCCACGGCAGCCCACATCGCGGAGGAGCGGAATGCTGCTGCGGCAGCGTAGAGGTTGCGGCGTACCCGTTGGGTGGCGGCGCCGGCGTTCTGGAGGGTCAGGGCCTCATCGGCGAGCGCGGCGGCGCGCTGTTCGATGTCCACCTGCCCGCCCCGGCGGTGGTCGCTGGCGACGATCCCGGCGAAGCGCTGCTGTAGACGTTCGACATCGCTCATGCCGATCCGGCGTGGTGCGGCAGTGCCTGGGGCTGCGGCCGCTGCGGCAGCCGCCGCGATGCCGCCGACGAGGGTGCGGCGCTTCATTGCGTCCTCCTGCTGCGGTGGGGCGGGGGTGGGCAGAGTCCGACCCCGTGGCACGAACCCTAAATCGGTCACAGACAGGCCGGATACCTCCTCAAGTGCTCTACGTGTAGCTGATTTGGGCCATCTGACACGTCCTGCCTTCCAGGCCCGGACCGACGATCCGTCCAGGCCCCCAAGGCGTCCTGTGAGGTGTTCAAGGGCGGTGTTCACCGCCTCGGCCAGGCTGTTGGAGCTGTGGCCGTGCTCGGCCATCCACGCCTCAAGAGCGGCATTGCGCGCGGCACTCATCGACTCACCGTAGCCCCATGCTCTCTTTCAGTCAGGTAAACCCGGGGTCAAATCGCCCTAGGGGGTTTTCTCGGGTTCCTCCCGGAAAGCCCTAACCATCGGTGCTGGCAGTCGAGTTGTCTGCATGTCAGCCACCCAGTGCATGCGCAGCGGTGGCTGTTGACGGCCTGGCCTGCATTTCGTCCCCCGTCCGAATGCAGGCCAGGCGCCGAGACGACACGAAGGCTCCAAACCGATGACGAGTCTCAACGCTCCCTCCCAGCCCGGCTTCAACGGCCGTCCCGTGTCCGTACCTCCCGCGAAGGGCCGCGGGCCGGCGGTCACCTACTGGCTGCTCAGCGCGGCCCCGGACCTGCGCGAGGCTCGCGACCAGTGGGTCTCGAAGGGCATCGCGCTCCTGCGCTGCGGCGTGGTGTTCGCTGCGGTCCGCATCCAGGCCGACATCGTGCAGGCCGCCGCCGGCACCAAGGACCCCGAGCGCATCGACGCCTACCTGAAGGAAGTGCTCCGGGGCGGCGCCGTGTTCATCGACACGTCCTCCCAGCGGTACTACGCACTCGTTCCGGCGAACATGTCACGGCTGCCGCAATGGGCCGGCCCGGTCCCGGGCGTCGAGTGTCTCGGCCCCGGCTGCTTTCTCGGCGTCCCGAGCCCCCACCGGACCGAACCGACCCCGTCCAGGTCCTACTGGTGCGTACCGATGGACGGCCCCGGAGCCCTGTGCGCCCCGGGCGCCGTCGCACTGCTCGTCGCCTACGGCAGCCACCAGCGAAGTGCCAGGCAGCGCCTGGCCGTGGAGGCTAAGGAGGACGGCCGTGGATAGGCCGACAGAGGATGCCGCCGAGTCGACGTACCTGACGTTGCTGGACCACACCTTGGCGTGCGCGGACTGCCTCGCTGGTGCGCCGTGCGAGCGAGCGCGAACCCTGAAGCGCGCATGCGGATTCTTCTGCACTCGTGGCGTCTGGGTGTTCTCGGGGCCGGGCTGGTGACCCTGTCGCCCGCTGCCCCGCGCCGGGACCACCCCGTGAGGAAGGCAGATCAGCCCTCTGACCCCGCCCGGCTCAGCTGGATGCTCGGCAAGGCCCAGACGTGGCAGCCGTACGTGGACGGTAACCGCCTCGACGACGTCGCGGCCGTGCTCGACAACTACGTGCCCAGCAAGGACGAGGTCGAGGCCCTCGGGACGCGGCTGCGCAGTCACCTGCGGCACATGGTGCAACTCGCGGTCACCTCGCAGGCCGACCAACGGGATCCGGAGGTCGCTGACCTCGTGAAGCGCGCACAGGACGCCCGGTCGGCAGCGCTGGGCGAGGACCACTCCGAAGCTGTCGGGCACCTGCGGCAACTGGCCTGGAGGCTCGATGCGTTCCTGGAGCGCCTGGTCGAGAACCAGTGCCTCCGAGAGAGGCCATGAGGAGAAGGAGAGCACGGTGAGTTCTTCCGTTTCCCGCAGCCCGGCAGGTCCTACGGACTCGGTATCCGGTATCGCCCTCTCGGGAGGTGAGTAGAGGTGGCATTCGAGGATGTGCCGACGGGCAAGGAAGAAGGCGTTCTTCGCGTCGTTACGTACAACCTGCGCGGGGGCGGCCTCGACAGGACGGGACTCGGTGGGGTCGACACCGTGCGCTGGGAACAGCAGATCATTTTGCTGCTGTTGCTGCGGCCGGATGTGGTGTGTCTCCAGGAGGCCACACACTACGACCGGGACGACTTCAAGATGGCCAAGGCGACCGGTCAGGCGCTGGGCATGGAGTGGCATCTGACCCCGTCGAACAGCCGCGGGTCCCTGATAACGCTGGTCACCCCTCGCCGGCTGGAGGTCAGGGACTTCGTTCCTGTTGCCGTTGAAGGGGCGCCTCGTCACACGCTCGCCAGGGCCGATCTGACGGGCCGGGTCACGGGCTGGAAGCTCACCGACTTCAACGCGCACCTCGATCCGCTCTCACCGGCCGGCCGTGCCCGCGGGGTCGCTTTGCTGGCCGAGTACGGGGCGCGGGACCGTGGTTGAAGGGCTTCCGGGTCCTGGACATGCCCGAAACTCGCGAGGTCTCCAACCACCTCCCCTGCTACGCGGACGTCGCATCGGCCGTCTGGCCTCTGCACGTCGATCCTGATCGGCTGGGATGAGCCGGCGCAGGAAGCCGAGGGAGGGAAGAGGGGACCGGACCTTTGTGATGCGAGAAGCTACGGCGAAACCAAGCGCACAACGCGAGGAGCACCCCCATGAGTGTCTTGACGACCGATCACCCCGCATGGATCGAGACTGAGGCTGGTGGCCGTGTGCGAGCCGTGCACGCGACCACCGGGGTCTGGGTCCTGTCGTGGGACCGAAATGGCCCGCACATGGACTGCGTGGACGGCACCGAGGACGTGAAGCCGGAGTTCGTCACCACCGATCCCGTACGGTTGCCCGCCGATGTTCCTGCCGAGCTGCGGGAGGGCCTGGCCGAGTTGGGCGTCTCGCAGAGGCTGGCCACCCCGTGGCTGTGGGACGCGATCACCACGGCGGTGCTGCGGCAGGTCGTGCGGGCCGGGCAGGCCCGCAAGCTCTACCGGAACTGGTGCCGGTCATACGGCACGCGTGTCTGCACCGCGTCCGGGGACCTCCACCTCGCTCCGTCCCCGGAGCGTGTCCTTGAGCTGGGCGACGACGAGTTCGCGGCGGTCGGGGCCCGGTTCCACTCGACAGCGCTGCGGGCCGCTGCCACGGCCTACGCGGCGAACGCCGGGCGGTGGCAGCTCCTGAACGCGCCGGACCTCGTGACCAAGTTGGTGCGGATCCCGCGCATCGGCCCGTGGACCGCAGCCGCAGCCGCAGCCGACTTCACCGGCGACTTCAGCATGTACCCGCACGACGACCTCGCCGTGCGGACCTGGGCAGCGAAGATCGCCCCCACCCATAACTGGCCGGACAAGAAGGACAAGTCGTTCGGCGCGATGTGGACCGGCTGGGCCGGTCCCGACCGTACTGCTCTGCACACCCTGACCCTGTCCACGCTCACCTGGGGCTCCCACGCCCCTTGAGAAAAGGATGGACCGATGCAGCAGTTACCCCTCATCTCCGGCGCCGACCCGGCGCACCGGCTCGACGCCCTGTTCGTGAACGCCCCGCTGCGCGACTACGCATTGAGGCCCCGGACCAACGACTACACGCTGCCGGTGCTCGGCATGGCGTACATCGCCACCTACGCGAAGCAGGCCGGGTTCGCCGTGGGGGTCCTCGACGCGGAGGCGCACGGGCTCGGCATCGAGCAGACCGCGGACCTCGTCAACCAGGCCCGGCCGCGGTGGGCGGCGATGAACCTGCTCGCCCCCACCTACGAGATGTCCGCACGGATCGCCGCCCTGCTCGACCCGGACATCGCGCTGATGGTCGGCGGGCACCACGCCAAGGCCATGCCGGACCGGATCCTGGCCGACCCCCGCATGGCCAACCTGCGCGCGCTGATCCTGGGCGAGGGAGAACTGCGCGTCGCCGCGCTGCTGGAGGACGAGCAGCGGCGCCGGGAGTTGCCCGGGGTGCTGTGGCGCGACACGCTGCTCGGCACCCGGGCCGCCGGCATCCCGTCCGGCCGCCCGGACCCGCAGCTCCTCGGCCCGGACATCAACGCCCTGCCCCACGTCGACCGGACGTTCCTGCCGCAGGACCCTTGTCGGGCCGCGCCCACGGAGACGGACCGACGCCTGGCGGCGAGCCGTGGCACCACCCTGCTGAAGACGGCCGCGCGCACCGGCCACGTGGAAGCGAACATCGTCGGCAGCAGGGGCTGCCCGTACAACTGCACGTTCTGCGGGGCCGCCGTCAGTGCCAACCCCGACCTCCTGATCCGCGTCCGCGACCCCGAGAACATCATCGGCGAACTCGATCAGCTCCATGACGGGTACGGGGTGACCGCCTTCCGGTTCGTGGACGACCTGTTCCTCGGCGTCGGCCGCGTCATCGAGGAGCAGATGAATGCCTTCGCCCGGCACCGGATCGGGGAACGGTACGTGTGGGACGCCACCGGGCGTATCAACGTGCTGGACCGGCTGTCCGACGCGGAGCTGGACCGGCTTGTGGCCAACGGGCTGCGGGAGGTCGCACTCGGGATCGAGTCCGGCAGCGACCGCATCCTGAAGATGATGGACAAGCGGATCGACGCGGCCATGACGGAGCGCGTCGCCCGCCGCCTGGTCGCGCACGGCATCAGCGTCAAGGGCTACTTCATCTTGGGTTTCCCCGGGGAGGGGCCCGACGACCTTGCCGCGACTGTTCGCCACATCCGTACCCTGTGGGACATCGCCGACCACCATCCCGGCGACGTACGGGCGAGCGTGTTCGAGTTCCGTCCCTACCCGGGGACCCCCGTCTGGCAGACACTCCTGGACGACGGGCACCGCCCCGACGACCTTCTCGCCTACGGAGACGTCGACCTCACCCAGGACGGCGCCGACGAGTCCATGCGCCAGCGCGACGAGTTCAACTTTTCCGTGAATGTTCAGTTCGGCGGCGTCCCGCTGCCACGTATCCGCTCCACCCTCGCGACGCTCACCCGAGAGCAGCACCAGCGCAACAGCCGCACGCAGGGGGCGGCGGCATGACCCGCGGGATGTTCGTCAGCATCGACGGCCCCAGCGGCGCCGGGAAGTCCACCACCATCAAGGCCCTATACGACGAGCTGGCCGGCCGGGGCATCGACGTGCACCGGACGGTGGAGCCGACTACCAGCGACGTCGGCCGGTTCGTCAGCGCCCACTTCGCCCACATCCGCGGGCACGCCCTGGCCTGCCTGGTCGCCGCAGACCGGTACGAGCACGCCGAGCACGAGATCGAGCCCCGACTGACCGCCGGACAGATGGTGATCACCGACCGGTACGTCGCCTCGACCCTCGTCATGCAGCAGCTCGACGGTGTGCCGCTGCCATTCCTCCTCGCTCTGAACGCGCACGTCCTGATGCCGGACCTCGCGGTCATCCTGACCGCGGACCCCGGCCTCATCGCCGAGCGGATAGCCGCGCGCGGCCCCCACAACCGGTTCCACCGCGACCCGACCGCGCCCGGCCGCGAAGTCGCCCTCTACGAGGAAGCGACCCGGGCCCTTCGGTCAGCCGGCGTGCCTGTGCTCGTCGTGGACAACGGATCGGTCACCCCCACAGAGGTGGCCGCCGCAATCGCCGACGCGATCCCGGATCCATCGGTAGCGTCGACTGCTCCACCACCGCCAACCAACCCCCAGGAACCATGACACCGCAACTCGCGCAACCCGTCATCGACGTCCACGTCATCCTCCGCACGGGTGACAAGGTGCTCCTCTCCCAGCGCGGCGGAGAGTACGGACACGGCCGATGGCACCTGCCCTCCGGCAAACTCGACGAAGGCGAGCCCCTGACCACGGGGGCCGCCCGCGAACTGTTCGAGGAGGTCGGCGTATCGGTCGACCCCGACCGTCTGCGGCTGGTGCACACCGTGCACCACAAGCAGAACAGCACCGTCTCCCGCATCGGGTTCTTCTTCGAGGCGGCTGAGTGGATCGGTGAGCCTTTCAACAGGGAGCCGGACAAGTGCCTGGCTGTGGAGTGGCACCCCGTGCACGACCTGCCCGAGGACATCATCGAGTACCCGAGGGCAGGACTTCTCGCCCACCTCGGCGGCCTCGGCGGCACCCTGACCGAACACGGCTGGAGCTGAAACCTCAGCCGATGACAGAGCTGGCGGCAGCGCCTTCGTCTTACAGACCGAGTTCAGCCATGAGAAGTGATTGTTGTGGTGAAGGCAAGCTGGGATAACCGCTCCGCACGGGCCTCTGCCTCCCACCTGAAAAGAATGCACCTTTTAGGGACTATGCCGGGATCTTTGGAAGTAAGTAAAAACTCGCACCCTGCCGCGATAAAGGCGCAGGTCACGAACTGTGGTCCCCGCACGTGCGGGGGTGATTCCCTGAACCACGTGCCGCCCCTCGGCGTCCGGCTGTGGTCCCCGCACGTGCGGGGGTGATTCGGTGCGGCGGGAGAACGTCCCGCACGGCGAGTAGTGGTCCCCGCGCGTGCGGGGGTGATTCGTCGTCGGGCAGGTTCGGCGCATCCGCCGGTACGTGGTCCCCGCGCATGCGGGGGTGATTCAACCCCGCAGGGCGGCGGACACGCTGATGGCAGGGTTGTCAGGTCGTTCGGCTGCGCGACCTGGTCGCATGGCGGAGAGGGGAGAATGGCCGTCATGACGAACTGCAGGAAGTGTGGGGGACAGAAGCACCGATGGCCTCGGTCCTGTCCTCGCTGTCGACATGGCTCGGACCGTGCGGAAATAGCTGCCGATGCCGGTGAACTTGCGCTGGAAACAGGTCTGTTCAGATTGATAGGGCGAGGAATCGCAGGCACGGTACGGCTCTTGCTGCGCGCTTTCGACTGACGGGGCCGGCGCGCGGGGCGGGAGCCGTCCGCTCTGTCAGTTCTGTCAGTCCCTCTCGGTAGCGTCCTGGGGCGTGGAAGACGTTGTGAAGATCGTCGTTGAGCGTCACTACGCCTCGAAGCCCATCGACTACGGGCGCCTCGTCTCGCTGGTCGAGTCCACCGGGGAACGTGTCGTATTCACCGAGCACGGTGGGGCGGTGAGTGTGCTGTTACCGGCGGGGAAGGTGGCCGAGCTGGAGCATTGGGTCCGCGCCGACTGTCCCGTTCCCGGGCCGATACCGCAGGGCGAGGGCGAGGAAGAGGGACCGGACGGAGCGGCGCGGGACGTCGGGCGGCTCCGGGTCGAGCCGTTGGCCGAGCCGGAGGAGTACGGGCCCTACACCCGGTACGTGCGCGCCGACGGTCGGCGGGTGAGCTTTGCCCGGGGTGGAGCGGTGGTGGTCGTGCAGGTGGACGCCCGCGAGGTGGAGTGGCTGGAGAACAGGGCCATGCATGCGCGCCAGGGATACATGAGTCCCAAGCAGGCGGCGGCCTTCGAAGAGTTCCTGGCGCGACAGCCACCGGTCGGCGGGCAGTGAGCCTGCGTCACCGGGTCACCGGCCGGCCCTCGCGGCCGGCTGGGGGTCGCCCGCGTCGGGGGCGGCCTCCGGGGTCGGCTCCGACGCGGACCGGGGCTTGCGCGTTCCGGCCAGGGACGTCAGGGCCACCCCGCCCACCAGCAGCGCCGCCGCGCACCACCGCAGCGGGCTCACCGACTCCCCCAGCAGCAGCGCGGCCGAGGACATTCCGAAGACCGGGACGAGCAGGGTGAACGGGGCCACCGACGACGCCGGGTGCCGGCTCAGCAGGTAGCCCCAGGCCCCGAAGCCGAACACGGTCGTGATCCAGGCGACGTAGACGATGATGCCGACGCCGCTCCAGTCGAGTGCGGCCAGCGCCTCCGCGTCGCGGTCCCAGCCCTCGAAGAGGAGGGAGAGGCCGAGCAGCGGGAGCACGGGCACGGTCGAGACCCAGACCATGAAGTTGAGCGGGTCCGGCGGGGCGGCCTTGCGGGTCAGTACGTTGGACACGCCCCAGCAGGCCGCCGCCGCGATCACCAGGACGAAGGCGAGCACGGGCCCCCTCGCTCCCTCGTCGACCGCCGCGACCCCGATGCCGGCGAGGGCCACCCCCATCCCCAGCACCCGCACCTTCCCCGGGCGTTCGCCGAGTACGACGGCGGCGAAGAGCGCGGTGAAGACCGCCTGGACCTGGAGCACGAGGGACGACAGACCGGCGGGCATCCCCCGGTCCATGCCGATGAAGAGCAGCCCGAACTTCGCCACCCCGAGGGCCAGCCCGACGCCCACGATCCACTTCCAGGCCACCTTGGGCCGGCCGACGAAGAAGATCGCGGGCAGGGCGGCGGCCAGGAAGCGCAGGGCCGAGAAGAGCAGCGGCGGGAAGTGCCCGAGGCCGACCTCGATGACGACGAAGTTGACACCCCAGACGGCGGCCACCAGGGCGGCCAGGGCGATGTGGAGGGGACGCATGCACCGAGGATCACCCGCACCGACCATGTAGCACCAGCACGGATTTCTTCATGGTGGAATTGAGTGTTGCTGATGAATCGCCGATGAGGCGCCGCCGGAACGGTGTCGAATCGCCGAGGGCCTCCGCAAGGGCGGCCCCTGCCTCCGGGAGGTTCCGGTGCTCGATCTGGCCAGGCTGCGCGCCCTGCACGCGGTCTCCGTACACGGTTCCGTCGCGGCTGCCGCCGCCGCGCTCGGCTACACCCCGTCGGCGGTCTCGCAGCAGATCACCAAGCTGGAGCGGGAGACCCGCACGACGCTCCTGGAACGCCGCGGGCGCGGTGTCGCGCTGACCGAGGAGGCGCTCCATCTGGCCGCTACGGCCCAGCAGTTGCTGGCGATCGTGGAGCGCGCCGAGACGACGCTGGAGGAGCGCAGGGGGCTGCCGACGGGGCGGCTGTCGATCGGTGCGTTCGCGTCCGCCGCGCGCGGGCTGCTGCCCGGTGTACTGGCGGAGCTGGACCGGGACCATCCGGCCCTGGAGGTGCGGCTGACCGAGGTCGACCCGCACCTCTCGGTCGATCTGGTGGCCAAGGGCGTGATCGATCTGGCGGTCGCGCACGACTGGGACATCGCCCCGCTGCCCGCGCCGGAGGGCGTGGCGCAGGCGGTGATCGGCGACGACCGCTGCGATCTACTGGTGCCCGAGGGGCACCGTCTCGCCGGGCGGAAGGGGGCGCGGCGCGAGGAGCTGGCGAAGGAGCGGTGGATCTGCCAGCCGCCGGGGACGGTCTGCCACGACTGGCTCGTACGGACACTGCGCGCGGCGGGTTACGAGCCGGACATCCGGCATCAGGCGGAGGAGAACCACACCCAGCTGGCCCTGCTCGCCGCGGGTCTCGGGGTCGCGATGATCCCAAGGCTGGGGCGGGGCGCGCTGCCCGAGGGGGTGGTGGCGGTGCCGCTCGATCCGGTACCGGTGCGGAGGCTGTACGCGCTGTGGCGCACGGAGGCGGCCCGGCGGCCCGCGATCACGGCGGCGGTGGCCTCGCTCCAGGCGCACGGGGTCGCGGTGGGGCTGACCCCGCCCGCCCCTGTTTGATCCGCCTGCCCCCAGCTCGATCTGCCGGGAGGGATCGGGCCCGCCTCGCCCCTCCCGAGCCCTCCCGATCCCTCCCGGACCCTCCCGAGCCCTCCTGATCCCGTCTGCCCCGATCCGTACTGATCCGGACCAATCCAGACCGGTGCGGCCCGGTGCGGTCCGGTCCGGCGGCGACGGGGCTGAGCGGAGCGGGCCAAAAACGGTCCAGACCCTTGACCGGAAGTTATTTTCTGGATATCCGTGCTCCTTGGAAGTTTCTTTCACCATCCTCTCGTTCCCGAGTACGGCCGAAGGAGCTCACGTGCCCCACCGCCCCTCCAGACGCACCCTCCTCACCGCCACCGCCGCGACGGTCGCAGCCGTCGCCACGGGCGCGGGCGTCGCCCCCGGCGCCGTCGCCGCCCCGCGGGCCGCGAGCAGTGGCCATGGCGGGCACCACCATTCAGCCGCCGCCACCGCGCGGCTCAAGCGGATCATCTCCGGGATGAGCCTGGAGGAGAAGGTCGGGCAGCTCTTCGTGATGCGGGTGTACGGGCACTCCGCCACCGAGCCCGACCAGGCCGACATCGACGCCAACCTGGCCGAGATCGGGGTCCGTACCGCCGCCGAGCTGATCGCCAAGTACCACGTCGGCGGGATCATCTACTTCGCCTGGGCGCACAACACCCGCGACCCGTACCAGATCGCCGACCTCTCCAACGGCATCCAGCGCGCCGGTCTCGCCGGTCCCACCCCGCTGCCGCTCCTCGTCTCCACCGACCAGGAGCACGGCATCGTCTGCCGGGTCGGCGAGCCCGCCACCCTGATGCCGGGCGCGATGGCGCTGGGCGCGGGCGGCTCGCGCTCCGACGCCCGCCGGGCCGGGCAGATCGCGGGCGCCGAGCTGGCCGCGATGGGCATCAACCAGAACTACGCGCCGGACGCCGACGTCAACGTCAACCCGGCCAACCCGGTCATCGGCGTACGTTCCTTCGGCTCCGACCCGCAGTCGGTGGCCGCGATGGTCGCCGCTCAGGTGAAGGGGTACCAGAGCAGCGGGATCGCCTCGACGGCCAAGCACTTCCCGGGCCACGGCGACACCAGCACCGACAGCCACACCGGGCTGCCCGTCATCAACCACACCCGCGAGCAGTGGGCGGAGCTGGACGCGCCGCCGTTCCGGGCCGCGATCGCCGCGGGCATCGACTCGATCATGACCGCGCACATCGTCGTCCCGGCCCTGGACCCGGCGGAGGACCCGGCCACGCTGTCCCACCCGATCCTCACCGGCATCCTGCGCGAGGAACTCGGCTACGACGGCGTCGTGGTGACCGACGCGCTCGACATGAAGGGGGTGCGGGAGAAGTACGGCGACGACCGCGTGCCGGTCCTCGCCCTGAAGGCGGGCGTCGACCAGCTGCTCAACCCGCCGCGCCTGGACATCGCCTGGAACGCCGTCCTGGCGGCCGTGAAGAGCGGTGAACTCACCGAGGCCCGGCTCGACGAATCGATCCTGCGCATCCTGCGGCTGAAGGCGAAGCTCGGGCTGTTCGACGACCCGTTCGTGAGCCGCCGGGGAGTGGACCGTACCGTCGGCACCCGGGCGCACCTCGCCGCCGCCGACCGGATCGCCGGGCGCACCACCACCCTGCTCGCCAACGAGGGCGCGGTGCTGCCGCTCTCCCGCCGCTCCCACAAGAACCTGCTGGTGGTCGGTGCCGACCCGGCCTCCCCCTCCGGCACCACGGGACCGCCGACCACCACCCTGGCCACCGCCTTCGGGGAGCTGGGACACGCGGCGACCGCGCTGTCCACCGGCACCGCGCCCACCAGGGCGAAGATCGACGAGGCGGTGGCGGCGGCCCGGGGCAAGGACGCCGTGGTCGTGGCGACGTACAACGTCTCGGCGGCCAGTTCGCAGCGCACCCTGGTGAGCGCCCTGGCCGCGACCGGCGTCCCGGTGATCACGGTCGCGATCCGCAACCCGTACGACGTCGCCCACCTGGCCGGGACCGGGTTCGCGGCGAACCTGGCCACGTACTCCTGGACCGACGTCGAGCTCCGGGCCGCGGCCCGGGTCATCGCGGGTCGCGCCGAGCCGCGGGGCGCCCTGCCGGTGCCGGTGCAGCGCGCGGACGATCCGACCCGGGTGCTGTACCCGGTGGGGTACGGCCTGAAGTACTGAGAGGGCGACAGGTGCCAGGCGTCGTAGGGCAATAGCCGGTGGTGCCGGCCGTCACAGCGCAGCAGCCGGTGTCCGGCCCCCGCAGCGCGACGGCCGGTGCCCGGCGCCGGTGCCCGGAACGTTCCGGGGACCGGCGCCGGGGTCGGTCACGGGCGCAGGCGCCGCTCGTTCATCACGTCCTGCTTGTCCAGCCGGGCGTCGAACTTCGCGAGCGGCTTCGCCTTCGCCGGGTCGTCCTGCACGGCGGCCGGGGCGACGCCCGCCCAGCGCAGGATGGCCGCGGTGGCCTTGGCCCGGTCCGCCTCGCCGAGCCCGGCCACGTTGGCGCCGTGGTTGCCGCCGGGCACGGTCATGACGTAGCTGTCACGGGAGCCCGCGCCGGGCCGGAAGCGCTCCGAGCCCCACGGGTCGTTCTCCCCGTAGACGTACAGCATCTGGTGGGCGTGCCGCTTGACCCACTTGTCGACGTCGCGCATCACCGACGGCTGGAACCGCATCGGGATGGACCGCGGCACGAAGTTGCGCGGCGGCTGGTACCCGTACCGGCTCAGGTTGCCGAGCCATGGCTGCTTGATGTCGGGCGAACCGAGCTGGGTGCCCGCCTGGTAGTAGTACGGGGTGTACCTCTCCAGGCCCTGGTCCGCGTAGGCGGAGAAGCCGGAGATGGAGTCGATCGAGTCCCAGATCTCCTGGTCGGACGCGGAGGCGGCGTCGGCCGGAATGGTGTCGCAGTCGGACAGCAGACTGTACTGCCAGAACGCCCAGACGTAGTCCATGACGACGGCCTCGTACGCCCGGTCCAGCGAACCGGTGATGTCGAAGGTGTAGCCGTTCGCCGCGGCGTACTCCCGGTACTTCTTCTCCAGCGGCTCGCGGCGCACCAGCGCCTCGCGCTGCACCCCGTTCAGCCGGTCGCGGCACTCCTTGGTGCCGACGTTCTCGAAGAACCGGTCGTAGGCCGAATCCTCCTTGTTCACCACGTCGTTGGGCGCGACGTACGCGACGACGCCGTCCATGTCCCGGGGGTAGAAGCGCTCGAAGTACGTGGCGGTCATGCCGCCCTTGGAACCGCCGGTGGTCAGCCAGTTCTTGCTGTAGATCCGCTTCAGGGCGGTGAAGACGCGGTGCTGGTCGCTGGCGGCCTGCCAGATGTCCAGCTTGGACCAGTCGGCGGGCGCCGGGCGGGACGGGGTGAAGAACCGGTACTCCAGGGAGACCTGGTTGCCGTCGATGATCCGGGTCGGCTCGGAGCGGCTGGGGTTGGTGGAGACGTTGTACCCGCTGGTGTAGAAGACCGTCGGGCGGGACGTGTCCTTGTGCAGCAGGGTGAGGCGCTGCTGGAAGGTGCCCTTCCACGGGCGCCGGTGGTCGACCGGCTGGGTGTAGTTGAGGACGAAGTAGCGGTAGCCCGCGTAGGGCTTCTCCTCTATGAGGCTCATCCCGGGAATGGCCAGGATGCGGTCCTTGATGTCGGTGGCGGTGCCGTCGTCGGTGGCGGTGCCGTCCTGGCCGGACCGGCTCACCGGCCCGGCCGGTTCCGCGGCGGTGGCCGCCCCGGCCGAGACGCCCGTCGCGCCCACCGTGCCGACGAGCAACGCGAGCGACAGGAACCCTCTGAGCGCCTTGCGCATACACCCTCCCCAAGATTCACAACGTTCGCCGTGAACCTAGCGGGGCGGCACCCCCGCCGCCAGACCCTGACGGGGCCGATCGGCCGCGGGGTGTTCCGTCGTCAGCAGAGGATCCAGCCGGTGGAGGCCGATCCGCCCGAGATGCCGGCCGAGGCCCTGACGCATCTGTTCAGCGCGTGGACCGTCACCGGGCCCGCCTGCTTGGTGTACTTGCCCCGGTCGGTGACGGGGCTGCCGCCGCGCGCCTGGATCGTCACGGACATCGAGCGGCGCGGCCCCGGCTTCTTGGCGACGGCCATCGCGCAGGCGTAGGAACGGCTCTTGTAGACGTGCAGTTTGCCGGTCTTGAAGGGGACCGTCTTCGCCAGGCGTCCGGTGCAGGCCGATGCGGCGTCGGCGCTGCCGACGGCGGGGCCGCCGAGGACCATGCCGACGGCGACCACCAACGGCAGAGCGATCGAACGCGCCACTCTCCCGAAGCCCTTGGCCCCTCCGGTGACCGTGCCGGTTCTCCCACCCCCATGGGAGGAACCAGCTATTTCAGCCTTTCCGGACTTGACGGCCCTTTTGCTCACCAGTAACCCCATCGCCAATCGAACATTTACACCCCGGCCCGGTACACACGCATACACGCGTACGACGCAGGAGTCCATCCGAAGGTTGCATCCGGCGTGCCACACCCCAGGGCAACCGAATCACCACAGCATGGCTCCAACAGGACAGAGCCATACGAAAGGCAGGAACTGTCATGCTTCAACTCCGCACCGCGCAGGGGTCCCGGAGCCGGCGCGCCCTCGGCCGGACGCTGCTCGCCGCCGCTCTGCTCACCGCCGTCGCCGCGGGCCCGGTCGTCGCGGCGGCCCCGGGGGCACCGCAGACGTCAAAAACCCCGCAGGCACAGCAGGCGTCGAAAACCCGACAGGCACCACAGACCCAGCAGGCACCGGCGGCGCACGGGAACCTCGGCGCCCCGGCGTACCAGCAGGTCGCCCACTTCTACGGCGCCTACATCGACGCCGTGTCGGCGGAGGGCGGCGGTGAACTCACCACCGTCCTGCGGAAGTTCTACCTGACCCCGCAGTTGCGGTCCCGGCTGGACGCCTGGGAGCGGCGCAACCACGCGGACGGGGTGCTCCGCGCCCAGAACGTTCCGCTCGCCTTCCTGGTCACGCCGGGCGACAGCGCCACCGGTCACACCTGGTCGACGGTGCGGCTCACCTGGAGCCGCGGCGAGCACCCCACGTACTCGTACCTGACCGTGCGGTCGGACCTGGCGACCGGTCGGATCTCCGACATCGGCGACTGAGCCCAGCCCGGGGCTGCACGAACCCCGCCCGGGACCAGCCGAGGTACGCGGGACCGCCGGAAGTCCCGGCAGCCCCGTGCAGTCGGGCCCGGCGGCCTCGCACAGTCGGCCCCGTCCCCGGCCCCGTGCCCTCAGACCGCGGCGGGCTCGTCCTCCCCGATGAAGGTGCGCCACAGCACGGCGTAACGCCCGTCCTCGGCGAGGAGTTCGTCGTGGGTGCCGTCCTCGACGACCCGGCCGTGGTCCATCACCACGACCCGGTCGGCGCGGGCGGCCGTGGTCAGCCGGTGGGCGACGACCAGGGTGGTGCGGCGGCCGGCCAGGCGGTCGGTCGCCTGGTTGACCAGTGCCTCGCTGGCCAGGTCCAGGGAGGCGGTCGCCTCGTCGAGCAGCAGGACGTCCGGGTCGACGAGTTCGGCGCGGGCCAGTGCGATCAGCTGGCGCTGGCCGGCCGAGAGGTTGCGGCCCCGCTCGGCGACCTCGTGCAGGTAGCCGCCGTCCAGGGTGGCGATCATGTCGTGGGCGCCGACCGCCCGCGCCGCCGCCTCCACCTCGGCGTCGGTGGCCTCGGGCCGCCCGTACGCGATGGCGTCGCGGACCGTGCCCGGGAAGAGGTACGCCTCCTGCGGCACCACTCCGAGCCGGTGCCGGTACGCGGTGAGGTCGAGGCGGCGCAGATCGGTGCCGTCCGCGGTGACCCGGCCGCCCGTGGGGTCGTAGAACCGGGCGACGAGCTTGACGAGGGTGGACTTGCCCGCGCCGGTCTCGCCCACGAACGCGACCGTCTGGCCGGCCGGTATTCGCAGGTCGATGCCGGTGAGCGCCTCCTCGCCGCCGCCGTCGCCCCCGTACCCGAAGGACACGTTCTCGAAGGCGATCTCGCCGCGCAGCGACGGCACCTCCAGGGGTTCGTCGGCGGTTTCGGTGGAGGTCGGCTCCCGCAGCAGTTCCTGGATGCGGCCCAGGGAGACGGTGGCCTGCTGGTAGCCGTCGAAGACCTGGGACAGCTGCTGCACGGGGGCGAAGAACAGCTCGATGTAGAGCAGGTACGCGACCAGCGCGCCGGTGGTGAGGGTGCCGTTGTCGACCCGGCCCGCCCCGACGATCAGGACGGCCGCGGCGGCCACCGAGGACAGCAGCTGCACGAACGGGAAGTAGACCGAGATCAGCCACTGGCCGCGGATCCGGGCCTCGCGGTAGTGGTCGCTGCGCTCCGCGAACCGCTCCGCGCCGTCGTGCTCGCGGCGGAACGCCTGCACGATCCGCAGCCCGGAGACGGATTCCTGGAGGTCGGCGTTGACCACGCCGATGCGTTCCCGGGCCAGCTCGTACGCCTTGACGCTCCTGCGGCGGAAGAAGAACGTGCCGACGATCAGCACCGGCAGCGTCGCGAAGACCACGAGGGCCAGCTGCACGTCCAGGACCAGCAGCGCGACCATGATGCCGAAGAAGGTGACGACGGAGACGAAGGCCGTGACCAGACCGGTCTGCAGGAACGTGGACAGCGCGTCCACGTCCGTCGTCATCCGGGTCATGATGCGGCCGGTCAGTTCGCGCTCGTAGTAGTCCAGGCCGAGCCGCTGGAGCTGCGCGAAGATCTTCAGCCGCAGCGAGTACAGCACCCGCTCACCGGTGCGGCCGGTCATCCGGGTCTCGCCGATCTGGGCGGCCCACTGCACGAGGACGACCACCAGGGCCAGCGCGGACGCCGCCCAGACCGCTCCGAGCGCGAGCTGCGAGACGCCCTGGTCGATGCCGTGCCGGATCAGCACCGGCAGCAGCAGCCCGGCACCCGCGTCGACCGCGACCAGCGCCAGGCTCACCAGCAGCGGCAGCCCGAAGCCGCGCAGCAGCCTGCGCAGCCCGTAGGAGTCCTCGGGGCGCACGGCCCGGGCCTCGTCGATGTCGGGCGTGTCCGTGGCGGGCGGCAGCGCCTCGACCTGGGCGAGCAGCTCGGGGGTGGCGGGCATGCCGGCGGCGCCGGTGTCGCGCGGTTCCTCCTTGCGGACCCACAGCCGGGGGCTGATGCCGCGCTCGGCGTCGAACTCGGCGTCCAGCTCCTCCTGGAGGGCGCGGTCGTCCTCGGGGGCGGCCTCGACGGCCCGCGGCTGGTGGCCGGGCGAGGTGCCGCCCAGCTCGTCCGGGTCGGTGAGCAGCCGCCGGTAGAGCGCGGAGCGGCGCTCCAGCTCCTCGTGCGTGCCGAGGTCGGCGAGCCGGCCGTGCTCCAGGACGGCGATCCGGTCGGCGAGGTTCAGGGTGGAGCGGCGGTGGGCGATCAGCAGCGTGGTCCGCCCGGCCATCACCTGGCGCAGCGCCTCGTGGATCTCGTGCTCGACGCGGGCGTCGACGGCGGAGGTGGCGTCGTCGAGGAGGAGCAGCCGGGGGTCGGCGAGGATGGCGCGGGCGAGCGCGACGCGCTGGCGCTGGCCGCCGGAGAGGGTGAGCCCGTGCTCGCCGACCTTGGTGTCGTAGCCCTCGGGGAGCTCCGCGATGAACCGGTCGGCCTGGGCGGCACGGGCCGCCTCCTCGATCTGCTCCTGGGTGGCGTCCGGGAAGCCGTAGGCGATGTTGGCGCGGACGGTGTCGGAGAACAGGAAGCTGTCCTCCGGTACGAGGCCGATGGCGGCGCGCAGCGAGGACTGGGTCAGCTCGCGGACGTCGTGGCCGCCGACCAGGACGGCGCCGTGCGTCACGTCGTAGAAGCGGGGCAGCAGCAGCGAGACGGTGGACTTCCCGCTGCCGGACGCGCCGACGACGGCGACGGTCTCGCCGGGCTCGATGGTCAGCGAGAACCCGTCGAGGACGGGGCGCTCGTCGTCGTAGCCGAACCGTACGTCGTCGAACTCGACGCTCGCGGGGGCGTCGGCCGGGAGTTCCTTGGTGCCGTCCTTCATGGTCGGCTCGGTGTCGATCAGCTCCAGGACGCGTTCGACGCCGGCCCGGGCCTGCTGTCCGACGGTGAGCACCATGGCGAGCATCCGGACCGGGCCGACGAGCTGGGCGAGGTAGGTGGAGAACGCGACGAACGTGCCGAGGGTGATCTCGCCCCGGGTGGCGAGCCAGCCGCCGAGGGCCAGCATCGCGACCTGGCCGAGGGCGGGGACGGCCTGGAGGGCGGGGGTGTAGCGGGAGTTCAGCCGGATCGTCCGCAGGCGTCCGGCGAACAGCTTCCGGCCGACCTCGCGCAGCTTGCCGGTCTCCTGCTCCTCCTGCCCGAACCCCTTGACGACCCGGACCCCCGAGACGGCCCCGTCGACCACTCCGGCGACGGCCGCCGCCTGTCCCTGGGCGTACCAGGTGGCGGGGAAGAGCCGGTTGCGGGAGTGGCGGGCTATGTACCAGAGGGCGGGGGCGACGGCGATCGCCACCAGGGTCAGCAGCGGGGAGAGCCACGCCATGACGACCAGGGATATGAGGAAGAGCAGGAGGTTCCCGATGGTCATCGGGAGCATGAACAGGAGTCCCTGGATCAGCTGGAGGTCGCTGGTGGCACGCCCGACGACCTGCCCGGTGGACAGCTCGTCCTGCCGTTTCCCGTCGAGCCGGGTGATCGTTCCGTACATCTCGGTGCGCAGGTCGTGCTGCACGTCGAGGGCGAGCCGGCCGCCGTAGTAGCGGCGGATGTACGTGAGGACGTACACGACCACGGCGGAGGCGATGAGGAGGCCGGTCCAGAGGGCGAGGGAGCGGGTGCGATCGACGACGACGTCGTCGATGATCACCTTGGTGATCAGCGGGACGAGGGCCATCACCGCCATGCCGGCGAGGGACGAGCCGAGCGCCAGCAGCACGTTGAGCCGGTAGCGCCATGCGTAACCGCACAGCCGCCGGGCCCATCCCGGGGCCCGTGCCACGCCCTCCGTGTCCGCTGCGTCCGTCACCGGTACCTCCCCGTTCGGTCTGCTCTACCGGAAGTCACCAACGCGGTGGGCTGCGGATTTCATCCCGCTGTTACAAACGCGGGCCCAGAGATGCAGAAGGGGCGTGCGACGGTCGTAGGACCGTCGCACGCCCTCCGGCAGGCGGCGCGGCACGGCTGCGGCTGCGGCTGCGGCTGCGGTTACAGCTACAGCTACGGCTGCGGCTGCGGCTGCGGCTGCGGCTGCGGTTACAGCTACAGCTACGGCTGCGGCGTGGCGGTGAGCATGCGTACCGCCGGGGCCTCCGGCACCGCGGGCACGGCTTCCTGCGGGGCCGCGGGCGGGGCGACGGTCGTGGTCGTCCTCGCGGCGACGGCCGGGTTGAGGTCCTTGTGCACGGCGCGGGCGACGGCCTGGATGGTGTTGATGCCGTCGTTCATCGTCTTGTTGTCCTGGGTGAGGACGGTGATCGCGTAGTCGTGCCCCTTCCCGGTGAAGGCGCCGATGCTGTGCACCCGCCAGCCGTGGGTGGCGCGCGGCAGCCAGCCGTTCTTGACCTGGACGGTCACCCCGGACGGCGCCCCGGCGGGGGTGCCCCAGCGCTGCGAGGAGACGACCTTCTTCATCAGCCCCAGCTCGTAGGCCCGCGCGTTGTCGCTCAGCACCGAGTTCTTCACGGTCAGCAGGTGCAGCAGCCGCAGCTCGTCCTGGGCGGTGATCCGGGTGAGCCCCCAGTAGCCGCCGGAGCCGGGCACGGTGTTCTTCATGCCGGCGGCCTTGAGGAACGCCTTGATCTTGGTCACGCCGAGCTGCTTCCACAGGCTGGTGGTCGCGTTGTTGTCGGACTTGGTGATCATGGCGGTGGCGAGGTTGGTCTCGCGCTGGGTGAGGTAGCGGTTGTGCTTCTTGTTGTCCCAGAGCAGCGTGGCCAGCACGGTCGCCTTCACGACGCTGGCGGAGTCGTACTTCGTCGTCGCCCGCAGGGTGCAGTTGGTCCTGGTCTTCCGGTCGTAGAGGGCCACCGCCGTGGTCGACTTCCGCCCCTTGAGGGCGGCGGTGATGTCCTTCGACAGCTTGGCGGCGAGCCCGGCCTTGCCGGACGTGCAGCTCACGGCCGGTGTCGCGGCCGAGGCCGGTGCCGCGCCGACCGCCACCGGCACGAGCACGCCCGCGGTGAGCGCGACGGCGAGCGGGGCCTGTGCGCGACGGGATGTACGAGATCGGTCCTTCATGCGATGTGTCCCCCCTGGACTGATGTGTACGGGAACGCGCACCTCGCGCACCCGCCAGTAACGACTTCCGAGCAGTCGAAAGGTTGTGCGCATCAGGTCGTGGTGTTCGCCTCGGAAATCCCGGCCCTCTCGG
Source organism: Streptomyces sp. ML-6 (assembly GCF_030116705.1). Lineage (NCBI taxonomy): Bacteria > Bacillati > Actinomycetota > Actinomycetes > Kitasatosporales > Streptomycetaceae > Streptomyces > Streptomyces sp. ML-6. Next base: position 2,538,283 of record NZ_JAOTIK010000001.1, read on the forward strand.
GGGCGGCGGGGCGTTCCTCGCGGTCGTGGCCGGGTATCGATGGCCTCGTGCGGTCCGTCCCGACGGCAGGAGGAACGAGGAACCATGACGAGCGCCCGACCCGTCCGGTACGCCGAGGCGTACCGCTGCGGCAGGCTCTACGCGGTGATCGCCGCGTTGCAGCGGCTCGCGGAGAACGAGCACCACGAACTGGGCAGGCCGCAGTGCGTGGAGAGGGCCGCCACCCGGCCGGAGCCCGCGCTGCGGGATCCCCTGCGGCAGGTCGGCCACTACCTGGTGCGGGCGCGGATACGAGGCCGGGGCGCGGCGGCCGATCCGGTCTTCCGGTCGATCCCCGACTTCCTGCCCGAGGCCCGGGAGGTGCCCGCGTACCTGAGCGCCGAGGAGCGGGAGGACTTCCACCGCGGCCGCGAGGAGCAGGCGGCGCTCATCGCGAAGGAGTACCCGGCCGGAAAGTGAACCGGGGAGGGGAAACGGTCCCGCTTGGCAACACCCCCGCCCGGGAACGGCCCCGCCCGCGCCCCGGGATCGGGTGCGCGGGCGGGGACACGGGCCCTCTACGGGTACGTCAGGGCATCACAGGGGAGGTGCGTCGGCTCGAACAGCCGGGTCGGCCCGGTCAGCCGGGCCGACCGGATCAGCCAGGTCGGCCAGGTCGGCCGTGACTCACTTGGCGCGGGTTTCCGCGATCTGCCGGGACATGATCGTGGTCAGCTCGTACGCGGTGTGGGAGGCGGCGACGGAGGTGATCTCGGCGTGGTCGTACGCGGGGGCGACCTCGACCAGGTCGGCGGAGACCAGGTTGCAGGAGGACAGGCCGCGGACGATCTCCAGGAGTTCGCGGGAGGTCAGGCCGCCGGCCTCGGGGGTGCCGGTGCCGGGCGCGTGCGCCGGGTCCAGCACGTCGATGTCGATGGAGATGTACAGCGGCCGGGCACCGATCCGCTGGCGCAGCTGGTCGGCGACCTCGTCGACGCCGCGCCGCATGACGTCGGCGGAGGTGACGATGCCGAAGCCCATCTTCGCGTCGTCGTCCAGGTCCTGCTTGCCGTAGAGCGGGCCGCGGGTGCCGACGTGGGAGAGCGCGGAGGTGTCGAGGATGCCCTCCTCGACGGCCCGGCGGAACGGGGTGCCGTGGGTGTACTCGGCGCCGAAGTAGGTGTCCCAGGTGTCGAGGTGGGCGTCGAAGTGGAGCAGCGCGACCGGGCCGTGCTTCTTGGCGACGGAACGCAGCAGCGGCAGCGCGATGGTGTGGTCGCCGCCGAGCGTCATCAGGCGGGCGCCGGTGGCCAGGAGGTCGTCGGCGGCGGCCTCGACCGTCTCGACGGCCTCGTTGATGTTGAACGGGTTCGCGGCGATGTCCCCGGCGTCGGCGACCTGCGCGAGCGCGAACGGGGAGGCGTCCTGCGCCGGGTTGTACGGGCGCAGCAGGCGCGAGGCCTCGCGGATCGCGTTGCCGCCGAAGCGGGCGCCGGGGCGGTAGGAGACACCGGTGTCGAAGGGCACGCCGACGACGGCGACGTCGGCGGTGCCGACCTCATCGAGGCGGGGCAGCCGGGCGAACGTCGCGGGTCCGGCGTACCGCGGGACGCGGGAGGAGTCGATGGGGCCGCGCGGCGTTTCGCTACTGCTCATGGGGGTGCCTTTCTCGTGGTGGTGCGTGCCTCGTGGGGGGGGGGTGCGTGGTGACGCGGTCCGTACTGAAGACGGTAGGTGGCCCGCACACGGCACTGAAGTGTACGTTTCCTCCATAACTGAAGCCGTCGATGGATGGATCGTCCATGGAAGCCCCGGTCGCGCTGCCCCCGCCGCCCACTCCCCCGGTGTCGCTCACCGCGCTGCTCGCCCGTGAGGAGCTGGGGCTGCGCCGCATCGCGGGCCCGGACGGGGCCGAGCTGTTGTGGGTGCACACCTCGGAGATGGCCGACCCGTACCCGTATCTGCTCGGCGGTGAGCTGGTGCTGAGCGCCGGGGTGCTGCTCAAGGACCCGGACGGGTACGTGGCCCGGCTGGTGGAGGCGGGGGCGGCGGCGCTCGGTTTCGGGGTGACGCCGGTGTTCGACACGGTGCCGGGGGCGCTGGTCGAGGCGTGCGAGCGGCACGGTCTGCCGCTGGTGGAGGTGCCGCCCGGGACTCCGTTCACGGCGATAGCCCGGGCGGTGTGGCGGCTGATGGCCGAGGCCCGGCACCGGGAGCTGCGCCGGGTGACGCACGCCCAGCAGGCCCTGGCGACGGCGGCGGCCCGGCCCGACCCGGTCCCCGCGGTGCTGCACCAGCTGACGGTGCGGCTGGGCGGCCGGGCGGTGCTGCTCGCCGCGGACGGCGAGGAGCTGCACGCCTCGGGCCCCCGTCCCGCCCCGGACGTCGGTGCGGCGCTGGCCGGGCTGGCCCGGGTGGTCTCCGCCGGGGCGCGCCCCGCCCCGTCGTCCGCCACCGACACGCTGCGGGGCACCCATCTGTCCGCGTACGCGCTGGGCGGCGGCCAGGGGCTGGTCCTGGAGTTGGCGACGGACCGGCGGGAGGCGGGCGACCACACGATCGCCGGGGTCGCGGTCGTCCTGCTCTCGCTGCTGGCCGCCCCGCACCAGGGCGCCGACGCGGCGGGCCGGTCGGCCGCCCTCGTACGGATGCTGCTGGGCGCGGACCCGCAGGACGTCGGCCCGCTGCTCGGCGGCGCGGAACAGTGGACGGTAGTGCACGCCCGGCGCAGCGGGGACGGCCCGGTGGACCCGCTCACCGCCGGCGCGCTGGGCGCCGCCCTGGGCTCGGCCCTGGTCGACGCGGGCCGGGGCGGGGACGCGGTGCGGGTGCTGGTGCCCGGCGACGACCGGATCGTCCCGCAGCCCGGTTGGACCCTCGGCGCCTCCGCCCCCGCTCCCCTCACCGCCCTGGGCCTCGCCGACGCCCAGGCGGCCCACGCCCTGGGCCGCGCCGCGGCCACCCGCACCCCGTTGGTCCACCACCGCACCGACGCCGGTACGGGCCTGGCCGCCCTGGTCCCTCCCGACCGGGCCGAGGCCCACGCCCGCACCCTCCTGGCCCCGCTCACCGAACCCCTGGCCGAGACCCTGCGCTGCTGGCTGAGCCTCCACGGCAACTGGGACCGCACGGCCACGGCCCTGCGCATCCACCGCAACACGGTCCGCCAGCGCATCACCCGCTGCGCGGCCCTGCTGGACGTGGACCTGGACGACATGGACGTACGGACGGAGCTGTGGTTCGCACTGCGGCACCACTGACCCGGGCGCGGGGCACCGGCGGATTGGGGCAGGGGTGCGGGTGGCGTCGCCGACACTCGCCACGACCCCAGCGGCTTTGAGCAAGGTGCCGCACACATCGCGGTTCGCCGGAGCCGCCAAGGGCTGCCCCACCTCCACGGCGAACGGGCCCAGCATGAGCGTCCGGCCTGCCTTGGGCCGAACCCATCCCGCGTCGACCAACAGGCCGTTGCCCTGCGCGCCGCCGAGTAGTCGCAAGCGCCCGCAGGGTCGCGCAAAGGGCACGGAAGCGGCGTCAGCTCGCGCCGAGATAAATCCTCCGCGCCAGGACAGCTTCGATGAATTTCCGAGGTGGCAGGTAGTTGTGATCCTTGACGTAGTGATAAGCAAGATCCGGCGCGATCAGCAGTTCTCCGTCCGCGGAATAGACGCGCACTTCTGCGGCCCCCAGCGCAATCCTGACCCCATCCATTTCGGTGCGATAGGGGTATGAGAGCTTACCGTTTTCGTGAGGCAACGAGCAGGCATGAAACCCGCGCATCCTTGCAGAGGAGTTGTCTCGGGCAAGCAGAATAAAGGCGTCAAGAAAGCCTTCCGGCACATCTCCCTTCGTGAAATTTTTGTCGCCGCCGAGCCATCCGATGTTCAGCGCATTCGCGCCGGGCGGGATGGTTTCAGTGGCGTAAGTGTAAGGAGACAGATCGCTATACGTGGTCACGTAACCTCATCCTCCAAAAATCACACTTCTGCATGCCGCCCAGTGAATATTCCCCATGTTGGGTCTCAATAATTCAGAGAGGTTGGCCGGGGATGTCACAGTAACATTCCTGGGAACTCCGAGAATCTTTAGCCCATCAGGCTCGAACAGGGTGTAGTTTGGCAGCTTTTCACCCGGTCCGTAGACCTCGACAGGGGTGGGTGAGCCAGTCTCAATCTGATTCCCCAGCACATCACTGATCGGCTCTCCGTGACGACTGTACATATGGACGCTCACCCCCTCAGGAACCGTGACCGGAGTCCCGTCACCCTCCCAGATTCCGCCATGCCCACTGAAGACTAGTTGGCCATCAGGGCGCCCCATCCCGCGTAGATCTTGGACCACTCCATCCTTACCCGCGGCAAAGTCGGGAGCGTTACCCTTCCTGTCCACCGACCCCGTTTCCTTCTTCGGTTGGCAGGGCGCGAGGCCGAGAGGGTCGCTCCATGCGCCAGGGTTGTGCACGTAGGCGGTCGGGTTGGGGGCGGCGTTCAGCCCTAACGGGTCGACGCTGAAATAGCGGGCGGTTTCGGGGTCGTAATGCCTGAAGTAGTTGTAGTGCAGGCCGGTTTCCGGGTCAAAATACTGGCCCGGGAATCGGAGCGGCGTGTAGGCGCTACTATCTACCGCCCAGGCAGTTGAACCCCACAAGGTGCTACGGGTACGCCAGGCGACATCTTCCCGTTCATCTATAAGTTCACTTGGCGCGCCGACGAGATCGGTGACGATTGCGAAGAAACGTGAGTTGATCTCTTCCCGGGAAGTGTCAGAAGCAGTGATTCGTTCTGTTTGAGCTACCGGGTACAGACCTCGGTGATCCCAGGTCAGCGTAACCGGACGGGGCGAATCGACATCAAGTGTCGTCTGTTCGCACAGCATTGCACCGTCCCACGTGAAGATGACACGCTCGACGACGCTTTCACCGTCGGAGGCCAGGCGCAGTTTCTCTGTGCGCCTCCCCAACACGTCGTACGTGTACCGCCACCGTGTTCCGTCTGGAGTGATCGCAGACGTGAGTCGGTCTTCCGTGTCCCACTCGTATCGCCAGGTATCCGGTTTGCCGGATAGTCGGCGCTTTTGTCGCAAGGTGACGCGGCCCAGCTCGTCGTGTTCGTAGCGGACGCGTCCGGCTTGAGTGATACGCGTGCCGGAGTACGTGCGCCGACCCGCTGCTTCCTGCTCGGGGTGGGATGTGGGCCAGGAAGCTTCGGTCTGGTTGCCGGCTGCGTCGTAGGTGTAGCGCTCGGCCCAGTTGGTGGCGTGGACGGCGGTGACCCGGCCAGCCGGGTCGAGGTCGAAGGTTTTGGGGCCGGAGAGTAGATCGGTGAGGCCGGTGAGGTGGCCGTCGGCGCGGTAGGTGTAGTCGCGGCGTTGGATGCTCTTGTTGTCCGAGCCGGTGATCTGCTGGGTGGTGAGGTGGCCCCTGGGGTCGTATTGGTTCGTCAGGGTGAGGGCGTTGCCGATGTGGCGGGTGGTTTCCTGGCCTGCCGCGTCGTGTTCGAAGGTGAGGGTGTGGCCGGAGGTGGTGAGTGATGTGGGACGGCCTGCAGTGTCGTAGGCCCAGGTGCTGTGCGCGCCGCTGGGTGTTCTGCGGCTGGTACGACGGCCGAGGGCGTCGTACTCATACGACATGGTACGACCATTGATGGTCTCCGATTTAAGGCGGCCGTGCCGGTCGCGAAGATAGGTGAGGGTTGTGTCCGGGCCAATTGCCCCGGCTAGTTGGTCGAAGATGTCGTATTCGAAGGTGGTGACCGCGCCTGCGACATCCTTGGAGACGATGCGGTCGAGATTGTCCCGCTGGTAGCGGATGGTCTGACCGAGGACGTCGGTGCGTGCGGTGAGGCGGCCTGCCGCATCGCGTTCGTATGCGAGTGCGCGGTTGTCGAAGTCGGTCTCGGCTATGAGATGGCCAGCCGCGTCATAGCTGTAGTTCCAGGTCAAGCCCTGAGGATTGAGGACCTGAGTGAGGCGGAGTTCGTGGTCGTGGACGAATTCGTAGCGCACGCCGTCCGGGCTGGTGCGGGCAGCCATGCGGTCGAAGTGGGTGTACTCGAAGTGGGAGATGCCTCCCATGGCGTCGGTGTGCGTGAGGCAGTTGCCTTCGCCGTCGTACGTCCATGACTGCGTGGAGCCATTCGCGTCTGTACAGCGGGACAACTTGCCTTCGGCAGTCCATTCGAGGCGGGTGACCGCACCAAGGGGATCGGTGAGGATGACGGGACGGCCGAAGGCGTCACGTGTAACGCAGGTGGTGGCACCGAGCGGGTCGGTGATCTCGACAGGCAGCCCATCAGCGTTGCTGCGGATGCGGGTAGTGTTACCGAGCGTGTCGGTCACGGATGTGAGGTGTCCGGCGTTGTCGTACGTGTAGGTCGTTGTCGCGCCGGAGGCGTCGGTGACCGAGGTGCGGTTGCCGCGTTCGTCGTAGGTCTGCCGGGTGACGAGGCCGTCCGTGCCTCGTATTCGCACGGGCAGGCCGAGGGTGTTGTATTCGGCGGTCAGTTCCCGGCCGTCCGGGCGGACCACGGAGGTGAGGCGGCCATTCTCGTCGTATGTGGACCGGGTGGCGTGGCCGAGCGGGTTCGTGACGGACAGCAGGCGGTGGTGGCGGTCGTGTTCGAAGCGGGTGACGGCTCCCAGTGCGTTGATCTCGGCGACGACCTGGGAGCGGTCGTTGATCATGTAGCGCGTGGTGTGGCCGAGGCCGTCGGTCATGGAGGTCATGCGCAGGCCGGTGTCGGGGTCGGTGTCGTCCCAGGTGAAGCGGGCTTCGAGGTGTCCGTTGGTGCCGGCCTGGTGCACGCAGCGGTCGTGTTCGTCGTAAACGTATGCGTAGCGGCTGTTGTTGGTGTCCGTCCATGAGGTGATGCGGCCCTGTTCGTCGTAGCCGAAGCGCAGGGGTTTTCCGGAGGAGTTGGTGATTTCGGTGAGGTGGCCGTCGGTGTAGCCGTAGCGGAGGATTTCCTGGTCGGTGCCGTCGGGTGCGGCGCCTGCCAGGTGCAGGGCGGTGATCCTGCCGTCGTGCGTGGTGAGTTTCAGGTGGTAGCCGCCGTGGTGGACGATCGATGTGGGGGCGCCTGTTTCGTCGTACTCGAAGGTGATCCAGCGGTTGTTGCGGTCGTCGATCTGGGTCAGGAGTGCCAGTTCGCCGTCGGGCTGGTCGGTGAAGTGCCGGACGTGGCCGGTTTCCGGGTCGGTGATGGTGTAGCCGCCGTCGACCCGGTCCAGGGGCCAGCGCCGGCCGTGTGTGGGCATGACGGGAACGCCGGGTGCGGGGTGCGGGTAGGCCAGCAGGCTGCCTTCGTCGCAGCTGAAGACGACGCCTTCCGCGTCGATCTCCAGGCGCTGGTCGACCGTGCTCGACCAGCCGGTGCCGAACCAGCGGCCGGCCCGGTAGGAGGAGTCGAAGACGCGCGCGAAGACCAGGGGCAGCGAGCCGGGCAGCACGATGTCCGTCTGCGGCAGCAGCATGCGCCCGGTGGCGACGTCGACGGGGTCTCCGGCGCACTTGACCTTGCTGCACTGCTGGGAGGTGGAGTCGGGGTTCTTCTCGTGTCCGTTCCGGTTCGTGTTGTTCGGGCGGTCGGGGAGGTCCTTCGCCCCGGTCCGCAGGCCCCCGCGTGCGAGGCCGCTGCCCTTGGTGCCGGCCAGTTCGGGGACGAGGCGGCCGATGAATTCGGAGGGGTCGCCCTTGGCGGAATCCCAGGCGTTCTTGAGGGCCCGGTCGGGGCTGGCCCCGGTGGAGACGAGACCGGCGAGCGTCATGTGGACGCCCTTGTAGTAGTCGGCCGGGTGGGTCAGGTTGTAGGGGTCGGTCGGGTTGACCGAGCGGAGGAAGTTGACCAGTCCCGCGCCGCCCTTGATGACACCACCGCCGAAGTGGGCGAGCTCGATGCCCTGTCCCGCGGCGTGGTCGTAGACCTCCTGCCTGAGCCGGTTCAGGCCGGTGGGTTCCTCCGGCGCATGAGCCATCGCCGCACCGACCGCGCCCCTGGCCGTCCCGGCCGCCTCGTCGCGCACCTGCCGGGCATGCTGCAGCAGCTCCTGCGCGAGCCGGCGTTTGGCCAGTCCCGGGTCCGTGAACTCCCCCGGGTGCGGCAGCGGATGGTCGGTGTTGCGGACCGCGTTGTACGCCTGTGCCTTCTCCCGGAACGCGGCGGCGGCCCTCTCGTAGTCCCGCTTGCCCTCCTTGTACAGGGCGATGGCCTCGCGGGCCTTGTCCTGAGCACTGGTCACCGTCCGCGCATACGTCTCCAGCGCCCCGGCCGCGTCCTCGAACGCGTCGGCCGCACGCAGCCAGTCGGTCGGCAGGGTCCGGAACTTCTCCCGGAACGCGTCGGCGGCCTCGCCCTTCCAGTGGCCGGAGTCGAGCCTCTTCATCCCGGCACCGACGAGATCGAAAGCCCGCTGGAAGTCACGGAGGTTCTTCACCGTGGCAGCGATCTTCTCCGGCCTGCCGTGGATCAGCTCGTCCGCTTCCTCGCTCTGCCCGAGCTGCTTCTCACCGACCTCCGCACCCAGCGCGGACGCGGTCGCATCCCCCCAGTCCTCGACCCCGTCGGCCCAGCCGTGCGCCCCGACCCTGTCCAGGCCCGCACCCAGAACATCGGTACCGGCGTCGACGGCCCGGCCCGCGAGCTCCCTGCCCTTGTCGACCAGCTTGCCGGCCCCGTCGACCAGCCCGTCCCCGAGCCTCCCCCAGTCCACCATCAGTCCCCCCTCCCCCGCTCCTGCTCCGAACGCCCGGCCCCGGCGACCGCCTCCCGCAACGCCGGATCCGTCATCCAGGAGTCCTCTGCGGCATCCGGCCCCCCGATCCCCAGCTCCCCGCCGGTGTCCCGCCAGGCCTGCTGGACCTCCTCGTACGCCTTCCGCCCCGACTCCTCACTGAAGTCCGGGTCGTCGTACGCCGACTGGCTCCGGACCGTGTCCCAGCTCATCTCCTTGACCTCGTCCTCGGACAGGTGCGGATTCCCGTTCAGGGAGTTCACACCGATCTTGAACGAGTCCTTGACGTACCGTTCCTGCTCCGCGAACGAACCCGCCGACAACCCGACCCCCATGGCGAAGTCGTTGCCCCTCCGCGTCAGCGCCCGCACACCCCACTCCCAACGCCCGCAGAACGCCTCGAACTCCGCCGCCAGACCGCCATGCCCCAACTCCAGCCCCGACAGGCCCAGATCAGAAAAACCACGGCCCACCGACGCCTCACCGACCATCCCGAGCTCCTTCAGCTCGGCATGCGCCAGATCGATCCCCTTCGCAATCGCGGCCAACGCCTCCGGCGGCACCCGAAGATCCGAACCATCCCCGCTCACCGCGTCCCCCCGAGATCCACCGCCACCGAATCCGGCACGATCCCCGCCACCGGCGGGAACAACACCCCGCCCTCCTCACCGCCCGCATCCAGCGCCACCCCCGCAGGCCCCGGCAGCAACGGCACCATCACATCCAGCAACCGCGCCCCCAACACCCTCCGGTACACCCACTCCCGACCGGCCCCACCCCGGGCAGCGGCAAACCGCGCCAGCGCCGCCTCGTCCGAGAACGCACAGATCCACCGCACCCCGTTCTGCTCCGCCGACCACAGATCCCCCGCACCGTCCAGCGGCACCAGCACCGCCGCCCGCCGGAATTCACCCAGCAACACGGCAAACTCACGCCGAGCCACCGCCACCGGATCACCCTCCGGCCTCAGAACAGCGCCCGGCCCGGGCACCTCACCCGGCACCGAAGTCTCTTCAGGAGCAGGACAGTCGATCAGATCCAGGAGCTTCGAACGCCGCACAGACGGCTCCGCCATGTCATCCCCGTTATCGAACACGCGCCGAATGCTGCCACGGTGTGCTTTCCAGGAGCAACGAGCAAAAATGGCCAGGCAGACATGGTTCAAGCCTCAGCGGCTCCGCGCCGGGCCCCAGCCGTGAGCAGACCGACAAGCACCCGACCCCCAGCCACACCGTCAGCAGCATCTTCGGGGCCTCGTCTTCGGGCCTCAGCGCAGCCCGAGGCAGGGCAGCCAGTCGCGCGAGGCGTCGTGGGTGGCGGTGAGCAGGGCGCTGAGCGCGCCCGCGGTCCCGTTGAGCAGGGACGTGTGCGGTACGCCGGGGGCGAGGGTGGCGGGAAGGCGCCGGCCCAGGTGCCCGGACAGGCGGTCGCGGAGCGTCGCGGCGGCCGGCAGGTGGGCGTGCCGGTGGAACGCGTCCGCCACGGCCAGCACGCCCGCCGCGCCGTGGCACAGGGCGAGCTGATCGGTCAGGGGGTCGCCGTAGAGGTGGAAGCTCTCGTCGTACCGCTCCGCGAGGGTGGTGAAGGCGGTGGCCGCCCAGTCGGCCGCCGCCCGGTCGCCCAGTGCGTCGGACGCGTCCCAGAGTGCCCAGGTGACGCCGGGGGCGCCGTAGCACCAGGCCTGCCGGGCGCGGGCTCCGGGGGGCGGTGGGCCGTCGAGTCCGGCCCCGTCCCAGCTCCGTACGGACCGGGCGTCGTCGAAGGACTGCCGTACCAGCCAACGGGTGGCGCGGCGCAGGGCGTCCTGCAGCTCCTGCTCCGGGCCGACGTGGCGGACCGCGGCGGTGAGCCCGGCCACGAGCCCGGCCACGCCGTGGCCCATTCCGGTGTTCACCCGGCCCTGCAGCCAGCCCAGGTACGGGTGGCCGGAGTACTGGCCGACACGCAGGCGGCGCAGGTCATCGCTGTCGCACAGGGCCGCCAAGTGGGCGGCGAACGGGAGGAGTTGGCCGCGCTTCGGCTGTGGCGGCCCGGCGCAGAGTGCCAGCAGCGTGCCGGCCGGTCCGCAGATGAGGTCGTAGTCGGGCAGAGCGACGTCCTCGGTCCGCCAGGGGCGCGTCCTCGCCTTGTCCAGCAGGTGGTCGCGCAGCCGGTCGGCGACGCGGTGCAGCGGGGGGTGGAGGCGGGCGCCGAGCCGCAGGCCGATCAGGGTTCCGGCCAGACCGCCGTCGTACAGGCCGGGTCGGCCGGGGCCGCGGCCGATGGTCCGCGCCCATGCCGCCACCGCGCGTCCGGCGCCCGCCACCGCCGCGGGGTCGGGGGGCACCACCGGGCGGAACGTCTTCGCCCGCGGGCCGCACATCTCCGCGACCAGGCAGGCCAGGACCGGGATGCCGGGATCGGGTGTGGCGTCCCGCGCCCCGGAGAAGTCGTCGAGGAGTCGGACGGCGGTGTCGAGGGCCGCACGGGGCGGCGGAGCCTGGCTGTCTGCGTGCATCGGGTCTCCTCGTCGAGGAGCCACCCGGAGCGCTCCGGGTGGCTCCGTTCAGCTCAGCGGTGGACGCATGGGGTCACGACCGCCCCGACGTCATGCCCGTCGTGCCGGCATGCCGTCATGGCGTCATGCCTCATGCCGTCCGGACGGAGGTCGTCAGCAGACGCCGATGACCGAGCAGATGAGGACGGTGCAGAGGCCGGAGCACGCCCCGGTGTCGCCGGCGCCGCCGTCCATCGCCGGCAGCTCGGCGCCGGTGACCCTCTCGTCCAGCTCGGCGATGAGGTCGTCGAGCTCGGTGAGTTCCATGGTGGGCATGGTGTTTCCTCCTATTTCTCGGTTGTTCCCTCTTGGGTGTGGACCGCCCCGGCGACCGCCGCACCAGGTGCGGGCGGGCCGGGGACGTCATGGGTGAGTGCGGCGACCGCGGAGGCCGCCAGCTCCTCGGCCGTCAGGTCGAACGGAGTCCTGAGCATCAGCTCGGCAGCCACAGGGGCGCCGCCGTGAAGGGCGTCGCCCAGCGTCGGCCCCTGCGGGCCGGCCACCGGACCGGGCAGCATCTCCTCGAGGACCAGTTCGTCACCGGGCAGCGCGGCGCACGCCCGGTCGATGACGTTGAACGCCGTCAGGGCTTCGAGGTCGACCGGCACCGGTTTGGCCTCGAACCCGGGCCGGACGAAGACGAATCGCGGCAGGCCGGTGGAGCGTCTGAGCGAGGCGAGCACCCGTACCCGTTCGAGGTCCCCGTCCCCGGGCCGCCACAGGCGGGCTCTCGGTACCCGCCAGGCGGCCGGGGAGGCGACCAGGTCCGTGCCCACCGTCAGCCGCGGCAGACGGACGACGTCGCCGCCCGTGGGGAAGGCCGCGGCGAGACCGTCCAGGCGGAGGGCGGTCCCCGCCCAGGGGTGCCCGGCGGACAGCAGCAGCCGCACCAGCCGGTCGTACGGCGGCATCGGGAGCCGGGTGGCGTGGTGGACGGGCATCACCCGCTCGCCGTCCACCTCGGCGATGATCCGGTGCCCCGACCTTCGCAGGGTGATGCGGTCCAGCGGCAGGTAGCGCTGTTCCGGTCCGCCGCGCCCGAAGTACGCGCAGGCGTTGGGATCCCCGGTCCACCAACGGGTGGTGACGGGACGTCGGACGGCGTTGGCCGCGCGCTCGGTGACCGGGGGTACCAGCAGCTCGACGAACCGCACACCGGCTCCCCGCTCGACGGCGGCCAGGAAGTCGCGGTAGGCCTCGACGGTGTCGTAGCCGCCGTACAGGGTCTGGAGCGCCTCGGTGAACCGGGCGTCGAGGATTCCGGCGGGCGAGGCGGTGTCCAGCACCGCGAGGGGCCCCGGGCCGGACAGCGGGCGCAGCAGGCAGTCCAGTGGCCAGGGCGGGATCACCTCGTCGGCGGGCGGCGCCCCGAGGTCGTCCAGGAGGTCGTCGTCCACGTCCACCCGGGTCGCGTCGCGGCGGGCGGCGAGACGGGTGAGAAGCCGGGCGTAGCCGGATTCCGGGTCGTGCGCCGGGTGCCAGGCCCGGTGGTGGCGCAGGTCCGGCGCGGGTGGCCGCTCGCCCGACGACAGCAGTGCGGCCAGGATCTCGCCGACCGGACGCGGGTGCTCGTCCAGCTGCTCGACACCGGGCGCGGGCCGTGGCGCGTCGGCGCCCGCGGCCAGGTCGGTCCGGCGCAGCGCGGCCAGCCGGTGGGCGGTCCGCAGGGCGCGCTGGACGCGGGCGGCAGCCCGATCGGGCACCCGGGCGTCCAGGCCGCGGTAGGAGTCGAGGAACCAGTCGTCCGGCTCGGGGTCCGTGAAACGGGCTCCCGGGCCGGGCAGTCGGCCGCATCCGGTCACCCGGGCGGCCGGGGACCAGGCGATGTGGCGGCGGCGGGGGGCCGCGCAGAGCTGGAGCACCCCGAGCCGCACGAGGTGGGCGAGGAAGCCGCGCAGCACGACGGCGTCGGCGACCGGCAGGGCGCGCTCCAGTTCCGCGAGGGTGCGCGGCCCTTCGGCGAAGAGCGTGAGCAGCAGGTCCAGCAGCGCGGTGCGCCGGACCGCGACCTGGCGCAGCCGCCCCGGGTCGTCCGGGTCGATCGCGTAGCAGCGCAGTGCCGGTTCCGACCCGTCCTCGTGGCCGGTGTCGGCGAGGTGCAGCGGGGCGGGTGCGAGCGCGGTCGCCGGGTCGGCGGTGCGCAGGTCCAGCGCACCGGCCCGGGTGTGTACGGCGTGGACGTTCTCCACGGCGGAGGCGGCCAGCGCGGACAGTTCGGCGCCGGGGCCGAGGAGCCGGTGGCCCGCGCCGGGGCCGCCGACCGGGACCGGGGCGACCTGCCCCACCCAGCCGCGTGGCGTGGTCTTCGCCGCCGCCCGGCCCACGGCCCGCCACAGATAGGCGGAACGCTTGCGCAGCTGCTTCCCGCTCCACGGTTCGCCGCGGGCCAGGCGGGCGGTCACCTCCCGCACCAGCCCGGGGTGCGCGGTGTCCACGAACTCCCGCAGGACGGGGCTGGACGACACCAGCGACCAGGCCAGCGCGGCCACCCGCTCGCGCTCGTCCCCGAGGGCCCGCTCCAGCTCCTCCCGGGTCGCGACGGCCGTCCCGGCGGCCCGGCACAGCTCGTCGGCCTCCCGTACGACCCGCTCGGGCGCGGCGGTCAGCGCCGCCAGGAACCCGCAGTCCGTCACGTCCGGTGCCGCCCCCGAGTGCAGCCGCCGCCGCAGCGCCAGCACGGCACGGCGCTCGGTGTCCGTCAGGCGCGGGTCGGGAACGACCCCGCTCAGCCCCTCGGCCAGCCGCCGGGCGCGCTCGGCCTGTTGCCCGACGGCGTCGGCGTGCTCGGCGACCCGGCCGAACAGCCCCGAACCGCCCGCGGCCATCCACATCGAACAGGGAATTCCGGATACCCGTACCAGGGCGGTGGCGCCCAGGAGCCGGTGGCCGGCCGGGGCCGGGGGGACGGCGCGGAGGCCGGTCACGTCAGTCCACCGCCCCGTCGTCGAACAGGGCCTCGGCGAGCAGGCTCTGGCGGGCGAGCGACAGCCGGCCCCGGTTCCAGTGGAAGATCACAGCGTGGGCGGCGGCTCGGCGCGGTCCGCGTACCGCCTCACCGGACTCGAAGTAGCCGGTGCGCCAGTGGTCCGCGGCCCGGCGCATCGCCTCCCCGTGCTGTTCCCCCCATCCGCGCCAGGCCTCGGGCAGCCCGTCGGGCCACTGCGCCCGGGGGCGTTGCCAGTAGGTGCGGATGCCTTGGGCCGCCTGGCGGAGCGCGTCGTCCCGGAGGCCGCCGGGGAAGCTGCGCCCGGTGTCCGTACGCACCGCTTCCCAGACGCCCCGGTGCTCCCAGCCCACGATGTGCAGGCCGTCGAAGAGTTCGCGGAGCAGGGCGAGGGAGAGGCGCCAGTCCGGCACGGTGTGCCCTTCGCCGTCCGCGCGCCGGGCGTGCCGGTCGAGCCAGGCCAGTGAGTCCGCCGTGAACACCTCGTGCACCCCCGGCATGGCGGCGGGTCCGCCGAAGAGGTAGGACTCCGGCTCGTACACCGCGCACACCGGAGGGGCGGCCAGTCCGTCGAAATCCTTGAGGCGGTCGAGGAGTTCGGTCCGCAGCGGGACGATGCCGACCGCCCCGGGCGCCTGGAACCGCACCCGCAGGCCCGGTGGCTTGTGCATGAAGAAGAACTCCTGCGCGAGGCCCGCGTCGAGGAGGCCGCGCGCCGTGCCGGCGAGCCGGTCGTACAGGCGCGGCCACGCGTGCGACCGCGGGGCCAGGTTCACCTGTACCCAGCTCGTCTCCGGGTGCTCCACCTCCAGCATGGGACCTCCGTGTGTCGTGGTGACGTGGTGGCGTGGTTCCGCAGCGGCTTGGTTGCGCAGCGGCTTGGTGGTGCGGTTCCGCAGCGGCTTGGTTCCGGGCATCACGGCCCTGGTTGTCGCGGTTCGGAGTGGCACTGTTCCGGGCGTCGTGGTTCTGGATGGCGCTGTTCCGGCCCGGCGGGGGTCTCGGGGGTCGCCGAACGGATCCGCAGAGTCGGCGCCGCGGCCTCGTTCGGGTCTCGGGAGAAGCCCTGCTTCGTTCTGTCTCGTCCGCAGGTTCACGGGATGTGTCGCACCGCCCGGAACCCGAGCCGCTCGTCGGCCGGACCGGATGCGCCGGAACCGGATCCCCTTCCCGTCCGCGCCGAACCGGTCAGGCCCGTCGACAGGTCAGTTCCCGCGTCAACACCGACTGAAAGATATATCGCAATTAGTCGGATTATGGACGGGTGTGCGCTTGGTGTGACCCGTGCGCCGGGAGCGCGGAAACCCGCGCCGTCGCACAGCCCACGGGGAGAGCGAAAGCGGAGGGAACCAGCCTCGCCCGCCCCTCCCCGCAGCCCGTGCAGAACGTCCGGGACCGACCTCCGGGCAGGGTCTTCACGCCGGACGTTCACGCCGGTGCGCGAAGGAGCGCCGCGATCTTCGCGGCGGGCTTCGAGCGCCCCCGTTTCCGCCTGTCTGTGCAGGTCACGGGCGTGCCACGCTGACCGGGACCAGGGCGCGGGGCCCTGGTCGCCGTCAGAAAGAGGTCTCCGTCATGAACCGCTTCACCACGCTCGCCGCCGCCTCGCTCGCCCTGGCCCTGGGGCTGGCCACCGGGCCCGCCGCGGCCGGGACCGCAGCCACGGGGAACGGCAACGGCGCCGTGGCGAGCGACACCGCCCGAAGCGCCGACGCCAGGGCTTCCTTCAGTTGCAGCCCCGGGTACTTCTGCATCTACAGCGACTGGAACGGGGGCGGCACCCGCTGCCAGTGGTCGGACAAGCAGCGGGCGAACACCGCCGACGACTGCTCGTTCATCCAGCGGGGCCAGAACGTCCGCTCCGTGTGGAACGCGACCGGGCACCGCGTGCAGTACTACACCCAGACCAACTACAACTCCCGGGTCGGTTCCACCCCGGCCGGCAACGGCGGCAACCTCCAGGGGAACTACCAGATCCGCTCCTTCAAGCCCCAGTAGCGCCGGGGAGCGGGAAGAGGGAGCGGGCGAGGATCCTTCCCGGCCGGTGGGCCGGGAAGGATTTCCGCACGCCCGGGGCCGGGCGTGCCACGCATCACCCTGGACAGCTTCGGTGACTGCCGGGTAACTTTTGAACGTATCTGAGCAAGCGCTTAGCCAGGCCGGTCGAGGCGGACCGCACCCGACCCCGGCCGAAGGCGACCGCCGACCGAAGCTGATCAAGGAGGCACCCCGTGCGCCGTACGGTATTCGACGAGGACCACGAGGCGTTCCGGGAGACCATACGCGCCTTCATCGAGGCGGAGGTCGTCCCCCACTACGACGAGTGGTTCCAGCAGGGCATCGTGCCGCGCGAGTTCTACTCCAAGCTCGCCGACCTCGGTCTGTTCGGCATCAACGTCCCCGAGGAGTTCGGCGGCGCCGGCCTGGACACCCACAAGTTCGAGGCCATCCAGTACGAGGAGACCGCCCGCGCGGGCATCAACTTCGGCGGCTCCGGCGTGCACGTCCTGCTCGCGCTGCCGTACATCAAGATGCTCGCCGACGAGGACCAGAAGAAGCGCTACCTGCCGAAGTTCGTCTCCGGCGAGGAGATGTGGGCCCTCGCGATGACCGAGCCGGGCACCGGCTCCGACCTCGCGGGCATGAAGACCACCGCCAAGCTCTCCGACGACGGCACGCACTACGTGCTCAACGGTTCCAAGACCTTCATCACGGGCGGCGTCCACGCCGACCGCGTCATCGTCTGCGCCCGCACCTCGGCGCCGACCGCCGAGGACCGTCGTTTCGGCATCTCCCTGTTCGCCGTGGACACCAAGTCCGAGGGGTACTCCCTGGGCCGCAAGCTCGACAAGCTGGGCCTGCGCACCTCCGACACCGCCGAGCTGGCGTTCGTCGACGTGAAGGTGCCCGCCGCCGACCTGCTCGGCGAGGAGAACAAGGGCTTCTACTACCTCGGCCAGAATCTGCCGTCCGAGCGCTGGGGCATCGCCTACGGCGCGTACGCGCAGGCCAAGGCCGCGATCCGGTTCGCGCAGGAGTACGTCCAGGAGCGCACCGTCTTCGGCAAGACCGTCGCGTCCTTCCAGAACACCAAGTTCGAACTGGCCGCCTGCCAGGCCGAGGTGGACGCCGCCGAGGCCGTCGCCGACCGCGCCCTGGAGGCCCTGGACGCCGGTGAGCTGACGGCGGCCGAGGCCGCGTCCGCGAAGCTGTTCTGCACCGAGGTCGCGCACCGCGTCATCGACCGCTGCCTCCAGCTGCACGGCGGCTACGGCTACATGAACGAGTACCCGATCGCCCGCCTCTACGCGGACAACCGGGTCAACCGCATCTACGGCGGCACCAACGAGGTCATGAAGTCGATCATCGCCAAGTCCATGGGTCTGTGAGAACGGCTGCGTTCCTGCCATGAGCTCAGCGCTGGATTCCCTGCTCGGTCTGCTCGACCTGGAGCAGATCGAGCGGGACATCTTCCGGGGCACGAGCCGTTCGGTGCTCGTCCCCCGGGTCTTCGGCGGCCAGGTCGCGGCCCAGGCCCTGGTCGCCGCGGGCCGCACCGTCCCCGCCCGGACCCCGGGGGCGCCCGGCGCCGCCCCGGCCGGGGAAGTTCCCTCCGCCCACTCCCTGCATTCGTACTTCCTGCGGGCCGGTGACCCGGGCGCGCCGATCGTCTACAGCGTCGACCGCATCCGCGACGGCCGCTCCTTCACCACCCGCCGGGTCGTCGCCGTCCAGCACGGGCAGCCGATCTTCCACCTCTCGGCGTCCTTCCAGACGTACGAGGAGGGCCTGGAGCACCAGGCGGGCATGCCGTCCGCGCCGGATCCGGAGACACTGCCCACCACGGCGCAGCTGCTGCCCCGGTACGCGGACCGCTTCAGCGATCCGACGGTCGTGGACCGGCTGATCGAGGCACGGGCCGCGGTCGATCTGCGGTACGTGGACGCCCCGCCCTTCGGCACGGTCGGCGAACCGCGCGAGCCGCGCTCCCAGGTGTGGTTCCGCACCAACGGCAAGCTCGCGGACGATCCGCTGCTGCACGTCTGCATGGCGACGTACGTCTCCGACATGACGCTGCTCGACTCGGTGCTCCTCGCGCACGGACGCGGGGGCTGGGCGGTCGGTGACGTGGTCGGGGCGAGCCTGGACCACGCGATGTGGTTCCACCGGCCCTTCCGGGCCGACGAATGGCTGCTGTACGACCAGGAGTCGCCGTCCGCGTACGGCGGGCGCGGGCTCGGCCAGGCCCGGATCTACACGCAGGACGGCCGGCTGGCGATCACCGTCATCCAGGAGGGCGTGGTCCGCGTCCCCCGGTCCTGATCCGGGCCGTTTCCGACCCGAACACGGGCCGGCCGGCCGGGATCAGCGCGGGGCAGCCCGGGAGCATCCCGGCCGGGATCAGCCCGGGAGCAGCCCCGCCGCGTCCAGCAGGTAGTCCGTCATCGGGTCGTAGAACCGCGGGTCCATCACGTGGTCGTCCAGCGGGACGACGACCTGGAGCGTGCCCTCCGCCTCGCCCAGGAACAGCGCCGGGTCGTTGCAGTCCGCGTACCCCACCGCGTCCAGGCCGCGCTGGCCCGCGCAGCCCGCCCAGCCGTGGTCGGCGACCACCAGGTCCGGCAGCGGGCGGCCCTCCCGCTCCAGGCCGTCCAGGATGGCGGCCATCGGGGCGGGCGAGTGCGTGTGCCAGAGCGTCGCGCCGCGCTCCTGCACGGCGACGTCCGCGAACTGGAAGACCATGCCCTCGTCGGCGATCAGCCCCGAGGGAATGCGGACGATCTCGCACCCGGCGGCCCGCAGCGCCGCCGCGGTCTGCCGGTGCACGTCGAGGAGCCCGCCCGGGTGCCCGGTCGCGAACAGCACCCGCTCCGAGTCCGCCGCGGCCTTCCGGAGCCGTGCCGCCATCCGTTCCAGGGCGTCCACCGTCAGTTCCGGATCGATGGTGTCCTGCCCGAACCGGTGCTCCGGGTCGTCGCTGACCCCGCAGCGTTCGGCCATCACCGCCAGCACGTCCTGCTCGTCGCGCCACCGGTCCCCGAGCTCCAGACCCAGCCAGTAGTGGCGGTCGCCGTTGGCGAGCTTGCGGTAGTGGGAGAGGTTGTTGTCGCGCGGGGTGGCGACGTCTCCGGCGATACGCGTACGGACGAGGTGTTCGACGAGGGCGGCACGGCTGGGTATCGGCATGAACCCATTGTGCCGTCAGGTGTGCGCAGTGTGCCGGATGTCCTGCACGACGGAGGTACCGGAACGGTCACGCGGGTCGCGCCGGGCCCGTTTGCCGGGCCCGTTTCAGGGGAGTCGCGTCGAGTACGTGACCTCGTCCAGGTGGTAGTACCGGGCCACGCACGAGGCCGGCCACGCCCGCCGACCGTGCCCGCCGAACGGCTCCAGCATCCCGCCCACCGGCACCGGCGCGTACGGCAGCACCCGGGCCCCCTGCGCCGCCCGCTCCCTCAGCCACTGGTCCTGGTGGTCCCAGTCGCGGGCGCGCACCGCCATCTCCGTCTCCAGCCGGAACAGCGGAACTGCCAGGCCCGCGCAGGCCAGGACGCACCCCGCGGCGGCGACGGCCGCCACGACCGTACGGGGCGCCGTGCGGCGGACCCGTGGCACCACCGGTGCCGCTACCGCCCGCCCCAGCAGGACGCCGATGCCGGTCAGCAGCAGCACGTACAGCAGGAGGAAGTCGCCCCAGACGCGCGAGGCGGTCGTCACGTCCGCGCCGAAGACGGGACGGGTGACGACGACGCAGAGGTAGCCGGAGACCAGGAACGCGAGGAGGCCCGCCAGGGCCGTGCGAAGAGGACCCCGCCGGGACTGCCCGCCCCCCGGCCCGTCCGCCGACCCGTCCCCCGGCCCCCTTGCCGGCCGCTCTCCCCCGCGCGCCGACAGGCCGAGGAGTACGCCGACGGCGACCGCCCCCAGGTACGGCCAGGTCGTGAGGACGGTGCCCAGGATCTCCCCGAAGGCCCGCAGCGCCGCGCCCAGCGCCTTTGGGGCGAGCATGGAGCCGGTGTCGGCGTCGAAGCGTGTGCGCCGGGCCTGCGCGCCGGGTGAGAAGTACAGGACGACGGTTCCGGTCGCGAGCCCGGCGAGGGCGACCGCGCACCAGGACCGGAGACGGGTCCGGCCGGGGCCGGGAGGCGTGCGCAGCCCGGTCAGCAGGACGGTGACGAGCACGACGCCCGCGACGACCACCGTCTCCTCCGACAGCGTGCCGATGAACACCCCGGCCAGGAGGGCGGCGGCCGAGGCGAGGACGTGCCCCCGGCGGGTGCGGGCGCGCAGCAGGGGAATCACGGCGGCGCAGGCCAGCACCGGTGCGAGGGTGTGCGAGACGGAGTTGGCGGGCCAGTAGAACGTCTTGTACGTGTCCGGCGTGGCGAGCAGGAAGGCCGCCGTCGCCGTCGCGGCCACGAGCGGCACGGTCCCGCGCGGCGCGGTCAGTCCCGCCCTGCCGAGCGCGGCGGCGGTCAGCGCCCACAGGACGCCGAGCACGACCGCCCCGCTGACCGGGGCGAACCACTGGTGGCCCGGGACGCCGAAGGCTCCGTACCCGACGACCAGCAGCGCGTTGGCGACGCGCCCGTTGTCGTGCAGGTAGAACTTGGCGAGCATCCCGAGGGCGCCCTCGTCCCGCACGACCGGGAGGAAGCACCAGTCGTCGGCGCCCGGCCGGACCAGCCTCCCGAACCAGAAGGCGGCGCCGAGCAGCGCGAACGGGAACAGGGCGAGGGCCGCCGTCCACGACGCCGCCCGCCGCCGCGCGGGACGCGGACCACCGCCCGCACCGCCCCCGCCCGTGTCCTTTTCCGCGTACGGGCCCGCGCCGGTGTCCGTGCTCATGTGCGCCGACGCCCTTCGTACACGTGAACGCCGGACGAGGAACCGGGCTCGGCATCGGACTCGGCATCGGGCAGGACGCCGGGCGGGCGCATGCCCCGGTCCGGGCATTCGCTCGTCTCCCGCACCACGTAGTGCGGTCGGCGTTTCACCTCGGAATAGATGCGTCCCACGTATTCGCCGATGACGCCCAGGGTCGCGAGCTGAATTCCGCCGAGTGCGACGACGGCGGTCAGCAGGGTCGTGTAACCGGGTACGGC
Source organism: Streptomyces sp. ML-6 (assembly GCF_030116705.1). Taxonomy (NCBI): domain Bacteria; kingdom Bacillati; phylum Actinomycetota; class Actinomycetes; order Kitasatosporales; family Streptomycetaceae; genus Streptomyces; species Streptomyces sp. ML-6. Next base: position 2,559,575 of record NZ_JAOTIK010000001.1, read on the forward strand.
GACGCCGTGCAGGGCGACGTCCACGATGATCCACAGCGCGTATCCCAGGGCCGCCAGCGCGAGGGCGAGACCGGTGTGGATGGCCAGGCGCAGGGGGCGGTTGTTGAAGGAGACCAGCCCGCCGATCCCGTAATCGATCAGATTCCGGCCGGCCCATTTCGAACGCCCCGCCGCGCGGCGGACGTTCCGGTAGGTGAAGGACGCGGTGTCGAATCCGATCCAGGAGAAGATCCCCTTGGAGAACCGGTCGGTCTCGGGCAGGGCGAGCACCGCGTCCACGGCCTTGCGCGACAGCAGTCTGAAGTCGCCCTCGCCGTCGACGACTTCGACGTCCATGCAGCGGCCCATGGCCCGGTAGCAGGCGGCGCTGAGGAGCGTGCGCAGGGCGCCCTCGCCGGTACGGTCCCGGCGCGCGACGACCTGGTCGTATCCGCTTTTCCTCAACTCCAGTATGCGGGGCAGCAGTTCGGGAGGGTGCTGGAGGTCGGCGTCCATCAGGACGACGACCTCGCCCCGGGACATCCGCAGCCCGGCGAGCATGGCGGCCTCCTTGCCGAAGTTGCGGCTGAAGGAGACGTAGCGGACCCGCCGGTCCTCGGCGGCGAGCGCATTGATCCGGGCTCCGGTGCGGTCGCCGCTGCCGTCGTCGACGTAGCAGATCTCGAAGGTGTGCCGTATCGGTTCGAGCACGGCGAGCAGCGCACGGTGGAATGCCTCGATCACCTCTTCCTCGTCGAAACAGGGGACGACGACCGAAACCTGACATGCTTTCATGTGAATTCCCCATCAGGCGTGGGCGAGACAACTCGAACCCTATGCCTGTGGATCTTCGCGACACCCCGACCGAAGGGGACACGGCGGAGAAAAGGGGGAAGGAATTCAGCAGCCCCTCCGCCTTCCGCGTTAATTCATATGTTCAAGGCGCGGCCGGGAAAGCCCTCAGGCGCGCACCGCCGCCGCCTCGAAGGCGCCGCGCGCCAGCCGGTGCAGCAGTGCCGCCGTGTCCGCGCGGTCCGGCTGGGCGCCGGGGCGGCCCAGGTGCGGGGTCGAGTTCAGCAGGCCGAAGACGGCGTGGACGGCCGCGCGGGCCTCGTGCTCGGGCAGGTCCGGGTAGAGGTCGCGGACCACCTCCACCCACACCTCGACGTACTGGCGCTGGAGCTGGCGGACCCGCTTGCGGTCGGCGTCCCGCAGCCGGTCCAGCTCCCGGTCGTGGAGGGTGATCAGGGGACGGTCGTCGAGGGCGAAGTCGATGTGGCCCGCGATGAGCGCGTCGAGCAGGGCCCGCGGGGAGCCGTTCTCGCCGGCCGCGTCCTCCGACACCCGCAGCCGCCCACCGGCCAGCAGCCGCTCGCTGATGCCGACCAGCAGCTCGGCGAGCATCGCGTCCTTGCCGGGGAAGTGGCGGTAGAGACCGGGGCCGCTGATGCCGACGGCCGCGCCTATCTCGTCGACACCGACGCCGTGGAAGCCGCGCTCGGCAAAGAGGCGGGCGGCCTCCTTGAGGATCTGCTCGCGGCGGGTGGGGGCGTCCGTCCTGGTGGTCATGGATTCGATTCTAGACAGTCGGGTTAGCGAACGTTAACCGAAGTACGAGGTGCCGACCCCGAGCCCCGTCCCGGACCCCGTCCCGGGGTGCCGGACCACAGCCCTGGACACGGCCGTTAGCGCTCGTTAACCTTGGGGCAGACGTTAACGGTCACTAACTACTGCGGTACGGGCAAGGGGGCTCGACACGATGCAGCAGGCACCGGTGCTGACGAGCGCGGCCGATCCCGCCTCCGAGGCCTGGCAGGCCAACGAGGCGGCACATCACGCGCTCGCCGACGAGCTGCGCTCGCGGCTCGCCACGGCCAGGCTGGGCGGGGGTGAGAGGTCCCGCGCCCGGCACGTGGCGCGCGGCAAGCTGCTGCCCAGGGACCGGGTGGACGCCCTGCTCGATCCGGGTTCCCCGTTCCTGGAGCTGGCCCCGCTGGCCGCCGAGGGGCTGTACGGGGGCGCCGCCCCGGCGGCCGGGGTGATCGCGGGCATCGGCCGGGTCAGCGGCCGGGAGTGCGTGATCGTCGCCAACGACGCGACCGTCAAGGGCGGCACCTACTACCCGATGACGGTGAAGAAGCACCTGCGCGCCCAGGAAGTGGCGCTGGAGAATCGTCTCCCCTGCCTGTACCTCGTGGACTCGGGCGGCGCGTTCCTGCCGATGCAGGACGAGGTCTTCCCCGACCGGGAGCACTTCGGCCGGATCTTCTACAACCAGGCCCGGATGTCGGGGGCCGGCATCCCGCAGATCGCCGCCGTGCTGGGCTCGTGCACGGCCGGCGGGGCGTACGTCCCCGCGATGAGCGACGAGGCCGTGATCGTACGGAACCAGGGCACGATCTTCCTGGGCGGGCCGCCGCTGGTGAAGGCCGCGACCGGCGAGGTCGTGACGGCCGAGGAGCTGGGCGGCGGCGAGGTCCACTCCCGTACGTCGGGGGTGACCGACCACCTCGCGGAGGACGACGCGCACGCGCTGCGCATCGTGCGGAACATCGTGGCGACCCTGCCGGACCGGGGCGCGCTGCCGTGGTCCGTGCGGCCCGTCGAGGAGCCGAAGGTCGACCCCGCGGGGCTGTACGGCGCCGTCCCGGTCGACTCGCGCACCCCGTACGACGTGCGCGAGGTGATCGCCCGGGTCGTGGACGGCTCGCGGTTCGCCGAGTTCAAGGCCGAGTACGGGACGACGCTGATCACCGGCTTCGCCCACATCCACGGCCACCCGGTGGGGATCGTCGCCAACAACGGCATCCTGTTCTCCGAGTCCGCCCAGAAGGGCGCCCACTTCATCGAGCTGTGCGACCAGCGCGGCATCCCGCTGGTCTTCCTGCAGAACATCTCCGGCTTCATGGTGGGCCGGGACTACGAGGCGGGCGGCATCGCCAAGCACGGCGCCAAGATGGTCACGGCGGTGGCCTGCACCCGCGTGCCGAAGCTGACCGTCGTGGTCGGCGGTTCGTACGGCGCGGGCAACTACTCCATGTGCGGCCGGGCCTACTCCCCCCGCTTCCTGTGGATGTGGCCCAACGCGAAGATCTCCGTCATGGGCGGCGAGCAGGCCGCCTCCGTCCTCGCGACGGTCAAGCGCGACCAGTTGGGCGACGACTGGAGCGCGGCGGACGAGGAGGCGTTCAAGGCCCCGATCCGCGAGCAGTACGAGACCCAGGGCAACGCGTACTACGCCACGGCCCGGCTCTGGGACGACGGTGTGATCGACCCGATGGAGACCCGGCAGGTGCTGGGACTCGCCCTGACCGCGTGTGCCAACGCCCCGCTGGGTGAACCCGGCTTCGGCGTCTTCCGGATGTGAGGAACAGATGACGATGTTCGACACCGTTCTCGTCGCCAACCGCGGCGAGATCGCGGTACGGGTCATCCGCACGCTGCGGGAGCTCGGCATCCGTTCGGTCGCCGTCTTCAGCGACGCGGACGCGGACGCCCGGCACGTCCGGGAGGCCGACACCGCGGTACGGATCGGGCCCGCGCCCGCCGCCATGAGCTACCTGAGCGTGCCCGCGCTCCTGGACGCGGCCCGCCGCACCGGCGCGCAGGCGGTCCACCCCGGTTACGGGTTCCTCGCCGAGAACGCCGACTTCGCGCGGTCGTGCGCCGAGGCGGGGCTGGTCTTCATCGGCCCGTCCGCCGCCGCCATCTCGCTGATGGGCGACAAGATCCGGGCCAAGGAGACGGTCGCGGCGGCCGGGGTCCCGGTCGTGCCCGGCTCCTCCGGGAGCGGGCTCACCGACGAGCAACTGGGCGCGGCGGCCCGGGAGATCGGGATGCCGGTGCTGCTGAAGCCCTCGGCGGGCGGCGGCGGCAAGGGCATGCGGCTGGTGCGCGACGAGGCGCTGGTCGCGGACGAGATCGCGGCGGCCCGGCGCGAGGCACGGGCCTCGTTCGGCGACGACACGCTGCTCGTGGAGCGGTGGATCGACGGGCCCCGGCACATCGAGATCCAGGTGCTGGCCGACACCCACGGCAACGTGATCCACCTCGGCGAGCGCGAGTGCTCGCTCCAGCGCCGCCACCAGAAGATCATCGAGGAGGCGCCGTCCGTCCTGCTCGACGAGGAGACCCGGGCGGCGATGGGCGAGGCGGCCGTCCAGGCGGCCCGCAGCTGCGGCTACGTCGGCGCGGGCACGGTGGAGTTCATCGTCCCGGGCGACGACCCCGCCTCGTACTGCTTCATGGAGATGAACACCCGCCTCCAGGTCGAGCACCCGGTCACCGAGCTGATCACCGGCCTGGACCTGGTGGAGTGGCAGCTGCGGGTCGCGGCGGGCGAGAAGCTCCCGTACGCGCAGCGGGACATCGCGCTCACCGGTCACGCGGTCGAGGCCCGGATCTGCGCGGAGGACCCGTCCCGCGGCTTCCTGCCCTCCGGCGGCGCGGTGCTCGCGCTGCACGAGCCGCAGGGCGACGGCGTGCGGACGGACTCCGGGCTCGGTGCGGGCGGCGAGGTCGGCAGCCTGTACGACCCGATGCTGTCGAAGGTCATCGCGTACGGCCCCGACCGCGCCGCCGCGCTGCGCCGGCTGCGGGCGGCGCTCGCGGACACGGTGATCCTCGGCGTCCCGACGAACGCCGGGTTCCTGCGCCGGCTGCTCGCCCACCCGGCGGTGGTGGCGGGCGAGCTGGACACCGGTCTGGTGGAGCGCGAGGTGGCCGGCCTGGTGCCGGAGGGCGTGCCCGAGGAGGTGTACGCGGCGGCGGCGCTGCTGCACCGGTCCGCGGCGCCCGGCGCCTCCCCCGCCGGCGACGCCACCGGCTGGGTCGACCCGTTCTCGGTGGCGAGCGGCTGGCGGCTGGGCGGCACCCCGGCCCGTACGGTGCGCGACTTCCGCATCCCGGGCCACGACCCGGTGCAGGTCTCGCTGCGGGACTTCCCGGCGGGCACGGAGCTGACGTTCGGCCACGTCGGCGAGGACGCGCCGCCGGAGCCCGCGACGGGTGCCTGCGGGCCTCTGGCCCCGATGCCCGGCAGCCGGGAGACGGCCAGGGTCATCGAGCTGTCCCCGCACCGCCTCGTCATCGAACTCGCCGGCGTCACGCACGCGTTCACCCATGCCGCGTCCCCGGACGGGGTCTGGCTGGGCCGCGACGGCGACAGCTGGCACGTGCAGGACCACGACCCGGTGGCGGCGTCGCTGGCCGGTGCCGCCCGTTCCGGCGTGGACACCCTCGCCGCGCCCATGCCGGGCACCGTGACCGTCGTGAAGGTGGCGGTCGGGGACGAGGTCGTGGCCGGCCAGAGCCTGCTCGTGGTGGAGGCGATGAAGATGGAGCACGTCATCTCCGCCCCGCACGCCGGGACCGTGACCGAACTGGACGTCACCGCGGGCACCACGGTCGCCATGGACCAGGTCCTGGCCGTGGTGACCCCCGCCGAGGCCACCGGGTCCACCGGGTCCGCCGAAGCCCCCGAGGAGCAGGCATGACGACGTCCCGCACCCTGCCCATGACCGTGCCGGCCCCGGATCTGCCCGCCCGGGTCCGCATCCACGAGGTCGGCGCCCGCGACGGGCTGCAGAACGAGAAGTCCGTCGTACCGACCGGGGTGAAGGCGGAGTTCATCCACCGCCTGGCCGCGTCGGGGCTGACCACCGTCGAGGCGACCAGCTTCGTGCATCCCAAGTGGGTGCCCCAACTGGCCGACGCCGAGGACCTGTTCCCCCGGCTGGCGGACCTCGACGGCGTCGCCCTGCCGGTCCTCGTGCCGAACGAGCGCGGGCTGGACCGGGCGCTGGCGCTCGGCGCCCGCCGGATCGCCGTGTTCGGTTCGGCGACCGAGACCTTCGCGGCCCGCAACCTCAACCGCACGGTCGACGAGTCGCTGGCGATGTTCGAGCCGGTCGTCGCCCGCGCCAGGGCCGAGGACGTCCACGTCCGCGGCTACCTGTCGATGTGCTTCGGCGACCCGTGGGAGGGCCCCGTCCCGGTCCACCAGGTGGTGCGGGTCGCCAGGGCGCTGATGGACCTCGGCTGCGACGAGCTCTCCCTCGGCGACACCATCGGCGTCGCCACGCCCGGCCACGTACAGGCCCTGCTCACCGCGCTGAACGAGGAGGGCGTGCCCACCGGCGCCATCGGCGTGCACTTCCACGACACGTACGGCCAGGCCCTCTCCAACACCCTCGCCGCGCTCCGGCACGGGGTGACCACCGTGGACGCCTCCGCGGGCGGCCTCGGCGGCTGCCCGTACGCGAAGAGCGCGACCGGGAACCTCGCCACCGAGGATCTCGTGTGGATGCTCCAGGGCCTCGGCATCGAAACCGGGGTCGATCTCGACGCGCTCACCGCCACCAGCGTGTGGCTCGCCGACCAACTGGGCCGACCCAGCCCGTCCCGTACCGTCCGCGCGCTCTCGGTGCGATAGACACCCGTCCCCACAAGGAGTGACCCTGCCATGTCCCTGGACCACCGGCTGACTGCCGAGCACGAGGAACTGCGGCGCACCGTCGAGGAGTTCGCGCACGACGTCGTCGCCCCGAAGATCGGCGACTTCTACGAGCGGCACGAGTTCCCGTACGAGATCGTGCGGGAGATGGGGCGGATGGGCCTGTTCGGGCTGCCGTTCCCCGAGGAGTACGGCGGCATGGGCGGCGACTACCTCGCCCTCGGGATCGCCCTGGAGGAGCTGGCCCGGGTCGACTCGTCCGTGGCGATCACCCTGGAGGCCGGCGTCTCGCTCGGCGCGATGCCGGTCTACCGCTTCGGCACCGAGGAGCAGAAGCAGCGCTGGCTGCCGAAGCTCTGCTCGGGCGAGGCGCTCGGCGCGTTCGGCCTGACCGAGCCGGACGGCGGCTCGGACGCGGGCGGCAGCCGGACCACGGCGGTGCGCGACGAGGCCACCGGCGAGTGGGTGATCAACGGCTCCAAGTGCTTCATCACCAACTCCGGCACGGACATCACGGAGCTGGTCACGGTCACGGCGGTGACCGGCCGCAAGGAGAACGGCGCGCCGCTCATCTCCTCCATCATCGTGCCGTCCGGCACCCCCGGCTTCACCGTCGCGGCCCCCTACTCCAAGGTCGGCTGGAACGCCTCGGACACCCGCGAGCTGTCCTTCACCGACGTCCGCGTCCCGCTGGAGAACCTGCTCGGCGAGGAGGGCCGCGGCTACGCCCAGTTCCTGCGCATCCTGGACGAGGGCCGGATCGCCATCTCCGCCCTGTCCACGGGCCTGGCCCAGGGCTGTGTCGACGAGTCGGTGAAGTACGCCGCCGAGCGCCACGCGTTCGGCCGGCCGATCGGCTCCAACCAGGCGATCCAGTTCAAGATCGCGGACATGGAGATGCGCGCCCACATGGCCCGCATCGGCTGGCGCGACGCGGCCTCGCGCATGCTGGCGGGCGAGCCCTTCAAGAAGGAGGCCGCGATCGCCAAGCTGTACTCCTCGACGGTGGCGGTGGACAACGCCCGCGAGGCGACCCAGATCCACGGCGGCTACGGCTTCATGAACGAGTACCCGGTGGCCCGGATGTGGCGCGACTCCAAGATCCTGGAGATCGGCGAGGGCACGAGCGAGGTCCAGCGCATGCTGATCGCCCGCGAACTGGGCCTTCCGGCCTGACGCACGGCAACGCGAAGGGGCGGGTCTCTCCGGAGGCCCGCCCCTTTCCGTATGCCCGCGCCGTCCGCCGCGGGCCTCACGACCCGTCCTCCGGAGCCACGCGGTCCGGACACAGCGAGTGCCTGCACCTGCACGGCGGCCACCGGAGTGCGGCCCCGGGCACGAGATCCGCACCGCCCGCGCCCGTACCCGGGCTCGACGCGGAGGTTTCCTGCCCGGTGGCGATCGGGCCCGGGAGTCATGACCTCGGCGTTTCCTGCCCGGTCGCCACCGGGCTCGGGAGTCATGACCTCGGCGTGGCCGACACGGTCCGGTCGGGGATGGCCTCGGCTTCGGCGTCGTCCCCGGCGCGGCGCATGGCCGGGATGGCGGCGGCGGCCAGGGCCGCGACCAGGGCGACGCCGCAGCCGACCATGAGCCCGGTGCGGAAGCCGTCCTCGGACGGGAGGGCGTGGCCGCCCATGGTGACGGTCATCCGGGAGAGGACCACACCGATCACCGCGGCACCGATCGACGTGCCGAGCGAGCGCATGAGCGTGTTGAAGCCGTTGGCGGCGGCGGTCTCGGACAGCGGGACCGAGCCCATGATCAGCGCGGGCATCGCACCGTACGCCAGGCCGACACCGCTGCTGGTCACCATGCCCACCACCATCAGGCCCCACGCCGAGCCCATCAGCACCAGGGCCAGGCCGTAGCCGGCCGCGACGACCAGGATGCCGCAGACCAGGGTGAACTTCGGGCCCCGGGCGTCGATCAGCTTTCCGCCGAGCGGGGAGACGATCATCATCATGATGCCGCCGGGCGCCAGCCACAGGCCCGCCGCGAGCATCGACTGGCCCAGGCCGTAGCCGGTGGCGGACGGCAGCTGGAGGATCTGCGGCGCGATCAGCATGCTCGCGTACATGCCGAAGCCGACGAAGACGGAGGCGAGGTTGGTCATCAGCACCCGGGGACGGGCGGTGGTGCGCAGGTCGACCAGCGGGTCGCGGGTGCGCAGCTCCCACCGGCCCCAGGCGACCAGCACCACGACGGCGGCGGCGAACAGGCCGAGCGTGGTGGCCGAGCCCCAGCCCCAGTCGGCGCCCTTGGAGACCGCGAGCAGCAGGCAGACCAGGCCCGCCCCGAGGCCGAGCGCGCCGAGCACGTCGAACCGCTGCCCCCTGGCCCCGGCCGGCACGTCGGGGATCAGGAACCAGATCAGCGCCGCGACCCCGGTGGCCAGCGCGGCCGAACCCCAGAACAGCACCCGCCAGTTCGTGTACTGGGCGACCGCCGCGGCGATCGGCAGGCCGAGCGCGCCGCCGATGCCCATGGAGGCGCTGACCAGGGCGATGGAGGAGCTGAGCTTCTCCGCCGGGACCACGTCGCGCAGCAGCGCGATGCCGAGCGGCAGCACGCCCATGCCCATGCCCTGCAGTCCGCGGCCGACGATCATGGGGACGACGGACGACGAGAGCGCGCACACCACCGAGCCGGCCACCAGCGGCACGGAGCAGACGAGAAGCATCCGGCGCTTGCCGACCAGGTCGCCCAGCCGGCCGGAGACGGGTACGCAGACCGCGGAGACCAGCAGGGTGACGGTGATCACCCAGGCCGCGTTCGAGGGGGTGGTGCTCAGGATCCGTGGCAGCTCCGCGATGAGCGGGGTGACCAGGGTCTGCATGATCGCCGCCGTGACTCCGGCGATGGCCAGTGTGGCGACGACGCCACCGGTGCGGATCGATGGCTGGGGCGCGCCCATCCAGGACTCCTCGGGTGTGTAGCGGAAGAAGGGTATGCAGCGTACACACTCCATGCATCATGCATGTCACATGTACGCTGCATAGGCCGTGGGAGAATGGTGACCGGCACCCGGAACGCGCCGGATGCCCGGACGACGGCGGGAGACGGCAGGAGCATGACCAGGCCCACCCATGAGGTCGAATACGAGCAGATGCTCCTCAGCCGCCACAGCCTGCTGCGGACCAGGGGCGGGCGGCGCAAGGGCGGCCTGCTGGACCACAGCGCCTACATCCTGCTCAGCCGCATCCGCGTGCAGGGGCCGATGTCGATCGGGGAACTCAGCGACGCCTTCGGGCTCGACGCCTCCACCCTCAACCGGCAGACCGCGGCGGCCATGCGCGCCGGACTCGTGGAACGCATCCCGGACCCCGCGGGCGGCATGGCCCGCAAGTTCCGGATCACCGACGAGGGCGCCCGGACACTCGACGCGGAACGCGAGGGCATGACCGACTCCCTGGAGCGGGTCATGGCCGACTGGTCGGACGAGGACATCTCCGGCTTCGCCGCCTACCTGCGCCGCTTCAACACCGACATCGAGCGCCTGACCGGCCGCCCCTGGCCGCGCCCCTGACCCCTCCCGCGAGCACGGCCCGCTCCCGGCCCGTGCGGGGGCGGTACGGGCCGGCCACCCCGATCCGGACGGGGGCCGCGGACGGACCGCTCACCCCGGCCCGGACGGGGACGGACCGCTCACCCCGGACCGTGCGAGGGCGGGGCCGGCCCGCCCCGGCTCACTCCGTCGCCCAGGGGACCTGCGGCGCCCGGTAGTAGTCGACGCCGAGCGCCGAGAGCCTCGGGCCCTGCGCGCCCAGGCGCACCTTGTACGTCTCCCAGTCGTGCGTGGCGGCGGGCGACCAGCCGACTTCCGCGATGCCGGGCAGCCGGGGGAACGCCATCTGCTCGATCTCGGCGCTGTCGGTCAGGGTCTCCGACCAGAGCGGCGCCTCGACCCCGAGCACCGCCTCCTGCGGCACGCCGTCCAGGTACGCCGCCGGGTTCCAGTCGTACGAGCGCTCGACGGAGACGTAACCCGCCCAGGACAGGCCCAACTTCGTGTCCTCGTCGTACTTCATGTCGAGGTAGCCGCGGTCCGCCGGGGACAGCACCAGCTTCGTGCCGTTCGCGGCGGCGTGGGCCACCTGCTCGCGTTCGGCCGCGCCCGTCCGGTCGTAGCCCCAGTACTGGGCGATCGCGCCCTTCACCGGTGTGGCGCCGGTGAGCTGGTGCCAGCCGATCACGGTCTTGCCGTACGTGCCCACGACGGCCTGGGCCCGGTCCATGAAGGCCACGTAGTCCTCGTGGCTGGTGGAGTGCGCCTCGTCCCCGCCGATGTGGAAGTACGCGCCGGGGGTCAGCTCGGCCACTTCGCGGATCACGTCGTCCACGAAGTCGTACGTGACGGCCTTCGGGACGCAGAGCGAGCTGAAACCGACCTGGGTGCCGGTGTACAGCGGCGGCGCGACGCCGTCGCAGTTCAGCTCCGCGTACGAGGCGAGCGCCGCGTTGGTGTGGCCGGGCAGGTCGATCTCCGGCACGACCTCCAGGTAACGGGAGGCCGCGTACCGGACGATCTCCCGGTAGTCGCTCTTCGTGTAGTGGCCGCCGGGGCCGCCGCCGACCTCCGTCTGCCCGCCGTACGTGGCGAGCCGCGGCCAGGAGTCGATGGCGATCCGCCAGCCCTGGTCGTCGGAGAGGTGCAGATGGAGCTTGTTGATCTTGTAGAGGGCAAGCTGGTCGATGTAGCGCTTGACCTCGGTGACGGAGAAGAAGTGCCGGGACACGTCGAGCATCGCGCCCCGGTACGCGTAGCGCGGCGCGTCCGTGACCGTGCCGCCCGCGACCTTCCACGGACCCTTCTGCGGGCTCTTCCGCTCCACCGCCGCCGGGAGCAGCTGACGGAGCGTCTGCACGCCGTGGAAGAGTCCTGCGGGGCCGCGCGCGGTGATGGTGACGGAGCCGCCGTCGGCCTTCAACCGGTAGCCCTCGGCGCCCAGTTCGGGGCTGCCCTCGACCAGGCGGAGCCGGATGCCGTCCCCGCCGTCGCCGGTGACGGGCAGCGCGTAGCCGGTGGACGGGCGCAGCACGCCCGCCAGGTAGTCGCCGATCCGCCGGACCTCCCCGGAGGCGCCGCCGACCCGGATCCTGGTGGCCGGGGTGATGGTGTACGGGGAGCCGCCGGGCTCCGCCCTCATGGGTGCGGGCACGATCTGCCCGAGCGGGCGGGGCGGGCCGGCGGCCGGTCCACCGGCCGCCGCCGGTCCCTCCGGGGCCGCGCCGATGCCGGAGATCCCGGCCGCGGTGACGAGCAGCAGCGAGCCGAGCAGACGGGGAAGCGCGACGCATCGTGTCCTGTGCAGTCTCACGAGCCGGTCCCTTTCGACGGGTTCACACCTGTGGATCATCCGTGGATCACCTGAGCAACCGAGCCATCACCATGCGTATCGCCTGTCTCACGCATGGTCAAGGCGTGGGCCACCCCCTCCCGGGACGGCTGGCAGAATCTGCCGCATGGCGGAAATAACCCAGCGCGACGGAACCTGGACCTTCGACGGCGAAACGGTGCGGATCACACCGGGCCGGGGCAAGGGCGTCCACCCGCTCCGGCAGGAGCTGGGGGAACTCGCAGTCCCGTTGCGGGCACTGGCGGGCATCTCCTTCGAACCGGACCGCAAGAGCGGCTGGCTGCGACTGCGGCTGCGCGACGGCGCGTGCCCGGTCCTGCGCGCGGCCGGCGGCCGGCTCAAGGACGCGGCGGACCCCTACCAGCTCACCGTGGAGAAGGACCGCAGCGGGGTGGCGGAGTACTTCGTCGAGGAGGTGCGCAACGCCCTGCTGGTCGAGCAGGTGCCCGCCGGCCCGGTGGACGGCTTCCTGCTGCCGGGGCCCTCGGTGCCGGTCGCCGGGGGCGGCGGGGACGGCATGGCCTCGTTCGACGGGGAGACCATCCGCCTCACCTGGAACTGGAAGACCAACGACTCCAAGCTCTCGGGCGGCCCGGTCTCCTTCCCGCTGTCGGACGTGGCCGCCGTTCACTGGGCACCCTCCAGCGGCCTGGAGAACGGCCACCTGCGCTTCGTGCTGAAGGGGGCGCCCACGGTGGTCCGGGCGGCCGAGCACGACCCGTACGCGCTGGACCTGTGGGGACTGTCCAAGAAGGAGTACATGGCGGCCCTGGTCGCGGCGGCGGTCCTGGTGCGGCTGCCCGGCGCGACGGGGAAGGCGACGGGCACGGGCGCCGCCCTCGCCGCCGCCGGCCCCGCGGGGATCGAGGCCCCGGCCGCCCCCGTACCGTCCGCACCTCCGGCCGCGCCCGCCCCGGTCGCCCCGTCCGCCCCGTCCGGCGACGATCACGACGCCCTGCTGCGCCGGCTGCGCGAGCTCGGCGAACTGCACCGGTCCGGGGTGCTCACCGACGACGAGTTCGCCGCCGCCAAGCAGGCCGTGCTCAAGCGCCTGTGACCGTTCCCGGAGACCGCGGGCGCGGCCCCGGCCGGCGGCGCCCGCACCCCTTCCCCGTAGCGGCTCCGCGACCAGCTCACCGGCTCCGGTATCACTCCCCTCACCGGCCCCACGATCGCTCCCGCAGCGGTTCCCCGACCCCCCGAGAGCACAATCACACCCTCTCCTGCCCGATATCGGGCAGAATTGTTGCGGAAGCGCCCCGTCCACCGCAATATCAACGAGTGCTCGAACGCCGCCCGTCGCATGACGACCTCATTGACCACCTGGTCCGCAGCACCGCGCTCCAGCGCGGCGAAGCCGCCCGGGTGATCCTCGACGTGCTGGCGTACTTCGACGAGACGACCGACGACTTCGTCCGCCGCCGCCACCGCGAACTGCAGTCCGGCGGCCTGGTCAACACGGAGATCTTCGAACGGATCGCGGCCGAGCTGCCGCACCGCGCGGTCGCGCCCCCGGAGCTCTCGCTCCGGCAGCTGCGCCGCATCGTCTACGGCTGAGGAACCCGCGGCCGAACGGTCCGCGACCGGGCCGTCCACGGCCGGCCGGACCAGCCGGACCGGTCGGACCAGCCGGCCCGACCGGGCGGCGAGCACCACAGGTACATCGATGGAGGGGCAGAGAATCCATGTGCGGAATCGTCGGATACATCGGGAAGCGTGACGTGGCCCCGCTGCTGCTGGAAGGGCTGCAGCGACTGGAGTACCGGGGTTACGACTCCGCGGGACTCGTCATCACCGGCAAGGCGTCGGCCGGGAAGCCCGCCGCCCTGAAGATGGTCAAGGCGAAGGGCCGGGTCCGCGAGCTGGAGGCCCGCGTTCCCAAGCGCTTCACCGGCACCACCGGTATCGCCCACACCCGTTGGGCCACCCACGGCGCCCCGAGCGACGAGAACGCGCACCCGCACATGGACGCCGACAACAAGGTCGCCGTCGTCCACAACGGCATCATCGACAACGCCTCCGAGCTGCGTGCGAAGCTCGTCGCCGACGGCGTCGTCTTCCTCTCCGAGACCGACACCGAGGTGCTGGTCCACCTGATCGCCCGCGCCGGGGCGGACACCCTGGAGGAGAAGGTCCGCGAGGCGCTGCGCTCGGTCGAGGGCACGTACGGCATCGCCGTCATGCACGCCGACTTCAACGACCGCATCGTGGTCGCCCGCAACGGCTCCCCGGTCGTCCTCGGCATCGGCGAGAAGGAGATGTTCGTCGCCTCGGACGTCGCCGCGCTGGTCGCCCACACCCGCCAGGTCGTCACCCTGGACGACGGCGAGATGGCCACCCTCAAGGCCGACGACTTCCGTACGTACACCACGGAGGGCTCGTCCACGACGGCCACGCCGACCACCGTGGAGTGGGAGGCCGAGTCGTACGACATGGGCGGCCACGACACGTACATGCACAAGGAGATCTCCGAGCAGGCCGACGCCGTCGACCGGGTGCTGCGCGGCCGGATCGACGACCGTTTCGCCACGGTGCACCTGGGCGGCCTCAACCTGGACGCCCGCGAGGCGCGCGGGGTCCGCCGGATCAAGATCCTGGGCTGCGGCACCTCGTACCACGCGGGCCAGATCGGCGCGCAGCTGATCGAGGAGCTGGCCCGCATCCCCGCGGACGCCGAGCCCGCCTCCGAGTTCCGCTACCGCAACCCGGTCGTCGACCCCGACACGCTGTACGTCGCGGTCTCCCAGTCCGGTGAGACGTACGACGTGCTGGCCGCCGTCCAGGAGCTCAAGCGCAAGGGCGCGCGGGTGCTCGGCGTGGTCAACGTGGTCGGTTCCGCCATCGCCCGGGAGGCCGACGGCGGTACGTACGTCCACGCCGGCCCCGAGGTCTGCGTCGTCTCCACCAAGTGCTTCACCAACACGGTCGTCGCGTTCGCGCTGCTCGCCCTGCACCTGGGCCGGATCCGGGACCTGTCGGTCGCCGACGGGAAGCGGATCATCGAGGGGCTGCGCAGGCTCCCCGCCCAGATCAGCGAGATCCTCGCGAACGAGGACGAGATCAAGCGGCTGGCGGCCGAGTACGCGGACGCCAAGTCGATGATGTTCATCGGCCGGGTGCGCGGCTACCCCGTCGCCCGCGAGGCCTCGCTGAAGCTCAAGGAGGTCTCGTACATCCACGCGGAGGCGTACCCGGCGTCCGAGCTGAAGCACGGGCCCCTCGCCCTGATCGAGCCCGCGATGCCGACGGTCGCGATCGTGCCGGACGACGACCTGCTGGAGAAGAACCGCGCCGCGATGGAGGAGATCAAGGCCCGCAGCGGCCGCATCCTCGCCGTGGCCCACCAGGTGCAGGAGAAGGCCGACCACACCATCGTCGTGCCGAAGAACGAGAACGAGCTGGACCCGATCCTGATGGGCATCCCGCTCCAGCTCTTCGCGTACCACACGGCGCTGGCCATGGGCCGTGACATCGACAAGCCGCGCAACCTGGCGAAGTCCGTCACCGTCGAGTAGGACCCGCACCGCCCCGGCTCCGGTCCCGACCGTTCCGGACCGCCTCCGACCGTTCCGGACCTGGCGTCCCGCCGCACAGTGGTGCGGCGGGACGCCACGGGCGCGCCGTCGGGCGAAGGGCGTCTCCCGGCCGCGCTTCCCGGAAAGAGATGGCCGAAGGCAACGGGGTCGGAACCGCCCGTACCGGTCCCGCGGCCCCCGGCGGGCACGCCGCGGCATGCCGCATCCCGCTCCCCGGCATCCTCCGCCCGCCCGCCGCGAGGCCGCGATCAGCCTCCGTACCCCGACGAACTGTCGGTTTTCGCAGACGATTTGACGCCACGTCGGGACCGGGCGCGGCCCACCGGTTCGCGGGAGGGACGGCGAAGCGCTCAAGAAGCGCTTGCGACCAGGCGGAGGACGGTCGAGGAAAGCTCGCAACCGGGCGGAAGGCGCCCGGCTCGCGCTCCCGACCGGGCGGCGGGGCGATCGGGGAACGGTCGGGGAGCGATCACGTCCGAACGGAAGAATACTCGCGGAACGACCGCGGCCGGACGGCAGGACGATCGAGGAACGACCGCCGCCGAGCGGCACCCGGCACTCAGCACACGACCCACGTCACTCGGCCCCGGAACACCACACGCGGGGAACAGCCACGGCCCGGCGGTGCGTTGCCCTCAGGGAATGACCACGACCGGGCGCTGGGCGCGGCGGGCGAGGCGGCCGGCGACCGAGCCGAAGATGCGGCCGACGACCCCGTGCGTGGAGCCGACGACGATGGCGTCGGCCGAGTACTCGCGGCCGACCTCCTCCAGTTCGTGGCAGATGTCGCCGCCCCGCTCGACGAGCACCCAGGGCACCTCGGAGAGGTAGTCGGCGCAGGCCAGCTCCAGGCCGAGGACCTCGGTGCGGTGGTCCGGCACGTCCACGAAGACGGGCGGTTCGCAGCCCGCCCAGACCGTGGTCGGCAGTCGGTTGGCGACGTGGACGATGATCAGTCCGGACCCCGATCTCCTGGCCATCCCGATGGCATACGCGAGGGCGCGCTCGCTGGAGGTGGAACCGTCGAAGCCGACCACGACCCCGTGGCGGAACGCGGGATCGCAGGAATGACGTGTTTCTTCGACCGTCTGCGGGTCCGACATGGGATCGGCTACCTGCTTGCGGTCCGCGGGTTCGGGGATTTCGTGACCGGCCATCGGTGTCTCGGCGAAGAGAGTCCTCGTGAGGAGAGCGACTTGGGGAAGGTGCGTCAGCGGGCGGCGTTGCGGTGTCCGGGAATCATCTTCCCAACCCCTTACCCCCAAGGGTACGGCTCCACTCCTCCACTGCCCAGACCCGCGCAAAGCGTGCGCGACGTTTCACGGAGCATGCCCGAGGCGGCCCCGGATCGCAACGCCGGTTGTGCCGTACACCGACGACGAGGGACCCGGACGGCTCCCCTCCGTGACCGGGCGGAGCCGTCTCCGTCACCTCTCCCCGGCGGCGCGGCCCCCCGCACCCGGGGCGGGGCCGGCCGGACGCGGGGCGGATCGTCCGGACCGGCCCCGGCCGCCGATGGCCATCGGCGGGCATCGGTGGCCATCGGCGGCCGAATACGTGTTCCCCCATGCCCCGCCGCCCACCTCGTGCCCCCTCGGTCTCGTCGGCCCCGCCCTCGACGGACCGCCCGGTCGGGAAACGACATCGGCCCGCCGGGCGGGAACCGACCGCGTCCGCTCGCCGTCGCGCCGTTCCGTACGATCAACCGTCCGACCTGCCGAAGGGGCGCAAAGAAGCGCCTGTTCATTCGGGTTGTGCGCCGGTTCAATGACTGAATCACGTATGCACAACCATCTATTTTCAGCCAACTTCGCACCTGTTCCGATTCCTTGCCGAATTGGCCGATCAACCCCCTTGCCACCAGGCAGGAAGAGACCGCGCGGTACGCTTCCACCCAACGGGGACGGGCCATGAGCGCGAGGCGCACTTCCCTGCGCGGCCCACGAATGAAACGCTTCGTGATCGAATGCTTCCCGCCAAGTTGCCTTGTCGACATAACGCCGGTTGGTGAACTTGTCACGACGGTGCCACGGGACGCAGTAGATTCGATCTTGGGTACCGAAGACTGGGGACTCGTGCAGGACCGAGGGGAAAAGTGCAGGAGCGACAGGCCCGTAAGGACCAGGAAGACGCGAACACCGAGGGGGGCTTAGCGTCATGAGCCAGGACTCCGCCGCCGCAACGGAGGCTGTACGGAAGCTCAGTGGCCGTCGACGACGGGAAGTCGTCGCCGTGCTGCTGTTCAGCGGCGGCCCCATCTTCGAGAGTTCCATCCCGCTCTCCGTGTTCGGAATCGACCGCCAGGACGCGGGTGTTCCGCGCTACCGACTCCTCGTCTGCGGCGGGGAAGAGGGACCGCTGCGGACCACCGGGGGACTCGAACTCACCGCACCCTACGGGCTGGAGGCGATCAGCAGGGCCGGCACCGTCGTGGTGCCCGCCTGGCGCTCGATCACCTCGCCGCCACCCCCCGAGGCGTTGGATGCGCTGCGCCGCGCCCACGAGGAGGGTGCCCGCATCGTCGGTCTGTGCACCGGCGCGTTCGTGCTCGCCGCCGCCGGCCTGCTGGACGGCCGCCCGGCGACCACCCACTGGATGTACGCACCGACGCTGGCCAAGCGCTACCCGTCGGTGCACGTCGACCCGCGCGAGCTCTTCGTCGACGACGGCGACGTGCTCACCTCCGCCGGGACGGCGGCCGGCATCGATCTCTGCCTGCACATAGTCCGCACGGACCACGGCACGGAGGCCGCCGGGGCACTGGCCCGCCGGCTCGTCGTGCCGCAGCGGCGCAGTGGCGGTCAGGAGCGCTACCTCGACAGGTCTTTACCCGAGGAGATCGGCTCCGACCCGCTCGCCGAGGTCGTGGCCTGGGCACTGGAGCACCTCCACGAGCAGTTCGACGTGGAGACACTGGCCGCGCGCGCCTACATGAGCAGGCGGACCTTCGACCGGAGGTTCCGTTCGCTCACCGGCAGCGCACCGCTCCAGTGGCTCATCACCCAGCGGGTGCTGCAGGCGCAGCGGCTGCTGGAGACGTCCGAGTACTCGGTCGACGAGGTGGCGGGCCGCTGCGGCTTCCGTTCGCCGGTCGCGCTGCGCGGACACTTCCGGCGTCAGCTGGGCTCCTCCCCCGCCGCGTACCGGGCCGCCTACCGGGCCCGTCGTCCGCAGGGCGGTGGCGCGGAACCCGTCGTCCCGGCGTCCGAGCCGATCGTGCCCGCGCAGGGCGGCTCGCCGGTCCGGCGCGCGGCGGCTCCGGCCGCCCCGCCGGGGCCCCACCCCGTCGTCGCACCGGCGGCGGGCGCGGGGCAGCCGGAGCACGGGAAGCCGGGTCTCGACGCGTACGCGGCCGGACGCCCGGCCCTGCCGGGGCAACGGAGTGCCCCGTAGGGTGGGGCCATGAACGACCGCATGGTGTGGATCGACTGCGAGATGACCGGGCTCTCGCTGGCGGAAGACGCACTCATCGAGGTGGCCGCGCTGGTCACCGACTCGGAGCTGAACGTGCTCGGCGAAGGGGTGGACATCGTGATCCGCCCGCCGGACGCGGCCCTGGAGACCATGCCCGAGGTGGTGCGGCAGATGCACACCGCCTCGGGTCTCCTCGACGAGCTGGCCGGCGGCACCACCCTGGCCGACGCCGAGGCCCAGGTGCTGAACTACGTCCGCGAGCACGTGAAGGAACCCGGCAAGGCCCCGCTCTGCGGAAACTCGGTCTCCACCGACCGCGGTTTCCTGGCGCGGGACATGTCGGCCCTGGAGAGCTACCTCCACTACCGGATCGTCGACGTCTCCTCCATCAAGGAGCTGGCGCGCCGCTGGTACCCGAGGGCGTACTTCAACAGCCCGGCCAAGAACGGCAACCACCGGGCGCTCGCGGACATCCGCGACTCCATCACGGAGCTGCGGTACTACCGCGAGGCGGTCTTCGTGCCGCAGCCCGGCCCGGACTCGGAGCGCGCCAGGGCCATCGCGGCCCGGGTCGCACCACCCGCACCGTAGGTCCTCGTGAAGCCGCTGGTCATAGCCCTTTCGGGGGGTGGGACCGGCGGCTGAACAACTGGGGCGCGAGCACCCTCTCGGACCCTGTACACTTTTTCTCGGCCGGTCGGAAAAAGACCGGGCATGGTGGGTATAGCTCAGATGGTAGAGCACCTGGTTGTGGTCCAGGATGTCGCGGGTTCGAGTCCCGTTACTCACCCTGATGGGAAGGGCCCCGGTCGATGACCGGGGCCCTTCCCGTGTTCGGGTCGCCCGTTTCCGGGCCACCCGCGGCTCACGCCTCCCGGAGCCGGGCCAGGGTGGATTCGAGTTCGGACTGCGCGGCCCGGCCCGCCGATTCCGCGTCCCCCGCCACCACCGCCCGCACCAGTTCGGCATGGGCGGCGTCGCCGTGGCACGGGTCCTCGCGGCGCAGGCCGAGCAGTTCCACCAGGCTGACGAGGCCCTCCCGCAGCACGGGGACGAACTCGCCGAAGAGATCGGTGAGTACGGGGTTGTGGGCCGCGACCACCACGGCGCGGTGCAGGGCGATGTCCGCGTCGACGAACTCCGCGTCCGTCCCGGTCCCGGCCGCGCGCCGGGCGGCGAGCGCCGCGCCGAGGGCGATCAGGTCCTCGTCCGTGCGGCGGCGGGCGGCGAGCCGGGCGGCCTGCACCTCCATCAGCGTGCGCACCTCGTAGACGTCGGTGACCGCGGCGCGGCGCAGCCGGGCCGGCCAGTCCTCCGCGACCCGGTCGGCGATGACGTAGACACCCGAGCCCTGCCGGGACCGGAGCAGCCCGAGCGCGGCCAGGGTGCGCACCGCCTCGCGGACCGTGGAGCGGCCCACGCCCAGCGTCCCGGCCAGGGTGGTCTCGCCGGGGATCTTCGTGCCGACCGGCCAGTGCCCCTCGGTGATCTTCCGGCGCAGATGGTTCGCGGCCTGTTCGACCAGAGGGCTGGGGCGGAGCGGACCGAGCGAGGACACGAGTTCACCTATCAGGTTGTCTGAGGACTTGTTGTCTGGCTACTCTACCGGCCATGACGCTCGACGGTCTCCTTCTTCTCGACTGCCGCGGCGGGGCCTGAAGCGACCGGCACCCCGCCGCGGGGTGCCGTGCCGTGCCGGTCGCGTCCGGCGATGCGAGAAGAGACCGTCCTCATGTCCGACCGTCAGTCACCGATGCACGCGTTCCCCACGATCCGCACCCCGCGCGGCCCTGTGCCCGCCGACGCGCCCCGCTGGAACCCGCAGCGCTCCGGCTCCATGCCCTCCCACCGCTACCGCCCGGCCTTCGACCGCGTCGAGGTGCCGCTGACCGGCCGCACCTGGCCGCAGGCCCGTATCGAGAGGGCCCCGCTCTGGGTGCCCGTGGACCTGCGCGACGGCAACCAGGCGCTGGCCGAGCCCATGGACACGCCGCGCAAGCGCCGGATGTTCGACCTGCTCGTGGCGATGGGCTTCAAGGAGATCGAGGTCGGCTATCCGTCCGCGAGCCGCACGGACTTCGACTTCGTCCGGCACCTGGCCGGCACCGACGCGGTGCCGGACGACGTCACCGCGGTCGTCTTCACCGCGGCCAGGCAGGACCTGATCGAGCGGACCTTCGAGTCCATCGACGGGATGGAACGCGTGGTCGTCCATCTGTACATCCCGACCGCCCCCGTCTGGCGCGACCTGGTGCTCGGCCGCGACCGGGCCGAGGTGCGCGGCACGGTGCTGGAGGCCGCGCGGCTGATGGACCGGCTGGCGCGGGAGCGGCCCGGGACCGACATCCGTTTCGAGTTCTCCCCCGAGGTGTTCGTCCTCACCGAACCGGACTTCGTCCTGGAGCTCTGCAACGGCCTCACCGAGCTGTGGGACGCGTCCCCGGACCGGCCGGTCATCCACAACCTGCCCGCCACGGTGGAGATCGCGACGCCGAACGTGTACGCGGACCAGATCGAGTACATGCACCGCCATCTGGCCCGCCGGGACTCGGTGATCCTCTCCGTCCACCCGCACAACGACCGCGGCACCGGCACCGCGTGCGCCGAACTCGCCCTGCTGGCGGGCGCGCAGCGGGTGGAGGGCTGCCTGTTCGGCAACGGGGAGCGCACCGGCAACGTGGACCTGGTCAATCTGGCCCTCAACCTGCACGCCCAGGGCGTGGACCCGATGATCGACTTCTCCGACATCGACGAGATCCGCCGCACGGTCGAGCACTGCAACCGGCTGCCGGTGCCGCCCCGTCATCCGTACGGCGGCGACCTCGTGTTCACGGCGTTCTCCGGTACGCACCAGGACGCGATCAGCAAGGGCCTCGCCCATCACGAACGCACCGGTTCCGAGCTGTGGGCGGTGCCCTACCTGCCGATCGACCCGGCGGACGTGGGGCGCACGTACGAGGCGGTCATCCGGGTCAACAGCCAGTCGGGGAAGGGCGGCATCGCCCATCTGCTGCGGGCCCACCACGGGGTGGACCTGCCGGTCCCGCTGCGGGCGGACTTCTCCCGTACGGTGCAGGCCGTGACCGACGACAGCGGTCTGGAGGCCACGCCGAAGGAGCTGTGGGAGCTGTTCGACGCGACGTACCTGCTTCCCGGGCGGGACGGTTCCGTGGCCCTGACGTCCTGGTCCACGGACCGGAACCCGGCCGGTGAGCACCGTTTCGTCTGCACGCTGCGGGTGAACGAACGCGAGGGCGACTACGAGGGCACGGGCAACGGACCGGTGACGGCGTTCATCCACGCACTGGCCGCCGCGGGCATCGAGGTGGACGTCCTCGACTTCACCGAGCACGCGACGGACCCGGGGCCGGGCAGTCCGGCGATGGCGTACGCGCGGTGCCGGGTCGACGGGGTGGAGTGCTGGGGGGCCGGGCGGGAGACGTCCGCCCTCACGGCGTCGGTCCTGGCGGTGCTGTCGGCGGTGAACCGGGCGGGAGAGGCTCGCAGCCGTACCGCTTAGCCGGGCGGGGCGACCGGGCTGCTCAGCCGTGCGGGGTTCTCCGCCCCGGCCGGGGCGGAGGACCCGGTTGTCCCCGGCCCGGTCGCCCCCGTCCCGGTGTTCCGCCGTCCTGCCGGAAGGCCGACGGCGGCGGGGCCGGGGACGGGGTCGCAGTCGCGTCGTGCACCTCTGCCGCGCCGCCGGTGAAGTCGGCGAGCGCCCGCCCGTGCTCGACGCGGCCCGGGTGCGGGTCGGTCGCGACCCGGCGGGTCAGTTCGGCGACCTTCGGCGGCAGGTCCGAGGCGAGCAGCACCGCGTTGCCGAAGCGCCGGCCGCGCCACACGGTCGGGTCGGCGGCGAGCGCCAGCTCGGGGAAGACCGCGGCCGCGGTGGCGATCTGGCCGCGCAGATGGGCCAGCGGCGGCCCGTCCGCCAGATTGGCCACGTAGCTCCCGCCGGGCTTCAGCACCCGCCGGACCTCGGTGAGGAACTCGATGCTGGTGAGGTGGGCGGGGGTGCGGGCGCCGCTGAAGACGTCGGCGATGACGAGGTCCGCCCAGTCGTCCTGGACCTTCCCGAGCCCGGCGCGGGCGTCGGTGGCCCGGACCCTGATCCTGGCCTGCGGGTCCAGCGGCAGTTCCCGGCGGACGAAGCCGACGAGCGCGGCGTCCACCTCGACGATCTGCTGGGTGGAGCGGGGCCGGGTCGCGGCGATGTAGCGGGCCAGGGTGAAGGCGCCGCCGCCCAGGTGCACCACGTGCAGCGGCTGCCCGGCGGGGGCGACGAGGTCGGCGATGTGCCCGATGCGGCGCTGGTACTCGAAGGACAGGAAGGTGGGGTCGTCGAGGTCCACGTGGGACTGCGGAGCACCGTCCAGCGTCAGCGTCCAGGCGCGCGGGCGCTCCCGGTCGGGCACCAGCTCGGCGAGGCCGCCGTCCACCGGTTCGGCGAGGGGCTCCGCCCGGCGCCCGGCGCGTCCCGCACCGCGTTCGGCCCTGCCGTCGGCCCTGCCGTCGGCCCTGCGGTCCGGGCGCCCGCGACCGCCCGCACCCCCGCTCGACGCTCCTCGACGTGCCACTGCTGCTCGCGCCCGCTCACTGCTCTTCGCTCCGGACCGGTACGCGACCGGCCAGGCCGGGGAAACCCGCCCACCCGGCCATTATGGGCGCGGACCGGGCCGGAGCTGGTCCGGCGGTGTACGCCCCGGCCCCGGTGCGGCGAGGGGCGGACCACCCGGGATCGGGTCCGGCGGGGGACGCCCCGGCCCGCGGCGCGGACCCGGGAGGACCCTCGGGCGGTCAGCAGCAGTTGTCGGCGGCCTCGATGAGCCGGGCGGCCTGGTCGAGGGCGGCCCGCAGCACGGCGGGATCGGTGACCGGGGCGTCGTCCTCCGGCGGCAGCAGCCAGCCGCTCCCGGTGACCGGCGGCTCGGCGGGGATGCGCAGCCCGCGGCCGGCGGTCCGGGTACAGGCGCTGCCGGGTACGTCCCACGCCTCGGCGGTGCCCGGTGGCACGAGGAAGCCGAGGGTGTCGCAGGCGCCGTCGTGCAGGACCGGGCCGATGTCCTGCTCGGTGTCCCGGCGCAGGATGTCCACGGCCTCCAGTCCCTGGCGGGCCGGGACGGTCACCAGGTCGCAGGGGGCGGCCCCGTGGTCCTCCGTGGACGCGGGTGCCGGGGCACCCGTCGCGGCCGGGGTCGTCGCATTCGTCCGTGCGTCGGTCTCCGTGCCGAGATGCAACAAGGGACCTCTCCTCTCATCGCCGGGCGGAGCCGGGTTCCGTCTCCGCAGGGACCAACGCGCCGACTGCGTCAAGGGCTACGGTGCCACGCCGCCGCAAAGGGTGGCAGTTCATGGCAAATCACGGGCGAGATGCCCGGTTTGAAGGCAAACGCTCCATGTGGGCCTTGTCACAGCGGGTACGTTCTTGCTCCGCCGGGACATCCGCCGGGACACCGGAAGCGGGAACCCCGGGTGCAGAAGAGAGGTTCCGGTCCATGGTGTCGACAGGGGCAGTTCCCAACCTCGCCTTCCGACGGCTGCGCGGACAGCGCTCCGCCGGGGAGTTCGCCGCCGCGGTACGCAGGGCCGCCCGTGAGATCGGCGAACAGGTGGCGTGCGACGCCCGGTACATCGGACGCGTGGAGTCCGGGGAGATCCGCTGCCCCAACTACGCGTACGAGCGGGTCTTCCTGCACATGTTCCCCGGCACGACCCTGGCGGACCTGGGCTTCTCGTCGCGTGAGACCGTACGCGGCAGGGGGGCGCGGGCCACCGTCGACACCCCACCGCCCACCGCGCCCCACCGCGACACCGACGAGGAGAGCGACGTGCTGCGTCGCGTGTTCATGACGAGCGGCACCGCCACGATGGCGACCGCGACCCTCGGCATCGGCGGCACTTCCGCCGCCGCCGCTGCCGCCCGCCCCGCCCCGCGCCGGGTGGGTGAGGCCGAGGTGAGCGCCGTCGAGAAGGCGGTACGGCAGATCCGGCTGCTCGACGACCGGCACGGCGCCGACGGCCTGTACCGCAAGGCCTCGCACCCGCTGCGGATCGCGTACGCGCTGCTCGACTCCGGCGTCGCCGCCAAGCGCTCCACGGCCGGCCGGCTGCACGCCGGGGCGGGCGAACTGGCCATCTCGGTGGGCTGGCTGGCCCATGACTCGGGCCGCTTCGAGGACGCCCGCTCGCACTACGCGGAGGCGCTGGCCACGGCCCGGGTCGCGGGCGACGCGGCGCTGGAGGCGCACGCGTTCTGCAACGCCTCGTTCCTGGCCCGGGACACCGGACGCCCCCGGGAGTCGGTCGGCGCGGCGGAGGCCGGGCAGCGGGCGGCGCGGCCCCTGGGTTCGCCCCGGCTGCTGGCGCTGCTCGCGCTGCGGGAGGCCGGGGGCCGGGCGGGGCTCGGGGACCGCACCGGCTGCGAGCGGGCGATCGGCCGGGCGCACACCGCGTTCGGGCGCGGCCGGTCCGACGCCGACCCGGAGTGGATGAGCTTCTTCCGGGAGGCGGAGCTGGAGTTCCTGGAGGCGCAGTGCTGGTCGGTGCTGGGCGAGTGGTCGCGGGCCGCCCACCACGCGCGGCGTGCGGTGCGGCTCCAGGACCCGCACTTCACCCGGAACCTGGCGCTGTACCGGGCCGAGCTGACCTGGGACCTGGGCCGCGCGGGCCGGGCCGCGGAGGCGGCGGCGGAGGGACACCGGGTGCTCGACCTGCTGGACCGCGTCCGGTCGACCCGCATCCGGGCGATGCTGGCCGGGTCGGTGACGGCGCTGAGGCCGCAGCGGGGCACCCCGGAGGTACGGGAGTTCCTGGAGCGGTACGCCGAAGTGAGCGACACGCCGAGCGGTACGCCGAAGTGAGCGGCACGTCAAAGTGAGCGGCGCACCACGGTGATGACGCCTACGCCCACGCCCCGGGTCCGGCGGCCCGGGTGGGTCACCGCTCCAGGTGGCCCGTGTCGTTCCAGCGTTCCATCGCGGGGGCCCCGTACGCCCATCCCAGTACCGACAGGGACGTCGGGTCGAGTCTGATGCGGGCCGCGAACGACACGTCCTCGCCGAGCCACCGGGCGCCCAGTGCCCGCAGGATGTGCCCGTGCGCGAAGACCAGCACGTCGCGGTCGGCGGACCGGGCCCACTCGACGATCTCGTCGGCGCGGGCGGACAGCTCGGCCAGGGTCTCGCCCTGCGGGACGCCGTCGCGCCAGATGAACCAGTCGGGCCGGATCGCCTTGATCTCGGCCGGGGTCATCCCCTCGTACGCCCCGTAGTCCCACTCCAGCAGCGCGTCCCACGGCTCGGCCCGGTCCCCGAACCCGGCGAGGGCACAGGTCTCGCCGGCCCGCAGCAGCGGGCTGGTGCGGACCTCCAGGTCCGGGATCTCCGCCCATGGGCGGCGATGCAGCCGCTCGCCGAGGAGCTTGGCGCCGGCCCGCCCGGTGTCGAGGAGCGGGATGTCCGTCCTGCCGGTGTGGTTGCCCCGGACGGACCACTCCGTCTGGCCGTGCCGGGCGAGCAGGATACGCGGTGCCATGACGGCTCTCCCTGAAACCGAGATCTTGGGCCGGGGATCACGACAGAATGATCGTCCGGTTCTCCCATCATCGCTCACGTGATCGTGAGGCAACCTCCGGGGCCGAACCGGCGTCCCACGGGACGCGGAGAAATCCGTGCGCACGAGACCCCGCCGGGACCCCGGAGGAGTCGCGACCGACTCGCACCGTACGGTTGAACGCCCGCCGTCGGTCGCATGAACACATGATGGAGAGCTTCCGGATGCAGCATGCCAGCACCGCGCCCGAGGCGCGCCCGCGGCCCCGATGGTGGACCGAGCTGTCGCTGCTGGTCCTGGTGTACGCGGCCTATTCGGGGGGTCGGCTGGTGGCCCGCGGCGACGTGTCCACGGCCATCGACAACGGCCTGGCCATCCTGCGCCTGGAGAAGGCCTTCCACCTCAACGCCGAGCACCCGCTCAACCGGCTGCTCACCGCCCACCCCTCCATAGGCATACCCTCCGACTTCGCGTACGCGTCCCTGCACTACCTGGTCACCCCGATCGTCCTGGTCTGGCTGTTCCGCCGCCGGCAGGAGGTGTACCGCAGGGCCCGCACCTGGCTGATGACCTCCACGATGCTCGGCCTGATCGGCTTCACGCTGATGCCGACCTGCCCGCCCCGGCTGCTGGAGGCGAAGCACGGCTTCGTCGACACCATGGCGCAGTACAGCTCGTACGGCTGGTGGGGCACCGAGGCGAGCGCCCCGCGCGGCATGGGCGGGATGACCAACCAGTACGCGGCGATGCCGAGCCTGCACGTCGGCTGGTCGCTCTGGTGCGGGATCCTGATGTGGCGCCACTGCCGGAACCCGTACCTGCGGGCCCTGGGCATCGCCTACCCCCTGATCACCACGTTCGTGGTGATGGGCACGGCCAACCACTACCTGCTCGACGCGGTCGCGGGCGCCGCCGTGATGGGCGTCGGGGCCCTGCTCGCCCGGCCCGTGATGCGGCTCGCGGACCGGGTCAAGGACCGGGTCGGAACCCGGTTCCCGCAGATCGCCCCGCCGGCCAAGTCCCCGATTGTCAGTGTCGGATGCAACACTTCGGCGGGTGAGCGAATCCCCGGCCAGCGGACCTCCTCCGCAGACTCCACCGACGCCGCGTCACCGGCCGACGCAGACCCCCCGGCCGCTCGTGCGTCCCGGGCCGCCTCCGCCGCCCCCGCCGGAGCGGGAGCGGGGGGCGGTGACGCTCCGGCGGCGGCTCGCTGAGCTGCGGGGCCCCGATGTGGCCCCGCGCCCGCTGGACGCCCGCGCGCTGGCCGCCCTCGCCGCCAATCCCGGGTGCCGGCGCCGCGCCCTGCTGGACGGTGCCGGGGTGGACAAGGGCGCGCTGGCCGAGGCGCTCGGCTCACCGGCGCCCTTCGGCCAGTCGCAGTTCGCCCTCGTCCGGGGCAACGCCTTCGAGGCCAAGGTCAAGGGCGACGGCGGCGCGGAGCTGATGCGACTGCTGTACGAACGGCTGGGCGGCGGCGCCGGGGAGCCGCGCGAGGTCCTGGTGCCCGATCTGACGGCGGCCGGTCCCGAGGGCCGCGCCGCGCGTACCGCCCTGGCCCTGCGCGAGGCGACCGGGGCGGGCGGCTGGGCGCTGCTGGACCACCCGATGCTGGCCCTGGACGTGGCGGGTTCCCCCGCCTATCTGGAGCCGGACGCGGTGGCGGTGCATCCGGACGGCACCTGGACGGTCATCGAGATCAAGTCCTTCCCCATGCTCGACGGTTCCGCCGACGCGGCCAAGGTCGGCGCCGCGGCCCGGCAGTCCGCCGTCTACGTCCTGGCGCTGGAGCGGATCGCGGAGCTGACCGAGGGAGCCCGGGTCGGTCACCGGGTGCTGCTGGTCTGCCCGAAGGACTTCTCCAACCTGCCCACCGCCTCGGTCGTCGACGTGCGCAAGCAGCGTGCGGTCACCCGGCGTCAGCTGACCCGGCTGACCCGGCTGGAGGACATCGCGGCGGCCCTGCCCGAGGGCACCACCTTCGATCCGGGGTGCCCCCGACAGCAGTTGGACGCCGCGGTCGCATCGGTCGACGCGGCGTACGCCCCGGAGTGCCTGGCCGCCTGCGAGCTGGCCTTCCACTGCCGGGAGCGGGCCAAGGAGGCCGGTGCGGTGGAGGCGTTGGGGCGGAGCGTGCGCGGCGAGCTGGGCGGGCTGACCACGGTGGGCGAGGTGCTGGCCGCCGCCGCGGGCAAGGAGGGCGATCCGGCGGACCCGACGGTCGCGGCCCTGCGACGGGCGGCGGCGTTGCGCGCCGAGGCGCTGGAGGGCGGTGCGGCATGTCGCTGATCAGCACCCTGGCCCGGATGGAGGCCGTGGAGAGCGGCCGGGCGCAGCCGTTGACGACGGTCCGGCACCGGCATCTGACCGACCGGCCGCTCGTCCTGGTCCCGCTGACCACGGCCGGTGAGGCCGGTGCCCCGCTGGGCGCGCTCGTCGGGACGGACCGGGAGGCCCCCCGGCTGCTGGCGGTCCCGCAGCCGCGCGACCGGGACCTGCGGTTCGCGTTCCTCGCCGAGCTGGCCGAGGCGGTGCTGCCGCACCTCGAGGCGTACGAGGACGTCGTCGAGCCGGCCGAGCGCAACGAGACCGATCCGGCGACCGGGAAGAAGGTCAAGGTCGAGGTCGAGCTGTGCGCGGACGCGCCGCAGTTGATCGTGCCGAGCCGGGCGGGCGTGGAGTTCGTCCGGCTGCTGGGCCGTTCCATGCGGTTCCGGCGCACGGCCGAGGACGACCCCGACGCACCGTATCCCGCACCCGCCCGCGTACCGCTGCTGGGCCGCTGGCTGACGCATTACGGGGAGCGGGCCCGGGTGCCCGGCTCCTCCCTGCTGCTCGCCGCGACGGATCTGCTGAACCGGCACTGGGCGACCGGGCAGAGCAGCCTGGAGGACCAGCACCTGGGCGCGCTGCTCGCCTGGATCGACGTCCCGGCGGGCGGCTCGGGGGCGTCGGCGGCGCTGCGTGCGGAGCGGGAGCGGGACGAGGAGGGCCAGTTGTGGTGCCCGCCGGCCGGTCCGGCCACGGACCCGGCGTTCGACAACCGGCTGCTGGCGCCCGCCATCGAGCGGTACGACCGGGCCCGCACCGCGCTCGCGGCGGCCGAGGACGGTCTCGCGGCCGATGCCCTGCTCGCCGGGGTGACCGCCGCCGAGCGGGAGATCAGGGCGTTGCTGGCCGGGGTGATGCGGCCGGCGTGGGACGCGGTGTGGCGGGGGCTCGACCTGCTGCGGGGGCTGCCCGAGGGGGCCCGGGTCGAGGACCGCTGGACCAGGGACCGCTGGTCGTTCACCGGTCACCGGGACCGGGTGCGCTCCGGCGAGCCGCCGCAGCCGCGCCGGGACGACGCGGTGACGGCGGCACAGAAACTGGCCTCGCGTGAGACGGCGCAGGCCCAGCTGGAGGCCCAGGAGGCGTTGGACGATCCGCTGGTGCTGGCCGGCCGACGGCTGGCCGGGGAGGCGTTCGTGGGCGAGGTGACGGAGGTGGTGATGGCGTACAGCGAGTCCAGGCGCCCCTCCCCGCGCCCCCTGGTCACGGTGCGCACGGACGAGCGTCCGCATCTGGGCGAGCGCACCAAGGTGTACCGCTCGCTGGACGGCAGGCCGCAGACCGCCGAGTTCGTGGCGTACGCCGAACCGGAGGACGGGGGCGCGCCGTCGCTGGTGCTGCGGGTCCTCGACCGGATGGGCCGGAGCAAGGAGCCCGCCCCGGGTTCGGTGCCCGAGCCGGGCGACCGGATCGCCTGGACCCTGTTCGAGCACGACCAGCGCGGCGGCCCGAAGCTGCCGGACCCGGAGGAGACGCCCTGGACGCACGGCGGTCCGCCGGGCGCGGCGGCCGGGCACGCCGAGCATCCCGACCCGGTGACCGCGGAGGACCTGCTGTGACGGACGTTTTCGACCCGGGCGCGCGGGCCGCGCAGGCGACCGACGCGATCCTCGCCGACACCCTCGGCGGTACGTCGCGCGGCATCGTGGTGGACTCCCCGCCGGGCGCGGGCAAGTCGACGCTCGTGGTGCGCGCCGCGCTCGAACTCGCGGCTGCGGGGCATCCGTTGATGGTGGTCGCGCAGACCAACGCCCAGGTCGACGACCTGGTGGTGCGGCTGGCGGAGAAGGACCCGGGGCTGCCGGTGGGCCGGCTGCACAGCAACGACTCCGACCCGTACGACAAGGTGCTGGACGGCCTGGCCAACGTACGGAAGTCGGCGAAGGCGGCCGATCTGGCCGGGCTGGACGTCGTCATCTCGACGGCCGCCAAGTGGGCGCACGTGAAGAACGTGGAGCCGTGGGGGCACGCGATCGTCGACGAGGCGTACCAGATGCGTTCGGACGCGCTGCTGGCCGTGGCGGGGCTCTTCGAGCGGGCGTTGTTCGTCGGCGACCCGGGGCAGTTGGACCCGTTCTCGATCGTGGGCGCGGACCAGTGGGCGGGGCTGTCGTACGACCCGTCCGCGAGCGCGGTCTCCACCCTGCTCGCGCACAATCCCCAACTGCCGCAGCACCGGCTGCCGGTGTCCTGGCGGCTACCGGCGTCCGCCGCCCCGCTGGTCTCGGACGCGTTCTACCCGTACACCCCGTTCCGCAGCGGGACGGGCCACGGCGACCGGCGGCTGTCGTTCGGCGTCGCGTCGGACGGCTCGGCCCCGGACCGGGTGCTGGACGAGGCCGCGGAGTCCGGCTGGGGACTGCTCGAACTCCCGGCCAGGCACACGCCGCGCACCGATCCGGAGGCGGTGCGGGCGGTGGCGCTGGTGGTCCGCCGGCTCCTGGACCGGGGCGGCGCGGCGACCAGCGAGCGCTCGCCGGACCCGGTGCCGGTGACGGCGGACCGGATCGCGGTCGGCACCGCCCATCGCGACCAGGCGGCGGCGGTCCGGGCGGCGCTCGCGGAGCTGGGCGTGAGCGGCGTCGCGGTGGACACGGCGAACCGGCTCCAGGGCCGCGAGTTCGACGTGACGGTGGTCCTGCACCCGCTGTCCGGCCGCCCCGACGCCACTGCCTTCCACCTGGAGACGGGCCGGCTCTGCGTACTGGCCTCGCGCCACCGGCACGCCTGCGTCGTGGTGTGCCGGGCGGGCGTCACGGAACTGCTGGACGAGCACCCGTCCACGGAGCCGGTGCAGTTGGGCGTCACGGTGAAGTTCCCGGACGGCTGGGAGGCGAACCACGCGGTGCTGGCGCATCTGGCGGAGCGCCGGGTGACCTGGCGTCCCTGACCCGGGCCCGACGACTGACGACCAACGACCAACAAACGATGGCCGCCGACCGACGAACGACAAGGAATCACCCCGTGCCCGAACCCGCCGTCCCCGCCGTCCCCGCCGACCCGACCGTCCTGCACCCGATGGCCGGACAGCCTCGGGTGGTGCTGCTGAAGCCCCTGGTGAAGTCCGAGCTGATCGAGGTCGGGGACTTCTCGTACTACGACGACCCGGACGACCCGACCGCGTTCGAGACCCGCAACGTGCTGTACCACTACGGCCCGGAGAGGCTCGTCATCGGGAAGTACTGCGCGCTGGCCACCGGTGTGCGGTTCATCATGAACGGGGCCAACCACCGGATGGACGGCCCGTCCACCTTCCCGTTCCCCTCCATGGGCGGTTCCTGGAGCGAGCACTTCGACCTGCTGACCGGGCTGCCGAACCGGGGCGACACCGTCGTCGGCAACGACGTCTGGTTCGGTTACGGCTCCACGGTGATGCCGGGCGTGCGCATCGGGCACGGCGCGATCATCGCCGCCGGTTCCGTCGTCACCTCCGACGTGCCCGACTACGGCATCGTCGGCGGCAACCCCGCCCGCCTGATCCGCATCCGTCACGACGAGGAGACCGTCGCCCGGCTCCTCGCCGTCGCCTGGTGGGACTGGCCCGTCGAGCACATCACCGAGCACGTCCGCGCCATCATGTCCGGCAGCGTCGACGAGCTGGAGAAAGCGGCGTCCGCGCTCCCCCACCGGTGACCCGGCCGGGAGGGCCGTACGAACGGCGGTCCGGCCGGGGGCGTGGCGGCCGGGATCCGGGCCCACTTGCGGGACGTTGGACAATGGAGGGTGGCCGTCCGGCCCATCCGAGGAGGGAACACCACATGCCACAGCCCGAGCGGAACGAACGGCAGCGGATGCGTCCGGCGCCCCTGCTCTTCGAGCCGTCGGCGGCCGTCGCCGATCCCGAGCACTTCTTCGACCTGGAGTCGATGGACGACCCGAAGGAGCTGCTGTCCCGCGCCACCGAGCTGACCCTGGCGTTCCGGGCCGCGACCGACCGCGCGGTCGAGTTCCAGGCGATCGCCGCCGCCCGGCTCGCCGATCCGCGCCGGTTCGACCGGCTGACGACGGCGGACATCGCGGAGCGCGCGGAGTGGACCGAGGACTACGCCAGGAAGATGGTCGAGTTCGGCCGGGGCCTGCTGGGCCGGACGCTCTCCTGACGGCGTACGACGCCCCCGGTTACGACCTCTGGCATATGCCCGCGCGCAAGATACTCCTTGCCACCCCGCCCTGTCCCGATTTCCGGCAACTCTCGGAATCAACTTGATCACTCCCGGTAGACATGGGCGCATGACCGCATGGCTGCCAGACGACACCATCCTCCGTCCCGGCGAGACCCCGCACCACGACGTCGGCGTCCTGCCCGCCCCGCACCACCGGAGCCCGGTGCATCAGACGTCCCAGGTCACGGCGGCCGGGGCCGCCTGGCTCGCCGGTGCCGCCGCCTATCCGCGCAGCACGCTGGCCCAGTGGGAGGCCCGCCCCTCCTCGCCCGGGGTGCTGCCGTGCGGATCGGCCTTCGACGTGGTGAACGTGCCCACCCTCTTCGGGCGCCGGATGCTGGAGCACCTGTGGTCCGACGGTCCGGGGTCCGGCCCCGTCGCCACGCACCGCGGCCGGATGCTGCTGTTCGCCTCCCCCGGCACCGCCCAGCGGCTGCCGTCGCTGCTCGACTGGGAGGAGTGGGGCGGCGGCCCCGGGCCGCGGGCGGCCATGGCCCCGCAGCCGTGGGACGACGAGGGCGCCGAGGCCCCGGGAGGCATCGACGGGGACGGTGACGGCAGCGACGGAAAGGTTCCGCCACTGCTCTGCCACGGCACCGGGGACGCGGTCACCGTTCCACCCCTGACCTGCGCACCCGCCGCTTCCGACCCCCGCTGGGTGGTCGCCCCCGACACCCGTACCCCCTGGCTGCCCGGGCCCGACGTACTGCTCTGGGCCTGTGTGCGGGTGACCAGGTCGACGCCCTCCGCGACGGCCCGGGAACCGATTTTTCCTCCCGCCGATCAGAGTGCTAAGGTCTACGACGTCAGCAGGCGCCGCTAGCTCAGTTGGTTAGAGCAGCTGACTCTTAATCAGCGGGTCCGGGGTTCGAGTCCCTGGCGGCGCACAGACGGGAGAAGCCCCCTCGCGGAAGCGAGGGGGCTTTTTCATGCGCGGGAGAACTGCGGGAAAGCGGAGGAACGCCGCGAAGGGCGCTACACGCCGGTGGTGATCCGGACGGTCCAGGCGCCCGACGGGGTCCGGTCCGCGACCTCGACCCTGGTGTGCCCGCCGGGGACGCTGTACGCCTCGCCGACCCGCAGCGGGGCGTCCGCGAGCGGGGCGTAGACCGACCGGTCCCCGCAGCCGCCGGTTTCGGGGTGGGTGTCGATGACCTCGACCGGACCGCCGCCGGACGGGGTCTTGCTGTGCACCCGGTAGAGCAGGACGCCCTCGGTGCAGGTCGTGCTGTCGTTCCCGGTGGAGCTGCGCGCCTCAACGGCGACAGCGCTGTCCTCGCCGGTCCTGATCACCGCGAGCCGGGTGCCGAGGGAGACGCCCGGGGCGGGCACGGCCGCCATCGGTTCCAGGGTGATGTCCCGGCTGCTCTGGACGCAGACCACCTGCCTGCGGTCCAGCCAGCCCAGCTTCCACTTGTGCCAGCCGAAGAGATCCGGCGCGAGTCCGAACTGGCTGCCCATCACGTCCCAGTCGCCGACGTGGGTGTCCCAGTCGCCCTTGCCGTCGGCCGGCCGGTGGTAGAGGTCGGGCAGGTCGAAGACGTGGCCGGTCTCGTGCGCCAGCACGTTGCGGTCCGGCGGGTGCCGCTCGAAGACGGTGACGACGCGCCGGATGTCCGTGCCGTCGGCGTGCAGCGGCTCGTCGAAGTTGACGACCTTGGTGGCGTCGGAGTCGACGCCCGGGGCGTCCGGATCGGCGACCAGGTAGACGACGGCGTACCGGGAGAAGTCGACCTGCGGATCGGCCGCGGCCACCGCGT
Organism: Streptomyces sp. ML-6; assembly: GCF_030116705.1. Classification (NCBI taxonomy): domain Bacteria; kingdom Bacillati; phylum Actinomycetota; class Actinomycetes; order Kitasatosporales; family Streptomycetaceae; genus Streptomyces; species Streptomyces sp. ML-6. The sequence continues at coordinate 2,594,123 of NZ_JAOTIK010000001.1, forward strand.
CGCGCAGATAGGCGCCGCGCCGGCCGTTGTCCCAGTCGCGCCGTATGCCGTAGTGGTCGGACGTCTCGGGCATCCGGATCCACTGCCGCAGCGGGTGCGGGCGCAGGGTGAACTTCCCGTACGAGGCGCGCCGGAAGAACTGGGTGGTGGCGGGGAAGTGGTCGGCGGCGAGTTCGCCGGGGGTGACGGCGGGGCGGTGGTCCGGGAAGGACAGGAAGATCATGACCGCGTCGAGGGGGCGGTCGGGGCGGGGGTAGGCGTCGTTCCAGTCGCTCACGCCGAGCGAGTGGTGCGCCTCGGTGCGCGGCAGGGCGCACGGGCCCGCCTCGCCGGTGGCGGCCGCGGCAGGTCCGGCGACGAGGGAGGTGGCGGCGAGCGCCAGAAGAGAGGTCAGGGCCGCGCCCACACCGCGCAGACTCGGCCTCTCCGCTCCCCCGGTTCTGCGCTGACGCGGCACGTCTACCTCCGGGTGCGAGATGCGATCACGCCCCCACCCTGTGATGATTCAGGACTTTCGTCCTGTTGTGCTGCCCCAGTCGAGTCAGCGACCGACCGGACCCCCGATCTTCACGGACAGTCACAACCAATCATCAAGGCATTGCATGGAAGCAGAAACACTCAAAAACAATCACTTGTGGGCAAATCAGATCGGCGCGCGAATGACCCATGCGAGGCGTACGCGAGGCGTGGAAGGGTCGGGGCGCTGGAACGGCCCTGGCCCCTGCCTCTATGCTTCACCAGGCTTTCCCACGCGGTTTCCGCCTGCGGTCGAGGCGGTCCGCGCGGCGGGCCAGTCCGGCCACACCTGTTCAAAACCGAACTGCACGGCAGGAGCGAACGGTGAGCGGAACGTCCGAAGGGCCGCAGCCCCCGACGGGCACGCCCCCCTGTTCCGCGGGGCCGTCGACCACGGAACGTGACCGGCCGTGGCCCCCCGTCGGGGGCTGCGACTCCGAGCCGCACGGCTACCGGGCGGCGTTCCGGGCCGCCTCGCTCCCGATGGCGGTGGTCGACCGCGAGGGCCTGGTCGTCACCGCCAACGACGCCCTCGGCAACCTCCTCGGCCGCCCCGCCACGGCGCTGGCCCACCAGTCCGCGGCCGATCTGCTCGACCTGGCGGCGGACGGCCGCACCTGGCACGCGTACCGCGAGGTGCTGCACGGACGGCGCTCCCGGTTCCGCCGCACCCACCAGCTCAAGCACCCCGACGGCCGCTCGCTGTGGGCCGAGGTCACCGTCGTACCGATGCCGGGCCCGGAGCACGGGACAGGTACGGACACGGGCGCGGGCGGCACGCGGGGGGCCGGGCAGGTGCTGCTCTCCGTCTCGGACATCAGCGACCGGCGCGAGCTGCAGAAACGACTGCGCCACCTCCAGATGCACGATCCGGTGACCCGGCTGCCCAACCGGACGCTGTTCTTCGAGCGGCTCACCGCCGTCCTGGAGAACCCCTCCCACCAGGACGACGGCACCGAATCCGGGAGCGGCCGGGTCGGGGTCTGCTACCTGGACCTGGACGGCTTCAAGGCCGTCAACGACACGATGGGCCACCGGGTCGGCGACCGGCTGCTCGCCGCCGTCGCCGCGCGGCTCACCGACTGCGCGGAGCAGGAGGGCCCGCGCCGCCCCGGCTCGCACCTCGTGGCCCGGCTGGGCGGCGACGAGTTCGCGATCCTGGTCGAGGACTCCACCGGTACGCAGCAGCTCACCGACCTGGCCCGCGCGGTGCTCCTCGCGCTCCAGCAGCCCTTCGACCTGGCCGGGCAGCGGCTCTCCGTGTCCGCGTCGATCGGGGTGGTGGAACGCCCGGTGGCCGGGACCTCGGCCACCGGGCTGATGCAGGCCGCCGACACCACGCTGTACTGGGCGAAGGCGGACGGCAAGGCCCGCTGGACGGTCTTCGACCCGGAGCGCAACGCCCACCGGATGACCCGGCAGACGCTCTCCTCGAACCTGCGGCCCGCCGTGGAGCGCGGCGAGTTCACCATCGAGTACCAGCCGTTGGTCGGCATGGCCGACGGGGTGGTGCACGGGGTGGAGGCGCTGGTGCGCTGGAACCACCCGCAGTTCGGCATGCTCTCGCCGAATCGGTTCGTCGCGATCGCCGAGGAGGACGGCTCGATCGTCCAGCTCGGCCGGTGGGTGCTCCGGTCCGCCTGCCGCCAGGCCCGGCGCTGGCAGCTCGACCATCCGGCCGAGCCGCCGTTGTTCATCAGCGTCAATGTCGCCGTGCGCCAGGTCTGGGACTCCGACCTGGTCACCGATGTCGCGGAGATCCTCGCCGAGACCGGCCTCGATCCGGCACTGCTGCAACTGGAGCTGACCGAGTCCGCGGTGATGGGTTCGGCGGGCCGGCCGCTCCAGGCCCTCCAGTCGCTCAGCGCCATGGGGGTGCGCATCGCCATCGACGACTTCGGCACCGGCTACTCGAACCTCGCCTATCTGAGCCGGCTCCCGGTCTCCGTGCTGAAGCTGGACGGCTCGTTCGTCCGCGGCTTCCGCTACGACGACGGCGCCCATCCGAGTCCGGCCGACGAGACGATCGTCGAGGCGATGGTGCAGCTGGCGCACCGCCTGGGCCTGACCGTCACCGCGGAGTGCGTGGAGACGGCCGGGCAGGCGGAACGGCTGCGCAGGATCGGCTGCGACACCGGGCAGGGCTGGCTGTACTCGCGCGCGGTGGCCCCGGAGCGGATCGCCGAGCTGATCGGCAGCGGAAAACTGCCCGCCTGACCCGGGATCCCGGGATTCAGGCTCTGGGCGCGACCCGGGCCACCGTGGGTCAGGCCACCGTGGGTCAGACGGCCGTGGGCAGTCCGTACGCGTCGGCGATCAGTTCGTAGCTGCGCAGCCGGGCCTCCCCGCCGTGGGCGTTGGCGGTGATCATCAGTTCGTCGGCGCCGGTGCGCTTGGCCAGGGCGTCGAGACCGGTGCGGACCTCGTCCGGGGTGCCGTGGACGATGTCGGCGAGCCAGCCGTCGACGAACTCGCGCTCCATCGGGCTGAAGGCGTACGCCTCCGCCTCCTCGGGCGTCGGGACCAGGCCGGGGCGACCGGTGCGCAGGCGGACCATGGACAGGGCCCCGGTGAGCACCTGGCGGCGGGCCTCGCGCTCGTCGTCGGCGGCCAGGGCCGCGACACCGATCAGGGCGTACGGGGTGTCGAGCACCGCGGACGGGCGGAACGACTCCCGGTACAGGTCGAGGGCGGGCACTGTGTTCCGCGCCGAGAAGTGGTGGGCGAAGGCGAAGGGCAGGCCGAGCGCCCCGGCCAGCCGGGCGCTGAAGCCGGAGGAGCCGAGCAGCCAGACCGGCGGCCGGGCCGTGGACTGCACGCCGCCGTCGGCCGTGCCCTGGACCGGGCCGGGGACCGCGTGGATACGGGCGTAGGGGTGGCCGTCGGGGAAGTCGTCGTCCAGAAACCTGGTCAGCTCCGCGAGCTGCTGCGGAAAGTCGTCCGCCCCCTCGTTCAGCCGGTCGCTGCGGCGCAGCGCGGCGGCGGTGGCCCCGTCGGTGCCGGGGGCCCGGCCGAGGCCGAGGTCGATGCGGCCCGGGGCCATGGCCTCCAGGGTGCCGAACTGCTCGGCGATGACGAGCGGCGCGTGGTTGGGCAGCATCACCCCGCCGGAGCCGAGCCGGATGCGCTCGGTGCGGGCGGCGAGGTGGGCCAGGATCACGGCGGGCGAGGAGGAGGCGACGCCGGGCATGGAGTGGTGCTCGGCGACCCAGTAGCGGTGGAAGCCCCGGCGCTCGGCGAGCTGCGCGATGTCCACGGAGGTGCGCAGCGCCTGGGTGGCGGTGCGGCCCTGCCCCACGGTCACCAGGTCGAGTACGGAGAGCGGCACCGGGGCCGTTCCCGCCGTCCTGCCACGGATTTCGTCGCCTCGAATCTCGTCCACGTCCTGGCCTCTCCGGTGATGCGTCCGCGCCTTGCTCGTACGTCCGGGAGAACAGAACAGGAGGGAGTCTCCGCTTATTCCCGCGCAAGGGGAACCCGATCCGGAACCGGCGGGGCCGGGCGGGACTGGAGGCCGTACGGAACGTGAATCCGGGGCCGCGCGCCCGTCGGGCCACGTGTTCCGTGCGGACCGGTCACCTCTCCCGGTGTCCGCGCTTCCCGCTGTGCGCCCAAGCGCGGCCCTCGCCCCAGGTCGCCACCGGGGCCGGAGGCGCCTCCCGGCGGGCGAAGAGCCTGCCCAGCCTCGGGGACCAGGCGCGCCGGCCCGCCAGCCGCAGCCCCTCCCGGACCGTCACCTGGTTCCCGGTGAGGACCGGCTTGCCGAGGGCCTCCTCCAGCTCCACCTCGTGACCGGCGGTGTGCAGCGCCGTGTCGGGCAGCAGCACCGCGTCCGCCTCCGGCCGGTCGGCGGCGACGGCGAACTCCCGCACCCGGTCCGGGCCCCAGGCCGCGGCCTCGGCGGCCGAGCCGAGACCGGCGGAGTCGGCGGCGGCCACCCCGACGCCCGCGGCGCGGAGGAAGTCGAGCAGCAGGGCGGTGATGTGCTCGGGGTAGGTGGAGGCGACGGCGACCCGGTCGGCGCCCAGCTCCCGTACCGCGTGGGCGAAGCCGAGCGAGGTGCTGGAGGCGGGCACGCCCACCGCCCTGGCCAGGGTCGCGGTCTGCTCGTGGGCGCCCTCCCAGCCGTACAGGAAGCTGCCGCCCGCGCTCGCCCACACGACGGCCTCGACACCGGAGCGCTGGAGCTCCTCCACCCCGGCGGCCAGGCGCTCGGGCGCCCCGGTCCGCACCAGCGCGTCGACCCCGTAGGAATCCTCGTCGACATCGGTGCGGTACACGACGAGCCGGACCGCGTCGAGCAGGATCTCCATCCGCGGGAAGTCGTCCACCGCGGAACGTCCGGGGTAGAGAAAGCCGACAGTCGTCATGTCCACGCTTCCCGCCTTCCCGCGCCTGCCCGCCCGGGCCGGAACCGGCCGGACCGGTCCGGGGCGCGCGGCGCCGCTCACCTCTCCCCCGTTTTCTTCGTTTCATCCCAGTATTCCCCCATCCGTCTCCACCCCCACCACGACCTGTTGACGGGGCGGGGCGTGGCTGCGAGCGTGGTCCATCCGCCCTTCCCGGACTCGGCGCAGCGGAACGGAGCGACCACCCCCCATGTCAGAGCCCACCCTGCTCGTCCTGGACACCGATCCGTCACCGCGGCTGGGCCGGCTGACCGGCCGGGCCCGCATCCGGTACACCGACGGGGCCGGGCTCGCCGCCCGGCTCCCGGAGGCCGATGTGCTGCTGGTGTGGGACTTCGCCTCCGACGCGGTACGGGCCGCCTGGCCCGGCGAGGGGCCCCGCCCGGCGTGGGTGCACACGGCGAGCACGGGCGTGGACCGGCTGCTGTGCCCGGAGCTGGTCGCCTCCGACACGGTGCTGACCAATGCCCGGGGCATCTTCGAGCGGCCGGTGGCCGAGTACGTGACGGCCCTGATGCTGGCGTTCGCGAAGGACCTCCCGGGCACGCTGGACCTCCAGCAGCGTCGGCAGTGGCGCCACCGGGAGAGCGGGACACTCGTGAACAGCCGGGCGGTGGTCGTCGGCGCGGGCCCGATCGGACGGGAGATCGCCCGGCTGCTGATGCCCCTCGGGGTCAAGGTGGCGCTGGTGGGGCGCACCGCGCGGCGCACCGTCCACGGCCCCGAGGACCTGGACCGGCTGGCGGCCCTGGCCGACTGGGTGATCTGCGCGGCACCGCTGACCGAGGCGACCCGGGGCCTGTTCGACGCCCGGTTCTTCGGGCTGATGCAGCCGTCGGCCCGCTTCGTCAACGTGGGGCGCGGGCCGATGGTCGTGGAGGAGGACCTGGCCGACGCATTGCGCAAGCGCTGGATCGCGGGGGCGGCGCTGGACGTCTTCGAGCAGGAGCCGCTGGGGCCGGCGAGCCCGCTCTGGGACGTGCCGGACCTGATCGTGTCGCCGCACATGAGCGGGGACACGGTGGGCTGGCGGGACCGGCTGGGCGAGCAGTTCGTGGCGATGTACGAACTGTGGCTGTCCGGCGCCCCGTTGCCGAACGTGGTGGACAAGCGGCGCGGGTACGTGCCCTTCTCCGGACGGGGCGATTGAGCCCGGCGGGGCCGTACTGCGGTCCTGCCAACGAGCAGTGACGGACGAACAGATCAGACGGATCGCCATCTCCCTCTTTCCATAAGGCATTTGGCACCCCGCCCCGGAATTCGAACCCGCCCGGAGGAGACACGGGAAGGTCACGCTCCGGCCACCGTTCGGTCACATGCGGTCGCTTTCTGCATAGACGTGCGGGATCGGGCAGGCGCTCCCCCTGTCCGGACCGTTCGATCCCTCCAGGAGATTGCGAACCATGGCTGACTTCCCGAACCTGTCCCGCCGGGGCTTCTTGAACCGATCGGCGGCCGTGGGCGGACTGCTCGTCGTCCCCGGACTGCTCTCCGCGTGCAGCAAGACCGACGCCGGTTCCGCGGACGGTGCGGGTGCGCTCGACAAGCTTCGCAAGCAGGGCTTCGTCCGGGTGGCGTACGCCAACGAGGCCCCGTACGGCTACCTGGAGGGCAAGGAGCTCAAGGGCGAGGCGCCCACCCTGCACCGGGAGATCTTCAAGGCGCTCGGCGTCGACGAGCTCAAGCCGACGCTCTCCGAGTGGGACGGCCTGATCCCCGGGCTCCAGGCGGGCAAGTACGACGTGGTCAGCGCCGGCATGGCGATCACGCCCGAGCGCTGCGCCAACGCCCTCTTCTCCGAGCCCGAGTTCATCTCGCCCACCGCCCTGATGGTGAAGAAGGGCAACCCGAAGAAGGTCACCGACCTGGCGTCCGCGAAGGAGGCCGGGATCACCGTCGGTGTGATGTCGGGTGCCGTGGAGGGCAAGTACGCCGAGGGGGCGGGCATCCCCGAGGACCGGATCAAGACGTTGCAGAAGCCGCAGGACGGCGCCGACGCGGTCAAGGGCGGCCGGGTCGACGCGTTCCTGCTCACCGGGATCTCGCTGCGCTGGCTGGCGAGGACCAACCCGGAGACCGAGGTCACCGAGGCGTTCCTGCCGGAGCTCGACGGCGCGAAGCAGTACAGCCCCGGCGGCGCCGTCTTCCGCAAGGGCAACGAGGAGCTGCGGGACGCCTTCAACCGCGAGCTGAAGAAGATCGTCTCGGACCGGTCCCGCTACGTGGAGCTGCTCCGGGAGTACGGCTTCTCGGCGACCGAGCTCCCGCCGGCCACGCTGAAGACGGCCGATCTGTGCAAGGGCTGACGGGGACGGGCCGCGCCGCATGAATGATTTCTTCTCCGCCTTCTTCGACGAACTCCCGCAGGTGCGCTCGGGGTTGTGGGTGACCCTCGAAGCCACCGTGCTGGGCGCGCTGGCCGCGCTCCTGCTGTCGTTCGCCCTCGGTCTGATGTCGGTCGGCCGGCTGCTGGTGCTGCGCGGCGTGTCGCGCGTGGTCGTGGAGTTCTTCCGCGGCACCTCGCTCTACATCCAGCTGTTCTGGCTCTACTACGCGATGCCGACGCTGACGGGGTACGAGCTGGAGCCGCTGCTCTGCGGCGTCGTCGCCTTCGGCCTCAACTACGGCGCCTACGGTGCCGAGGTGGTGCGCGGGGCGATCGACTCCGTGCCGCGCGGCCAGTACGAGGCGGCCGTCGCGCTGAACATGTCGCCGCTGCACCGGATGCGGAAGGTGATCCTTCCGCAGGCCTGGGTGCAGATGATCCCGTCGTTCACCAATCTGCTGATCCAGCTGCTGAAGTGCACCCCGCTGCTGTGGCTGATCTCCGCGGCCGACCTGATGACCGTGGTCCAGCAGCTGCGCGACCGCACCGGTGAGACGCTCACCGCGTACGTGACCCTGCTGGCCGTCTACTTCGTGCTGGCGTACGCCCTGACCCTGCTGATGAACCTGCTGGAGCGGGGCGCCAAGCGGCGGCTCGGGCTGCCCACCGGGGCGGGTTCGCTGCTGCGCAGCCGCAGCGCCACCGAGGCCGTCACCTCCGCCTCGGGGGGTGCCCGGTGAACGGTTTCGACTGGAACGCGGCCCGGGACGCCCTGCCGCTGCTGATCGAGGGCTTTCGGGTCACCCTGCTCGCCACGGTGCTGGGCACGCTCGTCGCCGCGGTCCTCGGGCTGGCCGTCGCGGTCGCGGGCCGGGCCCCGAGCAGGTTCGTGACGGTGCCGGTGCGGGCCGTGACGGAGTTCGTCAGGTCCACCCCGCTGCTCGTCCAACTGGTCGGGGCGGCGGCCCTGTTCACCTCGGTGGAGCCACTGACGGTCGGCATCGTGGTGCTGGGCGTGCACTACGCCGCGTACACCTCCGAGGTGTACCGCGCCGGGATCGACGGCGTGCCCAGGGGCCAGTGGGAGGCCTGCCGGGCGCTCTCGCTCTCCCCCCGGCGCACCTGGCGGGCGGTGATCCTTCCGCAGGCGGTGCGCAACGTGCTGCCCGCCCTCGGCAACTACGCGATCTCGATGTTCAAGGAGACCCCGTTCCTCGCCGTGATCACGGTGCAGGAAATGGTCTTCGAGGCCCGCAAGTACGGCGCCGACCACTTCGCGTACACCGAGGCGTTCACGCTCGCCGGCCTGGTCTTCCTGGTCGCGAGCTATCCCACCTCGCTGCTGATGAGAAAGCTGGAGAAGCGTCTTGGCCACTGAACCCCTCCCCCTGCGCAAGACCGCGGCCCCCGGGGAAACCACGTCGGCCGCCGCACCGGGCACCGGCCATCCGCTGGTCCGTTTCGACGACGTCGTGAAGCGGTACGGCGACCACACCGTCCTCGACCGGCTGAACTTCTCCGTGGAGCGCGGCGAGCACGTCACCCTGATCGGGCCCAGCGGTTCGGGCAAGACCACCATCCTGCGGCTGCTGATGACGCTGGAGAAGGTCAGCGACGGGGTGATCTGGGTGGACGGCTCCCCGCTGTCCCACGTCAGGGCGCCCGGCGGGGCGCTGAAACCGGCGCCCGAGAAGCATCTGCGCGAAGCCCGGAAGAAGATCGGCATGGTCTTCCAGCAGTTCAACCTCTTCCCCAACATGAAGGTGCTGCAGAACATCACCGAGGCCCCGGTCAGCGTGCTGGGCATGGACCGCGACGAGGCGGAGGACCGGGCCCGGGAGCTGCTGGACCTGGTGGGGCTGTCGGGGAAGGTCGACGCGCACCCCTCCCAGCTCTCCGGCGGCCAGCAGCAGCGGGTGGCGATCGCGCGCGCCCTGGCGATGCGGCCGGAGATCCTGCTGCTGGACGAGGTGACGTCGGCGCTCGACCCGGAGCTGGTGGCCGGGGTGCTGGAGCTGCTGGGCGACATCGCCAGGAACACCGACATCACCATGCTCTGCGTGACCCACGAGATGAACTTCGCCCGGGACGTCTCGAAGACAGTGCTGATGTTCGATTCCGGACGGGTGATCGAATCGGGTCCGCCGGAAAAAATCTTCTCCGACCCGGAGCACGAACGTACGCGCGAGTTCCTTGACGCGGTGCTGTGACCTCGCCACTTGTTGGATGCCAATGACTTCGGCATATGCCAGGCGAATGCGCCCCAGCTCATCGAGCCGGGGCGCTCCCACCGGTTGACCAACAGCCGCCCCTCGAAGGGCCCTTGACGGCTATCGTGTGGGCAGAGCTTGCGGTCACAACCTGCTGGGGGGAAACCGTGGCGCTGATGCCCGAACCGACCACGCCGTTCCATTCGGTGCAGTACGCCTTCCGTGTCCTCGAAACGATCTCCGCCCACGACGACGGCGTGCCGGCCGCCCGGATCTCGCGCGAGACGGGCCTGCCCGCCGAACACCTCTCCTCCCTGCTGCTGACCCTGCGCCGCGAGGGCTACGTCGAGCAGATCACCGACGGCGCGTACGTCATCGGCTCCTCGCTGCTGCGCCTCGGCTCCGGCCGGGCCCGCCGGCAGGCCCTGGAGGCCAGGCTCCAGCGGACGCTGGCGCAGCTGCGCGACTCGGTCGGCGCGGCGGTCTACCTCAGCCGGTACGTCGACGGCGAGATCCGGGTCACGCAGTACGCCGACGGCCCGCTCACCCCCGCGGTCAACGAGTGGGTGGACTTCCGGTCCGCCGCGCACGCCTCGGCGGTCGGCAAGTGCCTGCTCGCGCAGCTCGACCAGGACGGCCGCCGCGACCACATCTCCCGCCACCGGACGCCCCGGCTCACCTCGCGGACGATCACCAACGAGAAGGTGCTGTTCTCCAAGCTGGACAGCCAGCCGGCGACGGTGCCGGTGCTCGACCTCCAGGAGTACGCGATCGGCACGGTGTGCGCCGCGGTGCCGCTGACGGCCGGGGCGTCGGCGGGCTGCCTGGCGCTGTCCCTCCCGGTCGAGGACGCGCACCGGCTGCGCGCGGCGGCGCACACGCTGAACCGGCGGGCGGCCCCGGTGATGCTGTCGATGGCACTCTGAGGCACTCCGGCCTGAACCTTTTGCGGGCCTTTGCCCCGGTTTGGAACCGGTGTCATCGACACCCCTCCGGAGCAGGTATTATTTTCGAGTCAGCAGGCGCCGCTAGCTCAGTTGGTTAGAGCAGCTGACTCTTAATCAGCGGGTCCGGGGTTCGAGTCCCTGGCGGCGCACGGACAACGCACTGGGCGGTCCACGTACACACGTGGACCGCCCAGTGCGTTTTTTGCCGCCGCCGGGTTCGTCGTCGCCGCCGGTTTCGCCGCCCTCGCCCGGACCGGAAGCCGCCGCCGGAGCCGGTCCGGGGTCGGCCGGGCCGGGATCAGGCCCAGCCGTGGTGCCGGGCGTACCACCCCAGCTGGATCCGGGTGGAGGCCCCGGAGCGCTGCATGAGTGCCTGGATGCGCCGCTGCACGGTGCGGGTCGACAGGTCCAGCTGCCCGGCCACGGCCGTGTCGGTGAGGCCGGCGAGCAGCAGCCGCAGGATGCGGGTGTCCAGGCCGTCGATGCCGTGGAGCGGTTCGCCGTAGGGGCGCGCGTGCTCCCACAGGGACTCGAAGAGCGCCCGGGCCAGGTTCACCAGGCCGCCGCGCAGGACGAGGCTGGGGTCGGCCCCGGCGTCACCGGTGTACAGGGGCAGCATGGCCACCTCGTTGTCGCAGACGATCAGCTTGAGGGGTATCTCGTCGGTCGTCCGCACCCGGACCCCGCGCCCGAGGGATTCGTCGATGTTGTCGGCCGCGCGCGGCTCGCTCAGGAAGTTCCGGTCGATGACGGCGCGGGCCCGCAGGCCGCGCCCCATCGCCGTCGACTCCTCGGTGCTGTCCTCGTCGACGACCCGGGCGTCCCCGGTGACGAGGACGTCGATGCTGCGCCGGGCGGAGAGCTGGAGCTGGACGTAGCGCCGGCGCACCGCGTCCCGCCCCGTCACGATCTCCAGCAGTTCGCGCTGGGCCCGGCCCATGGTGCCGGTCCGGTACGTCTCCACCAGCTCGGCGACGGCGAGCTCGGCGCGGTGCAGGCTCTCGCGGCGGGCGGCCAGTTCCGCGCCGAGCGCGAGGGCGGGCGGCGCGGACACGTAGCAGCCGTCCGGCCGGCGGCTGACCAGACCGCGGCCGGTCAGTGCGTCCAGGACGCGGGCGGTGGCCGGACCGGACCCGGACACCGCCCGCGCGATCTCGGGGGCGGTGGCGGACTCCACCGCGACCAGAGCCTGGTAGACGGCTTCTTCCTGGGCCGTGAGCCCGAACTCCGCCAGTCCCACGCTCGCCCCTTCCGGTCCCCGTGCACCTGCCCGACGGACCGGATCCTCTCATTCCGCCCGGTCAGCGGACCAGGGTGACCTCCGGGGAGGTCCAGGTCTCCGTGCCCGGGGCGTGCCGGGCGTCACCGAGCGCCTTGTCGAACACGAACCTCAGCCGGTAGCGGCCGGCGGGTGCGGGCGAGCCGTCGGCGAGGGTGGCGTCCCAGTCGAAGAAGGCCTGTCCGGTTCCCGCACCGGAGTTGCGGGCCACCCAGCGTTCGTCGTACGGGGTGGCGACCACCTTGCCGCGGGCGTTCAGGACCTGGAGCCGCATCCGCTCGTGCATCGGGAAGCCGTGCGACAGCATGACCCATGCCTTGTCGTTGCCCGTGGCGGTGTCCGTGAGGTCGACCGTCGTGGGGACGTTCCTGCCGAAGTCGAAGTAGCCGGGGCGCAGGGCCGGGTTGTCCAGGGTGGTGTTGACCTTGGTGAAGGAGGGGTTGATCGCGGAGACCGCGTCGAAGTCGCCCGCCACACCGAGGTAGGGCACCCGGATCTCCGGGGTGCGGGCGCCGGTCCGGGTGAACTCCACCCAGCCGCCGAACAGAGTGCCCTGTGCGACGCCCGCCGGCTGCCGGACGGCCACGGTGACCCGGCGTTCGCCGTGCGCGGGCACGGTGATCCGGTCCTGCCCGTGGACGTCGACCGAGCCCGCGGCGTCCGTGGGCTGCCAGTCCGAGGTGTACGGCGGGGCCGCGGAGACGGCGGCGCTCGCGCCCACCCGGTAGGTCACGGGCCGGTCGGTGGGGTTGTGGACGGTCGCGGTGCGCAGCCGCTGCCGTCCCTCCAGGTCGCCCAGGGCGAACCGGGACGGGGTGGCGGTCGGCCGGTCGCCGGAGACCGCGGCCAGGGCCGCGACCGCGTCGACGATTCCGGCGCCCTGCTGGGCGACGGGCTGGCGGCCGCGGTCCGGGGTGTCCGTCATGGCCAGCGGCGCGGCCGTGTTCTGCAGTGCGGCGCGCACCTCCTCGGAGCCGAGGCCGGGGCGCTCCTCGAGCAGCAGCGCGACGACGCCCGCGACGTGCGGCGCGGCCATCGACGTACCGGACATCACGCCGTACCGGTCGAGGCCGCGCGGCAGCGTCGACAGGATGTGGCCGCCCGGGGCCGCGAGGTCGGGCTTGAACTCCAGCTCGTTGCCCGGCCCCCAGGAGGAGCCGTGGTCCATCAGCCCGGCGGTGCCCGGGGTCATCGGCGTCCCGTCGTACGCGCCCCAGGTGAGCCGGGTGCCGGCCGGGGCGGCGAGGATGCGCGCGGCGTCGCTGCCGCGGATGCCCACCAGCGGGATGCCGGTCCTCTCGCAGCACGTCGGGCCGGGAAACTCCGCGGGCCAGGACGGGTCGTAGTAGATGCCCCCGACGGCCCCGGCGGCCTCGGCGTTGCGGGCCCGGTCCATCGTGCGGCAGTACAGGTCGCCGCTCGGTTCGAAGAGGGCGATCTGCCCCTCGAGGCTGCCCGCGGGCAGCGGCTCGCAGCCGCCCGTCGTCGGGGTGATCGGGTGGTCGCCGGCCGGCGGAGGGGCGGCGGCGCGGCCGGACGCCTCGTACGGCACGGGGGCGGACGATCCGTCGTCGAGGGTGAAGGCCAGGTAGGGGTGGTGGGTGTTGTACGTGCTGCCGACCGCTATCGCCCCGTCGGCGACCGCGGGGGCGCCCGCGTTGAAGGGGCCCGCGTATCCGTTGCCGTTGGCGACGACGGTGGGCACGCCGGAGTCGGCGAGGTTGGTGACCGCGAGGGAGAGCACGCTGCTGCTGCGTTCCCCCTTCGCGCCCAGGCTCATGTTGACGACGTCCACGCCGTCGGCGGCGGCCCGGTCGAGCGCGGCGACGATGATGTCGTCGGTGGCCGGGTTCTTGGTGCCGAAGACCCGGTAGGACCGCAGGGTCGCGTCCGGGGCGACGCCCCGCATGTGCTCGTCGTCACCGGCGACGATCCCGGCGACGTGGGTGCCGTGCCCGGCGGCGGGCGCGTCCGTGTCGTCGTACGGGTCGGCGTCCTCGTCCGCGAAGTCGTAGCCGCCCAGCACCTTGGCATTGGGGAAGTCCCCGCCGCCGAGCGCCGGGTGGTCGTAGGCGACGCCGCTGTCGATGATGCCGACGGTCACGCCCTTGCCGGTGTGCCCCTCGCGGTGCGCCTGCGGCACGCCGGTCAGATCGGTGACGGTGACGTTCTCCCGGCCCGTGGTGCCGGACGACTTCGTGGTGGCGCGCGCCTGTGCCACGGCCTTCTCGACGACGTCCCGGGGCACCGGCGTCGGGCGCTCCGGCGTCTCGTACGCCTGCGGTTCGGCGACGGAGGCCACCCCGGGCAGGGTGCGCAGCCGTTCGGCCTGCGAGGCGGGGACCTCGACCGCGAGGCCGTTGACGGCGTTGCGGTAGCGGCGGTGGACGGACAGCGTGATGCCCGCGTCCTTCGCCGCGTCGAGCAGGGCCTCCTGGGACCGGTCGACCGCGCCGCGCGCCGCCTTCCGGTCGGGGGACGCGAACCGCTGGGCGGCGGGCGCTCCGTCGAGGGTGACGATGCGGGTGACCGCACGGTCCGGTCCGGCGGCGACGGCCGCGTCGGCCGGGGCGCCCGGTAGGGAGAGCGCGAGCGTCAGGATGCCGGTCGTCGCGGCAAGGGTTGTTTTATACACATTGGTTGATGAAACGCGGCGCCCCATGGAGCGTCAACACAGTGCGCACGTCGTGATTCCGCCTTGGCGGTTTCTCGACACCCGCCCCGCCGAACGCGTTGACCTGCGGTTTCGGGAGACCTGCTGCGGCCGGTGCGGACCCGTGGTTCGGGCCCGCACCGGCCGCTTCGGCGTGACGTCCGTCGTGCGGCGCTCACCGGTGGGGACGGGGCGCCGGGGTCAGAACTGGACGTCGGAGCACGCGTAGAACGCGTTCGCCGTGTCGGCGACGTTCCAGACGCTCAGAATGATGTGCTTCCCGGACTTCTGGGTGGGGATGGTGCCCTGCTGGGTCAGGGTCGCGGGCGGCTGCTTGCCGCCGTACGGCACCGTCATGAAGGGCTGCGATTCCAGGTCCGCCCTGGTGAGCGGCTTGGTGGGGTCCCAGCCGTCCTTGGTGATGTAGTAGCGGAAGTCGGACGTGGCATGGCGCGCGGTGAACTGCCAGCGGAAGCTGAAGCCCTGACCGGCCGTCACCTTCGTGGCGGGCCAGTTGCCGCCGCGCGGGTCGTCGAGCTGGGCGAACGTCCCGTTGCCGCCGGAGCAGATCTTGCCGTCGGCCGGGCCCGCCGCCGGGAAGCCCTTGGGCCCCTCGACGCTCTGCGGCTCCCACTGGATGTTGCCGCAGCCGGTCACCGTGCCGTTGGCACAGAGCTTCTGGCGGCTGATGGGGTTGTCGGTGTAACCGTGGCTCCCGGCACTGCTCGTCGCGAGCATCGAGACGCCCGCCACCACCAGACCGACCACTGCCGCACTAGCCCTTTTACGCATTGCTGTCGCTCCTCGAGAACGTGGGGGAGGTTCCATGAGCCCTGCTGCACGCGTGTCCTGCGGTCTAGACCAAGTCTTAGATTATTGACGGAATATGAACATGTCCAGACCAATGAGAGTCCGATTCCGCTTGGCCGCCCCAGGGGGCTCCCGGGCCCCTCAGGCCCCCTCCCCGCCGCTGCGTCCGGTGTAGAAGGCCACCGTCAAGTCCTTGACCAGGGACTTCCGTTCGTAGTCGTCGAGCTCGACGATTCCCCGCGCGGTCAGCCGGTTGACCGTGTCGTCGACGGCGTCGACGACCGAAGTGAGCACGCTGTCGCGGTGCTTGGCGTCGATGGCGGCAATTCGCCGTCGCTGCATGGCCGCGGCGACCTCCGGCGCGTACTCGATCCCGGTCGGCTGCGCCGAGTACACCTCGATGCCGACGGGCTCGCAGTCCGCCTTCAGCAGCCGGGTCAGCGCGTCGCCGACCGCCTCCGCGTTGCGCAGGGTGTGCGCGTCCTCGTGGAAGGCGTCGGCGGGCAGTTGCGAGAGGACCCGGGCCATCGCCGCCTCGACCTGCTCGCGCAGGTACGCCTCGTGGTCGGCGACCCCGAGCACCGCCCGGACGGTGTCCTTGACCCGCCACACCACGAGGACGACGACGCGCAGCGCCGTGCCGTCGGCGTCCACGGCGGGCAGCGGTTCGCTGCGCCAGTGCCGCAGGCGCACGTCGACCCGGCGGCGCAGCAGCAGCGGGCTGATCCACATCAGCCCGGTGCGCCGCACGCTGCCCCGGTACTCGCCGAAGAGCGTGAGCACCCAGGCGTGGCCGACCCGTCCGCGGCTCAGCCCGCCGAGCGCGAACAGCACCGACGAGAGGAGTGCGACGAGCGCCGCCCAGGCGCCCGGCCCGAGCCCGTCGTAGGGGCGCGGGCCGATCCCGAACCGGGCGAGCGCCGCGGCGGGCAGGGCGCCGACCCACCAGAGGACGGCCCCGCCGCCCGCGGCGCCGGCCAGTGCGGCGAGCACCGCCACCCAGCCGGGCAGCGCGGGCCCCGCCCGCTCGGTGAGCCGCGGGTCGCCGCTCGGCGCCGGTCGCGTCGGGGGCCGCACCTGCGGCCCCCTGGGCAGGGGCGGCCGGCGCACCCCGGCCGCCGGCCGGTCGCCGCCGCTCCCCGCCGCGTCACCCCGCCGGGGAACGCGGCGGCGTCGACCCGCGCGGCGTCCTCGCGGAAGAGCAGGTGCACGGGGATGGTCGCGGTCCGCTCGGTGGCGATGACCGCGTGGCGCCGCCCGGTCCCCCACGGCGCGTCGCCGGACTGCCCGGCCCCGTCGCCGCCGGAGACGGGCAGGGAGTCGAAGACGGTGGCGGGCGCGGTGCGGCGCCGGGGCGCCCCGGGGACGGGTCCGCCCGGTACGGGGACGGACACATCCGGTACGAGGACGGGTCCGCCCGCCCCGGCCGGGACCGACACCGCCGCCGAGGCCGCGCCGAACGCGGGGTCCGCGCTCTCGCCCGGCACCAGGTCCAGCACGAGGTCGACCACGGAGTCCGGCCCGGCGTCCGGTGCCCCGCCCTGGTCCGTGCCCCCGGCGCCCGCCCCGGGCGCCGGGGAGTCCGCGTCCTCGTGCGGCACCGTCCGGGCGGCACCCCACGCGTGGACCGGCTCCCGCCGCTCCCGCCGTCCTTCCCGCCCCGTTCCGTCCTCAGGGTTCCCGGAACTGTCCGGGTTCCCGAAACCGTCCGCCACCGTGGATCGCATTCCCACCTCCGTCATGTCCGTGCTGTCACGCGAAGAGCCGCCGCCAGGTCTCCGGGCCGGGGTAGCCGTCGGCCGCTCCGCCCCGCCAGCCCTGCGCCCGCTGGAAGGCCTCGACATTGCGCCGGTCCGCCTCGGTCCACCGGGGGTCGGGGCCCGACACGTAGTGCTTGCCGTACCCCTTCTTCACCAACTGCCTGCCGAGCCTCTCGACATGGCTGTTGGATCGACCGGGCCTGAAATAGCCCCGGCCGGGGAACTTCGCATCCGGGTTCGAGCTGCTCTGCCCGGTGCCTGTGCCGACGCCTGTGCCGGTTCCGGTTCCGGTTCCGGTTCCGGTGCCTGTGCCGGGGATGTCGTGTCCGGTCCCGGCGATCAGGAGCTGCCAGGTGTCGGGGCCGGGGATGCCGTCCGCCTCCTTGCCCTTCCAGCCCTGGGCCCTCTGGAACGCCTGGGTGGCGCGCCGGTCCGCGTCGCCCCAGCCGGGTCCGGGGCCGACCCCGTAGAAACGCTTGCCGCCGCGCTGCACGAGCATCCGGCCGAGCTGGGTGACGTACTGGTTGCTGGCGCCGGGGCCGAACATCCCCGTGCCGGGGAACTTCGTCGTCGCGGCGCTGCCGCCGCTGCTCCCGCCGGTGAGGCCCTTGTAGCGGTACGCGACGTAGCTGCCCGAGTGGGTCCAGTACGCCATCGGCGTCGTCCGCTTGCGGGTGTGCGGCTTCGTCTGCTCGTACGCCGTGTAGTGGGTGTGCGTGTAGTCGGTCCAGCCGCCGAAGATCGTGACGTGCGAGCCCTTGGAGGGGTCGGCCGGGTTGTGGAAGAGCAGGATGTCGCCGGGCTGGAGATCCTCCCGCGCGATCCGCGTCCCGAACGCGGAGAGGCTGCCGGTCCACTCGTTGCCCGGCAGGTTCCAGGCCATCGACACGAAGCCGGAGCAGTCCTGCCGGTAACCGTCCGGCCAGTACTTCACCATGCTGTACGGGACCTGCGCGGACACCCACTTCTTCGCCCGGTTGATGATGTCGGCCCGGCTGGTGCTGCGCAGCTTGGGCGTGGTGGTCGTGGACGAGGGCGGGCCCGCGGTCCCGCCGCCGCGCAGCGGTCCGGGACCGCCCTGCGGACTCTCCGGGTCCGGGCCGGCCGGGACTCCGGTCGCGTCCGTCGGCACCGTCGAGTCCGCGGCGGCCGGGGCGTCTGCCAGGTCCGTATCCGTTACGGCCGACGCGCCTGCCACATCCGTCATGTCCGTCACGGTCGAGGCACCCCTCGCACCCGCCGCCTCCGCCACTCCGCTGCTCAGCACCACACCGGCCGCGGTGACCAGCACCATCGCGCGGCGCGCGCCGTGGGCGGCCGGATGGCCGCCGTCCCGCACGGACAGCGCGCCGGCGGCCCGCCGCTGCGCGGCGCACCCCGCACAGACGCAGTCGACGGCGGGTACGTACTCCTCGAAGGACGGCACAGTCATGTGGTTCCCCTCCGCACTCGTCAAGATCTTTTGGCCCGTCGGCATGGGCGCCAGTGTCTCAACTCTCCTGACATAACGCATTTTGACGGACAGAAGAGAAAAAACGACCATCCGACAGGCCGGGGCGACCGGGAAATGGTCGGGAGCACCCCTCGACTTCGGGTAGAGTTACGCAGGTCAGCAGGCGCCGCTAGCTCAGTTGGTTAGAGCAGCTGACTCTTAATCAGCGGGTCCGGGGTTCGAGTCCCTGGCGGCGCACGCACAGTCGAAACCCCCTCACCATGCGTGAGGGGGTTTCTTCGTTCCCACCACCCTCCGCGACCGACGCGCAGCCAACTCATGGATGTCGCACAGTGACCGGTTCGTCACCCAGCGATAAGGAGGCTGCCCTCACGGACTCCCGCGCACGCCCCTTCGCGAAGATTCCGCACATCGCACATACAACTGGGAACCCCGCCTTTTCGCCCTCTCGACCGAGGCCGATGCGCGCTGATGCGCCGGGCAGTTGGGGGCTGCGGTGGGTCTTCCGGTCGTCCGCGGACCAGTACGGAGTCCGGCCGGCGGCTCCCGGCGGGAGCCGCCGGCCGGACTCCGTACTGGTCCGCGTAATCCGGGAGTTGGAGGCGCCTCAGGTGATCAGCCGGAGCTCCGCCCGGCCGGCCCGGTCTCGGTGTCGACGGGGCCGAGGAGGAGGGCCGGGCCCTTCGCGCCGGGCCGGGTGCCGTCGCCGGAGCGACCGACGGTCCGGGGGTGGTCGAACGGGGGCGGTTCGATCGCGCCGTCCTCGTCCGGGCCGCGGGCGACCACGGCGGGGCGGTCCGGAGCGGGTCCGGTCACTCCGCGGCCGGGCGGCGACGGCGCACGCTGCGCAGCGCCACGGCGACGGCCGCGACGGCGGCCAGGACCAGCCCGGTCAGGGTGTGCGTGGTCCCGGGGCCCTCCTGCGGGGCCTCCCATTCGGCCAGGGAGGCGCCACCGCCGCCCGCGCTCACCGGGGCCACCGGGGTCGCCCGGCCCCGGTCGGTGACGGTGACCGTGCCGACGGCCTCGGTGCCCCTGCCGTCCTCGCAGACGACGCGGATGTCGTGGTCCCCCGGGGAGGTGCCCGAGCCGATCCGGGTCTCGGCGAACAGGCCCCCGTCCGCGGCGGGCGAGAAGCGCACCGGGGAGACGAGGACGTCGGCCGTGCCCTCCGCCTTCCGCCCCCCGCAGCCCTCCAGCCGCAGGTCCACCTCGCCGCCTGGCCCGACGGTGGACGGGGTCACCGTGAGGGAGGCGCGCGGACCCCGGCCCTCCTCCCGGTCCACCCCGGCCGCGGAGTCGGCCAGTGCGGCGGGGACCGGTGCCAGGGTCGCCACGACGGCTGCGACGACACAGAACGTGAGGGGAAGGGAACGCATGGTGAACCTCCTCAGTGCAGGTTCGCGCCTGCGGAGGTTTTTCGCATCCCCAGCGCCCCCACCCGGGCCCTGCCCGTACCCGCCCGTGTCCCTTCCCCCGTGCCGCCCCCGCCCTGGTGGGGCTCGGACCTCGTCCGGCTCAGCCCTCGTCCGGCTCAGCCCTCGTCGACGAGGGCGACCAGGTCGGCGATCGAGTCCACGACCGTGGACGGCCGGAAGGGGTACTTGTCGATGTCCGCGACCGTGGTGAGGCCGGTGAGGACCAGGAAGGTCTGCATCCCCGCCTCCAGGCCGGCCAGCACGTCGGTGTCCATCCGGTCGCCGATCATGGCGCTGGACTCGGAGTGGGCGCCGATCGCGTTGAGCCCGGTGCGCATCATCAGCGGATTGGGCTTGCCCGCGAAGTACGGGGCCTTGCCGGTGGCCTTGGTGATGAGGGCGGCGACGGAGCCGGTGGCGGGCAGCGGGCCCTCGGCGGACGGGCCGGTCTCGTCGGGGTTGGTGCAGATGAAGCGGGCACCGTTGTTGATCAGCCGGATCGCCTTGGTGAGCGCCTCGAAGCTGTAGGTGCGGGTCTCGCCGAGGACCACGTAGTCCGGGTCGTGGTCGGTGAGGACGTAGCCGATGTCGTGCAGGGCGGTGGTGAGCCCGGCCTCGCCGATGACGTACGCCGTGCCGCCGGGCCGCTGGTCGTCCAGGAACTGGGCGGTGGCCAGGGCGGAGGTCCAGATGTTCTCCACGGGCACGTCCAGGCCCATGCGGTTCAGCCGGGCGTGCAGGTCGCGGGCGGTGTAGATGGAGTTGTTGGTGAGGACCAGGAAGGGGAGGCCCGAGTCACGCAACCGCTTGATGAAGGCGTCCGCGCCGGGGATCGGCGTGCCCTCGTGGATCAGGACTCCGTCCATGTCGGTGAGCCAGGACGAGATCGGCTTGCGCTCTGCCATGCGTGGGTCTCCTGCCGTACGTCGTGTGCGGGGACGCCGGCGGCACCGCGCTGTGCAGCGCCGACGCCCCCGATTTTAGGCCGCCCCGGACCTGCCGGTTCCGGCCGCCCGGGGAACCGTCGGGGAAGCCGTTCCGGGCCGTCCGGCGGGGCCCGCCGCCCAGCAGGCCCCGCCCGGGGCGACAGGCCCCGTCCGGCGGGCCCGTCCGGTGTGGTGGGGTCAGCTGCCGGTGGCCGACTTCCAGGCGTCCACGTACACGTCCAGGTTGGTGCCGATGTCCGACCAGTCCGGCTCGAAGACCTCCACGCCGTCCATCAGCCCGGCGAGCGCGACGGCGTTGGCGTCGGTGGCCTCGACGTCCTTGCGGGCGGAGAAGCCGCCGCCGACCGCGCTGACGTCCTTCTGGGCCTGCTCGGAGAGCATGAAGTCGAGCAGCTTCTTGCCGTTCTCGCTGTGCGGGGCCTTCTCCACCAGGCCGGCCGCGTACGGCAGCGCGAAGGTGGTGGGCTTGCCGCCCTGCTTCGCGGGGAACCAGATGCCGAGGTTCGGCATGTCCTTGGACTGCGCGAAGTTCATCTGGACGTCGCCGTTGGCAACGAGCAGTTCGCCCTTGTCCACCTTGGGGGCCAGCTTGCCGGTGGAGGCGGACGGGCCGACGTTGTTGGCCTGGAGCTTCTTCAGGTACTCCATCGCCGGCTCCTTGCCGCCGAAGTCGTTCATGGCCTTGATGAGCACGGCCGTGCCGTCACCGGCGACCCCGGGCGTGGAGTACTGGATCTTGTTCTTGAACTTCCCGTCGAGCAGTTCCTCCCAGGTGACGGGCGCCTGCTTCATCTCCTTCTTGTTGTGGATGAAGCCGAAGTAGTTGTTGACGACCGAGGTCCACTTGGAGTTGTACGCCTTGTCGGCGTCGTCGACCTGGTCGGAGCCGACTGGCTCGTACGTGGCCAGCAGGCCCTTGCTGTCGGCCTGCTGGATGAACGGCGGCAGGGTGACCAGTACGTCGGCCTGGGTGTTGGACTTCTCGCGGACGGCCCGCTGCACCATCTCGCCGGAGCCGCCCTCGACGTACTTGACCTTGATGCCGGTCTTCTTCTCGAAGTCCTTGAACACCTTGTCGTACCAGCCGTCGCCGTTCTCGCCCTTGAGGCCGTCGGCGCTGTAGACGGTGACGACCTTCTCGTCGGACGCGGCCGACGAGCCGCCGCAGGCGGAGAGCGTGGCGGCGAGGGCGAGGCAGCCGGTGACGGCGGCTACGGGCTTGAGGTGGTTCTTGCGCATGACAGTCGTATCTCCTGGATGTCGGCCGGAAGCCGGCCGGAGTCGGTACGGGGGTGTCGGCGTGCCGACGAGGGGTGGCGGCGGATCGTCGAGGGGTGATGACGTGCCGACGAGGGGTGTCGATGTGCTGACGGAGGGAGTGGGGCCGGCTGCCGGGGCCTGGGTCCGGTGGACTCCGGACCGGCCCCGGGTGTCAGCGGTACGAGGCCCTGGTGCGGATGCGGGAGACGCCGAGCAGCACGAGCAGCGTCGTTCCCATCAGGACCACGGCGACGGCCGCGCCGGTGAAGAGCGAACCGCGGTCGGTGGCCGCGAAGATCTGCACCGGGAGCGGTGTCCAGTCCGGCGGGTAGAGCATCATCGTGGCGCTCAACTCGCCCATGGACAGGGCGAAGCAGAGCCCCGCCGCCGCCGTGAGGGACGGCAGCAGGAGCGGCAGCTTGACCCGCCACAGCACCCGGCCGGGGCCCGCGCCGAGACTGGCCGCCGCCTGCTCGTACATCGGGTCGAGACGCATCGTCGCCGCCGAAACCGACGAATAGGCGAACGCGGTGACAAGAATGGTGTGCGCCAGGATCACGATCCAGCGCGTCCCGTTCAGCAGCATCGGCGGCTTGCTGAACGCGACGAGCACGGCGAGGCCCACCACGACGGACGGCACGGCGACCGGCAGCATGAACAGCGCGTCGAGGAACCGCTTGCCGCGCCTGCGCATCGAGGCGGCGGCGAGCGCGGCCCAGGAGCCGAGGGCGAGGGCGAGCAGGCTGGCGGCGACGGCGGTGACCAGGCTGGTGGTCAGGGCCTGGAGGGAGTCCCCGCCGGTCGCGGCGGCGTAGTGCTTCGCGGTCGGCCCGGAGGGGAAGGCCCCGGACCAGTTGGTCGCGAACGACGCGGCGAGGACGACCAGCAGCGGCACCGCGAACAGCGGGACGAAGAGCACGAAGAACACGGCCCAGGTGGCCCATTTCCCCGTACGGCTATGCACCAACACGACGGCTCACCATCCGATACAAGCTGTAGAGGCCGACGGAGATCACGATGTTGACGACGGCGACGACGCAGGCCGTCGGGTAGTCGGACTCCAGGATCGCCTTGCCGTAGACGAGCATCGGCAGGGTCGTGACTCCCTTCGCGCCGGTGAACAGCACGATGCCGAACTCGTTGAGGCACATCACGAGGACGAGGCTGCCGCCCGCGGCGAGCGCGGGGAGCGCCTCGGGGAGGATCACCTGCCGCACGATCCGGGCCGGCTTCGCGCCCAGCGAGGACGCCACCTCCAGCTGCGCGCTGTCGAGCTGCGAGAACGCGGCGAGCAGCGGGCGCATCACGAACGGGGTGAAGTAGGTGATCTCGGCGAGCAGGACGCCCCACGGGGTGGTCAGGAAGTCGAAGGGACCGCTCGACGCCCCGGTGAGGTCCGTCCAGACGCCGTTGGCCATGCCGACGTTGCCGTAGATGAACAGCAGGGCGAGCGTGATCAGGAACGACGGGAAGGAGAGGAAGACGTCGATGAACCTGGCGACCGCCCGGCAGCCGGGGAACGGCACGAAGGCGATGATCATGGCCAGGACGAAGCCCAGCACGAGGCAGCCGGCCGTGGAGCCGGCCGCCAGCCAGACGGTGGTCGTCAGGGCCGAGCGGAACGCCTCGGAGGCGAACACCTCGCCGTACGGGGCGAACGAGGTGCCGCCCTCGTCCGGGGTGACGGACTGCTGGACGACGAGGGCCAGCGGGTAGAGGAAGACGAGGGCGAGGACGGCGACGGGCGGCAGCGCCCAGACGAAGCGGGGCACGCGCCGGGCCTCACGGGCCGGGGCGGACGGACCTGCCGGGGCCGGGGGCGTCGCCCCGGACGGGCCGGTCCCGTCGTTGCCGGTGCGCGGGCGCGGTGCCTTCGTCGCCGTGACGCCGGACGCGGCGGGGTGGGCGGCGCTAGCCATCGGTCCCTCCTCCGGCTCCGGTCGTGACTTCGGCCTTGGTTGTGGCTCCGGCCTTGGTCGCGGTTCCTGCTCCGGTTGCGGTTCCTGCTCCGCTTGCGGTTCCGGCTCCTGCCCCGGTTGCGGTTTCTGCTCCGGCTCCGGACGCCGTGCCCGCGGGCAGCAGCACCGCGTCCTCGGCCGCGAAGTGCACGGTGACCCGGTCGCCGAGCGCCGGGGTCTCGCGCAGTTCCCGCAGGTCGGCCTTGACCCGGTGGCCGGCCACGTCGACGTACAGCCGGTGGGTGGAGCCGCGCCACTGGACCTCGGCGATGGTGCCGCTCAGGGCGTTGGGGCCGTCGCCGAGCCCGACCAGGTGGGGCCGGACGCACAGGGTGGCGGTGGCCCCGCGGGCCGCCCCGCCGGTCGGTACGTCCAGCGCGTGCCCGGCGAAGTCGACGGTGTCGGTGCCGTCGGCGACGGTCACCGGCAGCAGGTTGGCGTTGCCGACGAACGAGGCGGTGAACTCCGTGCGCGGGCGGCGGTACAGGTCCTGCGGGGTGCCGCAGTCCTGGAGGCGTGCCTTGTCCATGACCGCGATCCGGTCGGCGAGGGTGAGCGCCTCGACCTGGTCGTGGGTGACGTACAGGATGGAGACGTCGGGCAACTCGCGGTGCAGCCGGGCCAGTTCGGCGAGCATTCCGGAGCGGAGCTGGGCGTCGAGCGCGGAGAGCGGTTCGTCGAGCAGCAGGACGCCGGGCCGGATGGCGAGCGCGCGGGCGATGGCGACGCGCTGCTGCTGGCCGCCGGAGAGTTCGCGCGGGTAGCGCTCGGCGTAGGCGGCCATGCCGACGAGTTCGAGCGCCTCGGCGACCCGTGCGGGGATCTCGGCCTTCGCGACCTTGTGGGACTTGAGCCCGAAGGCGACGTTGTCCCGGACCCGCATGTGCGGGAAGAGGGCGTACTGCTGAACGACCATGCCGATGCCGCGCTGGTGCGGCGGCAGCCCGGTCACGTCGCGGTCGCCCAGGTACACCCGGCCCGAGGCGGGCCGGACGAATCCGGCGACGGCCCGCAGGGCGGTGGTCTTGCCGGACCCCGAGGGGCCGAGCAGGGCCATGACCTCGCCGGGTTCGACGGTCAGGTCGAGCCGGTCGAGCACGGTGTTCCCGCCGTACACGACGCTGACCTGGTCGAACCTGATGCCGCTGCGGACGGACCGCTCTCCGCCGGTCATGCCTCGGCCCGCGCGATCAGGTCCGGGAGCTCGGCGACGGAGCCGAGGACGTGCGTGGCACCGTGCCGGGCCAGTTGGTCCTTGTCGTGGGCCCCGGTGAGCACCCCGGCCACGATTCCGGCCCCCGAGCGCACGCCGCTGAGCATGTCGTACGAGGTGTCGCCCGCGACCGCGATCCGCCGGACGTCGTCCACGGCACCGGTGCGCAGGAACGCGGCGAGGACCATGTCCGGCCAGGGGCGTCCGCGACCGCCCGCGTCGGCCGGGCAGAGGGTCAGGGGCACCAGGTCCTGCCAGCCGAGCGCGGCCAGGATGGCGTCCTGGGTGACGCGGGCGAAACCGGTGGTCAGGACCACGGTCCGGCCCTCGGCCCGGAGCCGCTCGATGGCCTCGCGGGCGCCGGGAAGCGGTGCGATGCGGCCGCCGTCGACGAGTTCGCCGTACGCCTCCTCGAAGGCGGTGTTGGCCCGCCGGGCCAGGTCCTCGGCACCGAAGAGGTGGCGGAAGACCGAGATCTTGGACTCTCCCATGGTGGCGCGCACGTGGTCGAGCTTCTCGGCGTGGTCGGCGGAGCCGGGCTCCACGCCGAGGCGTTCGGCCGCGACGGAGAACGCCTGCTCGACGAGGCCGCCGTCGGCGACGGTGGTGCCGGCCATGTCGAGGACGACCAGGTTCAGCTTCCCGGTGCTCGGCGTCCCGGTGTTCAGGTTCCCGGTGCTCGGCGTCCCGGTGTTCAGGTTCTCGGTGTTCAGGTTCTCGGTGTTGCTCAACTTCTTCACCAGCCCAGTTCGTCGGCGGTCGTTTCGGCGATCGCGGGCGAGCAGGTCATGCCCCTGCCGCCCGGTCCGGTGACCAGCCAGACGCCGTCCCGCACCTGCTGGCGGTGGACGACCCGGCTGGTGTCGGTGCACTGGGCGTAGACCCCGGCCCAGCGGTGGCGGATCCTCGGCAGCGGGCGGCCGAGGAAGGACTCGACGACCCCGGTGAGGTGTTCGTACGGCTCCTCGACGGTGTCGAAGAAGAAGGGGTGCTCGTACTCGTGGGTGTCGCCGATGGTCAGTCCGCCGTCGCGGCGCTGCACCATCAGCAGCTGCATCCCGTGCGCCGCCGCGGTGGGGGCCTGCGCCTGCTCGGCGTTGAGGGCGTCGAGCGCCCCGCTCCGGTACGCCGGGTAGTAGCGGAAGCTGTCCGCGTCGGCGACGGAGGTGGTGAGCGGTTCGCCGAGCGGGTCGGTCTGCATCATCTGGAGCCGGACGCGGCGCACCGGGAGGTCGGGGCCGGCCAGTTCGCGGACGAGGCCGCCGAGCCAGGCGCCGGTGGCCAGGATCACGGCGTCGCCGGTGTGCACGTCGCCGTGGTCGTCGCGGACGGAGGCGGTGCCCACCACCTCGCGGACCTCGCGCCCGCCGAGGAACGCGTACCGGCCCGACTTCAACAGTTCCTTCTTCAGGGCCAGTTGGGCGGTGCGCGGCTCGACCGCCGCGTCCCGCTCGCACCACAGGGCGGCGGTGAAGTCACCGCGCAGCGCGGGGTTGATCGCGCGGGCCTCGTCGGCGGTGAGCAGCTTGTAGCCGCGCGCCCCCGCGTCGGGCCGGGCGACGGCCGCATCGGCGACCGCGATCTCCAGCTCGGTACGGAGCGGGGTGAGCGAGCCGCAGGCCCGGAAGCCCAGCTCCGGGACCCGTGCCCCGATGCCCTCCCACAGCTCACGGGCGCGCAGCGCGGTCTCCAGCTCCTCGCCGCCGGCCCGGCCGCTGACCCATATCTGTCCAAAGTTGCGGAGCGATGCCCCGCGCGCCTCGCTCTCGCGCTCGATCTGTACGACCTCGTGGCCGCGGTTCACTGCGTGCCAGGCGTGCATGGTTCCCACCACGCCGGCTCCTACGACGATGACTCTCACGACGGCCACGCTCCTCGGGACCGGTGGACCGGACTGATCCGTACGGCAACGGGTTGGTGAACTGGACCTCAAAGTTGGCCTAGACCCGTTACATTCCCGTTATCGAAGTGGGGTGTTCGGCCGGCTCGAAGTGGGATGTCCGGCCAGGTGGAGCCGCTACTGCGACCGCTCGCCGGGGCGGGTGGGGAAGTGTTTCAGTGCCCGTCCTGCGCGCCCAGGTGCGCGGTGAAGGAGAACCTGTCGCCCCGGAAGAGGGTCCGCACGCGTTCCAGCGGCTTGCCGTCCGTGTCGCGCGAGATGCGGTGCATCAGCAGCATGGGCAGCGCGGGCGGGGTGCCGATGAGCAGCGCCTCGCGCGGTGTGGCGAGCACGGTCTCGATCCGCTCGTCGGCGTCCCCGAAGGGAATCCCGAGCCGGTCGCGGAGATAGGCGTAGAAGGACGAGTCGGGGTCGAAGTCCCGGTCCAGGTGGGGCACTCGGGCGACGGAGACGTACGTGCTCTCCAGCCCGACCCGCTCGTCGTCGGCGAGCAGCACCCGCTCCAGGTGCCAGACCGACTCCCCGCGCGCCACCCCTATGTCGCGGGCGAGCGCCCCGGGGCAGGGGAACCGTTCCAGTCCGATCAGGTGGCGCCCCGGCGTACGGCCCTGGCGGCGCACGCCCTCCGTGTAACTCGCCAGCGAGAGCGGCTGCTCCAGCTTGGGCCCCGCGACGACCGTGCCGCGTCCCTGCCGGGCGAGCCGCCCCTCCAGCAGGAGCTCGCGCAGCGCCTGGCGCACCGTCTCGCGCGAGACCTCGTACCGCTCGGCGAGGTCGCGTTCGGTGGGCAGCATCCCGCCCTCGCCCAACTCCTCCACGAGCGCGGAGACACGGGCCTTCACGGCGTAGTACTTGGGGATGCGGCCGTGCTCCGGGATGCCGGAACGGATGGGTGCGCCAGGTGCCTGGTCGTGCGGGTAGTCCACGGCCCGATGGTGGCAGACGGACATGAACGGGGATGAACGTTCAGGAGCGGGACGGTGAGCTTCCGGAGTACGGGAGTTGCTCGGGGTGCGAGGGGTTTCCGGGCTACGGGCGTGGCCCCTCGGAGGCGGGCCGGTCAGGGGCGGGCCGCTCATGGGCGGGGGCGGCGCGGGCGGCGGGTCCGGATCACCATGGCCCCGGCACCGATCAGCAGACCGGCCCCGGCGAGGCCGGACAGCGGGGCGAGGTCGGACCCGGTCTCGGCGAGTTCCGGCGGATCCTCCCCGGCGGGGGGCCGACCGGGCTCGACCGGACGCGGGGTGTCGTCGTCGGCCTCGGCCGTGTCGCCGGCGTCGGCGTCGGTGTCGATGTCGGCGGTGTCGTCGGGCCAGGACTCGTCCGTCCCGCCGGTGTCGTCGAGGTCGTATCGGTCGTCGAGGTCGTCAAAGTCGTCGAGGTCACCGGTGTGGCTGTCGTCGACGACGGTGAAGGAATAGTCGTCGGACTCGCCCACCCACGCCCCGTCGTCCCCGCCCTGCTTGCCGGTCGTACCGTCGCCGCCCTGTTTGCCGGTCGTACCGTCGCCGCCCGCGCGCTGCCGCTGGACGATCGCGGCGTTGGCGGTGATCCGCCCGGGGAGGGTGTCGGAGGTGAAGGCCATCCGGACCTGGACGGTGAGGGTGTCACCGGCGGGGACGGTGAAGCCGGCGAAGTCGTCGCCGTCCTCGCCCCCGAAGACCCCGATGTGTTCGTCCCGGTCAGTGGTCTCCCAGGTGACGCGGTGCTCCGTACCGGGCCGGGCCGGATCGGAGAACTTCAGCTGGATCTGGTCGGAGGTCAGCCTCCGGTCCTGGTCGGTGAGGACGAGCACGGGGTGGATGGCCCGGCACGGCTCGGTGGTGGTGTTGGTCAGCTCCAGGAACCACGTCCCGTAACCGCCGCCGGACGCGTAGGTGTCCCGGCCGCCGTGGATACGGGTGCGGATCGGGAACTCGCTCGCCGCCGGATCACCGCAGGCGGACTGCTGGTCGGCGGCGGGGCTCTCCGGCGCCGAGACCGGGGTGGCCGAGGAGACGGAGGCGGCGGAGGCGGACGTGCCGCCGAGGACGACGGCGGGAACGACGCTCGCCGCGGCCAGCCCGAGCGCGAGCCCGTGCCGGGTGCGTCCGGGGGACGGCGGGGGCGAGGGAGGACGGCCCGGGGCGCCGAACACGGAGATGGAGGCGGCGGAGATCACGGGGACGGAGGTGGGACTCGTCGTGGGGATGGAAGCGGGGCCAGGGGCGGGATTCGTGGTGGGGACGGAGGTAGGGGCGGGACTCGTGGTGGGGACAGAAGCGGGGGCGGGATTCGTGGTGGGGACGGAGGTAGGGGCGGGACTCGTGGTGGAGACAGCAGCGGGGGCGGAGGAGGCTCCGGGAGCGGAGGCGGCCCCAGGGGCGGAGGAGGTCCCGGGGGTGGAGGGGACTCCGGAGGGCGTGCCGGACGGGGGTGGTGCAGGGGACATCTGGGGATCACCTTCGCTGCTCGCTGTGCGGTCGGCCGCGGCTTCTGCGGCGTCCGCGGCGTGTCGCCGTTCGCCCGAGGGGGGCCTGGGCATCCGGCGCACCCGGGCGAAAAGCGCCGGATGCCCCCGGCGGGAAGTCCCCCGCCCTTCGCTTCAGGGCCTTGCGGGGAGAGCCGCTCGGGCATTCCGGCGACACCGCGGGCAGGCGTGTCGGGCGCCACGGACCGGGCCCCACGGGCAGCCCAGGACATCGCGGACACCCACGGGCCCGTACGGCCGGAGTTCACCGGTTCTGGAACCGCGACGCTGCCACGCACGCGCGAGGCGCTCCCCGCCGACATGCTGCGATGCCGCCCGGTCGGCTGCCCGAATCCGCTCGATCGGCCCAGCCTCCGGCGTGTCGGTGGCGTTCCCCCTTCCGGCTCACCTGCCCCTTGAACCTCATGGTTCGCCCCGCCCCGCTCGTCTCACTCCTCGCGCCCCGCGCCCCCGCCATGCACGCCATCCCCACTGTCCGCGCCGTCCGCACCGCCTGGGCCGTCCGCCCGGCCGAACAGCGGGGCCAGGATCAGTTGGGCGGCCCCCTCCGCGACCGGCCGGTCCCCTCCCCCGACGGCGGCGACCGGCACCGGCGCGATGCCGCCCCGCCGGGTGCGCTCGTCGATCACGGCGCGCACGCCCCGTACGTACGCGTCGGGATCGGCCGCGACGGTACGGCCGCCGAGCACCACCCGGTCGATGTCGAGCAGCCCGACCAGGTTGGCGGCGCCGGTCCCCAGCACCCGGGCCGCCTCGGCGACATCGCCCCGGGCGACGGCGGCGAGGCAGAGCGCCTCGATGCAGCCGCGCCCCCCGCAGCCGCACTCCGGCCCGTCCAGCCGGATCGTCTGGTGCCCGAACTCACCGGCCCCGG
This sequence comes from Streptomyces sp. ML-6, assembly GCF_030116705.1. Lineage (NCBI taxonomy): Bacteria > Bacillati > Actinomycetota > Actinomycetes > Kitasatosporales > Streptomycetaceae > Streptomyces > Streptomyces sp. ML-6. The sequence goes on from NZ_JAOTIK010000001.1 coordinate 2,624,526, forward strand.
TACGGGCCCCCCGGTGCAGCTCCCCGCCGAGGAACAGCCCGGCGCCGAGCCCGGTCCCGAGGTGCAGATACGCGAAGTCGCCACCGTCCGCCGCGCCACCACCTCCCCCCGCGCCGTCGCCGCCCGCCGTCCGCAGGGCGAGCCCGAGGGCGGCGGCGTTGGTGTCCTTGTCCACGACGACGGGCAGCCCGGTCCGTACGGCGAGCGCGTCCCGCAACGGATACCCGTCCCACTGCGGGAACCCGGTGACCCGGTGCAGCACGCCGCCCCGGTGGTCCAGCGGCCCCGGCACCGCCACCCCGACCCCGAGCACCGCCCGGCCTTCCGGCCCCCGCTCCTCACCTCCCCACGAACCCGCACCACCCCCCGTCCCCGTCCCCGGCCCCGCGCACTCGCCCGCGCCGCTTCCCGCCCCCGTCCCCGTATTCGCGCCCGCGCCCGCAGCCTCACTCGCACCCGTGACCGCGCCCCGTATCGCCGCGACCGCGTCCGCCGCGGCCGTGAGCACCTCGTTCGCCGGGGCGCCGAGGTCCAGCGGGGCGGTGCGGCTCGCGACGACCGCGCCGGCCAGGTCGACGAGCACCGCCGTCAGCCCGTCCCGGTCCAGATGCAGGCCGACCGCGTGTCCGGCCTCCGGCACCAGGCGCAGCACGGTGCGCGGCTTGCCCCCGGTGGACGCCCGCCGGCCCGCCCCGGTCGCCAGGCCCTCGGCCCGCAGCCGGGCCGTGATCTTGCTGACGGCCTGCGGCGTGAGCCCCGTGCCTTCGGCGATTTCGATCCTGCTGATGCCCTCCCCGCCCGCCGACCGCAGCAGATCCAGCACGAGCGCGGCATTGTGGCCGCGCAGCATCGGCAGGTTCGCGCCGCCGCTGATCCTGTTCACCGCTCACCCTGTTCGCCGTGTTCACCGTTGCTCCTGTTCACGACCCCATTGTCGCCGTCGCTTGCACTTCGGCAACAGCGTTGCTTAAGTGGTCGGCATGACTGGCACCGCAACTCACCGGGTTTCCGAGCCGTCCGGGCCCTCCCTGCGCGTCGGACTCGTCGGCTACGGCCTGGCGGGTTCCGTCTTCCACGCCCCGCTGATCGCCGCGACCGACGGCCTCGTCCTCGACACCGTCGTCACCGCGAACGAGGAGCGGCGGGACCTGGCCCGTGCCGAGTTCCCCGAGGTGGCGTTCGCCGCGTCGCCGCAGGAGCTGTGGGAACGCGCGGACGACCTCGACCTCGACCTGGTCGTGATCGCCTCGCCGAACAGGACCCACGTCCCGATCGCGACCGCCGCGCTCGAAGCCGGTCTGCCGGTCGTCGTGGACAAGCCGATCGCCGGCACGGCGGCCGAGGCGCGCGGGCTCGCGGCCCTGGCCGAGGAGCGCGGGCTGCTGCTCTCGGTCTTCCAGAACCGCCGCTGGGACAACGACTTCCTCACCCTCTTCCGGCTGATCGCGGACGGCGAGCTGGGCGAGGTGCAGCGCTTCGAGTCCCGCTTCGAGCGGTGGCGCCCGCGGCCGAAGGGCGGCTGGCGCGAGTCGGGCGACCCGCAGGAGATCGGCGGGCTGCTGTACGACCTGGGGAGCCACGTCGTCGATCAGGCGCTCGTGCTGTTCGGGCCCGCGGTGCGGGTGTACGCGGAGTCCGACGTGCGCCGCCCCGGCGCCGCCGCGGACGACGACACGTTCATCGCGATCACCCATGCGAACGGGGTCCGCTCGCACCTGTACGTCAGTGCCACGGCGGCGCAGCTCGGCCCGCGCTTCCGGGTGCTGGGCCGGTCCGCCGGCTATGTGAAGTACGGCCTCGACCCACAGGAGGCCGACCTGCGGGCGGGCGCCCGTCCGGCGGCGGCCGACCGGCCGTGGGGCGAGGAGCCCGAGGAGCTGTGGGGCCGGATCGGCTCGGGCGAGTCCCCGCTGACGGGAGGTGGCACCCCGGTCCGCAGCCTGCCGGGCGACTATCCGGCGTACTACGCGGCGATCGCCGACGCACTGCGCGGAAAGGGTGACAATCCGGTGACCGCCTTCCAGGCCGCGGCGGCTCTTGATGTCCTGGAGGCCGCCCGCCGCTCGGCCCGCGAGGGCGTGACCGTGTCCCTGCCCGCCTGACCACCCCCTCTCCCCACCCCCGTCCTCCCCCACCACACCGCTCCCCGCATCCGCTTTCGCCGACCCCGAGGTGCAGCCCGTATGACCCCCACCGCTCCGACCATCTCCGAGCTCATCGCCCAGGAGCGCCGGCTGACACTGCCGCACTTCGGCCACGACGACGCGTACGCGCTCGGCGACCTGCTGGTCTCGATGGCCCGGCAACGGCACGCGCCGGTCGCGATCGACATCCGCCGCGGCGCTCAGCAGCTGTTCCACGCCGCGCTGCCGGGATCGAGCGCGGACAACGACGCCTGGATCGACCGCAAGCGCAAGGTCGTGGAGCGGTACGGCGAGAGCTCGTACCTGGTCGGAATGCGGTTCCGGGCGAAGGGAACGACCTTCGAGGAGTCCTCGCGCCTGGACCCGGGCGGCTACGCCGCGCACGGCGGCTCGTTCCCCGTCGCCGTCGAGGGCGCGGGCGTCATCGGTTCGGTGACGGTCTCGGGCCTGCCCCAGGCGGAGGACCACGCCCTGGTGGTCGAGGCGCTGGAGCGGTTCGCGGCGACGCTCGCCGGCTGAACGCCACGGAGGGGTGGGGCGCCGCTCGCACGGCACCCCACCCCTCCGATCTTTACGCCTTCATGGCCTCCGGCAGACCGCCCCGGACCGCGCCCGCGGCCCCTCCCGCGGCCCCTCCCGCCGTCAGGCGTCCTTGAGTTCCTGCCGCTGCCGCCCCAGCCCCTCGATCTCCAGCTCCACGACGTCCCCGGCCCGCAGGTACGGCTTGGGTTCGGGTCGGCCCAGGGCGACCCCGGCCGGGGTGCCGGTGTTGATCACGTCGCCCGGGTAGAGCGTCATGAAGTGGCTCAGGTAGCGCACCACCTCGCCCACCGGGAAGATCTGGTCGGCCGTCGTGCCGTCCTGCTTCAGCTCGCCGTTGACCCAGAGCCGCAGCGACAGCGCCTGCGGGTCGGGGATCTCGTCCGCGGTCACCAGCCACGGCCCCAGCGGGTTGAACGTCTCGCAGTTCTTGCCCTTGTCCCAGGTGCCGCCGCGCTCGATCTGGAACTCGCGCTCGGAGACGTCGTGCGCCGTCGCGTACCCGGCGACGTGCGCGAGCCCTTCCTCGGCGGACTCCAGGTAGCGGGCGGTGCGCCCGATGACGACCGCGAGCTCCACCTCCCAGTCGGTCTTGACGCTGCCGCGCGGCACCAGGACCGGGTCGTCGGGCCCGACGACGGTGTCCGGCGCCTTGAAGAACAGGATCGGCTCGGTGGGAATCTCCGCGCCGGTCTCGGTGGCGTGGTCGTGGTAGTTCAGCCCGATGCACACGATCTTGCCGATCCGGGCGAGCGGCGGCCCGACCCGCAGCCCGTCGGCGTCCAGCTCGGGCAGCTCGCCGGGCGCGGACGCGGCGGCCCGCACCCGGGCGAGCGCGGACGCGTCGGCGAGCAGTGTGCCGTCGATGTCGGCGACGACTCCCGACAGGTCGCGCAGGGTTCCGTCCTCGTCCAGCAGTGCGGGTCGTTCCGCACCCGGCGTACCCACACGAAGCAGCTTCAACGGTCTTTCTCCCCTTGGTCGAGATCGAGCCCGTCGGATGGGTGGCGGCCACCGCAGGCTTGTCCGATCGTCCAAGACATCCGATCACTCTGCAAGACCCTGTTCACAACCTGGACCGGGGCACTCGTGCTCCGGCTCTCCGCCGGGGACGCCCAGCCCCAACGCCCAGCCCCGGCACCCCTCCCCTCCCCTCCTCTCCTTGCCCGCTCACCCGGTGGTGGCCGCGGCGGCACCGGCGGCCGGCACGTCCCGGTACAGGAAGGCCCGCTCGACCGCGGTCCAGGTGGTGCTCGTGACGACGTACAGCGCGGCGGCGAGCGGTACGAAGGCCACGGTGAAGAGCGTGGCGAAGGACATCAGGGGCATCAGTTTCGTCATCGCGCCCATGCCCGGGACCGGCTGCCCGTCGGGGCCGGTGGCCGGGGTGACGGGGTTGGCGGCCATCTGCTGCTTCGTGCGCCGGTAGTTGAACGTGGCCACGGCGACGACGATCGCGAACAGGCCGAGGTAGACCAGTCCCTGCTCGCCGAACGGCCCGCCGTGCGAGAGCGCGTCGTGCCAGCGCTCGCCGAGCGGGGCGCCGAGGAGCTGGTGGCCGAGCAGTTCGTTGGGCTCGTCGCCGATCGTGCTGCTGGAGAAGAGGTGGTAGAGGAGGAAGAAGGCGGGCATCTGCAACAGGCTGGGCAGGCAGCCGGAGAGCGGCGAGACCTTCTCCTTCTTGTGCAGTTCCATGAGCGCCCGCTGCATGCGCTCGGGGTTCTTGCCGTGCTTCTTGCGCAGTTCGGCGATCTGCGGCTGGAGCCTGGTGCGGGCCTTCTGCCCGCGCGCCGCGGCCCGCGACAGAGGGTGCACGGCAAGCCGTACGAGCGCGGTGAACAGCACGATGGCGGCGGCTGCGGACGCGCTTTGGAACAGCGGTTCCAACGCGTCGGCCAGGGCGCCGACCAAGGCGGCGAACGCAGACATGAAAACGGACATGGGGGAGCCCTCCGAGGGTCTCGTCGTGCCGGGGGAAGTACGTGATCGGCATGACGAACCGCAGGGGCGACTGCGACGGTCGACGGGCACCTGCTTCGGCACCCACCGGCGTGAACGAACCCCTACGCGGCCGTCGGGAGGGCGCGGCCGGGGGCTCGGGGGCGTCTGCGCCCCTTGGCGTCCGGGTCTCGTTGCGGCAGGAACGCGGTGCGTCTCTCCCGGTCCCGGATGGCGGTACGGACCCGGGTGCGGGGCACCGGGGCGGCACAGCGGGCGCTGATGAGCGAGGCGACGGCGAGCGCGGAACCGGCCGCGGCGGTGGCGGCGAGCGCGACCGCGGCGGAGAGGCTGCCGCCCTCGGCGAGCAGGACCTCGGTGACGAGGAAGAGCAGCAGTCCGGCGGGGCGGAGCAGCCGGGCGAGACCATCGCGCAGACGATTCGTGTCCCCGGTCATCGGTCCCTCCCCTCTTCTCCCCGTTCACACATGTGTGTGCCCGCGTGCGTGCTTGCGTTCGGCTCTCCAGCCGTTATACACGATGGGTCCGACAGCGCCATCCGCCTTCGGTACCGTCTCCCGACCCGGACACGTCAACCTCCTGTACCCGCCCCTGTGCCTGCGCCCGCCGCCCCCGTACCCGTACCCGTCCGGACCGCGTCGCCGTCACCACCGCCGTCACCACCACTGCCACTGCCGCCCCCGTCCCCGTCGCCGGGCTCCGTGTCCCGCGCCACGGGCCCGGTCTCGTCCCGGGCCAGCACCTCGTCGTCCGGCCGGTCGTCGCGTTCGCGCGGCCCCGCGTACGTCACGGCGAGCGCGACGGCGAGGTTGGCGCCGAGCGCCACGATGCCCGCGTTCACCCCCCACACCGGGTCGTTGTCCGTGAACACGAACCCGCACACCGCCCCCACCCCGACGACCAGCCCGCTCATCGCCCCGAGCAGGGTCAGCCGCCGCCACACCAACCCCAGCAGCACCATGGGGAGCAGTTGGGCCATCCCCTCGTACGAGATGAGGGAGAGCCGCACCAGGGTGTTCGGGGCGGTGTACGTGAGCAGCAGCGCCAGGCTCCCCGCGGCCACGACCACCACCTGCGCGGCGCCCTTCTGTCGCCGCTCCCACCGGGGTACGAGCGAGAGCACGCTGCGTCCCCACATCGTGCCGATGACCAGCATGAAGACCGCCATCGGCACGATCGAGGAGAGCGCCGCCGCCACCCCGACGAGACCGACGGTCCAGGCCGGCAGCGAGTCCACGACCAGCTCGAAGAGCGCCAGGTTGGACTCGGCCCCGGCCAGCCCCGGCACGACGAAGAGGGCCGCCATGCCGAGCAGCATCGGCACGAAGAGCAGCACGTTGTAGGCGGGCAGCAGCATCGCGTTCCGGCGCAGCACGTCGGCGTTCTTCGCGCCGAGGTAACCGGCGACGGTCGTCGGGAAGATCACCACGGTGAGGGAGTTCAGGAACGAGGTGGTGATGAACCACGCCTGCCCGAGCCCGCTGTCCCCGTGCCCGGGGAAGGTCAGCCACTCGCTCTTCTCCGCGACGAGCCGGTCGAGGAAGGGCCCGTACCCGTCGAAGTAGTGCATCGGCACGTAGACGACGAGGAAGCCGAGCGTGGCGATCACGAGGACGTCCTTGAGCACCGACACCCACGCGCTGCCGCGCAGCCCGCTCACCACGACGAAGCCGGTGGTGACGGCGAAGGCGATGAAGTACGCCTGGTTCAGGCCGATGGCGCCGTAGGAGATGGTCGAGACGACCACGCCCATGCCGGTGATCTGGAGCTGGATGTACGGCAGCAGGAAGACGGTCGCGAGCACCGCGACGAGGGCGCCGAGCCAGGGCCGGCCGAAGCGGTGCGCCACCATGTCGGTGATCCCGACGAGCCCGTGCCTGCGCGCGTACGCCCACAGCATCGGTCCGACGACGTAGCCGACGGCGTACCCGCACGACATGTACGCCACCACGTACAGGACCGGCGCCCCGTAGTTGTAGCCCCATCCCGCGGCGCCCAGGTAGCTGAAGCTGGTGTAGCCCTCGCCGGCCATCAGCACCCAGATGAAGACGGTCCCCAGGCTGCGCCCGCCCACGGACCACTCGGCGAGGCCGCCGCCCTCCCCGCTCCCGCTCCCCTTCCGCCGGCCGCGCGTCGCGAGCAGGCCGAGGGCGACGGTGACGACCATGAAGACCCCGAAGACGGAGGTCGCGACCGTGGCGTTCACCGGCGGTCCCCCCGCCGGGTCAGCCATACGGCGACGGGGGTCAGCAGGGTCGCCCCGAGCAGCCACACGAAGAGGAACGGCAGCCCGAGAACCACCGGCCGGACCCGGTTCACGAGCGGCAGCGCCCCCAGGTGGAGCACGTAGGGAACCAGCAACCACAACAACTGCGGACGTCGTCTGAGCACGTCAGGGAACCTTAGTGCGGCCCGGCCCCCGCGTCCGGGCATCCGGCCCCTCCGCTCCAGGCGCCCGGCTGCCGCGTCGGACGGCCGACTGCCGCGTCAAACACCCCTACCGCATCCGGACATCCGTGAGCCTTCCCCACACGACGAGCCGGTACCGGGAGGTGAATTCGGGCGTGCAGGTGGTGAGCGTCACATAGCTGCCGGCCGTGTCGTACCCGGCGGACGGCTTCACGACGCTGCGCGGTACGGCCGCGATGACCCCGCTGTCGTGGGCGCCGGTCCGGGCGAGCGTCCGGTCGACGGTGTACGTGTAGACGGCGTCCCGGGTCTCGATGCCGATCCGGTCCCCGCGCCGCAGCCGGTTGATGTACCGGAAGGGCTCGCCGTGCGTGTTGCGGTGCCCGGCGAGCGCGAAGTTCCCGGGCCGGCCGGGCTGCGCGGTGCCCGGATAGTGCCCGACGTACCCCTTGTCGAGGACGCCGCGCTTGCCGACCCCCTGCGCGACGGGGGCGGCGAGCCCGATCCGGGGGATGCGGATGACGGCGTACGCCCGGTCCCGGTGAGGCCCGGACGCGGCCCGCCCGCCGCCGGAATGCCCACCGGAACCACGAACCGCCTCTCCTGCCTCCCCCGCCTCTCCCTCCACTTCCTCCCGCCCGTCCCCCTCCCCCTCACCGGCCCCCTCGTCCTCCGCCCACTGCCGCTGGAGGGCCCGCACCTCGTCCCGGGCCCCGGCACCGGCCTGCCGGTTCGTCCACCACAGCTGGTGGACGACGAGCAACAACAGGACGACACCGAGGGTCACCACCACCTCGGCAGCCGTCCAGAGCCCGCGCGCGACGGCCCTCCGCCCCCACGGGTTCCGCTGCACCACAACCGGTATCCGCTCCCGCACGGCCCGCACGATAGGCCCATCACCCGTAACTCTCCAGGGCCCGAACGCCCCTCCGCCCAGGAGCCGTACAGCAGTACGGTGTGATTCATGCGCCCCGACACGCCTGCCGACCACACCACCGAAGCCGAGCGCCTGCTGCGCACCGCGGCGCGGTATCCCGAGGACCGCGAGCCGCTGCTCCTGCGCGCCGCGGCCCATCTGGAACTCGCCGGCGACCGCGCCCGCGCCACCACCCTCTACGGCGAACTGCTCGGCTCCCCCGACCTCGACCACCCCCACCTGGTCAAGGCCCTGAACGCGGCCAACCTGTGGGAGTACGGCCACGAGGCGGAGGCCCGCGCGATCATCGAGGGCATCCGCGCCGCGGCCCCGCTCGACCCCGCCGCCTGGGAGGTCACGGCCGGGACCCTGGAGAACCACGACGAGCTCGAAGCCGCCCACGACTGCTTCTCGACCGCGCTGACGCTGCTCCTCACCCCCGGCGAGGAGGTCCCGTACGCCACCCGGTCGCTGCTGTTCGGCCGGCACCGGGTGCGCCGGCTGATGGGCGCCGACCACGACGCGTGGGACACACTGGCCGACACCGTCCACACGGCCGCCGTCCCGCTGGACGAACTCCACGACCCCAAGCGCCTGTGGTCGCTGGGCTCCTCGGACCCGGGCGAGCTCCGCGCCGAGATCACCCGCCTGCGCGCCGAACTGGGCGCGTACCGCACGGAGTTGTCCCGCCCGTTCCCGGTCGCGTTGCTGCACTGGCCGAGCGCCGAGCTCGACGAACTCCTCACCGCGTACCCGCGACTGCGCGACGAGTACCCCTCCCACCCCGAGCACCTGGCCCGCCTGGAGGCCGCCCTGCGGGACCTCCACCGGGCCGGCACCCCCAACCTCGGTCTCGTGACCGGCACGGTCCCGTCGTACGAGGCGTTCGCCGCCTCCGAGGCCGTCTCCCCCACCGCCCCCGAACTCCTCCCCCAGTACGCCACCACCCTCGCCGCCCGGGGCCGCGCGGTCCCCTGGCCCCCGGCCCGCAACGCCCCCTGCTGGTGCGGCTCGGACCGGCCCTACCGGGAGTGTCACGGCGGCGAGTGAAGCACCGGCGTCCCGGGGCTGGGGCCGCGTCGAGCACGCGTGTCGCTCAACGCGGCCCCGGGCCCGCTCCCTCCGCGATTTCGCGGAAATCGTGCACCATGCCTCGCAGCCATTCGACATACTCCGCGTCGCTGAACGGCACACGGACGTGTTTCTTCTTGCGGTAGAGATAGACGGATCCGTACTGCTTCATGACCGGAACCAGATCGGCCGGCGGGTTGTCCGCCACGGCCGTGACGCACCGGAGCTCGTCGGCCGCCTGATCCGGACTCCGGCCGACCATCGCACGCCAGGAGGCTCGGGCCTCGCCCGGGGAGGTGTCCAGGCAGTAGACCCGTAGCCACGAGATGAAGCATTCGATTCCGGGCGAGTCTCCGGTGTATGGATCACCCGGAGACCCGTACTCCTCCGTTTGCTTGCTGCGACGCTTTCTCGGTGGCACCAGAAAACACCTGCCCGGTCAATTATCACTTGTTCGGGTAAGACGTGTGGATGTACCAGCCTTGCGGAATGCCCGTATCGCTCCGTATTACCACCAGAACTCGCGAAGACCCCTCAGTGACGGTGAGAGGTGGCAGGCCCGGCTGCTCGGCACGCTGGTCACCCGGGTACAGAGGGCCCCGATAGGTGCCGCCGAGCCATCGCGGGAGCTTGTTCCCCGCGCCCGGCACCGCACTGTTGAGCACCAGGGCGAACCCGACTCCGGACGGGAAGTTCGGCGCGGGGTTCCCGCCCTTGGCCACCAGGTATCTGATCGAGTTGCGCCAATTCCCTTGCAGCCACCCGGAAATCGCCCCATCCGCCTCCGAGAGGCTTTCGAAATAGCTGGAGCGGGGCGGAACTCCTTCTCCCGGATACCCCTCTATCAGACGTACGGCGAGCGCGGCCTTGGCGCCGGTGACCGTACGGCCGTTGGAGATGGTGAACCCTGCGAGATAGCCCTTGCCCTTGATGTGCTTCTGATAGGTGTGGCCGCCGAGCCCCTCTTCTCCCCGCAGCGTGTTGAACCGCGGCTGCAGGCCGTCGTGAACGCTGAGCACGGCATCGAGGAAGGGCCGGTCCAGGTTGTGCTTGGAACGCAGCCTTCTCCGCGCGTGCTCTGCGCGCACAGCGGAATCGTTCGCGTTCTCGGCAGGATGGAAACGATTCTGCTCCAAGGAGTAGCGCCACAGGTCGTCGTCGGACATGTTCTGGAACACATTGATGAGCTGACCGAGGGAGTGCGCCACGTACGGCGGCGCCGGCCCGAGCTGGTAGCTCGGGGTGGTCATCGTCTGAACGTGCACCTTCTCGTAGTGGTCCGTCCTGCTCTCGCTGACCAGATGGAGCGAGGGGACCTTGTTCCGCCTGGCGATCGCGGAGATCCCGTCGAGGGCATCCGCCTTGGCGGGGTTCTCGGAAAGAAGCTTCGACGACTCGGCGATGGCCTGCCGCTCGTTCCCCTTGCCCTCGTTCTTGTTCTTGTCCTGTCCGGGCTTCTCGCCTTTTCCGTCCTTGCCGTTCTTGTCCTTGCCCTTGAGTTTGTTCCAGAGGGCTTTGCCTTTTCTGGCGATGAGGTCGACGAGTTTGTCGATGGCGCGGTTGACGGGTTTGGCGACGGCGTGGAAGACGGATTTGACCTTGTGGGCGAGGTTGCCGATGCCGAGGAGGGCGGCGAGGAAGCCGATGAGGAGGGGGATGCTGGTGGCGAGGGCGGTTTCGACCATTTTGGGGACGCCGGCGGTGCCGCCGTTGGCGATGGCGATGACGGCGTCGAGGACGGCGTTGACGAAGTCGGCGATCTGGGCGCCCTGGTTCACGATGAACGTGACGATGTCGATGATGCCCTTGACCGCGCGGACGAAGGCGGAGGCGGGGTTGAGGAGGGAGAGGATCCAGGTGATGCCGGCGATGAGGACGGTGGGGATGAGGTAGCTGGTGAGTTTTTCGAGGATGGTGGCCTTGAGGTCGCCGGCCTCGGCCTGGATCTCCTCGACGGCGCCCGCGGGGCCCTGGGTGGCGAGTTTCTTCGCGACGGGGACGGAGGACTCGACCGCGGTCATGGCCTGGTCGGGGACGCCCTTGCGGGTGATGCGGGCGCGGATGTTGTCCCAGGTCAGGCCCAGGAGTGAGCCGATGAGCTGGATGATGCCCCTCAGGTCGAACTTCTGCGGGAGTTCGAGTCCGGCCTTGACGGCGGTGCCCAGCAGCCAGGAGACGAGGCCGGTCTTGAGGTGGGTGGCGATGTTGGTGACGAAGAGGTTGAGTCCGGCGCCGACCGCCTTGACCAGGTTGCTCAGGAACCCGATGGGGTCCTTGATGATCTTCATGATCGCGGAGGCGGCCTTGGCGAGGATGCCCAGGAGGAGGTTCTTGAGTTCGTTGATGGTCTTGAGGACGCCGACGATGGCGTCCTTGGCCTTGTCGACGAGGCCCTTGTTGGCCTCCTGGAGCTTCTTGATCTCCTCGTCGACCTTGTTCAGGGCGGCGGTGTATTTCTGGGCGAGGTCCTGGACGAGCTGTTCGGACTTCTCGTTGACGGTGGTTTCCAGGTCGTCGAACTTCCCCGCGAAGTCCTTCGCCGCCTCCTGCCCGAACTGCTTGAGGTCGGCGGGGAGTCTGTCGACCTCGGCCTTCAGCTCGGTGCGGCCCTTGGCGATGCGGGCCTTGGCGCGGCCGAGTTCGGTGCCGATGAGGTCGGCGACCGAGGAGATGACGGTCTGCATCTTCGCGACGTAGAGCTTGCGGGCCTCCTGGAAGAGGGCGTTGGCCTCCTTGGGCATGCCCAGCAGCTTGTCCTTGGCCCACTTCGCACCGCCGAACATGCCCGAATAGCGCTTGTCCTTGTACTTCTTCATGCGGCGCTTGTGGTCGGCGGTGAACGCGTCGCGGGCCGCCTTCTCCCCCTGCGTGAACGCGGTGTCGACCTTCTTGTCCAGGCCGGAGAGGGTCTCCTCGACGTCCTTCTTCGTTCCGTCGTAGACCTTCTGCAGCTTCGCGGTGACCTCGGCGCGCCGTTTCTCGTCCTTGGACTTGGTTTCGCCCTTGCCGCCGTCGACCTGTTTGCCTGCCGTGGCACGGGTGGCGGTGAGGGTGTTGATGGCCTGGGCGCCGGAGGCGGCGGCGTTGGCCTTCGCCGCGTTCAGCTGCCGGCTCTCGGCCGTCCTGCCCCTGGCGGGGGCCTTCGCGGAGTCGGTCTCGGCGCTCTTCTTCGCGGCCAGGGCCTGGTCGAACTCGGGCTCGTTGCCCCGGGCGAGCTGCTCCTCGGTGACCTCGGCGTCGGCCATGGCCTGGTCGTTGGCGGCCGGGCCGGCGGAGAAGTCCGTGACGGCGGCGGGCTGCTTGTCCGGGATGGCGTCTGTGGCGGAGGGGGCGCCGGGGTTGGCGGGGGCCTGGTCGGGGGTCATCGGGGTGACCGGCTTGTCCTTGGCCGCCGCCGTGTCGGGCGGGGCCTTGGTGGCGGTGTCGATGTCCTTGGCGGAGGAGTCCTTGCCGTCCTTGACCTTCCCGTCGACCTCGTCCTTGATCCGGTCGGCCCTGCCCGACTTGGAGAACTTGTCGGCCTGGTCGAGATTCTTCGGCGCCTGCGCGTCGATCGCCTTGTTCACCGCGTCGATGAACGCCCGCTTGTCGAACTCGCCGGGCTTCGCGTCGTTCATCTTCTCCGCGTTCGCCGCCTTGCCCTGCGCCTCCCTGTCGTCCGGGGGTGCGACGGCGGCGTCCTGCGCGGACCTCGACTCGGCGGCGGCGGGGACGTGCGCGGCCAGGCGGACCTTCTTCGCCGCCACGTCCGCCTTCACCCGCCGGAAACCCGGCGCCTGGGCGGGGGAGGGCTTGACCGGGGCGGTGTAGCGCTGGGCCACCAGGCGGGACACGGCCCGGTTGCCCGCCGCCATCTGAAGCCGCTGAAGGCCGCGGGGATCGGCGCCGGGGACGGGGGCGGGGCGGTCACCGACCGGACGCTTCGGCGCAGGGGCCTGCGTACGCGAAACCTCCGTACGCGAGACCTCGGTACGGGCAGGGGCGGGGTCCTTCTCCGGAACCGCCCGCATCCACCCTCCCGGCCCGTCCGCTACCACGTACTCCGCCGTGTCGGCACAACACACCAAGGAGAAACATACGGAGACCCGAAGGGCCTGAGGAAGAGCAACTCCGTTATTTACAACGGGACTTGCCTCAACGGGCACCCTCACTGCGCGAACGGACACACAGGGGCGCACACCCCGACAGCCAGGCGGCCACCACTCGCTCCCGGAGCCCCACGAACAAAGAAATCCCCCGAACAACGCGAAATGCATATGGTTCTGCCATGCCCGAACTTCAACGCCTCCGCCCCGACCACGCCCCCGCCCTGCTCACGTTCGAGCAGGAGAACCGCACGTATTTCGCCGCATCCGTACCGGACCGGGGCGACGCCTACTTCACCGACTTCGACGCCCTGCACGCCGCCCGGCTCGCCGAGCAGGCCGAGGGTCTCTGCCACTTCCACCTCCTCGTGGACACCGAGGGGGAGGTGCTGGGCCGGTTCAACCTGGTCGACGTCACGGACGGCTCCGCGGAGCTGGGCTTCCGCATGGCCGAGAAGGCCACCAAGCGGGGCCTGGCCACCGCCACCGTCCGCCACCTCTGCACCCTGGCCGCCACGGAGTACGGCCTCACCACCCTCCACGCGGCAACCGCCCTCGACAACACGGCCTCCCGCACGGTCCTGACCCGCGCGGGCTTCATCCCCACGGGAGAAGAGATCTGGCTGAGCGACCGCCCGGGGCTCCGCTACGTCCTGGACATGACGGGCGGCGTCTGAAGGCTCTCAGGTCATAGACGGGCAGTGCTTTGTCGGCCCTGCTTGATACAACTGCACGCATAGCAATGGGACGAGGGGGAATCGGTCGTGCCTAACGGCTCTGCAGACAACACGGCCCCGGTTGTGGGGCTCTACGAGACGCTGATCACCCAACGCCTCGAAGACCGCATGAAGCAGTTTGACTCCGCAGGCTGGCGCTCCATCGATGAAGTAGTTGGCGCTGAATCTGCGCCGAACGTGCTGACGCGCCACATCGCAAGCGTCGTGCGTAGAGTCTTCCAAGGTCTCTCACCTGCGGAGCAGGTGGTCGCTGCCAACCACATCCTGGACTCCCTCAGCACCATCGAAGGTGCCACTGAGTGGGTCGATCTCGTCATCGAAGGACCCCGGCAGCTGCTGGCAGTCGCAGAGCAAGAAGCTCCTGGTGTCTACGCGATTCGTCCGGCGACACCCCTTTCCGAAACAGCGCTGATCACCAACTCTCCCGAAGATCCGAGCCTGGGGTTCGAGCTGCGAGCCGAACTGGCTACGGCAGACTGCGTTGATCTCCTCTGCGCCTTCGTGAAGTGGCACGGGTTGCGAGTACTTGAGCAGTCGCTCTCCTCCGCACGTGAGCGCGGCGTTCCCATCCGTGTGCTGACAACCACCTACATCGGGGCCACCGAGCGTCGTGCGCTTGACCGTCTGGTCCGCGAATTCGGCGCTGAGGTGAAGGTTAACTACGAGCTCCGATCGACGCGTCTGCATGCCAAGGCGTGGCTCTTCCGGCGTGACAGTGGCTTCGATACCGCGTATGTAGGCAGCTCGAACCTGTCCAAGGCGGCGTTGCTCGACGGTCTCGAATGGAACGTGCGGCTGTCGTCAGTTGCCACTCCTCCTGTCATCCGCAAGTTCGAGGCAACATTCGACGCCTACTGGAACGATCGCTCCTTCGAACCGTACGACCCCGACAGTGACGCATCACGACTCGATGAGGCACTTGCTCAGGCAGGCGGCTCCAGCCGGAGCGGAGTCCCTGTCATCACGCTCTCTGGGCTTGAGGTCCGCCCTTACCCTCACCAGCGCGACATGCTTGAACGCCTCGAAGTGGAACGCATCGTCCATGATCGGCACCGCAACCTCCTTGTTGCCGCCACTGGGACGGGCAAGACAGTGATGGCGGCCTTGGACTTTAAACGCCTGCAGCAGACGCTAGGGCGTGACCTGCGGCTGCTCTTCGTCGCTCATCGCAAGGAAATCCTGGAACAGTCTCTGCGCGTCTACCAAAACGTGTTGGTGGACGCGAACTTCGGTGAACTCTTCGTCGGAGGGGAGATCCCCGATGACTGGAAGCATGTCTTCGGCAGCGTCCAGTCACTCAACTCACGTGCGCTAGACCGCCTCGCCCCAGACCACTTCGACGTCATCGTGATTGACGAGTTCCATCACGGCACTTCCCCGACGTACCGCAGGATCCTGGATCACTTCGAGCCGCAGGAACTTCTCGGTCTTACTGCGACCCCGGAACGCACGGATGGGCTGAACATCCAAGACGAGTTCTTTGACGGCCGGATCGCAGCAGAGATGCGCCTCTGGGAAGCCCTGGAGAACGATCTGCTCAGCCCCTTCCACTACTTCGGTGTCACCGACAACACCGACATGAGTGCTATCGCCTGGAAGCGCGGTTCGTACGACTCCACGGACCTCAGCAATCTCTTCACTGGTAACGACGCGCGAGCCAGGCTCGTCGTGCAAGCCGTGCGGGACAAGGTTACCGATCCGGGCTCGATGCGCGCCCTGGGCTTCTGCGTTTCGGTCGCACACGCAATTTTCATGGCCGACTTCTTCCGTCGAGCCGGCCTCAACGCCGTCGCGCTGTCGGGCGAGACCCCACGTGACGAGCGCAAAAGTGCTCTGGAACAGCTCAAAACAGGAACAATCCAAGTTATTTTCTCTGTTGACCTGTTCAACGAGGGACTCGACATCCCCGATGTCGACACCCTGCTTCTCTTGCGTCCTACTTCCAGCGCCACCGTGTTCCTCCAGCAGCTGGGGCGAGGCCTGCGCCGAACAGAGGACAAGGCTGTCCTAACCGTCCTGGATTTCATCGGCCAGCACCGCAAGGAGTTCCGCTTCGAGGAGCAGTTCCGTGCGCTGACCAACCTCACTCGCAACCGTCTGCTCGCCAACATTGAGCACGACTTCCCACAGCTGCCCTCTGGCTGCCAGATCATCCTTGAGCCGAAGGCCAAGCACCTGATCATTGACAACATCCGCAGTCAGATCAGCGTCAACGTCAATCAGCTCGCGCGCGAGGTCGCCGACTACGCTGAGCCCAAGCTCGCCAAGTACCTCCAAGAGAGCCGCCGCGAGCTCAAGGAGTTGTACCGGGGTAACGGAAACTCCTGGACAGGCCTGCTCCGCAGAGCAAAGCTCCTCCCTGATTCCGGACCGGATGGAGAATCCTCACTGCTGAAGCGTGTCTCAGCCTTCCTGCACGTTGACGACCCTCTTCGAGTCGCTGCGTACAGCAAGCTTCTCGCCGACGATGCCCCCACATACAGCGAACTCAGCGAACAAGAGCAGGCCTTCGCCCGCATGTTCTTCTTCTCTTTGTGGCCGTTGGGCGGCGGATTCAACAGCTACCAGGAGGGCTTCGACGCTCTTCGCCCGCAGCACGCCTTCCGTGACGAGCTCAGCCAGGTCCTCGCTCATGTTCTAGACCAGGCTGACCACGTGCCCGTCCCCCTACTCGGCGAGCATGCGAGCCTGCCACTGTCAGTGCACGCCGCGTATAGCCGCGAAGAGATCCTCCCCGCCCTCGGGCAGTCCTACGTCGGTGGCTTTATGCCCGGTCACTTCCGCGAGGGGGTGAAGTGGTGCGAGGACATCCAGACCGATGCACTACTCATCACCCTTGAAAAGGACGAGAAGGACTTCTCCCCAGAGACTCGCTACAAGGACTACGCCCGGAACGAGCACCAGTTCCACTGGGAGTCGCAGAACCAGACCTCAGAAACGTCCCCCACTGGAATCCGCTACCAGACCCACAAAGAGAAGGGCACCCACGTCCTCCTCTTCGTCCGCCGCTACAAGAAGACGGACATCGGCGGACCTCAGCCATGGATGCTCCTTGGTCCTGCCGAGTACATGGAGCACAAGGGCAGTAAGCCCATGGGAATCGTCTGGAATCTTCTTCACGAGATGCCAGCCGACGTGTGGACCTACTCGACCATTGCCACGGGGTGACTTGAACGGAAAATAATGTCCTTCCGGCCCGCCGCCTGTCGGGCCGGAAGGTCTGCAGCACTTCTCTCTCAGCTCTCTCCAAACCTCATCTGAGCGTGCTCCAAAGCGTCGTCCGGGTCATATCCATGGGCACTGAGCCAGTGCAGAAGATCGGCGATGAGCCCAATCGCCATGTCCTTGCCCACAGCCAGATTCACTCGCCCCGGCCGTGAGTCCACTTGAGCAGATGTCAGTCCACAGAATCCCAGCAGCGCCTCTGCTTTGGCCACCTGAGGACCATCGGTGTGATCGCTCGACGACCGGAGGCCGGTACCCAGTTCGCACCATGTGGCCTTGGAATCACCACGCAGAACGACCCCCCAGCGCTCCGCGACTCCGTTCACAAGGGCCATGCCTCGCCCATCCTCATCCTCCCCTGTCGCCCTAACGAGCGTGGGCAACGCTCCCAGGTCGGGATCGTGCACCTCAATGCGAAGCCGAGCACCGTTCATAGAAACAGCGAGGCGTGAGGGTGTTCCCGGGCCTACGTGACGGATCACATTTGTGACCAGCTCGGTGACACAGAGCTGCGCCGTATAAACGACCCTTGTCAGGCCCCACAGTTCCAGGTGTAACCGCATCACTCGCCGCAGACCGGCGAGCTCTTCCGCCTCAGCCAGGAACTCCAGGTCCCACGCCTTTCTGTCTACTCCAAACCGACACTCACTCAAGTCGATCACCCCTCCGCCTCTGTGGTCACCGTGTGTACCGATGCCACTCACCCTGTCACTGGAACTCTCAAAATGGAACTCTCACTAGAGGTGTGTGGGAGCACGTAGAAACGACGCACGCCCCCAAAGTGCGCTGTCTTGCTCAATGCGCCCCGCACAATGCACCCTCTGGGGATCAACACGAAGGACCAAGCCATGCCAGTCGGACCAACCACCCGCAGGCGCCAACTGGGCGCAGACCTGCGCCGCCTCCGCGACCGCAAGGGCCTCACGCTGGAAGAGGCCGGGGCTCAGGTAGGCATCTCCAAGGCGACCTTGAGCCGCTACGAAACGAAGGAAGGCACGGTCAAGTGGCCAGTGGTCGATGCCCTATGCCGCGCGTACGGTGCTCCTGACCAGGAACGTGAATTGCTGGTCGACCTGGCCAAGGGAGCGCGCGTCCAGGGTTGGTGGCACTCACTCGCGGACCCGATCCCCGAGTCAATGAATCTCATGCTGACTCTTGAAGACGAGGTGGTCAGGGAAGACCACTACGCCTGCATGTACGTACCCGGCCTACTCCAGACACGAGCGTATGCAGAGGCAGTCCATCGTGCGTCAGAGATGCGGTGTACAGAGGAGGAGATCCACCACATGGTGGACATCCGCATGAAGCGGCAGGATCTCCTCACTCGGACCGATCCCCCACACATCTGGGCGGTGATTGACGAGGCTGTCATCCGTCGCGTCGTGGGTGGCCGCGACGTGATGCGCGAGCAGTTGAAGTACCTCTCCGCGCAGGCTTCTCAGCCCCATGTCACTGTGCAGATACTGCCGTTCAAGGCAGGCGCTCACGCCGCGGCAGTAGGTAGCTTCGTCGTCCTTGGCGGCCCCGCACCCGAACTCGATGTCGTATACGTGGACATCATCGGCGGTGGACTCTTCATGGAGAAGCAGCCGGAGCTTGTGCGCTATAGATTGGCGTTCGAGTACTTGCGTGCGCAGGCGTTGGACATCGATCTGTCTGCCGCGTTCCTGGATCAAGTCTGCAGGGAGCTCTGATGAACTGCGAGAACGTGCATTGGTTCAAGTCGTCGTACAGCGGTGGCAGCGGCACCGAGTGCGTCGAGGTAGCCAACCTGGCAACCGTCGTCGGCGTGCGCGACTCAAAGCGCCCCGAAGGGCCGCATGTAGCCGTCCAGCGAAGCGTCTGGAACGAGTTCGTACGAAGCCTGCGGCGGCCCGTGTAAGGAGGGCGCCGCAGGCACACGCGACCAGAGCTATCGTCTTGGCTGGCAATCGGGGCCAGGCAGCAAGTTCCAGGCTGCGGCGGTGAGTCAACGCACAGCAAGACTCCGGTGCACCCGGGTGGTCACGCGTGGGGCCTCGGCTCCGAACACGGTGGACTCGCTCAAGGTCTGCCACACGCGCTGGTGCGTGGCGTTGGTGTCGGAGGCTTCGAGACGCAGCTCTGTGGGGCAGTCCGCAGTGCCCACGAGGCGGTTGTCGAAGCTCCGGAAGCCGTTGGCCGGAGGAACTTCGCCGGTGTATGGCGGGGGACGGTTCCAAGGCGGGCGGTGACCATGCCTATGGTGCCGGCCAGGCGGTCCAGGTGGGCGGCGAGCATGCGGGGCGGGCAGATCGTGGTGTGCGGTGCGGCTTCCCGCATCAGGGCGTGGAGTTTCTTTCCCGGGCGGTGCAGCCACTCCTGCCACTTCATCCGGAGCGGGTGGCAGGTCCTTGCGGGCTGTTGTCCGTCGGCCGTTTTCCAGTGCGCCGCCCCTGGACTGCGCCCGTCCGGGACGTACAGCCGGTTGCGAGCCGGTGAGTCGTCCGCCGGGGCACGTAACGCGGAGCTCCCGGCGCCCAGAGCTGCCCGGGCCTTCCGGTCATCCGTGCTCACCGGTTCAGCACACGCCTTCGGTCGAACCGTGCGATGCCGGCCGCGCACGGCACTGCCCCCGCGCTCCATGGCGGAGGGCGGGGGCAGTGGGCCTCAAAGGCAGGTGGAGCGGTGGGCTCGTCAGTGCTGCTGGGCCTTGCGGCGGCGGAGGGCCAGGTAGGCGCCTGCTGCCACGAGGGCGGCGGCGGCTGCGGAGAGCAGGCCGACGGGGGCGCCCGTGCCGGTCTCGGCGAGGTCACCCTTGGTGGGCTCGGACGACGACGGCGACGGCGAGGCCGACGCGGGCGGCGAGGAGACGGAGGCCTGCGGGGTGGGGACGGTGCCCCCGGGGGTGGACGGGGTGGGTTCTCCGCTCGGCTTCGCCGGGCCGGAGGACGGGGCCGACGGGGAGGAGGGCGGGGAGGACGGGGTGGCGGGGGTCGACTCGCTGGTGGAGGGCGACGGCTTGCCGCCACCGGGCGTCTCCCCGTCGCAGTCGGTCCAGAAGACCTTGTGCTTGGCGCGGCCATGTTCGCCGTCGAAGTTCCAGAACAGCTTGTAGTGGCCGTCCGGCAGGGACTGGTCCGGCGTACGGCCGTGTCCCTCTGCGTCGAGCTTCAGCGAGCCGGTCTTCACGACCTCGCCCTTGACACCGGCGGTCGGGGCCCACGCCTCGATGCGCCAGTCGACGTTCTGACCACCGTCGAACCCGAAGGCGTCGAGGTAGAAGGTGCACACGTGGGGCTCGTTCTTACGGAGCTCCTCACCGGTCTTGGCGTCGTGAATCTTCACGGTGCCGTTGTCGCCGGGAGGGGTGGCATGGGCGGCAGGGGCCAGCAGCATCGTCGTGGCGACGGCTGCCGCGAGCGTGCCTGCGGAAGCGAGTGAGCGCATAGACATTCCAACAGGTGGGAGATGGGCTTCCGTGGGGGCGCCTCAGCCTCCGTCGGCCTGATGGGTCCGTCAAGGCGCATCGATGCACCTATGTCACTCAATCTGCGATTTGTCGCACTGGCCCAACATAACGATTGGGGTCGGGGGGTTCGAGGCCGCCGGAACGGGGCTCCGACCGTCACTCGCCGCCCATCGCCCGTCACCCGCCGACCCACCAAACTTCTGGCTGTCTTGTATGTGCCCTTACGTCGCCGGCTTGTGACTCACGCCGCTTGGCCCCAGCAATGCCCGGCCGGAAAGCCGCACATTCGGGCCGACTCGTCGCACGCCGGAGCCGGTCGGGACGGGACGGGAGTAACGCGCCCGAGTTCAGCAACAGTCTCTTTCATTGCGCCCCTCTCTGGATGCCCCGACCTTCGGGCCAGGAAGGAATCGGACCCCTGCGGAGCGGGACAGGAGCAGCCGAAACACCGCCAGGGTGATTCGGCGCCCACCGTCGACGACCTGTCGGTCACAAATTGACGCGGTAGCTCGTGAGTCATGACCACTTGCGTGAAGCGGGCGTTCAAGTACCGCTTCCATCCGACCGATGCGCAGGCGGCTGAGCTGTCGCGCCCGTTCGGCTGTGTCCGCAAGGTCTACAACCTGGCGCTCGTCGCCCGCACCGAAGCGTGGGCGCGGCAGGAGCGGGTGAACTGCAACCAGACGTCGGCGATGCTGACCGTGTGGAAGAAGACCGAGGAACTGGCCTACCTCAACGAGGTGTCGTCGGTGCCGTTGCAACAGTGCTTCGGCACTTGCAGTCGGCGTTCACCAACTTCTTCGGCAAGCGGGCGAAGTACCCGCGTTTCAAGTCGCGGAAGAAGTCGCGGAAGTCCGCCGAGTACACCACCAGCGGTTTCCGCTTCCGTGACGGGAAGCTGACCCTCGCGAAGATGTCCGCACCGATCGACGCCCCTCCACTGGTTCAAGTCGTCGTACAGCGGCGCGAGCACAACCGAGTGCGTCGAGACCGCCCGTCTCCCCCGGGCCACCGCGGTCCGCGATTCGAAGGCACCTGACGGCCCGGTGCTGATGTTCGGCAACGCATCGTGGGCAGGGTTCCTCACCGCGATACGACAACAACAGATCGACGCGTGACAAGCCGACCTCCTGCGCGGGTGACATCTCGCTCCGCCTCGCGGGAAGGCCCTACAGCAGCCGGCTCACAGGCCCCGGCCGCCTGCGCATCGCAAGGAGATGCACCCATGACGAATCATTCCTCCACCGGGCTCCGGTGGAGAAAGAGCAGCTACAGCGGTGGCAGCGGCACCGAGTGCGTCGAAGTGGCAATCCTGCAATCAGCCGTCGGCGTAAGGGACTCCAAGCAGCCCCGCGGCCCCCACATGTTCATATGCCACAACGCGTGGGCACAGTTCCTCACGTCCTTGCGCGCCCCGTAGACCGGTACCGGACGGAGCGGGCTGCCGGTCGGCGCACGGCAGGACTCCGGCGCACCCCGGCGATCATGTGCCGGGCCTCGGTTCCCGAACGTGGCGTACTTGCTCAAGGCCTGCCGCATGCGCTGGTACGTGGGGCGAAGGTGTCCGAGTCTTCGAGCCCCGCCTCGGCGTGCCGGGGCTCGGTGACCGCGAGACGGTTGTCGAAGCTCCGGAAGCCGGCTGGCCGGGGGAACCTTCGCCGGTGCGTGGAGGGGGACGATGCCGAGGCGGACGGTGTCCGCGCCGATAGGGTCGGTTCCCGCTCATGGAGGGTCGAGAACCCTGCGACTGGTTCGTTCCAGCTGGCGATCCGTGCTCACCGGTTCGGCGCGTGCCTTCGGTCAGGCTGTTCGATGCCGGCCGCACGATTTGACTTGCCACTACATATCGCGAAAGCTGGATACGTATTGCCGGAGAGGAAGAGGTGGACGATGGATCCCCTGGCCGTGCACAAGGCGCTCGCCAACCCCGCCCGCCTGCAGTTCATGCAGTGGCTGAGGGAGCCGGAGAAGCACTTCGACGAGGAGTCCTACCGGCAGCAGGGGCTCGGCTTCCACGTCGGCGTCTGCGTCGGCGACATCCAGAAGCGCGCCGGACTGGCCCAGTCGGTGGTCTCCGGCTACCTCCAGACCCTGAAGGACGCCGGGCTGCTCACCTCGGAGCGCATCGGCAAGTGGACGTACTACCGGCGCAACGAGCCGGCGATCGCCGAGTTCGCGGCGTACGTCCGCGACGAGCTGTAACCCCGGGGTCCGGCCACCCGCGCCCGGCCCCGACCCCCGCCTCAATGTATCTACTTTTCTGGATTTGAAGAAAGGTTTCGTTCATTCCGATGCGAAAGACCTCCCCCACTGTCCCCGTGCTCGCCCTGGGCGTGTTCGGGATCATCACCACCGAGATGGGCATGGTCGGCGTACTCCCCCGGGTCTCGGCCGAACTCGGCGTCAGCCCGTCCGCCGCCGGCTGGCTCGTCGGGGTCTTCGCCCTGGTCATCGCGGTGTCCGGGCCGTTCACCACGCTGCTCACCTCCGGCATCGACCGCAAGAAGGTGCTCGCTTCGGCGATCGCAGTGTTCGCCGTGTCCAACGCCGTCTACGCGCTCACCACGCAGTACGAGGTGATGCTCGCCTTCCGTGTCGTCCCCGCGCTCTTCCACCCCGTGTTCTTCGCGGTCGCGCTCGCGACCGCGGCCCGGACGGTGCCCGCCGAGGACGCGACGCGGGCCACGACGACCGTGTTCGCCGGGGTCACCGTCGGTTTCGCGTTCGGGGTGCCGCTGACCTCGTACCTCGCGGAGCACCTGTCGCTGGCGGCGGCGTTCTGGTTCGGTGCACTCGTCAACCTGGCCGCCTTCCTCGGCATCCTGCGCTTCGTCCCGCCCATGCCCGTCGCGCAGGGCCAACGACTCTCCTACGCCGACCAGTTGGGCATTCTGAAACGGCCCCGCATATGGCTGACCATCGTGTCCGTCGTCCTCGTCTTCGCCGCGATGTTCTCGATCTACGGCTACTTCGCCGAGTTCCTGGGCCAGGTCACGCACATGGACGGCACCTGGGTCAGCGCCATGCTGATGGCGTTCGGCATCGTGATGATCCTCGGGAACTTCGCCTTCGGCGGCCTGCTGCGCCGCGGCCTCGTCCGTACCGTCGTCGCCTACCCGGTGCTGTGCCTGCTGGTGTACGTACTGCTGTACACCATCGGCCCGCTGCTCGCGCCGATGGTTCCGGCGGTACTGGTCTGGGGCGCCGTGCACTCGGGCGGGCTCGTCGTGAGCCAGAGCTGGCTGGGGCGGGACGCCGGCGACGCGCCCGAGTTCGGCAACAGCCTCTTCATCTCCTTCTCGAATCTCGGCATCACTGCGGGCACCGCGCTCGGCGGCTGGGTCATGGCCGGCTGGGGAACCCGGCAACTCCCCTTCACCGGAATCGGGTTCGCGGTGGCCGCACTGATCGTCATAACCCTGCGGCTGGGGCTGGACCGAAGGCGTGGGCACGGGCGCGGGCGCGGACAGGGGCATGGACGGGGGCCGGTCTCCGCCGGTGGCGGGCGGGGCCGGGCTGGTGGACGGGTGCCCGGGGCGAAGGGGAAGAAGGTGGAGAAGGTGGAGAAGGGGGGCACCTGAGAGGGGTGGGGGGACGGGGTGCGTGTCAGGTTGTTGCAAAACCGGCCGGACGGCCCTGGGCGCCCCTGTTGTTGCGCGTCTTCCGGGAGACCGCCCCTCCCTGCGGGTACGCGACCATCGCCCGGGAGGCCCTGGACGGTTCCAGCACCACAACGCGCATGGTGGAGGCCGCCTCGCGCGGTGGTGGTGATGCGGGCGGCGACGGCTGACGGCCGGTACGACGACGGGGTCGAAAACCGCCTCGTCGGTGACGGGCATGCGGCCGAACGAGTGGGTCATTCGTCGACTTCGGGGCGCGACGCCCGGGGTTTCGGGAGACTGTCGGTCAGCGCTGACGGCGGTGATCGAACAGTTCGCTTCGAAGGGGCAATTTCCGGCCACAACACAACACCCCTTACCCTGCGGTACATCGATCACCAACGGTCGGCCGGGACAGAAGGGCGACAACATGACCTCAGAGACCAGCACACTGGTCACCATCGAAGCGACAACTACCTTGCTGGAGGCGGAACTTCCGCGCCTCGAACAGCACCAGCAGACTCTGGAGAAGGAACTTTCCGCCGTCACCGGACGGTTGGAGTCGGTACGGACCGCGCTGACGGCGCTGCGCGCGCTGTCGTCCGCCCCGGTTCCGGTTCCCGTCGCGGACGACAGTGCCGACGACGCGGAGCCGAAGGCCGCGGCGGAAGCGGACGGGGCCGAGGCCGTCGAGGCCGGGACGGTGAGCATTCCCGCCGCCAGGATTCCGCGGCAGGCGCAGGACTCCGTCGACTCCGCCGTTCAGGAGGAGGCCGCGCAGGCGCCGGTGGAGGCCGCACAGGAACCGGCGGAAGTGGCACAGGAGTCGGCGGAGGCCGCCCAGGAATCGGCGGAGACCGCGTCCGCCCCCGCGCGTCGCCGTGCGCGCAAGGCTCCTGCCGCGCCCAAGGGCCGCAAGCGGGCCGCCGCCAAGCCGAAGGCCGAGCGCGGCCGGGCCGCCAAGAAGGCGGTCACCGACACTCCCGCGTCCACCGAGGCCGAGGCCGAGGCCGACAAGGGTGCCGAGGCCACGGATTCCGAGGCCCCCGCCAAGGTGACCAAGGCGGCCCGGAGCACGAAGTCCGCCGCCACGCAGGCCAAGAAGGCCACCAAGGCCGCCAAGGCCACCCGGTCCACGAAGGCCAAGGCCGCGGCCACGGCTGCGAAGAAGACGGCTGCCGCACCGGCCGGTGACGACAGCGGCAGCCTCACCGAGCTGGTCATGAAGGTGCTGGCCGCGTCCGGCGACGCCGCCGTCCGCGCCCGTGACGTCACGGAGGCCCTGGGGCGCGAGCTCACCCCCAACGGCATCAACACCGTGCGCAGCACCCTCGACCGGCTCGTCGCCACCTCCCGGGCCCACCGCGCCGGCCGGGGCCTCTACCAGGCGCCCATCAACTGACGCGTCCGACAAGGGAATTGCCGGGTGCCGGTGCCGCTGATCCGGCGGCACCGGCACCCGGCAAACCTGTTGGATGAGGCAGAACACCGGTCTGTAGGTTGCGGCCATGACCTCATCGCTCCGCCTCGAAAAAATCACCTCGGACAACGTCGAGGCCGCCTGTGCCCTGGAAGTACGGCCCGACCAGGAGGGACTGGTGAAGCCGGTCGCCTGGTCGCTGGCCCAGGCCTACGCGACCCCCGACATCGCCTGGCCCCGACTGGTCCTCGACGGTGAACGGCTCGTCGGTTTCGTGATGGCCTTCTTCGACGTCCGGTTCGACCCGGACAACCCCGGGGACCGGCTCCGTTCCGGGCTGTGGCGACTGAACATCGCCGCCGGTCAGCAGGGTCGGGGCTACGGCCGTTTCGCCGTGGAGGCGGTGTGCGAGGAGATCCGGCGGCGGGGGCGGAACCGTGTGACCGTGACCTGGGTTCCCGGCGCGCACGGGCCCGAGGGGTTCTATCTCGGGCTCGGGTTCAAGCTGACCGGGGAGATGAGCGGGGACCAGGTCGTGGGTGAACTGGAGCTCGAAGACGAGTAGTCGGGCGGTCGGGGTGGCTGGGGCGGGTGAAGTGGCTGGGACGGCTGGAGTGGCTGGGGCGGGTGAAGTGGCTGGGACGGCTGGAGTGGCTGGGGTGGCCCAGCCGATCCGTGCCGGGCGGGTGTGCGAGTGAGCAGGTGAGGGCGGGGGCCCGTCCGTGGGTGTCGCTCGTTCCGCAGGTGTTGCTCTGGCCGGAAATGACCACTGGGGTGGTGTTCCCCGGCCGACGGCCGTACGGGCGGGCCGGTCATCACACCGTGCGGACCCGCCCCGCCCGGGTCCGTGCCACGCGGCCTCACCTCACATGGGCGGCGATGATCCGCGCGCACTCCATGGATTCCCGCCGCGTCGTGTCCACTTCCAGGTCGTAGGTCACGCCCTGGTGCACCATCTCCGCCTGCGAGGCCGCCATGCCGGGAATCCGGTCGCCCCGCGCGGTCTCACGGCCCTCGGCGACGGCGGCATCGCACCGGACGCCGACCCACAACACCCCCACCCCGTCGAGCGCCTGCTGCCAGCGCCGCTGGGATTCGGCACCGCCGCAGAAGACCTCGTCGACGACGATCCCGGCCCCCGCGCGTGCCATCGCGGCAACGCCCTCGATCCACGCGGCCTCCAGCTCCCGGAACCCGGGGCCGACGGCCACCCCGCCGTCGGGGGCGAAGTCGATTCCCTCGTCCGACGCCTGCATGGACACGGGCATCGCGGCGATCAGTGTGTCCACCCCGAGCAGAAGCCATTTGTCCGGCAGCACCGCCTGCAGGCATCGGCCGATCCCGGTCTTCCCCGAACTGGAACCGCCGTTGAGCACGATCATGCGTGTCTTCATCGGATCACACTAAAGCGTGCATTCAACGTTCCAGGAGCGGGGCCCGGTCCTTCCCGAACTCCCGCGCAGGTTACGGGCATGCCCCGGTTGGCGTCGGAAGAACCGATTCGGCAGCTGCCATCCGGGTGGTGGGGCCCGGCTTTCGACGGTGACCGCAGTTCAGCGGCACAGACTTGGGCCGGTTCCGATCCCCCACCAAGGAGTGCCCTTCCATGCGTCTTCGTTCCACCGTGGCAACCGCCCTCGGCGCGCTCGCGCTCGTCGTCGCCCTGTCGGCCCCCGCCCACGCGGCCACCGGGGACTTCTCGTACACGTACACCGGTCTCGACGGCTCGCCGCAGGTGGGCTTCCTCATCGACCCGCCGAGCCGGGTGTGCATCACACTGCCCGAGGTCGCCGACCCCAGCTCGTCGTACCCGGCCCACACCCCGCAGAACCTCACCGACTCCAGCGCGACGGTCTTCACCGGACCCGGTTGCCAGGGCGACTACTTCACTCTGCGGCCCGAGGGCGGCCACGCCTCCAGCCGGCTGAAACTGCGTTCGGTCGTCTTCAGCTGATCCGGCCGTCGCGCCGCGATCCGCCCGCTGCCCCGCCCGCAGTGGCCGTCGCGCCGCGATCCGCCTCATGTGACCGCCGTCGCCCCGGTACAAGCCGTGCCCGGTACGAACCGGGCCCCGCGCCCGTACCGGCCGTACCGGCCCTCCCGACGCGTACGCCCCCGTCCCGTACCGGTCGTTCTCAGCCCGCCAGCGTTCTGCGCAGGGCCTCGGCGAACCCGTCCGGGTCCTCCAGGAAACCCGCGTGGTCACCGGGGAACTCGGCCGGGCGCGTACCGAGCAGTTCCGCCAGCACGACGGACGTCCGGTACGTGATCAGGTCCTTCGAGGCGACGCCGACCCCGACGACGACCCGGGTCGGTGCGGCCGTCAGCGCGGGGACGTCGGGCAGGTAGCCGGCGGTGGCCCGCAGGTCGTGGCCGAAGAAGCGGTCGCCGTTGGCGACGTCCTGCGCCGAGGGCTCGCCGTGCGGGCCGGCGGGGGCCTCCTCGCAGCTCTCGTCGTCGAAGCCCGCGCCGGTCATGAACTTCGCCCATGCCGCGCCCTGGCCCTCCCGGTGGAAGGTCTCGATGATGTCCTCGGTCAGGGCGCGGTGCTCGGCCGCGTCGGGGAGGATCTCCATGACGGGCGGCTCGTGCGCGACGAGCGTCCGGACCCGGCCGGGGTGGCGGGTGACGAGCGCCAGCCCGGTCACCGCGCCGCCGCTGCTGCCGAACACGTCGGCCGAATCGGCCCCGAGCGCGTCCAGGATCGCCGCCACATCGTCCGCCCGCCGGTCGACCGCGGTGTCCTCGTCGGGGTCGTCGAGGGTGCTGCCGGAGATGCCCCTCGGGTCGTGGGTGACGACGGTGTGGTCGCCCGCGAGCGCGTCGGCCAGCGACGCGAAGGCCGCGGCCTCCATCGGCGACCCCATGAGCAGCAGCAACGGCCCCGAGCCGCGCACCTCGTAGTGCAGGTGCGCGCCGGGTACCCGAAGAGTGTGGATGGTGGTCATGCCGGTGGTCCTTCCTCCGTCGGCAGCCCGTGGTCGGGGTGCCGTTGTGATGACGGAGGTATGACTCCGGCCGCCGGGAAAACTCATCGCCCGGCCGACCGGCAGTGGCAACAACAACGGTGCAGTGGCAGGGCCAGCGGCAGCAGCAGCAGTGGCAGTGGCAGTGGCAGTGGCAGTGGCAGCAACGGTGTCAGCGGTAGTCCTCGGGGTGGCCCTGCATCCAGGCGTTGATGTGGTCGCGGGTCCCGATCAGTTCGGAACGGTGCTTCTCCAGGTTGGCCGTGGAGGTGTCGCCGTTCAGCGCCGTGCGCAGGGTGCCGATCCGGGCGATCGGCTCCTTGAAGTGGCCGGGGCCCTTGGGGTCCGCCTTCATCGCCTTGTCCAGGCGCGTCAGTTCGTCGTGGACCCGGCCCAGGAAGTGGGCGCAGTTCGACGATCCCGGGGTGCAGTCGTCGTTCAGCGTGGCCTGGAGCCCGGCGAAGGCGTCGCGCACGGCCTCGGGGCGGTTGCGGGCGGCCTCGGCGGCGGCCTCCGCCTCCGCCACCGCGTCGGCCTCTTCCTCGGCGCTCCGCTCCGCCTCGGCCGCTTCGGCGGCCCGGGAGGCGGCTGCGGCGTTCGCGGACGGTGCCACGTAGGGAACGTCACCGCCCGGCCCCTGCGAGGTGTCGGCGGTCGAACAACCCACCAGGAGCGTGCCGAGAACCACCCCCGCCGCCCCCGTCGTCATGGCTCTCGCGGCGCCGCGGATGCGGCTGGAACGGTTGAACATGGGCCCCCTCGTCCGGTTGCGCCAGACCCTACCGGCCCGGTCCGAACCGGCCCTGCTCCGCCCGGACCGGTTCTGCCCCGCCCCGTCCTGCCCGGGTCGATTCGGCCCGGCCCTGCTCCGGCCTGCGTCCCGGGGCGGACGCCTGTGCACCCCCTCGGCGACCGCTGTCCCCGGCATCGGGTTAGCCTCGAAGACCCGGGCCCGGCCCGGACTACCGAGACATGAAGGCGATGGTGGCGGCGATGGCGAAGGTTCCGGCAGCGGCGGTGGCGGCGAGCGGGCTGGTCGGCGGGTACGCCGTCGCGCGGTGGACCAGGAAGCGGCCGCTGGGCGGGGTGGCCCTCGCCGCCGCGGGCACCGCCGCCGCCTACGAGTGGAACCGGCAGGCGGGACCGCGCGCGGCCGTCGGGCTGACCACGGCGTACGTCGCCGCGTTCGCCGGTTCGCACCCGCTGGCCAAGAAGGTCGGCGCCTGGCCCGCCGTCTTCGCCGTGGCGGGCGGCATGGCCGCCGCGTCGTGGGCGGTCACCCGCCGGGCGGCCTGAAGCACGCGTACGCGACGGGGGCTGCGAACCGCGTACGTGTCGGCCCGCTGTCCCACACGCGGCACGGCACGGCACGGCATGCAGGGCAGGGCACGGCACAGCACGGAGGAGGGGCGGAGGCCCACCGGCCCCCGCCCCTCCTCCGCACTCCCCTGTGCCCCTACGCCCCCAGCGCCCAGGACACCGTGTAGATCAGCAGGCCCGCCAGGGCGCCCACCACCGTGCCGTTGATCCGGATGAACTGCAGGTCACGGCCGATGTGGGCCTCGATCTTCTTCGATGTCTGCTCCGCGTCCCAGCTCGCGACCGTGTCGCTGATCAGCGACGTGATCTCCGTGCGGTACGTCGTGACGACGTAGACCGCCGCGTCCTCCAGCCAGCCGTCCAGCTTCGCCTGGAGCCGGTCGTCCGTCGCCAGCCGCGCCCCCAGCCCCATCAGTGAGGCCCGCGCGCGCAGCCGCAGCTCGCTCTGCTCGTCCTCCGCCGCCGCGATGATCATCGAGCGCACGGACGACCAGGCCGAGGCGATGACGTCCTGAACCTCGCCGCGCCCCAGGATCTCCGACTTCAGCCGCTCCACCCGGGCCCGGGTGTCCGAGTCCGTCTGGAGGTCGGACGCGAAGTCCGTCAGGAACGTGTCGATCGAGGCGCGCGCCGGGTGCCCCGGCATGTCCCGCATCTCCGTGACGAACCGCAGCAGCTCCTTGTAGACCCGCTCCCCGACCCGCTTGTCCACGAACCGCGGCGTCCAGCCCGGCGCCCCGCCCTGCACCGCCTCCATCACCGAGTCGCCGTGCAGCACCAGCCAGTCGTGGGCGCGCGTGCAGACCAGGTCCACCACCCGGCGGTGGCCGCCGTCGGCGACGACCTTCTCCAGCATCTTCCCGAGGCCGGGGCCGATCTCCACCGCGTTCGCCCGCCGGGTGATCGCCTCGCCCACCACGGCCTGCACATCGGCGTCCCGCAGCACGGTCAGCGCGCCGCGCAGCGCGGTCGACAGCTCGGCGGTGACCCGGTCCGCGTGCTCCGGCTCGGCCAGCCAGGCACCGAGCCTCCGCCCGACGCCCAGGCCGTGGATCCGGCCCCGCACGACGTCGCCGGAGAGGAAGTTCTCGCCGACGAAGGAACCCAGGGAGGCCCCCAGCTGGTCCTTCTTGGTGGGAATGATGGCGGTGTGCGGGATCGGCAGGCCGAGCGGGCGCTTGAAGAGCGCCGTGACGGCGAACCAGTCGGCCAGCGCGCCCACCATGCCCGCCTCGGCGGCCGCGGCGACGAAGCCCGGCCAGCCGCCCACCCCCTCGTTCTTCGCCCAGGTGGCGAGTACGTACACGAGCGCGACCAGCAGGAGGAGACCCGTGGCCGTGGTCTTCATCCGGCGCACGCCGCGCCGCTTCTCCTCGTCGGCCGCCGTGTACGCGAACGAGGCGAGGGGAGCCGGGCGGTCACCGGGGACGGTACGGGCCGCGCCCGCCGCCCGCCCCGGCCGCCGTACACCCCGCGCCCCTGCCGGTCCGGTGCGGTCCTGCTCCGAACCGGTCCCGGCCTCTTCCGGTCCGGTGCGGTCCTCTTCCGAACCGGGTCGTTCCTCCGGTCCGGTCCGATCGATCCGTTCCATCCGCTCCACCCGTCCGCGTACGCCCCGCTCCCGGTGCCCCGTACGCCATTGTGCCTACCTGACCTACTCCCGGGCCGCACGCCGAGTTCCCGACGACCTGTCCCATCATGGGACCAGCACAATCGATCATGAGGAGATCCACCGACCATGCCCAGACGCCAGGGGTACGCCCTGCTCATCGCCCTCCTGGCGGGCACCGCCGTGCTCGCCGCAGCCGTGGCGTTCGCGGGCACCCTGCTGTTCTCCGGCCCCGGCGGCCGGCCGGCACCGGCCGACGCCCCCGGCACCCGGGCCGCGGCCCCCGGCCCCGCCGCGCCCGCGCACTCCGCCGGGCTCTGGACCGCCACCTGGGCGGCGGCCCCCATCGCCGGGGTCTCCGACACCTCCCACGGCAGTGCCCTGAACCGGCGCACCATCCGTAACGTCGTGCACACCAGCATCGGCGGCGACGCGGCCCGCATCACCCTCTCCAACGTCTTCGGCACCCGCCCGCTGCGCCTGGAACGCGTCACCGTGAACGCCCGCACCGTGACCTTCGGGGGCGCCGCCCGCGCGACCGTCGCGGCGGGCGGGCAGCTCGTCAGCGACCCGGTCGTCGTCCCGGTCGCCGCCGACGCCGACCTCGTGGTCGCGCTGCGCACCTCCGCCCCCGAGGGGCCCGTCACCATGCACCCGGGCAGCCACCAGACCTCGTACGTGGACACCGCGTGGGGCACCTGGCGGACCGACGGCTGGCGCTACCTCACCGCCGTCGACGTGCGCACCCGGGCCGCCGCCGGAACGGTCGTGGCGATCGGCGACTCGCTCACCGCGGGCACCGGCTCCACCTCCGACACCAACAGCCGCTGGCCCGACGTGCTCGCCGACCGGCTGGGCGGCCGGTACGGGGTGGCCAACACCGGCATCGCGGGCAACCGCGTCCTGCTCGATGGCCGCGGCGTACGGGCGAGCGCCCGCTTCGACCGCGATGCGCTGGGGGTCGCCGGAGTACGGACCGTCGTCGTCGCGCTCGGCATCAACGACGTGCAGAAGGCCCCCCAGGAGACCGACCCGCACCGCATCGCGGACGCCCTGCGGTCCATGACGCGGCGCGCCCAGGCGCACGGGCTCCGGGTCGTGGGGGCGACGCTGATGCCGTACGAGGGGTTCCGCACCTGGACCCCCGCGCGCGAGGAGGTACGGCAACGGGTCAACGAACTGATCCGGGCGGGCGGGGTCTTCGACGCCGTCGTCGACTTCGACGCGGCGGCCCGTGACCCGCACCGCCCCACACGGCTCCGGCCGGCCTACGACAGCGGCGACCATCTCCACCTGAACGACGCGGGCTACCGGCTGCTGGGCTCGACGGTGGACCTGACGACCCTGGTCCACGAACGCCCCGTGTCCGACGCGCTCTGAACGACCGGGAGGGCGGAGACGGCGGAGAGGGCACGGGCCGGGAGAGCCCCGCACCGTACCCCGTACCGACCCCCACACCGCCCGCCTCGGCCTGGCCCTCCTCGGCCGGGCCCGCTTCGGCCTCCGGTCCGTCAGTCCTCGGGCCGGTCCGAGGAGCCGGGGCCCTTCTCCAGGCGGTCCCGGCCGCTCTCGCGGTCCAGTTCCCGCAGCCGCAGCCGTTCCAGCTCCGCTTCCTTCAGCCGCCGCTTCTCCGCCTTGCTCCGCTTGCGTTCCACACCGACGCCGCCCATCAGCGCGAAGCCGGTGATCCGCACCCGCGGGGAGTCCGGCGACGGGACTCCCTCGTCCTTCGAGGACTCCCCGAAACCGCCCATGATGCCGATGCCCCGGACCTCGACGTTCAGCTCCGGCGGAACCGTCACATGCATCCCGCCCATGATCGTGAAGCAGCGAATGACCACCTCGCGGTCCTCGAAGTTCGCGTCGCGCAGATCGATCTCACCGCCGCCCCACATCGAGAACGCGGTGAACTTGCGGGCCACCGTCCAGTTCCCCCGGCGGCCGAACCCGCCCCAGAACGCGAACGCGCCGCCCGACGTGGCGGGCTTGCCGACCCGGTCCGCCCAGCCCGCCGCCGAACCCGTCCGCGCCGGACCCCGGGCACCCACCGGAGCCACCGCCGTGCCCGGCGCCGGGAGGTCCCGGACCAGCGGCTCCAACTCCCCGCGCGTGCGCGCCTTGTAGGCCGCTTCGAGCCGCTGCTCGAACTCCTCCATCTCCAGCCGGCCCTCGGCCACCGCCTCGCGCAGGGTCTCGGCGACGTGCTCGCGCTCGGTGTCGGAGGCGCGCATTTCCGGAAGGTCACTTGTCATACCGCGCAGCCTATTGAACGGGTGCGCTCCCGTCACAGCTCCACATGCCGGTTCCCCGGCCCGGCCCGCCGGTCCCCCGACCCGACCACCCGCCGGAAGCCGACCCCCACCCCTCGGCGACTACTCCTCTACTCCTCGGCGGCCGACTCGTACATCTTCGCGATCACGGCCTCGATGTCCGGCTCCCGCACCGACAGGTCGACCAACGGGTAGTCCGCGGCGATCCCGGCGACCAGCGGGGCCGCCGACTCCGAGGCGGGGAAGGCCAGCCACTGCCGCGGCCCCTCCACCTTCACGTTGCGGACCGAGGGCGCCGACTCCAGGGTGATCGGCGGGAGTTCACGCTCCAGATCGACCACCAGCGTCCGCTCGCTCCGGCCCACCTCGTGCAGACCGGCGAGCGCGCCGTCGTACATCAACCGGCCGTGGTCGATCACCATCACGCGCTTGCAGAGCTGCTCGATGTCCGTCAGGTCGTGGGTCGTGAGGAGCACCGTCGTACCGCGTTCGGCGTTCAGGTCCCGCAGGAACTGGCGCACCTTGGCCTTGGACACCACGTCCAGGCCGATCGTCGGCTCGTCCAGGTACAGCACCTCGGGGTCGTGCAGCAGCGCCGCCGCGATGTCGCCGCGCATCCGCTGCCCCAGCGAGAGCTGCCGCACCGGAACGTCCAACAGCTCCCCCAGATCGAGGAGTTCGACGCAGCGCTCCAGGTTCTCCCGGAAACGGGCGTCGGGAATCCGGTACATCCGGTGCACCAGCCGGTACGAGTCGCGCAGCGGCAGGTCCCACCAGAGCGTGGTGCGCTGACCGAACACCACCCCGATCCGGTGCGCCAACCTCGTGCGCTCCCGGGACGGGTCGATGCCCGCCACCCGCAACCGGCCGGCGCTCGGGGTGAGGATGCCGGTCAGCATCTTGATCGTGGTCGACTTCCCCGCACCGTTCGGGCCGATGTAACCGACCATCTCGCCGCGCGCGACCCGGAAGCTGATCGAGTCGACCGCCCGCACCCGGCGACGCTCGCCCCGCATGAAACCGGTCCTGCGACGCACGTCGAAGACCTTCTCCACCCCGTCCAGCTCGATGAAACCGCTCCCGGGCCCGCTCTCCGCGCCCGCTTCCCCACCTGCCTCCCCTGCCTCCACACGTGCTCCCGTTCCGGCTCCCGTATCGATTCCCGTATCGATTTCCGCGTCCATGGCCACCGCCCCGCCTCGTTCGTCGTCGTGGATCAACTTCCTGTGCTGCGGTACGCGCGCAGCCCCATGCGCCAGGCCGCGCCCGCGGGCAGCAGACACAGGCCCGCCACCACCGGGGGCAGGAACGCCACCCAGTCCGGCAGGCCCACCGGGTACTCCCGGCCCAGTACGTACAGCGCGGGCAGCCAGTTCACGAAGGCCAGCGGCACCACGAAGGTCACCCCGCGCACCAGGTCCTTCGCGAAGATCGTCGGCGGGTACTGGAGCAGGGTGTTCCCGCCGTACGTGAAGGAGTTCTGCACCTCGGCCGCGTCCTGCGCCAGGAACTGGAACGCCGCCCCGGTCACGAACACCGCCGCGAAGATCGCCGTCCCGCTCAGCAGCATCACCGGGATCATCGCCGCCTTCAGCAGCGTCCACTCGATGTCCAGCGTCACCAGCGCGTACCCCAGCACCAGCAGCCCCTGGACGATCCGCCCCACCCTGCGCAGCGCGAACCGGTCCGCCGCCACCTGCGCGAGCACCGGCACCGGCCGCACCAGCAGGGTGTCCAGCGTGCCGTCGCGCACCCGCCGCCCCAGCCGGTCCATCGACCCCAGCAGCAGGTCGGCCAGGCCGAAGGCGGTGCCCGACGCCCCGTACAGCAGGGCGACCTCGGGCAGGGTGTACCCGCCCAACGCGTCCACGTGCGAGAACATCAGCAGGATCGTCACGAAGTCGAAGGCCGTCGCCGCGAAGTTCCCGAACGCCGTCATGGCGAACGAGGCGCGGTACGCCATCGTCGAGCGCAGCCACATCATCACGATCAGCCCGTACGCACGCAGCCCCTCCGCGAGGCGCGGCCGTTCGGCGAACACCACCCCGGGCCCGCCCGCAGCGCCCCCTCCGGCCGTGCCGGCCGTTCCGGTCGCATCGGTCGCACCGGCCCCGTCGGCCGTCCGCACCGCCCCGTCCGTGTCAGCCACCCTGGACCACCACCCTCCTCGTCGCCACCGACTGCACCGCCCGGCCCACGAGCAGCAACGCCACCGCCCAGCCGGCCTGGAACCCGTACGCCTCCACCAGACCCCACCCCGTGTGCTTGCCGAGGAACACGTCGGCCGGCACCTGGAGCAGCGAGGACCAGGGCAATGCCCGCGCCACCTCCCCCAGCACCCCGGGGAACAACGTCAACGGGAGCAGCATCCCGGAGAAGAACATCCCGGCCAGCCACGCCATCTGCGCCGCCCCCGCCCCGTCCAGCAGCCAGAACGCGCTGAGCGCCACCAGATAGCGGATCGCGAAACTGACCACGACACCGAGCGTCACCGAGACGAGGAAGGCCAGCCAGCTCAGCGGTTCGGAGGGCAGCGCCAGGTCGAAGGCGAGCGCCCCCACCAGCAGCGGCACGATGCCGCGGCCCAGCAGATGGAACGCCGCCCGCCCCAAGTCGCCTGCGAGCCACCACAGTTGGAGGTCGATCGGCCGGTAGAGGTCCACCGCCACGTCCCCGGTACGGATGCGCTCAATCAGCTCGTCCTCGAAACCGCCGCCCATCATGGCGCAGGTCGTCAGCAGCGCCTGCCCCAGCCACACGTAGGTCAGCGCCTCGGACATGTCGTAACCGCCGAGCTGCGGACGCTCGTCCCACAACGCCGTGTAGGTGTACGCCAGGATGAAACCGAAGACGGTGTTGGTGAAGACGCCCGCCGCCGTGGCGGTCCGGTAGGTGGCGTAACGCCTGAACCCTCCCGCCGCCACCACCGCGTAAAGCCGCACCGCATCCACCACCCATCAGATCGGGTGCCCAACGGCTTCGGACACCAAAGCGCACGACCCTAGTGCAGCCGGGCCGGTCGCCGCGACCGTTTTTCGGAGGTCGATCCGGTGGTTATTACGGATAAAAGTGCACTATGGGGGAAGTGACCGCGTCCGAGGAGTCCGTACGGAAATGAGCGACGAGCCACAGCAGCCGAACGGGAAACACGAACCCCGGAGGTGGGCCCCCAGGGACCCGGCCCACCACGACACCCCGGGCGACGGCGCCCCGACGGCCCACGGCAAAGGCACCCCCGGAACCAACGGAAACAACGGAAACAACGGGCCCGACGGAACCCCCGGTGCCAGCGGCACCCCGGGGCCCGGCGAAACCCCCCGAACCGACGACACCGGTCCCGAAAACGGCAGGGCGAAGAAACCCGAACGAACCAAGCGAACCAAACGAACCAAACGCACCGGCTGGCGCCGCGCCGTCCCCACCTGGCGGATGACCCTCGGCGCCGTCCTCCTCCTCGCCCTGCTCCTGATCGGCGGCTTCATCGCGGGATACCAACTCGTCGACATCCCGCCCGCCAACGCCAGCGCCACCGCACAGTCCAACGTCTACCTCTACAAGGACGGCAGCACCCTCGCCCGCTCCGGCGAGGTCAACCGGGAGAACGTCAAGCTCGCCCAGGTCCCCCTCGCCGTCCGGCGCGCCGTCCTCGCCGCGGAGGACCGCGACTTCTACTCCGAACGGGCCATCGACTTCAAGGCCATGACCCGCGCCGCCTGGAACACCCTCACCGGCAAGGGCAAACAGGGCGGCTCGACCATCACCCAGCAGTACGTCAAGAACTACTACCTGGGCCAGGAACAGACCCTCGTCCGCAAGACCAAGGAGTTCTTCATCGCGGTCAAGCTCAACCGCGAGGAATCCAAGGACCAGATCTTCGAGGGCTACCTCAACACCAGCTACTTCGGCCGCAACGCCTACGGCATCCAGGCCGCCGCCCAGGCCTACTACGGCAAGGACGTCGGCGGGATCACCACCGCCGAGGGCGCCTACCTCGCCTCCCTCCTCAACGCCCCCAGCGCCTACGACGTCGTCGTCCACCCCCAGAACAAGGCCGCGGCCCTCGGCCGCTGGAACTACGTGCTCAACGGCATGGTCAAGGAGAAATGGCTCACCCCGGCCGACCGCGCCGCCATGCGGTTCCCCGTACCCGGAAAGGTCAAGCCGTCCACCGGACTCGCCGGACAGCGCGGCTACATCGTCCAGGCCGTCGAGGACCACCTCACCAACAACAAGATCATCGACGAGAACACCCTGGCCACCGGCGGCTACCGGATCACCACCACCCTGGAACGGAAGAAGCAGGACGCACTCGTCGAAGCCGTCGACGACAACGTCATCTCCCAGACCAGCCCCGACCGCCCGGCCGACCGCAACGTCCGGGTCGGCGGCGCCTCCATCGACCCCCGCACCGGCCGGGTCGTCGCCATGTACGGCGGCATCGACTACACCAAGCAGTACGTCAACAACGCCACCCGCCGCGACTACCAGGTCGGCTCCACCTTCAAACCCTTCGTCTTCACCTCCGCCGTCGCCAACCGCTCCACCACCCGGGACGGCCGCCGCATCACCCCCGACACCGTCTACGACGGCACCAACAAACGCATGGTCCAGGGCCCCGACGGCCCCACCGGCTACGCCCCCGCCAACGAGGACGACACCAGCTACGGACCCATCACCGTCTCCACCGCCACCGACAAGTCCGTCAACGCCGTCTACGCCCAGATGGCCGAGGACGTCGGCCCGGCCAAGGTCAAACAGACCGCCATCGACCTCGGCCTCCCCGAGAACACCCCCGACCTCACCGCGTACCCCTCCAACGCGCTCGGCGTCGCCACCGCCAGTGTCCTCGACATGGCCGAGGCGTACGCCACCCTCGCCAACCACGGACGGCACGGCGCGTACACCCTCGTCGAGAAGGTCACCAAGAACGGCGAGGACATCGAACTCCCCGAACGCCGCAGCCCCGAACAGGCCGTCCCCCGCGAGGCCGCCGACACCACGACCGCGATCCTCCAAAGCGTCGTCGAGGGCGGCACCGGCACCGCCGCCCAGGCCGCGGGCCGCCCCGCCGCCGGCAAGACCGGCACCGCCGAGGAGGACAAGGCCGCCTGGTTCGCCGGCTACACCCCCGACCTCACCACCGTCATCGCCGTCATGGGCCAGGACCCTGACACCGGGGTGCAGAAACCGCTGTACGGGGCACTCGGCCTGGCCCGCGTCAACGGCGGCGGCCCACCCGCCCGGACCTGGGCCCAGTACACCGAGGCCGCCCTGCGCGGCACCGAGGCCCGGGACTTCGACCTCGACCTGGAGCGCGGCGTCGAGGAACCCCTCCCGCCCCCCGACGAGGAAACCGGCCCCCAGGACACCGACACCCCCACCGGGTCCACCCCCAGCACACCGGCCGACACCCCCGGCGACACGCCGCCGAACACCCCCACCGTCCCCGGCAACAGCGAACCGGCCACCGGAGGCACCGACACCGGCACCCCCACCGACGGCACGACGGACAACGGCGGCACGCAGAACGGCGGCGGGGACAACACCGGCGGCAACGGCAACGGCGGAGGAAACGGGAGCGGGAACGGCGGAGGAAACGGAGGCGGAGGCGGAGGCGGAAACGGGAGCGGGAACACCGACGGCGGGAACACCGGAGGCCCGGACAGCCACGGATTCGCCCCCGGCAGCCGGGGCACCCCGGCCCCGGCGCCCGCCCCCGCCTCCGGCCCCGGTCAGTGACCCGAGGTCGCCTTCAGCCCCACCACGGCGACCAGCAGCAGACAGACGAAGAAGATCCGGGCGGCGGTCACCGGCTCGTTCAGCACCACCATGCCGAGCACCGCCGCCCCGGCCGCACCGATACCGACCCACACCCCGTACGCCGTACCGATCGGCAGCGTCCTGGCCGCATGGGACAACAACACCATGCTCGCCACGATCCCGAGCCCCGTGAACACACTCGGCCACAGCCGGGTGAACCCCTCGGTGTACTTCATCCCGATCGACCAGGCCACTTCCAGCAGACCGGCGACAACGAGCAGGACCCACGCCATGACGGCACCTCCGACGAGACGAAACACGCGAACAACACAGGTGCGTCGTCTTTGCGAAACCCGGTACGGCGCGTCTCGTCGGGGTCGTCCCACCGTAGCAAAAAGCAGGCATCCGGCCCGGTGACGTCGGTCACCGGGCCGGATGCCCACCTTCACGAACAGGGACGGACGCAGGGGGACGGAACAGGACGGTGCAGGGCCACGGACACGACCCGGCCACACGGCCCGGCCGAACGGCCGGCCCCACGGACCCGGCCCCGTACCGCCAGCCCCGGCGCCCAGGGCCCTGGCAGCTCCGACAGGCCCTGCAACTCCGCCGGCTACAGATACAGCCCGGTCGAATCCACCGAACCCTCGAACCGGTCCGCCGCCACCGCGTGCAGGTCCCGCTCGCGCATCAGCACGTACGCCACACCCCGCACCTCGACCTCCGCACGGTCCTCGGGGTCGTACAGCACCCGGTCGCCCGGCTCCACCGTCCGTACGTTCTGGCCCACCGCGACCACCACGGCCCAGGCCAGCCGACGGCCGACCGCGGCGGTCGCCGGAATCAGGATGCCGCCCCCCGAACGCCGCTCGCCCTCGGGCGTATCGGACCGGACCAGCACACGGTCGTGCAGCATGCGGATGGGCAGCTTGTCGTCGGTGTTCTCGCTCACGCCCCGCAACCTACCTGTCCCTCGCGACTCCGCACGCCTCCGGGGTGCGCGGACCGCCGCGTCAACGCTTCCGGCGCCGCTTCGACGCCACCACCAGACCCACGACCCCCACCCCGAGCAGCGCTGCCGGAATCACCCGCTCCATGCGCGGAGCACCGTCCTCCGACACGAACTGCGCCTTCACGTCCGACACCGCCCGGTTCACCGCGACGAACGCCCGCCCGGCCGTCCGGTCCACGGCCTCGGCAGCCCTGACCTTCGCATCCCCCATGATCGTCCTCGGGTGCACCCGCACCCCGATCTCATCGAGCACCACCGCAAGCTGCTCACGCCTGCTGATGATGTCCGCCTCGATCTGCGCAGGGGTCCTGGCATCCGACACCGCGCCGCCTCCGTGGTCCTCGTCCGGTAAACCTTCATCGACAGTCTGTCAGCTCGACCGCCCGCGCACTCGGCGGCACCCCTATTCCTCCCCCAGGTCGTTACGCTCGGTCCCGTCATCCCATGTGCCACCCGAGGAGAACCATGAGCGAGCGACTCCAGCCCGGCGACACCGCCCCCGCCTTCACCCTTCCCGACGCCGACGGCAACGAGGTCTCGCTCGCCGACCACAAGGGCCGCAAGGTCATCGTCTACTTCTACCCGGCCGCCCTCACCCCCGGCTGCACCAAGCAGGCGTGCGACTTCACCGACAACCTGGAACTGCTCACCGGCGCCGGGTACGACGTCATCGGCGTCTCCCCCGACAAGCCCGAGAAGCTCGCCAAGTTCCGCGAGAAGGAAAACCTGAAGGTCACGCTGGTCGGCGACCCCTCCAAGGAGACCCTCGAGGCGTACGGCGCCTTCGGCGAGAAGAAGCTCTACGGCAAAACGGTGACCGGCGTCATCCGCTCCACGATCGTCGTCGACGAGGAGGGCAAGGTCGAACGGGCCCTCTACAACGTCCGCGCCACCGGCCACGTCGCCAAGATCATCAAGGATCTCGGTATCTGACACACCCCGGCGCCGCCCGGTTTGCGGCCGCCATGACCGCACAGAACCCTGTCCTGGAGGAGCCCTCCAGGAAAGGACCGGCCCATGGCGGCCACCGACCCCCACCGGGCGGCCGACCCCGCAGCGGTCAGACGCCACCCCACCCTCTTCCGCGCCATCCGGCAGCGGAGGAACCCGCGGCTGCGCAGGTCGGACATCACCATCACCGACGACCAGGCGGTCAAACGGGCGGTGAAGGCGGCCTCGCTCGGCAACGCCATGGAGTGGTTCGACTTCGGGATCTACTCCTACCTGGCCGTCACCCTGGGCCACGTCTTCTTCCCGTCCGGGAACGACACCACCCAGCTCCTCTCCTCGTTCGCCACCTTCGCCGTCGCCTTCCTCGTACGCCCCCTCGGCGGAATGTTCTTCGGCCCGATGGGCGACCGGATCGGCCGCAAGAAGGTCCTCGCCCTCACCATGATCCTGATGGCGGTCGGCACCTTCGCG
The DNA here is from genome assembly GCF_030116705.1 of Streptomyces sp. ML-6. Taxonomy (NCBI): domain Bacteria; kingdom Bacillati; phylum Actinomycetota; class Actinomycetes; order Kitasatosporales; family Streptomycetaceae; genus Streptomyces; species Streptomyces sp. ML-6. Next base: position 2,666,420 of record NZ_JAOTIK010000001.1, read on the forward strand.
ATCGGCGTCATCCCCTCCCACGACTCCATCGGCCTCTGGGCCCCCGTCCTGCTGATCTTCTTCCGCCTGGTCCAGGGCTTCTCCACCGGCGGCGAGTACGGCGGCGCGTCCACCTTCATCGCCGAGTACGCCCCCGACAAGCGCCGCGGCCACTTCGGCAGCTTCCTCGAATTCGGCACCCTGGCCGGCTACGTCGGCGCCGCCGGCCTCGTCACCGCACTGACCGCGGTCCTCGACCCCGCCCGGATGGATGCCTGGGGCTGGCGCATCCCGTTCCTCGTCGCGGGCCCCCTCGGCCTGGTCGGTCTCTACCTGCGGCTGCGACTGGACGAGACCCCCGCCTTCCAGAAACTGGAGGGCGGCACCGTCCACGCCTCGGAGGCCGCCGACCACGTCGAGACCACCACCAAGGGCGACCTCGCCAAGATCTTCCGGCAGTACTGGCCGTCGCTGATCCTCTGCGTCTGCCTGGTCGGCGCGTACAACATCACCGACTACATGCTGCTGTCGTACATGCCGACCTACCTCTCCGACGAGCTCGGCTACAGCGAGACCCACGGACTGCTCGTCCTGCTCGCGGTCATGGTCCTCCTGATGCTGATCATCAACCAGGTCGGCCGGCTCTCCGACCGCTTCGGCCGCAAACCGCTCCTGATGAGCGGCATGCTCGGCTTCTTCCTCCTCTCCCTGCCCGCGTTCCTCCTCATCCGCCAGGGCGGCATCCCCGCCATCACGGCCGGCATGCTGATGCTGGGCCTCTCCCTGGTCTGCATGCTCGGCACGATGTCCGCCGCCCTCCCGGCCCTCTTCCCCACCCCGGTCCGCTACGGCTCCCTCTCCGTGGGCTACAACCTCTCCGCCTCCCTCTTCGGCGGCACGACCCCGCTGGTGATCACGGCGCTGATCAGCTGGAGCGGCAGCAACCTGATGCCGGCCTTCTACGCCATGGCCGCGGCCCTGGTCGGCGCGATCGCCGTGGCCTGCATGGCGGAAACCGCCCAACGCCCCCTGGCCGGCTCCCCGCCGTCGGTGGAGACCCATGAGGAGGCCGCCGAACTGGTCGCGTCCCGGGCCCCCGAACCGAAGTTCTGACCCGGACGCCCCCGCCCGCCCTCCGGCCCCGAGCCTGGCCCCGGCCCCGAGCCCGGCCCCACCGGAATGGTCCGCGCCGTTTCAGTCCCCCTTGAAACGGTGCAGGTTATTCCACATCTTGTCGGATATCGGACGTGACGCCCCGATAAACGGCTCGTTGATCCGTACGAGGCCGCGAACGTGCGGCCGGACACGGAGGGGAAACATGGCAGTTCGATATACCCGTGAGTTACTCGAAGAGGCGGCACGGGAAACCACGAACGCGAACGACGCGGTCCACTGGTGCGGGGGAACACCGACGCCGGGGAGCCGGAGCTATCTGCGCCGGAAGATGGCCGAGGCGGGGGTGGACATCTCGCACTTCGCCGACACACGGGTGCGCCACACGGAAGAGACGCTGCGCGAACTCGTCGCCTGCTCCAAGAGCGTGGCCGAGGTGGTACGCAGGCTGGGCATCAGCCCTGTGGGCGGAAATCAGACGCACATCAGCCGTCGCATAGCGACGCTTCGCATCGATACCTCACACTTTCTGCGGGTGCCTCCGCGCAGGCCCAAAGGGACTCCGGGGAATCCGCTGGTTCTCGGCTCCCCGTCGGACGGCAGGATTCCCGGCGAACGGCTGCGCCGCGAACTGGTCCGCAACGGAGTCGAGGATTCGTGTGCCGCCTGCGGCAACGAGGGAGAGTGGATGGGCCTGCCGCTCCGGCTCGAAGTCGACCACGTCAACGGCGACTGGTGGGACAACCGCCCGGAAAACCTCCGGCTCCTCTGCCCCAACTGCCATTCAGCGACCGACACTTATCGTGGTCGCAAGCTCAGGGGAAAAACATGAGCGGCCAGAACAGGTACCCGCGCGACCTGCTCGAACGAACCGCGGCCACAGCAACCAGCCTCGTCGATGTCCTGCGCCGCCTCGGTGCTCCACTGGGCAGCGGACCGCTTCGCTACGTGCGCGACCGGCTCAAGCACTACGGCATCGACACCTCCCACTTCACCGATGAGGCCCTGCCGGCCCGGGAGCGCCGCACGTACCCGAAGGAACTTCTCACCGAAGCCGCTGCTCACTCACACAGCATCCGGGAGATGTTCGAGTACATGGGTCTACCCCCGGACGACAGCCCTTACAGCTATCTGCGCAGAAAGATCGACCGTCTCGGCATCGACACCTCCCACTTCACCAGCGGGCGAAGATGCGGAAAACCTTCCGCCCCGCGCCAGGAACTGGCGGCTGCCGTCACCGCATCCCATAGCCTGGCCGGCGTACTGAAGATCCTGGGCCAGGCCGACAACGGCGGCGCGCGTGCCCGGCTGAAACGGGATATCGAGGCATACGGTCTGTCGACTGCTCACTTCTCCGGGCAGGGCCATCGTCGTGGCACGCGTTCCCCGCACCGCAAACCCTCGGCCGAGATCCTTCGGCGCCTGGAATCCGGAACGTCCCGGACAAAAACGGCCCTCCTGCGAAGAGCCCTCGACGACATCAGGGTTCCCCGCAGATGCGCAAGGTGCGGCACCGGCGAGATATGGCGAGGAAACCGCCTCGTCCTGGAGATCGATCACATCAACGGTGACTCGCTCGACAACCGCCCGGAGAACTTGCGGTACTTGTGCCCCTCCTGCCACAGCCAGACCGCAACCTTCTCGAAGCGGCGCAGAGGCGCACGGTAGAGTAAAGGCGATGGGTCCGTGCCCCAGCTGGTTAAGAGGGCGCCGGCTTAGAACCGGTGTGTCGTGGGTTCGAGTCCCACCGGGCCCACAGGTACAGAGTGGCCGTCACCTTCGTTTCGAAGGTGACGGCCACTCGCCGTCTCACCCCACCAGCTCCCGCACCACCGGGACCAGCGCCCGGAACGCCTTGCCGCGGTGGCTGATCGCGTTCTTCTCCGCGGGGGTCAGCTCCGCGCAGGTGCGGGTCTCGCCCTCGGGCTGGAGGATCGGGTCGTAGCCGAAGCCGTTCGTGCCGGAGGGGGCGTGGCGCAGGGTGCCGGTGAGGCGGCCCTCGACCACGCGTTCCGTGCCGTCGGGGAGGGCGAGGGCGGCGGCGCAGGCGAAGTGGGCGCCGCGGTGGGCCTCGTCGATGTCGGAGAGCTGGGCCAGGAGCAGGTCCAGGTTGGCCTTGTCGTCGCCGTGGGTGCCGGCCCAGCGGGCGGAGAAGATGCCGGGGGCGCCGCCGAGCACGTCCACGCAGAGGCCGGAGTCGTCGGCGATCGCGGGGTGGCCGGTGGCCCTGGCCAGGGCGTGGGCCTTGAGCAGGGCGTTCTCGGCGAAGGTGACGCCGGTCTCCTTGACGTCGGGGATGTCGGGGTACGCGTCCGCGCCGACGAGCTCGTGGGTGAGGCCTGCGTCGGCGAGGATCGCGTGGAGTTCGGTGATCTTCCCGGCGTTGCGGGTGGCGAGGATGAGGCGGGTCATGTCACCCAGTATCGGGGGTGTGTTCCGAGGGCCGCCCGGGGGTGGTCAGGGGGTGCAGACCTTGCCGATCTCCTTGGCCGCGTCGGTGACCGGGGTGATGTCGGGGGTGGCGTCGCCCTTCTCGATGGAGTCGCGGACGTTGCCGACGCCTTTCTCCAGGTCGTCGACGGCCTTGCCGAGGTCGGCGTTGTCGGTCTCGTCGCCGAGCTTGCCGAGTTCCTTCTCGATCTCGTCGAGGGCTTCGGACGCCTGGGTGGGGTCGCTCGCCACGTTGGAGACGGCCTGCTGGAGGTTGTCGACGCTGGTGGCGATGGCGTCGGCGGTGCGGACGCAGTCGAGTGCCTTGTCGACGGCGGCGCAGCCGGTTGCCGCGGTGAGGCCGAGCGCGAGTGCGGTCAGGGTCAGTGCGGTGGTGGCACGGCGGCGGGCGGTCTTGGCCATGGTGCGGTTCCTCCCCGGGTGCGGATATGTGGACGGGCGCACGGTTCGAACCGTGCGCCCGTGTTCATGACGACGCGGGACGGCGCCCGCAAGGTTGCTCGGTCACTCGCCGAGGGTGCGGGCGAGGGCCTCTTTCTGGAGGGTGGTCAGGTCCGTGCAGCCGGCGGTGGCGAGGTCGAGGAGTGCGCCCAGTTCCTTGCGGTCGAAGGGGGTGGCCTCTGCGGTGCCCTGGACCTCGACGAAGCGGCCGTCGCCGGTGCAGACGACGTTCATGTCGGTCTCGGCGCGGACGTCCTCCTCGTAGCAGAGGTCGAGGAGGGGGGTGCCGTCGACGATGCCGACGCTGATGGCGGAGACGGTGTCGGTCAGCGGCTTGCGGCCGTGCTTGACGATCTTCTTGCGCTGGGCCCAGGCGACGGCGTCGGCCAGGGCGACGTAGGCGCCGGTGATGGCGGCGGTGCGGGTGCCGCCGTCGGCCTGGAGGACGTCGCAGTCGAGGACGATGGTGTTCTCGCCGAGGGCCTTGCAGTCGACGACGGCGCGCAGGGAGCGGCCGATGAGGCGGCTGATCTCGTGGGTGCGGCCGCCGATCTTGCCGCGTACGGATTCGCGGTCGCCGCGGGTGTTGGTGGAGCGGGGCAGCATCGAGTACTCGGCGGTGACCCAGCCCTCGCCGCTGCCCTTGCGCCAGCGGGGGACGCCTTCGGTGACGGAGGCGGTGCAGAAGACCTTGGTGTCGCCGAAGGAGATGAGTACGGAGCCTTCGGCGTGCTTGCTCCATCCGCGTTCGATGGTGACGGGGCGGAGCTGTTCGGGGGTGCGGCCGTCGATACGAGACATGGCGTCGACCCTATCGGGTGCGGGGGTGGCGGCCGTTCGGGTGCGGGGCGGGGGCCGGTGGTGTGGGTGAGGGGCTACGGCCGGTGGCCCGCGTCGGTCGGCACCGGCACCGGGCCCGCCCGGCACCGGCACCGATGCAGGGCCGCCCGGCAGCGGCGCAGGCCCCGGCCCGGGGTGGGCGGGGGCCTGTGCGGTGCCGGGCGGGCCGGCTCAGCGGGGGGCGTGGTGGCCCGTCACATCATGTCTTCGATGTCGGCGGCGATGGGGTCGGCGTCGGTGCCGATGACGACCTGGATCGCAGTGCCCATCTTGACGACGCCGTGGGCGCCGGCGGCCTTGAGCGCGGCTTCGTCGACCTTGCTCGGGTCGTGGACCTCGGTGCGGAGGCGGGTGATGCAGCCTTCGATCTCGTCGATGTTGTCGATACCGCCGAGCCCGGCGACGATCTTCTCAGCCTTGCTGGCCATGGCCTTCTCCCTGGTTCTTCCCGTGCGTGTGACGGCCCACCGTGGGTCCGTTTCGTCACCGTAACGCACGTTTGGCCCAGCTTCGCGAGCGGGTGAGTGAACCGTCCCCAATGATGACGATCACTGGCGCCCTGTCTTCCGGGCGGGTTACGCACCGTACCTCAACTGGTCTACACCATTTTGCAACGACTGCCGAACGTGCCCCGTTCCGGGAGGATGCCGATGAGCTCAACCAGCGCCGAAGCACCGCGGAAGACCTGGTGGAACGGCTTCTTCCAGGGCCTTCAGAAGATGGGGCGCAGTCTCCAGCTCCCGATCGCGGTGCTGCCCGCGGCTGGCATTCTCAACCGGTTGGGCCAGCCGGACGTATTCGGCGAGGAGGGGCTGGGCTGGAACAACGTCGCCAAGGTGTTCGCGGCGGCGGGTGGTGCGCTGCTCGATTCGGGGCTCGGTCTTCCGTTGTTGTTCTGCGTCGGTGTCGCGATCGGCATGGCGAAGAAGTCGGACGGTTCGACCGCGCTCGCCGCGGTGGCCGGTTTCCTCGTGTACTACGCGGTGCTGCATGCCTTTCCGGTGGACTGCGCCCCGGGCGGGACGTTCACCCCGGGCGGTCCCTGGTCCGGCACCTGTGTGACGAAGGACGCCGAGGTGACGGCGGCCGCGTACCAGAATCCCGGGGTGTTCGGCGGCATCGTGATGGGGTTGCTGTCCGCCTGGTTCTGGCAGCGGTACCACCGGGTGAAGCTGGTGGACTGGCTGGGGTTCTTCAACGGCCGTCGGCTCGTCCCGATCATCATGGCGTTCGTCGGTCTGCTCTTCGCGGCGTTGTGCGCCTGGTTGTGGCAGCCGATCGGTGACGGTCTGACGAGCTTCTCCAAGTGGCTGGTGGACCTGGACTGGGTGGGCTCGGGCATCTTCGGCGTCGCCAACCGTGCGCTGTTGGTCGTCGGGTTGCACCAGTTCCTGAACACCTTCGTCTGGTTCCAGTTCGGTGATTTCACCAAGCCGGACGGGACGGTCGTGCACGGTGACATCAACCGGTTCCTGGCGGGTGATCCGACGGCCGGCCAGTTCACCTCGGGTTTCTTTCCGATCATGATGTTCGCCCTGCCCGCGGCGGCGCTGGCGATCTACCACTGCGCCAAGCCGCACCGCCGCAAGGCGGTCGGCGGGATGATGCTCTCGGTCGCCCTGACGTCGTTCGTGACGGGCATCACCGAGCCGATCGAGTACTCGTTCCTCTTCGTCGCGCCGCTGCTGTACGGGATCCATGCGGTGCTCACCGGGGTGTCGATGGCGGTGACCTGGGCGTTGGGGGTCAAGGACGGCTTCAGTTTCTCCGCGGGGCTGATCGACTACGTCATCAACTGGAGCCTGGCGACCAGGCCCTGGCTGATCGTTCCGATCGGGCTGGCGTTCGCCGCCGTGTACTACGTGATCTTCCGGTTCGCGATCACCGGGTTCGACCTCCAGACGCCGGGGCGCGAGCCCGACGAGCTGGAGGAGGAGATCGAGAGGAACCTCACGAAGTAGCACTTCGGCCGGGGCGGTGGCCCGGTCGGCGAAGGCCCTCGGACCGTGCGGTCCGGGGGCCTTCGTCATGCCGTCGAGGGTGTGGCGTTGCTCATGCGAAGCAATCCGGAATCGCAGGTTCCTTATGTGCTGCTCACCGTGTTACAACTGGTCTACACCACCGAGTGGTCCAGACCACGTGGCGCTCTGCCGCGTTCTTCGAGTCGCCGCCTCCCCCCGTCGAAAACCCGGGCGGCGCCTTGTCCAATGGAGGAAGTTGATGTCCACGGCAGACACCGCGCCCGCGGTCACCAAGAAGAAGGGCGCCGGCGTGATGGCGGTCATGCAGCGCATCGGCCGCAGCCTCATGCTGCCGGTCGCGGTGCTGCCCGCCGCGGCCCTCCTGGTCCGGCTCGGCAACGAGGACATGCTCGGCCGGGAGTCGTTCCCGGGCTTCCTCACCAAGATCGCGACCTTCATGGCCGCGGGCGGCAACGCGATCCTCGACAACATGGCGCTGCTGTTCGCCGTCGGCATCGCGATCGGCTTCGCCAAGAAGTCCGACGGTTCGACCGCGCTCGCGGCCGTCACCGGCTACCTGGTCTTCCAGAAGGTGCTCGCCACCTTCACGGACAGCAATCTGCCGCAGGTCGCGACGGTCGTCGACGACAAGATCGTGATGACGGACGCCCCCGTGGACGCCAAGGTCCTCGGCGGTGTGGTGATGGGGCTCGTCGTCGCACTGCTCTACCAGCGGTTCTACCGCACGAAGCTGCCGGCCTGGGCGGGCTTCTTCGGCGGCCGGCGCCTGGTCCCGATCCTCTCCGCCTTCGCGGGTCTGGTCATCGGCATCGTCTTCGGTTACATCTGGCCGGTCCTGGGCACCGGGCTGCACAACTTCGGCGAGTGGCTGGTCGGTTCCGGCGCGGTGGGCGCGGGCATCTTCGGTGTCGCCAACCGTGCGCTGATCCCGGTCGGCATGCACCATCTGCTGAACTCGTTCCCGTGGTTCCAGGCCGGTGAGTTCGAGGGCAAGAGCGGTGACATCAACCGCTTCCTGGCCGGTGACCCGACGGCCGGACAGTTCATGACCGGCTTCTTCCCGATCATGATGTTCGCCCTCCCGGCGGCCTGCCTGGCGATCGTGCACTGTGCCCGTCCGGAGCGCCGCAAGGTCGTCGGCGGCATGATGTTCTCCCTCGCGCTCACCGCCTTCGTGACCGGTGTGACCGAGCCGATCGAGTTCACGTTCATGTTCATCGCCCCGGTCCTGTACGCGGTCCACGCGGTACTGACCGGTGTCTCGATGGCGCTGACCTGGGGACTCGGGATGAAGGACGGCTTCGGCTTCTCGGCGGGGGCCGTCGACTTCTTCCTGAACCTGGGCATCGCGAGCAAGCCGTGGATGCTGGTGCTGGTCGGCCTCTGTTTCGCGGCGGTGTACTACGTGGTCTTCCGGTTCGCGATCACGAAGTTCAACCTGCCGACCCCGGGCCGCGAGTCCGACGAGGAGCTCGCCGAGCTCCTCAAGGCCGAGGCCAAGTAGGTACCGCGCCCCCGGCACCCCGCGCCGCGCATCCGCGTCGCACGGCGAAGCCCCTCATCCCCGGGCGGGAGTGAGGGGCTTCGCCGCGTCCGGGAACCGGGGGCCGGGAGGAGAGAAAAAGAGGGGTGCTGAACGGCCCTCGGGGGACGGCTCTCAGACCTCGTAGACCGCGCCCGGGACAGCGACGTCCGCCGGTCCGGGGAAGACCGCGCGGGCATCGGCCAGATTGCGGTCGGCGTCGGTCCACGGCGGGATGTGGGTGAGGACGAGCCGCCCCACCCCGGCGCGGGCGGCGACCTCGCCCGCCTCGCGGCCGTTGAGGTGGAGGTCCGGAATGTCCTCCTTGCCGTACAGGAACGATGCTTCGCAGAGGAACAGGTCGACCCCCTCGGCAAGTTCGTCCAGGGCCTCGCAGATGCCGGTGTCCCCGGAGTACGCGAGCGAGCGGCCCCCGTGCTCGACGCGGATCCCGAAGGTTTCGACGGGGTGGCGGACCTTCTCCGTACGGACCGAGAAGGGCCCGATCTCGAACGTTCCCGGCTTCAGCGTGTGGAAGTCGAAGACCTCGCTCATCGCGTGCTCGGACGGGGTGTCGGCGTGGGCGGTGGTCAGCCGCTGCTCGGTGCCCTCGGGCCCGTAGACCGGGAGGGGGGTGGGACGGCCGCCGTCGTGCCGGTAGTAGCGGACGACGAAGTACGCGCACATGTCGATGCAGTGATCGGCATGGAGGTGACTGAGGAAAACGGCGTCGAGGTCGTAGAGACCGATGTGACGCTGCAGCTCGCCGAGGGCGCCGTTGCCCATGTCGAGGAGCAGCCTGAAGCCGTCGGCCTCTACGAGGTAGCTCGAGCATGCCGATCCCACGGCGGGGAACGAGCCGGAGCAGCCGACGACGGTGAGCTTCATGGAGCGTGAACCTCCGGGACGTGGGAACGGGGAGGGTTCGTACGGTCGGTTGAGCGGTTCGTCGAGCGTAAGGCGCGGAAGTGTCGGTCGCTCCTTCACGGCCGCCCGTTGTGGGGGAACTCACCTGTGCTGTCACCGGTTCGATGGAAGCGGCGGGATCGCCGGTACGGTCGGGGCGTGGACATGTCCTGGTGGTGGCTCGCGCTCGCTCTGGTGGTACTGCTCGCACTCGTCGCGGCGGTCGCCGACGGCCGGGGGCGGAGCGGTGGCCGGCCCCGCGGGCGTTCCGGCGGGTCGGCGGGGGCGCCGCCCGGTAGGCGTCCGGGCGGTCGGACCCGCCCTCCGGCGGCGCCCGGTCGCGGGACCGGCCCGGAGCGGGGGGTGCGGCCCCGGCCGGGTGAGATCTGGTGGGCGGAGGTGCCGTACGAGGACGGGCCCGGTGCGAAGGACCGGCCCTGTCTGGTGCTCTCGGTGCGGGGCGACTCGGCGCTCGTCGCGAAGATCACCAGCAAGTACCACGAGGACCGGCCGGGGGTGATCGCGCTGCCCGCGGGGACGGTGGGGGATGCTCAGGGCCGGGCGAGCTATCTGGAGACGGACGAGTTGCGGCAGGTGGCCGTGCGGGGGTTCCGGCGGCGGGTGGGGAGCGTGGACCCGGGGGTGTGGGAGCGGGTGCGGGGGCTGGGGTGAGCCGGGGGCGGTACGGCGTGCGCGGGGCGGGTGGGCCCGGGGTGCCGGATGCCGGACGGACCGGGAAGTCGAGCGCCGGACCGGCCCGGAGGACGGACCCCGGACGGACGGGGCGGGCCGGAATGTCGAACGCCGGGCGGGCCGGGGTGTCCGGCCCGTCCGGCGGACGGATGTGGTGCGGGTCTTCCTCGGCGAGAGCCCTGGTGGCTGTCCCGGCGGCGGTGCCGGTGCCGGCTCCGGCGGTCCGCCGGTGGCCGCGCGTGCGGCCCGTCGGTGGTCACGCCCAGAGCTGGCCCTGGAGCGTTTCGATGGCGGCTTCCGTGGTCGGGGCCGTGTAGACGCCCGTCGACAGGTACTTCCAGCCGCCGTCCGCGACGACGAAGACGATGTCGGCCTGTTCCCCGGCCTTGACCGCCTTGTTCCCCACCCCGATCGCGGCGTGGAGCGCGGCGCCCGTGGAGACGCCCGCGAAGATTCCCTCCTGCTGGAGGAGTTCGCGGGTGCGGGTGACGGCGTCGGCCGAGCCGACGGAGAAGCGGGTGGTGAGGACGGAGGCGTCGTACAGCTCGGGCACGAAGCCCTCGTCGAGGTTGCGGAGGCCGTAGACGAGGTCGTCGTAGCGCGGCTCGGCGGCGACGATCTTGACGTCCGGTTTGTGTTCGCGCAGGTAGCGGCCGACGCCCATGAGCGTGCCCGTGGTGCCGAGGCCCGCCACGAAGTGGGTGACGGTGGGGAGGTCGGTGAGGATCTCGGGGCCGGTGGTGGCGTAGTGGGCGCCCGCGTTGTCCGGGTTGCCGTACTGGTAGAGCATGATCCAGTCCGGATGTTCGGCGGCCAGCTCCTTGGCGACGCGTACCGCCGTGTTGGAGCCGCCCGCCGCCGGGGACGAGATGATCTCGGCGCCCCACATGGTGAGCAGGTCGCGCCGTTCCTGGGAGGTGTTCTCCGGCATGACGCACACGATGCGGTAGCCCTTGAGCCTGGCCGCCATGGCGAGCGAGATGCCGGTGTTGCCGCTGGTGGGTTCCAGGATGGTGCAGCCGGGGGTCAACCGGCCGTCCCTCTCCGCCTGTTCGATCATGTGGAGCGCGGGGCGGTCCTTGATCGAGCCGGTGGGGTTGCGGTCCTCCAGCTTGGCCCAGATGCGGACGTCGTCGGAGGGGGAGAGCCGCGGGAGGCGGACGAGGGGGGTGTTCCCCACGGCCGCCAGCGGGCTGTCGTACCGCATCAGCGCATTCCGCCGGCGACGGCCGGGAGGATGGTGACGTTGTCGCCGTCGCTCAGCTTGGTGGAGATGCCGTTGAGGAAGCGGACGTCCTCGTCGTTGAGGTAGACGTTCACGAAGCGGCGGAGTTCGTCGCCGTCGACGATGCGCTCACGGATGCCGTTGTACCGGCTGTCCAGGTCCGTGAAGAGGTCGGCGAGGGTCTCCCCGTTGCCCTCGACGGACTTGGCGCCGTCGGTGTAGGTGCGGAGGATGGTCGGGATGCGGACCTCGATGGCCATGGCGTGGGCTCCTGTCGGAAGCGGGGAAGTGGCGTGGGGCGCGCGGCTCTGCCCCCGCGCGGGGGTTGGTGCGTGCGTGCGTTGCTCGGGCCGCGGCCCGGCTCAGACCTCGTGGCCGGCGGGCGGGCGGCTCGTACAGATCGCGCTGGAGAGCCTGCACAGGTCGACGTGCAGCCGCGCGACGAGCAGGGTGCCCGGCGTCTTGTCGCTCACGTCATGGAGAACCATGGGCTCATCGTATCGATTCCCGGTCCGCAATCCCGAGTGTGATCTCACATGGCGGATGGGTGGTGTTCGACAGTTGGACGATCTGTGTCGTTCCGGGTCCGCCGGGCCGCCGGGCGACTCCCGTCCCGGCGGCCGGGCGGGGTGGTCAGGCGGCCTCGTACGCCTCGACGATCTCGACGTCCTCCTCGGTGATCACGCCGTCGACGATGCGGTACGAGCGGAACTGGAAGGGGCCCGCGTCGTCGGTGTCCGCCGTGGAGACGAGGACGTAGTGGGCGCCGGGTTCGTTGGCGTAGGTGACGTCGGTGCGCGAGGGGTACGCCTCGGTCGCCGTGTGGGAGTGGTAGATGATCACCGGCTCCTCGTCGCGGTCGTCCATCTCGCGGTAGAGCTTGAGGAGGTCGGCCGAGTCGAACTCGTAGAAGGTGGGCGAGCGGGCGGCGTTGAGCATCGGGATGAACCGTTCGGCGCGGCCGGTCCCGGCCGGTCCGGCGACCACGCCGCACGCCTCGTCGGGGTGGTCGGCGCGGGCGTGCGCGACGATCTGGTCGTGGAGCGCCTGGGTGATGGTCAGCATGGCGCCAGGATAGGCCGCGGTCCATGGCGTACCGAGGCGTGGTACGGAGCGGTCCGAATGGTGGACGCGGGCGGACCTTCTCAGTACCCCGTGCGGGTCTCCCGCTTCCCGTCCTCCGCGGGCGCCGTGCCCCCGGCCCCGGGCCGGGTCCTCGTGAACGCCCCGCCCTCCGGGTCGCGGGCCCTGAGGACCAGGTACGAGACGCCGAGGAGGGCGGCCCAGAGCGGGGCGCAGTACAGCGAGATCCTGGTGCTCGGGTCGATGCCCATCATCACGACGACCACCGCGATGAAGGCCAGGGCGAGGAAGCTGGTGAGCGGGGCGCCGGGGGCCCGGAAGTCCGAGCGCGGGAGCAGGCCGCGGTCGGCGAGGCGCCGGTAGCGGATCTGGCAGACGAGGATCATGATCCAGGCCCACATGCCGGAGATGGTGGCGAAGGAGACGACGTAGGTGAAGGCGTCCCCGGGCCACTGGTAGTTGATCCAGACGCCGACGAGCATCAGGGCGGCGGAGAAGCTCGTGCCGACGAGCGGGGTGCCGTTGCGGGTGAGCCGGGTGAAGAGGTGGGGGCCCTGGCCGTTGAGCGAGAGGTCGCGGAGCATGCGGCCGGTGGAGTACATGCCGGAGTTGCAGGAGGAGAGGGCCGCGGTCAGCACGACGAAGTTGACGATGCCGGCGCCGACGCCGAGGCCCATCTCCTCGAAGGCGGCGACGAAGGGTGAGACCTTCGGCCGGAACGCGGACCACGGGACCACGGAGAGGATCATGACGAGGGCGCCGACGTAGAAGACGGCGATGCGCCACGGCACGGTGTTGATGGCCTTGGGCAGCACGGTCTTCGGGTCCTTGGACTCGCCCGCGGTGACGCCGACGAGTTCGACGGCGAGGAAGGCGAACATCACGATCTGCAGGGTCATCAGGGTGCCCTTGACGCCGTGCGGGAAGAAGCCGCCGTCGGCCCAGAGGTGGGTGACGGAGGCGGTGTCACCGGCGTCGGAGAAGCCGAGGGTGAGAATGCCGGCGCAGATGAGGATCATGCCGACGATGGCGGTCACCTTGACCATGGAGAACCAGAATTCGAGTTCTCCGAAGAGTTTCACGGAGATCAGGTTCACGCCGTACAGGATGACCGTGAAGACCAGCGCCGATGTCCAGGGGGGAACGTCGAACCAGAACGTCATGTACTGGGCGGCCGCGGTGACTTCGGTGATTCCGGTGACGACCCAGAAGAGCCAGTAGGTCCAGCCGGTGGCGAACCCGGCGAAGGGGCCGACGAATTCACGGGCGTATTCGGAGAAGGAGCCGGAGACCGGCCGGTACATGAGGAGTTCGCCCAGGGCCCGCATGATGAGGAAGATGACCAGGCCCGCGACGGCGTAGGCCAGGATCAGGCTGGGTCCGGCCTTGGATATCGCCTTTCCCGCGCCGAGGAAGAGCCCGGTGCCGATGGCTCCGCCGATGGCGATCATCTGGATCTGGCGGGCGCCGAGGGCCCGCCGGTATCCCTCGCCCGCCGGTCCGGCGGACTCGTCCCGTGCGGCCGGCCGGCCGCCTTTCCCCTCGTCGATCTGCGCCGATGTCATGTGCCGCGCCTTTCGCCGTGCCCGTCCACCGGGAATTGTGTGGCGGTCAGCACAAGGAAAAGCGGATAAACGCGTCCCGGCGCAGCGACAGGGACCGTTCGGGTGAGGTGTTCGTCATTTTGTTTCCATGACGAACGGGGCGCCCGGCGCCTGCTTCGGCATCGGCATCGGCCCCGGCGCCTACTCCGGCATCAGCGTCTCCACGAGGGTCTCCTGGAGCCCGCCGAGCCAGAGGTAGGCCATGACCATCGGCTTGCGCGGGTCGCTGTCGGGCAGCCGGTAGAGCGAGCCGGCCTCGCCCTCTTCCTCCTCGGAGACCTCCAGACGGGCGCCGATGGTGAGCCGGAGGTCGTTGAGGGTGCCGAGCCAGTTGCGGCACTCGTCGGCGGTGAGTTCGAGCACGGCGCTGCCGTTCCCGGCGGTCGTGAGCGCGTCCAGGGTGCGTACGACGACGAGGGCGTCGTCGCGTTTACGGGTGCGCAGGTCGTTCTCGGTGAAGCGGCGGAACTCGGCGGAGGCGGCGCGCAGTTCGTCGTCCTCGTCGCCGTACGCCTCGGGGAAGAGGCGGGCCAGGGCGGGGTCGGCGGGCGGTTCGCTGGGCCCTTCCGCGAAGAGCGCGGCGAGCGGGTCCTCGCCCTCGGCGGGCTCGTCGCCGGGGCCGATCAGTTCCAGCAGCTGCACGGCGAGGGAGCGCAGGATCGCGATCTCCACCTCGTCGAGCGCGACGGCCGCGCCGCCGCCTCGGGTGGCCTCGAAGTGGCCGGCCATGGGTTCTCTCCGATGATGGGTCGGTCGGTCTGTCGGGCGGTGCGGTGTGATGCGGTCCCGGCGGGGCGGTGCGGGGTCCACGGGCCGGGGCCGGTGGCGCGCACGGTCCGGCCGGCGCCCCTCCCGGCGGGCCCCGCCGGACGCGGACTCTAGCCGCGGTCCTGCGTGAGGGTGGCCCACAGCCCGTAGCCGTGCATGGCCTGGACGTCGCGTTCCATCTCCTCGCGGCTGCCGCTGGAGACGACGGCCCGTCCCTTGTGGTGGACGTCCAGCATCAGCTGGTGCGCCTTGTCCTTGGAGTAACCGAAGTACGTCTGGAAGACGTAGGTCACATAGCTCATGAGGTTGACCGGGTCGTTGTGCACCAGGGTCACCCAGGGCACGTCGGGCTCGGGGACGACGAGGCTCTCCTCGGCCGACTCGGGACGCTCGATCTCTGTAGGGGCGACGCTCACCCACCCCATGCTGCCACCCGGGAGGGGTCATCGCACAAACGACCCGAGATCTCGTCACTTTGACGAAATAGGGGTAGCATCCGGAACATGAACTCTGCGGACCTTGGGCGTCGGGTCGGTGTGCCGTCGACCGCGCTCTTCACCGACCAGTACGAGCTCACGATGGTGCAGGCCGCGCTGAAAGCCGGCACGGCCGATCGGCGCTCGGTCTTCGAGGCGTTCACGCGCCGGCTGCCCGAGGGGCGGCGCTACGGCGTCGTCGCGGGCATCGGGCGGGTGCTGGACGCGGTGGAGAACTTCCACTTCGACGACGAGATGCTCACCTTCCTGCGCGAACAGGGCGTCGTCGACGGGCCCACGCTCGCCTGGCTGGCCGATTACCGCTTCAGCGGTGACATCTGGGGCTATCCGGAGGGCGAGGTGTACTTCCCGGGCTCGCCGATCCTGCGGGTGGAGGGTTCCTTCGCCGAGTGCGTGCTGCTGGAGACGGTGATCCTGTCGATCCTCAACCACGACTCGGCGATCGCCGCCGCGGCGTCCCGGATGTCCACGGCGGCGGGCGGGCGCGGCCTGATCGAGATGGGTGCACGCCGCACCCATGAACTGTCGGCGGTCGCGTCGGCGCGCGCCGCGTACATCGGCGGCTTCAACACCACGTCCGACCTGGCGGCGGGCTTCCGCTACAACATCCCGACCGTCGGGACGAGCGCGCACGCCTTCACCCTGCTCCACGACACCGAGCGCGACGCGTTCCGGGCCCAGGTCGACTCGCTGGGCCGGGGCACGACGCTGCTGGTCGACACGTACGACGTCGCCGAGGCGGTCCGTACGGCGGTCGAGATCGCCGGTACCGGGCTGGGCGCGGTGCGGATCGACTCCGGCGACCTGTTGCTGGTCGCGCACCGGGTGCGCCAGCAGCTGGACGAGCTGGGCGCCACCGGCACGAAGATCGTGGTGACCTCGGACCTGGACGAGTACGCCATCGCCTCGCTGGCCGCCGCGCCGGTCGACGCGTACGGGGTGGGCACGCAGCTGGTGACCGGCAGCGGGCACCCCACCTGCTCGATGGTCTACAAGCTGGTCGCCCGCGCCGGGTCCGCGGATCCGGCGGAGCCGCTGCGCCCGGTGGCCAAGAAGTCGCTCGGTGCGAAGTCGTCGGTGGGCGGTCGCAAGTGGGCCGCGCGCCGCGTGGACGAGTACGGGGTGGCCGAGGCCGAGGTGGTCGGCACCGGCCCCGTACCGGCGGAGCTGGCCGACCGGCAGTTGCTGGTCGAGCTGGTCAAGGGCGGCGAGGTGGTCGCCCGCGAGCCGCTGGACGCGGCGCGCGACCGGCACATCGCGGCGCGGGCGGGGCTTCCGCTGTCGGCGCTGCAGCTGTCCCGCGGGGAGCCGGTCATCCCCACGGAGTACGTCTGACGGGGCCGCCCGGGGCGGCGGCCGGGCCCGTCCGGCCGCCGCCCCTCCCCCGTGGCGCCGCGAGAGGCCCGGCGCCGACCCCTCGCCCGAGCGGGCCCGGAGTCTCTAGGCTCGAAAACCCGGGGGTGCGAACCTCCGGCCCGAGACCTCGGGAACCCGGGGGTGCGAATCCCCCGCCCCGAGGGACCGGAAACCCGGGGGCCGCAGCCCCCGGCCCGGGGCGACGCCCCACGACCGCCGACCGTCCCCCACCTAAGGACACCCGTCATGCACCGCGCCTTGATCGTCGTCGACGTGCAGAACGACTTCTGCGAGGGCGGCAGCCTCGCAGTGCCGGGAGGCGCCGATGTCGCCGCCGCCATCACCGACCTGATCGGCGAGTCCCAGCCCGGGTACCGCCACGTGGTGGCCACCCGCGACCACCACATCGACCCGGGCGACCACTTCTCCGCGCAGCCGGACTTCGAGCACTCCTGGCCCGTCCACTGCGTGGCCGGCACGGAAGGGGCCGGCTTCCATCCGAACTTCGCCCCCGCGATCGCCTCGGGGTCGATCGACGCGGTCTTCGACAAGGGTGCCTACGCCGCCGCGTACAGCGGTTTCGAGGGCCTGGACGAGAACGGCACCGGGCTGGCCGACTGGCTGCGGGAGCGCCAGGTCACCGAGGTGGACGTGGTCGGCATCGCGACCGACCACTGCGTACGGGCGACGGCCCTGGACGCGGTCCGGGCGGGCTTCACGACGCACGTGCTGCTCGACCTGACGGCGGGGGTCGCCGAGACCACCACGGAACGGGCCCTGGAGGAGCTGCGCAGGGCGGGCGTGAAGCTGTCCGGCAAGCCGGTGGTGTGAGACGGGGGCCGTCCTGGGCTGACGAGGTCGTCCCGGGCCGACAGGACCGTCCCGGGCCGACGTGGCCTTCCCGGGCCCCGGGAGGGGCTCCGGGCCCGTTCCCGGCCCGCGTTCCCGGACCACTCCCCGGCCCGTGCCCCGGCGGCCCCGGCGGCCCGTTTCTCAGGCCGGGCGCCGGGCCGGTATCGCCGGGCGCAGCAGGGTGCGTATGGGGTGCCAGAGCTCCTGGGCCTGCTCCGGCCTCGCGCGCCACAGCAGCCCGTCGGGGTGGTGCAGCACGGCGGTGATCTCGTCGGGGGTGGGCGGTTCGGAGTTGCCCCGGAGGTAGACGGCGCGCAGGCCCAGGTTCCGCAGCCGGGTCAGGGCGCGGGCCCGGTTGGCCGCGTGGACCAGGACCCGGACCGGGGTGCCCGGCCCCGTCCCGTCCGTCGGGCTGGGCAGTGTGATCGCCACCACGACCCTGCCGTTCGGCAGCTTGCTGAACCCTCCGCCTGCCATGCTCCGCGCTCCCCCGTGAGACTTAGTGTCAATAAGGATCTGGTCAAGACGCACCTAAACACGATCGGCCGCCGCCCGCTAGAGGGCGACGGCCGATCATGCTTTGACCTGCGGTTATGTGAAACTACTTGCTCGAAGGACCGACCTTGACGGTGATCGTCGAGCCGTTGCGGGGCTCGCTGAGGATCGAGATCCGGGTGTTGGTGTCAGGAACCTGAACGCTTCCGGTCGGGTTCTCCTTGTACCAGTAGGTGCCCTTGCGGTCGTCGAAGACCGGGACGCCGCTCTGCGACTTGATCCGGACCGGGACGTCCGCGTTGTGCAGCGTGAAGGCGTCCGTGCGGTACCAGCTGAACGGGGCGTCGAAGGGCTGGATCTTGTTGCGGATGACCGTGCCGTCGGCCCACTTCAGCGGCTTGGCGTGGGAGTCGACCGGCAGGATCAGGCCCTTGCCCGGGTGCTGCGAGACGTTGTTGTCCTTCTGGGAGGTGTCCCAGAGCCAGACGAGCAGACCGTTCTGGTACGGGTAGTGCTCGACCCAGTCCGGACGGGTCTTGGAGAAACCGAAGTTGTACGGGCCGACCTCGAGGGTCTTGTCGTAGCTGACGTACTGGCGGTTCTCCGCGATGTAGTACTGCGGGTAGTTCTTGGTGAACGACTCGCCGACGCGGGAGAAGCCCTTGACGGTCCAGCCGTTGTCGTCGCCCTCGGCGTTGTCCGTGAAGAGCGCGGCGCCGTCGGCGTTGACCGAGATGGTGTCGGCGGCGAAGCCGAGGCCGCCCGCGCCGCCGTCGGTGGCGTAGCGGAAGCGGATGTCGATCTTCTTGCCCGCGTAGGCGTCCAACGAGTACGAGAGCTTCTGGTACTTGCCGGAGACGTCGGTCAGGGCCGGCTTGTCACTGGCGTCGCGCGGGATCGCCTTGCCGTCGGCCGTGCCGTCGATCGCGGTCCAGCTGGTGCCGCCGTTCTCCGACACCTCGGTGTAGAGGTAGTCGTAGTCCTTCTCGATGTCCCACCAGCCCGCGAGGTCCAGGGACGCCTTGGACTTGCCGGTCAGGTCGACCGGGCGGGACAGGGTGTTGTTCAGGTTGTCGCCCCGGTCGCTCCACCACTGCTTGGCGCCCTCGGCCGGCTTGGTGACGTCGGTGGTGACGGGCTTCTCGGGCAGCGTGACGACGAGCGCCTGCTTGTTCTTGGTGTTGTACTCGGACACGCCCAGCTTGTGGACGGACTTCGTCGCGGCCTTGGCCTCGGCGTAGTCGAGCCAGCCCAGCTGGAGCTTGTCCCAGGAGGTCATGTCGCCGGGCAGGTCGCCGATCTCGCCCTTGCCGCGGCCGAGCCAGGAGCCGGCCGACATCAGGGACCAGAAACCGACCGAGTTCTCGGCGGTGTTGGTGGTGTCGTACAGGTCGGGCAGGCCCAGGTCGTGGCCGTACTCGTGGGCGAAGACGCCCAGGCCGCCGTTCTCGGGCTGCGCGGTGTAGTCACCGACCCAGATGCCGGTGTCGCCGATCTCGGCGCCGCCCGCCTTGTTGTCGGCCGGGCCGGTCGCGCCGGCGTTGGTGCCGTAGGCGTACCAGCGGTGGGCCCAGATGGCGTTCTCGCCCTCGGCGCCGCCACCCGCGGACTCGTCCTCACCGGCGTGGACGATCTGGAAGTGGTCGATGTAGCCGTCGGGCTCGTTGAAGTCGCCGTCGTTGTCGAAGTCGTAGCGGTCCCACTGGTCGTACTGGGCGAGATCGGCCTTGATCTGCTCCTGCGTACGGCCCTTGGCCTTCTGGTCGGCGGCCCAGGCGTTCACGCCGTCCCGGATCATGTCCCAGGCGTTGGCGCAGTTGGACGAGCCGCAGTAGTTGGAGCCGTAACGGGCCTCGTTGTACGGCACCTTGACCCAGTCGGAGACCTGGCCCTCGACGGAGTAGCGCCCGGAGGACGTCTTCTCGTAGTACGTCTTCAGCGACTCCTTGCCCCTGCCCTCGCCGAAGTAGAGGTCCTGGAAGTGCTCCTGGTTGTAGTCGGCCTGCCAGGCGGTGCTGTTGTCCTTCTTGGGGTCCGGCTTGGCTATCTTGTTGTGCAGCGGGCCGGGCGTGCCGCCGTACTTCGGGACGGCGGGCTCGGGGCCGTCGCCGTCCGGGTCGAACATGGTGGTGTTGTCGACCTTGTCGCCGAACTCCACCAGGATCGTGAAGATCTTGTCGGTCTTCTCCCGGCCGAGCTCGACGTACTTCTTGTCGTCGAGCTTGACGACCTTGGAGCCGCCGCGCTTCGTGATCTTCTTGTCGCCCGCGATGACCTGCTCCAGGGCGGCCTGTCGCTGGGCTTCCTGCTGCTCGCTGAACGGGCCCTTCAAGTCGTGCTCGTTGCCCTTGGCCGACCCCGGGTCGCGGCGGTCGACGGTGGTGCTCTTCGCGCCCGAGGTCTTGTCGTCGGCCTGGGCCGTGGCGAAGGTCGACGCCGTGGCGGCCGTGGCGGCCATGGCCACGACAATCGCGGCAGCGCGAAGCGCCCCTCTGTTTGTGGTCACTTGATGCAGTCCTCCCCGGCACCCGCTGCTGCGGCCGGAAGTGAGGTGGGGCCGCGCGCAGGTACGCGTCACAAGTGACGACATTCGACCGGAGTTACTTGAAAAAAGACAGGTCTTGACTTGAACAGGCCAAGTGCACTATGCAGGAGATCATTTCCGTTATCCGGACGTTCACCGGCCGGGCAACCGGCGCGTCATGGGCCACGGTTGGGGTACGAAATGACTCCGTGCGCCCCCTGTGCACCGGTCCTGCGGGTTAGGCCGCGCTTACTGCCTGCCCCGCTCGGGCATCCACCGTCGTAGAGTCGATTGACAGTGCGACCGCGTTGAGAGACTGCCCATCCGATGCCTTGAGGACGGATACCGCCATGCCGCATCCCACTGCCGCACAGTTCTCCTACGGTTCGGTCACCGTCGTCTTCTCGACCCTCGCCATGCTGCTGCTCTCGCGCACGGAGTCGGGCGCCGGCATCACCGTCATCGGCACCGCGGCACTCGCGCTCGGTCTGCTGGTGGCCATGACCGTACCCAACCCGTCACGCGCGAAAACGACGAAGCCGGTCCGGACCGGTGCCGCGACCGGTGCGAACCACGACGCGGTCACCGCGGCCATGAAGGCCGAGGGCCTCACCCGCGAGGCGACCGGTTCGCCGGTCCGCGAGGTCCGCGAGGCCGGGCAGCGCTCCGGGACCCCTGCCGACGGGCAGCCGACCCGGCCTTCGCTGCGGCGCTGAAATCCCGTGCGGGAGCGGGTCCTTCCCCCGCTCACCGCGCCGGGGCAGCGCGACGAGGACGGGCCGGTGTCCGCTCACCGGTCCGTCCCCGGGCCGGGCCCGCCCCTCTTCCGGCGGCCCGGCCCGGCCGACCCGTTTCGTGGCCCGGCCGATCCGGTTCGGGGCCCGGTCGGTCCGGTTCATGGCCCGTCAGTCGGTCTGGACGACCACCGTCTTCGCCGCCTTGTCCTGGAGGCCCTGCCGGTACGGCTTGTCCGTGAACATGAGCACGATGTTGATCAGCCACCACAGGCACGGGCAGCACAGCAGGGCCGGCAGCCACAGCACCACGGCCCGCAGGAACGACGTTCCGGTGTCCGGCACCCGGCCGTCGTCGAGCATCGCGACCCGCAACTTCATGAGGCGCTTGCCGAGGGTCCGGCCGTCCTTGTGCGTGAAGTACGTGTCGTACGCGACGTAGACGACGAGGCCGATCAGCGACCACACCATCTGGTGCCCGTTGTACGTCTGGTTGAAGACGTTGCCGTCGTCGTCCGTCACCTCGACGACGCCGCCCCACGGCAACGAAATCAGGTACAGCGGGATCGAGATGATCAGGAAGTCGACCAGCCGGGCCAGGATCCGCTTTCCGGGCTCGCCGAGCGGCGGCATGCCCGCCAGCGGGTCCGCCCCGTACGGGCCGCCACCGCCGTAGGGGCCGGGATCGTACGGCGGCGGGGGCGGAGCACTGTCGTACGGCGAGCCCGACGGCGGCGACGGTTCCTGCGGCTTCTTGCGGAACGGGTCGTCCTCGGGCGGTTGGCCGGACGGCGGCTGATCGTTGCTCATGGGGGCAGTGCACCCCGGCCCCGGGGCACCCGCAACGGCTCAGGTGCGTTCGGGCGAACGGGGCTCCCCCCGGCGGGCCCGACCCGAGGGGCCCCGCCCCGGCAGGCCCCGCCCGAAGGGCCCCGGGCCCCGCCGGCCCTCCGTCAGCCCGCGACGAAGGTGTGCGCCGCCTTGTCGTGCCAGCACTGGCGCCACGGCTTGTCGATCAGGCACCACAGCACCTCGACCACTCCGATCACGAGGAGCCCCAGCACGCCGTAGACCAGCCAGCGGCGCAGCGCGGCGCCGAAGGACGGGGGCTCGTGGGACTCGATGTCCCGTACTCCGAGCCCGCAGAGCTTCTTGCCGAGCGTGCGGCCCCACTTCGCCGTCGGCAGCGCCTCCAGCAGGACGCCCAGCACGAGGAACACGCCCAGCGCCCCGCCGAACAGACCGGCCGTGGTGGAGTCGATCAGCCAGACGGTGACCGTCTCGCCGGACAGCTTCGCCGCCTCGATCTTCCCGTCGATGTGGTCCAGGGCCCGCGAGACGAGCGGGAAGCCTGCCGCGCCGGCCGGCGCCATCAGCACCACGGTGTCGATGAGCCGGGCGGCGAACCGCTTGCCGAGCCCGGCCGGCCTCGCCGCGGCCTGGGCCTGGGCGAGTTGCTGGAACGGGTCGTCGACCGGCGGCTTCCAGGGCACGACGGGCTGGTCCGGCCGGTCGGGCTGCGCACCGCCGAACTGCGGCCCGGGTTGCTGCGGTCCCGGCTGCGGAAGGCCCTGCTGCGGTCCCGGCTGCGGAAGGCCCTGCTGAGGAAGGCCCGGCTGCGGTCCCGGCTGAACTCCTGGCTGGGGGCCCGGCTGCTGAAGCCCCGACTGCTGGAGTCCCGGCTGCTGGGGCTGCACCCCGTGCTGCTGCCCCGGGAACTGAACGCCGGCGGGCTGCTGCGCCCACGGGGCCGCGCCGCCCTGCGGAGCGGGGCCGTTGGGCTCGGCGGGAGCCGAAGCGGGGGCGGGGGCCGAGGTCTGCGCGGGGAACGGGGCCTGCGCCTGCACAGGCGCCGGGGCCCGGGCCGGGTCCTGGGCCCGGCCCGGGTCCTGGGCCTGGGCCGGGTCCTGGGCCTGGTTCTGCGCGGGCGCGGGAGGCAGGCCCTGTGCCGGGGCGGGGGGCCGCGCACCCGCGCGGGAGGTGAGGGCACGGATCGTCATCGTCCCCTCCCCCGGGTCCGGTTCCGCCCCGCGGGCGGGAGCGGCCTCGCCCCCGCCGAGGGAACGGATCGTCATCGTCCCGTCGGAGGGCGGGGCTCCGGCCCCGGCCTCGCCCGCTCCTTCACCACTGCCGTCGGCGCCGACGCGGCCCTGGCGGCCGACCCGGATCGTGACCGTGTGCTCGGGGGCCCGGTCGCCGTCCGCGGCTGCGGGACGTCGCGGGTCCACGGGCGCGCCGTCGGCGGGGGCCCGGACCTCGGGCACCCGGTCGGCCGTGGCGCGGCCCGCGGGCGTACGAGGATCGCGGACGGGTTCCGCGGCGGCGGGGCCCCCGGGCTCCGACGGGTCGGAAACGCCGCCCTGTTCGCCGGATCGGCCGGTGCCGCCCCAGGAGACCCGTCGGTCGTGTTCCCCGCCGAAGCCGGTCTGCCGGGAGGCGTCGGCCTGCCAGGCGCTCGCCGGTTCGGGGCGGTTGCCCGGGGAGGGCTCCCCGTCCAGGAAGATCGGACCGGTCTCCTCCGCCGGCGCCGGCTCCGACGACTGCGGCTCCGAGGACTGCGACTGCAACTGGGACTGCGGCTGCTGCGGCTGGGACAGGGACTGCGGGCCCGACACGGCTTCGGGGAGCGCAGCGGCCGCCGACTCGCCCTGTTCCGGGGCGGGCCGACTCGTGCCGGGCACCCACGAGGCGCCGTTCCAGTACCGGACGTATCCGGGAATGGACGGGTCGGGGTAGTAGCCCTCACGGGGGCTCTCGTCACCGGGTACCGGGGTTGGGGCGCTCATCACCGTTCCCGTATCTCTTCGAGGCATGAATGCGACGGGTCCACATCTACCAGAAGCCCGTGCGCCCCCGGGCGGCTCCAGGGCTTTGGACCACTTTCCGCCCCCGCCAAAAATTTTTTCCCGAAGTCGCGTAATAGGTGGCGGGGAGGGCGCTCTCTCCTTGTGCGGGCCGGTCATGGGACCGGTCCACGGACACCGGAAGGACGCCCTCATGCACACCGTCGTGGAACGCGAGCTGGAACTCAAGCTGGTCCTGTCGCCCGAGCGCAGCATCCCCGTCCCCGCCCGGCTGACGTATCGCACGGAGGACCCGTACGCCGTGCACGTCGCCTTTCACATCGGCTCGGACTTCCCCGTCCACTGGACGTTCGCCCGCGATCTGCTGGTCGAGGGCGTGTTCCGGCCGTGCGGTCACGGGGACGTGCGGATCTGGCCGACCAAGGTCGACCAGCGGAACGTGATCTTCGTCGCTCTGACCTCGCCGGACGGGAACGCGCTCCTGGAGGTGCCCTCCGCCCAGGTGGCCGCGTGGGTGGAGCGGACGCTGCGGGTGGTCCCGCCCGGCACGGAGGCCGAGCGGCTCGGCATCGACGAGGGCCTCGCCGAACTGCTCGCCCCGCTGCCGGCCGACGACCTGTGGCTGTGCGACCCGTGGCCGTCGGACGAGTCGCAGGACGGCGAGGCGTGAAGGAGTCCGGCAGGAAGCACGGAAGAAGGAAGTACGGAGGGAAGTACGGAAGGGAGCGCGGGCCGGAGTGCGCGAAGGGACGCGTGAGGACGTACGGACGGGAGCGCGGGCGGAGGTGTCCCGCCGCCCGCCTCCGGAGCAGCGCCCCGCCGCCCGCGCCCCGGAGCGGTGGTGCCGGGCCGTCCGTGCCTCAGAACACCTTGCCGGGGTTGAGCAGTCCCAGCGGGTCGAACGCCTGCTTGATGCCCCGGTGCACTTCGACGCCCACCTCGCCGAGTTCGCGCGCGAGCCACTCCTTCTTCAGGACGCCCACGCCGTGTTCGCCGGTGATCGTGCCGCCGAGTTCCAGGCCGAGCGCCATGATCTCGTCGAACGATTCGCGGGCCCGCCGGGACTCGTCGGCGTCGGTGTGGTCGAAGCAGACGACGGGATGGGTGTTGCCGTCGCCCGCGTGCGCGCAGACGCCGATGGTGAGGCCGTGCTTCTCGGCGATGGCCGCGGTGCCCTCCACCATCGCGGCGAGCTTCGAGCGCGGTACGCAGACGTCGTCGATCATCGTGGCCGAGCTGACGGTCTCCAGCGCGGTGAGCGCCGTCCGGCGGGCCTGGAGCAGCATCTCGGACTCGGCCGTGTCCTCCGCCGGAACCACCTCGGTGGCGCCCGCGGCGGTGCAGAGTCCGGCGACGGCGGCCAGGTCGGCCGAGGGGTCGGGGGTGTCGAAGGCGGCGAGCAGGAGCGCCTCGGTGGTGTCGGGAAGACCCATGCCGGTCAGCCGGTTGACGGCCCGGACCGTGGTGCGGTCCATCAGTTCGAGGAGTGACGGAGTGTGACCACGCTCCATGATCCGGCAGATCGCGTCGCAGGCGGTCGCCGCGCTCGGGAACTCGGCGGCCAGCACCAGTTGCCGCGGCGGCCGGGGCTTCAGCGCGAGCACGGCCCGGACGACGATGCCGAGGCTGCCCTCGGAGCCCACGAAGAGCCGGGTGAGGTCGTAACCGGCGACGCCCTTGGCGGTGCGACGGCCGGTGGTGAGCAGACGGCCGTCGGCGAGGACGACGTCGAGCCCCAGGACGTACTCGGCGGTGACCCCGTACTTCACGCAGCACAGACCGCCGGACGCGGTGCCGATGTTGCCGCCGATGGTGCACGTCTCCCAGCTGGAGGGATCCGGCGGGTAGTGCAGGCCGTGCTCCTCGACCGCCCGGGACAGCACCGCGTTGACCACCCCGGGTTCGACGACGGCGATCCGGTCGACGGGGTTGATCTCCAGGATCCGGTCCATCTTCACCAGGGACAGCACGATGCAGCCGTCGGAGGCGTTGGCCGCGCCCGACAGGCCGGTGCGCGCCCCCTGCGGAACGACCGGGACGCGCAGGGCCGTCGCGGTGCGCATGACGTGCTGGACCTGTTCCACGGTGCGCGGGAGCACGACGACGGCGGGTGTGCCGGCGTCGCAGAAGCTCGCCATGTCGTGGGCGTACGAGGTCGTGACGTCCGGGTCGGTGATCAGTGCCTCGGCGGGCAGGCCCGAGCTCAGTCGTTCGAGAAGACCGTTCATGATCCAAGCGTGGCACCCGGGCCCATTGGTGTGAACCCGTCCGCGGCAGCCCCCGCAAGACGCGGTGTGTTCTTATTACTGACGCAGAGTGATCGGCATGGACGTCATGCCGCAGTCTCCGCAGTCCTCCGATCCGGACCGCTCGCCCCTTGACCCCTCCGGCTCTCCCGTGCCGTCGGCCGAGCTGCCGCAACCCCCGTCGCTGCGGACGACGCTGCGCAGGGCTGCCCTGGGCATGGTGGCGGGGGCGGTGCTGGTGACGGGTGCGGTGGTGGCCGTGTACGACGACGAGGGGGAGAAGGGCCCGCCCCCGCCCGTGCCCGGCTCCGTCACCCGGGCGCTGGCCGCGACGGCCGCGGGCTCCCCCGTCGCGCTCGCCGATCTGAAGGCGCTGATCGGGGACCGGCAGCGGTGGGTGGGCGCGCATCCGTCCGACGCGCGGTCCTGGGCGGTGCTCGGCACGGCCTACGTGGAGTGGGGGCGGCGTTCCGCGGACGCGGCGTACTACGGCCGGGCCGAACGGGCGCTGAAGCGCTCGCTGGACGCCGGGCCCGGGGAGGGCGGGGACACCGCGGCCCGGGTGGGGCTCGCGGCACTCGCCAACGCCCGGCACGACTTCGGGGCGGCGAAGAGGTGGGGCGAGGCCGTACGGGCCCGGGCGCCGGAGCAGTGGGCCGTGTATCCGGCGCTGATCGAGGCCTACCGGGGCCTGGGCGACAGCAAGGCGGCGAACAGGGCGGTGGAGCGGTTCGCGGAGCTGCGTTCCGGGGTCCCGGCGCTCGTGCAGAAGGCCAGGATGTACCTGGACCGGGGGTGGCGCGAGGACGCGCTGGCGAACGCGCAGGACGCGGCGGACCGGGCCACCTCGCCGGCGCAGAAGGCGGAGTGCCTGTACCTGCTGGGCGAGCTGGCCCGGAAGCGGGGCGAGCCGGAGGAGGCAATCGCGCAGTACGGCGCGGCGCTGCGGACCGACCGCACCCACCACCCGTCGCTCGCGGGCCGGGCCGCGGCGCTGGCGGCGCTCGGCCGCACGGACGAGGCGCAACGCGACTACCAGGCGGCCCTGGCGGGTCTCCCCCGGGCCGAGTACATGCTGGAGCTGGGTGAGTTGTACGAGTCGCTGGGGCAGGGCGGGAACGCCCGCAGCCAGTACGCCCGGCTCGCCGAGACGCTCGCCCGCGACGCCGCCCGGGGCGTGGACGACGCGCTGCTGCGCGGCCGGTTCGAGGCCGATCACGGGAACCCGGCCGAGGCGGTCGAGGTGCTGGAGGCCGAGTGGGCGCGGTCGCACCGGAGCGCGGCGGTGGCGGACGCGCTGGGCTGGGCCCTGTACCGCTCCGGCGACCCGGACGCCGCCCTGGAGTACGCGGCCCGCGCGGTCGACACGGGCGGGCAGAACGCCTCGTACGCGTATCACCTGGGCATGATCCAGCGGGAGTTGGAGCGGTACGGTCCGGCGCGCCGCAACCTGGAGGAGGCGCTGCGCACCGATCCGCGGTTCTCGCCCCTGGCCGGTCCGGCCGCCCGCAAGGCCCTGGACGACCTGGCCGCTCCCCCGGCGGACGGCCGGTAGGACGCCGGGCCGCCCCCGGCCCCCGCCCCCGGCTCCGGGGGCGGGCCACGGACGGTGGCGGGGCCCGCACCTGTTTTGGATTCCACGATCCAATTCCTGTTAGGGTGGTTCGCATGGCCAGACCACGCACGTTCGACGAGACCGCCGTACTCGACGCCGCAGCCGGCGAGTTCCGGGTGCACGGCTTCGCCGAGACCTCGACCGAGCAGCTCTGCGAGGCGGCCGGCGTACGGCGCAGCAGCCTCTACAACGCCTTCCTCTCCAAGGACGAGCTGTTCGTCCGCGCCCTGGAGCACTACGTCGACACGATCCGCGAGCGGCAGACCGCGATCCTCGCCGACGACGGACTCCGCGGCGCGGACCGGCTGCGGGCCCTGGTCGACGTCGTCATCGCCGAGGAGCGGGAGGCCGCCCGCCGGGGGCACGCCGCCGGGTGCATGGTCGTGCAGAGCTTCATGAACCCGGACCTGCGCGAGCGGGACGAACGCGTCGCGCGCATCCTCGATCGCGACCTGCGGGCCCGCAGCTCCCTGCTGGCCGAGGCCGTCCGGGCCGGCCGGCTCGACGGGAGCATCCCCCCGGACGTCGACGCGGAGGACGGCGCCATGCTGGTCCACACCATCGTCTCCGGGCTGCGGGTCACCGCACAGACCGGCGCGGACGCGGAAACCCTGCGCCGGATCGCCCTGGCCGGCCTCCACACGCTCCTGACCACGGAGCCCGCACGCTCCTGACTCCGGACACCGCACACTCCCGACCCCGCCCACTCCTGACCCCGGGGCCGACGCGCTCCTGACCCCGGAGCCCGCACCCACCCCCTGAACCAAGGCCCGTCGCCCCGGACCCCGGCCCGGGCCTTCGCGCACCCGAGTTTTGGATTCTCAATCACAGAAAGCGGAGACATGACCCCACCGACCACACCCGCCCCGGCCAGAACCGTCCCCCTGGCCGTCCACATCCTCGCCGCGGGCATTTTCGCGATGGTGACCAGCGAGTTCGCGGTCGCCGGACTCATGCCGCAACTCGCCGAAGGACTCGGCACGGGGATCGAGCAGATCGGCTACCTCGTGACGGTCTTCGCCGTCGCGATGACCATCGGCGGACCGGTCCTGACCGTGGCCCTGCTGAAGGTTCCGCCGAGGACCGCGCTGCTGACGATCGTCGCCGTCTTCCTCGTGGGCAACGTCCTCGCGGCCCTGGCGGCCTCCTACCCGGTCATGGTGGTCGCCCGGATCATCAGCGGTGTCGCCTCGCAGGCGTTCTTCGGCATCGCCGTGTCGATGTGCGCGCGGCTGGTGGAGGAGCGGATACGCGGCCGTGCGAACGGCGTCGCGATGAACGGCCTGATGCTCGGCACCCTGCTCGGACTGCCGCTGGCGACGTTCGTCGGCGGGCGGCTCGGCTGGCAGGCCGCCTTCTGGACCATCTCCCTGCTCACCCTCGTCGCCGGAATCCTGATCGTCCTCCTCGTCCGGAACCCCGCGGAATCCGAGGCCCCCGAGGAGAAGCGCTCGATGCGGGACGAACTCGCCGTGCTCCGCCGGCCGCAGTTCGTGCTGGCGCTCGTCTCCAGCACCCTGATCATCGGGGCGACGTTCTCCGCCTTCAGCTTCTTCACGCCGATCCTGACCGAGGTCACCGGCTTCCCGGAGGGGCTGGTGCCGCTGCTCCTGCTCGCCTACGGGGCCGCGACGCTGCTCGGCAACACGGTCGTCGCCCGCCTGGCCGACCGGCACACCGTCTCGACCCTGCTGATCGGCACCGGGCTCAACGCGGTCTTCCTGACCGGGTTCGCGCTCTTCACCGACCTCCCGTCACCGGCGCTGGTGTTCATGCTCGGCATCGGCCTGACCGGCGTGACCATGAACCCCGCGATGGCCGTACGGGTGCAACGGGCCGGCGGCACCACGCCGCTGGTCAACACCGTCCACGCGTCGTTCATCACCCTCGGGGTCATCCTCGGCTCCGCCGTGGGATCGGCACTGATCCCGGTCCACGGACTGCGCGCCCCGGTCGTCCTCGGAATCGTGCTGGCCGTCCTCGCGATCGCGGCGATCCTGCCCGCCCTCGGGAACGCGTACCTGCGCACCGGCGCCCGCGAGCGGTCCCAAGCCGAGGAGCCCGTCACGTCGGCGGCATGACGTGTCGGCGGCATGACGTGTCGCGACGGGAACGGCTCCGCCGGGCGGGTGTTCCCCGCCCGGCGGAGCCGGATCACCGGACCTGCAGACCGGCGGACCGGCGGACCGGCGGACCGGCGGTCAGAGGTTGCCGCGCTTCTCCTGCTCGCGCTCGATCGCCTCGAACAGGGCCTTGAAGTTGCCCTTGCCGAAGCCCATCGAGCCGTGGCGCTCGATCATCTCGAAGAAGACGGTCGGGCGGTCCTGGACCGGCTTGGTGAAGATCTGCAGCAGGTAGCCGTCCTCGTCGCGGTCGACGAGGATCTTCAGCTCGCGCAGGATCTCCACCGGCACGCGGGTCTCGCCCGCCCACTCGCCGAGGGTGTCGTAGTACGAGTCGGGGGTGTCCAGGAACTGGACGCCCGCCGCGCGCATCGCCCGCACCGAGGCGACGATGTCGTTCGTGGCGAGCGCGATGTGCTGGACGCCGGCGCCGCCGTAGAACTCCAGGTACTCGTCGATCTGGGACTTCTTCTTGGCGATCGCCGGCTCGTTGATCGGGAACTTCACCTTGAGGGTGCCGTCGGCGACGACCTTCGACATGAGGGCGGAGTACTCGGTGGCGATGTCGTCGCCCACGAACTCCTTCATGTTGGTGAAGCCCATGACCTTGTTGTAGAACTCGACCCACTCGTTCATCCGGCCGAGTTCCACGTTGCCGACGCAGTGGTCGATGGCCTGGAAGAAGCGCTTGGCGGGCGGCTCGACCATCGGGTCGGCGGCGACGAAGCCGGGCAGGTACGGGCCCTCGTAACCGGAGCGCTCCACCAGGGTGTGGCGGGTCTTGCCGTACGTGGCGATGGCGGCGAGCACGACGGTGCCGTGCTCGTCCTTCACCTCGTGGGGCTCCTCGATGCCGCGGGCGCCGTGCTCGACCGCGTACGCGTAGGCCGCCCGGGCGTCCGGGACCTCGATGGCCAGGTCGACGACGCCGTCACCGTGCTCGGCGACGTGGTCGGCGAGGAAGCGGCCGCGGTCGGTGGCCGCCTTGATGACGGAGGTGAAGACGAAACGGGCCGAGCCGTTGGTCAGTACGTAACTCGCCGTCTCACGGCTGCCGTTCTCCGGCCCGGAATAGGCGACCAGCTTCATTCCGAAGGCCGTCGAGTAGTAGTGCGCGGCCTGCTTGGCGTTGCCGACGGCGAAGACGACCGCGTCCATTCCCTTGACCGGGAAGGGGTCGGCCTGCCGAGCGGTGTCGGGGGTGGTGTGCAGAGTCTCAGTCATGTTCGAAGGCTCTCCCTGCTTCGCAAGGTGCGCAATAGTTTGCGTTTTTCCTGGTCAATTTGTACAGCGAAGCTGGATGATGACCGGGCTATCTGTACATGATGACCATCACGTCGACCTTCCGGGGGATGACTCATGACGATCGACCGACTGGACGGCAGACTCATCGTGCTGCTGGCCCGCGAGCCCCGCATCGGGGTGCTGGAGGCGTCGCGCAGGCTCGGCGTGGCCCGGGGCACGGTGCAGGCCCGTCTCGACCGGCTTCAGTCGAATGGCGTCATCCGCGGTTTCGGCCCGACGGTCGATCCGGCGGCGCTCGGGTACCCCGTCACGGCGTTCGCGACGCTGGAAATCAAACAGGGCCAAGGAGCCGACGTACGGGCCCACTTGGCCGGTGTTCCGGAGGTGCTGGAGCTGCACACCACCACCGGGCACGGCGACATGCTGTGCCGTCTCGTCGCGCGTTCCAACGCCGATCTCCAACGGGTGATCGACCGGGTTGTCGGTTTTGATGGCATCGTCCGGGCCTCCACGGCCATCGTCATGGAGAACCCGGTCCCGCTGCGGGTCATCCCGCTCGTCGAGCAGGCCGCGGAGGACGACGACTGAGCCGAGGAGTGGCGCGTGAGCTTCTGGGAGTATCTGGGCAACCGGCACCAACAGCTGCTCACCGACGCGTACCAGCACGTCAGCGCCGTGTTCCAGTGCATGGTCATCGCCACCGTGCTGGGCGTCCTGATCGGGGTCGTCACCTATCGCAGCGGATGGGCCGGGTCGCTGGCCATCACGTCCACGGCGACGATCCTCACCATCCCCTCCCTCGCCGCGATCGGTCTGCTGATCCCGCTGGTCGGCCTCGGGGTCGCACCCACGGTGATCACCCTGACGCTGTACGGGCTGCTGCCCGTCGTCCGCAACGCCATCGTGGGGCTGCGCGGGGTCGATCCCGCGCTGGTCGACGCGGCGAAGGGCATCGGGATGTCGCGCCCGGCCCGGCTGTGCCGGGTCGAACTGCCGCTCGCCTGGCCGCCGATCCTCACCGGCATCCGGGTCTCCACGCAGATGCTGATGGGCATCGCCGCCATCGCCGCGTACGCCTCGGGCCCCGGCCTGGGCAACGAGATCTTCCGCGGCATCGCCTCGCTGGGCAGCGCCAACGCGCTCAACCAGGTCCTCGCGGGCACGCTCGGCATCGTCGT
This sequence comes from Streptomyces sp. ML-6, assembly GCF_030116705.1. Lineage (NCBI taxonomy): Bacteria > Bacillati > Actinomycetota > Actinomycetes > Kitasatosporales > Streptomycetaceae > Streptomyces > Streptomyces sp. ML-6. The sequence goes on from NZ_JAOTIK010000001.1 coordinate 2,698,696, forward strand.
CCTCGCCCTGCTCTTCGACGCCGCGTACGTACTGCTGGGGCGGCTCACCATCCCGAGGGGGATCCGTGTCTGAGTCCCCCCGGGCCTCCGCGTCCGGGAGCGGCGTCGCCGGCGGAAGCACGACGGCCGCCGACGGAAGCACGACGACGAGGACCACTTCCGGGGCCACCATCCAGCTGGAGGACCTGACCAAGCGGTACCCGGGCAACCCCGGCCCCGCGGTGGACAACGTCTCGATGGACATCAGGGCCGGTGAGACGGTGATCTTCGTGGGGCCGTCCGGCTGCGGGAAGTCCACCACCCTGAAGATGATCAATCGGCTGATCGAGCCGTCGTCGGGGCGGATCAGGATCGGCGACGAGGACGTCACCGACATCGACCCGGTGAAACTGCGCCGCAAGATCGGTTACGCGATCCAGTCGTCGGGGCTCTTCCCGCACATGACGGTCGCCGAGAACATCGCCCTGGTGCCGCGGATGGTCGGCTGGTCCAAGTCGCGGGTGAAGGACCGGGTCGAGGAGATGCTCGACCTGGTCGGGCTCGACCCGCGCGAGTTCCACGGCCGCTATCCGCGCCGGCTCTCCGGCGGGCAGCAGCAACGGGTGGGGGTGGCCCGGGCGCTGGCCGCCGATCCGCCGGTGCTGCTGATGGACGAACCGTTCGGCGCGGTCGACCCGATCACCCGCGACCACCTCCAGGACGAGCTGATCCGGCTCCAGCACGAACTGCACAAGACGATCGTCTTCGTCACCCACGACTTCGACGAGGCGATCAAGCTGGGCGACCGGATCGCGGTGCTGCGGGAGCGTTCGCACATCGCGCAGTTCGACACCCCCGAGGCGATCCTCACCAACCCGACCGACGACTTCGTCTCGGGGTTCGTGGGCGCGGGCGCGGCGCTGAAGCGGCTCAACCTGACCCGCGTGCGGGACGTGGAGATCGCCCAGTTCCCGACGGTGACGGTCGACGACCCGCTCCAGTCGATCTTCAACAAGCTGCGCAGCGGCCTGCACAACGAACTGCTGATGCTGGACCGCAGGAACCGCCCGTACAAGTGGCTGCGGCGCGGCGACCTGATGCGGGCCCGCGGTTCGCCGGCGCGTGCCGGGCAGTTGGTCCACGACACGGTGACCCGGGACGCGACGCTGCACGACGCGCTGGAGGCGGTGCTGATCGACAGCGGCGGCCGGGTCGCGGTCACCGGGCGGCGCGGCGAGTTCATCGGGGTCGTGGACATGCACACGCTGATGAACTCCGTGCACGAGCTGCTGGAGGCCGACCGGCTCGCCGCGATCGAGCACCAGCACGACCTGGAGGAGATGCGCAGCCACCAGACCGAGGTGGAGCTGGAGGGCGGTGCGGACGGATGACCCCCCGCTCGCCCGCGGACGACCGGGAGCCCTCGCGCCGAGTGCGTACCGGGGATCGGGGGCGTACCGGGGAGCGGGTGCGTGCCGGGGCCCGGGTGCCTTCCGAGCCCTCCTCCGACGCGGGCCGCCCGCCCGGCGAACACGACGTCAAGGGCCATGCCTTCCGCGACGAGGAGGAGGAGCCCGCCCCGCCGCCGGCCGGGCCGCCGCGCCGGATCACCTGGCGCAAGCTGGTGACGCTGCCCCTCGCGCTGTTGGTCGTACTGGTCATCACCTACCTGTGGATCACCCACGTCCACCTGGACTCGATCGCGCGGAACTCGCTCACTGGCGGCAATGTGCAACTGCGCTGGTGGCAGCATGTGCGGCTGACCGCGATCTCGACGTTCTGGGTGCTGGTCATCGCCATTCCGCTGGGCATCGCGCTGACCCGGCGCGGGCTCAGCCGGGGCGCCCCGGTGGTCACGGCGGTCGCCAACGTCGGGCAGGCGACCCCGGCGATCGGTCTGCTGGCGCTGCTGGTGATCTGGCTGGGCATCGGCCCCTCGACGGCGATCATCGGCATGGTGATCTACGCGGTGCTGCCGGTGTTCTCCAACACGGTCGCCGGTCTGCGGGCGATCGAACCGACCCTGGTCGAGGCCTCGCGCGGCATCGGCATGTCGGCGATGGGGACGCTCACCAAGGTCGAACTGCCGCTCGCCGTCCCGCTGATCCTGGCCGGGGTGCGGACGGCGCTGGTGCTCAACGTCGGTACGGCGACCCTGGCCACGTTCGTCGGCGGCGGCGGCCTCGGGGACCTGATCACCTCGGGCATCCAGACCCAGCGGATGCCGGTCCTGGTGCTCGGTTCCGTACTGACGGTGGTGCTGGCGCTGCTGGTGGACTGGCTGGCCTCACTGGCCGAGCTGGCGCTGACACCGCACGGACTGGAGGTGGGGTGATGCGCGCGCGGCGGGTACGCGTCGGGCCGGCGGGGGAACTGGGCGCGCGGCGGGTACGCGTCGGGCTGGCGGGAGCCCTGGTGGGGGCGCTGGCGCTGGCCGGGTGCGGGCTGAAGAGCGGTTCGCCGATGGCGGACGACGTGGTGCCGGGCTCGGTCGGCCGGGGGCGGCCCCTGGACGGCGCCTCGCTGACCGTCACGTCGAAGAACTTCAGCGAGAACATCATCCTGGGCCAGATGATCGGCCTGGTCTTCAAGGCCGCCGGCGCGGAGGTGCTGGACCGGACGAACCTGCCCGGCTCGATCAGCGCCCGCGAGGCGATCGTCAAGGGCGACGCGGACGCGATGTACGAGTACACGGGCACCGGCTGGATCACGTACCTGGGCCACGCGAAGCCGATCCCCGACCCGTTGAAGCAGTGGGAGGCGGTCCGGGACGAGGACCGGAACAACGGGGTGACCTGGCTCCCGCAGTCCACCCTCAACAACACCTACGCGCTCGCCATCAGCCGGAAGAACAACGCCAAATACCACCTGCGGACGCTCTCCGACGTGGCCGCCCTGGCGAAGCGGAACCCGGCGGCGGTGACGATCTGCGTGGAGAACGAGTTCGCCTCCCGCGACGACGGGCTGCCCGGGATGGAGAAGGCGTACGGGATGTCGGTCCCGGCCGCCAACATCAAGAAGATGGACGCCGGGATCATCTACACCCAGGTCTCGAAGTCCGGCTCCTGCCTGCTGGGCGAGGTGTTCACCACGGACGGCCGGATCAGGGCCATGGACCTTGAGGTCCTCGTGGACGACAAGCACTTCTTCCCCAACTACAACGCGGCACCGGTCGTCCACACCAGGACCTTCGAGAAGTACCCGGAGATCGCGGCGCTGCTCGACCCGGTCAGCCGGAAACTGACGACCGAGGTCGCCCAGGTGCTCAACGCCAAGGTGGACGTGGACGGAGAGGACCCGCACGAGGTGGCGAAGGACTGGCTGATCCAGGAGGGGTTCATCGAGGAGGGATGAGGGCTCTCCCCTCGCGACCTGCCCGCAGGGACGGTGCGGCCCATCGCCCCCGCAGTTGCAAAGGAATCTTGCAAAGAGATGTTGCAAAGCGATTTTGCAACTCTTAGAGTCGAGGCATGGCAACGAGCGAAGCCGACGGCACCACGCCCCCCGGCCTGAACATCCACCATGTCGACGCCCGCACCCTGCGCGTGCTCGCCCACCCCCTCCGCATCCGCCTGCTCACCGCGCTGCGGGAGTTCGGCCCCGCCACCGCGTCGAAGCTCGCGGACCGGCTCGGCGAGTCCAGCGGCGCCACCAGCTACCACCTGCGGCAGCTGGCCGCGCACGGCTTCGTCGAGGACGACCCCGAGCTCGGCAAGGGGCGCGAACGGTGGTGGCGGGCCAAGCATGCGGGCATGGCCTTCGACCGCAGCGGAGACTTCCTCCGCGACCCCGACCCGGAGGTGCGCGGCGCCATCGGGGTCGTGCTGCACGAGATGGCCACCACGCACGCCCAGGAGCTGAACACCTGGCTCGGCACCATGCACGAATGGCCCGAGGAGTGGCTGCGCAGCTGGGACGCGAGCGACTTCAAGATCCGCCTGACGCCGGAGCTCTCCCTGGAGCTGGCCGAGAAGATCCACGAGCTGATCGAGAGCTACCGGGGCCGGGTCCCCGAGGGCACCGAGGGTTCAGCCGTCGTCCGCACCCATCTGCACGTCTTCCCGCGCCCCAACGACTGACCCGAAGACCGGCACCGATACCGCCCGGCCCCGAAGACCGAGAGGAATCCGTCATGAATCCGGAAACGCACCTGTCGCTGCACCGCCTCCGCTCCACCGAACTGCGGGAGCGGGCCGCCGAGTTCCGTACCGCCCGCGCGGCCGGGCCCACCGGCACCCGGCGCCCCGTCCGCTCCTCGCCCCGGGCTCTTCGTACCCGACTGGGCTGGATCCTGGTCGAGTTGGGGCTTCACATACTGCCCGGCCGGGAATCGCTCACCTGCCGCCCGCCCCGAACGGTCTAGGCGTGAACGGGGGGAACCGGAAGCCGATGGCCGCGGTCCTGGCCGCCAACTCCATATCCACGGCCGGTACTTCACTCACCCTGATCGGGGTGCCGTGGTTCGTGCTGGAGACCACGGGCAGCGCGGGACGCGCCGGTGTCGTCGCCTTCTGCGCGACCCTGCCGATCGTCGTCTCCGCGCTGATCGGCGGCCCCGTCATCGACCGGATCGGACGCCGCCGGGTGTCCGTGGCCTCCGACCTGGTGTGCGGCGCGTCCGTCGCCGCCGTCCCGCTGCTGCACCGGGCGGGCGCCCTCTCCTTCTGGATGCTGTGCGCGCTGATGGCGGTCAACGGACTCCTGCACACCCCGGGCAACACGGCCCGCTACGTCCTCGTCCCCGACCTCGCCGAGCACGCGGGCACCACCCTGGCGCGCGCCGCCTCCCTCTTCGACGCGGTCTCGCGCGGCGCCCGGATGGCCGGGGCGGCGCTGGCGGGCATGCTGATCGCACTGGTCGGCGCGGAGACCGTCCTGCTGCTGGACTCGGCGACCTTCCTGGTGTCCGCGCTGCTGGTCGCGACGGGGCTGCGGGGCGTACCCGCCGCCGAGCCGAGGGGGACCGCCGAGCCGGTCTCGTTCCGGGCGTACCGCGGCGAACTGCGCGAGGGCTACGCCTACTTGCTGGGCAACCGGCTGCTGCTGGCCGTCGTGCTGGTGGTGCTCTTCATGAACGGCTCCGACCAGGGCTGGGGCGCCGTGCTGCTGCCGGTGCACGCCTCCGAGGAGCTGGGCGGGGCCCGGGACATCGGACTGCTCACCGCCCTGTTCGGCGCGGGCGGACTGACCGGGGCGCTGCTGTACGGGGCGGTGGGGCACCGGTTCTCGCGGCGGGCCGTGTTCACGGTGTGCGTGGTGCTGTGCGGTGCGCCCAGGTACCTGGTCGCGGCACTGACCGGGACGACGACGCCGCTCGCCGTGACCATGGTGCTGAGCGGTCTGGCGGGCGGGGTGCTGAACCCGATCCTGACGACGGTGATCTACGGGAGGGTGCCCGAGGAGCTGCGCAGCCGGGTCGCCGGGGCCCTCACGGCGGGCTGCGAACTGGCCATGCCGGTGGGCGGTCTCGCGGCCGGGCTGCTGGTGGAGAGCATGGGCGCGAAGGGGGCACTGCTGGCGATGGGCGGGGCGTACCTGCTGGCGACGCTGAGCCCGCTGGTGTTCCCCGCGTGGCGCACGATGGACGAGGCCGACGAGGCCCACGGAACCGACGAGGCCGACGGGGCTCCCGGGAAGGCGGGCGGGGCGGGCGACGTGCCGGGACCGTCGGCCGGTGGGGTCAGCAGCTCGGGACCTTGTGCCCCTGCGCCAGGTTCCGGAGCGAGGACACCGCGCCCTTCAGGGTCGTGACCGGGATCAGCTTCATCCCCTCGGGCAGTTCGGCGCGCGCCTGCCGGCACTCGGCCTTCGGGACGAGGAAGACGGTCGCCCCGTCCCGGTGGGCGGCCTGGGTCTTCAGCGAGACCCCGCCGACCGCGCCGACCTTGCCGTCCGCGTCGATCGTGCCGGTGCCCGCGATGGTGCGGCCCCCGGTGAGGTCGCCGCCGCGGCCGTCGCCGTCGAGCTTGTCGACGATGCCGAGCGCGAAGAACAGGCCCGCGCTGGGCCCGCCCACGTCGGCGAGGTGCAGGGTGACGTCGACCGAGTCCTCGGGCTTGCCCAGGTAGTCGAGGGCCGCGTCCACGGCGTCGTCCTGCGACTCCCGCATGTCCTCCAGGTTGTGCTTCTCGATCTCCTTCTCGGAGCCGCCGGTCGGGTAGACGGAGTCACGGGGCAGGACCGCGCGGTCCGTACGGAACCAGCTGTCGATCACGTCGCCGAGGCCGACATCGGCGGTGGGCCCGGTCGCGACGATGGTCGTCATCCGCAGCTCGCCCTTGGTGGGGCGGGTGGGTTCGCCCTTGATGCTGATCACCGGGGTGCCGTGATCGCTCCCGAGCACGTTCGCGGTCGTACCGGGCTGCGCCAGGGTGAACGGCAGCGGCGCGAAGGCGGCCACGCCGAACAGGGCGAGGACGGGCAGGGCGCAGAGGGCGAGGGTCCGGGAGCGCGATTGACGAGTGAACACCCGCCCAATCTAACCGCCGGGGCGGGCACCGACGCCAAACGGTGCGCCATCCGCGTACCTCCCGCCCCGCCCACCACGGCTGCTGCTCCCGGAACACGGGCCGGACGCCATCCGCGTACCTCCCGCCTCGCCCACCGCGCCCGCCGCGGCTACCTCAGCGCGTCCGCCACCTCGCGGGCCGCGTCCACCACCCGGGGGCCGACCCGTTCGGGCACGGAGTCCGCGAGCATCACGACGCCCACGCTGCCCTCGACGCCCGTCACCCCCACCAGTGCCGCCGCCGCACCGCTCGCCCCGGCCTCCAGCTCGCCGTGGGTGAGGGTGTAGGCGGTCTCGCCGACCGGCTTCTGGCGGGCCGCGAGGATCGCCCGGCCCGCGGCGCCCCGGTCCAGCGGATGGCGGAAACCGGCCCGGTAGGCCACGTGGTAGTCGGTCCAGGTCGGCTCCACCACCGCGACCGCGAGCGCGTCGCTGCCGTCCACCAGCGTGAGGTGGGCGGTGGCCCCGATGTCCTCGGCGAGGGACCGCAGCGCGGGCAGCGCGGCTTCCCGTACGAGGGGATGCACCTGGCGGCCCAGGCGCAGCACGCCCAGGCCCACTCTGGCCCGGCCGCCGAGATCGCGGCGCACCAGGGCGTGTTGTTCCAGGGTGGCGAGCAGACGGTAGACCACGGTCCGGTTGACCCCGAGTCGGTTGGACAACTCGGTGACGGTCAGCCCGTGATCGGTGTCGGCAAGCAGCTTGAGGACTCTCAGTCCCCGGTCGAGCGTCTGGGAGGTCTCCGCGGTCACGACGCCCTCTCCTCTGTGGTGAGCGGCGGCGGCTGATCCCCACGGAATGTGTGCCGCCGGTCCCAGCGACGACGCACGGAGAGGCCGCCGGCCTGGCCATGGCACCGGCTGCGCTCCGCGGCTGTGCTGCCACGGGGCGTGCAGTTTTTTTGGGACAGTAGCGAGCGAGTCCGCTCAGCGGAAGACCTCGTCCAGAATCCGGGCGTGGCCGGAAGCGGTGCCGGAGCGCCGGAGAATAACCGCCGGTCAGCGCGGCGCCGACCGATAAGCGAACATCTACGCGCGTCCTGGTCGGCCGACGCCTCCGGCCATCATCCGTGCACCACAGGTGAACCGTCGTCAACCCACGGTGAACGACTGCTGAATAATTTTTCCGTTCACGAGCACCTCGCAGGCCCGGATCGCCTTCGTCGCCGGATCCCGGACGGTGAAGTCGAGGGCGAACGTCCCGTCGAGTCCGACGACCCGGGTGACGTACGGGTCCGAGGTCTGCTTCCCGTCCGCGGTGCGGCCGGTCACCGAGACCGTGGCGACGGGGGCGAATCCCCGGCCGGTCACCTGGACGGCGGTGCCGACGGGGCCCTCGGGCGGCGAGAGCGCGAAGGCCGGTCCGGCGGGCACGGTGCCGTCCTGGACGGTGAACGCCGCCGTCTCGGTGCGCGGGTTGACGAGGACCTCCCGGACGCGGATCGCGACGGTGTCCGCGGCGTCGACCGTGAAGGTCTGCGAGAACGCGCCATCCAGCCCGACCACCTTCGTCCGTGCCGGGTCGGAGGTCTTCGAGCCGTCGGCCCGCAGGCCGACGATGGACACGGTGGCGACCTTCGCGAAGCCCTGCCCGACGACGGTGACGGCGGTGCCCCGGGGCCCGGCGGCCGGGGTGAGGACGACGAAGGACGGGGCGACGGTCAGCGGGGTGAGGGCCTGCGCTCCCCCGGCGGTGACCCTGAGCGCGTACACGGCGCGCGGGGTGGATCCGGCCACGGTGACGGTGCCGGCGAGCGCCCCGTCGGTACCGATCCGGAGGGTGGAGCCGCTGATCCGGGCGCTGTCGCAGGCGCTTCCGTCGGCGGCGCAGAGCTCGGCCGCGGGGGTGACGCCGGTCGGCCAGTCGCCGCCGGAGAGGGCGATCGTGCCGCCCGGTTTCACCTTCGCCGCGCCCGCGGAGAGGCTCGCGGAGGCGTCGGTCACGGTGAACGGCGTGGTCAGCACGGTGGCCGGATCGTTGCCCTCGTCCACCTGGATCGCGGTGATGGCCGGATCGGAGACGGTGAAGTCGGCGCCGAACGTTCCGTCGGGGGTGCTCTTCACGTAGACGGCGGTTTCGTCGAGGGTCGCCCCGTTCGCGTCCAGGCCGACGGTGTTGATCCACCGGTCCTGGAAGTAGTTGCTGCCGGTGACCCGTACGACGCTGCCGAGCGGTGCGCCGGAGCGGGAGAGCGTGATGGCCCGCGGTCCGGTGGGCACGAACGCCCGCACGGTCAGGGGCGCGGTCGCTTCCTTCGTACCGTCGCCGACCTTCACCAGGTACGAGCCGTCGGGCACGGCGCCCGCGGCGGCGAGCACCGCGCTGCCGGTCAGTTCTCCCGATCCGCTGATCGCGAGGGTGTGGGAGGCGAACTTGCCGGGGTCGCAGCCGCCGCCGTCCGCCGCGCACAGCGAGGGGACGGGGGTGGCCCCGGCGGTCCACAGGCTGCCGGTCAGGGCGACGGCGGTGGACGGCCGGACGGGGGTGGTGGGCGCGGTCAGGGTGGCCGGGTGGCCCGCGGTGCCCTCGGCGGTCACGGTGCCGACGGAGCCGCCGCCGCTCACCACGTCGCACGGGGTCTCGTAGGTGGAGCCGAGCACCTTGGTGCGCGTCAGGTTGCGCACCGGCGTGAAGGTGATCGGCCCGCTCGCGTCGGCCGGGATGAGGAAGTCCCCCTCGTAGGGCGGGATCTCGATCGGTTTGCCGGCCGGGATGTCGAGTTCGACCTGGGGTCCGGTGACGGTGACGGTGCCGGTGGCGCCGCCGGACATGGCGAGGTCGATGCTGGGGGTGGTGGGCACGTCGTTCAGGCTGAGCCCGCTGGTGGCGGGGGACGGGCCGAGGGCGACCTTGGCGTGGACCTTGCCGCCCGGGTCGACGATCGACGGCGAGAGGTCGACGCTCATCTCCTGCGGCCCGGTCGCCTCGCCCTGGCCGGCGGGCAGGGAGCAGTGGACGGTGGGGGTGACGGTGCCGGCCAGGGCGGCGGGGGCGAGGGCGAAGGTTCCGCCGGTCCAGACGAGCACGGCCCCCGCGGTGAGGGCGACGGCGCGGCGCAACACCGCGCCCGGCCTTCCAGTTCTTCCAGTGCTCCTCGTTCTTCCGGTTCTTCCGGTTCTTCTCGTTCTCCGGACGGGCATGTCGCTCCTCCATGGGGGTCGTCCGTGGCTGCGGGGTGGGCTGGGGCTGCTCCGGGTCCGAAATGGCGGCCGCCCGCCCGCTCCGGTGCATGGGGAGCGGGCGGGCGCCCGGTTCGTGCCCGCGTTCAAGGGCCTGCTCTCAGAGCAGAGTGAGGGTCAGGGTGGCGGCGTAATCCCCGGGGCGGGTGAATCCGGGAAGGGTGAGCGTGAGATCGGCGTCGGCGTCGAACCGGCCGCCGGTGAACGGGCGGGAGCCGTCCGGCCCCATCCGGCACAGGCTCGCCGCCTCGCTGCCGAGCGCGGTGGGTGATCCGGCCACCGGCACCCCCACGCTTCCGTTCTGCGCCGCGCACCTGGGCGTCCACCGCACGGCCCCGGCCGGGAGGGTGTTCCCGCCGGTGCCGGTGAAGTCGGTGAGGGTGGCGGTGAGGGACCAGCCGCTGTTGACGCCGCGGGCGTCCGACACCTCGACCCGGTTGAGCCGGGAGCGCTGCACTCCGCTGCCGGTGCCCAGGACCGTCGTGCCGAAGTCGACGGTGTCGCCGTCCTGGACCATGGACAGCGTCCCGGCCCGGACCGAGGTGCTCAGCTTCTGGTCGGCGCTCGTCCCGTCCCCTCCCCCGCCCGTGGAGACGGTGAACGGGACGGTCCGCACGGTCGCCGGATCGTTGCCCTCGTCGGCCCGGACCGCGGTGACGGCGTCGGAGGTCACGGTGAACTCGACGGCGAAGGTGCCGTCCGGTCCGCTCTTGACGTAGACCGCGCTGTCGTCGATGCCGGTGCCCGTGGCGTCGAGGCCGATGACGTTGACCCAGCGGTCCGGGTTGTAGTTCCGGCCGCTGACCGTGATCACGCTGCCGACGGGGCCGCTGTCCCGCGAGAGCGAGATCTCGCGGTCGCCGGACGCGACGGCCTCGACGGTGAGCGGTGCGCTCGCCTCCTTCGTGCCGTCGTTGACCTTCACCTCGTACGGGCCGTTCGGCACCGCCCCGGCCTCCGCGAGGGTCGCGGTGCCGTGCAGCGTCCCGTAGGCGTCGATGGTGAGGCCGTTCTCCTTGAACTTCAGCGGATCGCAGCCGCCCCCGCCCACCGCGCACAGCGAGGGGACCGGCGTGCCGCCCGGCGTCCAGCCCGAACCGCCCAGCTCCACCGGGGTGTTGGGGCGTACGGGGTCGGCGGGGGCGGTCAGGGTGGCCGGCTCGGAGCCGGTTCCCTCCACCGTGACGGTGCCGACGGAGCCGCCGCCGTCGACGACGTCGCAGGGCGTCTCGAAGACCGAGCCGAGCACCTTGGTCCGGGTCAGCGTGCGGACCGGGGCGAACGAGATGTCCCCGGAGGCGTTCGCCGGGACCAGGAAGTCGCCTTCGTAGGGCGGGAGTTCGATGGGTTTCCCGGCCGGTACGTCCATGGTGAACTCGGCGCCCCGCACGGTGACGGTGCCGCTCGCCCCGCCGGACATGGCGAGGTCGAGGCTGGGAACGGTCGGCACGTCCTCCAGGGCGAGGGCGCTGGTGGCGGGGGACGGGCCGAGGGTCACCTTCGCGTGCACCTTGCCGCCCGGGGCGACGACCGCGGGCGACAGTTCGACGGTCATCTCCTGCGGCCCGGTCGCCTCGCCCTGGCCGGCGGGCAGGACGCAGTGGATGGTCGGGGCGACCGTGCCCGCGGGCCGCTGCCCGTCCGCCGGTCCGGCGGACGGCGCGGCCGTGGCCCCGACGCAGCCCAGCGAGAGTACGAAGCAGGCGGCGAGCAGACCGGTCATACCTGGTCTTCGTCGTCGGATCACCAGACACCCCTCCATGGCCCATTGATTGCGCACATTGAGGAGGTCGCGTGCGGAGAAGTCAAGAGAAAACCGATTGATCCTTGACCGACCGCCCCGTGGCCGGTTGATCATTTCCCGAATGATCCTTTCGACATGCCCGAAGGCATTTCAGAAAGGCATTCCGAGAGTGTCCGACAGAATCCCTTGACTTCTTTGATGATCATGGTTTCACTGCACCCGACATGCCGGGCCCGGCACGCAGTTCCGCAAGAAGACCGCACGGCACGATTTCGGTTCTTCTTCGGCGGAGCCGCGTAATTCAGAAACCGGAAGGAGTTCGCCCCGTCATGTCGATCACCTCAGCACGGTCACGGGCCGTGCGGTCGGCGGGCCCGCGCCCGTCGTACCGAAGACACCTCCCACCGGCCCTGGTGGCGGCCTGCGGCCTGGTCGGCGCGCTCGCCCTGGCGCCGACGGCCCAGGCGGTGACCCCGCTCACCGCGACGGCCACGTACGACTGCGGCGCCTGGGGCAGCGGTCTGGCCACCCTGACCGCCGCCGACTCGGGCACGTCCAAGACCATCAAGATCACCTCCACGGCGATCACCATGCCGCCCGGGACCAGCGCCGACCCGAACAGCATCACGACGACGCTCAAGGTCACCAAGACCTCGGGCGGCGTCACCAGTCAGGTGCAGTTCTCCGGGAAGACCAACCCGGGCATGAGCGGCGGCAGTCCGATCGCCCTGGGCCCGCTGAAGCTCACCTCCGGCACCCTGGCGGCGGGCGACAGCACGAATTCCGTGGTGCTTCCCGCCCCGCCGAGCGCCACCAACTGGTCCCTGCAGATCGTGGCGTCGTCCCCGACGTCGGCCACGGTCCCGTGCGTGGCCACGTCCAACCAGTCGGCGTCGTTCGTCTGGTAGACGTCCCGCCCGACAGGATCACTCCGCCCCGGCCGGCCCCCGATCCGCACCCCGGCCCGTCCGCACCGGCGGCCCGTCCGCACCGACCCCTGCCCTGCCTCGATCCCCCGCACTGCCCCGATCCCCCGCCCGGGCGCAACCGCCGACGAAACCGCCGACGAAACCATCGACAAAACCGTCGGCGAAGGAGCCCGAGGCCACGTCGCGCTTACAGTCGCCCCGGCGCACGGGAGGGGCGCTCCGCCCGCGCGCCGGGGCCGTCCCCGCCGGCTCACCTCATCCGGGTGGCCCACTCCTGGACCTTCTTGATCCGCTGCTGGATCTGGCCGGCCGTCGCCTCCGCGCTGGGCGGCCCGCCGCACACCCGCCGCAGCTCGGTGTGGATCACCCCGTGCGGCTTCCCGCTCTGGTGCGTGTACGCCGACACCATCGTGTTGAGCTGCTTGCGCAGCCCCAGCAGCTGCTTGTGCGTGACCACCGGCCGCGCCTCGGCCGGCTTCTCCAGCAGGTCGGCCTCCCCGGCCGGCTTCTGGCGGCTGTGCGCGATCTGCCGGGTCTGCCGCTTCTGGAGCAGCAGCTGCACCTGGTCGGGTTCGAGCAGTCCGGGAATCCCCAGGTAGTCCTGCTCCTCCTCGCTGCCCGGGTGCGCCTGCATGCCGAATTCGGCACCGTCGTACAGCACCCGGTCGAAGACCGCGTCGGATTCGAGGGCCTCGAAGGGCAGCTGCTCCTCGGTCTCCTCGTCCTCCAGTTTCTCGGCGTCGGCGAGGAGCTTGTCCTCCTCCGCGAACGGGTTCTCCTCGTCGCTGCCCTTCTTGGGCTTGTCGAGGGCGTGGTCCCGTTCGACCTCCATCTCGTTGGCGAAGTCGAGCAGCATCGGGATGGTCGGCAGGAAGACCGAGGCCGTCTCGCCGCGCCTGCGCGAGCGCACGAAGCGCCCGACGGCCTGGGCGAAGAAGAGCGGCGTGGAGATCGTGGTGGCGTACACGCCCACGGCGAGGCGCGGCACGTCGACGCCCTCCGACACCATGCGCACCGCGACCATCCAGCGGGAGTCGTCCCCGCTGAACTGGTCGATCTTCTTCGACGCGGCCTTCTCGTCGGAGAGGACGACGGTGGCCTTCTCCCCGGTGACCCGCTTCAGGATCTTGGCGTACTCGCGCGCCGAGTCCTGGTCGGTGGCGATGACCAGGCCGCCCGCGTCCGGGATGCCCTTGCGCACCTCGGTCAGCCGCTTGTCGGCGGCGGCCAGCACATTGGGGATCCACTCCCCGGTGGGCGCCAGGGCGGTGCGCCAGGCCTGCCCGATGGCGTCCTTGGTCATCGGCTCGCCGAGCCGGGCGGCGACCTCGTCGCCGGCCTTGGTCCGCCAGCGCATGTTGCCGCTGTAGCTGAGGAAGATCACGGGCCGGACGACGCCGTCGGCGAGCGCGTTGCCGTAGCCGTACGTGTAGTCGGCCGAGGAGCGCCGGATGCCCTCGTTGTCCTCCTCGTACGCGACGAAGGGGATCGGGTTGGTGTCGGACCGGAACGGCGTGCCGGTGAGCGCGAGCCGCCGGGTGGCCGGGTCGAACGCCTCCTGGCACGCCTCGCCCCAGGACTTGGAGTCACCGGCGTGGTGGATCTCGTCGAGGATCACCAGGGTCTTGCGCTGCTCGCAGCGGTTGCGGTGCAGCATCGGGCGGACGCCGACACCGGCGTAGGTCACCGCGACGCCGTCGTACTCCTTGCTCAACGGACCGGCGCTGTAGTCGGGGTCGAGCTTGATGCCTATCCGGGCCGCCGCCTCGGCCCACTGCTTCTTCAGGTGCTCGGTCGGTGCGACGACGGTGACCTGCTGCACGACGTGGTGGTGCAGCAGCCATGAGGCGAGGGTCAGCGCGAAGGTGGTCTTCCCCGCGCCGGGGGTGGCGACCGCGAGGAAGTCGCGCGGCTGTTCCTGGATGTACTTCTCCATGGCGCCCTGCTGCCAGGCTCGCAGCTTGCCGGCCGTGCCCCAGGGGGCCCGGCCGGGGAAGGCGGGTGAGAGGTGGTGGGAGGCGGTAGTAGTCACGGTCTCCGGTTCGGGTCTCTCGGGTACGTGGGGCGCTGTCCGCCGGGGCCGGAACCGACCCGCACGCGATACGACAACCGGGCCACCCTACCGGGGCGCGGCGCGGAACCCGCCTTGAACTGCGCTGCCCCGCACGGAATTGCGATGGCTCTCACACCGCGTCGGCAACCAGCTCGCGCAGCCCCTGGGAGATGTCCTCCACCTCGTCCGTCTCCCCCGTCGCCACCGCGATGACCAGGCGCTCCGCGGCATCGATGTCCGGGCGCAGATCGATCCCGTTCATCGCCAGGAAGGTCACGCACGACAGCCAGGCCGTGCGTTTGTTCCCGTCGAAGAGTGGATGATTGATCGCCAAGGACTGCAGGAGCGCAGCAGCCTTGTCGATCAGGTCCGGGTAGGCCTCCTCGCCGAACATGGCTGCGGACGGACGGTGCGCCGCCGATTCGAGGAGCCCGGCGTCACGCACGACGACATGCATGTCCGAGCAGGCGTGCTCGGCAACGACCAGGGCGTCCTCGGAGCTCAGGTAGACGCAGGTCACTTGAGCCGCTCCATGAGCTCGCTCCACTTGGCCGCCTGCTCCTTGGCCGTCTTGCGGACGATGGCCTGCTGGGCGGTCCTGGCCAGGTAGTCGTCCACAGCCTGGAGCACTATGGCGTGCATGCTGGTCCCCTCCTGCGCGGCCCGCTGCTTGAGGGCTTCGGTCTGGTCGTCACGAAGACGCAGGTTCATGGCCATACCAGAACGGTACCGCCGGGTGGGGCCGGACTGGTACCACTATCGTGCCCGCACCCGGGCCGCCACCCACGCCCCCACCAGCGCCACCCCCGCCATCGGCAGGAAGACCACCGCGAACGCCCCCGGGTGCGATCCGGAGGCCCCCGCCTCCACCGCCTCGTGCACGGCGCCCACCGCGCCGCCGCCGAGCGCGGCGAAGGCCGCTCCGCCCGCGGCGAGCAGCAGCACGTTCGACAGCCCGTCGGAGATCTGGAGGGCGGCCGAGTTCGCCCCCGCCTCCTCCGGCGCCGACAGCTTCAGCAGCAGCACGCTGGTCGAGGCGATCACCATGCCCATGCCGAAGCATCCGAAGGCCCAGGCCACGGCCACGGTCCAGACCGGCACCCAGTCGAGCAGCACGGACGGCGCGGCCGCTATCGCCGCGGCGACCAGCACCATGCCGCCCACCATCAGGCGCTCCCGGTACGGTTCCAGCCGCGGCCGGGACTGCACGTACGAGCCCAGGGCCCAGGTCCCGCCCCCGGCCGCGAGCGAGAAACCGGCCATCGTCGGGCTGAGCCCGCGCTGGGTGACCAGCATCAGCGGTACGAACGACTCGGCGGCGATGAACGATCCGGCCGCCACCCCGCGCAGCAGCACCACCGCGGGCAGCCCGCGCGCCGCCCGGATCGTCCCCGGGGGCAGCAGCCCGCGCACCGCCGGGACGAGCAGCGCGAAGCCGGCGGCGGCCGGCAGCAGCGCGAACCAGTTCCGCTGCTGCCCGGCGTACTGGAGCAGCGCCGCGCCCAGCGAGATCCCGAGGGCGAGCAGGATGCGCCGCCGGTCGTAGGGCTCGACGGGGGCCGCGGGGTCGGCCGGGCCGGACGCCCGCCGCCGGATCGCGGGCAGCGCGAGGGCCAGCGGGAACACCACGAGGGCGGGAATGCCGACGAAGACCCAGCGCCACCCCAGGTGCTCGGTCACGCTCCCGGCGGCGAGCGGCCCGACGACGGACGGAATCACCCAGCTCGCGGCGAAGGCGGCCAGGATCGACGGCTGCAGGCGCTCCGGGTACGCCCGGCTGATCACCACGTACAGCGCCACGATCACCAGGCCGCCGCCGAGCCCCTGGACGGCCCGCCCCGCGACGAAGACCCACATGCTCCCGGCGGTCCCGCAGAGCAGCAGGCCCGCCACGAACGAGCTCATCCCGGCGGCGAGCGGCCCCAGCGGACCGCGCCGGTCGGCCCACTGCCCGGAGAGCACCATGGCGAAGAGGCTGGTCGTGAAGTACGCCGAGAACGCGTACGCGTACAGCGGGATGCCGTGCAGCTCACGGGCGGCGACCGGCATCGCGGTGCCCACGGCGGTCGCCTCGAAGGCGATCAGGAGCACGACGGAGACGATGCCGACGCTGAGCGCCCGGTAGGTCCGCCCGAGCACCCCTCCGGTCCCGGCGGGCGGGGCGGTCTTCGCCATGTCGACACGGGGACCGGTACCGGGGGTCGGGGCCGTGTCCGTGTGGGTGCCGGCGTCGCTGCCGGTGTCTCGGGGGTCCAGGGCACTCATGAGCCCAAGAGTAAGGGGCAAGACCTCAGGTGAACCCTGTCGTGAGACGGTCCTCCGATCCGCTCTTGGCCGTAGGACCGCCCGGCCGATCGTGAACGCCGCATGGCAGTCGTGTTGCGCCCCGCCCCCTTCCCTTGAGCCGCACGACCCCCGGGCCCTACGGTCGGACCACGACGAGGAAGACACGGCCGTGTGCCCGAGTGGCTCAGGGGCTCGACTGCAACTCGAGTTACACCGGTTCGAATCCGGTCACGGCCTCCGAGAAACACGGAAACGACCGCCCCCACGGCCCAGGGGACGGCCGTTCCGCATGTTCATGAGCCGGACCGACCCCCTCGCCGGCTACTGCCGGAGCGGCTCGTCGGAAGACCAGAATTCGGAATGGGCCCGCGGCCTCAGTTCCTCCGCCTTCGGTCCACCGGGATGGCCGGGTGTCCCCGTCGGATAAGTCATCGCGGAGTTCTCGGCACAGCCGAATCCAGCACTGACCGAGACGTTGCCGATGCTGCCGACCTCCAGGGAGACGGTGAACCCATCGGCGCCCTTGGCCCGGATCCGTGGCATGTCCTTGTCGGAGTTGACTCCGACGACCCGGAAGCCCTGCCGTTCCCAGTACCGCTGAACAAGTCCCAGCAGGTTGCCGCGCCGCTGCTCGGAAATCACGGTGAGGATGTTCCTGCTGCGGGTGACGGTCGTGGTGCCGGTCGGCTCGTTGAGGCCGGTACTGCATGCCGCTTCCGCAGGTGCGCCATAGGCCCATTCCACCGGCGGGCGGATGGCCGCCAGCGTGCCGTCGAGAATTTCCTCCGCACGCTGCCCCGCCTGTTGCATGTCCATCGCGGGCATTTTCTGCCTCTCCGTTGCCTGACCTTCTGCACCGTTTTGCCCATCACCGGTTCCACAGGCGGTGAGCACCGCAACCATGAGCGCGCAGCCCAACAGTCGCCCACGTCCGAACACGCGCCTCACCTCGGCGTCACAGTCTGGATCTTGTCGCCGCGGCCGACCACGACACTCGCAATGTTGTTCAGAGAATCGCCCCCCTCGACCGGGCCGAAATAGATCGAATGCGCGGGCAGGTCTCCGGTCACGAGTCCGGCGAGGCCCGTATCCCTGCCGGGGGCCACACTGAAATGACGGCCTCCGAAATGATTGTCGGCGGGATCGGTGCCGAACCAGTTCTTCTTGGGCCCGTACTCGCTCCCCGGGGCGACGTATTCCAGAAGATTGGATGTGGGAAGGTTGGACACCTGGTCGTTTTCCGCCGCTCCGACATAGACGTGGCCGTCTCCCACACCGAGGTCGGAAGCCTTGTCGACACCGACGCCCGGACTGCCGACAAGGACCACGTCGTCCGCTGGGATCCCCCCGGGTTGCTGGGCAGCCTGCCCCACGGTCAAGGATCCATATGAGTGCCCAATGGCCGTCACATGCGGCAAGCCCGACTCGTGGGTGGCCCGGATGCCATTCAAGAAGCTGTCATAGGCAGGGGCACCGGCTTTGGCGTTGTCCTCCCGCATCACATCGGTGGCCGACCATTTGAAACCATCCAGCTGGGGCGCGTCGTACCCGAGCCAGACGATGGAGGCGGTCGTGGTGTCCGGGTACATCTTGTTCGCGGCATGTGCCACGTTCCAGGCCCGATCCACGTCCGATGACGCGAAGTGTTCGCTCAACTTGGTGTTCAGGCCCGGCACATAAGCAGAAACATTCTTCGAGCTGTCCGGGTTACCGAACGAAACAATGGCACGGCCGTTGCCTTCCGAACCAATACCTAACAGGTACGGGCGGGGCTCCCGCCCCCGTTCCAGTTGTTGCTGAATTCCTTTCACGCCATCGATCTTGTCCTTGAGTGCTGCCGCCTCGTCCCCGCCCGCCCTGGCGTAATCCGCTTCCAAGCTACTCAGCAGCAATGGCAGGTAGGTTCGGTTGGCTTTGTCGCGATCGACTGCCGGAATCCCATCACAATTCCCGATCTGTTGCGGGTAGTCGTGAATCAGTTCGGCTTGCAGGCTGGGGGAAAGTCCAGTCCACCATTCCTGCACCGCCTCGGGCGAGGCGCCCTTCTGCGGCATGCCGAGCTCGGACAACAACTCACGGTTGAGTCCATTCGCGGTGGCCAACTCCAGCAGGCCGGCACTCCAGTCGCCTTTGGCGCATCGTTTGGCCGCATCGGTGAAGAGCTTGATCGCCGCCGCATACTCCCTGTCGGCGGCCTGTGCCGACCTCAACGCCTCACCGATCCGGTCGGCGTACTCCTGGGCGCGAGCTGCATGTTGACGGTCGATCTTCGCCACGTCGCCCGGCGCCAGTTGGCCGAGGTCGATGGTCGGGGCAGTGACCACCCCGCTGTCAGCGACCTTGTAGCCAGCCCCCGCGGCATCCGCAATGGCTTCCTTGAGCCGTCCCTGGTGGGCTGCCAACTCCTCACCACAGGTCCTCAGCACGGTACCCACCCCGTCGAGTTCCTGCTTGGCAACCGTCAGGTCGCGCTGCATCCGGGCGAATCGACCAGCAGCGGACTCAGCAGCCATTCCGCCCCAGACACCCTCCTGCTCGATGGGGCGGCGCAGATATCTGCCGAAGTCACGGGCGTGGGCAGTGAACCTCTCCGCCAGTCCGTCCCAGGCATCGCCGGCATCAGTCAGCAGAAGTGGCTTGGCATCGCGGAGTTCCGAGATTCGCATGTGTCAGCGCTCTCCGCTCTGTGACGGAGGCATCATGAATCCAGGAGCATACGGACCGGGTGGGCCCGAGATGTAGGGGGCCAGGCCGAGGAAGGAATTGCGGCGTTCCTGGTCCTCTTGAGAGAAGCTCTTGCTGGAACTGTCGACCGCGTCTGCGGCACCCTCCACCATGCCTGCCAAAGAACGCAGTGCTTTCGTCCATGCCTCCAGGCAGTCATCAAGAGCTTGAGCCGACTGAAAACCCGCCAGTCCGGTGACTGCTGCGTCCGTCGGCACGAATAAGGTCTTGATGTCTTCCGGCATGTCCTGGGCGACCTTGCGCGCGGCATCACCCGCTTTCCGTACCTCACCTGGTTCGATCCAGAACCCTTGTGTTCCGCTGCCGATCGGTGTGGACATGCGTGCCCTCCTCGGTCTCTGAAAATCCGTATGCCGACCGCTGGGTGTCCCTTGGCCCTGAAGTACGTGCGTCCAGGGCCGAGAAAGATAATCAACCCCGATGGTGCCCCAGGGGGCACGCCGGTGGTTCCGCTTCAGATCGCCCCCGCACAGGGTCCTCCCCTCCAGCGACAGCCGCTGACCGGCACATCGGCTTCGAGGCTCACCCCGGCCGACCACGGCGTCACCGCGTACCTCCAGGTTGCGTCCATGCCCCGGAGGCACACCATCGGTGCGATCCTCAGGAGTTGGGGGCCACCACCGCTGCCTGGGGGCGGATCGGGAGGCGGTTGATCGGGCGGCCGGTTGCCGCGCGTACGGCTGCCGCCACGGCTGCCGGGGAGGTCACCACGGGTACCGCCGAGGCGGGTTTGGCGCCGAAGGGGGCGACCACGTCCCGTTCCTCGATGAGCTCGACGATGCGGATGTCCGGGGCGTCCAGGGCGGTCGGCAGGGTGTAACCGGTGAGGTCGGGGTGGCGGATCAGGCCGCGGGCACTGCGGAGGTTCTCGGTGAGGGCCGCGCCGATGCCCTGGGTGACGCCGGCCTCGATGCGGATCGCCAGTTGGGCCGGGTTGAGGATCCGGCCGACGTCCTGGGCGAGGGCCATCTCCACGACCCGTACGGAGCCGATCTCGATGTCGACGTCCACCACCGCGCGGATCGCGCAGAAGGCGAGGCCGACGAAGGCGTCGCCCTGGCCGGACTCGTCGAGGGGCTCGGTGGGGTGCGGGCGGCACTGGGCGGTGGCCCAGAGTTCCTTGCCGTCCATCGCTTCCATGACCGTCGTGGAGAGCACCCCGTCGTACGAGGTGATCTTGCCGTCGGCGATCTGCAACAGCTCCGTGGACATGCCGAACTTGTGGGCCAGGGGCTGGAGGAGCTGGGTCCGGACCATCTTCGCGGCCCGTTCCACCGCCCCGGCCGAGACCCAGGTGTGCCGGCCGTGGGCCGCCGGGCCCGCCGGGGGCTGGTCGGTGTCGACGGCGGCCACGTGGACCTCCTCGATGCCCAGGGTCTCCTGGACGACCTGGCGGGCGAGGGTCGAGAAGCCCTGGCCCGTCTCGACCGCGGCGCAGATGACCGTGGCGACGCCGTCGTGGACCCTGACCGTGGCCGTGGAGACCTCGTCGGCCCCCTCCGCGCCGAGCATGTGGACCATGCCGAGCGCGTAGCCGACGCCGCGGCGCACCGCGCCCGGCTCGCCCGCCCCCTCCGGGCCGCCGGGGAGCAGCCAGTCGTCCTCGGGGGTGTCCTTGGGAAGGCTGGGCAGCGGGAAGTCCCGTACGGCGGTGAGGAGTTCGGCCACGGGCGCGGGGCAGGTGACCGTCTGGCCGGTGGGCAGGATGTCGCCGGTGGCCAGGGCGTTGCGCATTCGCAGTTCGGCCGGGTCGATGCCGAGCTTGGCGGCCAGCTTGTCCATTTGGCCCTCGTACGCCGCGCAGACCTGCATCGCGCCCTCGCCGCGCACATGGCCCGACGGCGGGTTGTTCGTGCGGACCGCCCAGCCCTCGATGAAGGCGTGCGGGACGATGTAGGGGCCGCAGGCGAACGCGACCGCCGCGGCCAGCGACTCGGACGAGGAGTCGGCGTACGCGCCCGCGTCGAGCAGGATCTGCGCCTCGACCTTCACCAACCGGCCCTCGGCGTCCGCGTGGTGGCGGTAGCGCAGCAGGGTCGGGTGGCGGTGGGAGTGGCCGAGGAAGGACTCCTCGCGGGTGGCGGTCAGCTTGACGGGGCAGCCGGTGCGCAGCGCGAGCAGCCCGAGCGGGAGCTGGAAGCCGGGGTCCTCGCGGTCGCCGGTCGCTCCGGGCACCCCGGTGACGACGATCTTCACCCGTTCCGGTTCGAGGCCGAAGCAGGCGGCGGCCAGGTCGCGGTCGGTGTGCGGGTCGGTGGAGGCGGTGTAGATCTCCACGCCGCCGTCGGGGCGGGGCACGGCGAGTCCGGCCTCGGCGCCGATCGGGGCCGGGTCCTGGCGGCCGATGCGGTACAGGCCCTCGACGACGACCTCGCCGGTGGCCTCGGGGTCCCCGTAGCGCAGCGGGATGTGGCGGATCAGGTTGCCGTCGGGGTGCAGCGGTTCGGCGGCAAAGGACTTCTCCGGGTCGGTGACCGGTTCGAGGACCTCGTACTCGACGGCGATGGCGGCGGCGGCGAGCCGGGCGGTGTCGGGGTGGTCGGCGGCGACCGCGGCGATCGGTTCGCCGTGGTGGCGGACCAGGTCGGAGGCGAAGACCGGGCGGTCGACGATCCTGCGCCCGTACGCGCGCTCCCCGGGGATGTCCTCGTGCGTGATGACCGCCCGTACCCCCGGCATCCCGGCCGCGGCCGAGGTGTCGACGGACAGGATGCGGGCGTGCGGGTGCGGGGACCGCAGCACGGCCGCCCACAGCAGGCCCTCGGCCCAGAGGTCGGCGGCGTACGGGAAGGTACCCTCGGTCTTGGCGCGCGTGTCGGCGGACGGCAGGGAGACGCCCAGGCCGAGCACGGGCGGCTCGGCCCCGGGGCCCTCGAACGCCGGGGTGGTGATCCGGGCGCTGGTCGCGTGGGCAGTGGTGGCCGCGTCGTTGCTCACGCCATGCCTCCGTCCTGCGAGTGCGGCTGGGCGTCACCGATGGCGCCCGGGGACACGTCCGGTACGGGCCCGGGATGCGGGGAGTCGGCGTGGGGGCCCCACACCTCCGCGGCGCCGGGGGCCGCCTGGGACGGGATGCGGTTCTCGGCGGTCTCCGGGGACGGGGAGTCCGGCGCGGCGGGGTCGGCGGCCGCCTCGCGGCCCGCGATGACCTCGTTCACCGCGTCGAGGACGCCCCGGTATCCGGAGCAGCGGCAGAGGTTGCCGCAGAGCGCCTTGCGCGTCTCGAGTTCGCTGGGGGTGTGGTTGCCCTCCAGCAGGTCGTGGACGGTCATCGCCATGCCGGGGATGCAGAAGCCGCACTGGACGGCCCCGTGCTTGGCGAGGGCGCGCTGGACGTCGGACGGTTCGCCGTCCACGGCCAGGCCTTCGACCGTACGGACCTCGCTGCCGGCCGTGGTCGCCGCGGGGACCAGGCAGGAGGCGACGAGCCGGCCGTCCACCTGGACGTTGCACGCCCCGCATTCGCCCTGCGAGCAGCCGTCCTTGGCACCGGCGAGGCCGAGGCGCTCGCGGAGCACGTAGAGGAGCGATTCGCCGATCCAGGCGTCGGTGACGGGGCGGTCGGTGCCGTTCACGCTCAGGACGTACGAAACGGCGGGGCGTTCGTCGGGGACGCCGAAGGGCTGGGGCTCGACGAGACCTGCGGGGTCCGCCAGACCTGCGGGGTCGGCGAGACCTACGGGGTCCGTGGAGTCCGTGGGAGCGGCGGGGCCTGTGGGGTCCGTGGAGTCCGTGGGACCGGCGGGACCTGTGAGGTCGGCAGGTTCAGTGAGGTCGGCGGGGTCCGTGGGCTCGGGTTCGGGTTCGGGCTCAGCGGTCCCGGTGGTTTCGGCGGCCCCGGTCTCCGCGGGCTCCACGGCCTCGGGTCCGGGCTCCGGAGCGGACTCCGTCTCCTCGGGCCCGGGGGTCTCGGCCCCCGGCTCGGCGGTCCCGGTTTCGGCCGCCTCGGCGGTCTCGGGGGCCTCGGTGGTCTCGGTGACCTCGGTGATCTGTGCCTGCGGTGCCGGTTCGGCCTCGTCGGCCGGAGGCGTGGGCCCGGAGGCGGCCTCGGACGGCTCGCCGGGACCGGGCTGCGCCGGATGCCCGTCCGGAACGTCGTCCGGGGCGGCGGGAGCGGCGTCGGAGGGCATCCCCTGCGCGGAGTCCGTACCCGTGGAGTCCGCGCCCGTGAAGTCCGCGCCCTGGGCCGGGGCGTCCTCCGCGACGGGCGCTTCCGGCGCCGCTTCCGGGAACGGTGCCGTGCCGGAGGCCCGCAGGGCGTCCTCGTACGTGAGGGACGACGTCACCGGCTCCACCGGAGGCGTCGCAACCGGTGCAGCAGGCGCGACGGGCACGGCCGGGGCAACAGGCTCGGCGGGCGCGGCCGGTGCGACAGTCTCGGCGGGCGCGGCAGGCGGCATCGGGGTGGACGTCGGCGCGAATTCCGCGCTCGGCGCGTGCTCCGGCTCGACACCCGCCTCGGGCGCCGGTCCCACCGCGGGTTCGGCTCCCGGCTCGGGCGCGGGCCCCGGTACCGGCTGCTGCGTCGCCCACGGGGCGGGCGCACCGCCCGGCAGCGTGGCCGGCGGGGTCCGGTCGCCGTACCACTGGGCGGCCAGGGCCGAGGCCGCGAACTCGCCGGACTCCTCCGGGAGATCGCCCTCGGCGACCGGGATCGTCCACTGCCCCGTGTGACCGCCGTGGCCGCTGTGATCGCCGTGGCCGGGCTGGCCGTCGTGCTCCACGTGACCGAACTGGCCGCTGTGATCGGCGTGCCCGGTGTGATCGGCGTGGCCGTACTGACCACCGTGCTCCGTGTGGCTGAACTGCTCCGTGTGCCCGGTGTGACCGCCGTGTTCAACATGCCCGGTGTGACCGCCGTGCTCGACGTGCCCGGTGTGACCGCCGTGCTCGACGTGCCCGGTGTGACCGCCGTGCTCGACGTGCCCGGTGTGACCGCCGTGTTCGACGTGCCCCGTGTGGATGCCGTACTCGGGGGACTCGGTGAAATTCCACTGACCCGTCGCCGTCGTCGCCGCCGACGCCTCCGGGTACTGCTCGTGCGGCAGCCCCGGCTGCCCGGTCCCGCCGTCCTGCTCGGCGTACGGGGCGGGTCCGGTCTCCGTGATCCGCGGGATGCGCTGGGTCTCCTGGAACTGCGGGTACCCGTACCCGTACGGCGACTGCTGCTGGTTCGGGTCCGGCCAGTGCACCGTCTCGGGTGCCTGCTGCTCCGGCGCCGCCCCCGGCTCCTGCGCGTCCGGCGTCCGCGCGACCCAGTTGTCCGTGGACGCCGGGTCGAATCCGGCCGCGGGCGTCAGCGGCAGGATCATCGGCGGCACGAAGCCCTGGCCCGGCGCGGCCAGCGGGATGTTCGCCAGGTCCTCGGGCGGCAGGTGGACGAAGGCGGTCGCACCGTCGTCGTACTCGCTGCCCTGCGGCGTCGGCTGCCAGCCCCCGTACTGCAGCGATTCCTGCTGCCCGTGCTGATCGTGCCGATCGTTGTGGTCCTCGTTGCTCACGACAGTGCCCTCCCCAGCGCGCGTCGGGCGAGCGCGGCGACGGTGCGCCGCAGGTGCAGTACGGCCGGGGGCAGCGGCGGCGCCTCTCCCCCGTCGGCGGGCGGTTCCTGGTCCGGGATGCAGGCCGCGGCGACGTACTCGCCGAAGGCGGCCAGCGCGTCGGGGGCCAGGCCCCGTTCCCCGTCCCAGTCGATCAGCGAGGCGATCCAGCGCTCGGCCTCCAGCGGTCGCAGCGGCATCGGCGCGATGGCGCCGACCGCGCAGCGCACCCCGCGCCGGGCCGGGTCGAGGACTATCGCGACGGACGCGGTGGCGCGGCCGGGGCCGGTGCGGCCGGTGGCCTTCAGGAAGACCTGCGGGGCGTGCAGGAGCGGCACCCGGACGAAGCCGATCAGCTCGGCGGGTTCGAGCATGGCGCGGCCGGCCAGCAGGTGCGAGACCGGGATCTCGCGGCGGGCGCCGCCCGGCCCCGCGACGACCAGTTCGGCCTCCAGGGCGGCGAGCACCGGCAGGGAGTCGCCGGTCGGGGCCGCGGTGGCGATGTTGCCGCCGAGCGTCCCGGCGTTGCGGATCTGGGGCGGGCCCGCGGCGCGGGCCGCGGCGGCCAGGGCGGGGATGAGGGCGGCGAAGTCGGGCCGCCCCATGCGCGCGTGGGTGAGGCCGGCGCCGAGCAGGGCGTGGCCGTCCTGGTAGTGCCAGCCGCGCAACTCGCTGATCCGGCCGAGGCCGACCAGTCCCGAGGGGCGCAACAGCCCCTTGTTGACGGCTGCCATCAGGTCCGTTCCGCCCGCCACGGGAACTGCGGCGGGCATGGCGCCGAGCGCCGCCACGGCCTCGTCGAGCGAGGCCGGCAGCGTCACGGACTGCGTCGCCTGCGGTGCGTGCGTGGTCAACCCAGCTGCCCCTTCCCGGTGTCCGGCCGTCCGGCTGTTTCGCCGTACGGTACGTGCTCAAAGCCCGGACGTGGCAACTCTGGCACATCTTCGGATCGGACCGACGCGAGGGTCCGCGAAGGACGTGTTCGTACCAGGTCGCGGAAATGCTTCCGGTTTGAACCGCTTCGGCACGGAGTGTGAATCGCTGCCCTTCAGCATGGCTTGTCCCGGTTGTTCTGTTCCGGTTGTGCCCTGTGTGCGGGGCGAGTTCCGGACAAAAAACGATGGCCGGTACACCCCCCGGAGGGAGGTGTACCGGCCGGGTACCGGATGCGATCGGGATCACACGTTCGGGGGCGGTCCCTCCAGCGGGCGTCCCAGGACGCCGGGGCGCTGCTGGCGGGGCAGCGGGCCGCCCGGCGGCCGGTAGTCGACGCCCAGGGCGTCGAGTCGTGCGTAGTGGGCGGTCATCCGGCGTTCGAAGCCGGCGTAGTCCCGCTCGGCGGAGGGCGGCAGCGGCGACCAGGCGACCTCCGCGAACGCCGCGAGGCGCGGGAAGACCTGGTAGTCGACGCGGGCCCGGTTCTGCATCACCTCGGTCCACACGTTGGCCTGGGCGCCGAGGATGTGACGGGCCGCCTCCTCGGAGAGGCCCGGCGGCACGGGCTCGAAGCGGTAGACGTCCTCCAGGGTGCGGACGAAGCCGATGGGCATCGGCTCGTCGGGGCCGCCGTCCTGGCGGTGGTCCAGGTAGACGTGCTGCTCCGGGCACATCACGACGTCGTGGCCGGCCTCGGCGGCCGTGACGCCGCCGCCGTAGCCCCGCCAGGACGAGACGGCCGCGCCCGCGGGGAGGCCGCCCTCCAGGATCTCGTCCCAGCCGATGAGGCGGCGTCCGCGCGCGGTGAGCCAGGTGTCGAAGTGCCGGATGATCCAGGACTGGAGCTCGTCCTCGTTGGCCAGGCCGAACTCCTCGATCCGGGCCTGGGCGGCCGGGGAGTCCTTCCACTGCTCCTTGCGGCACTCGTCGCCACCGATGTGGATGAACGGCGAGGTGGCGGCGGGGAAGAGGTCGAGCACCTCTTCGAGAACGCCTTCGAAGAAGCGCAGGGTGTTGTCGGTGGGGGCGAGCACGTTGGCGTTGATGCCCCAGGTGTCCCAGACGGTCAGGGCGGTGGTGTCGACGACGTCGGCGTTGCCCAGTTCGGGGTAGGCGGCGATGGCGGCCTGGGAGTGGCCGGGGATGTCGATCTCGGGGACGACCCGGATGTGCCGTTCGGTGGCGTAGGCGACGATCTCCCGGATGTCGTCCTGCGTGTAGAAGCCGCCGTGCGGGGTCTCGTCCCACAGTTCCGACGCCCGGTGGCCGTGCTTGGTGCGGGACCGCCAGGAGCCGACCTCGGTGAGCCGGGGGTGGCGCTTGATCTCGATCCGCCAGCCCTGGTCGTCGGTCAGGTGGAAGTGGAAGACGTTCAGTTTGTGCGCGGCGAGGAGGTCGAGGTAGCGCAGCACGTCGTCCTTGGGCAGGAAGTGCCGTGCCACGTCGAGCATCATGCCGCGCCAGCCGAAGCGGGGGTGGTCCTGGATGTCCGTGGCGGGGAGGGCGGGCCGTGCGTCGGGGTTGACGGGCGCGCGGCGGAAGGCTTCCGGTCCCAGGAGCTGGCGGAGGGTCTGGGCGCCCCAGAAGACGCCCGCGGGGCTGCCGCCGGTGATCTCGACGCTCTGCCCGGTCCCGGTGGTCAGCCGGTAGCCCTCGGGCTCCAGGGCCGGGTCGATGCCCAGCCGGACGGTGTTCGCGGCGTCCTCGCCGCCGGGGGCGAGCGGCAGGCCGAAGGCGGCGCCGAGGGTGGTGCGCAGCCACCGTTCGGTGCCCTCGGTGCCGGGGGCCGCGGCGATGGTGGTGGCCGGGTCGAACAGGAAGCCGCACCGCCCGTCGTCGGCGGTGCGCACGGGTGCCGGGATCAGGTCCATGTCCATGGGGTCAGTCCTTTACCGCTCCGCCGAGCCCCGAGACCAGGCGGCGCTGTACGAGTACGAAGAAGACCAGCACGGGAACGGTCATCACCGTCGAGGCGGCCATGATCCCTCCCCAGTCGTTCTCATCGGGTTTGAAGAAGACCAGCAGCGCCATCGGGAGCGTCGACTGGGAGGTGTCGCTGATGATGAACGACTTCGCGAACAGGAAGTCGTTCCAGGTGGAGATGAACGAGAAGACGCTGGTGGCCACGAGGCCGGGGAAGACCAGCGGGAAGAGGATCTGCCACAGGAAGCGGGTACGGCTCGCGCCGTCGATGTACGCGGCCTCCTCCAGCGCCTCGGGCACCGCCTTGACGAAGCCGCGCAGCATCCAGATCGCGAACGGCAGCGAGAGGGCGAGGTGCGGCAGGATCAGCGAGCCGAGGGTGTTCAGCTGGCCGAAGTCCCGCATCAGGAAGAACAGCGGGATGGCCAGGGCCTCGACCGGCACCATCTGTGCGATCAGGAACATGATCAGCAGCGTGGTGCGGAAGCGGAACCTGAACCGGGTCACGGCCGTCGCCGCCAGGAAGGCGACCAGCGCGGAGACCAGGACGACGGTGCCGGCGACGATCAGGCTGTTGAGGAAGTAGCGGCCGAAGTCGTTCTGTTCGAAGACCCGGCGGAACGAGTCCAGGGACGGCGACAGCGTCCAGGGGCGGGCTTCGGTGGACTGGATCTCGCCTGCCGGTTTGAAGGCGGAGAGCACCATCCAGTAGAGCGGGAAGGCGACCGCGGCGGCGATCAGCAGGGCCGCCGCCTCGGCGGCCAGCCGCCCGGGCCTGCGGATGCGCAGCATGCTCCGTGGGTTCACAGTTCCTCCCCCTGGCGCCGCACCAGGCGCAGATGGACGAGGGTGACGACCAGCAGGATCAGCAGCATCACGACGCCGATCGCCGAGCCGAGGCTGTACTGCGAGGACGCGAACGCCTTCTGGTACGCGTAGACGTTGAGCACCAGGTTCTGTCCCGCGATGCCGCCGCCGTTGGTCATGACGTAGATCTGGGTGAAGACCTTGAAGTCCCAGATGATCGACTGGATCGTGACGACGACGAGGATCGGTCGCAGCATCGGGGCCATGACCGACCGCCAGATCCGCCACTGCGAGGCGCCGTCCAGGGCCGCCGCCTCCAGCACCTCGCCGGGGATCGCCCGGATGCCCGCGTACACGGTCACCATCACGAACGGGAACGAGCACCACAGGACTTCCAGGAGCACCAGGGCGAAGGCGCTGTAGCGCCCGTACGTCCAGGAGAAGTCGCCGAGCCCCAGGACCCGGTTGACCGGCCCGAAGTCGGGGTCGAAGAGGAACACCCAGACGGTGGAACCGGTGATCGCGGGGGTTGCCCAGGCGCCGAGCGCGGCCAGCATCAGGGCGAGCCGCGGTACGGCCCGGACCCGGGTCAGCAGGACGGCGAGCGCGCAGCCGGCCAGCAGGGTGGTGAGGACGCAGGCGGCGGCGAAGACCACGGTCGCCAGGAGCACCTGCCAGAACTGGCTGTCGCCGAAGAGGGTGGTGTAGTTCCCGAATCCCCGGAAGGTGGTCGGTTCGCCGCCGCTGACCTGGGCCTGGGTGTACTCCAGGAAGGAGATCAGGCCGAGCTGGTAGATCGGGTAGACGAGCAGTCCGCCGAGGAGGACGAGCGCGGGCAGGAGGTAGAGCCAGGGGGTCCACCCGGAGCCGCGCACGGACGGGGCGGGGCGGCGCCGCCGGGGCGGGCGGGGGGAGGTGCCGCCCGCCCCGGACGTGCCGGGTGCCTTGTACGTCGTGGTGTTCGCGGTCATGGTCAGCCCGCGTCGGCGAACGCGGCGTCCATCTTCTTCGCCGCGTCGTCCGCGGCCTTCGCCACGTCCTTACGACCGCTGACGATCTCCTGGAACATCGTCGGCAGGACCAGCGAGGCGTCGATCTGCCCCCAGCCCGGCGAGGCCGGGACGAATTCGGCGCCCGCGCCGAGCGTTTCGACGAACGGCTCGACGAACGGCTCCTTCTTCGCGGCGGCGGCCCGCACGTCCGTGTACGTCGGCAGGAAGCCCATCGCGTCGAACATCTTCGCCTGGGTCCGCTTGCCGGTCAGGGACTTCATCAGGTCCACGGCCAGGGTGCGGTGCGAACTGCTCTTCAGCACGCCGATGTTGTTCCCGCCCGCGAACGCCGGGGCCACGGAGTCCTTCGCCACGCCGGGCAGCGGGACGACCGCGTACTTGCCCTTCACCGCGCCCGCCTCGACGGCCGCGTGGCTGAAGTCGCCGCCGATCGCCATGGCGGCCTTTCCGGAGGCGAAGGCGGTGACGGTCGCGTTGCCGCCCATGGAGGCGCACTTGGCGGCCGGGCAGTTGTCGTCGCCGAAGAGCGAGGTGTACGCCTCGATGCCCTTGCGGGCCTTTTCGCTGTTGATGGCGGAGGTGTACGTGCCGCCCTTCTCGTCGGCGAGTTCGCCGCCGTGGGCCCAGATGAACGGCATCGCGCCGTAGGTGTACGCGCCGCCGACCGCCAGTCCGTACAGGTCCGGCTTCTTCTTGTGGATCTTCTTCGCGGTGGAGATCAGCTCGGCCTGCGACTTGGGGGCCTCGATGCCCAGCTCGTCGAAGACGTCGGTGCGGTAGTACAGCGCGCGTACGCCGACGAAGAGCGGTGCCCCGTAGACCTTGCCGTCGACCGTCACGGACTGCCGGGCGGTCGGGTCGGTGTCCTTCGCCTCGTCCCAGGCGGCGAACTCGGCGCTCACGTCGGCGAGTCCGCCGTCCTTGACGTATCCGGCGGTGTCGGTGTTCCCGTACTCGATGAGGTCCGGGGCGCTCCTGGGGTCGTTGAACGCCGCCTTGATGCGCTGCGCGCGGGTGTCGACCGGGATGTACTCGACCTCCACCTCCGCGCCCTCGTGGGACTTCTCGAATTCGGCGACCGCCGCGTCGACGACCTGTTCCTTGGGCTTGTTGCCGACCTCCTGGAACAGCCAGACCCGCAGGGTGCCGGTTTTCTCGTCCCCCTCGGCCGCGGTGTCGGAGGTCTGCGGCGCGCAGGCGGTGGCGGTGAGACCCGCCAGCACGAGCGTCGCCACCGGAGCGGCAATTCGGGCAGAAAGCTTCATATCGGAACCCTTACCGATAAGCATTGCAACATGCGCAACGCGCGTTTCGTTCTGCACAACTGGCAGGAGAGTAGGTGCGCGCGCGGACGCCGACAAGTGGTCTCAACCACTCTGTGACCCGTGGAAGCAGCCCGTGCAACGCGAAGGGCCCCCGGGACACGCGTCGAAACGCGTGTCCCGGGGGCCCTGAGCGATGCCGCCGGAGGGCTCGGGACTACTTCTTGTCCTTGCCGCCCTTGTCCTTGTCGCCGCCGGCGCCCATGGACTCGTAGATCTCCTTGCACATGGGGCAGACCGGGTACTTCTTGGGGTCGCGGCCCGGTACCCAGACCTTGCCGCACAGTGCGACCACGGGGGTGCCCTCCAGGGCACTCGCCATGATCTTGTCCTTCTGGACGTAATGGGCGAAGCGCTCGTGGTCGCCGTCGCCGTTCGACACCTGTGGCGTCGGCTCCACGAGGGTGCCGGTTCCTGCCCCGCGCTCGGGCTCAAGAGTGCTCATAACCGCCAAGGGTACTGGGAGGCGGGAGCTTCGGAGCGCCCGGCGGCGGGAAGCGCGGGTGAAGCGGGCGAAGCGGGCGAAGGTGCACACCCCGGGCGGCGGCGTCGCGGGGCCCGGCGGCGTCGCGGGGTCCGGCGGCGTCGCGGGGCCCGGCGGCGTCGCGGGGTCCGGCGGGGTCGCGGGGCCCCGCGTCTGCACTCTCAGTTGAGCGAGGGGTCGTCGGGGTACGTGGCGATCATCGCCAGTTCGCTGCGCTGGCGGCGCAGGACCGCGCGCCAGAGGTGTTCGGGCCGCGGGGACGAGACGTCACCGGGCTCGGACTCGACCACGTACCAGGCGCCCTCGGCCAGTTCCGTCTCCAGCTGCCCGGGGCCCCAGCCGGCGTACCCGGCGAAGATCCGCAGCGAACCGAGCGCGGCGGCCAGCAGTTCCGGGGGCGCCTCCAGGTCCACCAGTCCGATCGCCCCGTACACCCGGCGCCAGCCGAGCGGGCCCTCGTCGCCGGGGATGACGGCCACCCCGAGCGCCGAGTCGAGGGAGACCGGGCCGCCCTGGAAGACGACGTCCGGCTCACCGGCCAGACCGGCCCAGGGCATGAGGATGTCGCGGACGCCGACCGGGGTCGGGCGGTTCAGGACCACGCCGAGCGAGCCCTCCTCGTCGTGGTCGAGGAGCAGCACCACCGCACGGTCGAAATTCGGGTCCGCGAGCGCGGGTGTGGCCACGAGCAGTCGCCCTGTGAGCGAGGACACCTCGGTCATGGCAGAAATGATCCCGCATCTTCGCCTCCCACGGGGACCAAGTGGGCCACCCGACCCCCGAACGGGCCGCGGCGCAGCTCAGGGCGCACGGATGCATGGGGAGCGCGCATTCCGGGGAGCCATGCGGACGGTAACCCTCCGCAAGTCCCGGGGAGCAGAACGTGTTGTGGCGGATTCATGACGTTCGTACACCCCCCGCTCCCTTACGGAGTGGGGGTGGTCGGCCATTACTCTTTCGTTTGGCCCCCTGCCCGACCACTCCGGAACGCGAGATTCATGACCGGCACAGACGATGTCCTGCTTGTCCACGGCGGAACCCCGCTGGAGGGCGAGATCCGCGTCAGAGGCGCCAAGAACCTGGTGCCGAAGGCGATGGTCGCCGCGCTGCTCGGCAGCGGGCCCAGTCGGCTGCGCAACGTGCCCGACATCCGCGACGTGCGGGTGGTGCGCGGGCTGTTGCAGCTGCACGGCGTGACGGTCCGGCCCGGTGACGAACCGGGTGAGCTGATCCTGGACCCGACCCACGTGGAGAGCGCCAACGTCGCCGACATCGACGCCCACGCGGGCTCCTCGCGCATCCCGATCCTCTTCTGCGGCCCGCTGCTGCACCGGCTGGGCCACGCGTTCATCCCGGGGCTCGGCGGCTGCGACATCGGCGGCCGGCCGATCGACTTCCACTTCGACGTGCTGCGGCAGTTCGGCGCGACCATCGAGAAGCGGGCGGACGGCCAGTACCTGGAGGCCCCGCAGCGGCTGCGCGGCACGAAGATCCGGCTGCCGTACCCCTCGGTGGGCTCCACCGAGCAGGTGCTGCTGACGGCGGTGCTCGCCGAGGGCGTCACCGAGCTGTCCAACGCGGCCGTGGAGCCGGAGATCGAGGACCTCATCTGCGTCCTGCAGAAGATGGGCGCCATCATCTCCATGGACACCGACCGGACGATCCGGATCACGGGTGTCGACCGGCTGGACGGTTACACGCACCGGGCGATCCCGGACCGTCTGGAGGCGGCCTCCTGGGCGTCCGCGGCGCTGGCCACCGAGGGCAACATCTACGTGCGGGGCGCGCAGCAGCGCTCGATGATGACCTTCCTGAACACCTTCCGCAAGGTCGGCGGCGCCTTCGAGATCGACGACGAGGGCATCCGCTTCTGGCACCCGGGCGGCGCGCTGAACGCCATCGCCCTGGAGACGGACGTGCACCCCGGCTTCCAGACCGACTGGCAGCAGCCGCTGGTGGTGGCGCTGACGCAGGCGTCGGGGCTGTCCATCGTCCACGAGACGGTGTACGAGTCCCGGCTCGGCTTCACCTCCGCGCTCAACCAGATGGGCGCGCACATCCAGCTCTACCGGGAGTGCCTGGGCGGCTCCGACTGCCGCTTCGGGCAGCGCAACTTCCTCCACTCGGCGGTCGTGTCCGGGCCGACCCGGCTCCAGGGCGCGGATCTGGTCATCCCCGACCTGCGCGGCGGTTTCTCGTACCTGATCGCGGCGCTGGCCGCGCAGGGCACGTCGCGGGTGCACGGCATCGACCTGATCAACCGCGGCTACGAGAACTTCATGGAGAAGCTGGAGAAGCTCGGCGCGAAGGTGGAGCTGCCGAACGGCTCGCCGCTGGTCTGAGTCCGGACGCACCGGGCGGGGCGCGCTCTCGGGCGCGGTCGCCACAGGGCTGCTGACGGGGGTTCGGGGCACTGCCCCGGGCCCCCGTCCCGTGTTTCCGGTCCGCCGTTCCGTGGCGCCGGGGCCCCGTCCTGCGTTTCCGGGCCATCGTTCCGTGTCTCCCGACTCCCGTCCCGTGTCTCCGGGCTGTCGAACACCGGGGCGGCGCGGGCGCGAACACAGGTGCGGGGGCCGGACGGTTCGGATGCGGGCCTTCGCAGGGGCACAGAACGGGGCCCTGACGGCCGATACGCCGAAGGGCGGTCACCCTGGTCGGGTGACCGCCCTTCGTCGCGCCTGGGGGGCTGTGGGACTTACTTGCCCTTGGCGGCTTCCTTGAGCTTGGAGCCCGCGGAGACCTTCACGCTGTAGCCGGCCGGGATGTTGATCGGGTCGCCGGTCTGCGGGTTACGAGCGGTGCGAGCGGCACGGTGGGTGCGCTCGAAGGTCAGGAAGCCGGGGATGGTGACCTTCTCGTCGCCCTTGGCGACGACCTCACCGACGGTCTCGGCGAGCGCGGCCAGCACGGCGTCGGCGTCCTTGCGAGTCACCTCGGCGCGGTCGGCCAGGGCGGCCACCAGCTCACTGCGGTTCATGTTGTTACTCCCGTGTTCTTCTTGCCTGTGAGGCGTGAGATCGAAGCCGATGCTGCCAGGGCCCTCGGACAGTCCCCGGACCCGGGTCTGTCGTCAGACCCTCGCGCCCGATTACGCATCCTGCCCCCACCTGCGGCGGTAACGCCAATCCGGCACCCCTCGGAGTCACACGAAAAGCGCCACCGCCTCGTCGTGGTGACGTTCCGTCGACTCCCCGGAAGCGGTCCGCAGCGGATGCGGGGCTGACGGGACGCGCCGCCCGCCCACCCTAAAGGGGCGTTTGGGGCATCGCGCCCCGCGACGCGCCGTGCGGCGGGCCGACGTGCGGCCGCCGGGGACGTGGTCCATGCCACAGGGCCCCGAGGGGCCTCGCGGCGGCGGCTGTGACATGGACCTCAGCCGGGACCCGGCCGAAGCCCCCGGGACCGGCCGGGGTCACCGGGGCGTCGACGGGGCCGGCCGGGGGTGCCGGAGCGCCGCCCGGGGCTCCGGGGATGCCGGGCCCCGGGCCCCGTCGTACTCCGGGTGCCGGTGCCTCAGCCGAGGTTCCCCTGCGCCGTGACGGAGCTGCCGACCGCCCTCGCGGCGTCCCGGACGGCACCGGCGACCGCGCCCGCGACGCGGTCGTTGAAGACCGACGGGATGATGTAGTTCGCGTTCAGCTCGTCCTCGGCGACCACGTCGGCGAGCGCCCCCGCGGCGGCGAGCATCATCTCCGTGTTGACGGTGCGGGACTGGGCGTCCAGCAGACCGCGGAAGACGCCCGGGAAGACCAGCACGTTGTTGATCTGGTTCGGGAAGTCGGAGCGGCCGGTGGCGACAACTGCCGCGGTCTGACGGGCGATTGCCGGGTCCACCTCGGGGTCCGGGTTCGCGAGCGCGAACACGATCGCACCCTCGGCCATGGCGGCGACGTCGGCGCCGTCCAGCACGTTCGGGGCGGAGACGCCGATGAAGACGTCGGCCCCGACGACGGCCTGCTTGAGGGTGCCGGTGACGGACTCCGGGTTGGTGTTGTCGGCGATCCAGCGCAGCGGCGAGTCGGCGGCGGCGGAGACCAGGTCCTCGCGTCCGGCGTGCACCACCCCGTGGATGTCGGCGACGACGGCGTGCTTGACGCCGGCCGCGAGGAGCAGCTTCAGGATGGCCGTGCCGGCCGCCCCGGCGCCGGACATGACGACCCGTACGTCCCCGATGCCCTTGCCCACCACGCGCAGCGCGTTGGTCAGCGCGGCCAGGACGACGATCGCGGTGCCGTGCTGGTCGTCGTGGAAGACGGGGATGTCCAGGGCCTCGCGCAGCCGGGCCTCGATCTCGAAGCAGCGGGGAGCGGAGATGTCCTCCAGGTTGATGCCCGCGAAGCCGGGGGCGATGGCCTTGACGATCTCGACGATGGCGTCGGTGTCCTGGGTGTCCAGGCAGATCGGCCAGGCGTCGATGCCGGCGAACCGCTTGAAGAGGGCGGCCTTGCCCTCCATCACGGGCAGGGCGGCCTTCGGGCCGATGTTGCCGAGCCCCAGCACGGCGGAGCCGTCCGTCACGACCGCGACGGAGTTGCGCTTGATGGTGAGGCGGCGGGCGTCCTCGGGGTTCTCGGCGATCGCCATGCACACCCGGGCCACACCCGGGGTGTAGATCATCGAGAGGTCGTCACGGTTGCGGATGGGGTGCTTGGACGCCATCTCGATCTTGCCGCCGAGGTGCATCAGGAACGTACGGTCGGAGACCTTGCCCAGGACGACGCCCTCGATGCCCCGCAGCCCCTCGACGATCTCGTCGGCGTGCGAGGTGGAGGTGGCCGCGATGGTGACGTCGATGCGCAGCTTCTCGTGGCCGGACGCGGTCACGTCGAGGCCGGTGACCGAACCGCCGGAGGACTCCACGGCCGTGGTGAGCTGGGAGACCGCGGTACCGCTCGCGGGCACCTCCAGCCTGACCGTCATCGAGTACGAGACGCTGGGCGCCGTTGCCATGGCCGAGTCCTTCGCTTTCCCTAGCTTCATTGCCGCGCGGCCGGGGCGCTCGCCTCGGACACGCTCCCCGATCGTCGCACCTACCGGCCGGTAGGCGGTAATGACTGCCACTCTTCGGAAAGTTTTTTCCACCATACGAGAAGGTGGGTCCTCGACGGAAGACCTGAGCGCACTCCGGGCCCGTCCGGCTCCGACGAGCGCCGGCCGCCGTCGGCCGTGCGGAAACGCCCCGGGGGCCGGGCCCGGAAACCAGAACAGACCCGCGCCACCGGAGGGTGACGCGGGTCTGTCCATTCAGTTGAGCGGCACCGACCCGCCATGCTCGCCTCGCGGCAAGTGGTCGCTCGTAGCGACGAAGGTTGGGCCCGGGGGCTTGGATCGAGCCGGTGCCGACACCAGGCTAACAAAGACCCCGAAAAAGTGATTCCTGTAGTGCAGGTTGACTGCAAAAACAATCCTGCACATGGCCTCCCGCGTCCTGCACACGGCCTCCCGCTCCGTGGGCCGGTCGTGTGGACCGGCCCACGGTGGGGACCGGCCCACGGTGGGTTCAGTCCCTCAGCAGGTCGGGGACGCCGTCCTCGTCGGGCAGGTCCCGCTCCCCCGAGACCACCGTGAGCTGCTGCGTCGCCCGGGTGAGCGCCACGTACAGCACCCGCAGGCCGGCCGGGGACTCGTCGGCGATCTCCGCGGGCGAGACGACCACCGTGGCGTCGTACTCCAGCCCCTTCGCCTCCAGGCTGCCCAGCGCCACCACCCGTTCGCCGAGCTCGGCCAGCCAGTCCCGGGCCTGTGCCCGGCGGTTCATGGCCACGACCACGCCCACCGTGCCGTCCACCTCGGCCAGCAGCCGCCGGGCCTCCTCGCGCACCGTGGCGGCCAGGTCGCCGTCCCGCACGGTCTCGAAGCGCGGCCGTACGCCGGTGGAGCGGACCGCGGCCGGTGACGCCGCCCCGGGCATCGCGAGCGCCAGGACCTTGGCGGCCAGCTCGGCGATCTCCGCCGGGTTGCGGTAGTTGACCGTGAGGGTGAAGCGTCGGCGCGGCCGGTTGCCGAGCGCCTCGTCGCGGGCCCGGGCGGCCTCGTCCGGGTCGGACCAGGAGGACTGCGCCGGGTCGCCGACGATCGTCCAGGTGGCGTGCCGGCCCCGGCGGCCGACCATGCGCCACTGCATGGGCGTGAGGTCCTGCGCCTCGTCGACGATGACGTGCGCGTACTCGGTGCGCTCCGCCGCCAGCCGTTCGGCCCGCTCGCGCTGGGTCTCCTCGCGCTGCGGCATCAGCTCCTCCAGGCCGGTGAGCTGGTCCAGCGGGTCGAACTCGCGCTTCTTCCTCGGCCGGGCGGGGGTGCCCAGCAGCGTCTGGAGCTCGTCGAGGATCGCCACGTCGTGCACGGAGAGCGGGCCGTTGCCCGCCGCGTCGAGCCGCTTCAGCGAACGGGCGAGACGCCGCACCTCGCCCTGGTTGAGCACCCGGCGCGCCCAGCGGCCGAGCCGCTTCTCGTCGGCCATCGCGGCGAGCACCCCGCGCGGGGTGAGTTCGGGCCACCAGGCGTCCAGGAAGTCGAGGAAGGGCGTCTCGGTGGACACGTCCTCGTCGAAGGAGGAGCGCAGTTCGGCGGCGAGCTCGGGGTCGGTGTAGCGGCCGCGGCCCGAGGACTTGTTCCACAGGGCGTCCAGGAGCATCCTGCGGGCGCGCGGGCGCAGCAGGTTGACGGGGGCGGTGCCGCCGAGGACGGACTGCCGGATGCGGCGCAGTTCGTCGGCCTCCAGCTCGATGCGGGCGCCGAACGCGACGACGCGCAGCCGGGTCGGGGTGGCCGGGGCGGTGGCGTTCTCCGGCTCCTCGTCACCGAAGGCCAGTTGGCCGTCCTGCCGTTCCTCGTCCTTCGGGCCGCGGGGGGTGCCGGGCTGTTCCAGCGCGCCGCGGGCGGCCTTGCGCAGCACCGCGAGCATCCGTGAGGAGCCCTTGATCCGGGCGACGGCGGGTTCGTCGTAGGTGGTGGCGCCCTCGACGCCCGCCGCCTCGTCGGAGAGCGAACCGACCGCGCGGATCGCGACCTGCCCCTCCTCGCCGAGCGAGGGCAGCACGCCCTCGGTGTACGCGACCAGGAGCGGGGTCGGCGAGACGACGAGGATGCCGCCCGCGTACCGCCTGCGGTCCTGGTAGAGGAGGTACGCGGCCCGGTGCAGGGCGACCGCGGTCTTGCCGGTGCCGGGGCCGCCGGAGACCTCGGTGACGGAGGCGGCGGGGGCCCGGATCACCAGGTCCTGCTCGGCCTGGATGGAGGAGACGATGTCCCGCATGGTGTGGCTGCGGGCCTGGCCGAGCGCCGCCATCAGGGCGCCGTCGCCGATGACGGGGAGCTTGTCGCCGTCGAGGTACGCGGTCAGCTCGGGGCGCATCAGGTCGTCCTCGACGCCGAGGACCTTGCGGCCCTTGGAGCGGACGACCCGGCGACGCACCACCCGGCCCGGGTCCTTCGGCGTCGACCGGTAGAACGGCGCGGCTGCGGGGGCGCGCCAGTCGATGACCAGCGGCGCGTAGTCGGCGTCGAGGACTCCGATGCGGCCGATGTGCAGGGTCTCCGCGATGTCGGCCGAGTTGTCGTCGCGCACGGCGTCGTCGGCGGGCTCGACGGAGGTGTAGGCGCCGTCGGGGCCGCGTTCGCCGTCCTTGCCGAGCAGCAGGTCGATCCTCCCGAAGAGGAAGTCCTCGAACTCGCTGTTCAGCCGGTTGAGGTGGATTCCGGCCCGGAACACCTGGGCGTCGCGCTCGGCGAGCGCTCCCGGAGTGCCGACCTGACCCCGCTTGACGGCGTCACTCATGAGAAATTCCGCCTCGTGGATCTTCTCCTCGAGACGGTGGTACACCCGGTCGAGATGTTCCTGCTCGACACCGATTTCCCGGTCCCGCAACGAATCGACAGCGGCATCCTGCGCGGCCACCGAGGCCCCCTTCTGACGTGCATTGGGCAGCCGTCAACCTTATGCGAAGGGGGACCGCCGCGCACCACTCGGGGCCCGGGGCGCCGTCGCCGCCGCTGCCGGCACCGTCTTCGGCACCGGCCGGAGGTCTCACGGCGCCGACGCCGCCGGTACGGTCACGGCCGCCGCCCTGCGCCGGTGCCGGGCCACCCGTTCCCGGTTCCCGCACACCTCGCTGGAGCACCAGCGGCGCCGGTGGCCGCGCGAGGTGTCCAGGTAGAGGCGGCGGCAGCTCTCGGCCTCGCAGCGGCGCAGCCCGGCCCGTGCCACGGGGTCGGTCAGCAGCTCCACGGCGTCGCGGGCGACGGCGGCCAGGAGGGCCCCGCACTCCGGGTCGGCGCTCAGCGCCCGCACCAGGGCGCCGCCCCTGCCGCGCACGGCCCGCAGCCCCGGCGGCGCCCCGGCAGCCAGCGCGTTGACCCGTTCCAGCGCGGCGTCGGCCCTGCGCCCGCCGAGTTCGGCGCTCAGCAGCCGGTCCACCCCCGTGCGCAGCTGCCGGAAGCGCACCACCCAGCTGTCGTCCACGATGTCGAGCCGGGTGCCGCCCGGGACGACTCCGGCGGCGACCAGCCAGTCCGCGAGCCGCTCGGCATTGTCGAGCAGTTCGCAGGCGCCGGAGGTACCGGCCCCCGTCGCCACCAGGTCGAGGCAGGGCCGCCCCGAGTCGAACCGCCAGTCGCGCGAACTCCTACCTGCCGCCATGCGCATGTCACCGCCTCGGGGTCTCCGATGGGCCTCCCCCAGAGTGCCCCTCGGGGCGCCCGCCCGGAACCCCTGCCGCCACCCGGTTCCCCGCGCGGAGCCCCGGTGGTATCCGGGCCCGGGCCGTACGGTGTCCGGGCCCGGGCCGTACGGTGTCCGGATGAACGACGCTCTCGCCACCGTCACCCTCCCGGCCGGTCCGTTACTGCTCAGGCCCTGGCAGGCCGAGGACATCCCGGCACTGGTCGAGGCATACCGCGATCCCAGCATGCGCGCCGCACTGCGGAGCCAGATCACGGACGAGGCGGAGGCGTGGCGGTGGCTGCGGGTACGGCAAGAGGGCCGGGAGTCCCGCAGTTACTTCGGCTTCGCGGTGGTGGACCGCGAACGCGGGGACGAACTGGTCGGCAAC
Source organism: Streptomyces sp. ML-6 (assembly GCF_030116705.1). NCBI lineage: Bacteria > Bacillati > Actinomycetota > Actinomycetes > Kitasatosporales > Streptomycetaceae > Streptomyces > Streptomyces sp. ML-6. The sequence continues at coordinate 2,739,194 of NZ_JAOTIK010000001.1, forward strand.
GTGGCGCTCAGGGCCCCCGCGCCGGGCTCCGGCAACGCGGAGGTCGGTTACTGGACGATGCCCCCGGCCCGTGGACGCGGCATCGCCCCACGGGCGCTCGGGGCGCTCACCGACTGGGCCTTCGAGGCGTTCGCCGAGGACGAGCTGACCCGGCTCGACCTGCTGCACCAGCTGGACAACGAGGCGTCCTGCCGGGTCGCGCAGAAGAGCGGGTACGGCCTCGCGGGGATCCTCCCGGCACAACCGCCGTGGCCGCTGGACGGGCACCTGCACACCCGGCTGCGGAACGGCGCGGCGGCCGACGCCGACCGCTGAGGGCATCCGCGCCGGTCCCTGGACATCCGCGCCGCACACCGGTCCGCCCCCGCGCCGCGCACACCGGTCCACGGGGCGCCTCGCGTCAGCCGTCGGTCAGCCCCTGCCGGCCGTCGGCAGGTCCCTCGGCGGGCCGTCGTGCAGGATGCGCTGGAAGAGCCGGTGGTCGCGCCACTGCCCGTTGATGTACAGGATCTGCGGGGCCATGCCGTACTCCTCGAAGCCGCACTTGGCGAGCACCCGCTGGGACGCGGTGTTGTCGAGCACCGTCCCCGCCTCGATCCGGTGCAGGCCCAGCCCGTCCCGGGCCATCTCGCAGATCAGGCGCACGGCGGCGGTGGCCAGGCCCCGACCCGCGTACTCGACGTCGACCCAGTAGCCGAGGGTGCCGCTGCGGAAGGGACCGAGCACGATGCCGGAGAGGTTGAACCCGCCCACCGCGCGGTCCTGCTCGTCGGCGAGCACCCACGGCGCCGCCCGGCCTGCGTCCCGGTCCTCGAACAGCGTGACCAGCCGTTCCCGCTGCCCCTGCTCGGTGTAGAAGGCGTCGGGCCGGATGGGCTCCCAGGGCTGCATGTACGCGCGACTGCGGGCCAGCGAGTCGGCGAGGGAGGCCGCGTCGGACGGGACGGTGGGGCGGAGCCGTATCTCCGCGTCGAGCCGGTGGGTGTCAGAAATCATCCCCGCACGCTATCCCGGCACGCCTCCGCCCGCTCCCGCCCCGCCCCGGCTTCTTCCGCCCCGTTCCGACCGCTGCCGCCCCGGTTACTTCCGCTCCGCCAGGGCCGCCAGCCGGTCGAAGGTGCGGATCAGCTCCGCGCGTCTGTCCTCCTTGTACTCCGGCTCGGGTTCCAGCTCGTCGATGGTCCGCTCCCACACGTCCATGAACGTCTTCCGCCAGCCCGCGACCACCGCCGCCTCCGGCACCACCGGACCGACGTACCCCTGCTCCGCGATCAGGCAGAGCAGCTCGATGTCGCACGGCACCGTGACGCCGTCGTAGTCGTCGGGTTCCAGGGCGACCGGATCGCCGGACATCGCCTCCCCGATCCGCGAGACGAGCCGCCCGGTGAGGTCCGCCAGATGGTCGGCCGCCGTGTCGCTGTCGAAGTTGCCCGCGCCCCAAGTACCCACAAGACCTCCCGTGTTGTCGTCCCCGTCCCTTTCGGTTCTAACAGGCGGGTCTGACAACGGGTGTTCCGGCAGTGCTCTAACCGATGGAGGCCGCCCCAGGCCCGTCCTCCCGCGTGCCCGGCGGCGTGTCCGACGGCGTGTCCGGCGCCAGTTGGTAGCCGCGCTTGACGACCGTCCGGATGAGGTGGGGCACGCCCAGCGCCGTGCGCAGCCGCGCCACCGCCGTCTCCACCGCGTGCTCGTCCGTGCTGCCTCCGGGCAGGGCGCGCAGCAGGTCGGCACGGGACACCACCCAGCCGGGACGACGGGCCAGGGCGCGCAGCAGCGCCATCCCGGCGGGCGGCACCGGGCGCGGCGCACCGTCCACGAGCACCGCGTGGCCCCGGATCTCGACCCGGTGCCCGGCCACCGTCAACACACGTGCCCCGGCGGGCAGTTCACGGCACAGCAGCTGGACGAGCGGGGCGAGCCGGAACCGTTCGGGCTGGACGGTGTCGATGCCGCGCTCCCGCAACGGCAGGGCGGTGACGGGGCCGACGCAGGCCACGAGGACGTCGTCCCGCAGCACGTCCAGGATTTCGGGGAGCAGCCCGCGCTTCTCGGCCCGGCGCAGCAGCGAGACGGCGGCCGGGGCACTGGTGAAGGTGAGGGCGTCCAGGCCCCGGGCCAGGGTGGTGTCGATCAGCCGGTCGAGCGGGACGAGGTCCTCGGGGTCCTCCCAGCGGTAGACGGGCACGGCGACCACCTCGGCGCCCGCCCCGCGCAGCGCCTCGACGAAGCCGGGGGCGGGTTCGCCGTGGAGCTGGACGGTGATGCGGCGGCCCGTCACGCCCTCGGCCAGGAGCCGGTCCAGCACCTCGGCCATGGACTCGGAGGCGGGCGACCAGGTCTCGGTCAGCCCGGCGGCCCGGACGGCTCCCTTGGCCTTGGGACCGCGGGCGAGCAGTTCGACGCCGCGCAGCACCTCGGCCAGTTGGTCGCCCAGCCCCCAGGCCCCGGCGGCCTCGATCCAGCCCCGGAAGCCGACCGCGGTGGTGGCGACGACCGTGTCGGGCGCGGATTCGACGACCGCCCGGGTGGCCGCGAGGAGTTCGGTGTCGTCGGCGAGCGGCACGGTCCGCAGGGCGGGCGCGTGCAGCACCCTGGCGCCCCGCCGTTCCAGCAGCGCGCCGAACTCCTCCGCGCGCCGGGCGGCGGTGACCCCCACGGTGAAGCCCACGAGGGGCTCGTACCGCTCGTCCCCGCGCCGCCCGCCCTCGTCCTGCCCGTCCCCGCCCCGCTCGTCCCCGTACCGCCGCCCGCCCTCATCCCGCTCGTTCCCGTACCGCTCGTCCTCGTGCATGTGGTCTTCCCGGCTCTCGTCCCGCTGCTGCCCGATGATGCCGATCCGCGAGCCTGCCAACGGCACGTGACGGATGTGGTTCACCCGTATTTCCCGCCGGTTACGTCACATGACGTCGAACGGTCACGATCGTCTCGGGCACACCGAGCGCGCAGGGCGCCGCCCCACGGCACCGGGCGCGCCGAACGTATACCGGCGCACGCCCCGATCACCGCCCCGCGCCCGGCAGTCGGGCCGGGGCGCCCTCAGCCGGCCCCCGCCATGAGGAGCGCGTCGGTCTCCGGGAGCCAGCTCCCGTCCGGCCGGTCCAGCCAGCCCTCCTCGGCGCCCAGCCGGGCCGCGGCCCCGCGCAGCGCGTCGAGGCCGGGGTGGGCGAGCCCCTTGCGCCAGACCAGCAGCAGCGGCGAGAGCGGCACCGGCCGGACCAGCGGGCGCACCACGGTGCCGGGCATCGGGGGGAAGTCGACGACGGCCAGCACCGGGTTCCGGGACTTGGTCATGAGCCGCTGGAACTCGGCGACGCCCACGGCGAGCGGGGCGGGGGGCGCCAGTTCGATGCCCCACCGGGCGAAGAGCACCCGCGCGAGATCCGTCCACTCCTCGGTGCGCGGGTTTCCGGCGCCCGCGTACACCGTCTCCCCGGCGAGTTCGGCCGGCTCCACCGCCTCCCGCCCGGCGAGGGGATGGTCGGCGGGGAGCATGACGGCCATCGGCTCGTACCGCACCGGCTGCGTCCCGAGCCGGGCCAGCACCGAGGGGGCGAGTCCGGCGGCACGGCCGAAGGAGACGTCGAGCCGCCCGGCGAGGATCTCGCCCGCCGCCCAGGTCAGCCCGCTCTCGAAGCGCGCCATCAGCTCGCAGGCCGGGGCCAGTTCCCGGGCGCGGGCGAGCACCCGGGCGGCCGTCATGCCGTCGGTGTTGAGGTCCACGAGGAGCGGCCGGGCGGCCGGGTCGGCGAAGGCCGCCGTGAGATCGGCGTGGGCGTCCAGCACCCGTCGCGCGTACGGCAGGAGCCGTTCGCCGTCGGCGGAGAGGGCGACCTGCCGGGTGGTCCGTACGAACAGCTCCGCGCCCAGCTCGCGCTCCAGTCGGCGGATGTCCCGGCTCAGTGCCTGCTGGGCGACGTAGAGTCGGGCGGCGGCCCGGGTGAAGTGCAGTTCCTCGGCGACCGCGACGAACGCGCGGAGCAGCCGGGGGTCGGTGGGCGCGTGGTGTGTCCGGGAGTCCGGACCGGCGGAGGAGGTCACACCAGAATTTACAACACAGGTGCGTCAATCGGCCCGGAGAAGGTGTTGGACCCCGGTGACCGCCCGCCCCGAGGCTTGGACCATGCCGTACGAGAGAACTCCCGCCGCCGGTCCCGCGCTCGCCCTCTCCGGTGACCTGCTGGTCATCGCCCCGCGCGCCGCCGCTCCCGCCCCCGCTGCCCCCGCCCCCGCGCCCGTCCGGCGGGCCTCCACCAACCCGTACCGCAGGCTGCTCGCCACCCCGGGCGCCCGCGCCTTCACCGCGGGCAACCTCCTCGCCCGGCTGCCCATGGGGATGTTCAGCGTCAGCGCGGTCATCATGATCGCCGGTTCGCGGGGCTCGTACGCCCTGGCCGGCGCCGTCACCGCGACCGGCCTCGCCGCCACGGCGGTGGTCGCCCCGTGGACGGCCCGGCTCGTCGACCGGTACGGGCAGGCCCGGGTCGCGGTGCCCGCCACCGCGATCGCCGTACTCGGCTCGCTGGCCCTGCTGCTCTGCGTGCACTACGACGCCCCGTCCTGGACCCTCTTCGCCTCCTACGCCGCGACCGCCACCACTCCCAACACCGGCGGGATGTCCCGGGCCCGCTGGGCCCATCTGCACCGGGGCGACCCGGCCGCCCTGCACACCGCGAACTCCTTCGAACAGGCCGTGGACGAGCTCTGCTTCATGCTCGGCCCGGTCCTGGCCGCCCTGCTGTGCGCGACGCTCTTCCCGGAGGCCGGGACGCTCGTCGGGGCGGTCCTGCTGATGACCGGCATCCTGATCTTCGCCGCCCAGCGCGCCACCGAGCCGCCCGTGTCCCCCCGCACCCCCGAGGGCTCCCCGCTCCGCGTCCGGGGCATGCCGACCCTGCTCGCCGCGTTCCTCGCCACCGGCGCGGTCTTCGGCTCGATGGAGGTCGTCACGATCGCCCACGCCGGGGGCGCGGTCCTCGCCCTCCAGGCGGCCGGTTCGTGCGTGGCGGGGCTCCTGTACGGCTCGCTGCGCCCGGCCCCCGACATCCGGCGCCGACTGCTGTTCTGCCTGACGGGGATGACGGCACTGATGTCCCTGCCGCTGCTCGCCGCCTCCTCGACCCCCTCCCTGCTCGCCCTCGCGGCCGCCCTGCTGCTGGCCGGCGCGGCGACGGCCCCGACCATGGTCACCGGCATGACCCTGGTGCAACGCCTCACCCCGGAGGGCCAGTTGAACGAGGGCATGACCCTGGCCGTGACCGCCCTGCTGGGCGGCATCGCGGCGGGCTCGGCGACCGGCGGCTGGCTGGTGGAGCACACCGCCGGGACGACGGGCTACATCGCCCCGATCTGCGCGGCGGGCCTGGCCCTGGCCGTCGCGGCGGTGGGGGTGCGAGCCTCTCGCGGACGTCGAAGCACAGCTGCGGGCAGCGCGTGAGGCGGAACCGGCGCGGCGGGCGGAACGCGCCGCAAAGTACCGCCGTGAGGTGGTCGGGACGTGGCGCGAGCGCGCCGACGATGTAACCAGCTCCGGTGACACTGCGCGGGAAACCTTCCTCGCTGCCCTTTCCGTAGAGCCCTGGTTCGCGGCATACGTCGAATACCGAGCGGCCCGCCACAAGCGTGGGCACGCACTGACTGGGGCGCAGCGTGCGCAGACGGCTTTGGGTGAGGTGCAGACCGTTCCCGAACAGCGCTGGTATGACGCAAGGCTGTTGGACGACATGGTGTCGCACGCTGACCGCAGGGCCGCCGAACTCGCCGCAGAGTTCGACTCCGAGCGTGGGCTGATCGTGACCGCCGAGCGAGGCACCGTGGAGAACGGGGCCGCCACCATCGTCGGGCAGTACCGCACCCAACTCACCCGACACATCTTGGAGTCGGGACTCTCGCCGAGCGCCCGCACCGCCATCGCAGCACCCGAGCCAGACGATGACGACTCGGACGTGTGGGACCGTCCCGCAGCACCACCAGAGCCCCCGCGCTCGTCACCCACACCAGGGTGACGGGTACGGGGGCTGATGTCGTTCGGGCCCCGCTTGACGGATCGACCTCGCCGAGCTGAGGCGAGGGCATACGCTTGTCGTGAGGTGAGCGCTGATGTCCCCAGGGTTGGCAGACAACATCCGGAAGTACCGGCGCACGTCCGGACTGAGCCAGGAAGGGCTGGCCGAGTCGGCGGACCTTTCGCTGAGTACCGTTCGCAAGGTCGAACAAGGCGGGGATGTGCGAGTCGAGACCTTGCACGCCCTCGCCCGTGCGCTGGGGGTCAGTACATCGGCGTTGTTCGCCACCGAGGCTCCGCGATCCGTGGTCGGCCCCCAGGACGACGCCAACCGGCAGTATCTCGTCGAGTTGCGACGCGCGCTGATGCCGCCCCTCGGGCTTGCCGCCCCTCTCGCCGCCGACCCGGTGGAACCTGGGGGGCTGGACGCGACCCGTCGGAAGGTTCGGGACGCTCGGGCCCTGTACGACCAGGACCGCTATTCGTCCGTGGCAAAGTTGCTTCCCCCGCTCTTGCGCGGCTCTGAGGCCGCTGCAAACGTCCTGGATGGCGAGGAGCAGCAGCACGCGGTAATCGCCCGCTGCCAAGTGCTGCTGATGACAGGCCAGTTCCTCACGCAGGTGCGGCAGTACGACCTGGCTTACTACGCGCTGGCAGAGGCGATCCGCCTTGCCAGAGAGAACGGGCAGACCCTCACGGCGGCAACCGGTGTCGTCGGCATGTGCTGGTTGCTGCTGCGGCAAGACCGCTTCGACGAATGTGAGCGGCTTGCAGCGCAGACCGCCGCAGAGATTGAACCTCGGCTGTCTTCGGTGTCCGCCACTCACCTGGCCGTATGGGGCGAGCTGTGGCTCAGGGTGGCCGCGTCCAGCGTGCGCAACAATCGCCCGGATGCAGCCACTGAGGCTCGGCGGATGGCAGCGACGGCAGCGAGCGCCATGGGGCGTGAGGACATGGGCTTTCCCGACCACTGGGGCGGGTTCGGGCCGGCAACGGTCGAAATGAAGGCGATCGAAGACCTGTCGTTGGCCGGGGATGCGCGCGGGGTCCTGCGGCGCGCCGATGAGGGCCCCGTGAGCGCTCGCGGTTTGCGCAACCTCGGCGGAGTCACCTCGAACAACTGGAACCGTCACCGCCTGGACGTGGCCAAGGCTCATGTCGCATCCGGTGAACACCAGGACGCCATGGGCGAGTTGATGCAGATCAAGCAGCGCGCAGAGGGCTGGGTCACTCATCAGCCCATGGCGCGCTACGTCATGGCCGACATTCTCAAGACCCGTAAGCGCACGCTGACCGAAGAGATGCGGAGCATGGCGGCACACCTCGGGGTCGCCGGCTGAGCTACTGCAGAGCGCGGTACTTCGGCACGCAAATCTGCTGAACTACCGCTCACCGCAGGTGGATTGACCCCCTCACCGCTCGTACGGTCCCCATATCGACCGAGCGGACCGAGGGGCCGACGTGACGCACAGAACTGCGGGTGACCGGAAGCGACGGCAGGACCTTGCCGACGCGGCAGCGGGCTTACCGCCCCGGTTGCTCCCATGGACCAGGGACGGCAAGTCGTGCTATCTGAGCACGGACGGCGGACCGAACAGTGTCCTGTCCCGTCTCGCCGACGAGATGGAAGCCGTTCAGCTCAGGATGGGCGCAAACGTCCTGGAGTCGGCGGGCAGGGTCCTGTCCGACCCCAGGTCGCCCCACTCCGAGGTGAGGTACACGGCCCTTCGTCTGTCCGAGTGCCTGCGAGACGCGCTCAGGGTCGCGGAGAGCCGAGGGGACCGCATCCCGGAGTCGGACGATGAAGAGCCCGAGGGCGGTCCCCCGCTGCCTGCTGAGGCGTTCGGGTGATCACTAGGGGCGATGTTGGGTTGAGGGTGCAGGACCGTGCCGGACGGGTCGGCATCCTGCGCGACGTGGACCCCGAATGGGAGGACCCGGCGAAGCTCCCCAGCGAGCGCCGGAAGACCCCCATGGCGTTCGTACGGCCCGAGGGCGGGTGCCCTGAGTGGCTGGTCCCTCCCGGCACCGTGGCGCGCGTTTGAGACTCCCGCCCCCGGTGAGGCCCTGTCCTCAGTGGTCCTGTCCGGCCGGGGGCGGGCATGGTTCCCCGCCCCTTCGGCGCTGCCGCTGATGTCGTGCGGACGGGGCGTGAACCGCCCGGTTTCTCACAGTTCAGGGGACAGTCGGTAACCGGGCGGGGCCCGCAACGACTACAGACAGAAAGGGGGGTGCCCATGGAAACCATCGAGCGCGCGAGACTTGACGCGTTCTTCGGCAAGGTCACCGCGATATTCGCCCCGAGCGAGCGTCCGTCCTCGCTGCTGATCACCCATCTCTTGCCCGAACGTCCCTCGTTCGTCGACGCCGTGGGCAGGGTGACGCAGCTCCGCGCGGTGCTGCCCAAGCCCAAGTCCATCCACGCGAGCGCCCGCCGCGAGATCGAAAAGGCGCACCCGTGCGACGAGCTGTCCCGGGAGCTGTTCAGCGACCCCGACACGGCCGTGAGCTACCTGGAGAAAAGAGCAGCCGGCGAACAGCTCGTCCTACTTGATGTGGGCGGCTACTTCGCCCCCTCGCTGGACGCGATCTGTGAGCGGTTCTCGGGAACCGTCCTCGGCGTGGTCGAGGACACCGAGAACGGGCACCGCCGCTACACCGAGCGGGACAAGCTTCCGTGCCCCATGATCAGCGTGGCTCGCTCGCCACTCAAGGAACCGGAAGACTTCCTGGTCGGACAGTCCGTCGTGTTCTCCACGGAAGCGTTGCTGCGGCAGCGGAACGACATCCTGCACGGGCGTCCCGCCTTGGTGATCGGCTTCGGCAGGCTGGGAAGCTCGATTGCCCGCCTGCTGCACGTCAAGGGCGTTCGTGTCATCGTCCACGACGTGGACCCCGTGCGGCGAGCACAGGCTATGTCGCAGGGGTTCGAGGTGGCCCGAGACCGCGACCGGGCCATTTCGGCGGCGGGTCTCGTGCTGTGCGCGACCGGTCGACTGTCACTGCGTGGCGAGGACTTCCCTCAGCTCAAGAACGGCGCCTATGTCGCCACCGTGACCAGTTCGGAAGACGAGTTGGAGTTGAGCGGGCTCCCCTCGGGTTACACCCGTGACAACGCCGGCGAGCACGTGACCTGCTACAGCACGCGGGGACACTATTTCTATCTGCTGAACGGGGGCGAGGCGGTCAACTTCATCCACGGGGCGAGCGTTGGACCGTTCATCGCGCTCGTTCAGGGCGAACTCTTGGCAGGCGCCGCCAAACTCACCCGTGGGGACCTGGACAGCGCTGTGCACGAGGTGTCCACCGCCGACCGGGAAGCCATCGCGGCTGCCTGGCTCCACTACTACAACAGGTGATCGAATGCCCATCACGGCAGACCACATCCGTACGACCGTGGCCGAGTACACCGACGCGCACCCCGAGGACAAGCACATGCTTGCCCCGCTCGGTGAGCTGCTGGACCAGGGCTCCGACGTGACGAGCCGGAAGGAGTTCCGTGGGCACGTGACCGCCGGGGCGGTGCTCGTCAACGACCAGGGGGAAGCGCTGTTCATCCATCACGTGGCGCTCGACAAGTGGCTGACCCCCGGCGGACACCTGGAACCCGAGGACGTGAACCTGATGGGCGCGGCGCTGCGCGAGCTGATCGAGGAAACGGGAATCACGCTCAGCATCTCCCCCGTGCAGGCGACCCCCGTGCACATCGACGTGCACCCCATCCCCGCCAACGACAGCAAGGGAGAGGGCGCCCACTGGCACGCGGACTTCCGTTACCTCTTCCGTGCGAGCGGCGACCAGGCCGTGAAGCTGCAACAGGAGGAGGTGAGCGGGTACACGTGGCGCAGCGTGGACACGATCGTTGACGATGTTCTGCGCTCGCGGGTCGCTGCCGCGCTCCGCCAGGTAGTTCGCAGTCGGCCCCGCCCGTCCGTGTCTCCCCCGTCGCGGACATGCGGGGCCGTGCGCTGTCTCCAGCCCTCGCCCTCGCTGCGGTCGCAAAGGACTCCGGGCAATAGGCCCGTCAGCCGCCCGAACCGGGCATCGTGGTACAGCGTCCGGGCGTCGGCAATCTCCGCACGGACGACGGGCAGGGACAATGAGCTGACCTCGGCCGGCTCCACGGGTGGAGCGAAAAGGGGCTGGAAGAGTTCTCCCACCTCGACGTGGTCTTCCGCTTCCACCCGACCGACCCCGTCGACTTCCCCCTCGGCGCCCGGCACCTCAGGGCGAGGTCCACCAACTCCCAGTGGGTCACCGGCATGCTCGGCCGCTACTACGCCCCCGCCAGGGACCACAGCACCGTCGGCCCCGGGCGCCCCCATGCGTGTCCGAGGCCGTGCTCACGGTCCGCGGAGCCGTGGTCAAGCAAGGATGTCGGCGACACCGTCCGGGGTGATCTCATGCGCGATCACTGCTCCGGGTTCGGGCACGACGGGGAGCCTCTTGTCCTCGAAGTGAGCCTTGGCGTAACCGATCGCCTCGTCCTGCCGGGTGGCGCTGCCGAAGTACAGCAGGAGCGGGTGGAGTTGGTACTTGCCCCGCCTGGTCTTCCACAGGAAGTTCCGGGCCATCAGGTGCCCTATGGCCGCGTTGACCGTGGGCCTCTTGACGCCGAGCATCCGGGCCAGCTGATCCTGGGTGACCGCGATCTCGCCATGGCGGTTGATGTGGACATACTGGCCGTGCTCGTCCTTCTCGGCCAGCAGCCCGACGATCGTCCAGAACAGGTCTTTGGAGAGGCTGGGCAGGTTGTACCTGGGGAATCGGGTGATGAAGCCCAACGAGACCACGACATGCATGGGCTCGGTCTGGTTCTCGAACACGTCTTCCATGGGATCAGTCGCCAACATTCTGTACGGACCCCTCTTCCTGATGGTGACGTCCACGCTCTCACCGGGACGGATGATCCTCTTGGCCTCTTCTGCGACCTTCTCAAGGCTCTGGGGCACCCGTACCCGACGTCGGTGTGCTGCGTCCCGGCGTGCGCTGACCATGCACTCACCCTACAGATAGTGTCATAGTTTTTCTGACACTTACCCGAGCCATGTCAGCGTGACGATGACATGGCCCCCTTGACGGATCAGCCTCCGGAAGCAGTCGCGCGCCGCCCTCCACAAGAGAGAAGTGTTATGCAATTCCTGACGTTACTCAAAAGTAGCGTTCGGGTTTCCCTGACACATCGACCACGAAATCGCAGGTCGGGGAAGGCCCCTCTTCTATAGAGGGGCGGCAACCCGGCGACACGTCAACGGTCGGAGCCCGGGGCCGAGGTCCATGATCGGCGCCGTGGCCCTCGGTGGATGCTCTCCCGGTACTCGGCTTCACAACGGCACCGCTCTTCACTCGCCCCCTCTTCGGCAGCAACCACAGAAAGGCAACCCCGCGGCCCCTGCGGCCGACAACGGTGGTGCGGAGGTTACCTCAGCCGCCCACGGACATCCCCCTGATGAGCGGGGAGCGTCGTACCCGGACCCGGCCCGCAGGCCCCCTCGGGGCCGAGGACACGGAAGCCGGGTTCGACTGCGTGACGGACCTGCGGCGGTGGGGCACCAATTGCGCGGTGAGAACATCCGGTTCACGGTCTACGACCTGGCGGACGGCACTCCGGTACCGGCCGGAGTGACCACACTGCTCCCGGACCACGGTGTGCGGACCGCCGAATTCGTCATCATGCTCGCCCCCGAGGCACGCGGGCGGGGGCTGGGCCACGGAGCCACCCGGCTCACTCTCGACTACGCCTTTCATGTGACGAACCTGCGCATGGTGTGGCTCAAGGTCCTCGCCCCCAACGCTGCGGGGATCAACGCCTACGCGAAGGCGGGGTTCCGGAGGGCCGGGACACTGCGCCAGGCCGGGTACTGGCTCGGCCGGGTCTGCGACGAGATCGTCATGGACGCGGTCGCGTCGGAGTTCGGCGGCCCGTCCGTCGTGAAGAGCCTGTTCACGCCGTGAGCCGCGACGGACGACCGCCCGTCGGGAACGAAAAAGCCTCTGCCCCGCGAAGGATCTCGCGGGGCAGAGGTTCACATGGGAATTGTGGAGATGGCGGGAATCGAACCCGCGTCCAACGGTGCGGAATCAGGGCTTCTCCGTGTGCAGTTCGCTGCGATTTTCTCGGCCCCGGAGATCACGCGAACAAGTCTCCGACGGGCTCAGTCACTGTTTGATTTCCTTCCAGGCCCCGTGACCGGGTCCAGAAGTTTAGATCCCTTGATGATGCCAGGATCCGGGTCGGGATCACCCCCGGGCTGACACTTCGCAAGTCGCTACTTAGGCAGCGAGGGCGAAGGAATCGCGCTTGGTGTTGGCGATTATTGGTTGCGACATATGGTTTACGAGATCATTGCCGCTTCCTCGACACGCTTCCCCTGCTTCGACAGCCGCTGTCGAAACCGATCATCCCCATGTTGTGTTTTCAATGCGTGCACCCTCTGCGAGGTGCGATGCCATCGTACGTGACCAACGCACGACGATGCCAGCCTATTCCCGCCGGGGCCCGGCGGGAGCCGGGCAGGAGGCCGGTGGGGCCGGTCCTCCCCGGGGGCTCAGGCGCTGCGCTGGCGCCGGCGGGCCGCCGAGATCGCGCGGTTGGTCTCGCGCAGGTCCTGCTTCTCGCGCAGGGTCTGCCGCTTGTCGTACTCCTTCTTGCCCTTGGCGAGCGCGATCTCGACCTTGACCCGGCTGCCCTTGAAGTACAGCGCGAGCGGCACGATCGTGTGGCCCGTCTCGCCCGCCTTCGACTCCAGCTTGTCGATCTCCGCCCGGTGCATCAGCAGCTTGCGCTTGCGCTTGGCGGAGTGGTTGGTCCAGGTCCCCTGCACGTACTCGGGGACGTGGACGTTGTGCAGCCACGCCTCTCCGCCGTCGATCTGGACGAAGCCGTCCACCAGGGAGGCCCGGCCCAGCCGCAGCGACTTGACCTCGGTGCCCATGAGTACGAGGCCGCACTCGTAGGTGTCGAGGATGTGGTAGTCGTGCCGCGCCTTCTTGTTCTGCGCGATGAGCTTGCGCCCCGTGTCCTTTTCCTTAGCCATAGTGCGGCCATTTTCGCACTACGACCCACCCCCGAGGCCACTCAATACCGTCTCGGCCCGCCGCTCGGCCCGGGAGTCGACCGTGAGGTCGGGGGTGATGCCGCGTTCCTCGACGCTGCGCCCCGCCGGGGTGCGGTAGTGGCCGACGGTCAGCTCGGCGACCGAACCGTCCGGGAGCTTGCTGGGCATCTGGACCGAGCCCTTGCCGAAGGTGCGCGAGCCGACCGTGACGGCGCGGCCCCGGTCCTGGAGGGCGCCGGTCAGCAGCTCGGCGGCGCTCATCGTGCCGCCGTCGACCAGGACGACGAGGGGCCGGTCCGTGTCGCCGCCCGGCTGCGCGTAGAGGGCGCGCTGCTCGCCGCGCACGTCGTACGTGGCGACCAGGCCGCCGTCCAGGAAGGCCGAGGCGGCGGTGACGGCCTCGGTGACCAGTCCGCCGGAGTTGCCCCGCAGGTCGAGGAGGACGCCGGCGCCCGTCGGGGCGTCCTGGACCGCGTCGCGGACCTTGGTGCCCGAGCCCCTGGTGAACGAGTCGACCTCGATCATCACGGCCGAGGAGGGGCCCGGGCGCTCCGGGCCGATCCGTCGCACGGTGACGGGCTCGGTGCTGAGCCTGGCCCGGCGCAGCGTCTCGGTCCGCAGGGCGGTGCCGCGTTCGATCCCCAGGACGACGGTGCTGCCCTCGGCGGCGTCCTCGCGGTCCCCGCGCAGCAGGGCGACGACCTCGGCGACGGGGCGCCGGTCGACGCTGCGGCCGTCGATCGTGCGCAGCAGGTCGCCGGACCGGATGCCGGCCAGGTCGGCGGGGCCGCCGGACTGCACCCGGGCCACCTCGACCCGGCCGTCGGCGGAGCGTCGCGCAGAAAGCCCGACGCCGGTGTACGCGCCGTCCAGGGCCTGCTCGAACTCCTCGTACTGCCGCTCGTCGTAGACCGCGCCCCAGCGGTCGCCGCTGCGGCTGACGACCTCCTCGGCCGCCTCCTTGCCGGACTTGCCCTCCGCCTCGGCGCGGGCCGCGGCGGCGGCCACCTCGTCGCCGTCGACCACGGAGGCGACGGAACGGGTGGCTATCTCCGAGGACTTGGGGCCGCCGCGCGGCAGCGAGCCGGTGACCACCCCGGTGGCCAGCACGCTCACGAAGACCAATGTCAGGGCCGCCCCGCGGCGCACACCGCGGGGCCCGGAACACTGCTCGGGGTCGGACATGCCGCCGAGTCTAGACAACACCCCCTGGCCGCACGGCCCGTCGGCCATGCGTTCCAGGGGGCGCATGTCACACCTTGAGGTACTTGCGGAGCGCGAAGAGCGCGGCAACGGCGGGCATCAGCAGGCCGATCGCCAGGACCAGGGGCAGCTTGGTGAACACCGCGTCCCAGCCGATGAAGTCGATCAGGTTCAGCTTGCTCTGGAGTTCCAGGCCGCCGTCGATCAGGAAGTACCGGCCGGCCAGCAGCATCACGCAGGCCAGCACGCCGCCGATGAGACCGGCGAACGCGGCCTCCATGATGAACGGCATCTGGATGTAGAAGCCGGAGGCCCCGACGAGCCGCATGATCCCGGTCTCGCGCCGCCGGCTGAACGCGGACACCCGGACGGTGTTCACGATCAGCATCAACGCGATGACCAGCATCAGCGCCATCACGAAGAGCGCGGCCATGTTCATGCCGTTCATCAGCTCGAAGAGGTTGTCCAGGAGGCCTCTCTGGTCCTGGACTGACTGCACCCCGTCACGGCCGGCGAAGGCGGTGGCGACGACCTTGTACTTCTTCGGGTCGTGGAGCTTGACCCGGAACGACTCCTGCATCTGGTCCGGCGTGATGTTGCTCGCCATGGGCGAGTCGCCGAACTGGTCCTGGTAGTGCTTGTACGCCTCGTCGGCCGACTCGTAGGTGACCGTGTCGACGACGTCCATCTTGTCGAGATCGGTCTCGATGTCCTTCTTCTGCTGGGCGGTGACGGCCCCGGACGCGCACTTGGGCGTCGAGGTCACATCGCTCTTGCTGCAGAGGAAGATCGAGACGTTGACCTTGTCGTACCAGTAGTCCTTCATCGTGCTGACCTGCTCGCGCATGAGCAGCGCGCCGCCGAACAGGGCGAGCGAGAGGGCGACGGAGACGACGACGGCGAAGGTCATCGTGAGGTTGCGACGGAGGCCGACGCCGATCTCCGACAGGACGAACTGGGCGCGCATGGCGTCCTTTCAGTGCTCGATGCTCAGTGCTGGTAGCCGTAGACGCCGCGCGCCTGGTCGCGTACGAGACGGCCCTTCTCCAGCTCGATGACGCGCTTGCGCATCTGGTCGACGATGTTCTGGTCGTGGGTCGCCATGATCACGGTGGTGCCGGTCCGGTTGATCCGGTCCAGCAGCTTCATGATGCCGACGGAGGTCTGCGGGTCGAGGTTGCCGGTCGGCTCGTCCGCGATCAGCAGCATGGGGCGGTTCACGAACGCCCGCGCGATCGCCACGCGCTGCTGCTCACCACCGGAGAGCTCGCCGGGCATCCGGTCCTCCTTGCCGCCGAGGCCGACCAGGTCGAGGACCTGGGGCACGGCCTTGCGGATCTCGCCGCGCGGCTTGCCGATGACCTCCTGGGCGAACGCCACGTTCTCCGCGACGGTCTTGTTGGGCAGGAGCCTGAAGTCCTGGAACACCGTGCCCAGCTGGCGGCGCATGTGCGGCACCTTCCAGTTGGACAGGCGTGAGAGGTCCTTGCCCAGGACGTGGACCGCGCCCTGACTGGCGCGTTCCTCACGGAGGATGAGCCGCATGAAGGTGGACTTGCCGGAGCCGGACGAGCCCACCAGGAAGACGAACTCGCCCTTCTCGATATCGAGGGACACATCCCGTAGAGCGGGGCGGCTCTGCTTCGGGTAGGTCTTGGAGACGTTGTCGAATCGGATCACGGATGCACCACGGTCGGCCGGGAGTAGGTGTGCGTGACCTTACGCGAACCGGGCCGAGGCATGCAGGCGAGCGTCCGGGGATGGGTGTTTTATGCCGGATCCGTACCGGCTGTGATCGATGCCGAAAGTACTACGGAACGGGTGATCCCCGGCGGGCCGCGCCGAAATCCGCGTGAGCTGGCACAGTGGTAGGGGGAACGGTTGCGTTTCCGTGAGCGTTGCGCGGAGAGAAGGCGTATTGCGGCTCCGCCGCGCGGGAGGAGGAAAGCGCATGACCTATGACCGACTGGTGTGCGCGAGCTGCGCGGCGCCCGTGAGCGAGGGCCGCTGCCCCGTGTGCCGGGCGAGCCGCGAGCGACTGCAGCAGGAGCGCGGCCAGGGAATGTTCGCCGGGCTGAATCCGGTGATGCTGGTGGCCCTGCTGGTGGTGCTGCTCGGCGCGGTGGCGCTGCTGGCCCACCGGACGGCATAGCGGGGTCGCACGCGCGGGCCGGACCCGCCCGCCCCGGGCGGGCGCCGCCGCGAGGGCGCGCAGGTGTACGCGGAGGGGCCCGGGAAGCCGATCGGCTTCCCGGGCCCCTCCTGTGTGCGTGTCCGTACCGCTACGGGCCTCAGACGGCCGCGCGGCCGTTCACCAGGCGCGGGAGGATGCGGAAGCCGATGCCTCCGGCGATCATCGTCGCGGCGCCGACGAGCAGGAACGTGGTCTCGGCCGCACCGGTCTCGGCGAGCTCGTCCTTGCCCTTGCTCTGCTCGACCGGCTGGTTGCCGGCCGAGTCGGGGGTGGTGTTGTCCTCGCAGGTGGCGCCGTCGAGGTCGACGGTGCAGCCGCCGGTGTCGCCGCCGCCGGAGGTGGAGCCGGAGGAGCCGCTGCCGGTGGTGCCGCCGTTGTCGCCGCCACCGTTGCTGGTGCCGCCGTTGTCGCCGCCACCGTTGCTGGTGCCGCCGTTGTCGCCACCGCCGTTGCTGGTGCCGCCGTTGTCGCCACCGCCGTTGCCGCTGCCGCCGGCCTGGTTGCCACCGTTGCCGTTGCCACCGTTGTTGCCGGTACCGCCGTTGTTGCCGTTGCCGCCGGCCTGGTTGCCACCATTGCCGTTGCCACCGGCCTGGTTGCCACCATTGCCGTTGCCACCGTTGTTGCCGTTGCCGCCGTCGCCGCCACCGGCCGCGTCGCCACCACCAGCGGCGTCACCGCCACCAGCCGCGTCACCGCCACCGGCCGCGTCGCCACCGCCAGCCGCGTCGCCACCACCGGCCGCGTCACCGCCACCGGCCGCGTCGCCACCACCAGCGGCGTCACCACCACCGGCCGCGTCACCGCCACCGGCCGCGTCGCCACCACCGGCCGCGTCACCGCCACCAGCGGCGTCACCACCGCCATCCCCCTCGCCACAGCGCGGGTCGAGCGGGCTGCACTCGCCGCCCTCGCCCTCGTCGCCGTTCACCTCGGCCTGGACCGACAGGCCGGCGACGTCGACGCCGACGGCCGAAGCCACACCGGCAGCGGTGAGCGAGGCACCTGCGGCGATCACCGCACCTGCGGCTATCCGCGCGACGCGTACACGCGTCTTCTTCGTCATGTGCTGCTACCCCCAGTAGCTGTTCTCGTCAGTGGAGCAGCCATATGCGGGGCGATGGCTCGGCGGGGTTTGCTCCGAACGCCGGCCCACGTAGCGCCGTGGCCAAGCCGCCCGCCCCCGTTCACACCCGTCCCAGACATACGCATGCTGCCCTAGCACCCTGTCCAGAGTTAAGGACTACGTCAAGGCCGTTCCATGCAATCTGGACCGTTTTGCCCGCAGTTGATCCTCATTCAGCATCACGACTGTGACGCACCCGCCACGGCACCCCCGCGAGCGGAACCCCAACTCCCCTTCGGGAGCGGCCCCGCGTCCGGCCCGACGGAAACGGCGGTGCCGGAACCCCGTGGGGGTTCCGGCACCGCCGTGAACCGTTCGGACGCGGGCCTCCGGGGCCCGTCCGGCTACTTCTCGCGCTGCTTGCGCCAGCGGATGCCCGCTTCGAGGAAGCCGTCGATCTCGCCGTTGAAGACCGCCTCGGGGTTGCCGATCTCGAACTCCGTGCGCAGGTCCTTGACCATCTGGTACGGGTGCAGGACGTACGACCGCATCTGGTTGCCCCAGGAGTTGCCGCCGTCGCCCTTGAGGGCGTCCATCTTGGCCTGCTCCTCCTGGCGGCGGCGCTCGAGGAGCTTCGCCTGGAGGACGTTCATCGCGGACGCCTTGTTCTGGATCTGCGAGCGCTCGTTCTGGCAGGAGACGACGATGCCGGTCGGGAGGTGGGTCAGGCGGACCGCGGAGTCCGTGGTGTTGACGCCCTGGCCGCCGGGGCCCGAGGAGCGGTACACGTCGACGCGCAGCTCGGACTCGTCAATCTCGATGTGGTCGGTCTGCTCGACCACCGGCAGCACCTCGACGCCCGCGAAGGACGTCTGGCGGCGGCCCTGGTTGTCGAAGGGCGAGATCCGGACGAGCCGGTGCGTGCCCTGCTCGACGGAGAGCGTGCCGTAGGCGTACGGGGCCTGGACGGCGAAGGTGGTCGACTTGATGCCGGCCTCCTCCGCGTACGACGTCTCGTAGACCTCGGTCTTGTAGCCGCGCTGCTCGGCCCAGCGCAGGTACATGCGCTGGAGCTTCTCGGCGAAGTCTGCGGCGTCCACGCCACCGGCCTCGGCCCTGATGTTGACCAGGGCCTCGCGCGAGTCGTACTCGCCGGACAGGAGGGTACGGACCTCCATCTCGTCCAGCGCCTTGCGGACGGACTCCAGCTCCGCCTCGGCCTCGGACAGGGCGTCGGCGTCGCCCTCGTCCTGCGCGAGCTCGAAGAGGACTTCGAGATCGTCGATCCGGCCGCGGAGCGCCTCGGTCTTGCGGACCTCGGCCTGGAGGTGCGAAAGCTTGCTGGTGATCTTCTGCGCCGCCTCCGGGTCGTCCCAGAGGGAGGGCGCTGCCGCCTGCTCCTCGAGCGCGGCGATGTCCGCCCTCAGCGCATCCAGGTCCAGGACGGCCTCGATCGACGCCATGGTCGAGGAGAGGGACTTCAGCTCTTCGGAAATATCGACGACTGCCACGGGTCCAGCGTAACGGCTGTCGGCGCGGACGTTCCTCGGACCGCATGATCACCGCCCCGCGGAGGGGTCCGCGGGGCTCTCACGGGCCGGGCGACGGCCGGGTTCCCGGGGCTGCGGGACCGGGGTCCGGCCAGGGGTCAGGGTTCGGCCGGGGCCGATTTCTCCGTCTCCTGCGGGGGCGCGCCCCCGTCGTCGCCGCCCAGGGCCAGCCAGCCGCCCACCGCCGCCACCAGGACCAGCGCGGCGGCGACCAGGGTCAGCCGGCGCTTGCGGACGGCCGCGGACCGGTTGCGGGCCGAGCCGGGGCGGGGCGTGCCGGGGGAACGGGGGGCGCGGGCCGTGCCGCGGGGGCCGCCGGAGAGTTCGTCGGGGCCCGGCACCCGCATGCTGGTGTGGGTGTCGCGGTTGGAGTCGGCGGAGGAGCCGGGGACCAGCGGGACCGCGCCGCGGCGGCGGGGTTCCTCGGGGGCGGGGGTGTACTGCTGCTCGTCGTACGTCCGGGGTTCCGGTTCCTCGGTGCCCGGTTCGTCGACGTCGAGCGGCGGGATGCCGGCCAGCTGCGGGAGCTGCTCGCGCAGCCGGGCGGCGAGCTCGGAGGCGCGCAGCCGGGAGGCCGGGGCCTTGGCCAGGCACTGGACCAGGAGCTGCCAGAGCTCCTCGGGGATGCCGGGGAGGGGGACGACCGCCTCGGTGACGTGCCGGCGCAGGACCGCGCCGGGGTGTCCGCCGCCGAAGGGCGTGAAGCCGGCGAGGAGTTCGTACAGGACGGTCGCGAGGGCGTAGATGTCGACTGCGGCGCGGGGCGGGAGGCCCTCGACTATCTCGGGGGCGAGGTAGTCCGGCGTACCGATGATCTTGGTGGCCTTGGTGCGGCGCGGGGTGTCGATCAGCTTGGCCACGCCGAAGTCGGTGAGCAGCGCCGGGTGCGAGTTGCCGGGGCCGAGCGGGCCCTCCATGTCGAGCAGGATGTTCTCCGGCTTGACGTCCCGGTGGACGATGCCCGCGGCGTGCGCGGCGGCGAGGCCGTCGGCGACGTCCGCGATGATCGCCACGGCCGCCTCGGGGGCGAGCCGGCGGTCGCGGTCCAGCCGGGTGCGCAGGTCGGTGCCGCGCACGAGGTCCATGACCAGGGCCAGGTCGTTGCCGTCCACCACGAGGTCGCGGACGGCGACCACGTGCGGGTGGTCCAGCCCGAGCAGGGCGGTGCGCTCCTGGACGAAGCGGCCCACGAGCTCCTGGTCGGACGCGAGGTCCTCGCGGAGCAGTTTGATGGCCACCGGGCCCTCGGGCCCGTCGCCGAGCCACACCGTGCCGGCGCTGCCGCGCCCCAGGATCTGGTGGGCGGTGTACCGGCTGCCGATATTCCGTGCCAAGACTGCTCCCTCAGCGGCTGGCGATGGACCGTCACTCATGACCCCCGGTCGACAAAGTTACGCGTCGATCGGGGTGTTGGGTGCCCGGGTCGGTGCCAAGCCTCACTTCTGCGGGCGATATGCGGGGAAACCGGCCCGCAGAAGTCGATATAGCTACAGATTCGATGGTGCGCCGACGGCTCAGGGGGTGCTGGTGCCGCTGTCGCCGCCACCCAGCTCCGAGATCCAGTCGGTGACGGTGGAGATCGTGTCGGTGATCGCCTTCCAGTAGCTCTTGCCCTCGCCGATCCAGTCCTGCAGCGGGGTCAGCTCCCAGATCAGCCAGCCCGCGACGAAGAGCAGGATCAGGGTGAACAGGCAGCCCTTGAGGCAGCCGAGGCCGGGGATCCGCATCGGGTTGGCGCTGCGCTGCCGCGGCTCGCGGGGCGGCCGGGGGGCCGGCTGCTGGGGCTGCGGCTGCTGGGGCTGGGGTTGCGGCTGCTGCGGGGGCGCGTACTGCTGCGGGGGCGGGGGCTGCGGCTGGTACTGCTGCCGCTGCTGGGGGTACTGCTGCGGCTGCTGGTACTGCTGATGCTGCGGCGGCGGTTGCTGCTGCCGGCGCTGGGGCTGCCGTTGGGGCTGGGGCTGGGGCTGCGGTTGCCGCTGGGGGCGGCGGCGCAGCGGGTCCTCGCTCGGGTCGAGGTACTGGACCTGGGTCTGCTCGTTGCGGTCGCGGGCCGCCCGGAGCTGGGACTGCCAGGGGTGCGGGTCCTCGGGCTGCGGCGGACCGTCCGGCCGGGGCGGCACCGGCGGCAGGACCGAGGTCGGGTCGGCGTGCCCGTCGCCCCGGCCGGAGGTCTGCGGCAGGACGCTGGTGGCGGTGGCGGGGTCGTACGGGCCCGCGTTGCTCGGCAGCACCTGCGTGGGGTCCGCGGCGCCGGGGGCGTCCGGGACGGGTGCGGGTGCCGGGTCGGGGGCGAGGAGGGCGCCCACGCCGTCGGCCGCCGCGATCTGGGCGGAACTGGCGTGCACGCCGATGCCCTCGGCGACGACGCGCAGGCCGCGGGCCAGGTTCTCGGCGCTGGGGCGGCGCTCGGGCTCCTTGCTCAGGCAGCGCTCTATCACCGTCCACAGGGGCTGCGGGACGGTGCTGGGGCGGCGGGGCTCCTCGCTGAGGTGCCGGTGCAGCACTTCGAGGGCGGTGCCGCCGGCGAACGGCGGACGGCCGGTGACCAGCTCGTACAGCAGGATGCCCGCGCCGTAGATGTCGACGGCGGAGGTCTGCGGGCGGCCCTCGGCCGACTCGGGCGCCACGTAGGCGGGC
The DNA here is from genome assembly GCF_030116705.1 of Streptomyces sp. ML-6. NCBI lineage: Bacteria > Bacillati > Actinomycetota > Actinomycetes > Kitasatosporales > Streptomycetaceae > Streptomyces > Streptomyces sp. ML-6. The sequence continues at coordinate 2,760,903 of NZ_JAOTIK010000001.1, forward strand.
GTGCCGACGAACTCGTGGGTCCGGGTGAGGCCCGGGGAGTCGGCCAGGCGGGCGATGCCGAAGTCGGTGAGCATCGGGCGCATCCCGCCGCCGCTCTCGTCCAGCAGCACGTTGGCGGGCTTCAGGTCGCGGTGGACCACGCCGTCCGCGTGGCTGGCGGCGAGGGCGTCCGCGATCTGCGCGGTGAGCAGCGCGGCGGCGACCGGGGTGAGCGGGCCGTTCTCGCGGAGGTAGCGGTGCAGGTCGGGACCGTCGATCAGGTCCATGACGAGGGCGAGGAGATCGCCCTCGACGACCAGGTCGCGGGTGCGCACGATGTTCTCGTGGGTGAGCCGGAGCAGCACGGAGCGCTCACGCAGGAACCGCATCACGACGTCGGCGTCGTTGGCGAGTTCCTCCTTCAGGACCTTGATCGCGACGGTCTCGCCGGGCTGACCGGCGACGGCCGCCTCGGCACCTGCGGTCTCCCGCTGGCGGGCACGCCAGACGGTGCCCGTGGCGCCGCGTCCCAGCGGCTCCTCCAGGAGGTACTTGCTGCCTACCGGCCGCACGTCATGCGCTCCCTGCAGATTCGTGGTGCTTGCGGTGCTCCCGGTTCCGCCCGGGAGTTCCGGCCCACTCTAGTGGGGTGACCGGTGGGGCCAGGAAGCTCCGTCCGGTTGCTTTCGCCGTCCTGTCCGGCCGTTGGCCGGATGCCGTCCCGAGGAGACACCGGCCGGTTTCGGAACAAGACGCGCGCTCCGGGCGAATGGTTGCCGCACACGCGTACGACGAATCGTGCCGGGCGTCCCTCCGGAACGGTTCCGTTCTCGTGGCGGGGTGCCAAGCGGGCACTTATGGGCGCACAGCCGACGTTTCAAGATCACTTCGCGGTGGCCCCCGGGCGTGTTGTCGGTGGCAGGTGCGAGGATGCCTCCAGCACGGAACTGTGGGGACGGGGGTCCCGCGGCACGTGACGAACCTGTACGGACGACGCGTCCGTGTCGGGTGGGGGGAATCACAGGGCGTTTCCCCTGCCCGGCGCCCCGCGCAGAAGGGACCGCCGACGGCGATGCAGATCCGGCTGACCGTCCTCGCGCCGCGCAGCGGCCAGACCCCGGCGCGCGCGTGCGACGTGCTGGTCACCGCCCCGCCCGGGACGGCGCTGGCCACCGTGGCGTCCAACCTGGCCGCGGCCGTCCTCGGCCCCGACGGCTCGCTCGGCGGCGGCGCGGTGGTGCTGTTCGCCGGGCGCGAGCGGCTCGACGCGCAGCGGTGCGCGCTGGGCGAACCCCCGCTGGTGGACGGGGCGGTGCTCTCGCTCCAGGTCCCGGGCGAGGACGAGGCGGTGGACGACGCCGTCCCGGCCCGGCTGCACGTGGTCGCCGGGCCCGACGCGGGCGGGGTCCACCTGCTGCACGGCGGCCGGATCCGGATCGGCCGCTCCGTCGACGCGGACGTGCCGCTCGACGACCCCGACGTGTCCCGGCTGCACTGCGCGGTGACGGTCTCCGCCGACGGCCGGGTCTCGGTGGCGGACCTCGGCTCCACCAACGGCACCCTGCTCGACGGCGCGGAGGTCCACGACCGCCCCGTCCGGCTGAAGCCCGGCGCGCTGCTGCGGCTCGGCGAGTCCACGCTCCGGCTGGCCCCCGGCGCGCCCGGTCCGGCGCTGCCCACGGCGCCGGACGGCGAGGGCCACCTGCGGGTCTCCGGCACGGCGTCCGGCGCCGGGTCCGACGGGGGCACGGCGCGCGCCACGACTACGCCCCGGCCGCCCCCGACGCGCCCGCGCCCCACGCGGCGTCCGGTGCGGAGCACGGCCGCGGGAGCGACGGGGACGGCCCGCGCCGGTCCGCCACGCCTCCCGGCCCCCTCCCGGAGGGAGGAACCGGCGGCGGGACCGGCGGTGGGACGAACGGCGGGACGGCCCGGCGGGGCGGGATAGGCGCCTGGGCCCGCCGCCTCGCGGGCAACCGGGGCGGGCCCGTGCACGAGGCGACGCCCGACGGGGCCGGTGCCGCCGGACCGGCCTTCCCCGACCCGGCCGCGGCGGCGTCGGGGGCCGACGGGCGGAGCACCTGGCCCGACCCCGCGGACGTGCTGCTGACCGCGCTCGGCCCCGGCCCCCGGCTGTGGGAGCGCGGCCCCGACCACCCCGAGGCGCTGGTGGTGCGGCTGGGGACGACCGACCGGGCCGAGCTGCCCGCCGTGCCGGTCACGGTGGGACTGCGGGAGGCGGGCTCGCTCGGGCTCGCGGGACCGCGGACCCGGCTGGCCGGCCTCGCCCGTTCGGTGGTGGCGCAGCTCGCCGCGCTGCACTCCCCCACCGACCTGGAGATCGTGCTGATCAGCACCGACCGCGCCCGGGGCGCGGAGGAGCGCAGGCGCGAGTGGGCCTGGCTCGGCTGGCTGCCCCATCTGCGGCCGATGCACGGCCAGGACTGCCGGCTGCTCCTCGCGTACGACCGCGAGCAGGCCACCGCCCGTACGACGGAACTGGTGCGCCGGCTGGACGACGGGCCGCTCGGGCCCGGCTGGGCGAGCCTGGACCGGGGCACGGTCGCCGAGGCCGCCGAGCGGTACACCGGGCCGTACACGGTGGTGGTCGTCGACGGCGATCCCGGCTCGGCGGCGCTGCGCGAGACCACCGCCCGGCTGGCCGCCGCCGGGTCCGCGGCGGGCATCCATCTGATCTGTCTGGCCGAGACCCCGTCGGCCACGCCCACCTCGCCGGTCGCGGCGACGTACGAGGCCGCCTGCCACGCCTCGATCGCGTTCCGCGAGTGCGGGGCGGTGGCGATGCTGAGCGGTGACGTGGCGACGGCCCTGCGGCTGCTGCGGACGGCGGACGGCCGGGCGGCGGGCCGGGGCACGGTCGCCGCGGTGGACGCGGTGTCGGCGCACTGGGCCGAGCGGTTCGGCCGGGCGCTGGCCCCGTTGCGCGCGGAGGGGCGGCGGGCCACGGCCGGCCCGCGGCGGCGCTGCCGACGACCGCCCGGCTGCTGGACGAGCTGGGCCTGGCCCGCGCCACCCCGGCCTCCCTGATGGCCCGCTGGGCCTCCACGGCCGACGACCAGCCCGGCGCCGCGGGCCGCCGGCCGGGCGGTGACGCGGACGTCCGCGGTTCGGGCCGTACGGCGTACCCGCGCGTGGGCGCCCAGCGCACGGGCGGCACGCCGGGGTCCGACGGCCACGTCCCGGGCCCGGCCCGCACCCCGTACCCCGGCAGCGAGAGCGCCACCCACATCGGCACCCCGGGCCACGCCCTCGTGCCGGACGACGCCACCCCCTTCCCCGGCTCCGGGCGCACCCCGTACCCCGGCAGCGCGACGCATCACGTCCCGGTCCCCGACAACACCCCCGGTTCGGGCCGCACCCCGTACCCGGGCGGCTCCGCGCCGCGCACGGCGAGTCAGCGGCAGGGGCCCCCGGCCGCCCGCACGGTGCCCGGGTCCGGGACCGGCTCCTGGGCCGCCGGCGGTGGCGCCCGGGGCGACGACACCGGCGAGGCCCGGGGAACCGGACCCCGCCCCGCAGGGTCCGGCTCGAACCGGGTCAGCGGGCCGCGCGGCGGCGATACGCCCCGGATCGCCGCACGGGATGCAGGAACCGGAAGTGCAGGAACCGGAAGCGCCGCGGCCGCCCGGATCGCCGTCGACGCGGACGCCGGCACTCCTGCCCCCGCGGCGGAGGGCGCCGCCGTCCCCGTGACCGTGGGGCGGCCCGTGGTGGTGCTCGGGGCCGGGCCCCGGGGTCCGGTCGGCGTGGACCTGGCTCAGGAGGGCCCCCATCTGCTGATCGAGGGTCCGGCCGGCAGCGGACGCACCGAGCTGCTGCGGGCCGTCGCCGCCTCGCTGGCCGCCGCCGCCCGGCCCGACCTGCTGGGCATCCTGCTGGTCGACGGCGCCGGTGGCGAGCGGGGCGAGAGCCTGAGCCCGTGCAACGAGCTCCCCCACGCCTTCATGCACCTGGTGGCCAACGACCCGGTGCGGATGCGGGAGTTCGCCCAGGCCCTGGGCGGCGAGCTGAAGCGGCGCGCCGAGTTGCTGGGGCCGTACGACTTCGCCGAGTGGCACCGGCGGCACGAGGTGGCGCAGCACCTGGTCGGGCAGCGTTCGCCGACCGCCGCCGAGCAGCGCGGCGATCTGGAGTCCCCGATGAGCGGGACGCTCCGGCTGCGCCCCGCCGCCCGGTCCGCCGCCGCCCGGCCCGGGCCTCCTCCGCTGCCCCGGCTCGTCGTCCTGGTCGACGACTTCGACGCTCTGGTCGCCCCGGCGCTCGGCAGCCTCGGGCGGCCCGCGGCGGGGTCGGTCGTGCGGGCCCTGGAGGCCGTGGCGCGGGAGGGCGGCCGGCTCGGCGTCCACCTGGTCGCGACGTCCGCCCGCCCGGACCGCACCCAGGACACGGACCTGGCCGACGGGGCCCGGCTGCGCATCGTGCTGGACGCGCCCGTCGTGCCGCCGTCGCCGGACGAACCGGCGCCCGGCCGCGGCAGGCTGGGGCATCCGGACGGCCGGGTGACCCCGTTCCAGGGCGGCCGGGTGACCGGTCGCATACCCCGTACGGCGACGTTGCGTCCCACCGTCGTCCCGCTGGAGTGGGAACGGATGGGTGATCCGCCGACCCGGCGTCCGGTGCGCGAACTGGGCAACGGGCCGACGGACCTGGCGCTGTTGGCCAGTGCCCTGGAGCGGGCGGCGCGCTCGGTGGGCGCCGAGCCGATGGAACCGCTCGGCCCCGTTCCCTCCTGATCCGAGCCGCATCCGGAGAATTGACTGACATTACGTCACGAGCCCATCACGATCAAGGAGTTGGCACCAGGAGCGGTATTGCGGCGCCCGCCCGCCCGGCGTAGGACTGTGCGCACACATCGATGTGAGAGACGGGGAAGCAATGCGCACAACCCATCGGATCGGCAGGGCGGCCATGGTGTTCACCGCCATCGGCGCGCTGGCCCTCACGGGCTGCAGCGACGACGGCGGCAAGGACGAACCGGACAAGGCCTCCGGGAACGAGACGAGCCCGTCCGTCACGCTGCCGAAGCTGAACGGCGAGAAGCTCTCGGTCGCGGCGGTCTGGACCGGCGCCGAACAGGCCAACTTCGTCAAGGTGCTGAAGGAGTTCGAGAAGCGCACGGGGGCGACGGTCACCTTCGTCCCGGCGCAGGACCCCATCGTCAACTTCCTCGGTACGAAGATCGCGGGAGGTCAGCCGCCGGACGTGGCGATGATCCCGCAGGTCGGGGCGATCAAGCAGGCCGCCGAGAAGAAGTGGGCCAAGCCGGTCGGCCCCGAGGCCAAGGAACAGCTCGCCAAGAACTACTCGAAGGTCTGGCAGGACCTCGGCGCGGTGGACGGCACCCAGTACGGCGTCTACTTCAAGGCCGCCAACAAGTCCCTGATCTGGTACAACACCAAGGCGTTCGACAACGCGGGCGCCAGTGAGCCGAAGACCTGGAAGGAATTCCTGGCGACGGCCGAGACGGTGTCCGCCTCGGGCGTCACCCCGGTCTCGGTCGGCGGCGCGGACGGCTGGACCCTCACCGACTGGTTCGAGAACATCTACCTCTCCCAGGCCGGTCCGGAGAAGTACGACCAGCTGGCGCAGCACAAGATCAAGTGGACGGACGGGTCCGTCAAGGACGCGCTGACCACGCTCGCGCAGCTCTTCGGCAAGCCGTCGCTGATCGCGGGCGGTGCCGACGGCGCGCTGCAGACGGAGTTCCCGGCGTCGGTCACCCAGACCTTCACCGGCGGTGACACGCCCAAGGCCGCGATGGTCTTCGAGGGCGACTTCGTGGGCGTCAACATCGCGCAGACGAAGGCCAAGATCGGTACCGACGCCAAGGTGTTCCCGTTCCCGGCGGTCGGCCCCGAGTCCCCCGTCGTGACCGGTGGCGACGCCGCGGTGGCGCTGAAGGACGGCAAGGGCGCCCAGGCCCTGCTGACCTGGCTGGCCTCGGCCGACGCCGCGAAGATCATGGCCGAGCAGGGCGGGTTCATCTCGCCGAACAAGTCCCTGGACGCCGCCGCGTACCCGAACGAGGTGCAGCGCACGATGGCGAAGGCGCTGATCACGGCCGGTGACTCCGTCCGGTTCGACATGTCCGACCAGGCCCCGCAGTCGTTCGGCGGGACGCCCGGCAAGGGCGAGTGGAAGATCCTCCAGGACTTCCTGAAGAACCCGAAGGACATCGCGGGGACCCAGGCGAAGCTGGAGTCCGACGCGGCCAAGGCGTACAAGAGCTGACCCGATGACGACATCCGCAGCGGGGGGCGCCGACGCGGCGTCCCCCGCCGACAAGCATCCGTCCCCGGCGACCTCCCCCCACAGGTCGCTCGGCAGACCGGACCGCAGCCGCAGGAGCGTGACCGGCACCCGCCGGCTCATAGCGGGGCTCTTCCTGGCGCCCGCGCTGGTCCTGCTGGGCGCGCTCGTGGTCTACCCGATCGCCTACTCCGTCTACCGGTCGTTCTTCGACCAGGCGGGCACGGGCTTCGCCGGACTCGACAACTACAAGGCACTGTTCACCGACGACACCATCCGCACGGCGGTCAAGAACAACGCGGTCTGGGTGGTGTTCGCGCCGACGGTCGCCACGGCCCTCGGGCTGATCTTCGCGGTGCTGACCGAACGCATCCGCTGGGGCACGGCGTTCAAGCTGGTCGTCTTCATGCCGATGGCGATCTCCATGCTCGCGGCGGGCATCATCTTCCGGCTGGTGTACGACCAGGCGCCGGAGCGCGGGGTCGCCAACGCCGTGTGGGTGGGCGTGCACGACACGTTCTCCGAGTCGGCGGGCTACCCGAAGGCACATCCACTGCCCGTCCACCCCCTCAGGGCGGGAGGTGGCGGCTCGTTCGTCACGAAGACCACGGTGCGGGCCGGGCAGCCGGTCCAGCTGCCACTGGTCGGTGTGGCGCCGACGAAGATGCCCTCGGACGCGGAGCCGGCGAAGGCCGCCGTCGCGGACGACGGGAAGATCACCGGTACCGCGTGGCTGGACTTCACCCGGGGCGGCGGCGGCAAGCCCAACGTCATCGATCCCAAGGAGCTGGGGCTCCGGGGCATCGAGGTCGAGGCGGTCAAGGGCGGCAAGGTGGTCGCCACGGCGAAGGCCGGGGCGGACGGCACGTTCACCCTGCCCGCCTCCGCCGACGGCGCCGAACTACGGTTGCCCGCCTCGAACTTCAGGGAGCCGTACAACGGGGTCGAATGGCTCGGCCCGACGCTCGTGACCCCGGGGATCATCGGTTCCTACGTCTGGATGTGGGCCGGGTTCGCGATGGTGCTGATCGCGGCGGGGCTCGCGGGGCTGCCGCGGGAACTCCTCGAAGCGGCCCGGGTGGACGGCGCGAACGAGTGGCAGGTGTTCCGCCGGATCACGGTGCCGATGCTCGCGCCCGTGCTCGTGGTGGTGCTGGTGACGTTGATGATCAACGTGCTGAAGGTCTTCGACCTGGTCTTCATCATCGCGCCGGGCTCCTCGCAGGACGACGCGAACGTGCTGGCGCTCCAGCTCTACCGGTCCTCGTTCGGCACGGACGCCGACCTCGGGATCGGCAGCGCCATCGCCGTACTCCTGCTGCTGCTGGTACTCCCGGTGATGTACGTCAACATCCGCCGGATCAGGAAGGAGGGGCGCCGATGACGACGTCGACCACGACCTCGGCCGCGGCCACGGGCACGACGGCCGGGGACGGGCCGGTGAGGGCCCGGCGGCCCCTCGGCTCGCGGCTGGCCGCCCGCGCCGGCGGGGGCCTGATGCGGGTCTTCCTGGTGCTGGTGGCCCTGTTCTGGCTGATGCCGACCGTCGGGCTGCTGCTGTCCTCGCTGCGCGGCTCGGACGAGATAGCGTCGACCGGCTGGTGGAAGGTCTTCACGGCCCCCTCCCAGCTGACCTTCGACAACTACTCCCGGCTGCTCGAGAACTCGACCATTACCAACTCCCTCCTCAGCACCATCATGATCACCGTCCCGGCGACCGTCCTGGTCGTCGTGATCGGTTCGCTGGCCGGATACGCCTTCGCCTGGATGGACTTCCCCGGCCGCGACTGGTGGTTCCTGGTGGTCGTGGGGCTGTTGGTGGTCCCGGTGCAGGTCGCCCTCGTCCCGGTCTCCAAGCTCTTCGGGGCGGTCGGGATCTTCGAGACGACCCTGGGCGTGATCCTCTTCCACACGGCCTTCGGGCTGCCCTTCGCGATCTTCCTGCTGCGGAACTTCTTCGCGGAGATCCCGAGGGAGCTGCTGGAAGCGGCCCGGCTCGACGGGGCGGGCGAGATCCGGCTCTTCACCCGGGTCGTGATGCCGCTGGGCGGACCGGCGATCGCCTCGCTGGGGATCTTCCAGTTCCTCTGGGTGTGGAACGACATGCTGGTCGCGCTGATCTTCGCGGACTCCGACTCGCCGCCGATCACCGTGGCCCTCCAGCAGCAGGTCAGACAGTTCGGCAACAACATCGACGTGCTGGCGCCCGGCGCCTTCGTGTCGATGGTGATCCCGCTGGTGGTCTTCTTCGCCTTCCAGCGCCAGTTCGTCTCCGGCGTGATGGCGGGCGCGGTGAAGTAGCCGCTCCCGCCCGGCCGAACGGGCACGGGAAGAACCGGACGGGCCCGGCAACGGGCCCGTCCGGCGTTTCCGGCGCTACTGGCCCACCATCACGGTGATGAGGCCGATGACCACCAGAAACGATCCGCCCCAGGTCCACATCGAGGTCCGCTCGTGCAGCACGGTCGCCCCGGCCAGCACGATCAGCAGGTACCCGAGGGCGTTGAACGGGTAGGCGATGGACAGCGGCACCGTGGCCAGGGTGACCATCCAGGCGAGAGCGGACACCCCGAAGACCACCAGCCCGAGGACCACCCAGGGGCTGGTCGCGGCACGCATGGCGAGGGAGCCCTCGTGCCCCGCGGCGGCCGCGGCGCTCCGCATCCCGTGCTTGAGCATGATCTGGCCGCCCGCCGAGGAGAACACGGCGAACAGCAGCAGCATCAGACTGGGCAGGTTCAACGCCTTGCTCCTGACTGCGGTGTCCGGGGGCGGGGACGCCGGGGCGGGGACGCCGGGGCGGGGAACGGTGGCGTCAGACGCCGACCCGGTCGGCCGGGACGTGCTGTCGGTTGAGGATGTCCTGTACATCGACGTGCTCTCCAGCGATGATCGTCTCGGCCGCATGCGGGGTGAGCAGTGCGACGTGCTGATAGCCGAACAGCGTCGGCCGGATGCGGGTGAGCAGCTTCGACGCCCCGCCGAGGACCGCGGGGAGCGGCCCGCCGCCGAGCAGCGCCCAGAACGGGGCCCCGGTGGACGTGACGTCGAGGACGTCGTAGCCCGCGTCCCGGACCGTGCGGCGCAGGCTGGACCGGGTGAAGAAGCGCAGATGCGTTTCGTCGAGGATGCCGCGCCGGTCGTAGCCGAAGACGCCGAACGCGACCCGCAGCCGTGAGTACCAGTGGCTGAAGTTCGGCACGGAGAGCAGCACGTGGCCGCCGGGCCGCAGCACCTCGACGATCTCGGCGAGCACCCGGTCGGGGCGGGAGAGGTGCTCGATGACGTCCCCGGCGACCACGTAGTCGTAGCCGGTGCCGATCTCCAGCGGCAGCCCCTCCTCCAGGTCGGCGAGGTGGAAGCGGGTGCACTTGTCGCGCACGCCGGGGACCTCGACGTAGTCCACGCCCGTCACCTCGTGGCCGAGCGCCTCGAGGCGCTCGGCGAACAGGCCGCCGGAGCAGCCGAGGTCGAGGACCCGGCCGGGCGGGAGGCCGCGCATCCGGTCCAGGATGACGGCGTGCGAGGAGCCGTCGCCCTCCTTGAACGCGTACTCGACGGGCTTGGGAATCCAGCCGCAGGTGCCGAATCCCTTGAGGGCGAGCCGGTATTCGAGGACGTCCTTGACGACGTCCTTCGCGTATTTCATGCCGTTGACGTAGCAGATCTCGTCGCCGTAGTACGTGGGGACCGGGATCTCCTTGATCCGCATTCCCGCGTCGAGCAGCTGGACGATGATCTGGGTGTCGAAGTCGAACGCGTCGGTGTTCCGGTGGATCGGCAGCTTCTTGAGCGCCGCGACGCTGTAGGCACGGTATCCGGAGTGGAATTCGGTGAGCCGCGAGCCGAGGAGGGTGTTCTCCACCCGGGTGAGAATGCGGTTGCCGAGCCATTTGTACATCGGCATGCCGCCCTTGAGGGCCGAGCCGGATTTCATCATGCGCGATCCGAAGACCGCCTCGCATTCGCCGCGTTCGATCGGAGCGACCATTTCGGGCAGGAATTCGGGGGCGTACTGCCCGTCGCCGTGCAGCAGCACGACGATGTCGAGTCCGTGCTCGGCGGCCAGGGCGTATCCGGCCTTCTGGTTCCCGCCGTACCCGAGGTTCTTGGTGTGCCGCATCACCACGGTGCGCGGCATTCCCTCCGACTGCGACCAGCGGCAGCCCGCGGTGAAGGTCGCGTCGTGGCTCGCGTCGTCGAGGATGAGGATCTCGTCGACCTTGGCCCGGAAGTCCTCCGGAATGCGGTCGAGGGTCTTCTCCAGGGTCGTCTCGGCGTTGTACGCGACCACCAGGATGCCGATCCTGGGACTCGGGTTTTCCTTCACGGGGTGTTCTCCTGTCGTGCTCGGCACGCGGTGTGCGGGGTGGGGGCTCGGCACTCGGGGCGGTCAGTTGACGACGGAGTCGGCGGGTCGCGCGGTACGGGGGCCGTGACCGGGACCCGCCCCCCGGGGTTTTCCGGGGGTGGGCCGGGTGGCGCGGCGAGGATCTTGCGGATGCCGACGGCGAGGCAGACGGCGAGGAGGACCCAGCCGGCCTCGCCGAGGTGCAGCACCGTTTCGCTCCAGCGCACGGCGGAGCGGCCCTGGTAGCCGAGGATCGCGGTCAGGCCGAGCAGACAGCCGTACACGGCGCCCTCCCAGAAGCCGATGACGAACAGTCCGGCCGCCGCCCAGGTCAGGTACTGGAGGGCGGAGGCGGTGGAGAGCAGCAGCAGGAGGCCCGTCGTGACGGCGACGACGGCGGGCAGTTGCGCGGGCCGCAGCAGGGCGAGCCAGGCCCCGGCCGCCATGCAGACCAGTACGAAGAGGAAGTGGCCGTCGCCCTCGATGTAGGCGATGGCGGGCTCCGGCAGGCCGAACAGTTCGGCGAACCTGACGAGGCCCCAGAGGCGGTAGCCGCCGCCCGCGTACTCCAGGACGTTCTCCCGGAGGTTCTGCGGCACGGTCATCAGGACCGGCCCCCAGGCCAGGGCGACCAGGGCGGCGAAGCCCGCGCAGAAGCGGACGAGGGCGGGGCGGCCGGCCCGCAGCGCGACGAGGAACAGGGCCGGGAGCACCACCACCGGGATGAACTTGACGCTGATCGAGAGCGCGGCGGCCACCCCGGCGGCCAGCGGGGCCTTCCGGTCCACGAGGAGGTGGGCGGCGGCCAGGGCGAAGGTGATGGCGACCGCGTCGGTGTTGCCGTGGTAGCCGGAGGTGGCGATGAGGACGGGGCTGACGGCCACTCCGATGCCGCAGGCGAGAGCCGCGCCGACGGAGCGGCGGCGGCGCACGATCTCGAAGACGAGGAGTGCGCAGAAGAAATCGGCGATCGACGCGGGCGACCTGATCAGCGTTCCGAAGGGAATGCCGAGTTCTTCGAGTTCGTTCAGCCCGAGGAGCAGCCATCCGGCCAGGGGCGGGTGGTTGTAGACGGGCAGTCCGGGAAGTGGCTGTTCGTAGATCCGAATGGGTCCGTGGCGCACGATCGCCTTTGCGAAACCGTGGAAGATCCGCACGTCCGCCGGGCCCGGCAGATTCGCCGCGATCAGCATTCGGGTGAGGAGCCCCGCGGCCGCGACGACGAGCACGACCGCCCTCGCGCGTCGCACGTCCCAGGTTTCGCATCGAATTCGGATACCCATGAAAACAGAACGTAGCAACAAGAGGACGCGGAGCGACGCATCCATGACCGCACGCGCAGCTGCCGTTACTTGAATGCTCCGATTTTCCGCCCGGACATCCGGGCCCGCCGTCCGTCCTTCCGGAACCGTCGGTCACTCGAATGGTCCAGGACCCCTCGGCCGGAATGCGGCCGTCACCACATTCATTCGGTCATCACGGCATTCGGCCGTCATCGCATCCGGCCGACGCTGTTCGGCCGTCACAGCATGCGGTCGACCACTTTCGCCGCCGCGTTCCCCTCGTCGAGATCGCAGAAGTCCCGGCGGAACGCCTCGTACGCCCGTCCGTGTCCCTCGGTGGCCCGTGCCGGGTCGCGCAGGGCCTCGATCAGTCCGGCGGAATCGGCGATGAGCGGGCCGGGGGCGCGGGCCTCGAAGTCGAAGCAGAAGCCGCCCCGGGTGTCGCGGTGGTGCGCCAGGTCGTGGGTGTGGAAGAGCAGCGGGCGGCCGGTCGGGGCGAAGTCGAACATCAGCGAGGAGCAGTCGGTGACCAGGGCGTCGCTGATCAGCATCAGCTCGCCGGCGTCGTCGTGGCGCGAGACGTCCCGGACGAAGCCGCTGCCGCTGTCCGGGAGGCGGCCGCCGACCAGGTGGTGACGGCGCACCAGCAGGACGGTGTCCGCGCCCAGTTCGCGTTCGGCGGCGGCCAGGTCGAGCCACAGGTCCAGGGCGTAACGGCCGTCGCCCAGCGGGCGGTCGTCGCGCCAGGTCGGCGCGTACAGCACGACCCGCCTGTCCGCGGGGAGGCCGAGCCGTTCCCGTACCGCGGCGGCGACCTTGGTCCGGTCGACGGCGCGGAGCAGGTCGTTGCGGGGGGAGCCGCACTCCAGGATCTCGCCCCGGTAGCCGAAGGAGCGCCGCAGGACGGGGGTGGAGAAGCTGTTCGGGGAGACGAGGAGGCTCCACTGCCGGGCGCGCCGCTCGAGGGTGGCGAGGTGGGCGGGGTCGGCCCGGTCGGTGCCCGCGAGGTCCAGGCCGATGCGTTTGAGGGGGGTGCCGTGCCAGGTCTGGACGACGTACTGGCCCTCGCGCCGCTCGAACCACTCCGGCAGCTGGGTGTTGGTGACGACGTACCGGCTGCGGGCCAGGGCCTCGTGCCAGGCGGTCGAACCGTGTTCCACGGTCGCGGCGCCGGCGGGCACCCGGGCCTGCTGGTCGCGGACCACCCAGAGGTGTTCCGCCTGGACGCCCCGGCGGACGATCTCCTCGTGGATCGCGCGCGGCGAGTCGGAGTACTGGCGGCCGTCGAAGCTGCTGTACAGCACGGTTTCGCGCAGCGGCGCGGTGCGCAGGGTCCGGTACGCCCCGCTCAGCAGCCGCCGGCCGCGCGGTCCGCGTTCCCGGGCGGTCAGCACCGGGGCACTGTCGATCAGCAGTTGGTCGTGGCACCGCCGCTCGACGCGGTACTCCCGGCCCGTGAGGGTGCGGACGGCGGGCAGGGTGCGGTGGGCGGCGGCCGGGATGCGCAGCGGGGTGTCGCGGCCGGGGCGCGCGTCGCCCGCCGGGTGGTGTTCGCGCAGGAGGAGGTGCCAGCGGCCCTGGCCCAGGGGAAGTTTCCGGCCGGGGCCGTCGACGGCGTCCGGCCGGAGCTCGGCCCGGAAGCGGCGGGCCCCGGCGTCCCCGGAAAGGATCAGCGGGAAGACGGCCTCCTCGTCGTGCCCGCCGTGCCGGGCGATCAGCTCGACGGGCCGCCCCGCGAGGGCCGGGTAGGTGCCCTCCAGCAGGAGCCGACCGTCCTGGGTCCAGGTCACCAGGTCGACGGCGGGCTGCACGGTGCGGTCGCTGATCAGCAGATTGCCGCGGGAGTTCACGGTGAGGCCCAGCTCGCGCCGCCCTCCTCTGCCCCCGCTCCCGTCCCCCTCGGCGCCCCCGTCCCCGTTCCCCTCCCCGCCCCCGTCCCCGTTCCCCTCGACGTCCAGCGGGTAGCGGCCCGGCGGCACGGGGCCCGGCACGTCGATCGGTGTCCGGCGCCCGTCGGGGCCGACGAGGCGCAGGTCGTACGAGAGTTGCGCATGCGGCTCCCCCTCGTCCGTCCCTTCGTCCGTCCCCTCGTCCTCCCCCGCCCCCATGCCCGGCCGGACCTCGGCGAAGGCGTCGAGCGGGATGTCGGCGGTGAACCGCCTCCAGCCCGCCACCGAGGACGCGGCCCCCTCGTGCACCGTCACCGGGCAGTCGAAGGAGGTGCCCGAGGGCCGGTGGGTGAGCGCGAGGCGCAACGGGCCGCGGCCGAGCCGGTCGCGGATCATCCCGTCGATGACCACGGTGGCGGCCCCGTCGCCCGCGTCGCCCGCTCGGTGCGTCTCGAAGCGGGCGTCGATCCGCTCGGCGTGCAGCACCAGTTCGCCGTCGTCGAGGTCGGGCACGATCCGGTGGTCGCCGTCCGGGCGGTGCACGGGCGGCGGGGCGGTCTCCTCGTCGGCCGCGAGGGCGGAGCGGCGCAGCATGCCGTGACCGGCGACGCCGATCTCCAGCCGCCAGGTGAGCCGTTCGGGGCCGTCCGCCGCGTCGATGCGGAGCCCGGCCGGGTCGACGACGGTCTCGAAGCCGGACCGGTCGTAGTCGTGCAGGCTCTGCCGGGACCGGGCGGTGGCCTCGGGCTCGTCGACCGTGCGCAGCCGCAGCGGCACCACGCGGCGCCGTCCCGCGCGCAGCCAGCCGGCCCGGAACTCGCCGCCGCGCGGCCCGGCGGGCAGGTTCCGGATGTACGCGTACCCCTTGAGGTGCAGCCGGCCGCCCTGCCAGCGGGCGGACCGCAGCCGGGCGGTGAGCGGCAGGTCCCGTTCGCCGACCCGCAGCACCGCGCGCGGCACCGGCCGGGTGAGGACCGGGTAGGAGGCGGTGCGGCGGCGCAGGCCCCGTACCGCGAACGCGCCCGGTTCGGCCCGGTCGAGGGCGAGCAGGTCCAGCAGTTCGGCGGTGCGGCGTTCGCGCACGAGGTACCACATCAGCCGCAGCCGCAGCGGCAGCCCGTCCAGGACGGCCGGGTCGACCTGGTCGGCGAACTCGTTGGCGTACGTGAGGAAGGCGCGCCGGTACTCCTCGTCGCCGTGCGGCAGCGCCGCCATGAAGTGCCGGAGGTCGTCGGCGAGCACGTGCGCCTCGTAGCGCCGCTTGTCGGCGGCGCCGCGGTGCTCGTCGAGGAAGGCGGAGACCGCCAGCACGTGCGAGACCCGGTCCTGGACGCCGCGGACGACGGCGCGCCGGGTGGTGCCCCGGCCCGGCCGTTCGCGCCGGTGGTAGACGGGGTCCTCGAGGACGTCGACGGAGCGGGCCAGGAAGTGGGCGGGCAGGACGACGGGGATGTCCTCGTGGAGGGTGCCGACCGGGAAGGCGAAGGCGTGCTCGTCCCAGAAGGACCGGCGGAAGACCTTGTTGCAGGCGCTCCGGTCCGCGGCGAGGTCCCAGTCGCGGGAGATGTGGGTGCGCAGTCGGGTCGTCGCCATGGGCCTGCGGAGGTCGGGCGACTGCTGGAGCCGGCCGTCGTCCCCCAGCCGCAGCACGTTGCCGGACGCGAGGTCCGAGCCGGTCTCGTCCAGGGCGCCGAGGAGGAGTTCGTACGCACGGGGCGGGAGCACGTCGTCGCTGTCGACGAAGGCGAGGTGGCGGGCGCCCGGATCGCAGTCGCGGACCCCGGTGTTGCGGGCGTGCCCGGGCCCGCCGTTCTCCTGGCCCACCAGCCGGAACCGGCCGTCCCGTCCGGCGAATTCGGCGGCCAGGTCCGCGCTGCCGTCGGTGGACCCGTCGTCGACCATCACCACCTCCAGGTCGCTCATGGTCTGCTCCGCGAGGGACTTCAGGCAGTCCGTCAGATGGAGCTCCACGTTGTGGACGGGTACGACGACGCTGAGCCGTGGCGACATGGTGAGCACGTCCGTTCATCGGAGGCCTGGCTGTCCGTACGGCTCAACCCCGTGGGCCGCCGGGGGTCACCGGTCGCGGTCTCTCCCGAACGGGTGAGATCGGCCGCGCCGCGGTTGCCGTCCGCAGGGCCCGTCGTCGTCGACGGGGAGGAGCTCCGGTGCGCCGGGAAGCCGGCCGGGGACGGCCCCGGGGTCGCCCCGGGACAGCCCTGAACGCGGTGCACGGGCACAACGGCACGGGGAAGCACGGCAGTCGGCCGTCCTCGCACCGTCACGCGGCGGGCTCCGGGTCACCTCCCGTGTTCACCCGTTCGGGGCAGTGTCGGTGACCCGGGGCGTCCGCCCCTGTTGTCCGTGCATGAAGCCGCGCCTCAGTGTCGTCGTCCCGGTCCACAACGTCGAGGACTATCTGGAGGACTGCCTGCGCTCGGTGGCCGAGCAGTCGGTCACCGACATCGAGGTGGTCCTCGTGGACGACGGCTCGACGGACGGCAGCACGGCCGTCGCCGAGGCGTTCGCCGCCCGCGACCGGCGCTTCCGCTGCGTCCGCCGCCCCCACTCGGGGCTGGGCGCGGCCCGCAACACGGGCGTGCGGCACACCACCCCGGGCGTACCGTACCTGGCGTTCGTCGACAGCGACGACGTCCTCGTGCACGACGCCTACCAGCGGATGCTGGCCTCGCTGGAGTCCACCGGCTCCGACTTCGCGACCGGCAACGTGTGGCAGCTGGGCGAGCAGGGGCGGCAGCAGGCCCGGCAGTACCGCTGGCTGACCGGCACCCGCACCCGCACCCACATCGGCCGCGATCCGCGACTGCTCGCCGACCGGGCCGTCTGGAACAAGGTGTTCCGGCGCTCCTTCTGGGACCGGCACGCCTTCGCCTTCCCGGAGGGAAGACTCTACGAGGACGGCCCGGTGACGATCCCGGCGCACTACCTGGCCGGCGCCGTGGACGTGCTGCACGAGCACGTCTACTACCGGCGGATGCGGGAGGGTTCGATCACCCGGCGGCGCACCGACGTGCGGGGCGTGCGGGACCGGATCGCGGCGTGCGAGCAGGTCAGCGCGTTCCTCGCGGGCCGGGGCGGGGTGGCGAACGCCGGGGCGCGGCGCCGTTACGACCTCTCCTGCCTGCGCGACGACTTCGTGTGCTTCCTGGAGGGGCTCACGACGGGCGGGCCCGCGTACCGGAAGGCGTTCATGAAGGACGCGGGGGCGTTCCTGGACCGGATGGAGCGGATGGACGGGGCGGGCCGCGCGGACCGGGCCGTGGCGCACGAGCTGCCGGTGGAGCTGCGGCTCAAGTGGCAGCTCGTGAAGGAGCGCCGCCTCCCGGAGCTGCTGGAGGTGCTCGCCTTCGAACGGGCCAACGGCACCGGGACGTTCATGGTCACCGGTGTGCCGGGGCGGCGGCAGGCCGGTTTCCCGGGTCTTCCGGACACCGCCCGCCCCGCCCGCGCCGACCTGCCGGCCGTGGCCCGGCTGACCCGGGCGGGGTGGGGCGAGGACGGGCGGCTGCGGCTGCGCGGTTACGCGTACATCCGCAATCTGCCGGCCCCGTCCGCGCGGCAGTCGCTGCGGGTGGGCATGGTGCGCGCCACCCGCGGCCAGCAGCTGCGGACGGTGCCGCTGCGCGGGGTGCCCGCGCCGGAGGCGACCGTGGACTCCGGTCAGCGGCTGCACGGTTACGACCACGCCGGCTTCGAGATGACGCTCGACCCGCGCCGGCTGCGGCCCGGCGGCTGGCTGGTGGGGGTGATGGTGGCCGCGCACGGCACGGCCCGCCGGGTGGCGGTGCGGGCCGCGGAGGCGGGGGCCGCCCAGCCGCTCGTCCACGACCTGGGCGAGGGGCGGCGGGCGGTGCTCGACTACCGGGACGGGCGGTTGCGGCTGACCCTGGCGCAGTTGCCGGCCCGGTGCGAGGCACGGCGCTTCGGCAAGACGCTGGAACTGACCGGCAGGCTGTACGGAAACGTTCTGCCGACGGCCCTGGTGCTGTTCTGCGAGGGGGTGGCGGACCAGGAGTTCGGCCATCCCGTCGAGTGCCGGGCGGACGGCCGTTTCACGGTGCGCATCCCGCTCGCCGACCTCGCGGGGATGGCGGCCGCCCCGTCGGCCCCGCACCGGGCGCCGCGCGAGGTCGAGGCGGAGCCCTGCGGGCGGTGGCGGGCGCGGCTGGTGCTGGCCGACGGTTTGCGGGTGCCCCTCGCGGCGGCCCCGGAGACGGCGCCGCCGGTCGTGGCGGACGCGGCGGGCGAACTGGTGCTGGACCTGAGCGGGCAGCCGTTCGTGGACGGGGCGGCGTGGACGGCGGAGGGCGCGCTGCGGATGGAGGGGGTGACCGGGGCGGGGGCGGAGACCTGGCCGGACCGGGCCCCGGCCCATCTGCTGCTGCGGCACGAGACGTTGCGCGAGACGGTGACGGTCCCGGTCACGCACGACGTGCGGTGCGCCGGGGCGCCGAAGGGGGCGGACGAGGGCGCGTGCCGGGAGGAGCACGAAGAGGCGTACGGGGGGCGGCGGTTCACGGCGTTCCTCGCGCCGTCGGTGACCGCCGGGCTGCACGAGGGTGTGTGGGACGCGTATCTGGGCGGCCGTCCGGTCCGGGTGCTGACCGCGCTCGCCGGCCGGCTGCCGCTCCCCCGCGCGGGCCGGTTCGCCTCGGCCCCGGTGCCCGACCGGGAGTTCGCCCTGGACCGCCGGTTCGGCGACCGGCTGGCCGTGCGGGCCGGTTCGGTGCTCGCGCCCGCCGAGCGCGGTGCCTACCACCGGGCCGGGCTGCGCGGCACGTACTACCCGGCGCGGCGCGCGATGCCGCTGCGGGACGCGGTCCTCTACGTGGGCGGCGACTCCCCGCGCGCCGTGCACGCCGAACTTCTGCGCCGGGGCGTGGAGGCGGAGCACCTCTGGGTCACCGACGGGCTCCACGGCCACGTCCCGTCCACCGCCCTCCCCGTCGTCGAGCACAGCGCCGCCTGGTACGAGGCGCTGGCCCGGTCCCGCCGGATCGTCACCGACGACCAGCTGCCCGAGTGGTTCGAACGGCGGCCCGGCCAGACCGTCGTGCAGACCTGGCACGGCGCCCCGCTCGGCCGGTTCGGCGCGGACCTGCGCGACACCCTGTACGCCGATCACCACGAACTCGCCACGCTGCCCCGCCGGGCGGCCCAGTGGTCCGTCCTGGTCTCCCCCAGCAGCCACTCCACCCCGCTGCTGCGCCGTGCGCTCGGCTACGACGGCGAGGTCCTGGAGGCCGGTTCCCCCGCCAACGACCTGCTCTTCTCGGCCGACCGCGGCAAGACCGCGGAGCGAGTGCGGCGCCGGCTCGGCATCCCGGACGGCCGCCGGGTGGTGCTGTACGCGCCGACCTACCGCGACCAGCTGGTCCACCCGCCGGCCGACGGCGAACGGCCCCGCTACCGCTGGGCCCCGACGCTCGACCCGGCCGCCCTGGCCCGCTCGGCCGGCGACGGCCACACGGTGCTGGTGCGCCGCCATCCCCGGGTGACCGGGAGCGTCCCGGAGCGGCCGGGCCTGCGCGACGTGTCGGGGCATCCGGGCGCCACGGAGCTGCTGCTGGTCGCCGACGTGCTGGTCACGGACTACGCGGGCCTGATGTTCGACTTCGCGCACACCGGCCGCCCGATGGTCTTCCACACCCACGACCTGGCTCATTACCGCGACACGGCGCGCGGTTTCTGTCTGGACTTCGAGGGCCGGGCACCGGGGCCACTGCTCGCCGACGCTGACCGGATCGCCGCGCTCCTGCGCGCCCCGGGCACCCTGGCCGCGTCGGCGGCCCGGCACGCGGCGGCGTACGAGAGTTTCCGCCGGGACTTCTGCGACCTCGACGACGGCGGGGCGGCGGCCCGGGTCGCGGACCGCCTGCTGGCCGAGGGCTGAGGCCCCGGCCCGGGACCGGGGGCCGAGAACCAGAGTCGGGAACCGGGACCGGGACTGGCGGAACGCCCATCGAGCACCGCGCCGAACACCCGTCGAGCACCCCGTAGGAGGAACGCTCCGGATGGACGGCCCCGCGAAGGAGGTCGTGGCCGCCTACGAGCGGTTCACCTCCGGAAGGAAATAGCCCGCGCCCTCCGTACGGACCGGCAGCCCGGGGAACAGCCGGGAGGCCGCTCCCCGCTGCTCCCCAGGCGGTAAACTCCCGGGGCTCACCAGGGGTTTGCCCGAGCCGAGCAAGCCGAACGGTCCGAACAGGGGGACACATGCAGGACGGGGTGCCGGGGCCGCTGCGGGCGGACGATCCGCGCGAGATCTCCGGTTACGTGCTGCGGGCCCGGGTGGGCGAGGGCGGGATGGGCACCGTCTACCTCTCGCACACCCGGGGCGGCCAGCCCGTCGCGCTGAAGGCGGTCCGCCGGGAGCACGCGCGGGACGCGGCGTTCCGGGAGCGGTTCGCCCGCGAGGTGGCCGCCGCCCGCCGGGTCTCCGGCTACCACCTGGTGCCCGTCGTCGACCACGGCGCCGAGGGGGAGACGCCCTGGCTCGCCACCCACTACGTCCCCGGCCTGCCGCTGGACACCGTCGTCGACCGGTACGGGCCGCTGCCGACGGCCACCGTGCTCCGGCTGACCGGCTGTCTCGCCGGTGCGCTGGCCTCGGTCCACTCCGCCGGGGTCATCCACCGCGACGTCAAGCCCGGCAATCTGCTGCTCGCCGCGAGCGGCCCCTGGCTGCTCGACTTCGGCATCGCGCGGACGTCGGACCTGCGCACCCTCACCACGGTGGGCCGGCTGGTCGGCACCCCGAAGAACATGTCGCCCGAGCACGCGCTGGGCAGGCCGCTGACGTCCGCGTCCGACGTGTTCGCGCTCGGGCTGCTGGCCGCCGAGGCCGCCACCGGGGAGCACCCGTACGGGCGGGGCCACGGTCTCGCGGTCGCCGCCCGCATCGCGGAGACCGACCGCGAACCCCCGGCGCTGGACCACCACCCCGAACCGCTGCGCCAACTGCTCCGGCTCTGTCTGGCGGCCCGGCCCGAGGACCGTCCCTCGGCCCCGGAGGTCGCCGAACTGTGCCGACGGGCACTGGGCGCGGACGACGTGCGGGGGCTGCGGGACTTCACCGGCTGGCTGCCGGACCCGGTGGCCTCGGCCGTGGCCCGGATCGAGGCGGCGACCCGGCCCCGCTCCGCCGCGTACACGCCCACGTACGTGCCGACCGTGCGCGATCCGCTGGCCGCCGAATGGAATCGCCGGGTCCGCCGAAACCCGTCACCGGGGAGCTGACTTGACGGGCCGGAAGGTGTCGTAGTCTCATCCGGCACACTTAGCAGTGATGAGCGGGGGAGGCTCCCATCAGTACCGGCACCGGTGACGTGTTCACACCTCTCGGCCCCCAGGATCCGCGCGAGATCTCCGGATACCGGTTGATCGCCCGGATCGGCGAGGGCGGAATGGGCACCGTCTACCTCTCGCACACCCGGGGCGGCCAGGCCGTCGCGCTGAAGCTGATCCGTCGCGAGTTCGGCGACGATCCGGAATTCCGTCGCCGGTTCGACCAGGAGGTGCAGGCCGCCCGGCGCGTGCAGGGCTACCACCTGGTGCCGGTCGTCGACCACGACACCTCCGGCCCGCTGCCCTGGCTGGCCTCGGCGTTCGTCCCCGGTCTGGCGCTCCAGGCGGTCCTGGAGGCCCACGGTCCGCTACCGCTGTCCGCAGTCTTCCGGCTCGTCGGCTGCACCGCGCAGGCGCTGGGGTCCATCCACGCGGCCGGGGTCGTCCACCGCGACCTGAAGCCCGGCAACATCCTGCTCGGCGCGACGGGCCCGTACGTCATCGACTTCGGGATCGCCCGGGCCGGCGACGCCACGCAGCTCACCGGCAGCGGGGTCATCGGCACACCGCAGTACATGTCGCCGGAACACGCGCTCGGCGAGCGGGTCGGCCCGGCCACGGACGTGTTCTCGCTGGGGCTGATCGCGGCCGTCGCGGCGACCGGACGGCACCCGTACGGGGCGGGCGGCGCCCTCACCGTCGCCACCCAGATCGCCAACACCGCCAGCCGCCCGCCGCGGCTGGACGAGTACCCGGCGGAGCTGCGCCCGTTGCTCGAACGGTGCCTGACCGCGGACCCGGGCACCCGTATCACCCCCGCCGAACTGGCGTCCCTGTGCGAGCAGGCCGCGGGCCGGCCGCTGCGGGAGTCCGGCGACTGGCTGCCCGCACCGGTCGCCGCCCGGATCGCCCACCACGAACAGGCCGCGCAGCTGCCCCCGCAGCCGGCGGACCCGGCGAGCCCCGCGTACCCGCCGAACGCACCGAACGCGCCGCAGCCCGGTTCCAACCCCTACGCCACCGGCGCGACTCCCCACCCCAACCCCTACGCCACCGGCACCGTGCCGCCCGCCGCCTCCGTGCCGTCGTACGGGCCGGGGCAGGCGGGGCCGGGAACAGGAACGGGACCTGCGGCGGGCGGCGGGTGGCCCGGCACGGCGCCGCTCACCCAGCCGCCCGGGGCGGTGCCGCCCGCCCAGGGCCCCGGCAGCGGACCGTTCCCGGCATCTCAGCCCGCCCCGCAGCCTCCGGAGACCGGCTCCGCCGCGCCCCGCCGCAAGCGCCCGGCCCTGCTGATCGCCGCCGTGGTGGTCGCGTTCGCCACCGGCATCGGCGGCACGCTCTGGGCGCTCGGCAAGGACTCGGACGACGAGAAGAAACAGAACAACGGCAGCAGCGCACAGGGCCCCCGGAAGTCCGGCACGGACGGCGGGTCCGCCACGCCCGACGACTCCTCCGACGACTCCACCAGCGGCTCCACCGGCGAGCCGTCCGGCACCGGGTCGGAGAACCTCCCGCCCGCCTCGTACACCGAGATCTTCAAGGACAAGCCGCTGACCCTGCGCACCCCGTCGGGCCTGGACAACACCTACGTCGACATGGACGTCCCGCTCGTGGACCCCAACGCGGGGATCGACTCGGACGACCGCGAGCTCAACGCCTCGTACGACACGCTGGAGTTCAACCGGGCCCTGGGCAAGGCGAACGGCGAATCCGCCGAGGCGTGCCACACCGCCGCCAAGCAGAACCCTCTCCCCAGCTCGGTCTCCGGCGAGACCCTGAACAAGGAGAAGACCATCGTGGCGGGCGACGTGATGTGCAGTGTGACCTCCGAGGGCAACCTCGCCCAGTGGAAGATCTCCAACGTGGTGTTCGACGCGAACAAGAGGACCCCCACCTACGAGGGCACGCTGACCCTCTGGAAGATCGACTGACGGCCGTCCCCGGTCGTCCCGGCCGTTCACGAAGGCCCCGGGGTTCCGTTCACGCAGACCCCGGGGCCCCGGAACCGCCCCCGGAACAACTCCGTCCGCCGCCGGCCGGAAAAGACGGCGGCGGTCGCCGGACCGACCGGTCCGGCGACCGCCTCTCACCCCTCGGGCGTCACGCGTGCGTGCGCAGCAGCGTCCGCATCGTCCGCATGGCCACCGACAGGTTCGCCAGGTCGAAGGCGTCCGAGCCCTGGATCTCGTCGAGCGTGGAGCGCGAACGCGTGAGGATCGCCGCGTTCTTCTCCTCCCAGGCCTTGAACCGCTCCTCCGGCGTCGAGCCCCCGTTGCCCACCGACAGCACGTCCGCGGTGAGCGCGGCGTGCGCCGCGTACAGGTCCTCGCGGATGGAGGCGCGGGCCATGGACTGCCAGCGGTCGGCCCGCGGCAGCTCGATGATCCGGTCCATCAGCCGGGTGATGCCCAGCCGGTCGGCGAGGTCGTAGTACACCTCGGCGACGGCGAGCGGGTCCTTGCCGGTGCGCTCCGTGATCGCCACGATGTCCAGCGCCGGGAAGGCGGAGGAGAATCCGGCGACCCGCTGGGCCAGTTCGCCCGGGACGCCCGCCTCGGTGAGCTCGTCCAGGATCGACTGGTACCACTCCAGGTCGGTGCCCTTCAGCATCTTGGGCAGCTCGGCCCAGACCTGCTCGACCCCGGCCTTGAAGAAGTCGACCGTCTCCGCGATCTCCAGCGGCTGCGGCCGGTTGCCGAGCAGCCAGCGCGAACCGCGCTCGACGAGCCGGCGCGAGTGCAGCCGCACGCGGGTCTGCACATCGGCGGCGACCTTGTTGTCGAGCGCCTCCACGGCGTCCCACACCTGGCCGAGGCCGAAGATCTCACGGGCCGCGAACTGTGCCCGCACGATCTCCTCGATCGAGGCGCCGGTCTCTTCCCGCAGCCGGTGCAGGAAGGTCGAACCGCCGGTGTTCACCGTGTCGTTGACCAGGACGGTGGTGATGATCTCGCGGCGCAGCGCGTGCCCGTCGACCGCCTCGGGGAACTGCTCGCGCAGCTGGTGCGGGAAGTAGGCGTGCAGCAGCTGCTGCAGGTGCGGGTCGTCCGGCAGGCTGGTGCGGATCAGCTCCCGGGCCACGGTGATCTTCGTGTAGGCGAGCAGCACGGCGAGTTCGGGCTGGGTGAGACCCTTGCCGGCGTTGAGCAGCTCGCGGATCTGCCGGTCGTTGGGCAGGAACTCCAGGGCGCGGTCGAGGTCGCCGTCGCGGCCCAGTCGGCGCATGAAGCGCTGGTGGGCGTGGAGCAGGGAGGCCGACTGGGCCGTGGCGTTGGCGAGCGCCACGTTCTGCGCGTAGTTGTTGCGCAGGACCAGGCGGCCGATCTCGTCGGTCATCTCGGCGAGCAGCTTGTTGCGCTGCTTGACGGTCATGTCGCCGTCCCGGACCAGACCGTTGAGCAGGATCTTGATGTTCACCTCGTGGTCGGAGGTGTCCACGCCGGCGCTGTTGTCGATCGCGTCGGTGTTGATCCGGCCGCCGGTGCGGGCGAACTCGATCCGGCCGAGCTGGGTGGCGCCGAGGTTGCCGCCCTCGCCGACGACCTTGGCCCGCAGGTCCTGGCCGTTGACCCGGATCGCGTCGTTGGCCTTGTCGCCGACGTCCGCGTTCGATTCGGCGGAGGACTTGATGTACGTGCCGATGCCGCCGTTCCACACCAGGTCCACGGGGGCCTTGAGGATGGTCTGCATCAGCTCGGCGGGCGTCATCTTGGTGACTCCCGGCTCGATGTCGAGCGCCTCGCGGATGTGGGCGTTGATCGGGATGGACTTGGCGCTGCGCGGGTGGACGCCGCCGCCCGCGGAGAGCAGTTCCTTGTCGTAGTCGGCCCAGGAGCTGCGCGGCAGCTCGAAGAGGCGGCGCCGCTCGGCGTAGGAGGTGGCGGCGTCCGGGGTCGGGTCGAGGAAGATGTGCCGGTGGTCGAAGGCGGCGACGAGCCGGATGTGCTCGGAGAGCAGCATGCCGTTGCCGAACACGTCACCGGACATGTCGCCGACGCCGACGACGGTGAAGTCCTGGGTCTGGGTGTCGTGGCCCAGCTCGCGGAAGTGCCGCTTGACGGACTCCCAGGCGCCGCGGGCGGTGATGCCCATGCCCTTGTGGTCGTAACCGGCGGAGCCGCCGGAGGCGAAGGCGTCGCCGAGCCAGAAGCCGTACGTGACGGCGACCTCGTTGGCGATGTCGGAGAAGCTCGCGGTGCCCTTGTCGGCGGCGACGACCAGGTAGGTGTCGTCCTCGTCGTGCCGGACGACGTCCTTGGGCGGCACGACCTCGCCGGCCACCATGTTGTCGGTGATGTCGAGCAGCGCCGAGATGAAGGTGCGGTACGAGGCGATGCCCTCGGCCATCCAGGCGTCGCGGTCGACGGCCGGGTCCGGGAGCTGCTTGGCGACGAACCCGCCCTTGGCCCCGACGGGCACGATGACGGTGTTCTTGACCATCTGCGCCTTGACCAGGCCGAGGATCTCCGTGCGGAAGTCCTCGCGCCGGTCCGACCAGCGCAGACCGCCCCGGGCGACCTTGCCGAAGCGCAGGTGCACGCCCTCGACGCGCGGCGAGTAGACCCAGATTTCGAAGGCCGGCCGGGGCGCGGGCAGGTCCGGGATGGACTGCGGGTCGAACTTCATCGAGACGTAGCCGTGCGGCTTGCCGCTGTCGGCCATCTGGAAGAAGTTGGTGCGCAGGGTGGCCTTGATGACGGTGAGGAAGGAGCGCAGGATGCGGTCCTCGTCGAGCGAGGCGACCTGGTCCAGGGCCCCGTCCAGTTCCTCCAGGAGGCCGTCGGTCAGCTCGGTGCCGGCGCTCTGCCGCTCCGGGGACATCCGGGCCTCGAAGAGCGAGACCAGCAGCCGGGTGGTGTGGACGTTGTTGCGGAGAGTGCTCTCCATGTAGTCCTGGCTGAACGTCGATCCGGCCTGGCGCAGGTACTTGGCGTAGGCGCGCAGCACCACCGCCTGGCGCCAGGTCAGCCCGGCGCCCAGGACCAGCGAGTTGAAGCCGTCGTTCTCGGCTTCACCGGTCCACACGGCGGCGAAGGCGTCCTGGAAGCGGTCGCGGGCGTCGTCGGCGAGGTAGTTGCCGTCGGTCTGCGGCATCCGGAGCCCGAAGTCGTAGATCCAGGCGTGCGTACGGTCCGCGCAGCGCAGCTCGTACGGGCGCTCGTCGACGACCTCGACGCCGAGCCGCTGGAGGGCCGGGAGCACGGCGGACAGGGAGACCTGCTCACCGGTCCGGTAGATCTTGAAGCGGCGCTCGCCGGGGCCGGCGCCGACCGGCTCGTACAGGCTGAGGGCGAAGTCCTTCTCGTCCTTCTTGAGCGCCTCGAGGTGGACCAGGTCGGCCACGGCGGCGCGCGGCGTGTGGTCGGCCTTGTAGCCCTCGGGGAAGGAGTGGCCGTACTGGCGCAGCAGTTCGGCGGCCCGTTCCTCGCCGCACTCGGCGCCCAGCGCCTCCTGGAAGCCGTCCGCCCAGGAGCGGGCGGCCTCGACGAGCCGGGCCTCGATGCGGTCGGCCTCGGCGTCGGTGAGGTCGGGCAGTTCGGTGCCGGGGGCGACCCGGACGACGAAGTGCAGCCGGGAGAGGATCGACTCGGTGTTCCAGGCGGTGAAGTCGACGCTGATGCCGCCCAGTTCCTCCTTGAGGATGTCGATCAGGCGCAGCCGCACACCGGTGGTGTAGCGGTCGCGCGGCAGGTAGACGATCGCGGAGTAGTAGCGCCCGTACTCGTCCTGGCGCAGGTAGAGCCGCAGCCGACGGCGCTCCTGGAGGTAGAGCACGGAGGTGACCACGGAGCGCAGCTGGTCGACGGGCGTCTGGAAGAGCTCGTCGCGCGGGTACGTCTCCAGGATCTGGAGCAGGTCGCGGCCGTCGTGGCTGTTGGGTGAGAAGCCGGCTCCCTCCAGCACCTCGGCGACCTTGCGGCGGATGACGGGCACCCGGCGCACGGACTCGGTGTAGGCGGCGGAGGAGAACAGGCCGAGGAAGCGGCGCTCGCCGATGACGTTGCCGGCCTCGTCGAACTTCTTCACGCCGACGTAGTCGAGGTAGCTGGGGCGGTGCACGGTCGACCGGCTGTTGGCCTTGGTGAGGACGAGGAGCTTGCGCTCCCGGGCCTTGGCGCGGACGTCGGCGGGCAGCCGGTCGAAGGAGGGGCTGACCGGGTGCGCCTCGTCGACGCTGTGGTGCGGGTCGGAACGCAGGATGCCGAGGCCGGTGCCGGCGACGGCGGCCAGCGAGTCGGTGTCCTTCAGCTCGTACTCGCGGTAGCCGAGGAAGGTGAAGTGGTCGGCGGCGAGCCAGCGCAGCAGTTCCCTGGCCTCGTTGACCTCTTCGTCGGCGAGGTCGTCGAGCGGTTCGGCGGGCAGGTCGTCGGCGATGCGCAGCGCGGCCTCGCGCATCTTCTCCCAGTCCTCGACGGTCTCCCGCACGTCGGACAGGACGCGCAGCAGGTCGGCGGTGATCTGCTGGAGGTCGGCGCGGTCGGTCTCGCGGTCGATCTCGACGTGGATCCAGGACTCGACGAGTGCGTCGTGCGGCAGCTCGACCTTGCCGTCCTTCGTGCCGCCCTTGGCGTTCTTGCCGCCCTGCGGGCCCGCCTGGAGGCCGTTGCCCGCGGTGAGGACCTCGATGAGCTTGCCGGTGACGTCACGGCGCACGGCGACCTGCGGGTGGATCACGACGTGGATGCCGCGCCCCTGCCGGGACAGCTCGTTGGTGACGGAGTCGACCAGGAACGGCATGTCGTCGGTGACCACCTCGACGACGGTGTGGCTGCACGTCCAGCCGTTCTCCTCGACGGTCGGGGTGTGCACCCGGACGTTCGCCGTGCCCTGCGGGCGCGTTTCGGCCAGTCGGTAGTGGGAGGAGGCGGCCCCGAAGACGTCCACGGGGTCACGGCCCGTGATGTCCTCCGGAGCGGTGTGCAGGTAGTAGCGCTGGAGGTAGGAGAGGATTGCGTCCTGCCCGGGACGTTCCTGCTCGTCCCCGGTGCCCGCGACACGGACCCGGGAGGTACCGCCCGGCCCGCCGACACCACCGCCCGGGCTGTTGTCAGCTACCCTCGCGGCTCGTGCGAGCAGCTCGGCCTTGGCTTCGTCCAGCTTGGTCTGCATGTCCTCTGGCTCCTGTCGCGCGCCGTTGCGTGACGTAGGTGGAATGGGCGGCATAGCACCATGACCCGGATCTTCCGGTCCGGGTCGACGCTACCGCTCTGCCGCTGTGAGAGATGCCCGGAACCGTTTCGGCCCCTCCGGGGAGTCGGTCCGGGCGGTGAGGATCGGCGACGGCCCGGAGGATGTGGCACTCCGGGTGCGGGCCGGGGGCTCCACTGCCCCCGAGGCGTATCGCGCTGATCACGGGGTCCAGGCTATCTCGCCCGACCCCTTCGCCGTCATGAGTTGTATATGTCCAAAAAACGGCTCCGAATTTGACACCTTGGACAGCGCGCCCGCCCGTATTGCCGCACTCTGGTAACGAACAGGCCGACGAACCGTGGGAGCCCCACCATGGCACCGAAGATCCTGATCGTCACCGGCGACGCCGCCGAGTCCCTGGAGGTCCTCTACCCGTACCAGCGACTGCGCGAGGAGGGGTACGACGTCCATGTCGCGGCCCCCAGCCGCAAGACGCTGCGCTTCGTGGTCCACGACTTCGTGCCCGGGTTCGACACCTACACCGAGAAGCCCGGCTACACCTGGCCCGCCGACCTGGCCTTCTCCGAGGTCGACGCCGGGGACTACGCGGCCCTGGTGATCCCGGGCGGCCGGGCTCCCGAGTACCTGCGCAACGACGCGGAGCTGCGCAAGATCCTCAAGGCGTTCTTCGACTCGGACCGGCCCGTGGCCCAGATCTGCCACGGTCCGCTGATGACCGCGGCGATCGGCGCGCTGACCGGGCGGCACGTCACGGCGTACCCCGCGCTGGAGCTGGACATGCAGGCGGCGGGCGCCACCTTCGAGGACCACGAGGCGGTGGTCGACGGCGTGCTGGTCTCCGCCCGGGCGTGGCCGGACCACTCGGCGTGGATGCGCGAGTTCCTGAAGGTCCTCCGCGAGAAGGCCCCGGTCGACGCCTGACCTCCCAGCACCTCACCCTGCCGACACCAGGCCACCTGGCACCTCACTCGGCCGGCGCCTGGTCTCCCGGCACCTCACCCGGCTGGTTCAACGCCCGGCGCCTGGTCGGCGCGGCCACGGCGCCTGTCCGAATCTCCTACGTGAGATGCCTCACCCGGTCAGCCGCTCGGCGAGGTGCGCGGCCTCGGCCAGGCTGTCCACCACCGGCACCCCGGCGGCCTCCAGGCTGGCCCTGCTGTGCGACCCGCCGGTGTAGAGCACGGCCTTCGCGCCGACGTGGGCCGCGGCCACGGCGTCGTCCACCGCGTCACCGATGACCACCGTGTACTGCGGGGATATCCCGTCCAGCGCGGCGAGGTGCCGTTCCATGTGCCGCGCCTTGCTGCCCCCGGACGGCCCGGTACGGCCGTCGACCCGTACGAAATGCGCCTCGATGCCGTAGCCCCGCACCACCGGGACCAGCTCCTCGTGCCCGTACATGCTCAGCAGCGACTGGCTGCGCCCGGCCAGCCGCCACTGCGCGAGGAGCTCCTCGGCCCCCTCGGTGAGCCCGCAGGCGGCCCGCTGCTCGGTGTAGTACCGGTGGAACACCCCGTCCATCCGCTCCCACTCGGCCTCCGTGGGCAGCCGGCCCAGCAACCGTTCGTAGAAGCGGGGTATCGGGACGCAGTACATCTCGCGGTACTGCTCCAGGGTGATCGGTTCCAGGCCGATCTCGCCGAACGCGGCGTTCGTGGCCCCGACGACCGCGACGTTGTCATCGAGCAGTGTGCCGTTCCAGTCCCAGATCAGATGCGTGCGGTGCTTCCCGTGGCTCCCCATGCGTAAGAAAGTACCCGCCAGGTCCGACAACCCGTTCGAGCAACCACTTCCCGGACGCCTCCGGCAACCACTTCCCGGACACCTCCGGCAGGTCTCCGGCCGGGCTCCCGTCGGCCTCCCGCGCGTCGTGCCCGGGCTCCGGGTCCGCCCCTCAGCCGATCAGGTTCGGGATCTCCTGGACGCCGAACCACAGCAGCTCGTGGTCCTCGGCGCCGTCCACGGTGAACTGCGCGTCGTCGTCACCGAGGTCCGCGGCCCCCAGGGCCGTGACGGCGGCCGTGACGTCCTCCCGCGCGTCGTCCGAGTCGACGTGCACGGCGGCGGCCTTGGCGAGCGGCACGGAGGAAGCGATCCGCACCTCGCCGAGCGAGGACGAGTCGAGGCTTCGGTCCGGGTCGGCGACGGCCGCGCCGTCCGGTACGTCGACGGCGACGACGACCCGGCGGCACACCTCGCCGGGATCCCGGGCGATCATGCGCAGGGAGGCGGAGGCGGCCCGGTTGAGCGCCGCGTACTCCAGCTCCTCGATGTCGTCGGAGACGTACCACTCGCGCAGTCCGGGGGTCACCGCGTACGCGGTGAGCGGGCCGGGACCGATCTCGCCCGCCCCGTGCGCCGCTGCGAGACCAGAGAGGGTCAGGGGGACGTACACGCGCATGGCTGGGCCGCTTTCGTAGTCGGAAACGCCCTCAGGATACGTGCGACGTCCCCCTTTGGGGTCACGTGTGCCGACGCCGGTCCGTCCACCCCGCGACCGTTCCTCACCCTCCCGCCGCCCGCCGCACACCCCGCCCGCCGGCCCCCGCCTCACCCGGATAGGTGATTCGTCCCAACCGCTCCGGGCGCCCCGCCACCGCTTGCGGCCCGTTCCCGACCGCCGTAGAAGATCCCCACCAGAAGTTACTGCCCGGTATGCGACCGGGACTCTGAAGCACGGGGGCGATGACGATGAGCACGAACAGGACCCGGCCCGCCGGACGCCACGACCGGCGCGGACCCCACTCCGTACCACCCCAGCGCACGAGGGTGCCCCGGCGCGTGCGCCCCCACCACTGGTTCGCCGAACGCCTCCTCGCGGTGCTCAGCGGTCAGCGTCCGGTGCACTGGATGCTCGGCCACACCATCGGCGAGGCGTACGACCAGCTGGCCGAGCTGGCCCCGCGCACCCCGCTCAGGGGCCGCGGCGCCCGTCCCGTGATCCGCATGTGCCACGGCGCCCAGCCGGCCCCGGGCGTGGTGGAGGCCTGCGCGAGCATCGCGGCGGGCGAACAGGTGCGGGCGATGGCCTTCCGCCTGGAGCAGGGCACCGACCTCCGCTGGCGCTGCGCCGCGGTGGAACTGGGCGGCGAACGCCTCCAGGCCCCCCTGCCCCACTGACCCCTCCCCCGCCCCTCCCATCCCCGGGGACCGCCGGGACAGGAACCGGAACGGGGGAACGGAGGCACGGGAGCACGGGAGCACGGGAGCACGGGAGCACGGAGAACGGAGGCACGAACATACGGAGGGATGGAGAAATGGAGGAACGGCTACAGAGAGCGACCGAACGGACACAGCCGGGCCCGGAGGGCCCCGAGCCCCTCACAGGGCCGGAAAGGGGCCTCAGCGCCCCCGGAGAGCCCCCTCAGGGCGGGCCCCGGCCCGGAGCCACCCGAGCGGCCCCCTCCCGCTTTCAGCCCACCCGGCGGTTGAGGAGCGGGGACAGCGGAGCGGAGCCCCGGTTACGGAAAGGGGCGGGATGGCCGCTGTGCGAGGAAAGGACAGCCCCGCACAACGGCCACCCCGCCCCGCCCGTCCCAGCCGCACCGAAGCCAAAACAGGCCGGGGCCGGACGCCACCCTCACGCGCCCGACCCCGGCCCCGAACCGACCACCGCCACCGCCACCGCCGACACCGTCAGCGGAACCGGCGGCTTCCGGCCCTTCACCGCGTCACTTCTCGCCGTCACTTCTTGCGGCGCCGGCCTCCGCCGTTCTTCTGCGCCTTGCGCCGCTCCGCCCGGGTCAGCCCGTCCGACTCGGACCCGGTCGTGCCGCCGCCGTTGGAGAAGTCGCCCTCGACGACGCCGCCCTCCCCGTCCACCGTGGGGGCGGAGAAGTGCAGCCGGTCGGGGCGCTGCGGGGCGTCGAGCCCCTTGGCCCGGATCTCCGGACGCGCCGCCGGTACGGCATCCTCCTTGACGAGCGAGGGCCGCTCGGCCTCGTCCTGCACCGGGACCTCCTCGACCTGCTGCTCGACCTGGACCTCCAGGTTGAACAGGTAGCCGACGGACTCCTCCTTGATGCCTTCCATCATGGCGTTGAACATGTCGAAGCCCTCGCGCTGGTACTCGACCAGCGGGTCCTTCTGCGCCATGGCCCGCAGGCCGATGCCCTCCTGGAGGTAGTCCATCTCGTAGAGGTGCTCGCGCCACTTGCGGTCGAGGACGGACAGGACCACACGCCGCTCGAGCTCACGCATGATGTCCGAGCCGAGCTGCTTCTCGCGCGCGTCGTACTGCTCGTGGATGTCGTCCTTGATCGACTCGCCGATGAACTCGGCCGTGATCCCGGCCCGGTCCCCGGCCGCCTCCTCGAGCTCCTCGATGGTGACCTTCACCGGGTAGAGCTGCTTGAACGCGCCCCACAGCCGGTCCAGGTCCCATTCCTCGGCAAAGCCCTCGCTGGTCTCCTGGCGGATGTAGTCGTCGATCGTGTCGTCCATGAAGTGGCGGATCTGGTCCTGCAGGTCCTCGCCCTCCAGGACCCGGCGGCGCTCGCCGTAGATGACCTCGCGCTGCCGGTTGAGCACCTCGTCGTACTTCAGGACGTTCTTGCGCGTCTCGAAGTTCTGCTGCTCGACCTGCGACTGGGCCGACGCGATCGCCCGCGTCACCATCTTGTTCTCGATCGGGACGTCGTCCGGCACGTTGGCCATCGACATGACCCGCTCGACCATCTGCGCCTTGAACAGCCGCATCAGGTCGTCGCCGAGCGACAGGTAGAAGCGGGACTCGCCCGGGTCGCCCTGACGGCCGGAACGACCGCGCAGCTGGTTGTCGATGCGCCGCGACTCGTGCCGCTCGGTACCCAGGACGTAGAGGCCGCCGAGCTCCTTGACCTCTTCGAACTCCGCCTTCACGGCCTGCTCGGCCTTCTGCAGCGCGGCGGGCAGCGCGGCCGCCCACTCCTCGACGTGCTCGACGGGGTCGAGGCCGCGCTGACGCAGCTCCGCCTCGGCGAGGTCGTCGGGGTTGCCGCCGAGCTTGATGTCGGTGCCTCGGCCGGCCATGTTCGTCGCGACCGTGACCGCGCCCTTGCGGCCCGCCTGGGCGACGATCGTCGCCTCCCGGTCGTGCTGCTTGGCGTTGAGCACCTCGTGCTGGACACCGCGCTTGGAGAGCTGCTGCGAGAGGTACTCGGACTTCTCGACCGAGGTGGTGCCGACCAGGATCGGCTGGCCCTTCTCGTGCTTCTCGACGATGTCGTCGACGACCGCGGCGAACTTAGCGACCTCGGTGCGGTAGATCAGGTCCGACTGGTCGGCGCGGATCATCGGCCGGTTGGTCGGGATCGGCACCACGCCGAGCTTGTAGATCTGGTGGAACTCCGCGGCCTCGGTCATCGCCGTACCGGTCATGCCGGAGAGCTTGTCGTAGAGGCGGAAGAAGTTCTGCAGGGTGATCGTGGCGAGGGTCTGGTTCTCGTCCTTGATGTCCACCCCTTCCTTCGCCTCGATCGCCTGGTGCATGCCCTCGTTGTAGCGGCGGCCGGCGAGGATACGACCGGTGTGCTCATCGACGATCATGACTTCGCCGTCGATGACGACGTAGTCCTTGTCCTTCTTGAAGAGTTCCTTGGCCTTGATGGCGTTGTTGAGGTACCCGACGAGAGGCGTGTTCACCGACTCGTAGAGGTTCTCGATGCCGAGCCAGTCCTCGACCTTCGAGACACCGGACTCGTGGATGGCGACGGTCCGCTTCTTCTCGTCGACCTCGTAGTCGCCGGTCTCCTCGAGGCCCTTGAGCGGGTTGCCCGCTTCGCCCTTGGTGAGGCGGGTGACCAGCTTGGCGAAGTCGCCGTACCACTTGGTGGCCTGGTCGGCCGGGCCGGAGATGATCAGCGGCGTACGGGCCTCGTCGACGAGGATCGAGTCGACCTCGTCGACCACGGCGAAGTTGTGGCCGCGCTGGACGAGTTCGTCCGCGGACCACGCCATGTTGTCGCGGAGGTAGTCGAAGCCGAACTCGTTGTTCGTGCCGTACGTGATGTCGCAGGCGTACTGCTCACGGCGCTGGGCCGGCGTCATGTTGGCGATGATGCAGCCGACGGTCAGGCCCAGGAACTTGTGGACCCGCCCCGTCAGTTCGGAGTCGCGCTCGGCCAGGTAGTCGTTGACCGTGATCAGGTGCACGCCCTTGCCGGAGAGCGCGTTGAGGTACGCCGGCAGGGTGCCGACCAGGGTCTTGCCCTCGCCGGTCTTCATCTCGGCCACGTAACCGAGGTGCAGGGCTGCGCCGCCCATCATCTGTACGTCGTAGTGGCGCTGTCCGAGGACTCGCTTGGCGGCCTCACGGACGGTCGCGAATGCTTCGGGGAGCAGGTCGTCCAGGCTCTCGCCGTCCGCGTACCGTTCCTTGTACTCGTCGGTGAGCGCCCGCAGCTCGGCGTCGGAGAGGTTGACGAAGTCCTCTTCGATGGAGCTGACCTGGTCCGCGATGCGGTGCAGTTTGCGCAGGATCTTGCCTTCGCCTGCACGCATGAGCTTGTTGAAGACGGACACTGAGGCTGGTCTCCTTGCCGGTCGGGCCTGGCACTGGGTCGTGTGTGGACTCTGGCGCGGGCACGGCAGGTGGGCCCCACCGCAACGGCCATCGTAAGCGAGGACCCGCCCGCGCCGGGAGGGCTGCCGCCGCGTTGGCCCCACCGTCCCTCCTGGGTCAACGGCCGGGGAGTGCCGAAGGTGCCGGGAAGTACGAAAAGTGTTCGCCCCGCGACCGGTGCGTCACCAGAATCCGTACATGGACCCGATCACCCTCACCACCGACCGCCTGTCGCTGCGCCCCTTCACCGGCGAGGACGTCGACGGAATCCACGCGGCCTGTCAGGATCCGGACATCCGGCGCTGGACGGTCGTGCCCTCCCCCTACAGCCGCGCCGACGCCGAGTTCTTCGCGGAGAAGCTGTGTCCCGACGGCTGGCGCGACGACTCCTCGTACAACTTCGCGGTGGTCCTGCGCACCGGCGGGGCCCTGGTGGGCGCGCTCGGCCTCACCCGCCACAACCTCCCGGGCCTGTACGAGGTGGGTTTCTGGTCCGCC
Organism: Streptomyces sp. ML-6; assembly: GCF_030116705.1. Taxonomy (NCBI): domain Bacteria; kingdom Bacillati; phylum Actinomycetota; class Actinomycetes; order Kitasatosporales; family Streptomycetaceae; genus Streptomyces; species Streptomyces sp. ML-6. The sequence continues at coordinate 2,796,177 of NZ_JAOTIK010000001.1, forward strand.
GCCGAGCACCGCGGGAACGGCTACACGACGGAAGCGGTGCTGTCCGCCGCCCGCTGGGCGTTCACGGAGCTGGGCTGCGACCGGCTGGAGTGGCGCGCCGAGGCCGGTAACACCGCCTCGCGCGCCGTGGCCCTGCGGGCGGGGTTCCGGATGGAGGGCGAGCAGCGTTCGGGGCTGTTCAACAAGGGGGTGCGGCGCGATGCCTGGGTGGGGGCGCTGCTCCCCTCCGACCTCGGCCTGCCGGGCACCCACCCCTATCTGCCCGTCCCCTGAACGAGTGGCCCCGCCGGCCCGTCCGGGTCCCGCCGGGGCCCGGACCGGCTGTCAGTGGCTGCCTCTAGGGTGCGGGGCATGACCTCTGTGCCGCCTCCCGCCGTCGAACTCTCCGCCGACCAGGCGCGCAGGATCGCCCTGCGTGCCCAGGGCTTCCTGGGCGCCCCGGCCCGCCGGGCCGGCGTGCCGGGCGTGCTGCGGCATCTCGGCGCCGTGCAGCTCGACACGATCTCGGTGCTCGCGCGGTCGCACGAGCTGATTCCGTACGCCCGCCTCGGCGCGGTCGGCCGACGCACGATCGAGGAGGCGTACTGGTCGGGCGGCCGCGCCTTCGAGTACTGGTCGCACGCGGCCTGCATCCTGCCGGTCGAGGAGTGGCCGCACTTCGCGTTCCGCCGGCGCGCCTACCGCTCGCGCCCGCAGTGGCACCACGAGCTGCCGGACGGCGTGTACGAGACGGTGATCAAGCAGTTGCGCGCCGAGGGTCCGCTGACGGCGACGGAGCTGGGCGGCGCGAAGAACGGCGGCGAGTGGTGGGACTGGTCGGGGTCGAAGGTCGCCGTCGAGCGCGCCCTGATGTACGGCGAGGTGGTGTGCACCGAGCGACGCGGCTGGAAGCGGGTGTACGACCTCGCCGAGCGGGCCCTGCCCGATGCCGTGCTGCACGACGACCTGGACGACAAGGAGTGCCTGCGGCGGCTGGTCGCGCTCGCGGGCCAATCCCTGGGGGTGGGCACCCGGGCGGACATCGCGGACTACCACCGGTTGAAGGGCGAGCAGTTCGACGCGGTGGTGGCGGACTCCGGGCTGGTGCCGGTGACGGTGCGGGGCTGGGCGAAGCCCGCCTGGGCGGACCCGGCGGCGCTGGCCTCGGAGCCGCGCGGCCGACACCGTACGACCTTGTTGTCGCCGTTCGACTCGCTGATCTGGGAGCGGGCGCGCACCGAGCGGATCTTCGGTTTCACCCACCGCCTGGAGGCGTACGTCCCCAAGCCCAAGCGGGTCCACGGCTACTTCGCGATGCCGCTGCTGGCGGGCGGGAGGCTGCGGGGCCGGGTGGACCCGGCGCGTGAGGGCAGCACGCTGGTCGCCCGGCAGGTGTCCCTGGAGAGCGGGAAGGCCGTGGTGCCGATGGCCGAGGCGCTGGTGGAGGCCGCGTCCTGGGTCGGCTGCACGGACGTCCGGCTGGAGCGGGTCGACGCGCCGGAACTGCGTGAACCGCTCGCCCGGGAAATCGCCCGCGCCCTGGCGTGAGCGCGGCCGTCTCCTTGCCCGGCGCTTTACCTTTTTCCCGTACGGCCTCTTGTTCCGGTACCACCCTTTGTTCCGGCACCGTCCCTTGTTCCGGCACCGTCTCTTGCCGGTGCCCGGTCCTTGGCCCGGCGTGGTTCCGTCCGGTCCTGTCGTCGTGGCCCGTCCCGCCGTGGTCGGGTCACCTGATCTCCAGGATCTTCTCCCGCATGGCATAGACGACGGCTTCCATCCTGGAGTGCAGCTGCAGCTTCTCCAGAATGTTGCGGACGTGGTTCTTCACGGTGTTCTCGGAAATGAACAGTTCCTTCGCGATATCGCGATTGTTCATGCCCGTGGCGACGAGTTTGAGGACTTCGAGCTCCCGGTCGGTGAGCCGGGGCGCGGGAACCAGCCTGCGTTCGTCGGTCCGCTGGATCATCGACTTGAACTCGGTGAGCAGTTTGGACGCCATGGAGGGGCTGATCTGGGACTGCCCGTCGGCGACCGCGCGAATTGCCGTGGCCACCTCGTCCGTGGAGATCTCCTTGAGGAGGTAGCCGGTGGCGCCGGCCTTGATCGCGTCGTAGAGGTCGGCCTCCTCGTCACTGATCGTCAGCATGATGATCTTCGCGCTCGGGGCCACCTCCTTGATCGCCGTGCAGGCCTCGATCCCGCCGCGCTTGGGCATCCGCACGTCCATCAGCACGATGTCGGGCAGCAGGTCGGCGGCCTTGTCGACCGCTTCCGACCCGTCTCCGGCCTCGCCGACGACCTGGATGTCCTCCTCCTGGGCGAGGACGATCTCCAGGCCTCTGCGGAAGAGCGCGTGGTCGTCCACCACGAGGACCCGGATCGGCTCCTTGCGGAAACCGTTGTCCGCGTCCGGGCCGCAGGCCCCCGCGATGTCGTCGGCGTCATTCGCGTCACGCACGGGTCCGAAGGCGTCCGCCATCGTTCCTCCCCCTGAAGGCCATGGCCTGAAGTTCACAAGCAGTCCGCCAACGGCAGTTCACGGAGCACCGGTTGGCTTGGGACGCCATGATTCCATGCCCGGACGCCGGAGCGGTGATCATGTGACCGCGCACGGGTGCCCCTGGGAGCGCACAGGCGTTCCAGGGGCACCGCGAAAGCGTGGCGTCAGCCGCCGAGCGCGCCGCCTGCGCCACCGGCCTCGTCGGCGGCCAGCGGGTCGGTCCTCAGATGGATGACACCGTAGTCATAGGCGTGCCGCCGGTAGACGACACTGGGTTCCTTGGTCTCGGAGTCGACGAACAGGTAGAAGTCGTGCCCGACCAACTCCATTTCGTAGAGCGCCTGATCGAGCGACATCGGCGCGGCGACGTGCGTCTTCTCACGCATCACCAGCGGGCCCTCGCCCTGGATCTCCAGCGGGCCGAACCTGGTGGTGGGCACGGACTCGGCCGTCTCACTGGCGATCAGGTCGCCCTCGCCGTTGAACGACGCCGCGTCCGGCACGTTCTCGGCGACCTCGGCAGCGGGAATGCGGCCGTTGCCACGGCGGCTGTAGCGCTTGTCGTGCTGCTTGCGCAGCCGCGCCTCCAGCTTGCCGGTGGCCAGGTCCAGCGCTGCGTACGGGTCGCCTGCGGCCGCTTCCGCCCGGATGACCGGACCGCGCGAGCGGAGCGTGATCTCCACCCGGTCGGAACGGTCGGCCTGACGGGGATTCGGCTCCTTGGACACCTCGACGTCGAGGCTGATCACCTTGCCGTCGAACTTCTGGATCTTGTCCAGCTTCAGCTTCTCGGCCACGTGCTTGCGGAACCGCTCGGGCACCTCGGTCTTGCGGCCCTTGACGACGATGTCCACGCAGAACTCCGTTCCCGGAAAGCCCCGCTCAGCGGCGGAGCATCTCCCTTTTGCACCAGGCTCCGGTGACGACCGGAGCCGCGGACTCGGTGACTTCCACCTCCTCCTCCCCCAACGGCGGGGACTCCACCCCACCGAATTCCCAGCCATGGGCTACTGGTGAGTTACCTGCCCGAAACCTGGTGGTGCATTCGTCGAGGTCCGGCATTCACCATTCCTCACAACCGAACATAGCCTGTTCTGCCGGTTGTCGGCACCCGCTACTCGCGCGTACCTCCGTTCCGGGTTTTTACTCACTCACTACCTGCAACGATGCAAGTTCATCAAGAGTTCCGGTTTATTTCGAAGGCCGCGGGAGATACTGCGACAACAGCCGCCTGCCCGGCGCCGGAAACAGCTGTCGCGCGCCCGCCCGCCGCACCGACCGCCCGTGCCGCCTCGGCGAGCGAGGCCCCCGTCGTCAGAAGATCGTCCACCAGCACCACCCTCCCGGTCCCGAGCAGTCGTTCGCCCCCGGCCACGACCTCCAGGGCCCCCGCCAGATTCACCTGCCGCTGCCGGGCCCCCAGTCCCGCCTGGTCGGCCACCGGACGCCGCTGGCGCAGCACCGCGGCCACCCGGGCACCGGTGCCGCCGCGTCTCAGCTCTCCCGCCGCGGCCAGCGCGATCCGGCGCGTCGGGTCATGGCCCCGCGCAGCCACCGCCCGCCGTGCCGAGGGCACGGGAACCAGCAGCAGCGGGCCGTCGCCGCCCACCCGTCCCGCCCCGGCCCGTACGGCACCCGCCAACGCCTGGCCGAGCGCGCCGGCCAGTCCCAGCGCGCCCCGCTCCTTGTGGGCCAGGAGCACCGCCCGCACCGCTCTCTCGTACGCCGCCGCCGCATGCACCACCGGCAGGCCCGCGGGCTCCGGCACGGGTCTCACCCGGCGCGGTGCCCCGCCGAGAAGTTCCGCACGGCACTCCTCGCACAGCTCCGCGCGCGGCCTGCCACAACCACCGCAGGAAACCGGCAGGATCAGCCCGGAGATCTCCCGCCACCACCCCCGCATGACTCCACTGTGCCCTCCGGGAGGAAAGTCGGCCACCCCTGTGGAAAACGCGGGCGGGGCTTGCGGAACTCAGCCCGGGTAGACCAGCGAGGACCCCTTCTTGACCACTGTCTGCCAGTTGTCGCCGGGCGACAGCTTCACGATCCCGTCGCTCGACGTGGCCGCCATCAGCGGAAGCTGCTCGTCGTCCGCCGCCGCGACCGACGAGACCTGGTTCACGCCGGGCAGGGCGCCCGACGCGGACGTCGAACCGTCCGCCTGGACGTAGCGCACCTGCTGCACGCCGCCCTCCTCCTTGCCGACCACCACGAGCCGGCTGCGGCCCGACCACGACATCGCGGTCACGTCCGTCAGCTGGGGTGCGGCCTGGCGCAGCTGCACCACCGACACCTGTTGCCCGGACTCCGGCCCGCGCCGCTCGATCCGGCCGATCTTCAGGGTGTTGCGGCCGTCCCGGGTCACGAGCAGGGCGATCCGCACCCCGTCCGCGGACACCCGCAGCGCCTCGATCCGGCCCTCGCCCAGGTCGGGCACGGCAACCTCCCGAGGCTTGCCGGTACCCCCGTCCAGCAGCAGCAACCGGGGATTGTCGGGATCCCGGTCGGCCACCCAGAGGTCGCCACTGCCGTCCCAGCTCGGCGCCGACAGCCGGTTCTTCATGCTGTGGGCCCGGCTGGTCACCAAGGGGGCGGGGAGCTCTTCGTCCGAGACGATGGACGTGACGTAGAGCGCCGATCCGTCGCGCGAGACCGCCGCCGCCGACTGCTCGTCCCGGGCCACACCGATCACGCTCATCGGTATCGGGCCGTTGCCGAGGGGACCGGCCACGGCCTCCGGGGTGCCGCTCCCCTTGGTGCTGCCGGGGATCCGTTCCACGTGCCCCTTGTCGTCGACGAAGTACTGGCTGTCCGGGCCGCTCGACGAACCGTCGGGGGTGAACTCCTCCGCCTGGTCCGCCCCGAGCGCGCACAGCGTGGAGCCGTCCGAACGCTGCAGCTCGACCTGCTCGACCCGAGCCGACGTCAGATCCCGCAGGGTGTAGAGGACCTGCGAGGCCATCATGCGGCAGGACCGCTGGCCGACCCCGTCCGCCTTCTTGTTCAGCGGCACCTTCAGTACGTTGCGGTCGTCGGGTGCCAGGGAGGTGACGCCCTTCTTCAGCTCCGTGCCCGGGGGGAACCGGGATCCGACCACGGGCCGCAGCCAGTTGGTCGGTCCCGCGAGGAGGCTGCGGACGGACTGGGTCACGGTGTCCATCCCCGTGACGGGATCCGTCCGGCTGCGGAGGTAGACGGGGTCGGCCACCAGGGTCGATGGCACCGTCTTCCGTTCCGTCGCGAAGTAGTACTTGTTGACGGACCGGAAGAGGCGCTTGAAGTCCGACTGCCCGAGCAGGAGGCCGTCCGGCACGCGGTCGATCCGCCACTCCTTGCCCTCCGGCCCGTCCTCCTTCACCACGTGCAGGGTCTGGCTGTAGTCGGCGGGGGCGAGCGGCTGGTAGACGTCCTGGGCGTCGACCGTCGCCACCCTCGTGCCGGTCAGGGTGTAGGTGACCTCGGTGATGTTGCGGTCGCCGTCCCGGACGGGACGGTCCTTCCGGTTCGGCGCCTTGCTGAGCACGGTGGTGAAGGCGCCCGGATTCCAGTTCTTGGCCGCCTCCTTCGTCAGGTACTTGCGGGTCGTCCTGAACTCCGAGTCGTCACTGGTCATCGACTCCAGGAAACCGTCGACCACTTCGTCGGTGGTGGCGTTGTCACGCGGCGCGACGGCGTACACCTGCACCTGGGAGTCGCCCGGCTGCGAGGCGTCGACGGCCTTGACGTCCCCGGTGACGGGCATCGAGCTGCACGCGGACAGCAGCACCGCGCCACATCCGAGCAGCACGAGCAGTGCCGGCACACGCCCACGGCCGTCCCTGCGACGGTCAGCGCCCACGATTCATGCCCCTTGCTCCGAATCCTGCACCACCGTGTCCAATTCGCCGCCCGGCCGGTCCTCGGCGGGCCGCGCGACCACGCGGGCGCCACTGCCGGGAAGGGCCGCCGGATGCACCGAGGCAGGTGCCGTCCGCGGCGCCGCGGGGGTCCTCGGCGGCCCGGGCAGGGCGGGCCGGTCGGCGCCGCCGGACTGGCTCGGCACGGCCGTCAGCCGGTGCCCGTTCTCCGCCCCGGCCCCGTTCCGCCCGGAGTTCTCCCGGTTGCGCCGGGAGTCCTCGGGCTCCAGCGGTATCGGCGAGCCGCGCAGCGGTTCGTCCGCCGTGCGCGGCAGCGTCAGCCGGAACTGCGAGCCGCCGCCCGGCTCGCCCCACGCCTGCAACCAGCCGCCGTGCAGCCGGGCGTCCTCCACCGCGATGGAGAGCCCGAGACCGGTGCCCCCGGTCGTACGGGCCCGGGCCGGGTCGGCCCGCCAGAACCGGTTGAACACCCGGGTCGCCTCGCCGGGCTTGAGCCCGACCCCGTAGTCCCGGACGGCCACGGCGACCGCTCCCCCAGCGGCCCCCATCCGCACCACGACGTCCCGTCCCTCGCCGTGCTCGACGGCGTTGACCACGAGGTTGCGCAGCACCCGCTCGACCCGCCGCGCGTCGGCCTCCGCTATCACCGGCTGCTCGTCGCCGACCACCCGGATCCGGGTGCCCTTGCACTCGGCCAGCGGCTCGGCCCCGCCGATCACCCGCTGCACCACCTGGCGCAGGTCTATCGGCTCGGCCTCCAGCGCCGCGGCGCCCGCGTCGAACCGGCTGATCTCCAGGAGGTCGGAGAGCAGCGACTCGAACCGGTCGAGCTGGTCCCCGAGCAGTTCCGCGGAGCGCGCCGTCACGGGGTCGAAGTCGCTGCGGGCCTCGTGGATGACATCGGCGGCCATCCGTACGGTGGTCAGCGGTGTCCGCAGCTCGTGGGAGACGTCGGAGACGAAGCGCCGCTGCATCCGGGAGAGCTCCTCCAGCTGCTGGATCTTCAGCTGGAGGTTCTGCGCCATCTTGTTGAAGGCCTCGCCGAGCCGGGCGATGTCGTCCTCGCCGGTGACCTTCATCCGCTCCTGGAGCCGGCCGGCGGAGAGCCGCTCGGCGATGCCCGCCGCCATCCGCACGGGCGTGACGACCTGCCGCACCACGAACCAGGCGATGGCCCCGAGCAGTACGACCACGAACAGGCCCGCCGTCGCCAGCGTGGTCATGACCAGCGTCAACGACTTCTCCTCCTGCGTCAGCGGGAAGAGGTAGTAGAGCTGGTACGGGTTGTGGTCGATGTCGTAGAGCCGCTTGCCCACGACGAGGCCGGGCTGCGGTTCCTGCTCGCCGGACTCGTACTCGATCAGGGAGTACGTCTGGAACGCCCCCTGGCCCTTGTTCACGGAGTCCCGCAGCTTCTGCGGGATGCTCGCCGCGTTCACGCTCCCCGATCCGCGCGGCGCCCGGGTGTCCTCGTCGGCGCTGAGCGCGACCACGTGGAAGGCGTTCTTCCCGCCGCTGGCGAGTTGGTCGACGAGCTCGGTCCGCCAGGAGTTGTTGGCCGTGCCGCCGTCCGTCGTGCCGCCGCCCTGGCCACCGGGGGCGAGCGGGGCGTTCGCCTTCTCCTGGGCCGCGGCGAAACCGCCGGCGGCCTGGGTCTGGGCGGCCTTGCCCTTGGCCTCGAGCAGGCCGTTGCGCACCTGCCCGATCACGACCAGGCCGAGGAGCAGCACCACGCCCAGCGACATGAGCAGCGTGCCGGCGACGACCCGCAGCTGGATGTTGCGCCGCCACAGCCGCACGACGGGCAGCAGCGGACGGCGCACCCAGCGCATCAGCAGGCGCGGCACGGGACCGCCGGGCGCCCGGTCGTGGAACAACCGGCCGCCCTGAAGAAGGCGCCCGACCTGGGACGCCTTGTTTCCTGGGCCGGCACCCCGCTCCGCACGGGCTCCCGGCTCCCCGGGCTGCGGAGCAGCGTTACCCAGGGTCATGTCAGCTCGGTCCGGCCTTGTAGCCGACTCCTCGGACGGTCACCACGATCTCCGGCCGCTCCGGGTCCTTCTCGACCTTGGAGCGCAGCCGCTGAACGTGCACGTTCACCAGCCGGGTGTCGGCGGCGTGGCGGTATCCCCACACCTGCTCCAGCAGCACCTCGCGGGTGAAGACCTGCCACGGCTTGCGGGCGAGCGCGACCAGCAGGTCGAACTCCAACGGGGTGAGGGCGATCGACTGCCCATCCCGCTTCACCGAGTGCCCGGCCACGTCGATGACCAGGTCACCGATGGCGAGCTGCTCGGGCGCCGGCTCCTCGGACCTGCGCAGTCGGGCCCTGATCCGGGCGACCAGTTCCTTGGGCTTGAACGGCTTGACTATGTAGTCGTCGGCCCCGGATTCCAGGCCCACCACCACGTCGACCGTGTCGCTCTTGGCCGTGAGCATGACGATCGGCACACCCGACTCGGCCCTGATCAGTCTGCAGACCTCGATGCCGTCCCTGCCGGGCAGCATGAGATCCAGCAGGACCAGGTCCGGCTTGGCCTCACGAAATGCGGCAAGTGCCTTGTCGCCGTCCGCTACGAACGACGGCTCAAACCCTTCACCACGCAGCACAATCCCGAGCATCTCGGCCAGTGCGGTGTCGTCGTCGACGACAAGGACTCGTCCCTTCATAATCGACATCATCCCATTAGCTAATCGTTACCTGCGATGATCTGGCGCACAGCTCCGCCAGTCCGGCCCCCGTCACCGGGGAAACGGCGCCCTCCTCCGTGACGATCGCCGTGACCAGTTCCGGCGGCGTGACGTCGAACGCGGGGTTGTATGCAGGGGTTCCCACCGGCGCCACGGGCACCCCGCCGACGCTGCCGTCCGCCCCTCGCAGCCGCGACGATGTGAACTCCGTCACTTCATTCGCCGCCCGCTGCTCCACGACGATCGACGCGCCGTCCGGGGTGCGCAGGTCGACGGTCGTGGTCGGCGCCACCACGATGAACGGCACGTGGTGGTACTTGGCGAGCACCGCCAGCGGGTAACTCCCCACCTTGTTCGCCACCGACCCGTCCGCGGCGATGCGGTCCGCCCCGATGAGCACGGCGTCCACCTCCCCCGCGGCGAACAGCGAACCCGCGGCATTGTCCGTGAGCAGGTCGTACGGCATGCCGTTGCGTGCCGCCTCGTACGCGGTCAGCCTGGCCCCCTGCAGCAGCGGACGCGTCTCGTCCACCCACAGCCGCCTCAGCCGGCCCTGCCGGTGCGCCCCGAGTGCCACGGCGAAGGCGGTGCCCTCGCCGCCCGAGACGAGCGCCCCCGTGTTGCAGTGCGTCAGCAGCCGGTGCCCGTCCCCGCCGGGCAGCAGTTCGTCCAGCAGGGCGAGGCCGTACCGGGCCATGCGCCCGCTGGCCTCGGCGTCCTCCCGGTGCAGCGCCCGGGCCTCGGCCAGCACCGCCGCCGCGGCCCGCTCCCGGTCCGCGCCCTTCTCGACGGCCCGGCGGTACGCCCCGGCGGCCCGCCGCACCCCGTACCCGAGGTTCACCGCGGTGGGGCGCGCCCGCTCCAGCAGCTCCGCGGCCCGCGCGATGTCATCGCCCCGGGCGGCCGCGAGTGCGACCCCGTAGGCCCCCGCGATGCCCAGCAACGGGGCGCCGCGCACCGCCAGCGTCTGGATCGCCCGCACCAGCTCGGGCACATCGGCACAGCCCAGCTCGACCTCCTCCGCCGGCAGCCGGGTCTGGTCGAGAAGCACCAGCGCAGGTCCTTCCGGAGGCTCGGCCCAGCGGAGTACGGAGGGTGCGGGGGACTCGATGCCCACCGCCGATTGCTCGTCCTGATCAGCCATTCGCCCAGTCTGCCCGGTGAGGCCCCTGCGGATGAAGGTACGAAGGAGATGGAGCGCCCGGTCCATGGCGGGGCGTCGCGTGGCACGATGGCTGCCAACCTGCTGCCCCGATGAGCGGTCAGGACCGTGAAGGAGCGAGAATGAACGACACTCCGGGCTGGGCCTCGCCCGGATCCGCCCCCTCCGAGGGCCAGGGCGCGAACGTCCCCCGGCCTTCCGAGCCCGCCGACGGCAGCAGCCGTGGAGGCAACTGGTCCTCCACCCAGCCGCCCGCAGGGCAGTGGTCCCCACCGAGCGCTCCCGGCACAGGCCCCCACACACCTCCTCCCGCCGGCCGGGGTGCCGGAGGCCCGGGCCCCGGTCCGGGCGGCGGACCGTACGGCCCTGGCTGGGGGCAGCCGCCCGCCGCGGCCAAGCCCGGTGTCATCCCGCTCCGCCCCCTCGGCGTCGGCGAGATCCTCGACGGCGCGGTCTCCACCATGCGCGCCCACTGGCGCACGGTCCTCGGCATCACGCTCACCGTGTCGGTGATCGCCCAGATCGCGATCATCCTCGTACAACGCTTCCTGCTGCCGGACCCCGTGGAGATCGACCCGGACGCCACCGGGCCGGAGGTGCTGCGGCAGGCCGCCGACTCGGCGCAGTCGACCCTGGTCAACAGCCTGCCCTCCGTGCTGATCGGCATGATCGCCACGCTGATCACGACCTCCGTGCTGACCGTGGTGATCAGCCGCTCGGTGCTGGGACGCCCGGTGACGCTCGGCGAGGCGTGGGCCGAGGCCCGGCCCCGGCTCGCTCAGCTCCTGGGGCTGACCCTGCTGCTTGCCCTGATCAGCGCCGCCATCCTGACGGTCGGCATCCTGCCGGGGCTCCTGATCGGCTCCGCCGCCGGCGCGGGACTGGCCCTCATCGGTTTCCTGGCCTCGTCCGCCGTCACCATCTGGCTGATGGTCCGCTTCAGCCTCGCCTCCCCGGCCCTGATGCTGGAGCGGCAGTCGATCGCCGCCTCCATGCGCCGGTCCGCGAAGCTCGTCGGGGGCGCCTGGTGGCGGACCTTCGGCGTCCTGGCCCTCACCTGGCTGCTGACGTTCGTCGTGTCCCTCATCGTCGCCATCCCCTTCGGCGTCATCGCGATGGCCGTGGACGGGGGCGGAATCGAATCCGTCCTCACGGACGGGTCCATGGACTTCGGCTGGCCCTTCCTCATTGTCTCCGGCATCGGCGAAGTGGTCATCTCGACGATCACCTATCCGCTCTCCGCCGGTGTGATGGCCCTGCTCTACATCGATCAGCGCATCCGCCGCGAGGCGCTCGACCTCGAACTCGGCCGGGCTGCGGGCCTGCCCGGATACGACACCGGGAACTGATGCCGTGTCGGGAGCGGGGGGCATCACAGCAGTACGGTCACTGATCCGCGCGAGCGGCGACACACCCGTGGACACCCCACGGGTTCCCGCCCGGGAGGCCGCCGAGCGCGAACTGTCCAAGCCGATGTACCACGAGAACGATCCCAATCTCCTCCAGCGCGGCCTCGACCAGCTCTGGGACTGGATCGGCGACCTCCTGGGCAAGGCATCCGGCGCCGCACCGGGCGGTCCGCTCGGCCTCGTCGTGCTCGTACTGGTCGTCATCGGGCTGCTCGTCGCGCTCTGGTGGCGGCTCGGGACCCCGCGCCCCGCCATGCGCTCCGCGGACGCCCTCTTCGACGACGCCCCCCGCAGCGCGGCCGAACACCGGAAGGCCGCCGAGACGCACGCGGCCGCCCAGCGCTGGAACGAGGCGGTCCAGGAGCGCATGCGCGCCCTGGTCCGTTCCCTGGAGGAACGCGCCCTGCTGACCCCCCGCCCCGGACGCACCGCCGACGAGGCCGCCGCTGAGGCGGGCCGTTCACTGCCCGCGCACGCGACCCGGCTCCGTGCCGCCGCCAGGGAGTTCGACGACGTCACGTACGGTGGCCGTGCCGCCGACGAGCGGGCGTACCTGGACGTGCGGGACCTGGACCTCGCACTCGAAACCGCCAAGCCCGTCCTGACGGCCGCGACCCCGGGAGCGGCCGAATGACCCGGGTCACCGCCGCTACCTCGGCGTCCCTCACTCCCCGCCAGGTCTGGGCCCGCGTCCGCGGCCTGCTGCTCGCCCTGCTTCTGCTCGTCGTCGCCGCGATCGCCCTGGCGAGCGTGCGCTCCGGCGACCAACACGGCCGCCTCGACCCCCGCTCCGCCGACCAGTACGGCAGCCGGGCCGTCGCCGAACTCCTCGAGGACCGCGGGGTCTCCGTCCAGGTGGTCACCACCCTCCGCGAGGCCACGGCCCGGTTGGGCCCCGACACCACGCTGCTCGTCACCTCCCCCGACCTGCTGGCCCCGGACCGGCAGGAGAGGCTCCGCGCCGCGGCCGAGGGCTCGGCCGGCCGTACCGTCTTCCTCGCGGCGGGACCTTCCTCCGTGAGCACGCTGGTGCCCGGCGTCGGCGCCGAGCCCGCCGGCCCCGTGGTCCCCCGCGACCCCGAATGCCCGCTGCCCGCCGCCCGTGCCGCGGGCGATGCCGAAACGGGGGGCTTCCGCTACACCGCGGACGGTTCCGCCACCACCTCCTGCTTCCCGAGCGACGGCCTTCCCACCCTGCTCCTGGTCGAGCGGGGCGCCGGTGACACCGTGCTCCTCGGTTCCCCCGACCTTCTTCGCAACGACCGGCTCGCCCACCGGGGCAACGCCTCCCTGGCCCTGCAACTTCTCGGTTCCCGTCCTCATCTGGTCTGGTACCTCCCTTCACTCGCCGATGTTTCCGCCGCCGGAGACGACGGCGACGGAGCCGGTGACGGTCGCAGCTTCACCGACCTGATTCCGCAGGGCTGGCTGTGGGGCACGCTCCAGCTGGCCCTGGCCGCCGTACTCGCCGCCATCTGGCGCGGCCGCCGCCTGGGCCCCCTGGTGGCCGAGCGACTGCCCGTGGCCATCCGCGCCTCCGAATCCACCGAGGGCCGGGCCCGCCTCTACCGCAGGACGAACGCCCGTGACCGCGCCGCCGACTCGCTGCGTGCCGCGTCCCGTACCCGTATCGCCCCGCTCATCGGCGTCTCCTCCCGCGACGCCCACTCCCCCTCGGTGCTCGTCCCCGCTCTTTCCGCCCGCCTCGGCACCACCGACGACAGCCTCCAGTCGCTGCTCTTCGGCCCCGTTCCGGCCGACGACACCGCTCTCGTCCGCCTGGCAGACCAACTCGACACCCTCGAAAGAGAGGTACGCACGTCATGAGCGCCCCGCCCCCGGTGCCCGCCGGCACCCCCGAGACCACCGGGAACGGCGACACGGCCCGCGCAGCCCTGGAAGCACTGCGCTCCGAGATCGCCAAGGCCGTGGTCGGCCAGGACCCCGCGGTCACGGGACTCGTCGTCGCCCTGCTCTGCCGGGGTCACGTCCTGCTCGAAGGCGTACCCGGGGTGGCCAAGACCCTCCTGGTCCGGGCCCTCGCCGCCTCGCTCGAACTCGACACCAAGCGCGTCCAGTTCACCCCCGACCTGATGCCCAGCGACGTCACCGGCTCGCTGATCTACGACGCCCGTACAGCGGAGTTCTCCTTCCAGCCCGGTCCCGTCTTCACCAACCTGCTTCTCGCCGACGAGATCAACCGCACCCCTCCCAAGACGCAGTCCTCCCTCTTGGAAGCCATGGAGGAGCGCCAGGTCACCGTCGACGGAACCCCTCGGCGGCTGCCCGACCCCTTCCTCGTCGCCGCCACGCAGAACCCCGTCGAGTACGAGGGCACCTACCCGCTTCCCGAAGCCCAGCTGGACCGTTTCCTGCTCAAGCTGACGGTGCCGCTCCCCTCACGGGAGGACGAGGTCGACGTCCTCATCCGGCATTCCGGCGGCTTCGATCCGCGCGATCTCAAGTCGGCGGGCATACGCCCCGTCGCAGGTCCGGCCGACCTCGAGGCCGCCCGCGACGCGGTCGCGCGGATCAAGGTCTCTCCCGAGATCGCCGGCTATGTCGTCGATATCTGTCGTGCCACGCGTGAATCCCCCTCGCTCGCCCTCGGCGTCTCCCCCCGAGGTGCCACCGCGCTGCTGTCGACCGCCCGTGCCTGGGCCTGGCTCACCGGCCGTGACTACGTCATCCCGGACGATGTGAAGGCCCTGGCACTCCCCACGCTCCGCCACCGCATTCAACTGCGGCCCGAGGCGGAGATGGAGGGGGTCACCCCCGACTCCGTCATCACCTCGGTCCTCGCCCACGTCCCCGTACCCCGATGAGGCGGTGACCGTGGCGCTCACCGGACGTACCGCCCTGCTGGCCGCCCTGGGGTCACTCCCCGTAGGCATCCTGGCCCCGAGCTGGACCGGCCTGCTCGCGGTCAACGCACCGCTCTCTCTCGCAATTCTGTGCGACTACGTCCTGGCTGCACCAGTGCGAACGCTCCAGTTCACCCGAACCGGTGATACGAACGTTCGACTCGGCGAGACCGCCGAGGTGCAACTCACCGTGACCAACCCTTCCCGCCGCCGGCTGCGGGCACACCTCCGTGACGCCTGGCCCCCCAGCAGCTGGCCCGCGGGGACGGAACAGGCCGCCTCCCGCCACAGGCTGACTGTCCCGGCGGGGGAACGCCGTCGGCTGACCACGTTCCTGAAGCCCACTCGGCGTGGCGATCGCCACGCCGAGCGCGTCACCGTCCGCTCGTTCGGCCCGCTGGGGCTCGCCGCCCGCCAGGGATATCACCACGTCCCCTGGACGGTGCGGGTGCTGCCTCCGTTCACGAGCAGGAAGCACCTGCCGTCCCGGCTCTCCCGGCTCCGTGAACTCGACGGCCGCACCAGCGTGCTCACCCGCGGCGAGGGAACGGAGTTCGACAGCCTGCGCGCGTACGTGCCCGGCGACGACACCCGTTCCATCGACTGGCGGGCCACAGCGCGTCAGTCCGCCGTGGCGGTGCGCACATGGCGCCCCGAGCGGGACCGCCACATCCTCATCGTCCTGGACACCGGTCGCACCTCGGCGGGACGGGTCGGTGACGTGCCCCGTCTCGACGCGTCCCTGGACGCGGCCCTGCTGCTCACGGCGCTCGCCACCCGTGCGGGCGACCGCGTGGACCTGCTCGCCTACGACCGCCGGGTCCGTGCACAGGTCCAGGGCCGGTCGGCGGGCGAGATCCTGTCGGCCATGGTGAACGCCCTGGCCCCCGTCGAACCGGCCCTCGTGGAAACCGATGCCCGGGGCCTCAGCGCCGCTGTCCTCGCCGGTGCGCCTCGCCGTTCCCTGGTCGTGCTGCTGACCGGTCTGGACACCGCCCCCGTGGAAGAGGGGCTGCTTCCCGTACTGCGCCGCCTGACCCAGCGCCACACGGTGCTGGTGGCTTCCGTGGCGGATCCCCATGTCGAGCGGATGGCTAAGGCCAGGGGCACGGTGGAGGCGGTCTACGAAGCTGCCGCGGGCGCCCAGGACAGGGCGGGGCGGCTGCGTATCGCGGAGCGGTTGCAGCGCCACGGCGCCGTGGTGGTGGACGCCACTCCGGACAACCTCGCCCCGGCCCTCGCCGACGCCTATCTCGCTCTCAAGGGGGCCGGACGACTCTGAGCCCGCGCCCGCCATGCGGCTGCGGGAGGAGTCGGGCTCGTCCCGTCAGCGCCGCTGGTGGGTGTTGAGCCGGGCGGCCCGGCGGGTCAGGTGGTCGCGTTCGGCGAGGTTGGGGGCTTTCCGGGCAGCCTCGGCGTACAGCCGTGCCGCCGTCGCCAAATCGCCGTCGCGCTCGTGTAGGTACGCCGCCACCGCGGTGTGACGGGGCAACGAGTCGTCCAGCACCGTGAGAGCCGCCAGTCCCGCGCGCGGTCCGTCGGCCTCTCCGACGGCCACCGCACGGTTGAGCCGGACGATCGGATTGTCGGTCAGGCGTACGAGTTCGTCGTACCACTCGACGATCTGTACCCAGTCGGTCTCCTCGGCCCTGGGCGCGTCGGCGTGGAGTGCCGCGATGGCGGCCTGGGCCTGGAACTCGCCCAGCCGGTCACGGGCGAGGGCCGCCTGCAGGATTCCGACGCCCTCGGCGATCAGTCCGGTGTCCCATCGGCTGCGGTCCTGCTCGGCAAGTGGCACCAGGCTGCCGTCGGACGCGGTCCGGGCGGCACGTCTGGCGTGGTGGAGCAGCATGAGGGCGAGCAGCCCCGCCACCTCGGGGTGATCGATCGAGGCCGCGAGCTGCCTGGTGAGCCGGATGGCCTCGGCGGCGAGGTCGACGTCGCCGGAGTAGCCCTCGTTGAAGACCAGGTAGAGGACGCGCAGCACGGTGGCGACGTCGCCGGGCCGGTCGAACCGTACGCCGGAGACGGTGCGTTTGGCCCGGCTGATGCGCTGCGCCATGGTCGCCTCGGGCACCAGGTACGCCTGGGCGATCTGGCGGGTGGTCAGTCCGCCGACGGCGCGCAGGGTGAGAGCGACCGCGGAGGACGGCGTCAGCGACGGGTGGGCGCACAGGAAGTAGAGCTGGAGCGTGTCGTCCGCGGCGGGGGCAGGGCCGGGCGCCGGCTCCTCGTCAACCAGGTCCTCACGCCGGCGGCGGGCCGCGTCCGCCCGGCTCGCGTCGAGGAACCGACGCCAGGCCACGGTGATCAGCCAGCCCTTCGGATCCCGCGGCGGGTCGGTCGGCCAGACCCGGACCGCTTCGACCAGCGCGTCCTGTACGGCGTCCTCGGCCGCCGCGAAGTCTGCTCCGCGGCGGACGAGGATTCCGAGCACGTTCGGTGTGAGGCTCCGGAGCAGGACCTCGTTCATCGAGGTGGTCACTCCGCGATGGTGGGCGGCGCGGCCAGGAACGGACGCACCTCGAGCCACTCGTGGATCGGCTTTCCGCCGGCCCCGGGAGCGGCCGAGAGTTCCCCGGCCAGCTCGACGGCGCGCTCGTAACTGTCGACGTCGATCACCATCCAGCCGGCGATGAGGTCCTTGGTCTCGGCGAACGGGCCGTCGGTGACCGGGGGCCGTCCCTCCCCGTCGTAGCGGACCCATGTCCCCTCGGGGGCGAGCGCCTGCCCGTCGACGAACTCTCCGGTCCCTTCCAACCGGGCCGCGAAGTCATGCATGTACTGCATGTGGGCCGAGATCTCCTCCGGCGTCCACTGGTCCATGCATACGTCGTTGACCGGGGTCGGGGCGCCTCGGTAGTGCTTGAGCAGCAGGTACTTGGCCATCGTGTCTCTCCTCGGTACTGATGTCGGTACTGATGCGGCTGCAACCCATCTTGGTCACGTTCACCACGGGGACGGAGCCGACCACGGGTTCTCGACATCACTGCTCAAAATTTTTTGGCTCTGGTGTCACCGGCCGGGGAGCGCAGAGGAGGGGTGACCGGCCACGGCCTGACCGACCGGCCTGAAAAACAAAAAACCGCCGAAAGGCGGTAACGGATGAGCAACGCAGAAAAGCCCCGTGCCTGGCGGCACGGGGCTTTCCCGGAAAAACTGTTCGGCGGCGTCCTACTCTCCCACAGGGTCCCCCCTGCAGTACCATCGGCGCTGAAAGGCTTAGCTTCCGGGTTCGGAATGTAACCGGGCGTTTCCCTAACGCAATGACCACCGAAACACTATGGAATTACTGAACCACCGGCAACAACACAGCCGTTCGTTATTCCAGAACAACACAGTGGACGCGAGCAACTGAGGACAAGCCCTCGGCCTATTAGTACCAGTCAGCTCCACCCGTCACCGGGCTTCCACATCTGGCCTATCAACCCAGTCGTCTGCTGGGAGCCTTAACCAATCAAGTTGGCGGGAATACTCATCTCGAAGCAGGCTTCCCGCTTAGATGCTTTCAGCGGTTATCCCTCCCGAACGTAGCCAACCAGCCATGCCCTTGGCAGGACAACTGGCACACCAGAGGTTCGTCCGTCCCGGTCCTCTCGTACTAGGGACAGCCCTTCTCAATATTCCTACGCGCACAGCGGATAGGGACCGAACTGTCTCACGACGTTCTAAACCCAGCTCGCGTACCGCTTTAATGGGCGAACAGCCCAACCCTTGGGACCGACTCCAGCCCCAGGATGCGACGAGCCGACATCGAGGTGCCAAACCATCCCGTCGATATGGACTCTTGGGGAAGATCAGCCTGTTATCCCCGGGGTACCTTTTATCCGTTGAGCGACAGCGCTTCCACAAGCCACTGCCGGATCACTAGTCCCGACTTTCGTCCCTGCTCGACCCGTCGGTCTCACAGTCAAGCTCCCTTGTGCACTTACACTCAACACCTGATTGCCAACCAGGCTGAGGGAACCTTTGGGCGCCTCCGTTACCCTTTAGGAGGCAACCGCCCCAGTTAAACTACCCATCAGACACTGTCCCTGATCCGGATCACGGACCCAGGTTAGACATCCAGCACGACCAGAGTGGTATTTCAACGACGACTCCACAACCACTGGCGTGGCCGCTTCACAGTCTCCCACCTATCCTACACAAGCCGAACCGAACACCAATATCAAACTGTAGTAAAGGTCCCGGGGTCTTTCCGTCCTGCTGCGCGAAACGAGCATCTTTACTCGTAGTGCAATTTCACCGGGCCTATGGTTGAGACAGTCGAGAAGTCGTTACGCCATTCGTGCAGGTCGGAACTTACCCGACAAGGAATTTCGCTACCTTAGGATGGTTATAGTTACCACCGCCGTTTACTGG